>JAAFJX010000018.1 GCA_013299045.1 Cytophagales bacterium | reverse complement strand
AGACGAGCAAGAGGCTTGGCGTACCTTCAATGCTTTATTTGGGCGCAAAGAGCGAAAATTACGCAAAGAACTAGCCGAAAAGAAAAAAGAGCTGAAAGAGAAAGAGCAAGCACTTAATGCAAAAGACCAAGCGCTTAGTGAAAAAGACCAAGCACTTAATGAACAAAAACAAGCACTTAGTGAAAAAGACCAAGCGCTTAGTGAAAAAGACAAACTCATAGAGGAGCTTTTGCGTAAACTGAACGAGAAGAAATAAGGCTCGTTGCTCTACCGCGCCTATTTTGATGACCTTTCTATCGCGCTCATGCTCGAACCCATCAAAGAAATGCCTACACTCGCCAGCGCAGGGCCTAACGTAGAAATGACTTTAGAAAAGATGCCTGCTCCAGAGCAGTCTGCGGGTGATGATGAGGGTGGCAACGCTAGCGGCGCTGTTGCAGAAGAAAATAGCATTGAACATCAGCTTAATGCGGCGAAAAGCTGGGAAAATATGAACGCCAGAGGTGGCCCTAATGCAAACGATTATAAACCAAATATAAGCAGGCCGCCAAATCAAGATGGCTACAATGACCCACCAGTAAAGCCTGGATTTTTAGATGCAGCTAAAGATAAAGTAAGCAAGTATGTCAATTTTCTAGATAAGAAAGCCACCGAAGTAGGCAAACCCATAGCAACTGCTATCATGGAGTGTTCGCCTTCAGGCTCTATTGCTAATGTAGTTTCTTATCTTTGGGGCGATGGAAAAACCATAGGTGGGCATACTATGAGCGGTACAGATGCGTTCTTAAATGCGGGTGGAGTATTATTAGAACCACTTCAGCTTGTTAAATATGCTAAAGTTGGTTCTATTCTTTTAACGGGAGCAAAAGTTCTTCATCGTCACCATATACTCCCACAGCAGTTTAGAGGTTGGTTCTTAAAGCAAGGAATTTCAAATATTGATGATTATACTGTTCTAATTAGTGCAGAATCACACTTGAAAGGTATTCATGGGAAAGGAATTGGTTATATGAATGGTCAATGGAATCAACGCTGGAGTGCTTTTATAGGTGCTAATCCATCGGCTTCGCCCTCTGAAATATTTAATTTTGCAGAGGGACTTCTTGAAGAGTATGGACTTAATCACTTGAATTATACACCATATAAGTAAATTTTTATGAAAAATATTTCAATGAATGGTGAGCCTATTTCTTTGAGAATTGGCAAACAATACATCGTTATTGACGCATTATACCTCATGTATATAAAGGATTTACTCCCGCGTCTCTCAGGTGTAAATCTTGATGACATCAGAAAAATGGCGTTTCCATATACAGATACTCCATTTGCAGAATATGCACCAAGCAGCACCTCATTCCTTTTATCTGATATGAAAACTATCAGTAGTTCACAGATAAAAAATGATGATAAAAGAATTTTCGCAGTGGATTCTGGTATGATAATTTTTGTCAATATTGAGATATTGATTGATTTTTTATTAGTTTATGATTTTTACGAGCTATTAGGCAGGACTGATACATTGATTGATTTTGGTCTTTGGACAAATTGGGTTTCTAATCATGAGGCATTAGATACCGCTATCATTGTTTCGCCTGATATAGAAGCTGGTTTTGAGTTTCAAGGCAGCGGAATGTATCAGATAAGCCCTTTGATTAATAAATGACCAAAGCCGTGCAAGAAAACCACTACGACCCTTTTGGTCTGAACCTGAAGGGCCTAGAAACGCAAGGGGACTTCCGCTGGCTCTACAACGCCCAAAACGAATTAGAAACCCTGCATGAGCTAGACCTCTACGAAACGCCTTTCCGTTCCTACGACGCACAACTAGGCGACAAGCGCACTTTTTTGAAAAGTGGTGCAATGGCGAAAAACTAAGCTATGCTCTTTTATCCAGCTTATCCCGTATCTTAACATAGAAAAAGGCACTCAATAAAAGAACCAAACCTACCGCCATCAGAACAATAATTTTACGAACCATATCCGCATTGCTCATATCCACAAACCAAAGTTTACAGACCGCAAATATAAAAAAGATGACAGCCAGAGTCATTAAGCGCTTATAACGGTCTATACTCGCACTGAACAATAAGCCCACGCCATGAACAAAACATAGCACCGTGAAAATGGTTTCTAGCCAAAGACCACCGTGCTGAATTAAAATAGCGCGGTAAAAACCCATTATCAAGAGATGAACAAAATAGACATCTGCTATCCAAAAAACGCGTTTTGGAGCAGGATAAGCAGCCTCGTCCGCATAGACTACGTAGAGCAATAAGCCCAAAACCAGGACATAAATGCCCAAGCCTACACCAAAAGTAGAGGTTGGAATGGCAAAAACAGCGTGCAGTATCGTGAAAATAGCCCAAAACTGTACTAAACGATAAGTTGGATGGGCTAGTGGTTGGAAAGCATATATCTTATCTTTAAAAACAACGAGGAGCATCAAAAAAAGAAGCGCCGCCGATGATGCTGTCATAAAGTCTTGAGGAGTAACCAAACGCACCATAACTAAGAATACCAAAAGGGCAGTGTAGAAGAATGACAGATAATATACCAATGCAAAAGGAAATAATTTATACGCATCAGCAGTATATATCTTTTTGTAAACAGCGTAGGCCAGTAAGAAAATTAAAGACAAGCCAGCACTCATCAGAGCCATATTTTGCTGTTCTAAAGGTAAGTTTATTTGCACATACGCAGCACCCAAAAGCGCCAATATAGCTGCATAAGGCAACCAAAAGCGCTTCAAAAATTCGTACATAACAAAAACAACCGCCAAAGAAACACAAGCAGCCAACGGAAAATATAGCGGATAAAAACGCCAAACAGTAGGCAAAAAGAATAAAGGCAAAGCTATGAAAACAAGCTCACGTAGCAAGGTAGAGAAAATATAAACGAGCGATTTTTTATAATCAGGCTCAACCTTTTCGTAATAAGTGGGCACAGTGCTAAAGAAGAAAACTACCAGAAGTAAGTCCACCCGCCCATACCAAGGCAGCACACGAAAGGCCAAATCTTGTATGCTAACAAACAAGAAAAACAAGCCCGCCAGTGGTGTGAGTATAATCCCAAAACTATAAACCTCTGCAAAAACTAGTCCGCGTCGACGCGACGCATACAAGCACAGCACACCCACCAGCGACATACACGGATAAGCCCAGTCCCGTAGATAAAAATGCAGCACCGTAAAAGCACAAAATGCAAACCAAAGCAATAAAATTTCTTGAAAAAAGAGATTAACGCGCTGCTCGAAATCCGTGCGTTCTGTTTTTCTGAGCTCAAATACAACGGCAAACAAAGCACCTATAAGCCCAATGCCCAACAAGTTAAGGAAGCCGTCGTTCCATAAAACCATGCCCCAATTTTGATAAATGAGCGGAGCTAACCATAGCGTTTTGAGAATGGCCAAAGCCAAAACTAACAAACCTTGATAGCGTACAAGAGGCAACCCAAACACGTAGCCCATATACAAAAGCGCCACCGCCTCTAGCCCCCAGCACAGCGCAGATAAATCCCGCTCCAGCAATGAAGGCACGGCAAAAGCTAACATTGCACCCGCTAATAACATAAAAACAGACTGCATTTTAGGACTCAAAACCCCACGCCGAAATACAAAAATAAGGGCAAAAAACATGGTGTTCCCTAAAAAAACATAACCGCCTGTTCGCGTTTGCAAATCAAAAAGGGCATAAATATCAGCGGCCAAAAGGCTCATACTCGCTGCCAAAACAAAAATATCCTCTTTTTGTAGCGTATCTTTGACACGATGGTTCTGGTGCAGAACGTAATACATAAACAAGTAGGCGAAAGCGTGCAAAATTCCGCAGAAGACCCACATATTCAAGCTATTAGAGTATCTAAAAAAGATAAATTGATGTACTGCCAATACGAGCCAAAAGGTAATTTTGACTGATACTTCCCAGCTCATGCGGCGGCCAATTTCTAGGCTTGCTGCACTCAAAAACCACAAATAGACAAAGTATAACACCGAAATTTGTGTGGTTTGCGCAAAAAATGGCGAGAACGCGCCCAACACCAAACTCAGTATTAGCACCACGCGAGAGTTAAACTTAATAGCAAGATAGGCCGAAAGTGCATTATTGAGTGCCACAAGAATTAAAAAGGCAAAAGTTTCCTTAAAAAAAAGCGGTACTATGGGCGAGTCATTTAAGAAATAAATCCACAGAAAATTCAAAGACACCCCAAAAGCAATAAGAGCAGAACCATAATCTTTGAACTTTTCATCGCGGCTTTGTAGCCTATGCCCCAGAAAGAGAACACCAGCCGCGCTAACTGCCGAAATAGCTATCTTGGAAGCCTCCCAAACTGTATCAGAAGTGTAGCGCATAAGATAGCCAAAACCCATCAGGAAGGCAGCGATACCGCCCAGCGTCATAAAAAATACAGGCAGCTTGTTTTCTTTTTTATAATGACCATAAGCACTAAACCAAAGCGCAAAAAGATGAGCAAATGGTGCAATTAGTAATTCTATAACCACATCAGGCACATACTTGCGCCAATCAAAAGGTTCGCTGGGCTTTGGCTCGGCCTTGGGGGCTTTCTTTTGCTTTTGGTTTTTTCGTTGTTGTTTAGCGCGGTCGTAAAAATCCGACTGGTGAGGCAGCATTTCTTGGCCTTGTTCATAGACAGGTTTTGCATAAACCAGAGTGTGTTCTTTCTCATACACCTCCTCTTGGGGGCCTTCAGTGGCAACGGGCTGCTCTATATCTGATATTTGTTGTTCAGATATCAAGGGTTCTTCTTTAACTTCTTTCAAGAAAACTCTTTGCCGCTCAAAAAAAACAACTTGTTTTTCAGCAGTTAAAATTCGCATCTCTAATTCATCTAGACGGCTTTTGGTATCTTGACGAAGTCTTTTGAGTTCCAATATCAAGTTCTCTATTTGACGTGTGGTTGGCTTTAGCAGCCGCTTACACTTCGCGCATTGTTCTGCCGAAAACACATTAAGCGACTGACAAAAAGGGCAGGATAGTTCAGTCATAGTATCTTACAATAAGTTTAAAGCTATTTTAATTGCGAATATAGTGAACTTCTGTACCAAATTCTACGTGTTCTATGGCTACTTGTTCTCATTCTCTGGTTTTGAGGATTCAGCAACTATGTGCTTCAGGCTCATGCAGTGTGTATGCGAGGCACCAATTTAGTGAATTTAACGGGATACCTAATATCTAAAACCGAAATAAGTTAGAGCATATAGGTCTATCATGTATCGTCAATAATGTGGTGGCCAATCCTATAAATTCTATTCAAGTAAAATTTTGTGCAAAGTACGTTCTTTAACGCGCTATGACAACGCTCCGTCTGAAAAATATACATAAATTTTTGTCATATTTATCAAAAAAACGAATAATTTTGTCAAAATTTTAACACCCAAACACCCTCCCAAAGAATTGTTTTGGCTTACTACTAACTATGCTACTCCTTGATATTCAGAATGTAAGCAAGGCTTACGAAAAGCATCAGGCACTCCATGACGTAAGCATGAGCGTCCCCAAAGGCAGTATTTATGGGCTTTTAGGCCCAAACGGTGCAGGCAAAACTTCCCTGATTCGCATTATTACGCAAATAACCTTTGCCGATAGCGGTAAAATTTTATTTGATGGTGAACCTCTTGCACCCAAACACGTCAATGCCATTGGATATATGCCGGAAGAGCGCGGCCTCTACAAAAAAATGAAAGTGGGAGAGCAGCTCTTGTATTTGGCAGCCCTAAAGGGACTCTCCGAAAAGGCTGCTAAAGAAAAACTGGCCTACTGGTTTGATGTTTTTGAAATGAAAGGCTGGGGGCATAAAAACGTGGAAGACCTCTCAAAGGGTATGCAACAAAAAGTACAATTCGTGGCAACTGTTTTGCATGAACCACCACTCCTGATTCTTGACGAGCCTTTTTCTGGCTTTGACCCCGTTAATGCCAACTTGATAACGAAAGAAATTTTGGCACTTCGCGAACGCGGCTGCACCATTATTTTTTCTACGCACCGCATGGACACCGTCGAATCTCTTTGTGACCATATTGCGCTCATAAACAGGTCTAAAAAAATACTAGAAGGCAAAAAATCCGACATCAAGCAGCAGTTCAGAAACTTCACTTACAGCATTTTAACGACGCAGGCCTGGCAGTCCGAGTTGGCCAACACAGTGGCTCAAAAAGTCAATACAGACGGCCACATTGAAACCACTTGCACCCTCAACAAAAATAGCTACTCTGCACTTGTGGCTGACATTGCTCAACAAACCGAGCTTTTGGCTTTTCAGGAACAAATGCCAACAATGGACGATATCTTTATCCGCTTGGTAGGAGAAGACTCCGATATAAAAAACAGCATGAAATCATAAAGATAAGGCCACTATAAGGTGTTTTGTGTCTATTCAGCAGCATTCACTAAAAACATTTAACCCTTTTTTTTGTTTAACTTGAATTAAAATTCTAATTTTGGCAGCGTAATTGAATAGGTTACAGCCGTGCAGGGTTTCTAACAGATAGCCGTTGTTTTTTTGTTGTATGGATACACATTTACAAGAATTTGATGACAGCGCCAGCAGCAAGCAGTATTTGTATGTGCTTTTGGTTTTTATCTTAAAATTGGTTCTGCTCTATTGTCTTCAATCATATTATCATTAGGGAGAGGTTGGATTAGAAAATCTCTCGCGTAGCTTATGGGCATTCACGAAATACTGTTTTTTAGTGGCTTTTTGCTTTTTATAGGGCTAATGTTGCTCATTGATTTGGGCGTTTTTAGCAAAAAAGACCACGTTGTTTCTTTCAAAGAAGCAGGCACATGGAGTTTGGTTTGGGTAACTTTTGCTTTAGGCTTTTACTTTTTGCTTTATACAAACGGCCACCGCATTCATGGCATTGAAAATTTGCAAGACCTAAGCAGGGTTATTACTTCCTACGTAGCGCACCCCGAAGACGTGAAGGTCATTGCCGATAATTTTGAAAAATCTCTTCAGAGCTACAAACAACATATTGCCCTTGAGTTTCTTACTGGCTACTTGTTAGAATATTCCCTTTCTGTGGACAACATTTTTGTAATAATTCTGGTCTTTACCTCATTTGGTGTTAGGCAAAAGTACTACAAAAAGGTATTGCTTTGGGGCATTATTGGCGCTATCGTGATGCGCTTTATCTTCATCTTCTTAGGCTCTGCCATCATACAGCAGTTCGGTATCATACTTTATTTTTTTGCAGGCTTTTTGGTTTTTTCAGGTGGCAAAATGCTCATTACGAGCGACGAAGATGAAGACATAGACCCAGAAAAACATTGGATGGTCAAGTTTACTTCAAAGTTTTTTGCGGTTTTCCCGCGCTATGTGGGGGGCAACTTTTTTGTCCGAAAACGCGAAGGTAAAAAGCAAACAGGCAAGGGCCGTCTGATGATAACACCTCTATTCCTGACCGTCATGATAGTAGAAGTTACAGACTTGATTTTTGCAGTGGACTCCGTACCAGCAGTTTTTTCAGTTACCAAAGACCCTTATATCGTCTTCTTCTCCAATATATTTGCCATTATGGGTTTGCGTTCTATGTTTTTCTTCTTGTCCAACATTATGCACTTGTTTCATTATTTAAAAACAGGCTTATCCTTTTTGCTCATCTTTATTGGTCTCAAAATGTTTTTACATTCTTGGCTCAAAAGTGTGGGCTTTGAGAATTATCATTCCTTATTGATTGTGGTAAGCATACTAGTTGTCAGTGTTTTAGCCTCATTGATATTCCCAAAAAAGAAAACTAGTAGCGAAGAAGACGATAATCAAGGCGTGGTAGCTTCCTAATAACTTTTTGGGCTTGCACGTTGTCTATTTAAGCAAAATTTAAGCAAAATGTTGTTATACAGAATTTTAGCTGTACTCTGCTTGGTTCTACTGGTCGTGCAAGTTGAGGTAAAAGCCCAAAGCGACATACCTACCCCGATTCTAAAGAAACTAAAAGCACAAACAGAGGCATGGAACAGGGCTGATATAAAGGGTTTTATGTCAGCTTATTGGGAGTCGCCACAGCTACGTTTTATTGGCAAAAGCGGTATCAAATACGGCTGGGAGAATGTGTTGCTCAACTACCAAAAAAACTATAAGGACGCTTCCGAAATGGGCTTTCTGACCTTTACGCTCCTAGATACCGAAGCTCTCTCAAAAGAAAGTCATCTCATTATTGGCAAATGGCATCTAAAGCGTGCTAACGATGAACTAGAAGGCTTTTTTACACTTGTATGGAAAAAAATTAAAGGAGAGTGGGTTATTGTGGCCGACCATTCTAGCTAAAAACTACTGCTGTGAGGGAAGTCTAAAAGCGACACCAGCCGCCATAGGATAAACAGCCGCCCCGCATTCTAGATATTTCTTCTGGAACAAGGAAACCAGGCCGTACTGCCCAAATACTTCTACAAAAGCGTAGCCAATACGCACCTCTGCACTCACAAGGTTGCGGTTAATAAAAAAGTCACTTTTTTGTTGAATGCGTTGCGCTGCCCCACCCGTACTCTTATAACGCGCATCGCTGCGAGCGCCCATCAACACCTGCATACGTACACCCGCCTTCATGCTCAGGCGAGGTATGGGCTGATAACCATACAAAAAAGTCAATTCTACCCACTCTGTGTTCAAACGGCTGTACTGAACGCTCTGAATACTAGGGTCGTCCATTTTGATAAAGCGTAACATCTCGTCGCCTAGTACATCAAAACCCTTTTCTACACGGGTATTTCCCTTCAGAACCATTCGTGAGTACGCATAACTCAAACCTACGTGCATACTATGTTGTCTTTTGAGCGGGATATGCACACCCAGACCAGCACGCAGCAGAGGCGAAAGCCCTGTTTCTGCACCTTTGGGACAAAAACTAAAGCCTTGAATCCCGCTTTCCAGACTACCGTTAAAGGAATAAGGCCTATCCGAAGAAATCTTATGGCCGCTCCGTCTGTTTTGAGATTGTCCAGAGGCAGTTGTTGAAATGCAAAAGCTAAGCAGTAAAAGCGCAAATATGTGGCACAAAAGAGATAATTTCGGCATAAACAAGAAGGTTTGGTTTTGGAATATAAGTATGCACAAAGAACGGCATAAAACCGTATTTTGTTTGTTTAAATCTATAAAATTTCCACAAAAAAAGAGTCTATCTAACTTGTCTTTTACTTGCAAACATTCTTTGATGGAGATTTTGAACAATAACATTTTTCCTTACCAAGCTCCCTATATGGTGTTGCTGCACTTCAGGGCAGAGACGGGATAAGCCGCCACCTGCTCAAAAATAATTTTGCCATGCGGACAGAATAACAATGTTTATGGGGATAAGGTTCATATCAAACGTTTTAAAGACTTCTGCTGCACTTATATTTATTCACTTATTGCAAGCATGGATTTTTTGGGCTGAATCAAAGTATTATGATAAAAGCATGAAAAAATAGCAAAAAAAATTTGTTTATGAATGATTTGTGAACGAAGTTTACAAAATGGTCTTTCAAGGCTAGATAATTGCGCACAGTACGCTGCATTTATTGCTGCATCTTATTTTTATTCCATATTATTCAAGCTGTCCTAATGAGCGCTTCCTTGCCCACTGATATAAAAAAAAGTCCAGAGCCTATTAGCCCGGAGCAATTAGAATTAGAAAACAAAGAAATTTTAAAGCGCTACCGACATTTGTTGCGTGTGGCGCACAGCCGTTTGAAACCAGGCGATACAAAGATTATCAAGGCTGCCTTTAACTTAGCAGTAGATGCACACCGCGATGTTCGGCGTAAATCTGGCGAGCCTTACATTTATCACCCCATTGAGGTAGCGCGTATTGTGGCAGAGGAGATGGGAATGGGCACAACCTCCATTATTTCAGCCCTGCTCCACGATGTTGTAGAAGATTCTAACTATGAATTAGACGTTATTGAGGCCAAGTTTGGCAAAAAGGTAGCCCGCATAGTAGATGGACTTACCAAAGTGCCGCGTGTTTTCGGCGAAGACAAGTCTATGCAAGCCGAAACTTTCCGCAAGGTTTTATTGAGCATGAGCGAAGACATAAGAGTCGTTTTAGTGAAAATAGCAGACCGCTTGCATAATATGCGCACTCTGGACAGTATGGCTAAAGATAAGCAGCTCAAGATAAAAGCCGAAACGCAGTTTTTATATGCCCCTCTGGCGCATCGTCTGGGTTTTTACAACATCAAATCCGAGCTTGATGACCTTTGTTTGAAGTTCTCCAATCGTGCTGCCTATGAGCAAATTCTTGAAAAAATACAAGCCACACAAATTGCGCGAGACCGCTTCATCAAAGACTTTAAAAAGCCTATTGCAGACGACTTAACAGCCAATGGTATCAAGTTTACAATTAAAAGTAGGCTCAAATCGGTGGCTTCTATTTGGAATAAAATGCAAAAACAGCAAATTCCGTTTGAAGAAGTCTATGACCTTTTTGCCATTCGCATTATTGCTGACCCCAAGCCCAGTGAAGATGAAAAAGCGCTTTGCTGGAAGGTTTACTCTACGGTAACTGACCATTATCAACCCAACACAAACCGCCTGCGCGACTGGATTAGCTACCCCAAAAGCAATGGTTATGAGTCCTTACAAATAACGGTGATGTCCAAAAAAGGCCAGTGGGTAGAGGTTCAAATCCGTACAACTCGCATGGACGACTTGGCCGAAAAGGGCTTTGCCGCCCATTACAAATACAAAGGTAACCATGATAAACTAGAAAGCAACCTAGAAAAATGGTTATCCTTGATGCGCGACAACGTAGAAAACAATACGCTCTCCGACCTCGAGTTTATGGACGAGGTGCGCGATAGCATCTTCAACGATGAAATTTATGTGTTTACACCCCGAGGCGACCTCCGTATCTTGCCTCTAGCAGCCACAGTGCTAGATTTTGCTTTTGAGATTCACTCTGAAATAGGCAGTTGTTGTTTGGGCGCAAAAGTAAACAATAAGCTCGTGCCCTTAAACTATGAACTGCAAACAGGCGACCAAGTAGAAATTTTAAAGTCTTCAAAGCCCAAAATTACCGAAGACTGGTTGCGTTTTGTTAAAACATCAAAGGCGCGCAGCAAAATCAAACTCTTTTTGCGCAACGAGCATAAAAATATTACGGACAATGGCCGTGAAATTCTTTATAGAAAGCTCGCACAGCTCAAACTACAGCCGTCTGACACTTTGGTTTTTCAGGTTACAGACTTTTTTGAATCCACCACGCCTACAGAACTGTATTATAAAATTGGTATGGGTATTATTGACCATACTGAAATCAAACGTTTTTATGAAACCTATGAAAAGTCTAGGCCAGTTTACACACGCCCCAAGGACTTCAAACAAGAACTCAAAAAGAAAAACTCTAATGACGGTATAGTGATTGGCGATAGTGCTGAGTTTGAATATTCGTTGTCTAGTTGTTGTAATCCCATTCCTGGCGACGATATTTTTGGCATTGTTACGGTAAGTAGAGGCATTCGCGTGCATCGTACCCAGTGCCCCAATGCCGTGTCTATTATGGCATCTTATGGCGAAAGAATCATTAAAGCCGTATGGGACGTAGATTCTTCGCGCAAATTTGATGTAGGGCTACACATCGTGGGAACAGACCGCGTAGGTTTGGTCAATGACGTTACTAGAGTCATTTCCAACCAACTTAAAATTAACATCTCTTCTCTGTCTATTACTACCAAAGGCAATGTTTTTGACGGAAAAATCTCGCTCGGCGTACAAAATACTAGCCAAGTAAATGACATCATACAGCAAATCAAGAACATTAAAGGAGTTATTGACATACACCGCTTTGAGCCATAGTTGAATAAACAATCCATCATAAGGTTTGAAACCTTATGATGGGTATTTTTCTTAGATTCAACAGATATGTCCAATACTTTTTTGCTAAAACAATCCAAGCTATGAGCTTCTAAACTTTTTATACTTATCTTTCGTATTGTAAAACAGAAAATTTTAAGACCTGCTACCTGCATTTTTTTTTATTCAACTCTATATGGCTGATACTTCTATAATTTACATCAAAAATATGGTCTGTCCGCGTTGTATTAGCGTTGTAAGTAAAATATTGCGCGATGCTGGTCTGCAAGTGCAGTCCGTAGAACTAGGCAAAGCAGAGCTTATAAATGCAGAGTTTATTAAGGGTAATTTACTGGCCGAATTATTGGCTTTAGAAGGATTTGAGCTAATCCAAGAGCGCCAAGATTTGTTGGTGAGCCAGGTCAAGACTTTGTTTTTAGAATATCTGGGCTTAGAAAACCCTCCTCGCCTTTCTGATTTTTTGGCAGATAGAACCAATACAAGCTATACACATTTGAGCAAAATCTTTTCAACCGCTAGCCAAATTACCATAGAGAAGTATTTTATACGTCTCAAAATTGAAAAAGTAAAAGAACTTTTGAGTTATGATGAACTGAATTTGAGTGAAATAGCTCATCATTTACATTACAGCAGTGTTCAGGCGCTTTCGCTTCAGTTCAAAACAGTTACTGGGTATACCGTTTCGGATTTCAAGGAATCTACTCATCAAAGCCGTCAGTCTTTGGACAGCCTCTGATGCCAAAATTTTATACCACTTTATCAAAATTCTATGACAAGTTCTGTTTTTTTATTGCCGAATTTTGCACTTTGAATAAAGAAAACACACTTGAAAGATGCAAAAGGTAATACTAAAAACCAACATTCATTGCGCCAACTGCCTCAAAAAGATTAGCCCCCTACTGAACGAAAGCCCAAATATTAAGGACTGGTCTGTTGATTTGGAGAGTCCAGACAAAATTCTGACCATAACAGGGACTATTACTGAGACCCAGCTAGCTTCCCTTCTGGCAAAAGTTAATTTTAGCGTGGAATCTCTCAACAGAAAGACCAAAAATAATTTTTGGCAAGATATTACGGTTTGGAAAAGGGCATCACGCAATACACTCAACTGCTTGGTTGGCTGTAGTATAGGCGACTTTGGGGCAATTATTTACTTGCAATACACCCAGCCTAACTGGCCACTTTGGCAGGTGATGGCCCTGGCTATTGTTGCGGGTCTTTTGTCTTCTATTTTGCTCGAGACAGTGTTGCTACAATACTATGAAAAAATTTCGCTTGGCGCTGCTTTCAAAATGGCGCTCGGTATGTCTATGCTTTCTATGCTGGGCATGGAACTCGCCATGAACATCACTGATTTCATGGTTACAGGTGGCCAAGCCAATTTTTCTTCGCCAGCCTACTGGTTGGCTATTCTTTTGGCAATGTTGGCTGGCTTTTTTGTGCCTTTGCCTTATAATTATTACAAACTCAAAAAACACAATAAATCATGCCATTAAACAATAAAACAGTTTTTTTAAGTCTATTATGGGCGTTTTATACTTCTTTTGCATGGGGGCAAGCCACACTAAAAGGCTCCGTTTGGGCTAACGAAGACAATAAAAAAATTCCACTCAATGGCGCTACTGTTTATTGGAGTGGTAAACCACAAATGGCGGTATCAACAGGGATTGATGGTCTGTTTTCTATCAAAAGACAGCCAGCAGACTCCTCTCTCATTGTTAGTTTTGTGGGGTATAGCACGGACACACTCATGGTTATGGCTAGTATTAAAACCATCGATGTTTTGCTGCTCCCTGATGCAAAAAGCCTAGAGGGGGTGGTAGTAAATGCCAAAACGGCACAGTCCGATGCCATAGAGAGAAAAGAACAAATAACACTCCAAGACCTGCGCAAGGCTGCCTGTTGTAATTTGGCAGAAAGTTTTGAAACCAATGCCACTGTGGACGTAAGCAGCATGGACGCACTCACTGGCACTAAACAACTCCGTATGTTGGGCTTAGATGGCGTTTATACGCAGATACTGACAGAAAATGTGCCCTCTTTACGCGGATTGGCAGCACGCAGCGGCCTTAAAATGATACCAGGCCCTTGGATTAAAGCCATTGACATCACCAAAGGAGTAGGTTCGGTCGTGTATGGCTATGAGTCTTTGGCTGGACAGATGAACATCAATCTATATGCCCCTGAGCATATAGAAAAATTGCACTTAAACGGGTACATGAGTTTGGGCAGAGCGGAAGCCAATGCCACTTACAGTTATAATTTTTCCAAGAAGTTTTCTGCTACTACCATGGCACATCTTTCTAGCAACTATTGGCGGCAAGATAAAAACAATGACGGGTTTTACGATGTACCGATAGGTTCACAATACAATGTTATTCAAAGATTTAGGTTTCAAACCGACCGCTTTGTGAGCCAAACACTTATTCATGGGATTTTGGATAACAATCAAAGTGGCGATATACGTGCATTTGAAAGCGGAGCCTCAGCAGATGAGGTCTATCATGTTGATTTAAAGCAAAAAAGACTACAAGTTTTTTCTAAAAATGCCATTTTATCTAAAAAATCAGAAGAGCAGAGTTTAGGCATCATTGCCTCTGGTACTTGGCACTATTCCGAGAACAGCTTCGGCAAACGAAGGTTTGATGCAGAGCAAAGTACGGCCATGCTCAATGTAATTTTTCAAACGTGCTTTGGGCGCGGCAAGCTCTTGCGTTTGGGAGCAAGCGCCATGCGCGATAACTTAGGACAAATTTTATTCGGCGACAGTATGATGATTTCTTTAGACCGTTTAGAACAAGTGGCGGGTGTTTTTGGAGAATTTACGCGCAGTACAGACCGCTACGGCATGGTGCTTGGTTTGAGAACAGATTACCATAACCTCAAAGGCTTAATTTGGACTCCGCGCCTGCATTTCCGTTACAACTTAAATGCTCAAAATACCCTTTTGTTCACAGCAGGGCGTGGTTTCAGGTATGCCAATCTGCTTGCAGATAATATGAGCTACCTCATTAGCGGCCGTAAGGTCATTCTGCCCGAAAATCCTTTATTGGAAGAAGACGCATGGAATTTTGGCGCAAACTGGACGCACACCTTTGTTTTTAATAGCGATAGCAAATCCGCAAAACTGACCATTGATTTTTACCATACACGTTTTAGTTCACAGGCCGTTTTGGATATTGAAACTAAGCAATTATTACGCATATATGCCCTCAGTGGGCTTTCACGCGCCAATAGCTTGCAAATGAACTTGGATATGAAACTTCACCCGCGCTTTGGTGTTGCCTTAGCTTACAAGTATTATGACCTTCTTACGACGTATCGTGATGCTGGCCGCCGTGAACTGCCTTTTGTGGCACCGCACCGCGCCCTAATCAATTTGGCTTATACGAGCCAGAACAGACGCTGGCTTTATGATTTAACTCTAAACGGCTATAATTCAAAGCGTTTGCCTCTCTCTGCCGAGCACACAAGCCCTGAGCGTAGCCCTGCTTTCGTGTTGATGAGCGCACAGGCAACACGTAAGTTCAGAGGGAATTTGGAGATTTATGTAGGGGGCGAAAACCTCCTGAATGTCATGCAGCATGACCTCATTGTGGCCTCAGAACGCCCATTTAGCCAAGATTTTGATGCAGCGCGTGTATGGGGGCCTAATATGGGTGCGATGGTGTATGTTGGTGTACGATGGACATTAACCAGACACACAGACGAAACTGATGAGTGTCATTAGGCTTTTGATGTCTGCTTTTCGTGAAGGCGATAGAGCAGATTGTCCAACATATTGTTGCGGATTTCCTGACTCTATAGACAATGCCTCTAAGCCTCCAAAAAGCCTTTTTGTAAAAGCAAAATATCTTCTTTGCCAAAAAGCGTTTGTAACTGTCTGATATCAAAAGCTACAAAAGATGAAGAGTTGTCTGTGTTGTGCTTAATGGGTGCAATCATCTGATTATCTAAAATATAGGATTTATTTTTGCCAAGTTTGGCTCTAATACGGCCTCGTACAAACATTTCAAAGAATACTTGCAAATTGATGACTGCAAATTTCAGAAAATCAATGTCTTTTTGTTCATAAATAGCCTGTTTTGAGCTATTGATGATGCCATAGACCATAAAATCTGCTTTGATTTTAAAAAATTCTGAGGGGTGCTGCCGCACATCACGATTGAAGTCGCGGCGATAGCGGAGTGTAAAATCATTGTAAGCGTTATATTGGGCCTCTCTAAAACGTTCTTGCACGCCCACTACTAGGCCAGTTGTTGTCTTAAAGAAATAATCAATACCATTGTTTTTGTCCTCAAAATCCATTTTTTTAGCTTCTACAGACAGAGGCTGCCAACCCAAGTGCTCATAAATTTTAGGCATAGCCACCTGCGCGTGTACGAAATCCGTAAATTTTCTATCGTCCGCGTAGTAGGTCATTTGGGCGTTGGTTTCTTAAAATATTTGCGTAAAAAAGGCAAAGTAGCCAAAAGCCCTGCTGCAAGCCACTTCCAAATGGCGCTGAGCGCTGCCACGATGCCGAACTTGGCAATGAGCTTGCCTGCAACCAAACCCGCTACTCCCATAACGGCGAGTTCGTCTATGTTGGAATCAAAATCCTCATAGCGTGCGCCCTCCTTGAATCTAAAACTACGTCTAATGATTTCAGTTTCATGTTTAATATCCTCCCAGTGGTGTTTATCGCCCACGATGTTAAGGTTTAAAACGCCATTTCTGCCCAGTATGCGCATATTGTAGTTGATGACGTTTTCTTGGTCTGAGGCAAATTTGAGTTCTTGTGCCCAGTAGAGCGTGTGTGTGGCGGCATCATAACGCGGCTTCTCTGCCCATCCAATAAGTTCTATTTCAGGAAGTTTGCTTTTGGCGCGTTCTTCATTGAGCAAGTGTATGTCGTCGCGTATTTGGCGGAGCAGGTTGGAGTTGTCGAGGTCTGAAGCATCTTTGTCTTCAACATGACCGATGTTTTCATAGCTTACTTCTACTGCCCAGATGTTTTCGTCCACGGGGTCAAAACCAGCTTTGAACAAAATGCCGGCACTAGGTGGCCTACTGCCCTGATTGTTCCAAATTCTAGTATGCAAAAAATTGCTCTGTGATGCGTCAAGGTATTTGTAGCCCTTCGGGACGTTCAAATTGATAAGCCCGCCCAAAATAGGTACTTTCCCTATCTTGAACCGGAATGTTCGGTTTAGGCTGTCGCGCAGCATGAGCACTTGCTTTTTGGCCGAAGCGGTGTCTATAGTTTCCGTGTTGGCGCTGTCTTGCGCAACTGCAAAGTGCGTGGCTGTCCATACAAGCAGTAGGCATAAGTTTTGCCATAAAAGTCTTGAGCACATGGCTTCAGTTTTTAGAGTATGCTTTAAAGTCTGTGCCGCAAATTAGGAATTTAGCGCGAAAAATAGTAGAGGTGCTCTTTTTTTTATGTTAAAAATGAATGCCGTCCTAAATAGTCGTTCACGAAAAAGTGTTTTCAATAGACCTAAGCTAAATTAAGGAGAATAATTTAGCCTTTGTTTGAATTTTAGGATTTTATTTTTACTAAGCATAAGTAGTCATTGCCCATTATGTGCAGGCAGAGCACGATGGCTAGTATCAAGCCTAATGTATCCGTTGCGATAAAACGCCTTCTGCCTTGTGCTTTTTTATTGCCTTCTATGCCTTTTTTTATAAATTACAGAGACTTTCCTAATAATTTGACTATCAGTTAATAGTAGAGAAAGGCAGCTTTCTTTTTGCTTGAATTTTCTTGCTTTTACAACCATAATATCCTGAATTTGCTCTGTCAAGCCCTCTGCTTCCTGTTTTTTGAAATAGTAATAAAACTCACTGCCATTTTGGAAAAATTATGAGGAAGCATACGCCATGGAACATCTCTTTTGCTGAGATATAAAATAGCATCTATGAGGACTCCTAAAGAATGTAAGCGCTTTCTTTTGTCATTCAATATTTTTGATAGATATTGCCGTTTGGAATCAGAAAGATTTGAATCATAAACGCTCATAATCATATAATTATAAGTTATGGAAAACCCAAATATCTCATTTCTGATTTCCTTTTAAAATCTTTTTATCATAAATTTAAACAACGTCTAAAACAAAATCGTAATAACGTCATGGCTTTTGAACTCCCTAAATTGACTTACCCACAAGATGCGCTTGCGCCTTTCATTGACGAGCGCACTATGCAAATTCACCATTCTCTTCATCATGCAGCCTATGTGAACAATCTGAATAATGCGCTCAAAGATACTGCACACGCTAACGCAGCTCTTGACGACATAGTAAGAAACATTAGCAAGCACCCAATGCCAGTGCGCAACAATGGTGGTGGCCATTATAACCACTCCCTCTTTTGGGAAATTTTGGCCAAAAATGATAATTCTGAACCAATAGGCGAGCTTGGGGCAGCAGTTAACAAACAATTTGGCAGTTTTACTGCATTCAAAGAGGCTTTTGCTAATGCCGCCATGACGCGCTTTGGTTCTGGTTGGGCATGGTTGGTGCTACAAGAAGACAAAACGCTAGCCGTTTCTTCTACGCCCAATCAGGACTGCCCACTCATGGATATTGCTGATGTAAAAGGTTTTCCCGTCATTGGCCTGGACGTTTGGGAACACGCTTACTACCTGAACTACCAAAACAGACGTGCCGACTATGTAAACGCGTGGTGGAGCATCGTCAATTGGGCAGAAGCAGAAAAGCGCTTTAAAGCTGCTCGTTAGAACCTTCCTGATGCTATTTAATACTAGACAAAGACCCCACAGACTGTTGCTGTTGCAACTCTTTGTGGGTTTTTGTATGTAGGGGGCTTATTATTGCATAGACGCAAAACCAATGGTCAATACGCACCACGCCGCGCTTTCAGTATAAAATCCACCATATACTGACACAATAAAACAAAAAATACATAACTTTGTGGCTATGCAGCAATCCAATGAATACGAACTTTATACTTTGCCTAACGGGATTAGGCTGGCGCATAAGCAAGTGCCACATACAAAAATAGCGCACCTTGCCTTTGTTTTGGATATAGGCAGCCGAGATGAGCGTCCCGAGCAAAATGGACTTGCCCACTTTTGGGAGCATTTGGCTTTTAAAGGTACACAAAAAAGGCGGGCTTTTCATATCTTAAACTATCTGGAAACGGTAGGTGGCGACTTAGACGCATTCACGACCAAAGAAAAAATATTTTTTAATGCTTCCGTTTTGGATATTTACGTGGAGCGCGCTTTTGACTTACTGGCCGACATCACCTTTGCAGCCACTTTTCCTGACAAGGAAATTAGCAAAGAAAGGAGCGTCATTTTGGAAGAGATGGCCATGTACGCTGACAATCCGGCCGATAGCCTGTTTGACTACTTTGAGGAGATACTTTTTCCTGAAAATCCGCTAGGAAAGCCTATCTTAGGCACTACGGACACACTCAACAGTTTTACACGCAACAGCCTAGTGGAGTTTATTCAAGAAAATATGGATACCAGCCGACTGGTGGTTAGCTCGGTTAGCAGTCTTTCGTTTCAGCAGACCAAAAGATACTTTGAAAAATATGTTAAGCCCATTCCTGCTTATAAGAGTACACGCACTAGGCAGGCGCTTACAAGCCTTTATAAGCCTAAAACAATAGAGATGCGTAAGAATATTAGCCAGGCGCATTGTGCGATAGGAGCACGCGGCTACAGCCTACACCACCCCAAGCGCTTGCCCATGCTACTGCTTGTTAATATTCTGGGCGGAAGCGGTATGACAGCACGTTTGAACCTCATTCTGCGCGAAAGATACGGCCTTGTTTATTCGGTAGATGCGGCAGCAAGCTGTTATGCAGATGGTGGTCATGTTTGTATCAGTTTTGCAACCGAAGCCAAAACACTGCAAAAAGCTATTCAGCTGACTCATAAAGAACTGAAAAATCTGCGCGAAAAGCATCTGGGCAGAATACAGCTTCATAATGCCAAACAGCAATTTAAGGGGCAGTTGGCTATGTCTGAAGAAAGCAATTCAGGGCTTGTGTTTATGATTGGTAAGTGTATTCTAGATTATAATCGTGTGGAAACGCTGCAAGAAATATTTGACCGCATAGATGGCATTACGGCCGCAGAACTCTGCGAGGTGGCTAATGAGGTATTGGCAGATGAGGGCCTGAGTACGATTATCATGCAACCAAACCTTTGAAACATGACTTATACGCCTAAGCAATACGCCCTGCATGGCGCTTTATTTTTGCTTACTATTTTTACTACAACTTGGGCAGGTGCAGAGTGGACGCTCGGCAAACCACTGTTTAGTAGCCTTATGGAAAATCAATGGGCTTTGTTTTGGACAGACTGGACGGCTGGCCTCACCTTTTCCTTCGCCCTTTTGAGCATTTTAAGCATCCATGAGTATGGGCACTACCACTATGCACGGGCGCACAAGTTGAACGTCAGTATGCCGTTTTTTATCCCCATTTGGCTGGGTTTTTTGGGCGGGCCTATTTCTATTGGTACGATGGGTGCATTTATTCGGATTCAGTCTGCTTTCCGAACACGCGGTGAGGTCTTTGAGGTGGGTGTGGCAGGGCCTTTATTTGGTTTTGTAGTGGCACTTGCCGTCTTGTTTTGGGGCTTTACGCATTTGCCACCTGCTGAGTTTATTTTTGAAATCCACCCTGAATACAAATCCTATGGCCTAGATTATGCCAAACACGTTTACGCGAATGCGGCTGAATTAGGCAATATTGAAGTGGGTACTTGCCTATTGTTTGAGTTTTTTAAGCATTTTGTGGCAGACCCCGCCCTTGTGCCCAATAACTTTGAGCTCATTCATTATCCCTGGCTTTTTGCTGGCTATATTGCTTTGTTTTTTACCGCTTTGAATATGCTGCCTATTGGCCAACTAGATGGCGGGCACGTCATTTATGCGCTTTTTGGCTATGAAACACATAAAAAAATTTCGCGATTGGTCTTTGTCGCATGGGTTTTTTATGCCGGTTTGAGTATGGTTGAGCCTTATGAAAACTTTTTTGATGAAGCCCTTAGCAATTTGCTTTATCTCGCATATCTCTTTTTAGTTTTCTACGAAATTTCTACGGACAAAGGCAAAGTAGCAGTTTTGGCGCTGTTGGTCTTCATGGGGCAATTTTGTTTGCGCTTGGTTTGGGCAGATGCGGACGGCTATAGTGGCTGGCTGATTATGGCTTTGCTTGTAGGCCGTGTAGCCAAGCTCTATCACCCTCCTGCCTATCGTGAAAGCCCGCTCACATCTACTCAAAAAGTGCTTGCATGGTTTTCTATTCTTGTTTTTATATTATGCTTTAGTCCAGCACCGCTCAAGGTTTAGGCTTTGTTATGGTCGCTTTACTGGGGTCAGCTACCTTACTTAATAGAAGCGCATTATAAACATGAAATCTTTTCTTCAATTAGTGTCTTACCTGAGGCAATTTACTGCTCTGCAAATATTTACAATCTACTTGCGCTACCTAATTGGTGGAGCTTTTGTTATGGCAGCTGTCGGTATGGATAAGTTGGCGCTCAGTCCGAGACCAGTGGCCTCAACAGAAAACACGCCCCTAGACGAACTACAGCCTTTTCAACTGTTCTTTCGCGTGATGGCAGAGTCTGGTCTTTATTGGAACTTTATTGGCTGGGTACAACTTCTGGCCGGGAGCTTGCTCATGACGCAACGCTTTGCCACACTCGGCGCTACTATGTTCTTTGGTATGATTCTTAATATTTTCGTTATCACGCTTTCCTACGATTTTAGGGGCACGCCTATAATTACTGGCCTTATGCTTTTAGCCACCATCTTTTTACTCTTATGGGAGGCAGAACGCTGGCTGTTTCTTATCAAGCCTTACAGCACAGAAAAGCAGCACAGCGTGCCTGTTTTTGACCTCATGCGGAAGCCTTATTGGGAAATTTTAGGGCTTGTTTTTTGGCTCATCATTATTGGCTTCTATTGGGCAGGTTATGATTTAAGATTCCAGCTAAGTGCTTGCTTTTTGCTGGGCTTAGGAGCTTTTATATGGTTTTTGATAAGCCAAAAAAAGCAGAAAATACAAAAATTATAGAAAAAGTGCCTCATAGTGTTCCAGAATATAAAGAATGGCTCAATACTTATATAAAGACAGCGGTTTTATTATTAAGTATAATATTTATACAAAGCCATACACTGTTTTCACAAAGCCAGACACTATTCTCACAAGACAATACACTGTTTTCATAAAGTCATACGCTGTTTTCATAAATCCATATACTATTTTCACAAAGCAATATGCTATTTGCATAAATTCATATTCTATTTACATAAAACAATTTATAAGTATCATAAATCAATATTATTTTTACACAACAAAAAATACTTTTAGCATAAGACTATACTAACTTTTTAAATAACCATGCAATGAATACATTAGTTAATATTACTTTCAATAAATATCATGTACTTAATTTTTATGCTAATTGACTTTTTTTATATAAAAATGTACTGTTATAATAAAACAATGTTCTTTTTATACTAAGCAATAATATGTTATCAATAATCAATTTATAATTTTTATATAATAAAACTATAGTTCAATAAATTACTTTTAAAAAGTAATTTGAATGTATATAAAATAAATACTTACCTATAACTTTTTATTAAAAAAAAGTTATCGTATAATTAAATAAAGTTCTTATTTATCTAAAATAAAAGAGTATTGCATATAACAATACTCTTTTTATTTATATCAAAGTATAAAAATATTATAACAAAATTATATTGATTTAAACAAAAGTTTAAAATGAATCCATAATGTTTCTACTAAACCAAAATGATGTCTCAGAATATTAAAACGTTCTATTAAAGACTCTTTCTTCTTTTTAGAAGACAAACCACCTGCTTGAAAATAACAAAGAACTTCTGAAACATACAGACTAGCCTTTACGTCTTTCATAGAGCGCAAGCACCAATCAATATCGCCTGCTAGTACCCAACGCAAGTCATACGCTTTAGAAACAGAACGCTTTATTAGCATAGCCTGATGACATACTACCATACCTTGTTTAAAGTCTTGCCAAACAAGTTGCTGCGGAACTTTCTTATGCCATTTTACAAAAGTATTGTCAGACTTTAAAACCAAAGCCTCACCATAGACTAAATCATGATGAGGCTGATAATTTTGCATAGCATTCTGCAAAGTATTATGATGAGGGATTACATCTCCAGCGTGTAAAAACCATACAAAATCTCCTGTTGCTAAGGCTAAACCTTTATTCATTGCATCATAAAGATTCTTATCTTTTTCTGAAATCCAGCGTGTTATACTTTTATCATGTTGCTTTATCACTTGCAGAGTACTGTCTGTTGATAAACCATCAACAATGATATATTCAATTGACTCGTAGCTTTGTTTAACAACACTCTGGATTGTTTTTTCTAAAGACAAAGCTGCATTCCTAACAACTGTTATGATTGAAACAAGGGGCTTTGCTCTCATATTATTTCAGTTTAAGGGCAGAAAGATAGGCTTTAATGGTTGATTCTAAGCCTGCAAAAAGTGCATCACAAACAAGTGCGTGGCCAATAGAAACTTCTAATAAATTAGGAATAGATGCACAAAAAAAGTTAAGGTTATGTAAGTCTAAATCATGGCCTGCATTGATTCCTAAACCTAGTTTACTCGCTAAATTAGCTGCTTTAATATAATTTTTAACAGCATTGTGTCTATCACTTAAAAAATTATTGGCATAACTCTCCGTGTATAGTTCTACACGGTCTGTTTTAACTTCTGCAGCTCCTTCAATAAGGTTTTCAAGTGGGTCTATAAAAATTGAAGTACGTATGTTATAGCTTTTAAATTCGGCAATAATGTCTGAAAGAAAGTCTTTATGTTTTATAGTATCCCAACCAGCATTTGATGTTAAGACATTATCGGCATCGGGAACGAGAGTTACTTGTGTAGGCTTGGCTGCAAGGACTAATTGTATAAATTGTTTAGAATTAGGGTTGCCTTCAATATTAAATTCTGTTGTAATATAGGGTAATATATCAAAAACATCTTTGTAACGAATGTGTCTTTCGTCTGGACGTGGGTGTACAGTAATGCCATGTGCTCCATGTAGCTGGCATCGTTGCACACATTGAATCAAATTAGGGTTATTACCGCCTCTAGCATTGCGAAGTGTGGCGAATTTATTAACATTCACGCTTAATTTTGTCATAGTAGAAGTTTATTAAAGGATTTTAGAGATATAACAAGGCAGTTTATTGCCTTAATAATGGGCATTAGAGCTTTCAGAATAAAGAGTTACCAGTCTTCGTCGTTGCTATCAAAAATATCAGTATCCAACCAGCCCGACTTAGGTAACTCTCGTTCTCCCTTTAGATTGATGAAGAATTGCTCTCCTTTCTTTTTAACAGGCGCTTGGCTCAAGTGGTTAAAAGACTCGGCATAGTCAAATTGAAAAGGAATGATTATTGCTCCATTCTTGTCAATGAAACCCCAAAGATTGTCCTTTTTAACTGCCACAAGACTCTCTTCTGTATGACTAACTTGCTGGTATTGTGGCGCAACAATTTCTTTTGTATAAATATCAATAAATCCTTTTAAATCATTGGACTCCACTTCTAACAAGCCTCCTACGAAGACAGTACTGGTAGAATTGTAAAATTTAGTTGGCAAGATTCCTTTTTTAAGGTCAATGAATCCATATAAATTGTTCTTTGTTACGGCTACTACATTAGACAGGTTTGTAGAAATAACATCTTCGAAGCGCGGCTCAACGATAAACTTTCCTTGCAAGTCAATGATTCCCCATTGCTTATCGCGTTTTACAAAAGCATAACCGTTCTTGAAGTTAGAAGCCTCGTCGTATAAGAAATCAATTTTAAGGTTTGCTCTTGCATCAATGTAACCATACTTATTCTTATAACGAACTTTAGCCAAACCATTGTTGAATAGTTCTATATCATCAAAAGCGAATTGTGTAACAAGGCGTGCTTTGAGGTCAATAATAGCCCACTTTCCTTCCTTCATAACCTTTGCGTAAGCTACTTCAGGCTCTGCAAAACCCACAAGGCCGTCTGAACCTTTAAAAGTAAAGTGGAAAGAACCCGCATTGTCAAACACAAAATCAGTAAGCAACTTTTCTGCTCTACAATCAAAGAATGCAAATTTATTGCCTAAACGCACTTTTTTAATATAGAAGTTTCCTGAAACAGCATAGTCTACTTCGTCATAATTGGTAAATAGTATTTGATTCACACTGTTGATGTATTGCCACTTGCCGTTCAGTTTTACAAAAAGTCGGTTGTTTGCCATCATAGCACTCACGCCTTCAAAAATATGAGGGTGCATCTCTACTCCCTGTGAGAGCAATCCAAATCTACCAGTTCTCTCCTCTTTAGACCAAAGATAGTTTGTTTGTAAATCAAAAAAAACATCAGACACCACTCTATCTACTTTGATGTTCATGCCTTGCAATGTTTGACACATCCAGCCCTGTCGTGGTTTTTTGAGCCAAATTCTTCCGCCTACAGAAGGCATTACTTGTTCATAGTCAAAAGGCAATACTTGCACACCCAAAGAGTCTATCATACCCCAAAAATCTCCAATTTTAACGGGTGCCAATCCTTCCGAAAAAGGCAATACTTGTGAAAACTCTGGTGCAACCACCACTTGATTCTGCCAGTTCATAAAACCTACTTTGTTGTTTTCGTTTAGAAAAGGCAACAAAAATGGTTCAAAGTCTGGTAGTATGTCTTGCACAAAAGACTTTACTCGCTGTCCGCTTGCATTTAAAAAATGCGTTTGAGAATCTGCTTGACACCAAAAGAAGTTCAACTTTTGCACGGCCACCTTTGTATAAACAAAAGGCGTTAGTGGTTTTGCATCGGGCGAGAACAGCGCAAAAAAGCCGTTCTCATTTACCCAAAAGTGCCCCTGCACGCTTGCCAGCACAATCTTTTTGAAAGTTTTGGGCAAAACTTTCTTTCCCATCAGGGAATATAAACTATACGCGCCGTTCTTTACCAACACCAGATGTTTGTCGGAATACTCCGCGAGATGGTCGTAGGCAGGTGGAATGATGATTTTTCCGTTCATGCCCGCACACCCTATCTGATTGTTCTCGGTTACTACCAAAAGGTTATTCTCTAAAGCTCCTAAGCCTTCGTATTCCAGCGGCAGCAGCAACTTTCCAAGTGCATTGTAAAGACCAAAACGACTGCCCTTCTGAACGAGCAGCGCAATGGGCTTTTGGCTCAAGAACTCGCAATGGTCATAGATGGGTGGGGCAATCACCGCGCCTTGTGCAGTAACTGCGCCCACATAACGCCCTTTGCGCACATAAACGCAGTTGGTACGCTCCGAGCGCCACATATCGTCATAAATCAATGGGCACAAAAGCTGCCCATTCTGGCCTATTATGGCATATTTTTTTTCTTTTTTGACAATGGCAAAACCTTTCTGAAACTCTGATATTTCGTTAAAAACAGGCTCATGGATAGTTTTTCCGAGAGAGTCTATGAGGCCAAAATGATTCTTGAGAAAGGTTTTTGCCAAGCCATTTTCAAATGTTTCGTAAAGTTCATAACCCTCTGGCATTTTGAAAAGGATAGCGCCACTAGGGTTTAAAAAGTGCCATTGCTCGTTTTTTTTGACGGCAATCTTGCCCTCCGAAAGAGGCTTAACGGCTTGGTAGTTGGTATGTATGATTTCATTACCCCTATAACTGATAAGGCCATAGGCATCATTGCGCCTGACAACGGCCGTTTGCTGCACAAAAGAAATAGGCTCGTCATAAATAATGGGCACAACAGCAATGCCTTTGGTATCGAGGCAGCCGTATTTGGTTTCTAGGCGCACGGGTGCGAGGCCGTTTTTATCAAATTCATGTGCATCGTCATAAATAAAAGGGATAACTTCTTCGCCATTCGCATTCAGGAAGCCATAATGGTCGTCTTTTTGGGCGAGCGCCAGGCCAAACTCTGAAAAAGGTGAGGCGGCTTCGTAAATGATAGGAATAACAATTTGCCCGCTTAAATCAGCATAGCCAAAGCGTTTATTCTGGCGTACTCTTATTCTTTTAGCGGCTGGGCTTTGCACTTGGTCGTACTCAAAGGGCAAAATGACTTGGTTTTTGGTATTGATAGCACCAGCTTTGCCATTGAGCTTGGCTGCCGCAATACCGTCCTTGAAAGGTAGCAGTTCGTCGTAAACAAGAGGAATAACAACGCTGCCTTCTGCATTGATGAAACCGTATTTGCCAAAAAAAGATACACGCGCTAGCCCTTCCTGAAAAGAGGAGGCGCTATGGTACTGAGGCATAACCAAAATACGTCCGTTTTTAGTATCTTGATAACCCCAAAGTCCTTGTTTGGCTTCCTCTCTTGCCAGAAAAGGAGCAATGTCCTGTGCCGGCAGGGCTGAGCAAAAACCAAGAAGCAAACAAAAAAAGGCAATACAGATTCTCATGCAGCGCGTGCTGGTGTATGGTGTGTTTGTATGGATTAGAGCCGTAAAATTAGGGTTTAAAATTTAGTACGCCAAAGGATTTTGGTGGTAAAGTAATAAGAGGGTTTGGGAAGGAAGCTCTATGAAGGTAAAGAGGTAGCGATGATGGATACTGTTCCACAAAAAAAAATAGTAAGTATCTCTTTTTCTTTTAGCAAAAAAACTATTTTTGCAACGCCTTGCCAAAGCATACCTTAGCATGGCAGCCCAAAGTTACTTTATATAATCCTTAAAAAAATTTGCAACCATGAGTAAAGTCCTTATCATTGGTGCGGGCGGAGTTGGCAATGTTGTTGTGAAAAAATGCGCGCAGGCCTCGCATATCTTCACAGACATCATGCTGGCCAGCCGCACGAAATCAAAATGTGATGCCATAGCTGCGGAAGTGGGCGGAAACCGCATCAAAACTGCTGCCGTTGATGCCGACAATGTTCCCGAACTCGTTGCGCTCATCAAAAGTTTTGGACCTAAAATGGTCATTAACGTAGCCCTGCCCTATCAAGACCTGACCATCATGGAGGCTTGCTTGCAAACAGGCACGCACTACATGGACACTGCCAACTATGAGCCTAAAGACGTGGCAAAGTTTGAGTACAAATGGCAGTGGGCATATCATGACCGCTTCAAAGAGGCTGGCCTTATGGCATTGCTTGGTTGCGGGTTTGACCCAGGCGTAACAGGTGTGTTTACGGCTTATGCACAAAAGCATCATTTTGACGAAATGCATCATCTGGACATCGTGGACTGCAATGCGGGCAATCATGGCAAGGCTTTTGCCACCAACTTTAATCCTGAAATCAATATACGCGAAATCACACAAAATGGCCGCTACTGGCTTAATGGAGAGTGGGTGGAAACTGAACCACTTGAGATTAACCGCGTTATCAACTATCCGCAAGTGGGCGGTAAAGATTCTTACTTGTTGTTTCACGAAGAGCTAGAGTCTTTGGTAAAGAACTTCCCTACGCTCAAACGTGCACGTTTTTGGATGACGTTTTCAAAAAACTACATCAATCACCTGAATGTTTTGCAGAACGTGGGCATGACGCGGATTGACCCTGTTAGGTACAATGGCGTTGAAATTGTGCCTTTGCAGTTTCTGAAGGCAGTTTTGCCTGAACCTTCCTCTTTAGCCGAAAATTATTCTGGCCAAACCTCTATTGGCTGTCATATTCGCGGTATCAAAGATGGGAAGCCCCAATATTACTTTATTTACAACAACTGCGACCATGCTGAAACTTTTAAGGAGGTAAACGCACAGGCCATTTCTTACACAACAGGCGTTCCCGCCATGATTGGCGCTATGATGATGCTGACGGGCGAATGGATGCGTGCGGGGGTTTACAACGTAGAAGAATTTAATCCAGACCCTTTCTTAGAGCAGCTTGCTAAATATGGTTTGCCTTGGCACGAACACGTTAATGACGGGCAGTTTGTGGAGTTTGAAGACTAAAAAGCGAGGCATAGAATTAAAAGAGTAAACCGTCGTCTGGCTTTCTATAAAGGGCTTGGCGGCGGTTTTTGTAACAAAAAAACTGCACCCACCCTACCATGTTTCTTGAACCTAACCTGAATACTGCTCACACAAGCCCCAAACTCGGCTGGATAGAAGTGATATGTGGTTCTATGTTTTCGGGCAAAACAGAAGAACTGCTGCGCCGTTTGAACCGTGCCATTATTGCGAAGCAAGATGTTTTGATTTTTAAGCCAAGTATAGATGTGCGTTATGACGCTGAACGGGTGGTTTCGCATGACCAGAAATCTATCGCTTCAGTACCTGTTTCGGCATCGCGCGATGTTTTGCGCTTGGCCAATAAGGCTGTGGTTATTGGCATTGATGAGGCTCAATTTTTTGACGAGGAGATTGTGCCTGTTTGTGAAGAACTGGCGCGGCGTGGCAAGCGTGTTATTGTAGCGGGCTTGGATATGGACTTTATGGGTCGTCCATTCGGACAAATGCCTTTTTTGCTCTGTGTAGCCGAGTTTGTTACCAAAGTTCATGCTATTTGCATGGTTTGTGGCGGAGTAGCTTCGCATTCACATAGGCTGCTTGAGGCCAAGGAGCGCGTTCTGCTCGGCGAAAAGAATGAATATGAGCCGCGCTGTAGGCGCTGCTTCCAGCAGGCCAAAGAAATGCAGAAAAATGAAAGCCAACTCTACTAAGCCTCTCGTAAGTGTGTTAATTGCCGCTCGCAACGAATCAGCAAACATCATAAACTGCCTTGATGCGTTAGAAATAGCCATTTCAAAATCAGATTATGATATTGAGGTACTTGTTGGCAACGACCGCTCTACCGACCATACTGCTGCTCTTGTTTTTGAATGGATACAAAACCGGCCTCAGTTTAGGCTGCTGAACATTAGCCACAATGTACGCCATCTGAAAGCGAAAGCGAATGTTTTGGCACAACTCGCGCAGGAGGCGCGGGGCGACTTTTTTTTTATTACTGATGCTGATATTAGCGTTCCTCCTACATGGTTTTCGGCTTTAATGAACCCGCAAACGAGCCATTGTGCTGTTGTAACTGGTCTTACACTCATAAAACCGAAGAATTTGCAGGCCAAATGGCAGAGCTTGGAATGGCAACAGGCACTGTATTGGATTCATGTGCTTTCTGAACGCGGTTTTGCTGTAACATCAATGGGAAACAATATGCTGGTGAGCCAAAAAGCATATTCCGCAGTGGGTGGTTATGAAAATATACCATTTTCTATTACAGAGGACTTTGAGCTTTTTAAGCAAGTGGCGCAGCGCGGCTTTCAGTTCAAAAATTTATACCAAAAAGACTGCTTGGCTTGGTCAGAGCCAACTTTGGGTTTGAAGAATTTGCTGCAACAGCGCAAACGTTGGATGCACGGCGCTATGCAATCTCAATGGTTTTTACGTCTCTTTTTGTTGTTTAATAGCTTGCAATGGCTACTTTGGCCTCTTTTTTTTGTTTACAGTTTCCAATTAGCCGCTCTAGTTTTTGTTGTTAAATACAGCGCACATATCTTTTCTCTGCTCATTCTGCATAAAAAACTAGACCTCCGGCCTAATTGGTTTGCTCTATTAAGTTTTGAATTTTACAATATGTTTTTGTACGGCTTGCTACTGCCTTATTACTATTGGCCTAGCAAAACAGTTTGGAAATCAAGAAATTACGAATAGAGTTTGACACAGCGAGAACCCAGCAAAAAAGTTCATATTTTGGCAATCAGTGTTATTGGTCGTTTTTTTTTATTGCTAAAACAACGAGGTCAGAGCATCACTTTTTAATACTCTTAAACTATCCTCCCAAATTTCACGTTTGGGTAATTGCAGTTACAATTTTATAAAAGGCTCTATGGCTGTTATAAAGTTTGCAAGTTGATTTTCATTTGAAATATAAACTTGATACCGTTCTACTCCCATACTACCTTTTGATGTCCCGTCTTCTTTCATTCTATCTTCTATTTTCAATCCGTCTACGATGTCTATTTTAAGGTCTGTATCAATACGTAAAAGTGATTTTTTTTGTCCCTTGCCAGTAAATCTTAGAACAGAAAATGTATGATTTTTTTCAGTAAACAGTCTAACAGTATTTTGATTTACTTGAACTTTGACTGTGTTTAATTCTTTTAAAAAATTAAAAAATATGTTAAATAATAGCTTACTTTTGTCAAACTTATGAAAAAATATATCTGTTTCAGAAAGTGTAGACTCCGCTTTATTTTCAATGATAGCCTTTATTTTTTTTATTTTCTCTGTGTTTAGTGCTTCGAGCAAATCATCGGGGTCATTGTTCAGATAATCAATCAAAAACAAATCGTCTTCAAACCAGAAATATTTTATCAACGTAACTTCTCCATTGCTCTTTTTTGCTTTTTCTATGTCTGGTTGGCTAAATTGTTTTGCCATAAGCACTACTTCCACACTTTCTTTGCTTATTTCACTGTATTTTGGTAACTGTATATCATATTTTTGGGTTGCCTGCAAATAAATATCTGCAAAGTTATCCTCAATAAAATCTCTATAATCACTTGCTTGATCTCTTATATTCTTATCTTGATTTTTCTTTAATTCAAAAACGATAAATTTTTTAACTTTGGGATTAAAAGCTAAAATATCTATTCTTCCAGACGTACCTCTACTTCTAACATTCCCCTCCAACTTAAACTCATTAGTTATAATGGTAAATTGAGGAAAAATATGTTTCCAGTTTTCTTTAAGAAATTTATTCAAGTCTGTTTCTGATTTTTCAGATTGTTTCAGAAATCTTTGATTATTATGAGAAAATAGTTTTAACATTATAATTTTTTTTCAGAGAGTTATTTTTATTATTAGTATCAATGAGTGGGATTAGGTTTCTATCATAAGCTGCCAAAATTTTGATAATATACTGAATATTTTTATCAATCGGGCAAATTATGTCAAAGGCAAAATCTCGTACCAATTCCGTAATTGATACAAAAATAGTATTATTAGCAATCTTACCAAAATTTTGTTTTTTTTTGTTGATTTAATAGATGATAACCAAGTTCCTTATTTTGACCATAAACCATAAATTGCAAATCACTTGCACCTTTCCAAACTGCCACAACTGTAAAAAGTCTATCATCACTAAATGCAAGTGCTTTTTCTTCGTTGGTGTCGTTCCAAGTTCCTCCCCAACTTTCACTTGAAACAGAGCACTGTTTTACTTCTAAAAAATGCTCTATTTTGCTTTTTTTAGCATCAAAACCGTGTTTGTCAAAATTCAATAAGTCAAAATCTAAATAATTGGCAATGATGGCATCACGAATAGCGTTGATGGTTGTATCTGTGTCATATATCTCAAATTTTTCTTAGAATTTTGATAATTCTTCCAACGAAGCAATACCAAAAGTTCTAAATTCAGAGGGTACAGTTTTGTAGTTTCCTTTTTCAAAAATTGTCATGGCAAATGAAGTTTAGAGATAAACCTTATCGTAGATAGCGTTTTCGTATTTGTTGATAACGATGCGCATATCAAACTTTTCTTCTACGAGTTTTCGGCTGTTTTGCCCCATTTCTTGGCGCTCTTCGTCCGAAAGCGTGCTCATAGCCCACATTTTTTTGGCTAAATCTTCAGGGTTGCGCACCTCACATAAGTAGCCATTATAGCCATCAATAACAGTTTCAATACAGCCAGGTACATTGGTGGCTATAAGGGGTTTAGACAATGAAGCGCCTTCTAACAAACTTCTTGGTGTTCCTTCTCGGTAGGAGGGCAGCACGATACAATCTGCTTGCTCAAGAATTGGACGCACGTCCGAAACACTGCCCAAATATTCAATCAAGCCCTCGTCTTGCCAGTCCATGACAATTTCGGGCGTTACCCCCAAACCTTTTTGGATTTCAACTTTTCCCAAAACTTGAAATCTGGCATTAGAGCCTTGTTTTCGCATCAAACGGATAGCCTCAATGTATTCTACAATACCTTTATCAAACAAAAGGCGCGCTACCATCAAAAATGTAAAAGGGCTTTCAGGCGTAATTGGTCTGTTGCAATATTCGGCCTTAAAGAGTTCGGTGTCAATACCAGAGCCAGGAACTAAGTCCACTACCTCTGGCTTTACCAATTTGCGGTTCAAGAAAAGCGCCTTATCATCTGGGTTTTGAAAAAAGACTACTTTAGGAAACCGAAAGGCAAATTTATAGAGCCAATGCGCAATTTTTGAAGCCATGTTATCATGTATAAAAACCGTTCCTAGTCCAGTAACATTGTTTATACAAGGCAAATTGCAAATTTTGGCGGCAATGCTGCCATAAATATTGGGCTTGATGGTGTAATGCAACACCACATCAAACTGGCAACGTTTATAAATACGACAAAGTTGCTTTACTAACCAGAGGTCTTCCAGCGGATTCGTGCCTTTATTGCTCATAGAAAGTGGTGCAAAAGAGCAACCTAACGTTTGCAAATGCACAGCGTGGCCGTCGTCGGGCGCAACGATGGTAACATGATGCCCTTCGTTCAAAAAATGCGTAATGAGGCTTTTTCGGAAATTGAGTGCATTCCAGCTAGAATTAACCACAAGACCTATATTCATAAAAACAATGGTTGTATATGCTTTTGCGTCTGATATTCTAGTAGTGGCTGTAATCTGGCTCTTCTTAAACGTAGCGTTTATAAGAAGCATTCTTTATGGCCATTTCAATTTAAACAAAATTGGCCTACAAAATTAGCAACAAATACTTCACCAAACTAGCTTTTGTGGCAAGGTGGCCATAAAATATTCGGGGAGATTTCTGAAAAATCTAAATCAAGCGCTATGAAAGCACTTATTTACAAAAACATATCGCCACGTTTAGGCACTTTAAAAGAAAATTTATATATTTGAGGCCATGTTTTATTCTTTTGCTTTATAAACCATAAACATCTGTTCTTGAAACAATGATACGCAAGCTCCCATTATTGCTAAAGTTTTGCCTCACCTTGTTGGTTATTTTCTTTGCTTCGGAGCTTTTTGCGCAAGAGGCAGAATACATTGATGACCCCAAAAAGAAGCCTGCTATTTGGGCTAAATTAAAAGAAAATCCCACTAGTTCCGAGACTTGGTACGAATACATGGGAAAAAAATGGACAGAAATGTCTTTGCCAGAGCAAGAGCAGGTTAGTATCATGCGGCAAGAGCTTTTGCTTCGTAAATTAACAGAAGGCGACGAACATAAAAGCGAAACAGGTGAGGCTGTTGCCTCTACGAGTGGAACGACCGTTCCCAAAAAACTAGATAGCACCAAAGCGACTGAAATGGCCAATATTGAAGCGCTTTTTTTGGCTGAAGAGTCCGAAATAACAGACCTTAAAACTAATATTTCTGAAAATTTTGTTATTCTGGAAGATAAATACCGCGAGCTTTTTGCGGAGTATGGCCAAACGTATAAGCCCTACGACGAGGCGCATCCAGACGGTAAACGCGTACTTTCTGATTGGATTGATGAGCAAGAAAAGAAACTAAAAGAGCTTAAACGCAAACAGCTAGATGAATTTAAAAAGAAGAATGGTTTAAAATAGGCCACATATTTTAGCGTTGCCTAACATTTTAGTAATATATTTTTATTTTTTTGGCAATATATTTTTTTATATCCAAAATAACATTTACATTTCTTGCAGCTACATTGCATTGGCTATAAATTTCTTATTCTGAGTCAGTATTCATTGTTTAATAAATTGCGCTCATGGAAACAAAAGTTCATTCTATTCACTTCAAGGCTACACCCGAACTCGAAACCTTCATACAAGAAAGGTTAGCAAAGCTTGAAGTTTTTTATCCAAAGATAATTGATGCAGAGGTGTTTTTACGCCTAGAAAAGAGCGATAATCCACGCGAGAACAAAGTGGTGGTTATTAGGCTCAACATCCCAGGCACCACCCTACTAGCCAAAGAAATAGATAATTCTTTTGAAGCGGCCGCGGACTCTTCAGTTGAAGCCTTACGCCGACAACTAAGAAAGTATAAAACCAAACAAGAAAATAATGGCTAATTGATGCCTTTTGCGCATTGTTGCCCGTATTGCCTTGTATGAATCTGCTAGTTGTACGCTAGCAGATTTTTTTTGTTTTGATTTAAAAAGAAGGCAAGATAGCTGTCGTTCAACGTGTTAGAAAAAGCAGAAAAGGTGCTAGGCAAAAGCAACATCTAACAAAGAACAGCTCTGACTACCATTTTTAACCTTCTGAAGAAAGTTGAAAAAAAATGTGAAACCAAAAAGTTACGCATATATTTGCAATCGATTTGCTGCATTAAAATAAATAGACAAAATGCGAAGAGATGTTCTTCAGGCAATTGCTGACCCAACAAGACGCGCCATAATCGCCTTAGTTGCATTACAGGTAATGACACCTAACGCCATTGCCGACAACTTCAACACGACAAGCAGTTTCAAAGCATTTGCGAATTTTGACAGAATGCGAACTTGTAAAGCAAGAGCAAAAAGGACGAGAGATATATTACTCTCTTGAAATTGACAAAATGAAAGAAATGGACAAGTGGATAGAACAATTTCGTAAGATTTGGGAAACCCGATTGAATCAATTAGACAATTTATTAACAACAATTAAAAACCTAAAAAATGAATAATTTACAATTTGACTTTAAGGTTGATAAGTCCACCAACTCGGTTTCAATAATCAGAGAGTTTGATGCAGAGCTTCCTCTTGTTTGGGACGCTTTTACAAAACAAGAAATGCTTGACCAATGGTGGGCACCAAAACCGTATGAATCCAAAACTATAAAAATGGATTTTAGAGTAGGTGGCCGCAGATTTTATGCCATGGTGAGTCCTGATGGAAATGAGATAGGCTGGCATATACAAGACTATACGTCTATAAGTCCCAAAAACAACTTTAAGTATGTTAGCATTTTTGCTGACAAAGACGAAAACCCTTTCCTTCCAGGTTCTAATTGGGATTTGGATTTTAGCGAAGAAAGTAGCAAGACAAGAGTGAGCGTTTCCATTTACAATGAGTCCCAAGAACGTATGGAAAAAATGCTTGAAATGGGCTTCAAAGAAGGATTCACTGCCACCTTAAACGAATTAGAAACATTGCTTTTAACCCTAAAAAAAATAAAACAATGAAAAAGAATAAAATAATATTTTGGATTGCAACCATCATCATTGCACTGTGGGAAGCAGTTATGCCAATTAGTTGCTGGATTTTTGCGCCAGAGTATATGACGGTTGGAACAAAGGCACTTTCCTATCCTGACTATTTTGCTTACGCACTTGTTATAGCAAAAGTTGTTGGCGTTGTCGCTGTTATCTATCCGAAAACACCTAGAAACATTAAAGAATGGGCCTACGCAGGATTAGGATTTACACTTATTTTTGCTTTTATAAGCCATGCCTGTGTCGATAAGAATATTGGCTATATGATGATGCCACTCGCATTCTTAGGCATACTTGCTGCTTCATACATTTACAGTCAAAAAAATGATTCAAATGACTAAAGCGGATTACCAAACAGTAGAAAACCATCTACTAGGCTTACCGCATACCAATCAGGCTTGATTTTGACGGCATACCCATGCCAAGTAGCCAAAACATACTGAATACGAATCTATGTCTTAAAATCTTGACAGATTCTAATTAGTCGTCCCTTAAAAAGGACATTCAATAGATGCAAGCTAAATTTAAGGAGAATGGCTCACCAATTTTGGGAACATATTGACGGCCTTTGATAGACTTCTCTTCTCTACTTTTTGCCTTGATGCAGAACTGAAGCGCGAGCTGAAAGTTCCGACCGCAGGGCATATCAAAAAAATCAAGCCTCGCAAAAGGCCAATTTAGATGAAACAACAATCTTTTTTCATCTAAACCAGCGGCGAATGGCTTTTTCTTTGATTCACCCTCTGACCTTTGAGCCATTCGCTTTTGTCTGATGCGAGGCATGGCAGCCCGCGAGTAGTCCTTACAATTTTGCCAGTTATTTGACAAAATAGACTAAAAACTAAGAGATTTTAAAGTAGAAATTCTTGTTTAATTTACTGATAGTAAATATCTTAGCTGTTTTTAAGGGACGACTATCTAACAAGGCCCTTCAAGCCATACAGAGTCTATTAATTCTGATACATTATTTCAGTCCAGAATTAATCGTAACTTCAACCTGCTCCGCAATTTTTTGAAACATAATTTTTGGAATACTAATCTTGTGGTCTATCAACTTAACAATAAACTTTGATGTTAGGGCAGCCTTTCCTGCTTTGACGATGATAGTAGCGGGAATAGCACGTTTTTGTGTTATGCCGTGCATAGTCAGGTTTCCGTCAGCGCTTACGGGGTAGGTTCCGTCTTTGCTGAGGTCAAATGCGCCAACAATAGTTCCTGCAAAACTTGCTTCGGGATACTTGTCGCTTTCCATATAGTTTTCATTAAAGTGGTCTTGCATGAGCGACTTTTTGAAAACAAACTGCTTTACCGGGACTTTAAAAGCGAACTTTTTGCCTGCTGCATCTACAGACCCAACAGCTTTTAAGTTCTTAGCGTCTATATCTTCAATAGCGCCATCAGAAAAAAAACGTATGGCCGGGTTTTCAAGACTGAACGTGGTTTGTTGCGCAAACGCGCCCCACGCAAAGAAATAAAATAGCGATAACAAGGTGAGTTTCTGCATATACATATCTGATTAAAAGTTTAAAAGAGGAAAGAAATTCATAACAACTTATCTTCTTAACGCAAAATCGCGGGTTATGTTGAAACCAAAAAAGATATTCTGCTGCAAATTCTGTGTAAGCCCATTGACTGTAACATCTTTGGGGCCAAACCAGCGCGAGTCTGTAAAGGCAATAAAGCGGTTTTCTGTCATGCCAGCAGAGTTGGTGAAGTGAAGCTGAAAGACGTGGCCGCCAGTTTCAATGTCAAAACCCAAAGAAAAACTATTCGCATAGTATTGAATATTAGCAGCTTCTGACGGCATACGGAAGATGTATTCACCATTCAAAGAGACACGTTTGTTCAATTTGATTCGCCCGCCCATTCCCAATGCAAAAATATCGTTGATATCGCTTGCCAACGGAACAGTATTTTCGTGTACCCACGAAGGAACAAGGGCAAAAGAAAAGCCTTCACTGAACTTACGCGCTAATACGAGCTGGTTGGTGTAAGAAAAACGGTTGGCGAGGCTCAGTTTTCGTGTAGGGTCGGAGGCTTTCTGCGTTATCAATGCGGTGGTGCTGACAAAAGTGGCCGAGAAAGGAAAATTTCTTTCCCCTTTGGTTTGTCGTAATAGTGCTACTTTAACAAGTGCGTCGCCTGTTTTTAAAAAATTGTTGCGCCCCAAACCAACCATGATTCTATCTGAAATGCCATACTCTAAAGCAAAACGAATATTTGCACCATCAAGGCCAAACAAGTCATAAAGGCCACCACTCACGTCACTAAAGCGGTGTGCAATACGAAATACAAGCGCCCCCACCCCTGCCATTTCGTTAGAGTGCAAATTAATAATACGTGTTGATTTGAAAGTATAACGAACACGCTCCGTGCTTTCCGTTGAAGACTGCAAACTATTCAGCAGGCTGTCTTCAGCTGTTTGCGCTTGCACCAATCTTATAGAACAAACAAAAAGAACAACTAAAATATTGATTTTCAAACAATTCATGAACAGAACCTTTTAAAAATGTAAGAAAATGTACTGACTTAGTGAGCCAATAAAGGAAAAAATAAAATAAAATACAAGTAAAAAAACATAGCTGGCCTAGAATTCGTGCAAAGAAAACTGCTTAGCGCCTAAGAACAGACAATTCAATAGAGTACAATCAATTAATTTGTGTTTTTAGGAATAAGTTGCGCAATCATGTCCCTTTAACGTGTATTGATTGTGCCATCGGTCTTTTTGAGCAAGGAAAACCCAAAGGCACAAAGGATATGTTCAAACACACAGGCAAATCGCCGCTTGGGCTATTACGACCAGAGGCATTTGTCTCTTGATTCCCTTAGGCAAAACGTTGAGAGTAAAGCCATATTTTGTCAGTTTTATGCGCAAAATCGCACCTTGCGCCCAAGATTTAATAGAACAGAATCTAATTTCGGATAAGTTGAATCGCAAATTCGCCGTTTCTTAGCTCATAAGCGGTAGAAGTGCTCCCTTTGGCTTTCAAGTTACAACTGAAAACGCCTTTAAGAATATCTCCATCTTTTGAGGTAATTTGCATAGTTACCCCCGAATCAGCAGCTTCATAAGGTTCATTCGGGCGAGGTGAATAAGTTACCTTCACTTTCGTAGGCGTATGTGGCAGCGTCAAATCATCAAGATTAATATCTGCAAGTCGCAAAACAATAGTCCCATAAGTGCCCGAAGGCAGTTCACGATACATATTGATAAAACGAGCAGCGGGTGTATAGGAGTTGGTTGCATCATCAGTTAAGCGTCCCTTGCTAGTGAAGCGATACTGAACACGATTAATATCGCCCATAATTTCACCAACCCGCAAAGGCGTGTTAGAGCTATTTGAATTGGTTATGTCTTCGCAACCGCTCAAAAAGGAAGCAAAAGCGAACAAAAAAAACAAAGTATAAGCAGAACGTAACATATCTTTAAGTTTTAAAATCAATTTTTTACAACTAAAATCTTATTTTTAAACTACAATTAAGCAACAAAGGTTTTATGAAATTCATAAAATGTTATGCAGCGCCAGAAACCGCTCAACGAGTAGTTCTATAACCTCTAAATTCGCATCACGGAGGTCGTGTGAGGCATTTGGCAAAGCAAAAAACTGCCCTTTGGGAATTGTTTGCGCAACTAACAAGTTTTCGGCTGTTTCGGCAGTCGTATCGCGGTCGCCTACACCTACCAAAACTGGGCAACTCACCGTTTTTAGTGTCTCTAAGGAGAGCCAATTCTGCAAGGCATTCTTACGAAGCATGGCAGCGGTTTTTTCTAAGACGCTTTCCCACTTATCGCCGTGTTCCTTTTGCAAAGCGCTTGCCCACTTTGGCACTTTTTCTTTAATCTTTTCTGCAACAAGCATTCTACACTGCCTTTCAGCAGTAGCCTCTGTCCACAAAAATTTGGTGTTATAACAGACAACCGCTTCGATACGTTCTGGCATTTCCATAGCTGCACAAATTGCCGCATAGCCACCCATGCTGTAACCAACCAAAACAGCTTTTTCTATTTTGTGAGTATCCAGAGCAACTTTTATATCGTGAACAAAACGAGTGAAAGAAAACTCGTCTATGCTTTCTGATGCACCATGCCCGCTAAAATCTATGCAGTAACTCTGGGTAACGCGCGTTCCCAGTATATTTTGAAAATCTTGCATCTGCTTTGCAGAGCCAGTTGCGCCATGTAAGAATAGCATACTTGTCATACGACTGGACGTTTTAGTTTTCCTCAAAGAAACTAAAATGAGTTCAAAAGTACAAAAAATCATAAGCCTTTTTAGAGCTCTGTGCCAAAATTAACTGGGACGCGCCAAGAACGCATTGAGAATAGCATGGCCTTATGAACTAGGCACACGCAGGCAGCACTCCGCCATATCTCACATACTTGCCTTTTTAAAAGGGCTTATGATTAAACCGCTAGACAAGATTATTGAGTGCATGAGCTTTGATTTTTATGGGTATAAAGGAGCGCTAGTTTATAAGAATTTTAATTAAATTTGCACCGTTAAAAATATCTGCTACATGAGGAGTTATAAATCTTTGGTTAATGGTGATAAAAAATGTGTTCTTCTTAAAAATGTACGTATTTTTTCGCCAGACGGGCTTTTTGGTGAGTTGCGTTATGATGTATTGATAGAAGCGGGTGTAATTAAGTCAATAGAAACACCTCATTCCATTGTGCCAAACAGCCAAACGCTTGTCATTGAAAGCGCTAACTTGTGTGCTTCGGCAGGTTTTTTAGATACACACGCATTTGGTGGTGCGCCAGGTTCAGAACATACCGAAACCTTTGAGTCTTTGGGTATAGCGGCAATGGCTGGTGGCTTTACCCAACTTGTACTGATGCCCAACACGCAGCCCATCGTGCAAACAGCAATGCAAGTGCAATATATGAAGCAATATCCAAGTCCCTTGGTGGATTGGTTGCCAACGGGTGCACTGTCAAAACAACTCGAAGGAAAACAGCTTGCAGAGCTTTTAGATATGCACGAACAGGGTGCATTGGCCTTTACAGACGGCTCTAAGCCCATTAGAAATGCCCTTTTGTTGCAAAAAGGCCTGCGCTATGTGAGCGGTTTTGGTGGCAGAATCATTCAAATACCAGAATACAGTGAACTAGCCGAGAATGGCCAAATGCACGAGGGTGATGTATCTACCTCACTGGGGCTTAAAGGGCTTCCCGCATTGGCAGAAGAGGCCATGATTCTGAGGGACTTAGCCATTCTCAGAGAAAGTGGCGGCCAACTACATTTTGCTGGTATATCAACAGCAGCAGCGGTAGCGCTTATTCGTCAGGCAAAAAAAGAAGGACTTAAAGTAACCTGTTCTATACCAGCTTATATGCTCATGTTTACGCATGAGGCTATGCGCGGTTATGACACCAATTTAAAGGTAAAACCACCCTTGCGCCCACTGGCCGACCAAAATATACTCATTGAAGGGCTAAAAGATGGTACTATTGATGCTATTGCTAGCTTTCATAAACCGCAAGACCCTGAAAGCAAAGATTTAGAATTTGATTTGGCACACTTCGGTATGATTGCTGCACAAACCTCCTTTTCTATGGCGATGGCTGCCTATCCGCGGCTTCCGTTGGAGGTACTTCTAGCGGCTTTTACACACCGTGCCCGCCTAGCCATGGGTCTAAAATCCATAGATATTCGTGTAGGCGAATTAGCTAACCTGACTGTTTTTGACCCCAGCAAAACTTGGGAGTGGACACACAAAAATAACCTTTCACGGTCTCAGAATAGCCCACTTCTAGGCTGTGTACTCAGAGGATGCGTCTTGGCAGTGTTCAATAAACAGACAGCCTACATTGCTTGAATTGACCGATGAATAGTGCATAAAAGGGAATAAATATGCAGTCATCACATTTTTTTAAGCCAAAAAAAGATTACTTTTGTGCGTGCATTGATGCCCCCTAATCTGGATTTGGGCACTACAAAACAAAAGCCAAATCGTCTTTCGGCCATGAAAACAAAAGGGAAGAACCCCACCAAAGTCAATATCGTAACGCTGGGCTGCTCCAAAAACTTGGTGGACTCGGAAGTCTTGCTGACGCAACTGAAAGGCAATAACGTAGCGGCCACCCATGAAGCTACAAATGACGATGCCAACGTCATAGTTATCAACACGTGTGGTTTTGTAGAAAAAGCCAAGCAAGAGTCTATCGATACCATTCTGCGCTACGCTGATGCCAAAACCAGCGGGCAAATCAAAAAATTATATGTTACGGGTTGCCTTTCGCAGCGCTACAAGGACGAACTAGCCCTAGAAATTCCCGAAGTTGATGCTTGGTTTGGCACCATGGAGCTCCCCGCTTTGCTCAAACGTTTTAAAGCCACTTACCGACACGACTTACTAGGAGAGCGCCTTACCACCACAAGCAAGCACTACGCTTACCTCAAAATTAGTGAGGGCTGCGACCGTCCATGCTCCTTTTGCGCCATTCCGCTGATGCGTGGCAAACACGTTTCTAAGCCCATGGAGCAGATTGTTTTGGAAGCTCAGAATCTTGTTAAAAATGGCGTAAAGGAAATCATTTTAATTGCCCAAGACCTCACTTATTACGGCATAGATATTTACAGAAAAAGGCAACTCGCCGATTTGCTTTTGCGCCTTTCGGACTTAGAGGGCTTGGCTTGGATACGTCTACACTACGCTTACCCCGCCAGTTTTCCATTCGAAATTTTACCCATTATACGCGAGCGCTCAAATATTTGCAATTATCTGGATATTCCGCTCCAAACAGGCTCTAATGCCATGCTCAAGGCTATGCGCCGCGGTATTACCCGCGCCAAAACAGAGGCGCTCATAGAAACCATCAGGCAGGAAATTCCTAGTATAGCGCTCCGTACTACGCTCATTGCAGGCCACCCCAACGAAAGCGAAGCAGACCATGAGGAAACGCTCCGATTTGTTGAAAAAATGCGTTTTGACCGACTAGGGGTCTTTACTTATTCACACGAGGAAAACACACACGCCTTTACAATGCCAGACAACGTGCCCGAAGAAGTGAAGCAAGAACGCGCTGCCGACATCATGAGCTTGCAAGAAAATATTTCATTGGTTATTAATCAAAGCAAGGTAGGCAAGATTTATTCTGTGCTTTTTGACCGCAAAGAAAGCGGTTTTTGGATAGGCCGTACCGAGGCAGACTCACCCGAAGTGGACAACGAAGTCCTTGTCTCAGCAGAGAATTATGTGCGTCTGGGCGACTTCGCGCAAGTGAAAATTAAGGAAGTGCAAGCTTTTGATTTGTATGGAGATTTGTGTTAAAATACAACTTAAAAGCCTCAAAATAAACGTTTGAATTTTATAGATTTGCTCAGAAAATAAAAAAATATGACAGTTACTCAAAAATTACTGCCACCACAAGTTGCCAAGAAGCCTTTTGAAGTTCAAGCACCACACGGCCACAGCCGTCAAGACCATTTTTATTGGTTAAGAGAGCGCGAAAACCCTGAAGTCATAGCCTATTTGGAAGCTGAAAATGCCTATACTGAATCAAAAATGGCGCATTTGAAAGACTTTAAAGAGACCCTTTTTCTAGAAATTAAAGCCAGAATTAAAGAACAAGACGAGTCTGTTCCGTACAAGCTGGACAATTTTTGGTACTATCAGCGCTATGAAGTAGGTGCAGAGTATGCTATTCATGCGCGTAAAAAAGACACAATGGTTGCTCCAGAGCAGATTGTTCTCAACCTCAATGAGCGAGCAAAAGGGCATGGCTATTACCATTGCGGCGGCATAGCCATTTCTGATGACCACAACTGGATAGCCTTTGCAGAAGATACCATAGGGCGCAGAATTTACACCGTGCGTTTCAAGAATTTGCTCACAAACGAGGTGCTAACCGAAGCCATAGAGGGCGTAGAAGGCGACTCTTTTGAGTGGGCACATGACAACCAAACGCTGTTTTATGTTCGCAAAGACCCTGAAACGCTGCGCTCCTTTCAGATTTTTAGACATGGCCTAGGCCAAACGGCTGCACAGGATACGCTCGTGTACGAAGAAGATGATGAGAGTTTTTACACGGGTATTTACCGTAGCAAATCAAAGGCGTTTTTGGGCATTATCCTAAGTAGCACCACTACAACGGAAGTGCGCTTGATTCCTACACAAACTAATGTTGCCGATTTTCAGCCTTTTGTGTGTATCCCGCGTGAGCGCGACCACGAATACGGCGTGAGCCACTTTGAAGAGTACTTTTACATCACAACCAACTGGCAAGCCAAAAACTTTAGGCTTATGCGCTGCAAAATGGTTGATATTGCCAACCGTAACTTATGGGAGGAGGTCATTCCGCATCGTTCGGACGTTCTGCTAGAAGATATAGATATTTTCAAACACTTTTTGGTGGTTACAGAACGCAAAAATGGCCTTTTGCATATCCGAATTATGCCACAAAATGCGCAAGATTACTATTTAGAATTTGACGACCCAGCCTACACGGCTCATTTGCATTATAATCCAGACTTCAATACCCAAGAACTGCGCTATGGCTATAGCTCTCTGACCACACCAAGCTCGGTTTTTGCTTTTGATATGACCCAAAAGAAACGTGTTTTGCTCAAGCAACAAGAGGTTTTAGGCACTTTTAAGGCAGAAGATTATACCAGCGAGCGCATTTATGCCACAGCCAAAGACGGTACACGCATTCCTGTTTCGCTTGTTTACAATAAAAATACTGACCGCCAGCAGCCACAACCAATTTATTTGTATGCTTACGGTGCTTATGGCCATTCTATGGACGCATATTTCAGTTCAGCGCGGCTCAGCTTGCTAGACAGAGGCTTCATTTTTGCCATTGCGCACATACGCGGAGGCGAGGAGATGGGGCGCTTTTGGTACGACGAGGGCAGGCTTTTGAATAAAAAGAATAGTTTTTCGGATTTTGAGGCGGTGGCGCAACACCTTATTGCTGAAAGATACACAGCCCAAGGACAAATTTATGCCGTTGGTGGCAGCGCTGGCGGGCTTTTGATGGGTGCGGTAGCCAATATGTACGGCAACACCTACGGCGGCATTGTGGCTCACGTTCCCTTTGTTGATGTAGTTACGACCATGCTGGACGACTCTATTCCGCTTACTACCAACGAGTACGACGAGTGGGGTAATCCAGAAGACCCAATCTTTTATGACTATATGCTCAGTTATTCGCCCTACGACAACATAGAGCGCAAAAATTATCCACACTTGCTAGTAACATCTGGGTTGCATGACTCACAAGTACAGTACTGGGAGCCCACCAAGTGGGTGGCGCGTCTCCGTGAACTCAAAACCGATGAGAATATGCTGCTCCTACATACCAATATGGATGCGGGGCATGGTGGCGCAAGCGGGCGTTTTGCACGACTCCGCGAAGTGGCTTTGGAGTATGCTTTCGTTCTAGACTTGGCAAAAAAAGTATAAAAATAAGCCTGAAACATTTTTGTCGAGTTGCTTTGGTGCTTTTATAGGCTTACATGAACGCCAACTTCACAGAATTTTAACAGAGATTGTTTTCTAAATTAATAAATTATATCTTTGCAACGAATTTTCGGCATTAAAGTATCATATTTTCTGTTTATTTCATCAATATTAAGTGCTAGCCAAGACCAATGGTAGAACTAAAATCAGGACAAGATACGCTCCAGCTCTCTGTTTTTGAGCAACTAGAGCAAATGGGGCATGAGCAGTTGGTATTTTGCCATGATGCCAACACAGGCCTCAAAGCAATAATTGGTGTCCACAACACCGTTTTAGGCCCTGCCTTGGGCGGAACACGCATGTGGTCTTACACCAACGAGGCCGATGCCGTGCGCGATGTATTACGGCTTTCACGCGGCATGACCTTTAAAAATGCAGTGGCTGGCCTTAATCTGGGTGGTGGAAAGGCGGTTATCATTGGCAATGCCCGAAAAGATAAAACAGAAGCCTTGCTTCGCCGTTTTGGTAAGTTTGTTGAAAGCCTGAGCGGCAAATACATAACGGCTGAAGACGTGGGTATGCAAACCGCTGATATTGAGTATATGGCCATGGAAACCAAACACGTTACTGGCAAACCAGAAAGCATGGGCGGCAGTGGCGACCCTTCGCCTTTTACAGCGCTAGGTACTTATATGGGCATGAAGGCTGCTGCACAAAAGGCCTTTGGGAGCGACAGCCTTGAAGGCAAAAAAATATCTTTGCAAGGTGTGGGCAACGTTGGTGAACACTTGATAGGACATTTGAGCAAAGAAAATTGTAAAATTTACATCACAGATATTTACGAAGACCGCATCAAAGCAGTAGCCAGCAAATACAAAGTGGAAGTAGTGCGTCCTGACGATATTTATGCGCTGGACGTGGATATTTATGCACCCTGTGCACTTGGTGCCACTATCAATGACACAACGCTCCCGGTGCTCAAAGCACAAATCATTGCTGGTTGTGCCAATAATCAATTACTTGACGAAAAAAAGCATGGCGACGAGTGCATGAAGCGCGGTATCATCTACGCACCAGATTTTCTCATCAATGCGGGTGGTGTTATCAATGTTTATCGTGAATACCAGAAGCTAGACCGCGCCTGGGCAGTGCAAAAAACAGAAGGACTTTATGAGGCCACGCTGCAAATCCTGAACACCTCTTTTGCAGAAAAGCGCAACGCACAAGAAGTGGCTATTCAGAACGCAATGAAACGTATTGAATCAATAGCCAAGATAAAAACAGTTCGCTAAAAAAAATAGTTACTCAGATTAAAAAGAGTGGTTTTCGCCAAGCTAAGGCTTGTAGGAATCCGCTCTTTATCTTTTTGTTTCTAGCCTTAAAAGGGACTTTAAGGTTTTTGTTTGCAAAACTATTATTGAGTCTTCCCTGAAAATATATCTAAAGCATTTATTTTCAGTAAATTAAACAAGCACTTTATCTCCAAAATCTCTTAGGTTTTAACCTATTTTGTCGAATAACTGGCAAAATCTAAAGGGCTTCTTGCGGCCTGCACTGCCTCGCATCAGACAAAATCGAATGGCTCAAATGTCAGAAGGTGAGATTTTCTGTGCTATTATGTTTTGCAAGAGAGTGAGTCAAAGAAAAAGCCATTCGCTGGTTCAGATGAAAAAAGGCTATTTTTTCATCTAAATTGGCCTTTTGCGAGGCTTGATTTTTTTGCTACTTTTGGCATCAAGGCAAAAAGTAGAGAGAAAAAAACCACCCAGAAATCATGAGGGTGTTCCTAAAGCAGATAAATCATATAAATCAATTGACGTGTTTGTTCTTATGCCGACTTTTTAAGGGACGACTATTGGGCTGCGCCTTAAGATATATCTAAAGTATTTGTTGTCAGATAATTAGAAAGTCAAAATCTATCAGTTTTTGATTCTCTTTTAAAGCTCTTTTATCATAAATCTAAACATCGTCTGAAGCATATTCTACAAAATTTGAGTTAGCTAACGCGTGCCCACAAAGAATTGATGCAAGATGCCTGATTTTAGACGCTTACTAAAGATACCTCACAAAAAAATACGATAAAATTCAGGTTTGTATTTTTGAAATTTATTTTGGAATAAGTATATTTGCAGCGCAATAGAGGTATTTCGTTGTAAATCACCTCTTTGCAATGTTAGTTGCATGACTACTTACATGGTTTTATTCTAATCACCAAGAAAGTTTGTATATTGAAAACAGAAAACACTTATTGTAACAATCTGTTAATCAATAGATAAACTTTTATTATCCACCCAATTTAAATGAGCGAAAAGCTAAATATTGCAGTTGATACCTGGGATGTTCAAGGTACGGGCGAGGGTTTCGGCGGAGATTATTCTGCGGACGAAAGAGCAAAAATGATGGCTATGTACGATACAACGCTTAGCGCTGTTAGCGAAAGTAAGGTCGTATTTGCCACGGTTGTGGGCATTACTGAGCGTGAGGCCATCGTGAACATAGGCCACAAGTCAGACGGTTTGATTCAATTATCGGAGTTCCGCGATTTGCCCGAACTCAAAGTAGGCGACCAGATTGAGGTTTATATCGAACAACAAGAAGATGTGGCTGGCCAAATTGTGCTGTCCCGCAAAAAAGCGAAAGCTGTCCGTGCATGGGAATCTATAGAAGATGCTCTCAAAAACGACAAAATCATTGAAGGTATCATTAAGCGCCGCACCAAAGGTGGTCTTATTGCTGATGTATTTGGCATTGAGGCGTTCCTGCCTGGCTCACAAATTGATGTGAAGCCAATTCGCGACTTTGATATTTATGTGGATAAGAAAATGGAGTTGAAAGTTGTAAAAATCAATTACGCTAACGACAACGTTGTAGTATCACACAAAATTTTGATTGAAAAAGACTTAGAAAAACAACGTGCTGAAATTCTGACCAACCTCGAGCGCGGTCAGGTTCTTGAAGGCGTTGTTAAAAATATTACTAACTTCGGTGTGTTTGTAGATTTGGGCGGCGTTGATGGCCTTCTTCACATCACAGACATTTCTTGGGGCCGCATAAGCCACCCGAGCGAAGTATTGGGCTTAGACCAAAAAATCAACATTGTCGTTCTGGACTTTGATGATGACAAAAAACGTATCTCTTTGGGTATGAAGCAGCTAGAAGCTCATCCGTGGGATTCTTTGAACGCTGAAATTGCAGCAGGTACTATCATTGAAGGTCGTATTGTTAATGTGGCAGACTATGGGGCATTCCTTGAAATCAAACCAGGCGTAGAAGGCTTGATTCACGTCTCCGAAATGTCATGGTCGCAGCATCTCCGCAACCCACAAGAGTTCATCAAAATTGGGGATATTGTAAAAGCAACAGTCCTAACCATTGACCGCGATGAACACAAAATGTCGTTAGGCATCAAACAACTTAGCACTGACCCATGGACAAACCCTGCCGTACACGAAAAGTACAAAGTGGGCAGCAAGCACAAAGGTACGGTTCGTAACCTCACCAATTATGGCCTTTTCCTCGAGTTGGAAGAAGGTATAGATGGTCTCGTTCACATCTCAGACCTCTCTTGGACCAAAAAGGTCAAACACCCTTCTGAGTTTATCAAGATAGGCGAAGAAATGGACGTTAAAGTTCTTGAGTTGGACATCGAGCAACGCCGCTTGGCTCTAGGCCACAAACAGTTAGAAGAAAATCCTTGGGATACTTTTGAAACTATCTTTGTGCCTGGCACACAACACAAAGCGACTATCGTCAATAAAAACGATAAAGGCGCTAACTTGGAGTTGCCTTACGGTGTAGAAGGTTTTGCTGGAAACAAGCACATCATCAAAGAAAACGGTGAGCGCGCTGAAATCGGTGAAACACTTGACTTCAAAGTGGTTGAATTTTCTAAAGAAGAACAACGCATTATTCTCTCTCATCCTGCTACTTACATGAAGGAAGAGAAAAAACCAGCCAAAACGGAAAAAGGCGATGATGCACCTACTAGCGAAAACGCTGCCGAAAAATTAGGCGATAATGAAGTACTCGCAAAACTCAAAAAAGACAGCAAAAAAGACTAGTTCTTTTTGATTGATATAACTTTGAGGCTTGTTAAAATAAAGCAGCAGGATTTTTATCTTGCTGCTTTGTTATTTTTGAGGGTTTACTGACAAAAGCAGCAAATAAATTTGATTTATAGAGAATAGCGCGTAATTTCGCGCATGGTTTGTACGCCCAAACCAATTTCTAATGTGCGCAACAATTTGAACTATGGTAGTACGCATTATTTCTGCTTTTAGCCTATTTTTTACCCTTTCAGGGTTGCTACAAAATGTACACGCTCAGCTCAACACACCTTTTACAGCGGTAGGTCGGGGTGGTGCTGCCACCACTTTTGCTACAGACTATCAGGCCATTGGTATCAATCCCGCTAATTTAGGGCTTAAAAAAAGTTTCCGAGACCCTCGTGTAACATTTGGCTTTTTTGAGCCTAATATTCGCTTTTTCTCTTCTAGCCTCAGCCTTACTGAACAGTTGCAGTCTAACCAGCCGCTTTTAAGCCCCGAGAAAGTTTCCCCTATTTTTGAGTCCATAGAAGAAAAGCGTGAGGCTGTGGCCAAATATGCCAACGAACAACATGGGTTTGATGCCGATATCACTCTTTTCGGCTTGGGTGTTAATCTTGGTAGGTTTGGCGGCATTGCCTATAAAGTGAGCGACAGAATTGCGCAAACAGTGAGCCTCAATGAACTGACAACCTCCATTCTTTTTTTGGGGCATAATTCACCTTATTTTAAGTTCGTGCAGCTAAATACCGGTGCTATTCTGCCAAGCGGCGACCTGACGGACGAGCAACGTAACAAGGTTATTACAGGCTTTACGCCCGAAGCAGAAGCACTAAACTATGGCGAAATCATGAATGGGTCCAGCCTTCGTATGATTTGGTATCGCACAAACAACATTTCCTATGGCTGCAAATTGATAGATACTTATAATTTTGATTTGCACTTGGGCGCTGGTGTGCGTCGTATCAATGGCATGATGCTGGCCAACTTGAGTGCAGATGAAAACCGCTTTTCTAATGCTATTTTTGCCTTCTCGCCCTCTTTCAGTTTAGATTTAGGCCAAGATTCTTCCGTTGTAAAATCGCCCAACTTTCAGGATTTTCAGAGTCAGTTCAATCTTCTGGGGCTTTATACATCTCCTCAGCCTGTAGGGCGCGGGCGCGGCTATGATGTGGGTTTGAATATGGTTATCAAGAAAAATTTATCTATTGGGGTAGCTCTTACTGAGATAGGCAGTGTAACTTGGGACGCAAATACTTTTAAAATTAATGATGGCACTCTCGCGCAAGTTACTGGCCCTGGCTACAATACCTATAATTTGATGGCTTTTAATCCTGGCTTTTTAGGCTTTGGTGGCACAAAAACGCCACTCGGCTTAACTGGTGCGGCTCGTTTTACGGTGGACTTACCCACTACGCTCCGTGTTGGTGTGAGTTATGAGTTTTTTAAAACAGCTCATATTGGCTTGGACGTGATGTTGCCACAAAATGAAGCGCCTGGCGCTTTGCCAAAACCCTACTATGCTTTGGGTGGCGACCTGAAGCCAAACAGAATTTTGCGTGTATCTGCGGGCTTGTCTACGGGCGGTAACCAAGGGAGTATTATAAATTTCCCTTTTGGTGTTTTTTATGAGTCATTCAAAAAGACAGTTGAGCTAGGCGTAGCAACTTCTGACTTAGGTGTTTTAGCTTCGCCGTTTGCTAATATAGGCTCTACAGTTTCTTTGTCTTTTGGCGCTAGAATCAAGCTCTGATGCACTTTCTTTCCTATCTTTTTTTTCTGCTTGTCGTGAATTGCGTAAGGCTTGTGCCTTTTGCACTCCTTTATGCTTTTTCGGACGGCCTATATTTTTTGTTATTTAAGCTCATTGGCTACCGCAAAAAAGTGGTTTACGCCAATCTTCAAACGGCTTTTCCGAATCATAGCGCCACTGAAATAGAAGGCATCGCCAAAAGATTCTATCATCACCTCTGCGATATAGCGCTTGAAAGCACCAAAGGTTTTACAATGAGTAAAAAGCAGTTGCTAGAACGTTTCAGAATCAACGACCCTGACAGTATAAGCGAAAGATACTTCAAGGCTAACCAGAATATCATTGGCCTTACTGCTCATTATGGCAACTGGGAGTGGGGGGCGCAAACAGCAGCCATGCTTGTTCCTTTTGCAGCTCATGTTTTGTATAAACCTTTATCAAACAAAAGGATAGATGCTTATTTTCGTAAAAAACGCGCTAACTGGGGCTGTCATTTTGCGTCTATACAAGAAACTGCCAAACTTTTTGCAGAACCTACCTTGAAGCCAGCCATGTATTTGTTGGCTGCAGACCAAAGCCCCTCCAATATTGAAAAAGCAATTTGGGCAAAACTATTAGGCCAAGATACAGCTTGCTTACATGGCCCAGAGCACTATGGCATTAAGTACAAACTACCCCTGGTTTATTGTCATGTCCGCAAGGTGAAGCGCGGTTATTATCTGATAGACGTTTGGGATTTGGGCATTAACTACGAGGAGTTACAAGCTGGCGAAATTACCCAAAAATACATGAGCATAGTAGAAAAGGTAGTTCAAGAAAAACCCGACTACTGGCTGTGGTCGCATAGGCGCTGGAAGCACAAACGCAATTTTTTATCTTAGTTTTCTTTTAATTTAATAAAAAAAAACTACTTTTGCATCAAACCCTATTGCCAAACATTTTGTTGATACCAATAAGCGAAAAATAATGAGCACTCTGCGCTGCTTTTCGCCTAAAACCTTCCCAATCTTTGATTGGTCATCTACATTTTAATCCGCTTTTAACATGAACTTTCAACTCACCGAAGAACAAATTGCCGTTAGAGATGCGGCTCGCGAATTTGCACAAAAGGAACTGCTACCAGGCGTTATCGAGCGTGACGAGCATCAGAGGTTTCCGCATGAGCAAATCAAAAAAATGGGCGAACTCGGCTTTATGGGCATGATGGTTTCCCCCGAATACGGCGGCAGCGGCATGGATAGTGTATCCTACGTGTTGGCAATGGAAGAAATTTCTAAGATTGATGCCTCTGCTTCGGTAGCCATGTCTGTTAATAACTCCTTGGTATGTTGGGGCTTAGAGAAGTACGGCAATGAAGCACAGAAACGCAAATACCTCGTACCGCTGGCCAAAGGCGAAATTATTGGCGCGTTCTGTCTTTCTGAACCTGAAGCTGGCAGCGATGCCACCTCTCAGCGCACAACCGCCGAAGATAAGGGCGACCACTATCTCCTGAATGGCACCAAAAACTGGATAACCAATGGCAGCACGGCCAGTGTATATTTGGTTATGGCCCAAACAGATGTAGCGAAAGGCCATAAAGGAATTAATTGCCTCATCGTAGAAAAAGGTATGCCTGGCTTTGTTGTTGGTAAGAAAGAAGATAAGCTCGGTATTCGTGGCTCAGACACGCACTCTCTCATGTTTACAGACGTGAAAGTACCTAAAGAAAATCGCATTGGCGAGGACGGCTTTGGTTTTAATTTTGCCATGAACACACTCAATGGCGGCCGTATCGGTATTGCTTCGCAGGCTTTAGGTATTGCCTCTGGCTCTTATGAATTGGCCCTCAAATACTCCAAAGAGCGTAAAGCCTTTGGAAAGCCTATTCACCAACACCAAGCCATTTCTTTTAAGCTGGCCGACATGGCCACACGCATTGAAGCAGCACGTTTGCTGTGCCTTCAGGCTGCCACTCTAAAAGACAAAAAACAAGATTTTTCTAAGGAAGGTGCTATGGCTAAGCTATATGCCTCCGAAGTCGCCATGTGGGCCAGTGTTGAGGCCGTGCAAATACACGGTGGATACGGTTATGTGAAAGAGTTTCATGTAGAACGCCTCATGCGCGATGCTAAAATTACGCAAATTTATGAAGGGACATCTGAAATACAGAAAATTGTTATTTCGCGCAGTGTGCTCAAATAAAGCAGTAAACAAATTCATAGTCAAGCAAATGGCATTGGGCAAAAACCTAATGCCATTTCTATTTTTACAGCCTAAAGTTTTTTATAGGCACATAGATTCAGCAAATAATTGTAACATTATTTTGTTCTTTAGTCCCTTAAAACTTGTTTTATTGGCATTTCTTAAACTAATTGCAAACAAAATTTGTCTTTATTTAAGATACACAATAAATTTATAGTTGTTTAGACTTGATTGGCTTCGCCAATATGCTTCTTCTTGAACGCCCATTTAATTTATGAGTCATCTACACTACACTGAGTCTGCTTACATAGACGAGCTATACAAGGCTTACAAAACAAATCCTGATGCCGTTGATGCGTCTTGGAAGTTCTTTTTTGACGGCTTTGAGTTTTCTCAAACAACCAGCAAAGGTAAGAACGGCACAGCAGCAAGCGCTGCTATGGACTTGCAATCTTTACAAAAAGAGGTAAACGTCCGAAAACTGATAGATGGTTATCGCTCACGTGGTCATCTTCAAGCCAAGACAAACCCTATAAGACCGCGCAAAGATAGAAAAGCCCGCTTAAACTTATCAGATTTTAATTTAAGCGAGCAAGACCTCAATACAGAGTTCTGGGCAGGCGAAGAGCTTGGTTTGGGCAAAACCAGCCTCTCTAAAATTATAGATGCGCTCAAAAAAATATACGAAGGCCCTATTGGATTTGAATTTATGAGCATCAGAGAGCCTGAAATTTCAGAGTGGTTTAGGCTTAAAATTGAGCGCGATTACCTTAACTACGTGCCGCCAGCAGCCGAAAAACTGCGCATATTAGAAAAACTAAATGAGGCCACTACCTTTGAGAACTTTTTACACCTCAAATTTGTTGGGCAGAAGCGTTTTTCTCTTGAAGGTGGCGAAGCGACCATACCAGCCTTAGATGCAGTTTTGACACACGGGGCAGACCTCGGCGTAGAAGAAGTTATGATTGGCATGGCGCACCGAGGCCGTTTGAATGTATTAGCCAATACGCTCCGCAAATCATATGACCTTATTTTCAGAGAATTTGAAGGCTTAGCCTTGCTAGACCAAACAGTGGGTGATGGCGACGTAAAATACCACATGGGCTACTCTTCGGAAATCAAAACACCGACAGGCCGAACACTCAAGGTCAAACTAGCCCCAAATCCATCTCATTTAGAGGCCGTTAATCCTGTTGTAGAGGGCTTTAGTCGTGCAAAGATTGACCATTACTACGGAGGAGATGCCAGCAAAATGCTCCCCATACTCATTCATGGCGATGCCGCTGTAGCCGGGCAGGGTATTGTTTATGAGGTAACGCAAATGTGTCAGCTGGCTGGTTATGCCACTGGCGGTACTGTGCATTTTGTTATTAATAACCAAGTGGGCTTTACGACCGACTTTGATGATGCACGTTCAAGTATTTATTGTACAGACATTTCACAAATCATTGAAGCTCCTGAAATACACGTTAATGGTGATGACCCCGAAGCTGTTGTTTTTGCTGCAAAGCTGGCTATTGAGTTTCGCCAAAAGTTTGGCCGCGATGTTTTTGTGGACATAGTCTGCTACCGTAAGTTTGGGCACAACGAAAGCGATGAGCCGCGATTCACTCAGCCCAAGCTCTATAATATTATTAACCAGCACAGCAATCCGCTCAAAGTATATGTAGAAAAGCTAAGCCAGAATGGCTCTATCCAAAAAGCTGTGGCAGATAAAATGGAAAATGACCTCCGAAATCATTTGCAGAGCTTGCTCAATGAAGTACGGCAAAATGCTACACCCATCGTTATCAATCAGTTAGAGGCTGAATGGGAGGATTTGCGCTTCTCTAAGCGTGAAGACTTTGATAAATCGCCTCAAACGGCTATCTCTGAGATGGTTGTTCAAAAAGTGGGAGAGGCATTGCACAGCATTCCCAAAGATTTTAAGGTTCTCAAGCAAATTGAAAAAGTACTTCAGGACAGAAAAAAGCAATTTTTTGAAGATAAAAAATTGAATTGGGCTTCGGCTGAACTTTTAGCCTACGGTTCTATTATGCTAGAGGGTAATATGGTAAGACTTACTGGCCAAGACGTGCGTAGAGGCACTTTTTCACACCGTCAGGCCGTTTTGCTAGACCATGAAACAGGGCAAATGCACAATTCTTTGAACCATTTAGGCACGGACAAACAGGGTAAATTAGAAATTTATAACTCCTTGCTTTCCGAATACGGTGTTTTGGGGTTTGAGTTTGGTTACGCAATGGCTAATCCGTCGTCCTTGGTGCTTTGGGAAGCGCAGTTCGGTGATTTTGCCAACGGCGCACAAATTATGATAGACCAGTTCATTACCAGCACGGAGTCCAAGTGGCAGCGTATGAATGGTATTGTGTTGCTTCTACCACACGGTTACGAAGGACAGGGGCCAGAGCATTCTAACGCTCGTCCGGAGCGCTTTTTGCAGCTTGCAGCTCAAAACAATATCGTGGTGGCTAATTGTACAGCCCCTGCCAATTTCTTTCACTTGCTGCGCCGTCAGTTAGCGTGGCCTTTCCGAAAGCCTTGTATCGTGATGTCGCCTAAGTCTATGCTTCGTCACCCAGCCTGTGTGTCGGACATCAGCGAATTTACCAAAGGGCATTTTCAAGAAGTTTTGCCCGATACTTTTATTACAGACAAGAAAAAAGTAAAGCGTGTTGTGTTTTGTTCTGGCAAGTTTTATTACGATTTGCAAGAAAAACAAGTAGCAGAGAAGCGTAAAGACGTAGCCATTGTACGTTTAGAGCAACTTTATCCGTTTGCCCAAGGACAAATTGAAGCGATTAAGGCACAATATCCCAAAGCACAGTTTTGTTGGGCGCAGGAAGAACCTGAGAATATGGGCGCATGGCTGCATATTTTACGAATGAGCTATCGTTTAGGCTGGCAATGGCATCTGGTAGCGCGTCGTTCGGCTGCTTCGCCCGCAACAGGCTACCACAAAGTCCATAAAAAAGACCAAGATGAGCTTATTGCCCGCGTTTTTGATTTAGAACTATAAAAGGCGCTAAGGAAAATTACAAAAGAGGCTGTATCTTGTATTGAAAGTGCTGCTTTTTTTGTAATTTCCCTGAGTCAAAATAGTACCCCCAATTGGTTGATATTCTGATTTCAGGTCTTTAGATGTATTTTAAGGAACGACTAGATGAATTTTTTTACGAACTGCTTTGGAGCTCTTCGCAGCACTAGTGTTTGGTGCGAAGCTATGCTTTATTTTGAGCCATGAACACAATATGTGCGCTCAAGTCTGCATAAAGTTTGGCCGCTTCAGGACTTTGCGCCATGAGTGTCAAATGACTTTGCTGTGTGAGCAAATCACCACGTATGGCAGGGCCTGTTTGAGCGCTAAGTGGCGATATGACCTTTATCTTTTGGAAAGTTTCTTCTATCAGCCCATGCAGGAGGCTGAGTTCAAAGCCCTCTTTTTTGAGAATTTGTTCTGAAATAGCCCAGCAATGATTGGTAAAATTACAAGCCCATACTGCTGCTAGATGCAGGTTGCGTCTCTGTTCCGAACTCATAAGCTGAGGCTTAGTAAGCAAACTCGAGGCCAAATCTAACAAAATGGCCTCATCTTCGGCATTATCGGCTTCCAAACAAAGAGGAACTCCCTCAAAAGAAATTTTCTTTTCTTTTGAAAAAGTTTGTAGCGGATAAAACACGCCCCTTCGCCGCCCAAAACGCGCTAAAATGCTCAAGGGCATACTTCCAGAAGTGTGTAGCACGATGGTTTTTGGGTTTGATAATAGCTCAAGTTCACTCAATGCGGCATCTGAAACTGTCAGTAGCAACAAATCAGCATTGGTTTTGCGAAAATCAGGTTTCTGTAGAGCTATCTGTTCCGATACGCCCCAATGCGCAAACAAAGCAGCTTGCTCAGACTTTCTTCTGGCAAAATGCGCCACTATCTGATGACCTGCCTGTATGAGAGCTGCGCCCAAATGCCAAGCTACGCGCCCTGCACCCACCAAAGCGATGCGGTAGCTCATTAACGCAAAGTGGATTGTTTGTAATATTCTTGTGCAACGGGCAGATGCTCGTTAAGTTTTCTGATACGGGTTTCGTTAGAAGGGTGAGTAGAAAGGAAGGCTGGAACATTGCTCCCTCTACTTTGCTGCGCCATTCTGTCCCAAAAGCGAGGTGCTTCTGCTGGGTCATAACCCGCCATAGCCATAAAGATAAGCCCCATGCGGTCTGCTTCTGATTCATGCAAACGCGAAAAGGCCAACAAGCCCAGCTGTGAACCTACACCTGCCGCCTGCAAGAGCAAATCGTTTAGAAAGGAAGGGTCTACGTTTGCTGCTATACTGCCAGCAATCAAAAGCCCTTGTATCATAAGTGTTTGGCTCATGCGTTCGTTGCCATGTTCAGCGATAGCGTGTGCTACCTCATGCCCCATAACAACCGCTATGCCAGTTTCATCTTGGCAGATTGGTAAGATACCCGTATAAAAAGCCACTTTGCCACCAGGCATACACCAGGCATTTACTGTATTTTCAGAAACCAAGTTAAACTCCCATGCAAAGTCTTGAATCTTATTGCCGAGTTTTTGGCTTTTCATATAGGCTTCTACGGCAGCCTTAATTCGGAAGCCCACACGCTGCACAGACATAGCCTCTGGCGTGTTATTAAGAACGTTGTTGCTACCCAAAAACTTGGTGTATGCTGAAAAGCTCATGCGATGTATTTCGCTGCGCGGAATCATTTTGAGCTGTGTGCGGCCTGTTAGTGGCACAGAGGTACAAGCATAGAGAACAAGGCTCAAATAGACAAAGGCGCAAATAGCAAATATCTTTTTCATAGCGGATTTTTTATTCCTTTTAATATTAAGATGCTTATTAAAAACAAAAGGTTGCTTTTTTGTTTGCTCAAATATCTTATTTTTTTAGAAAACAGAAAAGTATTATGAATACAATAGGTGAGTTCACTTTTTTGATTAACTGAAGATAACGCTTTCCGAACTCTTTTGCACAATTTGTGGACTTATAGACGCGATGGGTAGGCCATTAGATTGGCAATAAGCCGCTTTGAGTGCTTCATGAAGCCCTGCCTTGTTTATCTCGGTCTCTATAGCTGGCGGAAAAACATAGCTTAAAAAAGGCAGAGATGGGACATAAGGCGAAAACCGTCCCAAATGCCGTCCATTGGCTACACAGACGCATTTCGTTTGCGTTAGTACTGCAAAATGAACGGCTGAGGTTTCGTTTGTGAGCAAAAAATGAGCACCACTGATAACCGCCAGCAGTTCCGGTAGTGTTGTTTGGCCGCTCAAATCATAGGTTTTTTCGGTTACTATCCCTTTTTCTGACAAGAGAGCTACTAATTCTTGGTTGCGGGTGGTGTCGTCTGGTGCTCCGAGCAGCACGAGGCTCATGGCAGATTCTTTCTGCAATAAATGCAAAGCGACTTCCGCAAAAAACGCCACTGGCCATCGCTTATAAGCTTCGCTTGCGCCTATAAAAAGAGCTATATAGGGTGCTTTGAGCGTTTTTTTTCTCAAATAATCTGTTTGAAGGGTTTTGACCAGATGGCTTTGGACTGGGGTCAGAAAGGGGGCGCTTTGCGGTATAAACAGCTGCAAAGCCTGCTGCGCCACCCGTTTGTTGCGTTCAAACTCAAACAGAACACGTGTGTCGGGCGGAGGGTTATGAGCACGGGTAACCAAGCCTCTTGGACTGACAAAATGGCTAAAAAAAGCATCTGCAAGAGCTTTTTCTTTACCAACGGTATTGTCTGTATTGCCTGTTTCCGCTATGCGTATGGCTGCGCCCGTACACCTACAAAGGGCATCGCCGAGTAGCCAGAGCCGTGAATGTGTAGGCTCAAGCACCCAGTCAAAGCCCATGCGCCGCAGCTCTGACTGTACGCCCCAACGGTAGCGCATATTCTCCAAAAAGGCTTTTCTGTTAATAAAGAACGATTTTTTGAACATTCCCGCGTCCAGAAACTCGTGCAAGTCACGCCAAACTGTATTGCCACAGAAATAAAAATCGTACTCACCATACAAAGGGCTTTGGGCTAACTCGGTCAGTAGGTTTCGGAACAGAACATAATCGCCGATAGCGTCTAAACGAACAATGAGTGCTTTCTTGGGGTTGCTTATCTGCCTACTAACAAGCAAGATAACAAGGAAATCCACTAATAAACAAAGCCGAATACGCAAAGCTATTTTTATTCGTTGCTTAAAATTATGCCATAAAGAAGCCATTTTTTTTGAATTGAGTCCTAATTCTTCCCTAGTATTTACAGCATCAAAACTAGCGTTGAGGGATAATTGCTAAATTTTTAGCACTTTTCATCATATAAATAATTTATTTTTTATCAAAAAGTCTGCATCTTTCACTAATCTTAGTAATTCTCGCCTTACTATGTGTATCCTATGAGCAACCGCCTAACAAACACCTCCCATATTTTTGCAAAGATAAACAAAAATGCTTCTTGTAAATCTAAGAGGACGGGTTTATCGGTCAGAAAAACGGTATTTTTTGTTATTTTAGAAAGAATAATATCCATCAAAGTTTATTGAAGCATGAATACCTGTTTTTTTGTGCACTACCGAACAGCCAAAACTCAAAGAGGCAAATCATTTACTATCAGCCATAAATAATTATGAAATAGTCCTAGCGACATCTGGCGCACAAAAAAAATAATAAAAAAGTAGAAAAAAATATTAAATAAATTTGCAGGCTCAAAAAAAGTAGCTAATTTTGCAACGCAATACAGCAATAGCCTCCTTAGCTCAGCTGGTAGAGCAACTGATTTGTAATCAGTAGGTCATTGGTTCGATCCCGATAGGAGGCTCAAAAACACCGTTGATAAGCGGTGTTTTTGTTTTTTATGGCTTAGTTTTTATCATGATTTTTGTTAGTCAAAGGGATAAAAAACACCTAAAAAAAGATAGTTTCTTAGGTTAGAATAGGCTATCTTTATGCGCCCTTAGTTCAGAATTCTAGTTTATTAAAAAGATACGTAACGAATTGTTTGATGCTTTTTGAATTGCTAAAACGCCTTTTAGGCCAGCAGAGCGAGCAAGATAAAAAATTAAGTGCGGCTGTCAAGACCATAACAGGGAGTAGGCCGTCTAATTTGGGTGTTTATAAATTGGCCATGACGCATACTTCCGTGGCCGAAGAAAATGATTTAGGGTTCAAAGAGTCTAATGAAAGGCTTGAATATCTGGGTGATGCTATTTTAGGCGCAGTGGTGGCGGACCATTTATTTAAAAAATATCCGTATCAGAACGAAGGCTTCCTGACTGAAGTGCGTTCGCGCTTGGTGAGCAGGGAGGCTCTGAACTTGCTTGCAAGAAAAATTGGTTTAGACCAATTGATTGATTACGAGGCTAATAAACGCGGGCATCATAACAATAAATCCGTTTATGGAGATGCTATGGAGGCTTTCGTTGGCGCGGTTTATTTAGACAAAGGCTATGATTTTTGTAGAAAGTTTATCATTGTTAAGTTGCTTGCATTGCACGCTAGCGTTGAAGATGCCGTACAAAATAACAGCAACTACAAGAGTATTCTGATAGAATGGGCTCAGAAAAATGGCAAAATGGCACGTTTTGAGGCACACGAAGACAGTAATTCAAAGCAAGAAAGGCAGTTTAAGGTCAATGTTCTGTTAGATGGGCAAGTTGTTTCAACAGGGCACGGCTTTACAAAAAAGAAAGCCGAACAAGATGCTGCTCGGCGTGCTTCGGAGGCGCTTATTTCGTAGTCAAAGCAAGTTGATGACAGGTTTTTACTCTGCTATTACCAAAAAATAATTGGTTTTACCTTTCTGAACCAACAAGTATTTGTTTTGCAAGAGTTCGAAGGTAGGCATGGCTGCAAAATCCGTTATTTTTTCTTTGTTAATGCGCACACCGCCGTTCTGAATCAGTTTGCGGGCTTCGCTTTTTGACGGACAAATTTTAAGCTGGGTCGTATTGCTCAAAAATTCTTGCATATCCTGCTGCTTGCTAAGCTCTTCGCGCGCCACTTTGATTTGTGGAACTCCCTCAAAAACAGATAATAGCACAGATTCTGGCAGCTGATTGATTTCCTCAATGGCAGATTTGCCAAACAAAATTTCAGAGGCTTTGACAGCTGTTTCATAAGCCGAACGTCCATGCACACGCACTGTAACATCTTCGGCCAAAGCGCGCTGCAAATGCAACAAATGTGGTGCTTCTGCGTGTGTTTTTTCTAAGTCCGCAATTTTTTCTTGGCCAAGAAGCGAAAAAACACGAATGAGTTTGGGGGCTTCTTCATCTTTGGCCTTGAGCCAAAACTGATAAAACTGATAAGGCGAGGTCATTTTGGGGTCTAGCCAGACATTCCCCTGCTCACTTTTACCAAATTTGCTACCGTCTGCTTTCGTTACGAGCGGGCAGGTGATGGCGTGTGCCTCAGCGCTTTCTTTGCGGCGTATGAGTTCAATTCCGCTTGTAATATTGCCCCATTGGTCAGAGCCACCCATCTGCAAACGACAATTTTTTGTTTTGTAGAGGTGGTAAAAATCATAACCCTGCAAGAGTTGGTAGGTAAACTCAGTGTAGGAAATGCCTGTTTCTATACGGTTTTGCACGGAATCTTTGGCCATCATATAATTGATAGTCAAATGCTTGCCTACTTGACGCAAAAAATCCAGAAAATTAAAATTCTTAAACCAATCATAATTATTCACCACTTCGGCAGCGTTAGCCCCCGAAAAGTCCAAAAACTGTTTCAGTTGTTCGGAAATACAATCCTGGTTATAGCGCAATACCTCTTCGTCCAGAAATTTACGTTCCTCCGACTTACCCGAAGGGTCGCCTACCATGCCCGTTGCGCCTCCTGCCAATGCAATAGGCTTATGACCAGCGCGTTGCAGCTGAACTAGCATCATCAAGGTAGCAAGGTTGCCAATGTGCAAAGAGGCAGCAGTAGGGTCAAAGCCAATATAGCCTGTACCCATACCGCCATTCAGATACTTTTCGGTTTCGGGCGTGCTGTTGTGCAGCATACCTCGCCATCGGAGTTCGTTCATTAATTGACTCATCTTTTTATTAGCTAGTTGGCTTTATATAACCAAGTTGATGATTTTATTTGGAACAAAAATGCACTTTTTGAGGGCTTTGCCATCAAGCCATGCCTGCACTTTTTCTAGCGCTAGCGTCTTGATTTGAGCCTCCTCTGCCGAAACGCCATTGGCAAGCCAAATAGAAGCGCGCATCTTGCCATTGATGGAAACAGGGTACTCAAACCCACTCTCTGCTAAGTACTTGGCCTCGAAAATAGGGAAAGGTTCATCTAAAATGCTTTCGCTATGGCCTAAACGCTGCCAAAGTTCTTCGGCAATATGGGGCGCAAAAGGTGAGAGCAGGATTAAAAACTGCTCAAAAACCATTTTGTTCTTACATTCAAGCGCATTCAGCTCATTGAGCGCAATCATATAGCTGCTGACAACTGTATTAAAACTAAAACGGTCTAGGTCTTCGCGCACACGCTTAATGAGCGTATGAAGTATTTTGTTTTCTTTTTCGGTGGCTTCTGCTTCCGCAACCAAGCATTCGCCCTCCCGGCCTATACAGGAGCGCCAGAGCTTGCGCAAAAAGCGCGATACACCATCTATGCCACTGGTATCCCAGGGTTTTGAGTATTCTAGAGGCCCTAAGAACATTTCGTAGAGGCGAAGCGCATCTGCCCCATAGCGGGCAATGACATCATCAGGATTAACGACGTTGTACCAGCGCTTAGACATTTTTTCTACCTGCCAGTTACATTCAAATTTGCCATTGTCCAAAACAAATTCTGCACTTTCATACTCCGGTCGCCATTTTTTGAAGGCTTCCACATTTAGCAGGTCGTTGCTTACCAAGCTAACGTCCACGTGCAACTCTTGGTAATCGTTGGCAGTGTCGGCTTGGCGCAGTTTATAACTTACAAAAATATCAGCATCTCTTCTTTTATAAACAAGGCTGGAGCGGCCTTGTATCATGCCTTGATTAATCAACTTTTTGAAGGGTTCGGCATGGCTAAGATACCCTAAGTCAAACAAAACGAGATTCCAAAAGCGGCTGTAAAGCAAATGACCAGTTGCGTGTTCTGCGCCGCCCATATAAAGGTCTACCTGGCCCCAGTAATCTGCTTTTTTCTTGCTTACAAAGGTATTTTGATTGTGTGCGTCCATGTAGCGCAAAAAATACCAAGACGAGCCTGCCCAGCCTGGCATGGTGGTATGTTCGTAGGCGTACTGCCCCTGATGCTCCCAGCTTTTTGCACGCGCTAGGGGTGGTTCACCGCTTTCGGTAGGTTTGAACTGGTCTATTTCGGGTAGAACAAGCGGCAGACTGGCTTCGTCTAGCAGGAAGGGAGCGCCATTTTTGTAATAAACAGGAATCGGCTCACCCCAGTAGCGCTGGCGACCAAAAACGGCATCGCGGAGTTTATAGTTAATTTTTCCTTGTCCAAGACCTTTTTTTTGTATAAAATCAACCGCTTTTTGTATGGCTTCGGTTTGGTGGAGGCCGTTCAAAAAACCAGAATTGATAAGGCAGCCAGTTTTTTTCTCGGTAGGATTGGCAAGGTCTTCTGTTCCCTCAATGATGCAGCGTATAGGCAAGCCAAAGTGCTTTGCGAAGCGGTGGTCGCGCTCGTCGGCAGCAGGTACGCCCATCACAACGCCTGTTCCGTAGCCGCTCAGAACGTAGTCTGCCACCCAAATAGGTACTTGCTCACCAGTAAAAGGATTGATGGCATAAGTGCCCAAGAATGCACCAGAAACCGTTTTTACATCGGCTTGGCGTTCTCTTTCAGACCTATTTTTCGCTTTCTGGACGTAATCAGCTACTTGTTGGGCTTGAGCGGGCGCGGTCAGTTGGCTTATTAGCTCGCTTTCGGGCGCTACGGAAATGAAAGTTACCCCAAAAATAGTATCTATGCGGGTTGTAAAGACAGTTAGTTCTAAGTTGTTGTGCTCTACTTTGAAGGCCAGTTCCGCACCCAAAGATTTGCCAATCCAGTTGCGTTGAATATCTTTGAGGGCATCAGACCAATCTATATGATTTAGTCCTTCCAAAAGGCGCTCTGCATAGGCTGTTAGGCGCATCATCCACTGCTTCATTTTTTTGCGCTCTACGGGGTGGCCGCCGCGCTCCGAAAAACCGTCCTTTACTTCATCGTTGGCCAGAACGCTGCCCAGTGCAGGGCACCAGTTCACGACCGCCTCGGCCAGATAGGTGAGGCGATAGTTCAACAAAAGCATGGCTTTTTGGGCTTCGTCAAAACTAGCCCAATCTTGTGCACTAAAAACAGGTGTTTGCTCATTGTGTGCAGCGCGGACGTTTTTGTTACCCTCTTGCTCAAAAATAGCAATAAGCGATGCGATAGGCTCTGCCTTTTGTGCATCTTGATTGTACCAAGCCTGAAAAAGCTGCATAAATATCCATTGCGTCCATTTGTAGTAACTTGGCTCAGCCGTAATAACCTCACGCGCCCAGTCATAGCTAAAACCAATTTTTTTGAGTTGTTTTTTGTAGGTTTCTATGTTCTGAGCAGTGGTTATGGCTGGGTGCTGGCCTGTATCAATGGCGTACTGCTCGGCAGGCAGACCAAAAGCGTCAAAACCCATGGGGTGCAAAACGTTGTAGCCGGAGTGTCTTTTATAGCGCGCTACTACGTCTGAGGCAATGTAGCCGAGCGGGTGGCCTACGTGCAGGCCAGCGCCGCTAGGATAAGGAAACATATCCAAGGCGTAATACTTCGGCTTTGTGCTGCTTTCTTCAAGCTCTCGGACTTCGTATTTTTTATGTGTTTGCCAATAGGCTTGCCATTTTGCTTCTAGGTCAGCGGGCGAATATTCCATATCCTTACTGTATTCAGATTGATGCGTTTGAGTAAAGCACTCGTGGAGCTTTTGTAATCTAGGCTGCAAAGGTAGCAAATTTTTATAAAAAGCAGAAAAACGAAATTGGGTTTGTATCTGATAGAACTTGAAGAAAAGACGTATTTGAGCGATTAACCCTATTCAAATTTTGGCTAAAATCTTTTCTATCATAGCATCTTTCCTGGCCAACTCTGCCTGCAAAGTTTCTAAATGCGCTTTATAAGCCTCACGTTCTGCTTCAAAATTCCCTATGTAGTGGTTGCTAACTTGGGAGAGGCTGTTGGTTTGCGCCTGAGAGCTATTGTCGCCGATAATAACAATGGGAGCCCCGGCGTAAAAAAAGGTTACAACATCAACCTCTAAGACCTCTGCTATCTTGGTAAGCCGCGAAACAGTCAAGTCCACTTCGTTTCGTTCTATTTTAGCATAAGATGTAGCTGAAATCCCTATTTGTTTTGCCACAACTTCTTGAGACCAGCCACGTGCTTCACGCACACGGGCAATTTTTTGGCCGATTGGTATCATTGTACGTTTTGATTATAGGAACTGTAAGAGTCTAGTGCGCAAATATGGCAGTTTTTTTCTTTACATTTGCGTTTAATATGCTAATTTTAACAAGATGATGCTATCTGGTATGGTTTGTGAAAAAAAGCAATAGGATACCAAAAAACAACTAAAAGATATGGCAGGGCAGATAAAACAAAATATTGATGTAATCATGGAAAAGTTTGGGAATGGTGACGCACTCGTAGAAAACTTGATTAGCACAAAGTTGTATTTGCGAGGCATACGCCGTGAGCTTTTTAGCAAAGACACCCCCGACGACCCAGCCATACTTACGCGTTTGAAGGAGATAGAGCGAGAACTAGAAAAGCTGTTCTTGCGCTAAGTTACGAGGGTTAATTTTTTAGACAAAGATGTTATCTGTCTGAAAGAGAGACCAAGTAGTCTTCTTCAAACCCAAGATAAAGCCAGCTTAGAATTGAATACAGATTGCTCCGCATCAAACAAAAAAGATGGTCATCATGATTTTTGACTCAGTGTCTTTTGTTCTTTTTTGCTAGAGTGCTCTCTCAAGCTGGTTTGCTCTTGGAGTCGCGGTCTTCAAACAAGCTAGGAATAATACTCTTGAAGTAGTCATCGTTCAATAGTTCGTCATAAGTGCCATTATTGACGATTGTGCCATCTTTCATGAGATAAATTTTATCTAGACGTTTCAAAAAAATGGGGTCTTGTGAAACTGCTAGAACAGACCAGTTATAGACGGATTTGTCTAAAAGTTTTTCTAGCATACGGCGTTTGTAGTCGCCGTCAAGATTATAAAAAAAGGCATCAAAGACCATAAGATTTGGTTTGCCGAGCATACTGCGTGCTAGAATCATTTTTTTGATAATGTGTGAGGCCAAGTTCTTGCCTCCCGCCATTACTTTGGTATTCATGCCGTCTGGCAGATTGGAAACAAATTCAGTAAGTTCCGCAATATCAAGGGCTTTGATAAGGTCTTCCTGGGTTTGGTTTTTACGGCCAAGTGTAATATTATCCATAAAACTTCCTTCAAAAACCTCTGAAGGGTTGAGGTTATCGCCAATGTGGTTGCGCAAACTGTTTACATCTAAGTCTTTGATAGAAAGCCCATTGTATGAAATTAAACCTTTGTAACCACCATATAGCCCCACGATAACATTCATCAGTGTAGTTTTTCCTGCTCCGCCTGCGCCTACAATGCCCACGTGCTGGCCGGGTAATACCTCTACGGTAATATTTTTAAGAATTTCTTTTTCGGTGTAAGGATAAGTGTAGGATAAATCCTGTGTTTTTACCCAAAAGCCTTGCTTGTCAAACTGAAAGGTACTTTCATATTCTTCAAGAGGCAGGTCAGTTACTTTGGCTATTTTTTCGGTGGAAGTAAGTAGGTCATAGACGCTATCCATGCTCAGAATGAGTTTTTCTACGGCAGCAACAACAGTGATAATGACAATTTCGGAGGCCACAAACTGACCTATCGTAATTTCATTATTGACGACCAGAATACTGCCCAATATCAAAACACCACCCGTTATGATGGTCTTGAAAACTACTACGGAGGTGTATTGCATAACCAAAACGTCAAAGTGAAGTTTTCGTTTACGCAAATATTTGGTTACGTATTGGTTGGTTCGGCTAAGTGGATAAAAAGTGTTGCCCAACATTTTGAAGGTGGACATGGTTCGGGCGAGCTCTTCTAGCCAGTGCGCAATTTCAAATTTATGATTAGACTCTTCAATGCTTGTTTTTAATCCTTTGGGGCCTGTTATCCAAAAAATAAGCGCCAAGATTGTTAAAAGAGTAACCCCAAAGAACACAAAAAAAGGGTGATAAAATGTTAATAAAAAGACTCCAAAAAAAACTTGCAGAGCTGCCGCAATCAAATCAGTGAGTAATTTTGCTAAGCCTTTTTGTAGTGTTAGGACATCAAAAAAGCGGTTCATCAGTTCGGGCGCATGGTACTTGGCGATAGACTCTAACTTAATTTTGGGGACTCGGTATGTAAACTCAAAAGAAGCCCTGGTAAAAATACGTTGTTGTATGGTTTCCACAATCCGCATTTGCATAATTTGTAAAAATCCGCTCATTGATGTTCCGGCAATGACTACCGTAATCAACACAATGACTGAAGAGAGTATAAGGCCACCCGAAATCATGTTGATAATGGATTGAACACCAAGCGGTAAGGTAAGAGAAAGCAAGCCCGCTACTATGGCATAGATATAAACATAGCCAATATCTTTCTTTTCTGTTTGCAACAAGTACCACAAACGACGAACCGTTGAGTATTTGTCTTTTGACATATTTTTATCCGAAACAGTAGGCTCTACACGTATGGGCACAAGTACATAGAGAGCGCTGCTTTTCTCTTTGGTTCTAAGCTCATAAAGGTCTATTTTACTGATGCAGTCGGCTGCAAAATCATCGATGCTTTCAATCTCTTGGCTGAGCCAACGCTCCTGTATTTTTTCAATTTTATAAAATTTTTTATCATTGACGTTGCGCCAAATCATAATAGGGATAGCGCCAGTAGGTGTTTTTTTGAAAAGCAAAACGGGCAGCGGCGTAAAAACCAGAAAATCTAAAAGCCCTTCTACTTGAAATTCTTTTTCTAAAAAATAGATGTTTACATCGGCGGCGCGTTCCTGCAAATAGGTGTACCAATCCTGAAAATCATTGACTGTAACTGTATCAAAATTATTCAAATTAAGTTCAAAAATAGCTTCTTCGCGGCCAGAACTCCATTTGCTTGCTATCTGATATATAATTTCATTGGCATATAAGTAAGTTAGTTTTGTGTGCATAGCATTCAAAATTAGAAACTGAGCAAAGCAGAGTGTCTTGTTAGTACTGTCTAAATAATAAATAGCAATTTGGGGTGTGTCTTTCTATAAAAACCCACAAGAAAACATACAAATCTATACTTTTGTTTAACAAAAACAGGCTTCTGCATCAAAAATATCGTTTTTTTTGTTGTTTTAGCCAAAGAATGGTTGTGCAGAATGAAACAGAAGGTTTTGTGTTTATCAGGCATCAGTATTTTTTTTCATCTTAAATCTGTCAAGTTTAAAAGCACCGACAGGATAATTTATTACGCATAAATTCCTAAATTTGGCGCTTCATCAAGTTATATAAAAAAGATTATGGAAACCGAAACACTTTACCAAAAGCTGTGTAGCAAGGTCTTTTTAATTTCTGGCCCTTGTGTCATTGAAAACGAAGACAATGTTTTTGAAATTGCTGAGGCTGTTCAAAAGATAGCAGAGCGCCTCAACATGACCTATGTTTTTAAGGCTTCATTTGATAAGGCCAATCGTACTTCGGTAGAGGCGTACCGCGGGCCAGGAATAGAAAAAGGTCTTCGTATCCTTGAAAAAGTGAAGCAGCGTTTTGGGTTACCCGTTACGACGGATATACATGAAACTTGGCACGCCAAAGCAGTAGCAGAGGTGGTGGATATTATTCAAATTCCTGCCTTTTTGGCGCGGCAAACAGACCTCTTACTGGCTTCGGGCGAAACAGGGCGAATAGTGAACGTCAAGAAAGCACAGTTTTTGACGGGGCGGGATATGGTAAATGTTGTTCGTAAGCTAGAACATACTCAAAACAAACAGATTATGCTTACAGAACGTGGTACGTCTTTTGGAAACAACAATTTGGTAGTGGACTTCCGTAATGTTGTAGATATGCTGGCGTTTGGCTATCCACTTGTTATGGACGTTACGCATTCTGTCCAAAAGCCAGGTGGAGATGGAACCAAAAGCAGCGGCGACAATCGTTATGCGCCTTACTTGGCGCAAGCAGCGGCGGCAGTTGGCGTTCGAGGTTTTTTCTTTGAAACCCACCCCGACCCCAGCAAAGCACTTTCAGACGGCCCTAACATGATTCCGCTAGATAAATTGGAAAGTGTGTTGCGCAATACGCTCAAACATTGCATTTAGCGCTTAGCACTATTACGTATTGAATGAGTTTTTGCATTACAAGCTCTTTGTAATGAGAGTTTTAGAATCTGAAGCCAAAGAAGAGCATATCGTCAATTTGGTTTTCTCTACCCTCTTTCATCCATCTCTCAAGATTCTCCTCTAGTTCAGCTTTGGCCTCTTTCAGGCTACCCGCATGGTGCTTGAGGATAAGTTCATAGAGCCTACGAGAACCAAATTTACGATTGCGAGGGCCGCCAAACTGGTCTGTGATGCCATCAGAATACATATAAAAAATGTCATTTTCCTGCATCTGTAAGGTATGCTGTTCAAAGTCAGACAGTTTAATATGCGCATGGCCACCAATAGAGGCTTTTGCACCTCTGACAATATTTAGCTCTCCATGACGCACATACAAAAGCGGGCGATGTGCGCCTGCAAAGTCCAAACGCTTTCTTTGAGGCAATATGCGACAGAAAGCAATGTCCATACCATCTTTCATGTTGGAATCTGCGTCTAGGGTTTTTCCCATTTTTTCGTTCAGTTGTTCCAAAACAGCCAAGGGTTCAATCCAGGTTATATTCGTAAATACCTGCTCTATCAGTTCGTGGCCAATGACGGTCATAAATGCTCCAGGAACACCGTGCCCTGTGCAGTCCGCTACGCCCACATAGATAACGGGTTCGTTGGTTTCGGGGTGGGTGGTGGTTTTGAGCCAATAGAAGTCGCCCGAAACGATGTCGCGCGGTTTATAGTAAAGCACAAAATCGGTAAAAGTATCTTTAAAAAGCCTATTGGGCGGCAACAAGGCGTTTTGTATGCGGCTTGCATAATTGATGCTGCTCAAAATGTCTTTATTCTTGCGCTCGATGATATTTTTTTGTGTTTCTACCGAAAGGTTAGCCTCTTTGAGGTTATCGGCAATCATGATAATCTCTTCTTTTTGTTGGTTAATTTCGGTATTTTTAACAGTCAGAATCTCATGCGCTTTGCCAAGCATCTTGTAGGTTCTGAAGAGCCATAAGCCGCTCAAAAAGACCAAAACTAATATAGCCGCCACAATAAAAATGACTTTATTCTTGTCAGCAAGTTCTTCCTCTTGTTTTAATTTTAGTTGTCGGTTGTTTTCTTCGGCCTGCTTAATTTCATAACTTTCTTGCACACGCGCAATATCTGTTTTTCTGGCCTCTGTAAAGGAGCTATCGCTTTGGATACGAGCGAGTTTAGAATATTCAAGCGCTGTTTTAAAATCGCCTTTTGTTTCTGCTATACCAGATTTTAATCCATAAACCATGGCGTTCAGGGTATAAGATTTGTAACCAAGCGCCACCGTATCAATTTCTGCCATGTATTTTTCAGCTGCTGCCAGATTACCATTTGCCAAATTTGCTCCTATAATATTACAAATGATAAAAGAGGCATCATACGATTTTCTATCATCGATAAAGGTCAGTGCTTTTTCAAAATTGGCTAACATTTCTTTAATGTTACCAAGTTTTTCGTGCGTAGCAGCTATATCGTTGTATACAAAACGACGCATCTGAGGAGCATCTTTTTTTGCGTAAAACTTTTCGCATAAATTCAAATAATACAGAGCAGAATCATACTCCTGCGCGACGTACTTCGCATTGCCCAAAAGAAAATAAGCCTTTATTATCATAAAACTATCCTTGAGTTCTATCCCAATCTGGTGGCTCTGCCAACTCGCTTTTTCTGCTTTTTTGAACTCACTTTGACGTTTATAAATATGCCCTAAATATTCATAGAGCATAGCCTGTGGCTTTTTAATATTCAACTTTTGAGCTAAAATGACTGCATCAGAAAGGTACTTGAGAGCCTGGCCGTCATCTTCAAGACCATAGTAAGCCATACCCTTGTGCATAAAGGCATTGAGTTCGCCTTTAGGAAAACCTAGCTTGCGCGAAAGTGCAAAAACACGGTTAGCTGTATTGATGGCTTCCTTGCTATCCACGGCCAGTAAAGCGCCAGAGAGCTTGACCAAAGTCATGACCTTGGTGGTATCATCTGGCATACCGCGGAGTACTTTGCGGAGGCTATCTATAACTTGTTGTGGCTGTGCGGATACGTCTGGGCCTAGCAGTAAGGCAAGTGAAAAGGAAGCGAGGAATAGTAACTTTCTAATGCTCATAACAAGCTGTAATAAATACGCGCTAGCAGAGATAAAATCTACTAGACAGGCTGATAAATACTAATGTTTGGTGTCGTCGGTTTTGAATGGACTGGGCATATTGCACAAAGCTAATATTTTTTTGAATATGCACCTCATTTGTTTAGCACAAATTTTGCCATGCTTTCTGAATTCCATAAATATTGTGCGTTTTTTTATCAAATATTTAAAGAATGGCCATTTTTAATTATTTTTGCAGCGCTTTGTAGCCTTTGAGCTGCGGAGTTTTCTATATTTTTACCAACACAAAATAATATCTGAAGAAGATGTCTGGAAAACCAGTTCGTATAGCCATTAATGGCTTTGGTCGTATTGGCCGTTGTGTTTTGCACGCTGTTTTGGCGCAAGGTGGCGCTGAGGTAGTAGCCATCAATGCGCCTTCTGGCGCAAAGGCTTGTGCGCATTTGTTTAAGTACGACTCTGTTTTTGGCGTTTTTAAGGGCACTATAACAGCCGATGATAACGCCATAACTGTTAATGGACACCGCATACCAGTTTTGAGTACCCGCAAACCCGAAGAACTACCATGGCGCGAGATGAACATTGACGTTGTGCTAGAATCAACAGGCAAATTCTTGGATAAAGCCACAGCCGGCCTACATCTACAGGCTGGTGCTAAGCGTGTTGTGCTTTCGGCTCCTGCCAAAGACAAAGATATTCCTACTGTTGTGTTAGGAGTCAATGACCATATTCTGAACGGTACAGAAGCAATTATCTCAAATGCTTCTTGCACAACTAACTGCCTTGCACCTATGGCAAAAGCCTTAGATGACGCATTTGGCATAGAAAAAGGCTTCATTTCAACCGTACACGCCTATACCTCTGACCAGAACCTACTGGACGGCTCACATCGCGACCTTCGCCGTGCGCGAGCTGCTGCGCTTTCTATCATACCTACAACAACCGGAGCAGCCAAGGCGCTTGGCTTGGTTATGCCGCATCTTAAAGGAAAACTAGATGGTTGCGCTATGCGTGTACCTGTACCAGACGGCTCACTGACTGACCTTACGGTTCTTTTGAAGAAGGAAACAACGAAAGATGAAGTTAATAAGGTTATGAAAGCGGCCTCGGAAGGCTCTCTTAAAGGCATACTCGCTTATTCTGATGAACCTATCGTTTCAATAGACATCATAGGCCATTCTGCATCATGTGTCTTTGACTCAGAATTTACTTTTGCCAATGGAAATCTCATCAAAGTTGTGGGCTGGTATGACAACGAAATGGGTTATGCTTACCGTACTTTGGATTTAATGCTTAAAATTGGAAAAATGTAATTGCCAAATCTTTTGCAGAAGCCATTTGTCTTGTTGAGTGAGAAGCTCTAAAAGTTCAGTGGATAGATTTAAAAGGAATAGGCAAGTTACTTCTTTGGCTCTTGCAGACGGAAGCATTTGCCTATTTTTCCCCTTACTTCAAATATTACATTGACTAGTTGAATCTAAAGAAACTCTCAATTCCTAAAAAAAATCAGCCATGTCTGTTACTTATCGTTCAAAGATTGGCTTAGAACTAGCTATCCCTCTTTCACTTGTTTTTATAGGTGTGCTGATAATCAATTTATTAGACGGAAAAAATTGGATTATCTTTGCCATAATAGGCATACTTAGTGCGTTCATTACTCATCTGTTTATGATGACCGCTTACAGCATACACGACCAAAGACTATTAATAAAAGCAGGCTTTGTGTTCAAAAAAACGTTGGATATTAGTTCTATAACCCTCATTCGTGAAAGCCGCAATTTGTTGAGTTCGCCTGCCGCCTCTCTAGACAGACTAGAAATTCATTATGACGAGGGCAGTCTCATCGTAGTTTCGCCAAAGGAAAAAAAAGCTTTTATCAATGCGCTGAAAGCCATTAATCCGCGAATTGTTCTGGAAATGAAAGAAGCAAAAACAAAGTAGTTATAAGAGACTAAGAATAACAACACAGAGATAAATCTTGCAGCATACTATACTACACATACTGAGCCCGCACCATTCTTTTCTTGTCCTGCATATCCTTCTTATACTCTACATTTTTTAAGTGAGCTTCCAAGAATAGTTTAACTACCTCCTCGTTGTTATTCTCATTGGTTTCTACCAGAATCCAACCACCGGGCTTTAAAAGCTCAGTTGCTTTTTCGGCTATTTTTCTATAAAAAATGAGCGGGTCTTGGCTCGTAGTAAAGAGCGCCAAATGGGGTTCATAACGCCAAACACTCTCTGAAACCAAGTTTTTTTCTGTCAAAGGAATATAGGGTGGATTAGAAATAAGCGCATCTGCTTTGGGGTACTCAAAAGTATCATCATAAAGAAAATCGCCTTGCAAAAAATTAACCGCCAAATTGTTTTGCTGCGCATTCCTTTTAGCTACTGCAATAGCAGTAACAGATACGTCCATACCATAGACATTGGCCGAAGGAATCAACTTTTTAATAGCTAAGGCAATGCAGCCACTTCCTGTGCCAATATCCATAACAGTTGGTTGTGGCAGGCCAGCAAGAGTTTCGTGTATCCAGCAAACTAACTCTTCGGTTTCGGGGCGTGGAATCAATACTGAATGATTGACAAATAGCTCTAAATCAGAAAAATAAGCTGTACTAAGAGCATACTGAAGTGGAACACCTTGTTGTATGGCTGCCAGCGCCACCAAAAGCTCATTTTCTACAGGATTTTCCAGCGCTTTGTTGAGCAAAACATCGGTTCTTGTAATACCCCAAAAATGCCTCAAAAGTTCAAAAGCAACATTCTCTGCTTCACGAGCGGCATATCGCGGCAAAAGAGTTTGCTTTATGTCCTCTAAAAAGATTTTGAGAGCAATGTGTGTCTGAAGCATGATAATGGCGTTAATGATTCTGTCTATTCGTAAAAAACTTCGCAAACAGGAAGGCTCTTTTTAAGCGCACTGGCTTCCGTCGCGCTTACCTTTGACTCCGTGCAGAAAACAATGGCCAGTTTTTTATTGGCTTTAAGTGGCGATATCTGACTCACCAAAGTTTTTGTAAACACCACCTCTGTTAAATTAGGCAAATTACTCAAAGCCAATATGTTTGAAATTTTTGTTTCCGAAAATGCCAATTCGCGTAAAGCCGTTAAGCCTTTCATAGGCTCTAAGCTCGTGATGGGGGTGCGCGAAAAAAACATAGACTCTAAGGAAGTTAGATATTTTACAGGAAAAAGACTTGCTACTTTAGTGTCCGAAAAATCCAATATCTTTAATTTTTTGAGATTGCTTACTGGCGAAAGATTATTGATAGGTGTCTGATGGCAATAGAGTATAGTTAAACTTGTAAGCCCCTCAATACCAGTAAGAGTCGCAACGCCTGTTTCTGAGCAGTCTAGCTCGGTAAGTGTTGGGATTTTAGCCAATGGGGTAAGGCTCTTGATGTTTGCGTTCTGGTCGCAGCGCAAAACTTTCAAGTTGCGAAGGACAGTAAGCGGCTCAAGCGTCTTTATTTGGGAGGCGTTGCAATCTATTTTAGTAAGAGCAGATATTTTGGCGAGTTCTGCTACTGTTGGGTTTGAGCTAATTCCATGCTTCTTAACAAAATAATTACGCCAGGAGTCATCTAGCTTAGTCTTCCACCAATCGCTTGTGGCCTGTGCGTGGGCGCTATGCGTCAATAAAGACAGTAAAACGATGTAAACAAAGGTTTTATACATTTGATTTGCTATTAAATAGGATTAGAATATGGGCTGTATAGCAAAAAGCACGCGACCGTTAGGCTACTTGCTAAGCGTCAAAGTTAAAAAACTGATGGGCTTTTTCCAAACAATAAGCGTTAAAAAAACATAAAAGCAAGATGACTACAAGAAAAATATAAGCCATCTTGATTCATTAAAAGTAAGTTTTAGCGTCTTATTTTGGTGCATTAGCTTAGCGAGGAGCAGCTAGGTTGTTTTATCATCTTGCTTGCTGCGGCGCATATATACCCAAAAACCTACACCTAACAAACAAACAATAAGCAAATTAACAGCCAATCGGCCTATAAAATCTAGCGAAGCACCGCGCAAACGATTGCTCTCATGACTGATAAGGTCATTGAGTTCGCCAAAATCGTTAGAATTAACTAATTTATTTCTTGTACTTTCACCACTCACGCTAAGCCGAATTTCAGGGCGTAAGGTATCGTAGCGCGCTGTAAGTGTATTGAAAAACACCCATTCTAACTGCTCGTTGAGCGGGTATTGGCCAGCTTCTGATGGAATAATCTGATAAGTAAAGGCTTTCATTCCATACACTGTATTGCTATTTCGGTTAATCTGCTGGCGTGTACTGGGTGGAAAAACCTCCAATTTTGGGTTGGTGTGGAGTTCAGGGGCATTGATGGCCGAAATATTGCCTTGTCCTTCAATTTGAAAGGTATAAGGGGCGCTTTCGCCTGTTTTTAAGGACGTTTTTTTGATTTTTTCGCGCAAACGAAATATCCCAACAGCCACTTTGTCGCGGAGTGGGTGTGCGGGGAGTGGCTTCACAATAATTTGCTTGGCAGGGCTTGGTAGAGAGATAATGGTCTCGCTCCCCGCCACTCCACCAAAAGCGCTTTGATAACGAATCATTTTAAGCGAAGCGCTTGGAATCTTGATGACCTCAGTGGTATAAGGAAAAAAAGTACCTTGATAGAGCTTATACTGCCTATATGGTTTTCCATTTACTGTTACTTCTTCGGGAATAATCTCGCTGATGCCAAAATTTTCTTCCCAAACATTTTTGGGGCGTATGGCCTGCAAAATTTCTGCAATTTGCTCACCAGCCTTATAAAAACCCATTTCTGCTTGGTTGGCTCGCGCTACATACAAAGCTACTGTTAGCGTAAAGCCCTCACCTACATATACTTCGTTGCGGTCGGAAGTAATAGCAAAAAAAGCATCGGCCTTCACGTTGGCCATTTCTTTGAGGCGGCGGTTATCAAAAAGCTCAAAAAATGCCGCAAATGGGTCGCTGGCATTGCGCTGACTCGCTCCCGCAACCCGCACCGTACCACCTCTGAAGCTAACATTTTTTCCATTGACTGCCACAGAAAAAGGCTTTATGCTGAACGTACCTTCTTTACTGGGTTGGTAGCTCTGCGTAACGATGTGCTTCATCTGCAAGGTAGTGCCGTTAGAGTAGGTTTCTGTAGAGTTTGTGCGGCCTCGTTTAGTAAAACCTGGTATCTCCGGAAAGCTCCCTATATTCTTAATCGTTTCGTCTGAAAGTGTAACCGAAAGCTCTAAAAAATCGTTTAAAGGAATAGTACTATTTTTGATATTGATGGTTGCATTTTGAGCCAAAGACTCTGTAATAAATAAACCCAAAATGCAAAAAAACACTGCCAAAAATTGCAACATTTTGTTCATACAGATAGTTATCATCATACAATAGCTTAATTTTTGGTTAAATAGACGAAATAAACTTGCATAAAACTAATTTGTTTTGTCTTTTTGCAAAAGAAATAACGAAGTGCTTGTGGCTTTCATCTATTTCCTTCACAATCTGTACTACTCTGTTTTGTTGGTTTTACGTAAATTATTGCAAAACAACTATGAGCTACTTAGAATACCAAAAAATGATACTAGAAAAAGTCAGTTTTGACAAATTTCTCTTTGAAAAGGAGCTTCGCAAGAGTTTGAGCATGGTTTCTTCGCAGCAAGAAGTGGCCGAGCTCAAAACTTGGGCTGTGGCGCGGTACGGTTCAGAACACGCCGATGCACTTAGCCGAAACTTCTCTGCCCAACGTGGTCTATGCTAGAGTTTTTCTGGAAAGATGCTACCGGCATCGCTTAGTTATAATTTCAAATTCTAATAAGCCGTCTAGTTTTAAAGCTAAACGGCTTTTTTGCAAATAACTGATGCACACCTACCCGCTCATAGAGCAAGCAAATACGCATCAGTTGGTGTAAGGCTTTTAATTTTGCAATGATTATGCTTTGACGAGTTGAATTTCAGCCGAAATTTTTACTTCCTCGCCCACCAAAAGGCCGCCCGCTTCAAGAGGCGCATTCCAGCTCAAACCAAAGTCTTTGCGGTTTATTTTGGCGCTGAGGCTAAACCCCACCTTTTCGTTCCCCCAAGGGTCTTTTTGAGTCCCTTCATATTCTGCTGCCAGCACTATTTTCTGACTGATGCCTTTAATCGTCAGCATACCGCTTACGCTGTAGTCATTGCCACCATTGCTAGTAAAATGCTCTGAAACAAAGGTTAAGCTAGGGTGCTTGTCTGCATCAAAGAAATCTGGGCTGCGCAAATGAGCATCGCGCTGGTCATTTTTAGTGTTGATAGAGGCAATTTGAGCAGTGAACTGCACTTTTGAATCGGTGAACGTTGCACCGCTGCTTTCTAGCGAACCCGTGAAGCTACCAAAGTGGCCAGTTACGTTGGTCATCATAAGGTGTTTTATTTTGAAAGTAAGTTCGCTGTGCGAAGGGTCAATGTTCCATTTTGTGTTAGTCATGGTGCTTTTATATTGTTAAAGTTTGAGTTGTGGTTATAAAGCAATGCAAAGAAACAGCGTAGGAACATCTTTAAAGATAACCTACATTAAGAAATGTAATAGTGTTACCTGATTTTATCAAAAATATCTCTTTGGAATGCTAAAAGGAAGCTAAAGTTAAGGAATCTTAGTTAATTTTGTGCTTTTAGAATGGTTTAATATACATCAAACACCTCTCGAAATGTTCAGAAAAAAGATAACACTTGTGCTGAGCTTAATCGCGTTTCTATTCACGCAAAGCGTTTGTGCACAAAAGAAAAATTTAACTATAGAAGAACTCGTGTCGCCACGTTTGCGCCCCACTAATATTTGGGACGCTGCATGGCGCGGCAGTATGGACGTGGTTACATATACCGACCCTAAAACTGGCAGTTTGGTTCAGATAAGCTCTAAGGGAGGCGAAGCTCAAGTAATACTCACTAGCTCTGAGCTAAACGACAAACTTCCTACGGGTATGAGCGTTCTGAACAATATGCCCTTCATAGAGTGGCAAGACGCACAAACTTTCAGTTTTATGCACGACAACCGCCTCTTGGAGTACAACATGGAGGTCAAAAAAGTAACACAACTCGCTGTTTCACCAGAAGATGCTGCCAATCATGAGGCATCTAGCGCCAAGCATTGGGCCTTTACTATCAATGAAAATCTCTACGTTTGTCCTAAAGGCAGTAGTGAGGCTTTACCTATTTCCAAAGATGGTAGCCACAATTTAGTATATGGGCAGGCTGTTCATAGGAGCGAATTTGGTATTGTGAAGGGCACTTTCTGGTCGCCAGATGGTCAGAAGCTCGCATTTTATCGTATGGACCAGAGCATGGTAGCCGACTATCCGCTTACGAGCTATAAGTCCGTACCGGCATTACACAATCCTATAAAATATCCCATGGCGGGCAGCCCCAGCCATCATGTTACGGTGGGCGTTTGGGACGCTGCCACCAACCAAACGATTTACCTGAAAACAGAAGGACCCAAAGAACAATACCTCACCAATATTTCGTGGAGTCCAGATAATAGGAGCATTTATATTGCCATTCTGAACCGCGACCAGAACCACCTGCAGTTAAACCAGTATGATGCAGCGAGTGGTCTTTTTATAAAGAAATTATTTGAAGAGAAAAACGAGCGTTACGTAGAACCTGAACATGGTTTACTTTTTTTGCCTAATAATCCGAATCAATTTATTTGGCAAAGTGAGCGCGAGGGCTTCAATCATCTCTACCTTTACAACACCGATGGGCAGTTACTCAAAGCACTCACGCAAGGCAACTGGCTTATAAATGATATAATTGGCTTTGACACAAAAGCAGAAAACCTCTTTTATGTCAGTTCAGAGGTTAGCCCCTTAGAACAGCACGCTTACGCCCTAAATATCAAAACTGGCAAAAGTACACGCCTAACCACCGAAACAGGCTCGCACCGTGTGCAAATGAGCGCTTCGGGCAAGTATCTTTTGGACAGTTATTCGTCCAGAACTGTTCCTCGAACGATTCAAATAGTAGAAACAAGTTCAAAAAAGAGCTTGGTTTCTATTTTAGCATCTAGCAATCCGCTTGCAGAATATGATATTCCAAAAATTGAATTGATGACGCTTAAAGCAGACGATGGAACAGATTTATATTGCCGTTTGCTTAAACCTACCAATTTTCAGGAAGGTAAAAAGTACCCAGTTATGTTTTATGTTTATGGTGGCCCACACGCACAATTAGTTACAGAAACATGGTTGGGCGGGGCAGATATGCTCATGCTCTACATGGCTCAGCAAGGCTATGTGGTATTCACCTTAGATAACCGTGGTTCGGCGAACCGAGGTTTCAAGTTTGAAAGCATCATACATCGCAATCTTGGCGAAGTTGAAAAAAAAGACCAACTACAGGGCATCAATTATCTACGCAATCAGGCTTATGTAGATGCTGCCCGCATAGGTGTTTTTGGGTGGAGTTTTGGTGGTTTTATGAGTACGAATTTGCTCTTAAACCACCCAGATGTATTCAAAGCGGGTGTAGCAGGCGGCCCTGTTATGGACTGGGGTATGTATGAAATCATGTACACGGAGCGCTATATGGATACGCCTACTCAAAATCCTGAAGGTTTTGCTAATACAAATCTTATAAAACAAGCCGAAAAGCTCAAAAATCGCCTTTTATTGATTCATGGCCTTCAAGACGATGTTGTTTTGCCACAGCATTCGGACGCATTTATTAACGAGTGCATCAAAAGGAACATTGTTTTAGACTATTTTCCATATCCTAACCACCCCCACAATGTAGGTGGGCGTGAACGGGCACACCTCTGGAAGAAAGTGTTCACTTTTTTTGAAGATTTTGTGAAAAATTAAACACTGTATAAGAATTTGCACGTTTGGGCTTCATTACAAAGTGTGGTACAGACGTGCAAATTTTTGTCTAATTTAGTTGTCCCTTAAAAAGTCTGCCAAGAACAAGCACATCAATTGATTGATATGATTTATCTGCTTTAGGAACACTCTCATGATTTTTTGGGGCTCTTTCTCTCTACTTTTTGCCTTGATGCAGCACTGAAGTGCGAGCTGAAAGTTCCGACCGCAGGGCATAGCAAAAAAATCAAGCCTCGCAAAAGGCCAATTTAGATGAAAAACAGGCTTTTTTTATCTAAACCAGCGAATGGCTTTTTCTTTGATTCATTCTCTTACAAAACATGGTAACACAGAAAATCTTACCCTCTGACCTTTGAGCCATTCGCTTTTGTCTGATGCGAGGCAGTGCAGGCCGCAAGAAACGTTGAGGTTTTGCCAGTTTTTTGACAAAATAGGCTAAAATCTAAGATATTCTAAAGTAGAAATACTTGTTTAATTTACTGATAGTAAATATCTTAGATGTATTTTAAGGGACGACGAAATAGCCTTTATCCTCGCCAAATAAATCTGAAAAGGAGCATAGACACTGCTAAGGACAAGACAATAATAGCAGTCAGGGTTTGAATTTCATTGAGGCTCTGTGAGCGTGCAAGGCCGTCTAAAGCATTTTTTGAGGCTTTGAGGAGTAGAAGCAAAAAAGGCAAAATTAAGGGAAAACCAATAACGGCCATGAGCGTACTACTGTTGCTTGCCTGCGCTGCAATGCTACTAATGAGCGTCAATATACAAGAAAAGCCCAAAGCAGCAAGAAGGACTAATGCCAGATAAAGCCACATATCCTGCACGGGAAAGCCCATAACGAGCGCATAAAGACCTAGTCCAGCCGTACCGATAGCCACCATTAAGAGGCCATTATAGAGAATTTTGGCCAAAATGAGGGCTTCGGGCTTCACAACAAAATAGAGAAAAGCATTTTGCTTTCGGCTTCTTCTACAAAACTCTTACCAATGGCATTGAATGCGGCAAAGAGTAGAACAGCAATACCAAAAGTAGTATAGTCATTTTTATAGCGTCTTTTCCAACGATTAACTTGGTTTTGGCTTTTAATACCAACAATTTGGCAAATATCTGACGTTTTATGACCAGAAGCCTTCAATAAAATAATTTGGCATCTTTGTCGTAAAACATGATTATCCCTTTTTTTATGATGATGGATAAGCTCCGTTTCTTGTTCAGATGTCAAGCTAATTGTTAAAACTCTTCCCATAGTTTTTGGGGCAGAGATGCAAACTAATCTAAAACAATTTATTCTTAATACTTATTAGGCAAAAAACTTATAGTAACTGTTCAAGTACAGCTACTATAAGTTCTGGTTACTGAACTACGTCTTCCTTGGTGTAAACTTCTTCGCCTTGGTTATAGAAAAAACTTCGGTCTTTGTTTTCCAAGAAAAAGGCTTTGAGGGCTTCCGAACTCGTAAACTCCTCATCAATATTGCTCGTAACGCCAAAAATTTTGATTTGCTTACCGCTCATTTCTAGTTTATAGAACGTGTAGCTGCCCCCATTTTCTGCATTCAAAAAAAGCGTCCCTTTTAGGTTTGTAAGATGCGTATTGTATTCCATTGGGCTTGCATAGCTGCTATCAGCCTCATTCCAAGTAAAACGCTGCATCTTGTATTTGGTATCGCTTTGCTTATCAAAAAGAATGTAGTTTGGTTTTGTTGTACCGCCCACGTTTGCGTCCACCCACTTGCCGAGCAGTTCTTGTTTAATGGGAATACCATTCTCTTCTATTGGATACTCTGACGTGTAAGTACAAGAAGACAATATAAAAACCGTCAGAACAGTATAGAAAAGTGTATTTAAAAAGGTGCGTAGCATGTTATTTGTTTTTTGGTGTAGAATTAAAGAATATGGCGTAATGGCCTTTGGGAACAAATTTGAGAGAAAAAAATGATTTTAGAGCATATCCATGGCCTCCTTTTTGCGTAGTGGCTTTTTTTTTTTGTGTGTGGTGCGCGGTTGTGCATCACGGTAAGTTCTAACCCTGAATTTATGCCAACAAGACGGCTTGCCCAAAGAAATACAACGCAATGCGCCCCCTGTATGCTAAAAGGATAAAAACCGCCTTGCGGACGGTTTTTATGGACTAGTACTTAGTAAGCTCTGGCAAATAAAACACGTTTTTGCGAGGGTTTTCCTGTCAGAATGCATTGGCCGCTCTCCGCTTGTGCATCTAAAGGAATGCAACGTATGGTGGCTTTAGTAAGTTCTTTGATGCGCTCTTCGGTTTCGGTGGTGCCGTCCCAGTGGGCAGCAATAAAGCCCCCTTTTTCGTTCAGAATCTTCTGAAAGTCCTCAAAATTTTCAACACGTGTTGTTTTTCCTTCTCTGAACAGCCTGGCGCGCTCAAACAAATTGGATTGAATCTCCTCTAGCAACACTTGTATGTACGTGGCGATGTTCTGGAAAGGCTTAGTTTCTTTAGTTTTGTTGTCGCGACGCGCCACTTCAACCGTCTGATTTTGTAAGTCGCGTGCGCCAATAGCGAGCCGAATCGGAACACCTTTCTGCTCCCATTCGGCAAACTTGAAGCCTGGACGCAGTGTATCTCGTTTATCAAATAGAACGCGAATCCCCATTTTTTTGAACTCTGCCAAAAGTGGTTTAATGGCCTCTGCAATGCTCTCTAAGTCCGCTTCGCCTTTATGAATGGGCACAATGACTACCTGCGTAGGAGCGAGGCGAGGTGGCAACACAAGGCCTTCGTCGTCCGAGTGGGTCATAATAAGCGCGCCAATCAAACGTGTGCTCACTCCCCAAGACGTGCCCCAGACTAGCTCTAGGCCACCTTCTTTGGTCGCAAATTTAACATCAAAAGCACGCGCAAAGTTCTGGCCCAAGAAGTGTGATGTGCCCGCTTGTAAGGCTTTTCCATCTTGCATAAGTGCTTCAATGCAGTAAGTATCTACAGCACCAGCAAAGCGTTCATTATCTGTTTTTTTGCCTTTTATAACAGGTATAGCCATTGTATTCTCAGCAAAATCTGCATAGACTTCCAACATTCTAAGGGTTTCTTCTACGGCTTCTTGTGCGGTGGCGTGTGCGGTGTGGCCTTCCTGCCAGTGGAACTCTGCTGTACGCAGAAACAGACGTGTACGCATTTCCCAGCGCACAACATTAGCCCACTGATTGATGAGTATAGGCAAGTCGCGATAGGATTGAATCCAATTTTTGTAGGTACTCCATATCACAGTTTCGGAAGTGGGGCGCACAATAAGCTCCTCTTCAAGTTTGGCCTCAGGGTCTACAATAACTCCAGAGCCGTCAGGCGCATTTTTGAGGCGATAGTGCGTTACAACGGCGCATTCTTTGGCAAAACCTTCTATGTGTGCAGCTTCTTTCGTAAGAAAGGACTTGGGTATAAAGAGCGGAAATGAAGCGTTTACGTGCCCAGTTTCTTTGAACATATCGTCCAGAATACGTTGCATACGCTCCCAAATGGCAAATCCGTAGGGTTTGATAACCATACAACCTCGCACGGCAGAGTTTTCGGCGAGTTCTGCTTTTTTGACAATTTCGTTATACCAAGCCGAATAATCGTCGGCGCGTTTGGTTACTGCAAGTTGCTGACTCATAGAATTTGTTTTTAAACATCGCGCTGAAACGCAATATTAGGACATTTAAGCCGCAAAGATAGTGATTTTATTCTAAGATAATAAGAAGAAAAACAAGATGCCTCTTTGCTAGCTCAAACAAATTTCATATTTTGGCACTGGAAGCAAGATTATAGCTTGCTAACATTTGAAATGAGAGGAAGATATTATGGAATACATCTACCTATCTGGATAATGAATCAGAGAAGGCATAGATAGTTCTCCCTGAAAAGACTATAAGGCATCTCCAAAATAGGTAAACTATCCTTCTTTAATTTAGCCCACATCTATCAAAGATGCTTTTTAAGAAACAACTAGATAATTAGACACCCCAAAATAAATTTAGTGTTTGCTTTTTTGTGCATTCCAGATAAAAACACCTTACCTTTGCGAGTAACATGGCATAGTACAACCTTACTACTACTTTTTATTTCAAATTAAACGCAAACTTTATGTTGAAAAACCTAAAAACCTACTGACTGCTGCCTTGGGTGCTGGCTTTTGTGCTGGGCTGCCAAAAAGAAAAAGTCCCTGAACCGCAAGAAGTGAAGGTCTGTGAAGCACCCGTCTTCTTTTTGGACACCGCCCAACTTCCCCCACCGGCCCTTT
>JAAFJX010000062.1 GCA_013299045.1 Cytophagales bacterium | reverse complement strand
TTTCTTTTCAAAGACAAAGATAGGGTTTTTTGGGCTTTTTGTAGATAAGGAATGAAGAAATATTTTGTGATGGTCATAGAAATAAAAAACGGGCAGTGAGCAGACCTTACTTGCAGCCCGCGGCGGCGGCTAGTTTTTGATAGAGCGTGTCTTGTTTGGATTCATCGTAAGAGATATTATAGTAATAAACCATTGATGCGGGCGCTTGATTTTCAAATATATGCAGGAAAGTATTCTTTCGTATATTTATGACTGCTCTTTTAGATATGGACGTTCTCTGTGCAGGCGCTATCATTAAAGTCTCAAGTCTTGTCATGCCTTTTACATCCAGTACTTTGATTGGAGTGTTCTGAATAACGAAATATTTTAGCATTTTTAAATTTTGAAAGGAGCTATCTAATGTTACCATATCAAAATCAGAGAAGGTAAGTTTTTCAATACCGTTATCTTCAGGAAAAATAATGCGTTCGCAATTAAGACCGTGTATGCCCAAGTTTTTTATGCGGCTCATATCCAAGCCACTCAAATCTATGGTGTATGGCTTGTTACTTAAAACAGTTACAGAAAGTGTTTCCAACTTGGGCAGCCCTGTAATGACTTGGCGTATTGTTTCTGGGCACAATGGCGCATGCAGTTCTTTTAGAGAATCAAAAACAAGGATATTTTCTGCCGGAAGATGTCCATAGATGGAATGGGGGTGGATTCTCATTGAAACAACACCATTGCCGTTTATCGCTGGCATATAATCCAAAGCATTGTGACCACCCTGTAAGCCGACATTCATCAAACGCATCAAATTGATAATATTTTTTCTATTCTCAAGCGAAAGATAAGAAAAGCAACTTTCAATGTTAGTGCGTCTTTGAGGCGTTATAGATTTAATCCGTAGAGGCAGAGCGTCTAAAGAGGTCAGATACCTATATTCGCTAAAATACGTCGTATCGTCTGCAAGTGTTTTAGACTCTTGTGCTACCCTTTTGGGATTGCAGGATGAACTCAAAAGTAATACTAAAATGCACATTATCCACATGAATATAAAATATGAATCTTGCCTTGTCATCATAAAATATCAAGTTAAGGTTATTTAAAATGCTTGTGTATATTAGGCAAATATTTTCCTGTCATATATTCCCAACCGATACCCTTAAATGCGTCTAGTATGTTGTAAATGCAACCACCATTCAAAGGACATATCTCATTCCCACCGTTCATGATACCTGACCAACATGCTCGTCCATTGCTTAGTAACACATTTGGCTGACACCATCTATCCCCATCTGCCAGCCCTGCATTATGCCCCATGACGTGTAGCAAAGTATAGGCCAACATCTGCTCAAAGGGTACTGAATAGAAACGCACGATTGCTACCTTCTCCAAATAGTTAGTTCTACTCACAATCGCATTTCATGGCGGCTACTTGTTTTTGATAATATTTATTGGTAGCAGCACTATCCCTTTCTATACCACCCAATTTCAAATACCATGGAGATAATGCGTATTGTATTGCTAGACCATTGGGTGTATTCTGTAATAATTCCTCTTGGTTAGGAGATTCCAGCCAAATAGAATCTAGCTTGTCCATACCATCAATGTCAATCTTTTCCAATGGTAAATTGCTTAATCCTAAACGTCTTAGATTCTTGAGATTGTGAAATGACTGGTCAAAGTCTTTGATATTACACTCAAGTAGTATCAATTCTTCTATTGTATTTTCTTTAGGAAAAATAATTTGTTCACAAAAATGACCGATTATAACAAGGTTCTTGATATGCTTTATGTCCAAACCACTTAAATCCAGAGTAAATGCTTTAAGAGACAAGATAACTAGCTCAACGGATTCCAAATTTTTCATTTGGCTTAGAACATCGCGCACTGCATTAGGACACAAAGGGGTCTTTAATTGTTTTACATTACTAAAAGCAAGTAAGTATTCTGTTGGAATAGGTGCATAAATCCCATGAGGATGAATATCTAAGCAGTTAATACAATTTGCTTTATCCAGATAAAATTCTACCGCGTCCCCATTATCCATTCTATGTAAATCCACACTTGGCAACCGCATCAAACGCAGGATTTTTAAGCGTGTTATAGTATCTAGCGCCAAAAAACTAGGGTAATCCAACTCCATAATGCTGGGTACAATCACTGTTCGAGGACTTGAATAACGCTCACCTTCTAAACTCATTAAATATCTATACTCACCATAATGTGTTGTATCAGATAGCACAGACTCACTCATTTTTTTTGTGAAACTTACTTTATCATTACAACCAACGCCTAAAATTAAATAAACAAACAGTTGGAAGAGTATTTTAATTAGCCTCATAGTGTAATTTCGTCTTGCATTGTGAGAGAATAAAATTTAGACAAAAATGATTAACGCCCAAAGTGTTTGCCTACGGTTGGAGCAAATATTCCTTTCAAAAAGTTTAGACCTTCACCATGGAATGCTTCTTTTATGTTGTAAATCTCAGCGCCTAATGATGTGCATAGATTTTCACTGCCTCTCAGCACATGGGAGTTCACACCATGCTGCATACCTGCATTATGCCCCATGACGTGTAGAAACACAAAAGCAAGTACTACATGCTTTGGCACGCTCCGCTGGCAACCTGTACGGTTAATGTAAGTTCGCAGCCTATCATGGTTGATAAAACCAGCATTACCCATTTCGCGGAATGCTCTATCGCCCATACCAGTACATGTTTCCCAATGGTCTTCATAAGTACCTTTTCCATCTGTTCTTTTTTCAGGGGTAGCAAAAAAACCTCTTAAAGCACAGGAAGGGTTACTTGGGTCTGCAAATTTATTGGCATAATCAAGATACTTACTAGGGAGGTGTTCAAGGGCATAAACCTGCATAATATCTTGACAGTTCGCAAGCAACGCATATCCACTTGAACTAGGCAAGCAACTAGCATCTAAACTACGAAGTTTATTAGCGCTCCCCGCATAAAGTACAAGCGCAGGGACACGCGCCCCATTCGTCAGCGTCTTATTCATAACGTTTATGAAACCATTAGCGTAGTTAATCGCATCAATAACTATCCCATTGCCATTTTTATTGCCGCCCTTATCATCATTCACCCCGTCCAAATCCACTATCCAATACGTATTCGGCTGATTGAAGTTGCTGCTGCTGCCATCACCACCTGGCAGTACACCACCGCCAGAATTACCGCTTTTTCCCTTTTTAGGTTTATCGTCCTTATCTTTCATATTGCCTTTTATTTTTGGCGTAGTTCGTTTTCCTTCTAGGTCAGGGCAGACTATACCCTTAAAGAAGTTCATAATGGTTTTTGCTATCCGACCCACCATGGAGGGTTTGTCGCCTTCTGCTTTCACTTCATTAGCGACTGGTGCGGCCCCAGAAGTAGTACTCGGCACTACGCTCGGACTCACCTCCGCTTCCAGCCCCATGGGGTCATTAAAACTGATAGGGTTGTTGTAGGCGTATTGGTAGGGGCTGATGCCGTCGTAGAGGGGAGCGAGTGGGTCTGCTTGGTGGAAACGCCCTAGTTG
>JAAFJX010000043.1 GCA_013299045.1 Cytophagales bacterium | reverse complement strand
TTGTTTACGATCGAGGATACGCGTGAGCTGGTTGTACCTGTCAAAAACTATGTGTCGTTCCTCTCACAGAAGGCAACTGCCGACAACCCTGATGCCATAGATTCGCGCGTGCTTGGTCGCCTAGCACTGCGTATGCGTCCTGATTCCATTCTGCACGGCGAGGTGCGTGGCGCAGAAGCGTATGACCTGATGGATGCATACAGAACTGGTCATCCAGGCTCAGGCGTATCGTTTCACGCGGATAACGCGAAAGCAGCACCCTTTCGCTTGGAAACCATGATCCGCATGAGTCCAGAAGGGCTCAACTTGCCCATCATTGAACTGCGTCGTCGCATTGCTGAAACTTTTCAGTTTTTTATCCATTACGAAAAAATTGAAGGTCGAAGAATGCCAGTTCAAATCTTGGAAACCAAGGGTGTTGACGACAGTGCAAATTATGTGTTTGAAGAAGTGTTTACAAAAGAAAGGGTATTTCAATGAGTTTTATTAAATCTACGCGTGCTATGGGTGTTTTAGCAGCTAGCGCTGCCAATGCGGTCAATGACAAACTTGTCCGTTTTGAACACCAGTATGCGCTAACCGAAAGTAAGCTGCGTATTGCTGCGATCGGTATTTACGCAACAGTCATGGCCAACAATGCGCACTCTCAGGTAGCTCAGACGATTTGTAAGGTTTACAACGGCGTTTTTAGCAATGAGCTGATCTCAGCCATCGCCTTTGTGGTTTTAGCAATTTTGCTTAGTGTGATGTTGTTAGGCGACGGTCAAAAAGAGAAATCAGGACTCATTAAGTTCATGGTTGTTCTTGCTGCTTTGTTCAATATTCCAACTCTCTTGGGATATTTTGGCGTGAGTCCCTGTTAAGTCGTTGTAAAAAAAGATCACATCATCATGAGAAGACGGTCACCTGTTTATGGATCATTGATAGCCAAGCATATTTGGTTCGGCGTTGAACGGACTTACTGGGCGTTTGCTTTTATCGTCGTTGCATTTGCAGTGATGTTTCTTAAACAGCCAAGCATGTCGATTTTTGCGTTGATTCCTCTGCTGCTTGGCAGTTTGTTGACCTCGAATGACCCTGATTCGCACAAGTTGTATATGAAGTACAAGAAATTTGGCTTCAGCTATGCCGCTTTGCGATCGGAGTTTTCTACAAACAATTTAAGGCCGCATGGCTATGGACGGGAATAGGTTTTGAAGAACTCGACAATTGAACATATGGCTCGCTCATGGTCTTCTAAGACCCTGCAAGAGCTTCGTTCAGCTCAAATTGGTGACGATAGGCCGTTTTGCGAATTGGTGCCATGGATGTTTACCACACGAAATCAGTCGATCGTGGTCAACAAAGATGGCGCGATTATGGCGTGCTTTGAATTTGAGGGCTTGGATACAGATTCTTCAACTGATGCTGAAGTGGATGTTTTGTCAGCGCATTTAGAGAACGCCATGCGCTTGTTTCAGCACTACCCGGTGGTTTACTGGTGGCAGGTACACAGACGTGTTTCCACCAAGTGGCCGCGCGCCAGTTTTCAGAATTTAGCTGCTAAAAAGCTGGATCAAATGCGTAAAACGGCTATGACCGTCAAGCCTCAATATAGCAACCAACATGTTCTAACTATTCTGTTGCAACCACCGACATCAGGTGTTTCATTGCGTCAAAAGTTGCAAACTTTAGCCTCAGACGGTGGTTCTGCATTGAGTATTTTAGGCAAAGCACTCAAGCAAACTATCGCATCCTTCAATCCGTTTGGCAATTCAGGCGAATTTGCTTACCCTGATCAAGAACATTTTGAACAAGTACAAAATGAATTCGAACGATTGCTTGGAAATTTCACATCCTACGCACCTTTAATCAGCTTCACACGACTAACAGGGAGTCGCTTGGGTGCATACCTGTCTAAGACAGTTGGTATGGCTGCGCCTAGTGAAGACTATCCGCTGGGCAGCGAAGACAGCCCTGTATACAGTTTTTTAGATGAGCAGTTGCCACACAACGATCTCAAAATTAGTCAGACTGACATTCGTTTCATGCAGTGGAATAGCCACAACGGTCATGATAGTTGTCTCAGTGCCGTCCAGTCGGTGCGCGGCTGGAGGGCTTCAGACAACAAACATATGTACTCAACTGAAGCAGCAGCAGAGAAAGGCGTAGATCCGGGAGGCTCTTTCCCTGGTATGTTGGATGATCTGCTCAAAATTAACGGTGAGATGATTGTGACCCTGGCCGTCATGCCCTATTTACCAAGCGCAGCAGAAAAGTTTGCTGTTTCCATGCGCAAATTCCACAGAGACCGCAGACTGGGTGTCAAAGCCCTGTTTTTTGGTGCATTTGACAAGGATAGGCTGGCTGATGCGCCTGTGAACTCAGCGCGTGATGATGCTGGCAAAGAAGCCAACGTGGTGCATGGCAAAGCCTCCATTGGAAAGATGATGCTTTGCAAGACTTGGATAGGTGTCACCACCTTGGGCAAAGACAGATTTGAAGTTGAGGAAGGCCAAAAATCAGTCGAGCGTGCTTTTGCCATTCATGGCTTCGACACCATTGTCGAACGTATGCACGCCTTGTCTTGCACGATTGCGCACATGCCAGGAAACCACAGTGAGATTGTCCGCTGGATACCTGTCACAGCAAATAACGTCGCAGACATTTGTTTTGCTCGCACTTTAGCGGCTGGATCGTTCGAATCCAAACTGTTGACGCAGGAACTCAAAACACCTTGTGATGCAGCTCTGGTTTTACCAACGTCATTTAACACCAGTTATTTCTTCGATATTTTTAAACCTACAGTAGCCCACGGTCTGCTGGTAGGCCCATCACGTAGTGGTAAGACGGTTTTTGCTATGTTGCTACTTTCGTCATTTACGCGATATCCAAATGCGCAAGTCTATTGCTTGGATAAAGATTTTTCTTGCCGAATTACTGTCGTGACACACGGTGGATCGTATGCAAATTTGGATCCTGATTCAAATTCCGAAATCAAATGCAACCCTTATGCGCTGATGGCGCATACCAAGCACCATGAGTGGTTGAAGAATTTTACGATGATGCTTGTTCAGCAACACGGGTACAAATGTACAACGGACGATGCGATAGAAATCGGTGAAGGCATCAAAATTGCGAGCAGACTTGAACCAACTGGGTCAGCATTCACTTTGCAAGACTTGTATGACCATATCGTCAAAAAGGACTTGAAGCGAGAGCTATCAATCTGGGTCAATGGCTCCTTGGCTCGATATTTCAATAACCAAGAAGATGGCTTCAAGTTAAATCAAATCAATGGGTTTGAGCTGGGTCAGATACTCTCTAACAGCACGGTAGCAGTACCTTTCATGGAGATGCTGTTTTACCGTATCGATCAACACTTGCGATCTCAGATTGAAGAGGGTGTGATCTGCCCTACTCTGATTTTTATACCAGAGGTCTACCATTTGTTATCCAATCCGACTTACGCACCTAAGTTGGTTGATTGGCTCAAAACACTTGCTAAACGTAATTGTGCCTTGTGGATGGATACACAGTCTCTGGAAGATGCGAACGAAGATATGAGCAAGGTTTTTGCGGCCATACGCGATAACGTTCTCAACATCATTTTCTCAAGCAACCGTGCAGCCATGTCCGACTCTGCCAAGCGTTTGTACATGCGTGAGTTTGGTTTGCGTGAAGAACAAGTTGTCATGGTAGCCCAGGGAATTCCTAAAGAAGACTATGTACTGAGGCAGGCAGATATCGTGCGACAGGTGCGGTTATCACTGGGACAGGATGAATTAGCCATGCTGCGCAGTGAGATGACTGCCCAGAAAGCCATCGTGAAGTACATGGCGAAGAATCAACCCGTTGAAGAATGGTTAGATGATTACATACAGGAGGTATCACATGAAAAAGTTAAAGTTTAAGCTTCTGGTGACAGCTATGACGGCAGCTATGCTGTTACAAGCCGTCCCTACTCAGGCGAATGGTGTAACTGGCGTGGCAAGCGAAGTTACTCAAGTTGCTAACAACTTGTTGCTTGGTTCACAGCTGGCAACGCAGTTGCAGCAAACGACAACGCAAATTGCGATGTGGAAAACCATGTTGACTAACCTGCTGGCTTTGCCGCAAAACGTCGTCAACCAAGTTACGCAACCTGTCAGAGATGTCATCGGCCAAGTGCAGGAGCTCCAGACCGCTTACATTGGCTTGCAGGATAGCGTGAAAGAAGTAGGCACGATCTGGCAGCGACGCAACAAGGAAATGATCAACTGGGGGGAAAACCCAAAAGAGTATTTTCGAAAAGAAAAGATCATGGCGGATACACGCGGAGGTCAGTACAAAAAACAGTGGGATTCAGATATTGCAGCTGCGACCAAACTGGCGACTCGCGCAAAATCAGTGCAAACCATGGCAGCAGCTATACCAGGCATTACGGGTAATGTGCAAGGCTTGCAGCTGCTCAACAGTCAGCTCAATGTCGTAGCTACAAGCATCAATGAATTATTGCTTGTGGTGCGCAAGGATTCGGTCAATAAGACGCAGGATCGTATGGATGTCGAGGAATCCAAGTCAATCGAAGCCGATCGCAATATGGCTCGTATTGATGCGATGAAGGCTGCTGCGATTAAGGCACAGAACTACACCAGTGGCTACAAAGCACCTTGGGAAAAATGAGCACATCATGCTACAAAAAATTCAAAAATTATTAACCATCCTTTTGCTTGCTGTTGTGATTATCAGCGTATGTATTTTCGCGTATCAGTATTCTGCCAATCAATCGCAGCTTGCTGATCAAAGAGTCAAACAAGAGGAAATTGCCAAGAAGCAGCTCGAAGCTGCTAAAGCGATAGCCAAGCGTGATAGCGAATTCAAAAGCGGCTACAAAGCGCCTTGGGAAAAGTGATCAACTATGTTTCAAAACTTTAAACAAGCGCCTGAGCTGCTGCTAGGCAACCTACAGACCGACGATCAAGCGATTGTGCGTGAGCGGTATACGCGTATGCGTGACATGGTTGAGGACACGAGTCAAGGCATGGAGTCGCAATGGAACTTGCGCGATGTTAAGTTGCCTACGGGTGCAAGTTTTCAAGAAAAAAGGAAAGCGGTGTTTATCTGGGCTTTGCTGTACAACTTGGCGTTCTACCCCAGACTGACCAGTGCTGGATTACTAGCCATTCCACTGGTTTTCATTATGCAAATTATTAGTGTTGCACGGTGGGCTTTTACTTGGCTGGGAGGACAGTATGGCGTTTGATATTAACGGTGCAATTGGTAGATTAACCAGCGCTATGCAGGTTGCTACGTCTAGCACATCTCATAACTTGCTCAATCAAGGGTATGACATTCTTTACGGATTGGTGGTCGTGATGGTCACTTACCACTTGGTCATGACTTTCGTGGGTGAGGATTGGGCGATGACGCAAGTCAGCTTGATGCAGATGCTACTTAAGTGGGCTGTGGTTAGCTTTATGCTGGGTAATTGGACTTTCGTCGGTTCATTTTTCGTAGATGGATTTTCTGATCTTGCTAGGCAAGCTTCAGGCAGCTCAGCAACCCCAAGTGCCTTTTTTAAGATGGGCACTGATGCCATCATGGAATTATTCTCGGTCGGGAAATTGACGCCGAGTGGAGAGCCCTGTACCTTTGTGGGCTGTCAAAACCCTACCAGTACGATTCCAGGTACAAATCCGGGTCTTCCAGCCGCCATGTGGGACTTTATGAAAGGTGTTGCAAGCACTGCGCTTGGACTGGCAAATATATTCTTGCTGATTGGTGCCTTGGTGTTCAAAGTCTTAGCGGCTGTAGCTATCTCAGGAATGGTGACAGCAGCCATTGCTGTGTCACTGTTGGGAATGGTGGCGATAGGCGTTGGTATGACCGTTGGACCCATTATGTTGCCCTTCCTACTCATAAGCTCACTCAGTTACTTGTTCGACAGTTGGCTGAGATTCATGATCGCAGGCGGCATGATCAAAGTCATTTCAGCTATTTTGCTGGTGTTTGTCGGAGCGGCCTTTAAAACCTTGAATGACATGGCTGGCATGACGACAAACGGCACAGAGTTTGGTGTCGATATTTTAGTTATCTTTTTGATTTTTATTGTTGCAAGTATGTCTGCTTACTTGATGTGGCAAGTGCCAGAGTTTACAAACAAATTGATGAACGGACAGGCTGTAGGGAATGCAACGGGCGCAGTGGGAGGCCCTGTTTCAAAGATTGGAAAAATTTTGACAGGCAAATAAAGACTAGCGAATACCTGAATTAAAGCCAATTATTTTGTCACTGATTGCATTATCTAAATCCTCTTCGCTTTGCTTAGCAATACGAATTTGATCTTCATCACTGATGCCAAAAAAATATGAAAAAAGCCAAGGTTTAAAAAGACGAATGAAAAGCATGAAACTAAAACAAGCTCCCAATATTCCGGTAGCCAGCCAGTCGTCATCAGTTTTAGCGAACGAAAACATGAGCGGAAAAATGCATGCAAAGGTGACTGTCAAAAAGACACCCCATTTGAATATGCGAACAAGTCGCGCCCACAGCGATATCTCACGTACCGCTGAAGTGCGGTGTGAAGTCGTAAAACCTGAGCGTGTTGAGCGGATGTGGTTTGCAAATCTCATAAAACTATTGTGTCACACCAAGTTGAACAACGCAAGCACTATTTTTAATGATGTTTTTAGTTTACCCCTAGGGTTTTGTTTTAAAGGATTGAAATGTTGATTAAGAAACCACCAACATGGCCAATGAATGCCGTAGACGATGAAAGCATCGTTTCTACAACATCTGGTTCAGTGCCCTCAATGGGAAAGAACCCCTTGTATTTGCGTACTTTTGTAGGGCCTATCGTTAGAGAAAACCGTGCCTGGTTCATTGTTTTCATACTTTTATTGGTCATTGGCGCACAGGCCATGGCGCTGTGGCAGTTGTTTCCATTGAAGGAGCGTATTCCCTATGTCATGGAGGTCGAGCGCACGACTGGACGTGTGGTGATCGCCGAGAACGTCCTCAAGAAGTACAACGTTACCCAAGCGAATGTCGACTATTTTCTAGCGCAATGGGTGACGTGGGTCGATTCACTGAACGAGAACGCCATATCACGCGATTTACCCATGGCAGCTTCTTGGACAAGGGGAGACGCGGTGAATCAATTGCAGGAATACATCACTCGTAATGAGTATGCCAAACGCATCGTCAAAGAGCCCAGCAAAACTACGGAGGTTCAGATCAAGACGATTAGTTACATCAATGAGGGAAAAAACGCCTTGGTGCGCTACGACATGGTTGAGCGCAGCTCTGGTAATGAGGTAGCGCGTACACCACGACTTTTGACAGCAACTCTGACTTTGATCACGCCAGAACCAGGTTCCGATGAGGAAAAAAAGAACCCAATTGGCGTAACCATCAGTCGATTCAGCATTGCGAATGAAACAACCCGATAGCCGCCTCAGTAACTACAAAAAAAGAAAGACGCTTACATGAAACCTCGTTCTATTTATAAAATGAAAAACCATACGAACCTTTTAAACGTGCTTGCTGGCTGTTTGGCCGTGTGCTTAGCATGTGTTGCCGCTCCTGTCAGCGCACAATCAAATAACTCAGCAGCACTCAAAGCTGTAGGTAAGTCGCGCACCGAGACATCTGTGGCCTCTCCACTGGACAGTCGCGTCGTTGTCTTTCCGTTCAACAAAGACGGCATTTATGACATTTTGACGCGAACCCAACGTTTTACGCGCTTGGAGTTCGCGCCCAACGAAACGGTCAAAGCATTTTTTATCAGTGACATGATCCAGTGGGAGTACCACGTTTCGGCTGATAAGCGAAACATCATGGTCAAGCCTATTCAACCGGGTATTTCAACGACCGCAACTGTTGTAACAACCGAGCGAACGTATGACCTTGATCTCACAGAAATCAAGAGTGAAAGCAAGCTAGGCTGGATGCAGCGCGTCAGTTGGACGCAGCCAGTTAAAGATATATCGCAAGCTTATTTTGATGAAACAGGCATATTACCCTCCTCTAGCCAAGCTATAAACGGCACGGCTAGACGTGAGGCTTTGGCTTCGCCTTGTAACGGAGCGTCATTGAATCAGCGTACGGGTTATAAGATTGAAAACAACACCGCCTTTTTTTCACCCACGCATATTTGGGATGATGGACGTTACACCTGTATCGCTTTACCTACATCGGTTCAGGAAATACCAGCTCTATTCGCTCTGGACAGCCAGGGTCAAACAGAGCTGGTGGACTACAAGTTTATAGATGGTGTCTTGGTAGCGCCGCGCGTGTTGGGCTACGGCGCTGTTTTGAAGCTAGGTAAAGAAGAGGTTCGTATCAGTGGTAGGACACCCACAAACGTGTCTAACCGCTTTGGTGCTGCGTCTGTCCGCCTGTCAGCTGGAGAGCAATAATGACCACCGCAGCGAACAATGCACCGCGCAAAGACCTGCTGACCATCATCCTCACAGGCGTGCTGATCATCATGGTTGGTGTGATGGGTTATCGGTATTTGACGAAAAGTACCAACGCTGACCGTCTCAAGGACAAGGAAGAGTCCGAGTCTATGAAGCGTATCACAGAGGCTAAGCCTGGTGATGCGCAATCTTTTGCGTCACGACTGAAAGGTGAAGTTGAGGCGGAGAAGCTAAAAGCCGACATCGAAAACCGAAATAAGCAGGATGGGACAGCTAAAAATACCTCTACAAATGACGCAGATCGAGCCGCTGCAGACGCACAGCGCAAAGCCTCGCAGGATGAAGCGGCACGTATAGAGGCAGATCGTATCGAGCGAGAAAAGCTCGCTCTGGCCATCAGGTCTAGCAAAATGAATGCCTACGATGCCAATTCACCTGCGGCTAACGGAAACGATTTTACAAACTCTGGCACTAATTTAAACAGTCTGCTTGCTCTGCTGGGCGGTGCTCAAGGGTCAGGTTCAGTGACGACGCCTGCACAAGCCACAGCTGCAGCCACAGCCGCTTTGGCTGCGAATCAAGGTGCTGCAGGTGCTGGCGGTTCTGGTTTGCCACCTGCCTTGGCTGCGCTTCTTGGTGGTAATTCTGCCACTGGCGGTGCAAGTGGCCGATCGCAAGATCAGGCTAGCCGCTCTTGGGTGGATGGACAGCAATCCCCCTCACTACAAAGCCCTTTGACACCTACTGCTGCCAGCAGCGCTTACACACTGCATCAAGGCTCAATCATCCCTTCGGTGTTGATATCAGCCGTTGACTCGGATCTACCAGGGGATTTGCGTGCACAAGTCAGTATGGACGTGTATGACAGCGTTAATTTACGCAATCTGTTGGTTCCAAAAGGTACTGTTTTGGTCGGTGCATACAACAATGAGGTGGTTGCTGGCCAGCAGCGGATTCTGTTTGGATTTAGCAGAATGATTTTTCCAAATGGATCGTCAGTGAGTTTGTTGGATACACAAGGGCGAGGTAATTTTCGAGGCTCTGAACGCAACGGCAAAGCAGGTCTGAACGCAGAGGTCAACAATCGATTTTGGGAAATTTTTGGCCCATCTTTGTTGATTGGTGCTGTAACCAACTTTACCAAACCGTTGACGGATGCGATGACGAACTGGCTGTTTCCAGCAAAAGTTAGCGGTACGGATGCCTCGGCCAACTCAACTGAAACGGGCAGAACGGTCACAACTGAAGTGACAGATCCCAAAACGGGCAATAAAACGACCACGGTGACCACCAGCACAAGTGCTAACAACTCCTCCAGCTCAACCGGTGGAGCGAACAGCGGAACCAATTTGACTGTAAGTTTGGGACAAGCTGCTGCTGACACCGCTTCGGGCACGCTGACTGAAACCGCACGTCGAATACTGGATCGCAATCAAAACATCAAGCCGAATTTATCACTCTCGTACGGTGAGAAATTCAATTTAGTGGTTGCACGTGACATGGTGTTACCACCTTCTATTACACAAAAACGTCCTGAATGACTAAGTAGAGAAATGAATATGAAGAAAATACCAAACTTTTGCAAAGTAACTTGTATCAGCATGGCGGCACTTGCCATGTTGGGCTGCACGACCCTGACACCAGAACCCGAAAATGTTTCGGCTAAGAATGCCATACAGTGGCGACAAGACTTTGATTACAGCATCGAAGGTCACATCATTGCTAGACCCACGCAAGTTTTTACCGATGGTAAAAACACCTATTTGCAATTTCGTGACCGTCAACCGATTGGAAAAATCACTGATGGCAACGGCAAAGCATTGACGGTTCGTGATGGCAACAGCTACAAGGAAGTGGTGGGTATTTACCCTAAATTGCTGATTAATTTAGCCAATCAGTACACCGCAACAGTCACCTACAACGCATTCGCTGAGCAAGCTGTCGCGGTTACACCAACCCCTACCCCAACGCCTAAGGTATTGCCTATTTCTGTGCCCTCAACAGTGCATATGCCAGCACCTGTCCCAGCAATAGCACCAACTTCTGTCGTTAAACAGGCTACAACAGCTATTGCTGCACCAGTAGCCGCTATCGCAACTACACCGATAGTTCAAACGCCTATAGCTAAGCCTGTGGCGGCTGTGCTCGCCCCTACCCCTACCCCTACAACTGTCGCTGTCCCAACGCCGGCTTCAGTGCAAGTCACAGCGCCTGTGAGCGTCGGAGGCAGTTTATCTAAAGATGAAGTCAAGATTGAGTCTAAGCCCGTCAAGCCAGCGGAAAAGCCAGCAGACAGCGCAGGATTGAAGCTTTACGCGATCGGTTCTTACGAAAAAACGGCTTTACAAGTGCTAAGCCGTTGGGCGAATGTTGCGGGTTACCGCCTCATTCTGAACGATGTACCGGCTACTGCGAAATTTCCAAGCCATGCCGCTGAATATGTAGATTTGCCTTTGCTTCCTGAGCATTACAAATTGCCAATTAGCGACACGCTCGAAGCTGCTGTCGCATCGTTGGCCAAGCCGTTTGGACGTGTTGATATGTCAGGTGTTCTGTTTGTGGTCAATCCACAAACCAACATAAAGACAATTATGGTTAGTTCGCGTGCTGCACCTGCTAAGCCAGTTGCAGCTCCTGCTACTGTTAATCAACCCGCAGCAGCTCAAGCGCAGGTTTCGACAGCTGTAACAGCGTCATCACAGCCTGCTGCGCCTGCTGTTCCAGCCTCTGCGCAAACACCTACATTGCCTGCAGTTGGTGCTTTTGCTTTGAATGCTTCAGACAAAAGCTTGATCGGTGTGTTAACACGCTGGGCTAAGCAAGCGGGTTACCAAACCCAGCTCAATGGCACAGCCGTGGATTCAGCGACCTTCCCTGTCCATGCTGCCGCTTTCACCGACTTTGGTCTAACACAAGCCGCTCAAGCACTCAAACCAGCCGGCACCTTTGTAGTTGGATTGCAAGGGATCATGGGCGCTTTTGCGAACCAGGATCTATCACAGTTCAGGATGCAACTCTTGAACGACAAGCGTGTTTTAGTGATTACGAGCAACGATCCGACTAAGGCGTCAATCAAGTAATCACCAAGTAGTCGGTAGTCATTTTTATTATTAATTTTTAATGAGGAACACATGAAATTCAAACTCTCACATTCAAATATAGCGCTCGCAGTACTGGTGGTCTTAGGTGGTCAGGCTATGCCATCACTTGCTCAGGTCACAGGCATGGGCACAGGAAACTCCGTCAGCGGTCCAAGCGGAACCATCGTCTTTGGTGATAACAACACAAATTCTGGACAGCCTAGCGCCATTTTTGGCTCAGGCAACAGAGACGTATCTGCTGGCGGTGCAGCGATTATTGGTAATGGCAATACGGTTGGCGGTACTGCTACTGGTTTCAATTTTGTCACTGGTAATAATAATAACGTCCAAGCCGGCGGTATGGCGAGTATCACGGGATCTGGCAATACAGTTGCTGCTTCAGCGAACGATGCAGTTTCCTTGGGAAACAACAACAATATTACTGGTGCAAATACAACGAATTTAGGTTCTGGGAATACTGTTTCAGGTGCTTCTGCGATTGTGGTGGGTAATGGCTCAAACGCAGCTGGTGCAAACAGTGGCGTTTTAGGGGGTGGCAGCACAGCCGCTGGAGCAGGGTCGTATGCCATCGGAAGCGGAGCAACCGCCAACAACGCAAACGATGTAGCCCTGGGCAGTGGCAGCAGCAGCGTAGCTGCTGTGGGCACTGCAGGGGTGACGCTCAATGGAACTGGGTACACCTTCGCAGGTACGGCACCGACTTCTACCGTCAGCGTGGGCGCTGCGGGTTCTGAGCGCACCATCACCAATGTGGCTGCAGGGCGGATTTCAGCGACTTCAACCGATGCGGTCAACGGCAGTCAACTGAACGCCACCAATACCGCCTTGGCGGTCACGGACGCGCGTGTGACTACGGTGGATAACCGTGCAACAACGATTGACAACCGTGTAACTACTATCGACAACCGCGTCACGGCTATTGATGCGCGTGTGACAGACATTGATAACAGAGCTACCGCTATTGATGCTCGTGTAACGACTATCGACAACAAAGTTACAGCTATCGATGCCCGTGTAACAACGATTGATAATCGCGCAACCGCCATCGACGCCCGAGTAACCGTCGTAGACGCTCGCGTGACCG
>JAAFJX010000070.1 GCA_013299045.1 Cytophagales bacterium | reverse complement strand
GTCTTAAACAGATGAGGCCGGAATTTGTCTTGCTATGGACCTACTGTATGGAAGCCTTTGCTAAGTGGATTGACATTCAATTGTCTTATAATCAAAGGCTTGCAAGAATCTTCGGGTAGACTAGTTTTTGAGTGTGCGTTTAATGGATTTTTCTATTACTTAGTGGCGGGGCTTTTCGCTCCGCGCTGCCGTCTGTCGGGCGACAGGGGGCACGCCGGAGTGCTAAGTATTTTCTCCCAACAACCGGGGGGTGTAAAGGCTCGCTTCGCTCACCATCAGCCCCCCGGGGCGTTGGGCGAAGCCAGCCATGCAAAGGGCTTGTATGTGTTCCGTTTAGCGTGTGACAGGTTGCTCGCCGGTGGTTGCCGTCGGGCGGTGCGTTGCCAGCTTTCGAGCGACAAAGCGCACGCCTGAGTGGGTCAAGTGTGGGGCTTCTAAGTCCGTCGCTCTGTTGACAGTTCGCACGCCTGAATAAGTTAAGTAATTGTAAATCAGGGGTTTTTGTTTTGCGTCTGCGTGGGTTAGCTCCGGTTGTCAACACAAGTGTTCTGGTAGGGGAAAGTTGAACCAACAAGTATTTCTTACATAAACAGTTTTACAAAATGTCAGAGATTAAACAGAAGTGGATTAGGTTTACGGATCTTTTAGAAAAAAAATTACCCAATTTCTATGCTACTCTTTTACCTGCCATAGATCAGTTGGAAATTGATCGAGTCGAGCAACTCTATTTATCTCATCAACTTCCATTTCCTACAGAACTTAAAGACATTTTTTCCATTAATGGGGGATGTGAAGCCATTAATTATTCAGGGTGTCTATCAGAATATGATTTATATAGCTTTAAAATGCTATTTTCAGAAGACCCTTTTAATAATGGACCTTGGCCAAAGTCTGATATTGTTTATTCCACCGATTTTGAATCAATACCCCCAGGCCATGTGAAACCCATGGATTGGAATAAATTATGGATACCCTTTGCACGTCATGGAAGTGGAGATTCATTTTTAAAGTACGCTAGTTGAAACTATGCCCTTTAGGGCAAGAATTTATTTGCTACTCACTTTTGATAGCTTTGCCAGATGAAGCAGCAACGGTCGAGTAGCCATTCGGTTCATCAATTACAAGTCCATTTAGTATGGATCACCAAGTATCGCTATCATGTTTTACAAGGTGAGGTACAATTGCGTTGTCGGGAACTGATCCGCCAAACCTGCAATGCACTGGATGTGCACATCCTGAAAGGAGTGGTCAGCAAAGATCACATCCATCTGCACTTGTCTTACCCTCCGTCGTTGAGTGTGAGCGACTTGGTCAAACGACTCAAAGGACGGAGTGCGAAATTGTTGTTGACAGAGTACCCCGAATTGAAACGCCGTTACTGGGGGGGGCATCTTTGGGGTATTGGTTATGGAGCTTGGAGCGTTGGGTCGATCACCGACGAGTTGTTGCAAGCCTATTTGGAGCATCATAAAGATCAGGCGAATGGGGATGAGAATTTTATTCTGGAATGACCCACTTTGAGTGGTGTACTTTGGGTCGGTTTCCAACCGAATGGGCGAATTTCATTCGCTTTTAAACCTATGGACTTCCAGTCCATAGTTGTTTAGTTTGCATTGATTTAGATCCAGATTCACAGGGTACAGTGGGTCAAATAATTAGATGTAGCCCTGATCTTGACGACAGGGTTGTGGTTGCAAAATCAATGAATGCCTTTTTGGATGAACTGTGCGAAAAACTTGACACAGAAGCATATATAGTCCGAAGTCTCATTGGTAATGGTCCGCCTTATTACTTGCAATATTTACATCTGGGGGTCACTCCTTTTGAAAAACGCTTAGTAAAGGATGACACTGTCAAAGATTATTTTATCTGGTTTGCGCTCGATGAAGCAGGTAACATAGCTATTTTGGATTGTACTAACCGGGGGTTTGTACCAAAAGAAGTTCAAAGTGATTTTGAATCTTACGATGGTATCGTTACCCAATTATCAGAATTTTGTGAGCAGAATTACGAAGATTGGATTGACGTGATTTCGAGTAACGGTTTTTTCTTATACCGCTACGACGTGTTTTCAAAGCACTACTCTCGAGTAAATATTAGAAGAAGAGAGTCTAAAATAACTATAAACAAAGTGGCTATCACGAGTCAACTTAACCTACCAGTGTTACCAGTGTCTTTTGTTGATAATGAGATAATTACTTTATGAAAATGAGCATAACAAATGGGTCTTTTGCGCTTTGCGCTGGGGCCGTTGCTCGTGCGACAGGTTGCTCGCCACCGGAACGAAGTTGAGGGCATCCCAACGTGGGCAGGGGTGTAAAGGCTCGCTTCGCTCGCCATCAACCCCTGCGAGCGTTGGGCGGTCGCCATACATGAGCGTTCATTTTCAGGTAGTGGTTGACACTCGGCACTCGTGCGGGTTGGGGCTTTGGTCCGGCGGTCGGGTTCCGGGCGACAAAGGGCACGCCTGAGTGAGTCAGGTTTTGGGGCTTCCAAGTCCGTCGCTCCGTTGACAGTTTGCACGCCTGAGCGAGTCAAGTTTTTGCGTGCGTTTCGGGCCTCGTCTGACAAGACGAACGCCCCAGTAAGGCAAACAGAGTGTGTATTCCGGCATAAAGTAGGCCAGCCGTTTCGGTTAAACTGAGCCAGTTATTTCGGCTAAAGTAGGCCACCTGTGGATAAGTAGTAGAAGGCCCGTAGTTTGGCTGCCTGAGTGAGGGTCA
>JAAFJX010000027.1 GCA_013299045.1 Cytophagales bacterium | reverse complement strand
TGTGAGGCGTAGCATATTGCGCATTGCAGAAATTGTGGGCAAGAGCAGGGGGCACGAAGACCCCGCCCAAATGGTTTTTGATGCGTGGTTAGCCAGCCCTAAGCACAAAGAAATTATAGAATGTCCTCTTAAGCAATATAATTTTGCAGAACTTGGCGTGGCCAGAGCGAAAGACGGCACCTACTATTTTACCTACATAGTCATGCTGTATCGCTAAATCATTCTATTTCAAAGACAAAATAAGAACAACCTCATCAGGCTTTTAGGGCTTTGTGGGGTTGTTTTGTTTTTTGGGGCTTGATACACACGCTGTGAGATGGACAGGCCAGTGGTTTTAAACCTGAAAGTTAGATAGAAGCACTTTATTTTCTGCTGGTGGTATTAAAATCTATGTCAAAAATCCCTTATTTTTGTCTGTCTTAAAGCACCCGTCATGAGCCCTATTTTAGCGAGAATATCAAATTTGGTTTTGGTTTATCTATTTTTTTTTATCAAAACTTTGGCCGCACAAGAGCCGCCCAGACTTTCTTTTGAGCTAGGCAGCCAAGAACAAAGAATAACACTAGGCATACCTTTTTTTTCTGCCAAACTCCAAGATAGCGTTCGCATTGAGGTCTGCAAGTTTTATCTGTGGCCGTTTAACAAACTTATTGATTTTGAGGACAGCACTAGCCTTTTTATTCCTATCCAATCTATTAAAAAGCAGCACAAACTTGGGCTGGGTATAGACAGCCTCACAAATGCGACTGCCCAGATGATTGGCGACCTAGACCCGACTAAAGGTATGTATTGGACTTGGCAAAACGGCTTTATTCATATCAAAATTGAAGGCGGAATAGGCTGCTCGCATACCTCAAAACGACCTTTTATTTATCATATAGGCGGCTACCAATCTCCAAACAACACCTTTCGGCTTTTGAGCATAGATGGCCTCTATGAAGCACAGACTTTGCGGATAGATGCAGATACTTTTTTGGCAGTCATGGTTCAGATGCCTGTTTTTGAGTTAATGTCGCCGAGTAGCCGAGCGGTTATAGCAGCAGAAGCATTCAGAGATTGTATCCATGTAACGAAATGAACAGAAACTATTGTTTAGCCCTTGTTTTTGCTTTAGCGAGCTGTATGGCCTATCAAGGTGTGCGGCTTCGGCCAGCGCATTTTCCAGAGCCTATCATGCGCCTCAAACACACCAAATTAAATGCAAAGCGAGCCGAATTGGGCAGAATTTTATTCTACGACCCCATTCTATCTGCCAACAACAGCATTTCTTGTGCCTCTTGTCATACTTCTTACAACGCCTTTGCACATACCGACCACCGTCTCAGTCATGGCATACACGATTCCATAGGCACGCGCAATGCCCCTGCCCTTATGAATTTGGCATGGCAACACAGCTTCATGTGGGACGGGGCTATACAAAGACTTGACGCACAGGCATTGGCACCCATAGAAAGCCCAGTAGAAATGGGTAGCAAACTCTCCGAGGTTCTAAAAAAATTACAAGACTCGGGCTATTATCCTCAACTTTTCTATAAAGCCTATAAGGATTCTATCGTTTCTACACGGCATTTATTAGACGCACTCATGCAGTTTCAGTTGAGGTTGATTTCGGCAAATGCCAAGTATGACAGTGTGCAACGCAGCGAAGCAGTCTTCACAGAGCAAGAGAAAAAAGGGTATTTGCTTTTCAAAAAAAACTGCAATGTTTGTCATACAGAGCCTCTTTTTAGCAATTTTTCGTTTCAACGCAACGGCTTGCCGCTTGACCATCACTTGAAGGACTTTGGCAGATTTTTGACAACTGCTCAGCCCACAGATAGTCTTTTGTTTAAAGTACCAAGTTTGCGGAATCTGTCTTACTCTTATCCCTATATGCACGACGGTCGCTTCAAAACCCTTTACCAAGTGCTGGGTCATTATACAAAAGCCAATTTGCCGAACCCTATCTTGCTGACGAGTGAGGAAAAAGTAAATTTAATTGCTTTTTTATTGACTTTGAATGACAAACATTTTATCTTTGACAGGAATTTTTCTTATCCACCCTATCTACTCAAAAACAAGTAGGATTTTGTACTAATCTTTTCATTTTAAACGCTTTTACTGCATGCGTCATTCTTTCATTCTTACGTTTTGTCTTGTGCAAACTTTACTCTGGACTCGGCTTTTGGCACAAGACAACCCCGGCATAACAAGCTGGTTGCAGAATACTACCAAAACCGGTTCCTACTACAATAGTGGTAGCTCTACGGCTATTGATAACAAAATACTTGTTAATTGCCAAAAAGTGGAATATAGCGCCTCTTTTGTTTATGTACACACCAAAGGCGTACCAGCATACCCTACGGGGCCTTTTCAAGACGGTAATCCATCGCAAGCCAGTAACCAAAACGCTATTTTTAAATTTCCGCTCAGCCCAGCCAAAGGTACTGGCACGCCCACCAAAACTACAGGCGGAAACATTGGCGTTTTTATCAATGGCGTGGCGCTCTTTGACTACCGCGATGGTGTAGCTTGGAATGCTTCTACAGGCTCGCTCTGTGGTGGCCCCGGCAATCCTCCGTGTCCGGGTGGGCCTGGTGCAGAAATGTCCTGGAACAGAGATGCTATTGTGGCTGAGAGAGCTGGTTTCGATTGCAGTAAAGGCCACCCCGCACAAGGCAATTATCACCACCACCAGAATCCAAGCGCATTTAAGCTAGATATCAACGTCATTTCTACCATTTGTAATCTGTATGATGCAGACGGCCTTTACGTCATTGACCCTGCCAAGCACTCACCTCTTATTGGCTTTGCTTATGATGGTTTCCCTATTTATGGCGCTTATGGTTACAAAAATGCCGATGGGACGGGCGGCATTACACGTATAAAATCAAGCTATGCCTTGCGCAGCATTACCACACGCACAAACTGGGCTGATGGTACGGACGTGGAAGACGGCCCCGCGGTAAGTGCTACTTATCCACTCGGTTATTTTCGTGAAGACTATGCCTATACGCCCACTTCTGCCAGTACGCCTGACTATCTGGACGAACATAATGGTAGATTTTGCATAACGCCAGAGTATCCGAAAGGTACTTATGCCTATTTTTGCACAGTTGATGCCAATCATAATTCTGCTTATCCTTACGCGGTTGGCCCCACCTTTTATGGCGTGTATGCAAACCGAAAAGTAACTTCCGTATCAGAAGCAACTACGGTTTATACGCCCGTTTCGTCTTTTCTAAAAGCTGCACCCGCTAGTATCAGTATTCCTGCTGAAGCCAATAAATTGGGAATTGTGGAAGTTACCTCAAACGTAGCATGGACAGCCAAATCAGACCAGTCTTGGCTTACTTTGAGCACCACCAGTGGTTCAAATAATGCCTCAATAACATTAACCGCTGCTGCAAATACTACTAGCACGTCTCGTTCTGCTACCGTAACCGTGGAAGCTGCTGGTCTGGCTAGCCAACTCGTAAAAATTACTCAGGCTGATGCCAAAACCTTTTTTCTTACTCTGAGCACCGATACAATGACGGTAGAAGCGGCCAAGAGTACCAACAGCTTTAGTCTTAACTCTAATACTACTTGGAAACTCAGCACCTCTGCCGATTGGTTAAAACTGAGCAGCAATAGCGGTAAAGATAATGCCACCATCGGTTTAGAAATAGCAGCCAATACTACCGATAAAATCAGATTCGCCACCATTAAAGCGGAAGGCGACGGATTTACGGCCAAGTCTTTGATAGTCAAACAACTAGCCTCTGTGCCAACTGGACTCGGCGATTTTGGTAAAACACCTACCATCAACATTGCGCCTAACCCTGCCCAAGACTTGATAGGCATACAAATTGTGGACTTGGTACGCGAAGATTTGCGTGTTCAGCTTTATGATGCGATAGGCCGCGAACTTCAAAGCAGCCACATTTACAAAGGCCAAACCATTGCTTATTTTGATGTGCAGACGCTTTATAACGGCCTTTATTTTGTCCGAATTAGCAATAACAGCTTTTCCAAAACAATGAAAGTTCAAATAGAACGCTGATTACAAGGAGATTGAAATGACTGTAGCATTAGAACATAAGCGCAATAAACCTAACTGGCTTCTTGCTTTGGGACTTCCTGTATTGGTCGCCACTTTGAGTTGCCTCACGGTACTTACTCCGCGCTTTCAGGCAGATAGTATATTGATGTCCCATGCAATTTTAGCCGATGTGCTGATTTTAGCGCCATTTTTATACTATTTGTGTATTCGTAAAACGCAGGTTTCCAGAATGAGCATTTTGCGAATTTGGGTGGCTGGCTTACTTCTTGTGGGTTTGGTTCTAGACAGTCGTAACAGCATTATGCTGCACTATATTAAAAATTATGCCTACCCTATTATTGAAATCGCGATAGTAGGGGCGTTGGTGCGGAGCTTTTATTTGGCGAATAAAAATAGACAAACCAATGCAGCAAATACAGAATTTATAGCTAAAGCCAGAAGTTTTCTGACACAAGTTTTTGGTAGTGAAATTCTTGGCTATTTGTTTGCATCAGAGTTGGCTATTTTTTATTATCTTTTCATTCCACAAAAAACAAAAGAGGCCGACTATCAAACAACATTTACCAATCATAAAGAAAGCGGCATCATAGGGTTTTTGTACGCCTTGTTGTCCGTTGTACTCATAGAAACACTTGCTGCACACCTGCTCCTTGACCTCTGGAGCACAACAGCAGCCTGGATCACAACTGCCCTCAGTCTTTACACAGCTTTGCAGTTATTGGCGCATATAAGGGCAATTTCTGCTAGGCAGATTAGATTCAAGCAAGACTGCTTGGTTATTTGTAATGGTCTTGCTGCTGAAACAAACATAAATTTTGAAGAAATTGAGCGCTTTGAACTATCGGAGGAGATTCCTGAAGCAGCAGATGTTATTCAGTTTTCTCTTTTGGGGAAAGCTGAGGCACACAACGTGGTATTGTATATGAAAACAACAGCCAAAGTAACAAAATTTTTTGGGGTAAAAAAGAACGCTAAGATATTGCTTTTTTATACCGACCGCCCAGCCGATTTTGCACAAGTATTGTCTCTGCGCATAGGTGTTTGTTACTCTAATTAGTTGTCTCTTAAAAAGTCTGCCAAGAACAAGCACCTCAATTGATTGATATGATTTATCTGCTTTAGGAACACCCTCATGATTTTTGGGTAGCTTTTTCTCTCTACTTTTTGCTTTGATGCAGAACTAAAGCGCGAGCTGAAAGTTCCGACCGCAGGGCATAGCAAAAAAATCAAGCCTCGCAAAAGGCCAATTTAGATGAAAAACAGGCTTTTTTCATCTAAACCAGCGAATGGCTTTTTCTTTGATTCACTCTCTTACAAAACATGGTAACACAGAAAATCTTACCCTCTGACATTTGAGCCATTCGCTTTTGTCTGATGCGAGGCATGGCAGGCCGTAAGAGGCGTTGAGGTTTTGCCAGTTTTTTGACAAAATAGGCTAAAAAGCAAGACATTTTGAAGATGAAATGCTTGTTTAATTTACTGATAGTAAATATCTTAGATACATTTTAAGGGAAGACTACATAGCCTTTATCCTCGCCAAATAAATCTGAAAAGGAGCATAGACACTGCTAAGGACAAGACAATAATAGCAGTCAGGGTTTGAATTTCATTGAGGCTCTGTGAGCGTGCAAGGCCGTCTAACGCATTTTTTGAGGCTTTGAGGAGTAGAAGCAAAAAAGGCAAAATTAAGGGAAAACCAATAACGGCCATGAGCGTACTACTGTTGCTTGCCTGCGCTGCAATGCTACTAATGAGCGTCAATATACAAGAAAAGCCCAAAGCAGCAAGAAGGACTAATGCCAGATAAAGCCACATATCCTGCACGGGAAAGCCCATAACGAGCGCATAAAGACCTAGTCCAGCCGTACCGATAGCCACCATTAAGAGGCCATTATAGAGAATTTTGGCCAAAATGAGGGCTTCGGGCTTCACAACAAAATAGAGAAAAAGCATTTTGCTTTCGGCTTCTTCTACAAAACTCTTACCAATGGCATTGAATGCGGCAAAGAGTAGAATTATCCAAAAGAGGGTGTTCCAAACGACCTTGTTCAAAAAACCCTTATGGAGGTCAAAACCCATATAAACCACAAAAATTGCAGCGCCCAAATAAAGTAAAACTGCATTCAGGGCATTCTTGTTTCGCCAATCGTTCTTGAACTCACGGATAATTAAGGCTTTGGTTTGCTTCCAAAACGACACAAAGGCGCTCATATACTATTTATCTTGTGGTGGGTCATTGCTCAGCAATATTTCTACGCGGCGGTTTGCAAGATGCTGCCTGTTATTGCAGAGTACATTATTGGCACAGTAGTTTGTAAGTTGTGTTTCGCCATAGCCCTTTGCTTGTATCCGCCCCGCTTCTATGCCTTTACTGATGAGATAATTATAGACGGTTTTGGCACGCTCTTCGGATAGTTTCAGGTTATAGGCATCTTCACCGCGTGAGTCGGTATGTACACCTACATATATGTAAGAATCTGAATAATTTTTGAGTGTTTTGACCAAATTATCTAGTATAGGCAATGAGGACTCAATGATTCTATCAGAATTGAGGTCAAACTGTATGTCGTTCAGAATAATTTTATTTGTAGCATCAAAAGCACGCAGATAAAGCGGTGCATTAAAATCATGGGCTTGCGGAAAACCTAGTGTAGAAATGAGTATCTTTTCTATACTCACAAAATTGGGCTTCTGAACCGATATAACATACTGATTTTCAGATACATTAAATTCATACAAACCTTCCTCAGAGCTGAGTTTGGTAAACCGCGTTCCGTCCGCCACATTAACCAGTACTACCTCTGCATCTTTGATACCCTGCCCTGTTTTCAGGTCTGTTATCCGGCCTTTAAGCGTATAAGATTTCTTAAATGGCGCAACGACCGTACTGGGTTCGTCCTTTATAACATTGCTTAGTACTGAATACTCCGCTTTTTCGGATAGAGGATAAACAGCATCTGTTTCGGCAATACCGATGCCATCAAGCTGACATTTACTATCGCCGTTCCAGGGTGCATGACTAATCACTTTGATGTATCTAACTTTGTAAGGTGTTTTTTTATAAAATAAAATATAAGACACCTTGCTCTCAATCATTAGGCTGAGGTCAAAATTCTCATTGATGATAAAGCGTTCTCTCAGCTTATCTGTTTCATCAAAAAGTTGTACTTCTTTGGGGCCTATACCATAGTTTTCTACCAAAAAAATTTTGAGTACAGGAATAGGGGTTTCAAACATAACTTTGACCTCTTCGGTAGCACCATTGACGACAAAATCAATCGTCCAGGCAAGGGGGCTTATCTCGGTGCTAGGAAAAGCATCTGGTTCGCCTAGCACTTTGTCGGGGCCAAAGTCTTTGCCACTTTTTTCAGGCATAGAGGATTCTACCACGCCATAAGCCCACTCAATTTGTGCATGGGCTGTCCAACAAATGCACCAGAACACGATTATAAGCAGAGTTTGGGTGCAATAGCTATAAGGAATGAGAGAACTGCGGCCTTTTTCTTTATCTGGAAAGGAACAGGTCTTCATAAAATGCCTCTTTGTTGTCAATATAGGCAATAAACTCATGCCAGCCGGTGTTTTCTACTTTAACATTCTTGATGTTTTCTAGAGTCAGTTCGGCCACATTTTTTTGAAAGACCATAGGCTCTTTGTATAGATTAACCAAGTTGCCATTTGGCAATTTACACATGAGGGAAAGTTCCATAGAGGTTTCGCGCAACTTTTCTGCACTTCGCTTTATTTTGAGTTTTACGCCTAAATCAGCACGCTTTGTAGTGTCTGGCTGCATCGTAATAACCAACTGCGTATATTTTTCGGGCAGATAAATGCCATTTTTGCTAAATTTGGTTTTCCACTTCTTCACCTCACGTGAGTAGGCTGCCACCGAACGTTTGAGCTTATCAACGGTCTCAATATTATTGCTGCGCTCATAATTAAGCAGTTGCATTAAAGAGTCATAGCGAACTTGGCTCACGCCTGCACTTGTTGCTATCTTATTCAAATTATTAATTTTTTCAATTTCGCCCAGTTTATTTTGAACAACCTCGATGTTGAAGTTACCTAACTGGCTGATAAGATTGTCCAACTCTCGCTTTACTTTTTCGTATTGGTATTCACGCTGCTGCAAAACAGCCTTCCAGTTTTCTACTTCGCCCTTCATGCGCTGATACTCTCCGCTAAGGTCATTGGCTTTTCGGATAGGTATTACTTTACGACTTTTTTCGGCTTGTAGCTGTTGCTCGCTAACGTCCACCTGCTTTTTAAGCATTTCTACCTGCTGCTTTTCTTGCGAAAGTTGCTTGAGAGCATCATCTAACATGATTTTTTGATTCATTATCTTTTCGCGATAAGAATCACTAAGGTTTACCTCTTCTTTTGTGTTGGTGCCAGAGGAGCACGAAACGAAACAAAAACCGACTATAACTAAAACAAACAAATGTTTGGAAAGACTATTCAAGAACATGGCAAATATCATGAATCAACAGTAAAATTAGGTTACGACTTGCAGCACTAACAACTAGTTCCGATGTAGTTCTACGAGTTCTAAGTAAACAACTCTTTTACTTTGGTTAAATTGTATATTCTTAATATAAATAGAGTCGTTGAGCTGTATTGACTTGAGCATGGCCAAGTAGGCATTTACTTTGACCTTGCGTGGCTTTGATGTTATCGATTGTGCAGTTTCCAAGGTTTTATACTGAGCAGACTCACTCACCATAATAGTTTGGTTAGGTGTTTCAAAACAACTAAGAATTTTATCTTCAATATCTTGCCTGTTCTCACTTGAATCGTTGAGCTGGTTGATGGCCGCTTGCAATTGCTTCTCAGTTAATGAAGTATGCCTAACATAGCTCATAGTTGAGGGCTGCATATTTTCTGGCTCATTTTTACCCCCAAAATAGGTATAAGTGAGGTACATAAGCATACCAACGACAATTGTTGCTATGCCCATGCAAATGTACCCAACTGTTTCGCTAAGATATTGCAGAAAATTCTGGTAGCAATAATAGAGAAACAAGGCTGCAAGCACCAATTCTCCGAGCAGAAGCCCTAACAACCACAATGACATCATTTTTTCTATCAGGAAGAATTATTTTTTTGAAGTAAAATACTTCTGCACTTAAACTTGTTGATAATTTTATAAAAACTAGAACAGTAGCGCACTCCTCGCCTCAAAGGTAGGGCAATTAACTCAAAAAATACAAATTTTTGGGCTAATATTACCAATCTTTAGTCAAGGGCTTTATTCGAAAAGCAATAAATATAATTCTTGACTAAAGATTGATAATTGTTTTAAGCAAGTTGGCCAAAATACCGAAAAGATTAAGGAAACTTAGGGAATTTTGAAAAATCAGGTTTTCTCTTTTCCAAAAAGGCATTTTTACCTTCGCGAGCTTCGTCCGAAAGATAGTAGAGCAGTGTTGCGTTTCCGGCGAGTTCCTGAATGCCAATTTGGCCGTCCAGTTCAGCATTAAAGGCACATTTGAGCATACGCAAAGCCAGCGGCGATTTTTCTAAGATTTTAGCGCACCAAGCCACTGTTGTCGCTTCGAGGTCTTTGAGCGGGACTACTTTATTGACAAGCCCCATTTGCAAGGCTTCCTGCGCATTGTAAGTGTCGCAGAGATACCAAATTTCACGTGCCTTTTTCTGGCCTACGTGCCTTGCTAAAAATGATGAGCCTAAACCACCATCAAAACTACCTACCATAGGCCCAGTCTGGCCAAATTGTGCATTTTCTGCTGCTATGGTCAGGTCGCAGACTACGTGCAAAACGTGTCCACCACCAATAGCCCAGCCTGCCACCATGGCAATAACAGGCTTCGGTATTGAGCGGATTAGCTTTTGAAGGTCTAGTACATTCAAGCGCGGTACACCATCTGCACCCACATAGCCCCCTTCACCACGCACGCTCTGGTCGCCGCCACTGCAAAAAGCTCTACCACCTTCACCCGTCAGAACGATGACACCAATTCGGTCATCATAACGGCATAGATTAAACGCATCAATCAACTCCATGACCGTCAGTGGCGTAAAAGCATTGTGTACTTGCGGACGATTGATACTAACACGGCCTATGCCTTCATAATATTGAAAAAGAATCTCTTTGTATTCTTTGATGGTTTCCCAAGGCAAAACACTCTTGAAATCTGCTGAAGGAGCAGTTTTGGGGTTTTGCTTTTTGCCTTTTAGCGGTGCACTTGTAGTTTTGGAATCTACTTTTGTGTTTACTTTTTTAGCCATGAGCGTTTTTATTGACGATATTCTGATAATTTGAAATTTACTTTTGTGAAATTCAATTAAGGAATAGCTTAAAGAATGCAAAACGTGCTGTTTGATTCTGTGCGGCACAAAATTACACAAAAAAGTGCAAAGTAAAATATTAATATCTGCGGTGGCAGATTAAACACACTTATCTGACGCGGATTGATGCAATAATTGGTAGGCTATAGTCAAGATTTTATCTCGTTTTTTTTCTTTGGGGACTCCCTTTTTACTGATTTTGGTTGGGTGAGTTTGTGCCATATTTGGGGCAAAACGATTCTCAACAAAGATAAACTTCAAATAGAAAAGCGCAAGACATCTTTTGGGGAAATAATTATTAAGCACTCACTAGTTTTTCTATGCAAGTCCTCAAAACGGCCTTAAAAGAAAAATATTTGGTCAAATTAGCCAAACAGCCTTGCTATGAAAAATAGTTTTTAAGGTAGTCTTATCTATATTTGTGGCAATTATTGAGGAAGATGGTTTCATATAAGTCATCTTCGCCATGTTTTTCAGGTCTGCGTCATATCAGCGCCATAACCCCAAAAAAGTATGGACACAAAAAAGATACATTATATATCAGGACTGATAATCACAGTTTTTGTTGGGCTGCATTTATTCAATCATTGTTACAGCATTCTGGGAGCAGACAATCACATTGCGCTAATGATAACTTTGCGAGGTTTTTATCGCAATACTGTATTTGAAACAATCTTGCTTTTAGCAGTAGTTATTCAAATTTATTCTGGGGCAAGGCTTTTTTTGGTGAACAGAAAAGTTGCAAAGACTTTTTTTGAAAAGCTACATATTTGGACTGGCCTATATTTGGCAGCGTTTTTTGTCATACATTTAAGCGCCGTTTTTTTGGGGCGCTTTTTTTTGCAGCTTGATACCAATTTTTATTTTGGGGTAGCGGGTATCAATTCGTTTCCTTTTAACTTGTTCTTTATTCCGTACTACGGACTAGCAATTCTTTCGTTTTTTGGGCATCTTGCTTCCATCCATAACAAGAAAATGAGAACCAGCATCTTGTATTTGACACCTCTACAACAAGCCAAGGCAATACTTGTTTTGGGCTTTCTTTTAACAGTTCTGATATTCTATGGGCTTACGAATCATTTTCAAGGCGTGGCAATTCCTAGTGAATACAATATTCTGATAGGCAAATGAAAGCTCTAAACGGATACAAAAATAGAAAAAAGAAAGCACACAACAATGAATGATTTTTGGGTTATCTTGATAGGAGTTTTGGTGGCGGTATCTTGCAGCACCTTGGGCTGTTTTTTGGTACTTAGGCGCATGGCCATGCTGGGCGACGCTATTTCTCATGCGGTTCTGCCAGGTATTGTGCTTGCTTTTTTATGGGCTGGCGACCGCAACCCCTTTTTTATGCTGCTGGGCGCAAGTATAGTAGGTTTACTGACCACTTTTTTGATTCAAACATTGCAAAGCAGCCTAAAAGTGCAAGCAGATGCTGCCATAGGGCTTATTTTTACAGCTTTTTTTTCTGTAGGCGTTATATTAATAGCACGTCTTGGTGGCAATCTGGATTTGGACATGGACTGCGTGCTTTTTGGTGAAATAGCGTACGCTCCTTTTAATCAATGGCTTCTTGCAAATGGTGCTTCGCTGGGGCCGCGCGCTGTTTGGGTAATGGGTGGCGTACTACTGTTTATTGGTTTAGTGGTAAGCCTGGGCTATAGGGCCTTGTTGGTGAGTTCGTTTGATGAGCGTTTTGCGGCGGCGGCTGGGCTTTCCGTGCTGTTTTGGCACTACGCCCTGATGGGCATGGTTTCTATCAGTACGGTGGCAGCTTTTGAATCGGTAGGGGCAATTTTAGTACTCACATTTTTGATTGCGCCAGCCGCCACAGCTTATCTTTTAAGCAAGAGTTTACAACAAATGCTACTACTTGCAGCTCTTTTTGGCGCAATAGCTTCGCCTATGGGTTATCTATTGGCTCTTTATGTCGATGTATCAGTATCGGGTGCTATGGGTGTCGTTTCGGGATTGATGTTTATGAGCGTTTTTCTTTTAAAATCGCTCGGGGGCTTTGGTGCAAAAAAAGGCCGTTGAAACAGCGAACCAGCCGTTCCTAAAAATGGTTATAGTAAGTTTATGACGAATACGCGGGCTGGTTTTAGTCAAAGTGAATAAACCCTGGTTCAGAATAGCCTGTGTGTTTGGCTATTCTGTTTCATCTGCTCTCTAATTCTAATTTATGCGTCCACGTTGGCATACTTGGCATTTTTTTCAATAAAATCGCGCCTTGGTGCCACCTCATCGCCCATGAGCATAGAGAATAAATGGTCTGAAATGGCAGCAGATTCAACATCAACTTTCTTCAAACTGCGCGTATCAGGGTTCATAGTAGTCTCCCAGAGCTGTTCGGGATTCATTTCACCAAGCCCCTTATAGCGCTGTACGTCGGGCGCACTACCTGAGCCACTGAGTTCACGAACGGCCTGCTCACGCTGGTTTTCGTCCCAGCAATAAATCTCTTTTTTGCCTTTTTTAACCAGATAAAGAGGCGGTTGAGCAATATAAAGATGGCCTTTTTCAATAATTTCACGCATATAACGGAAAAAGAGCGTTAAAATTAAGGTTCTGATGTGGCTCCCGTCCACGTCCGCATCGGTCATAATGATGACTTTGTAATAACGCAACTTAGTTATATTCAAAGCTCTATCATCTTCTTCGCGACCAAAAATGATACCGAGTGCGGTAATGATGTTCTTGATTTCTTCGTTGTCGTATATGCGATGCTCCTGGGCTTTCTCTACGTTCAGAATCTTGCCGCGTAGTGGTAGAATAGCCTGATAGCGCCGATTTCTGCCTTGCTTGGCCGATCCGCCAGCAGAGTCTCCTTCTACCAAATAAAGTTCGCATAGTTCTGGATTCTTCTCGGAGCAGTCTGCCAACTTGCCAGGTAGGCCAGAGCCGCCTAATGCAGATTTACGCTGCACCATTTCGCGGGCTTTGCGTGCCGCCTGCCTTGCCTGAGCCGCCAGAATGACTTTCTGAACAATCATCTTAGCAGCTTTGGGGTTCTCGTCCAGATAAATCTTTAGAATTTCACCAACTATGGTATCCACTGCGCCCATCACCTCAGAATTACCGAGTTTTGTTTTCGTTTGCCCTTCAAATTGCGGCTCATGTACTTTGACGGATATAACAGCTGTTAGCCCCTCTCTAAAATCATTGCCAGTAATCTCTACTTTGGCTTTTTCTAGCATACCGCCTTGGTCGGCATAAGACTTGAGGGTGCGTGTAAGAGCACGGTAGAAGCCTGATACGTGCGTGCCGCCTTCAATGGTGTTGATGTTATTGGTATATGAAAGGACGTTTTCGCTATAAGAGTTATTATACAAAACAGCCACTTCTACGCTTACGTCATGCTTTTCCCCTTTTACATAAATAGGTTCGTCAATCAAACGTACACGGCTTGCATCGAGGTATTCTACAAATTCTTTGAGGCCGCCCTCTGAGTGGAAACTCTCGGCCACTGGCTGATTGTTGTCGTCCAATTCACGGAGGTCTTTGAGGTGTATGCGAATACCCGCATTCAGGTAGGAAAGCTCACGCAAACGGTTGGCAATGGTTTCGTACTTATAAACTGTATGCAAGAATATGGTTTCGTCAGGCCAAAAGTGGACTTGTGTACCTGTTTTATTTTCGGGGTTTTCACCAACAATTTTTACATCGTAAAGAGGAGCCCCTTTTTGATAGTCCTGCTGATAAACTTTGCCGTCGCGCCAAACAGTTACGCGCAAATCTTTGGAGAGTGCATTGACGCAGGAAACCCCTACGCCATGTAGCCCACCAGATACTTTATAGTTCTCTTTATCAAACTTTCCGCCCGCGTGGAGTACCGTGAGAACTACTTCAAGAGCAGACCTTTTTTCTTTGGGGTGCATACCAGTAGGAATGCCGCGCCCATTATCGGTTACGCAAATAGAATTATCGGGGTGTATTTCTACGTTTATGTCCGTGCAATAGCCGGCCAGCGCTTCGTCAATAGAGTTATCTACAACTTCCCAAACCAAGTGGTGCAAACCTTTAAGGCCAACATCGCCAATATACATGGACGGACGCTTACGAACGGCCTCTAAGCCTTCTAATACCTGTATTTTATCGGCAGAATAATCCTGCGGCGCGCCGACTGCTACTTTTAGCTCTTCCATAAAATCTTAAATTGCGTAATTCAAACTAACAGACAAAGGTAAGCCTTTTTGTTCTAATCAGCTACAATTTTTTGTTTTTTTCTGCAAACTAATTTTAGCGCTGGCAGCAAAATGTGCAGACGCGAAACAGACAGAGAACCTGCTATGCTAAATAATAACTCATACTCAAAAACAAGCATACATACTATCAGATTGAGGGACGTGCTTCATGCCAAGAGCAATTCACTTTTACAAAAAGCTATCTTCAGTACGCACACTCTGATATTTACGGTACATCAAGGCAAACATACCTTCGCGCAGGCCAACTTTAGGAACTAAAATATCCTGGATATCAGCAGCCTCCATTGCGCGTATATAAATGCTAAGGGCAGGTACAATGACATCGGCGCGGTCTTCGTTTAGCTGAAAATATTTAATGCGGTCTTGATAGCTCATTTGAGAAAGCTGCTCTTTAACGCGCTTGATTTCCAATATATTAACGGTGTTGTTTTTTTTGGTTTGGGCTAAGTCATAGAGTTTGTTGATGTTCCCGCCTGTTCCTATGGCTATTATCTTAGCACTGCCAAAGCCTTGAATCTCTTGTTTTATCCATTGCTTGAGCAAAGACCAGTCTGCACTTTCACGGACTTGCATATTACGGACTGCGCCCAGTTTAAAAGAACGGCTGGCCACTTTTTGCCCGTTGGTATAAAGATTGACCTCTGTGCTGCCACCGCCTACGTCTATGTGCATATAGCACTGTTTATCAATAAAATGATGAATAGATTGGCTAATGACGGCAGCTTCTTTTTCGCCGCTGATCACCTCAATGTGCAAACCTAGTTCCTCCTCTACTTTTTGGCAAATTTCACGCGAATTTTTTGCTTCTCGCATAGCCGAAGTGGCACAAAGCACTGAGTCATTTACGTCGTAAAGGTCAAACAATAGTTTACTTATTCGCATGATTTTTAGGAACTTATCGCGCTTTTCGGAAAGGATTGCGCCGTAGCTGAACACATCTTCGCCTAAGCGAAGCGGAAACCGCAAGTACTCTAATCGTTTGAAAGTGGGGTAGCCGTTTTCTACCGATACCTTGCTAATTTGCAAGCGCACCGCGTTTGAACCAATATCTACCACCGCAAGGCGCAAGTCCTTTGAGGAACTCATAGTTTTATTGTTTGTTTGCAAAACAAAAGCCCATTTTAGCTAAATGTTCTTAACCAAATGGGCTTTGTCAATTTTTGCTAAAAAGCAAAATTTCGGTAAGGAAGTGATCCCAGCAGGGCTCGAACCTGCAACCTACAGCTTAGAAGGCTGTTGCTCTATCCATTGAGCTATAGGACCTTTCAAACTTGGCGCAAAAATAGCCTTTCTGCTTTTTTTTTCCAAATAATTCAAGCTAAATTTGTAAGTTCGTATGAATGAAGCGTTCGCGCGACATAATTTTTTATGAGCATACATTCTCTTTGCGTTAATTTTGCTACGGTCTTGCTGAAGTTGTTAATCGATAAGTATCTATGAAAAATATACTGAATGCCAAATGGTTATGGCTGGTCAATACGTTGCCTTTGATATGCCTTATGTTGCTGCATTATAACAACTATGAAGTGGCAAATAGTCAGTTAAGCCCTGAACAAAAAACACTATGGCTGATAGCAGCACTCGGACTTGCTTCAATTTGGCTGATGAATGTTCTCTATGCGAGTTGGTTGGCTGTTGCAAAGCAAACTGTTTCGGTGCTATTCAGCTTATTGAACATTATAACCTGTGTCATTTTTTGTCTTTTTGCGATGGAGGCTGAGCAGAGCATGACGGGTGGTTTCCCAACTTGGATGCTGACCGAAAAAATCAGTGTGCACGTAGGAACATTCATGATGCCGAGTATTCTGTATGGTCTTTTGTGTTTGCTGGTTTGGTTTCAATCCTCGGAGGCCTCAGCATACAAGAGCGCCTATGTTTTGTCATTTATTGCAGTACCGCTTTTGGTTATGTTGGCCTTTATTCTAGGCAATAGCTTCATTTCTAGACCAGAGAGTACGGTAGCGGAGCGCGTTATTTATTACTTGAGCAGCTTTATAGCGGCAGCAGCGATACTCAGTTTTACGTTTGGCTTGTTGCTCATAGCCTATAATTTTTTAAACAAGAGGCAGGATAGGCTTGTAAGTTTGGATTACAGAAGGAATGTTTATATCGGTTTTGTGGCGATTATTCTGCCGCCCTGTGGCCTTTGGTTAAATATGACACTAGATAATCTGTTTGGCAATTTTGAGAACAAATGGTTTTATATTCTAGCTGTAACAAACGGACTTTTGTTAATGATACCAAACAACGAGAATCTGTTATTGCGACTGCTGCTTTTTGCTTTTCGTTCAGCCTTTTTGCCGTTTATTTTGTATTTTACGGTTATCTTTTTACCTATATTGCCTTTGGGCGTATTAGCCATTTTAGCGTTGGGGCTAGGTTTACTGACCTTTTTGCCGCTGCTCATTTTTGTAACTCAAATTCGTATTCTCTATGAAGACTTGCTGTTTTTGGTAAAGAATTTCAACAAAGGGGCTTCGGTCTTGTTTTTTATAGGTATTTTGGTATTACCAGCCTTGCTCACAGTTGTTTATATGAACGACCGTGTTGTTCTGCACAATGCCATGAACTATGCTTATAGCTCTGATTACGATGCCCAATGCGAGGTAAACTCTGATAACTTGGGTAGAACGTTGCGCATGGTGGAAGCCAGCAAGGAGCGCCCTAATGTCAATTTTTTCTGGAATACGCGCACTACGCCCTTCATTGACCGTTTTTATCAATGGTTGGTGCTAGACAACCTGACGCTTTCTGATGAGAAGGCTAAGCATTTGGCTCAGATATTTTTAGGTGTTGAAAATGATTTGAGTCAAAAAATGATTTGGAGTCGCCGAACACCGCCTCCAAGATTAGCCAATCCACTGATGAATTACCGCGTAGAAAGTGCATACGATGCCCCAACAAAAACTTGGACTAGCTGGGTACATTTAGACATCACAAACGCGGATAGCACGGGTCAGTTTGGGCAGAAGGAATATTTTACACAAATTCAACTCCCTGCAGCTTGCTGGGTGCAAGATTACTATTTGATGGTAGGAAAGCGGCGCGAAAATGGTATTTTGGCAGAAAAAAAAGCGGCACTTTGGATTTACAATCAAATTGTTTCAGTAAACCGCGACCCTGGTCTTTTGTACTACAGTGGGCATCAGCGCCTTAATTTTCATATTTTTCCTTTTGCCGATAAAGAAACACGCCAAACTGGTATCCAATTTTTACATAAAGAGCCGCTCACTATTCACATTGATAGTCTTGATATACAGCTGGGTAAGCAAGTAGGCCAAGCGACAGACGAACAGCTTGTTGAAGAGAGCCCCAATGCTTGTTTTGTGCGTGGGAGTCAAAAAAGCAAGCTGTCTAAAATCAAGCGCAAACCGTACTATCATTTTTTGGTAGATTGTTCGGTTGCAGCTAAAACTTACCAACAGGAAAGCATTGCGTTGATTCAAGCATTTTTGGACAAGCACAAAATTAAAGAACAAGAGGCCACGCTTTCGCTCGTTAATGCGCAAATCAAGACCATGCCGCTACAAGATTTCAAAAGCAACTTGCCCAAAGAAGCAAAGTACTCGGGCGGGTTCTATGCAGACCGCGCTCTAAAGGGTTTATTAGCAAAACATTACGTTAAACTTGAAGCAAGCTGTCCTATTTTTGTGCTGGTTACGCCCCAGCGTGCTAATGCCATTCTGAGTACTACGTATGACGATTTTACTTTTGCTCTTTTTGAGCATAAAAAACTCTATCAACTTGGGGCAGCTGGGAGTTTGAATAGCTGTGAGCTTTTGGCTATGGAAGAGTTGTCTTTTTCTGCCGACACGCTATTGCCGCATACCAGTACGCAAACTACTGACAGTCTCTATGTTTGGCCTAATTTGCAGCAGCCCAAAGCTTTTTTCCGCAACAATGCAGAGTCTGAAATTTTTTATAAAATTAGCCCAGAGAACCGTTTTGAAGCCAACGCAACTACCGATTATAGAACAGGTTTGGCTTTGGAAGCGCAGGCCATACAGCACCTTTGTTTTCCATCTAAAGCCACCACTGATTGGGTGGATTTGGTTCGTAAAAGTTTTAGAACTAAACTTTTATGTAGCGCCACTACTTATATAGCGCTTGAGGACGAAGCCCAAAAAGTAGTGCTTAATCGCAAACAAAAGCAGGTTTTGAGCGGAAACAAGAATCTTGATTTGGGCGAAGAAACGCAGCAGGCTATGTCTGAACCTGGCGACTGGTTGCTGCTGCTTGTACTTGTTCTTTTTCTTTGTTATTTGAGAATAAAATAGTAAGTACAATATTGCATTCAACTTGCAAAAGCCTAACTTTGCAGGCTCTACTGATGGTAGAGGTCTAAAACTTGAGGTACTTCTAAAAAAGCCAATAAGAAACGTGTTAGCCCTAGTTCGTGTAAATGACCCCTTGAGGCTACTTTTTGTTTTTGTGGTCTTTTGTCTGATTCGGTTTCCGCTTATTTTTGGTGAATTTCCACTTTTTTTGGACGAGCTAAAGGCCATGCTGCTCGGCGAGCGCCTGAATCAAGATGCAAGGCTTTACGTAGATGTATGGGATAACTGCTCGCCACTATTTGGTGTTTGTTGCGAATTGATAGACACATTTTTTGGTCGTTATGTGCTGTCATATCGCCTGTTGGCATTTATAGCAGTAGGTTTTCAGGCATTTTGGTTCAATGGCCTTTTTATTAAACGAGACGTAACCACTGAGCGCACCTATTTGCCCGCACTTCTCTACATTGTCTTTATGAGCGCAATTCCTGATTTTTGGATTCTTTCGCCGGCGCTTCTGTCGCTTACCTTTTTAATAATCAGCTTACGCAGCGTTGTCAGTATCAACGAATACACTACCGATGCCTCTATTTTTGGAATTGGTGTGAGTATGGGTATTGCCATCGCATTTTTTTTACCTACAGCCGTTTTTGCACTTTGGCTCTTTATTGGGCTTTTGGTATTCCGAACCACTGATTTCAGGCAATACCTGCTTATTTTTTATGCCGCTGCCTTTGTTTTATTGGTTCTAATGATATGGATGTATGCGGAACAACTCATGTTTGAGTTTTGGAAGGACTACGTTTTGGCACACTTGCCATTGACTGGCATTTGGCGAATTTCTTTGGATAAATTACTAATTATTAGTGTATTACCTGTAAGTCTTTTGGCTATTGCTTTCTTCCGTACTAGACTGTATCAAAACTACATCAACTTTCAGCTAGCCACCCAGCAGGTCATGTTTGTTTGGGCAACAAATGCCATTTTTGTATTTTTATTCAGCCCTGAGATAGAACCTGCTCTCCTAATGTTTTTTGTACCAGTTTTGGTTTTTTTTGTAACAAGTATGTTACTCTTAATAGAAAGAAAGTGGCTTGCAGAGGTGCTTATGGCTGTTATTGTGCTGGTTTCGGTACTGAATATTCACAACAACGTTTCAGATTTTTTCCCCAAACTCAATGTGTTTGACTTCAAAACTCTGTGTGCACAACCAGCAGATAATTTTCCTTATAGCGATAAAAAATTACTCGTTCTGGGGCCTGATTTGAGTTATTACCAAAAAAATAAGCATTGTATGCCGTATTTGAATTGGAGCTTTTCGCAAGACCACTGGGCGCATTTAGACGAGTATCAAACATTAGAAACCATCATGCAACTTTTTCTTTCCGAAAAACCCGAGGTGGTCGTAGACAAAGAAAAACTATTTCCTGTGCTGTCCAACAAGCTCCCTTTACTCAAAGAACTATACCAGCCTAGCAAGCAACTACAAGACGTTTATCTTCTTGCACCTAATAAATAGTCTTCCCTTAAAAAGTATATAAAGCATTTATTATAAGTAAATTAACCAATATTTTTATTTTTAAAATCTCTTAGTTTTTAGCCTATTTTGTCAAATAACTGGTAATACCTCAAGGGCTTTTTAAGTCCTGCACTGCCTCGCATCAGACAAAAGCGAATGGCTCAAAGGTCAGAGGGTGAGAGTTTCTGTGCAACCATGTTTGGTAGGAGAGTGAATCAAAGAAAAAGCCATTCACTGTTTTAGATGAAAAAAGGCTATTTTTTCATCTAAATTGGCCTTTTGCGAGGCTTGATTTTTTTGCTATGCCCTACGGTCGGAACTTTCAGCTCGCGCTTCAGTTCGGCATCAAGGCAAAAAGTAGAGAAGAGAAGTCTATTAAAGGCCGTCAAGGTGTTCCCAAAATAGGCAAGCTATCCTCCTTAAATTTAGCTTACATCTATTGAATGTACTTTTTAAGGGACGACTAAATAGACTCTTTAACCGGTTTTATGTGCACAATGTCCGATATGAGCCAGCAATTTCTATAAGCTCCCTGTTGGGCTTTGATGAGTTCAAAACGCAAAATAACGAGTGTGCTATCAGGGGCTATAAAGACAACTTCTTGTCGTGCTTTTTGGCTGCTGAACTTATGCTCGCCAAACATAAACTTTTGAAAGCTAAATAGCACTGAATAAGGCATTTGAACTAGCTTTTTGGTAAGCTGTTGTGGTCTTGATGCAAAATTAAGCAAGTATGTTATCTTTTGGCGCTCGTCGGCCAGGGGGCTATCCAACATAAACTGCAACTGCTTATTAATAACTTGTGTAGCCGTATAGTGCGGCATTGGAATATGCGCTGCCTGACTTTGCGCATCATCAGCTAAGAAGTCATTTTTGAACAACCCGCCAAGCCAGAATACGGCGGTCAGGCATAGGCCAGAAACGACTGCAACCAACCACAAGCGCCAATTTTCGCCTTCTAGCACATTTCTTATAAATTCCATTCTATGATAATGTTGTTTGGTTTTTATTGAGTTGGAGACGAAAACCTGTAGCGCAAAAATACAAACTTTTTTTTATTCTACAACATTGCCACCATACGCTGGGCTAGCCTGCTGCCAATCGCTACACCCATTCCGTTTAGCCGCACGCCCGCCAACACATTTGGGCTTATAAACTCCAAAATAGTCTTTTTGGTGTGCTCTTTTTGAGAAAAGCACATGATACCTGCCCACCTTTGCTCAATTTTGATTTCCACTTGATTTTTGTGCAAAATGTGTTTTGAAAGAAGCTCCTCCAAAACCCCCATGATGTTGGCTGTAACTTCCAAGTCTGTAACAGCTTCTTGGTCTTTGGCCAAGTGCCGCCCACCGCCCAACAACACACGGTTGCCAACGTTTCGGAAGTAGAAATAGCCTTCCTGAAAGTGAAAAGCCCCCTTAAAAGCCAAGCCACCAACTGGTTCAGTTATCAAAACCTGACCACGCCCTGGCACTAAGTCCCATTCAGGCTTAAACTTTTTAGAAAAAGCATTGGTGCATAACAGCACTTTTTCTGCCCTAAAGACTATTTTATGTTTTTTTGAAAGGTCGTTTGTATGAACCCAAACAGCATCGCCCGCGTCCTCGAGGCAGTCCACTTCTGCGCCAGTATGTATGCTAACTCCCAGTTTTTGTACAACATCTTGCAGTGTTGCCATCATGCGTCCTGTATGAAGTTGGCCTTCGTATGCGTTCAGAACCAAACCTTTAAAGTAGTTGGTGTTAAACCCACGCTCTCGAATAGCAGTGGCTGGCAGTTGTTGGTAAACAGCGCCTTTTATGACTTGGCGAAGCAAGGCATTGGTAGCCTCTAGCTTTTCTAATGCGTAAAGTTCTTTTTCGGAGAGTAGTTCATAACCGCCTAATGCTTCATATTCCATGGCTGCATCGCCCACGCGCTTTCTGAGCAACTCTAAGCCTCTGAGGCGGTCTTCTACGAGTAACAACACGTCGTTTTCAGGCATCACTGCCAAATCTGACAAGAGTTCAGTTAGGCTGCCAAAACAAGCAAAGCCCGCATTCTTAGTGCTTGCACCAGTGGGCAGGAGGCCGCGCTCCAATAGTCTTACAGAGGCGTAAGGGTACTTAGATTTAAGTTCCGCAGCCGCCGATAAGCCCACAATGCCACCGCCAATTATCAGAAAATTAGAAGAGAGCAAGGTATCTCTTTCCCAATAGCTTAAATTTGCCATAAATAAATAGAAATAAAATGTGCGCGTGTGCGGAAAAGGATTTGAAACGGATAAAAACACTATTAAAAGAACAACACCCTAAGTGTTTTTGTGAACTCCCAGGGTGTTATTTGGCCATATCAAACAATGAGCGGCTAGCCTTTGTATTTGCGCATCAGAACGGTAGCGTTGTGTCCACCAAAACCAAATGTATTGCTTAAAACCACCTCAACCGAGCGTTTTTGTGCTTTGTTAAAGGTATAATTGATGTTGGGGTCAAAATCTGGGTCAAAAGTGAAGTGGTTGATTGTTGGCGGAATTACCTGACGCTCCAGCGCCATGATAGAAGCAATGGCCTCTACCGCACCAGCCGCACCGAGCAAGTGCCCAGTCATAGATTTTGTAGAACTAATATTAACTTTATAAACGTGTTCACCAAATACTTCCTTGATGGCTGTAATTTCGCGTTCATCGCCAAGCGGTGTGGAAGTGCCGTGTACATTGATATAATCTACATCAGTGAGGGGTGTGTTGCAGTCTTTGAGCGCTTCCAGCATGACGTTCTTCGCACCAAGCCCTTCGGGGTGTGGGGCAGTCATGTGATAAGCATCGCCAGTGGCACCACCGCCAATAATTTCGGCATAAATTTTTGCACCACGTGCTTTGGCGTGCTCTAGTTCTTCAAAAATAAGTGCGCCAGCGCCTTCACCCATTACAAACCCGTCTCGGTCTTTATCAAAAGGTCTTGAAGCTGTTTCTGGGCTGTCGTTGCGTTCCGAGAGAGCTTTAAGTGCATTAAAACCGCCAATGCCTGCTTCGGTAATAGAGGCTTCAGAGCCACCAGTTACTATCATATTGGCTTTCCCTAAACGAATATAGTTGAATGCGTCCACCATGGCATTGGTGGAAGAAGCACAGGCCGAAACCGCCGAAAAGTTAGGGCCGCGAAAACCATACTTGATAGAAATATGACCAGGACAAATATCAATAATCATTTTAGGAATAAAAAAAGGATTAAAGCGCGGTACTCTCTCCTCTTTGCTTTTGCTGTAATACTCGCACATTTCTTCCTGAAAAGTAAAAATACCACCTATTCCCGAACCCCAGATAACACCGATGCGGTCTAAATTAACAGATTTGAGGTCCATACCCGAGTCTTTTACGGCTTCGTCCACTGCTACTAACGCATAATGGCAGAAAGCGTCCATGCGGCGAAGCTCCTTGCGGTCAATAAAATCTTCCATTCTGATACCCTTGAGTTCACAAGCAAACTTGGTCTTGAACCGAGAAGTATCAAACTTGGTGATGGGCGCGCAGCCACTCTGGCCTGCTTCCAGAGCGTCCCAGTAAGCCTTAACTGTGTTTCCGATGGGTGTGAGAGCACCTAAGCCTGTAACCACTACACGTTTTAGTGTCATAGAAAGAAATAGCGACTAGCAATAATGACAATATGATGCAAAGACGTTAATATGATGTAATCAACGCCGTGCAAAAGTAGGTTTTGAATCTGTAAAAACAAAGCCCTTATGCCTAAACTTTACGTGAAGTGTATAAAAATAACAATTTTACTTGATGCAGTATTCTCTTGATACGCATGAATCTTAATTTTTCTCCTAATTTTGGCACAAGCCCCAGCTAAAAGTTTAGACAAAGATGCAGCCCTGGGCGGCACAGAGTGAACAATACGTCATGATTCAGTGTGAATGTATATCTTTGCATGAAGCAAAAACACTCATCGCGCCCAATGAAAGGATTACTTTTATTCCCTGTGGCCAAACAAAATGATTTCCGAATTTCAAAAAAGAGTTTAGAGATGCAGACACCATTTGTATTTATTTACATCACCGTTCCCAGCGTTGAACTAACCAAGCATATAGCTTCAACCCTGCTGAATGAAAACCTTATAGCTTGTGCCAACTTCTGGCCTATGCAAAGCCTCTATCGCTGGGAGGGGCAGTCTGAGAGCAGCGAAGAATATATCTTGTTGCTTAAAACTCAAGCCTTTCATTATGAGTCTATTGTAAAGCGCGTATCTACTTTGCACCCTTACGAAGTACCCTGCATAACAAAGCTCTATGCTGAGCCTAATGGACTTTTTGGCGCGTGGATAATGGCAGAAACTGGTATAAGATAAAACGCTCGTGTAGATTTTGCTGCTTCATTTGATTGGAGATATGCCAAAAAATTACCAAATTGCGGCCTCAAAATTAGAACAGTTCAAAACATGGGTCTTAAATGTGGCATTGTAGGTTTGCCTAATGTGGGTAAATCAACGCTTTTTAACGCGCTTTCGCAGGCTGGTGCTGAAGCCGCCAACTATCCTTTTTGTACCATAGAGCCAAATGTTGGCGTTGTTACAGTACCAGACCCACGTTTGGATATGCTGGCCTCTATTGCCAAGCCTCAAAAAGTGATTCCTACCGTCATTGAGTTTGTGGATATTGCTGGCCTCGTTCGTGGTGCAAGCAAAGGGGAGGGATTGGGCAATCAATTTTTAGGCCATATTCGCGAAGTGGACGCAATTTTGCACGTGGTGCGTTGTTTTGAAAACAACAACATTGTACACGTTGATGGTAAAGTAAATCCTATTTCGGATAAAGAAACCATAGACTTTGAACTCCAACTCAAAGACCTTGAGGCCATAGAAAAACGCCTTGCCAAAGTGGAGCGCGAAGCCAAACACGGCGACAAAAAAGCCCAAAAGGCTGTAGAAATACTCACGCTGTGCAAAACAACGCTTGAGCAAGGTAAAAGCATACGCAGCATGGACTTATCCAAAGAAAGTTGGCTTGAGCTAGATGACCTACACCTACTCACACGCAAGCCCGTGGTGTATGTGGCTAATGTAGATGAAGCTGCTGCCAAAAGTGGGAATGCCTACGTAGAAGCGCTACAAAAAATGGCATCTGAAGAAGGTGCGGCAGTCGTTATTATCTGCGCTTCGCTTGAGGAACAGATAGTTGCCTTAGATTCTGCCGAAGAACGCGCACTCTTTATGGACGAGTATGGTTTAACCGAGCCAGGACTTAACCGCTTGATAAATGCCTCTTACGGCTTGTTGGACCTTATTACGTACTTCACGGTGGGTGAAAAAGAGGTTCGTGCTTGGACAATACACAAAGGCTGGACTGCTCCGCAAGCCGCAGGCGTTATTCACTCTGACTTTGAACGCGGATTTATACGTGCCGAGGTGATTAAATACGACGATTACGTGCGCTTGCGCTCCGAGGCCGCCTGCCGTGATGCGGGTAAGCTGGGCGTAGAGGGCAAAACGTATGTGGTAACAGATGGCGATGTGATGCACTTCCGCTTTAACGTATAACCCATAAAGCGGTTACGAATTAAGCCTAGAGAAACAGTGAGAGAACTTAGACTGCATTGGTATTGACCAATGTAGCACTAGGCATTTGCCTATTTAGTTGTCCCTTAAAAAATATCTAAAGTATTTATTACCAGTAAATTAAACAATCATCTCATCTTTAAAATCTCTTACATTTTAGCCTATTTTGTCAAATAACTGGCAAAATTGTAAAGACTACTCGCGGCCTGCACTGCCTCGCATCAGACAAAAGCGAATGGCTCAAAGGTCAGAGAGTGAGATTTTCTGTGCTACTATGTTTTGTAAGAGAATGAATCAGAGAAAAAGCCATTCGCTGGTTTAGATGAAAAAGTTATTTTTCATCTAAATTGGCCTTTTGCGAGGCTTGATTTTTTTGCTATGCCCTACGGTCAGAACTTTCAGCTCGCGCTTCAGTGCTGCATCAAGGCAAAAAATAGAAAGAAAAAGCTACCCAAAATCATGAGGGTGTTCCTGAAGCAGATGAATCATATCAATCAATTCATGTGCTTGTTCTTGGCAGACTTTTTAAGGGAGGGCTATCTACAAAGAGTAAGTTTTAAGACTGAGTCCGCGGCGTTATACTTTTGTTGGTCGCTTAGTACAATGCCTAAGCTAGCGAGTGTCTGCCACGTCTGTACATTTGATAAAGTGGTCATTAGCAGCCATAAAGTGCATACAATAACGTTTTACATGATGTCTAGTATATTTGTTTTCCTTCTAGAAACGCAAAAGTTGTTAGTCTTGCTGAAATTTATTTGCTCATGATGCCTTGTTCCTAAAACAAAAACATTGAAATTAGTGCTTGTGTTCGTAATACAGGATACAAAACGATTAATTCACTTCGCAATAATGCTTAGGCATTTTGGAAAACGAACTTTTGATAGTAATTTTGCATCTGATTATAAAATACCCAAAATAGCATGGATATTGTTGAAATTGACAAAGACCGAGAGAATAAGATTAATCAGGAGATTTTGATTGATTGCGTAAGTGGTCATCAACGTCTATCAGCCTGGTATTACTACCTTCAAGACCGACTCAGTTTTCCGTTTAAAGGAACGGCTACCCACAAGCGTAGAAACTCTCCACTTGGTAAAAACGATGTAGTAGAGGTGCTGGATTTATCGTCTGAAGAAGAGTGCAAGTTCGGTATTATGATAGATGTGGAGTGGGAAGATGAAGTATTGAGTGTGCCTCTGGCGCAAATTGAGGGTGTAAGTATAGATGATGAGGCCACTGAGGCAATTCGTAATTGGCATTATTGGGCTGGGCGCGGTTATTTATTCTTTGACAAACCAAAGTCAAGTAAGCCTGTCAAGAAGTAATGACTCGCCATGACATTTTTTTAGAAGAGTCTCCGAAATTAGGCAAGCACACTAGTCGTTATTTCTTGTTTTTTTTTATCATTTTCTTGTTCCTCGTTGCGTGCAATGAAGCAGAAAAAACTAAGCATTTGTTTCTGCCAAGCCAGCCGCCCCTGAACGATAAAAATCCAAGTACGGAAGCTGGAATTGCCTTAGGTAAAGCCTTGTTTTTTAGCAGCGAACTTTCTCAAAATAAGGCTATTGCCTGCGCCACTTGCCACCAGCCCAGCAGCGCTTTTTCGGACGGCCTAAAGCACAGCAACTTGGGGCATAGCCAGAAGCCCTTGTTGCGGCATACACCAGCCTTGTTTAATTTGGCTTGGCAACACAGTTTTTTTGCTGACGGTGGAGTCAAAAACCTTGAATCCTTGCCACCAGCCCCTTTGCAGCACCCCGACGAAATGGCACAAAACCTAACAGAGTTGCCCAAGAAGCTGCAAAAAAATCCTTATTGGCCATCGCTTTTTTATGATGCTTTTGGCAAAGATAGCATTACTAATTCTCTTATTTTTAAGGCTTTAGCGCAATATCAGCGCAGCCTTATCTCCTTTGGTGCCCGCTATGACAGTGCGCTTGCTGGTTTTGTCAGTCTAACTTCCGAGGAGCTCGCAGGGCAAGCAATTTTTGAAAGGCAATGCGCATCTTGTCATAAGCCACCCTTTTTTACAGATTTTGGTTTCCATAATAACGGCCTTGATTCTATTTATAGTCCTGATAATGAGTATATTAAATGGGGGCGTGGCCGTATTACCAATCAGCCTGAAGACCAGGGGAAATTCAAAACGCCATCATTACGAAACTGGGCTTTTACTGCACCTTATATGCACGATGGCAGATTTGAAAGCCTTTCGGAAGTTCTTTCGCACTATGTGGGTGGTGCAAAGTTCTCAAAAACAGTTTCAGAACGCATCATCAATAGGAATGGCAAACATCAGATAAAACTTAGCATAACAGAAAAACAAGCGTTGCTTTGTTTTTTGCAAACGCTTAACGACCATGCCTTTATCAAGTTTCATTGCGGTGAATAAAAAATCAAACCTCGTCTTCTATATCCTCTTGTGCTGATGAGTTACCATCTCCGGCATTCTCCTCTGCGGCAGGCTGTTCTGAACTAGGCGGAGCGGCTTGTGGTGCTTGTGGATTGTTGGTCGTTTTCTTGTTTTTGTTCTGGCCAAATTTAAGTTCCTCTATTTCCCATTCAATATTGGACTTCCGCAATTTGTTGTAGAGGAAAGACACCGTAATAAAAATAGCGCCAATAGCCAAAAACGAAATAATTTTGCCTTTTGCGTTCATACTCATAAAATCAAATATAAAAAATTTGAAGAAAGTAAGAATAAACAAGGACAGGGAAACCAAGCGTAACTCTCTGATTTTAAACTTCATGCCCTGTAGCATAAAACCAAAAGAGAGTATTGTCCAGAGCATGGTATAACCAAACAGACGCACTGGTTTAAGTAAGCTGGCTGGCGTATCGCCATCTTCATAATACCAGATAACAGCCAAGTGGTCTAGCTCAAAGGTCATAAAGACTACAAACAGCACACAGGCAAACCATGTAGTAATAGCAAAAAGCACGGACTCTTTGCCGTGGTCGTCCATGATACGGCGAATCAAGTCAAAATAACCCAAAACAATCAGCGCCATTACCAAGTAGTGCAACATAAACTGCCAAAAATAGCCGTTGGCAAGCGCTGTTATGGCATCACTAGCCTCCGTGAGTGCCTGTATAGTTGTGCGCACATATCCATTTCGTAAATTGATAGCGGGGAAATGCCCCAACAAAAAGTACAACAAGGCCAAAGCCACCATGACGTAGGAAATATTGTGCTGTAAACGTGGCATATCGCGCTTTTTGGCCAAAAACCAAAAGGCAATGCACAACACTGTATTGTAGAGGCATATTAGCAACTTACGAAAGTTATTGTTCCAGAAGTTACTCTCGCTATGAAAACTCAACTCAAAGTTACCGATAAAGAAAATGAAAAAGACAATGATAGTTCCAAAAATAGTGCGAAGACCTTTCGGATTGATAACCCATATTTCTTTATTCTGGTCTAGAGGCTTAATCATACGCAAAAGAATGAGCATCAGAGCCACATAAAAGCACATAACCAGAACAGCCCTGTTCCAAAAAAATACTATCAGAGAATTGGAATAAGCCAGAATAAGCTCTATTGGCAGACTCAACAGCGCAAGCGAAAGGACAATTAAACTCACTTGCTTCACACGGAAAGCTTCGCTGCGTATGCCAATATAAAGCAAAATGCCTGCTTCTAAACCCCAGAAAACGGTAAGCATTCGGCTTCCCATAATGAGCGGAATGGCCACTGTTACAAAGAAAATGGTGTAGGAAATAACCGAGGTGAACAAGTCGCTCTCGGACTCCTTGCGCGTATGTAGCACATAGCCATATAGGGCATTAAAAACACCTAAGCAGACCGCAAAAATACCGATGGTTTCGCGAGTATTGTCGCGCACGACCAGAATATACAAAACCGATGCCACATAAAAAAACGTATTAACGAGCAACATGGTGTGGTTAAAACGGCTTAAATCAATATTTTTACGAATGCTATTGATAACATTCATTGCAAAAAAAGTAAGATAATAAAGTGTAGAAAATATCATGGCTGTTTGGTAAGCGCGCTCGTCGGTCATGTCATGCGTAACGAGCCAACCCCCATACAAAAAAAGCGAAGAGGAGAACGTGATGAGATTTACGCCTGTCCAGTTTTTATGATAGGCCACAGCAATAAAAGCAACGTTCAAAATGAGCAAATACGTAAACAAAAATTCATACTGCACAACGGACGCATCTATCAAAAAGCCAGTTAAATACCCGCTCAGCATCGCAAACAGCGCCAAACGCTTTCGGTCATAATATAAAGCCAAGCCAACCGCCACAAAAGCCACCGAAAGATTGACGGAAAAAGCTATCAGAATATTCGCAATTTGATAGTAGTCAAAGAATAAGAAGGCCGTATAATACAAAACAATTGTACCCGTAACGGAGAGCAAAGAACTAAAGGTTTCGTTGTTTGCGCGGAGCTGGTGCGCAAAGAAAAAGGCTACGATGGCCGTCAGAACACCTATGCCGAGCCGTCCTACCTCAGTAATAAACCCCGTAGAGATACCATAATTGACCCCAAAAGAAATACCGATAACGAGCATCAGTACGCCTAGTTTGCTCATCAGGTTTTCACCAATAAATGTTTCCACATCTTTTTTGTGGCGCTCAATGATGCTTTGCACTTCTTTTTCAAAGCGCTTACGGATTTGTGGGGCGGGCGTACCAGCTGCATTCACGGGAGGAGGGCTTTCACCGTTATCCTCTTCATCATCTAGCTCTTGAAAAGCACGAAGCGTAACCTGTGTGCGTGGCTTATAATTTTCGTACTTCTTGTCTATTGGTTTTTCCACAAAGGGTTTGTCATCGTCAGTAGTGGGCTGATTTTCAAACAAATGCCCACGCTTATTTAGTTCATCGTCATTTTGCGTAAAATCTCCATTATCCAACAGAATCTTGTAGGAATCATCAGCTTGCACCTTCAAAAAATCAGCTTCTTGGCTCTGAATGCGCTTTCTGTTTTGAGCCACCTCGTCTTTAAACTCGTTCAGCTCGTCGGCGTTGTGTTCTGTTATTTTTTTGTTAGGATTCATGGTTTTAGGCAAATAACGTGAGTAGAGGGCTTTTTAACCTAAAATTTTGGCAAACTCTACTGCAATGCGTTCTGTGCGGCTACCATTGTCCGTAACCACCGCCACACGGAGCGGATTAGGCAAAATAGCCACTCTTATTTCAGTATTTTGTAAGTCTGCCGCATCTACTTGTATGCCTTCGCCGAGCGGAAGCTCATAGTCCACACCGAGTTTATTCTTGCCCATTACTGTATAACGCCTTGCTATATAAGAAATTGGTGATAGCAATTCGCTGTCTTCGTGGGCAAATTTGGCATATACCTTTTTAATGACTTTTTCTATAGTGCTGCCATATTCACCCAAAAGGTCATCTTCAATGTCATGTAGCTTTTCTTCCAAATCGTCATACTCTTCGCTGTCGTAGGTGAGTACACTCAAAGCGTTGCGTTTTTCAATAATTTGGCAAAGTATTTTGTTCATTGCGTCAAGTTTGGTGCTATCCATTGGTGTTGTAGAATTTTAGAGGTCTTTCTATTATGTTTGGCCACACGAGCAGTGAATGGTTGCTCATGCTTTATGAATAGGGCAAATTAGGCAATAGATTTTTTAAATACCAAATTTTTTTAAGACGTACTGCCGCTTTTTTAGCAAAATCGCTATGAAAGTAGCATTTTTTTTAGAAAAGCGCGCTTTACAAAGTTGGCAACTCTAGAACGGCTATTGTGCGTACAAGACACCACAAAATCGCAACATTGAGCCAATCAAACAAATCAGTTCTATTTTTATTCGCCAATAATTGCAATTTGTTATACAAAAAGCATATTTTTGCACCACTATACCAATCAAAAACGCCCCAAATTAGTTATTGATACCTGACCATATCCCGATAGCCTAACCTTGTCAGCGCTTCGGTTTCCTGCCTTTTAGCCAACTACCTCGCTTGTTTAATATGTCTGAGCAAAATCAAAAAAAAGAAGAGTTAGCCACCGACTTTGCGCTTTCTAGTTTTTCTATTAAAAACGGAACTAGTGTACTGATTATGACGCTCATTTTTTGCGTCATGGGCGTAACGTCCTATATCCGTATGCCCAAAGAGTCGTTTCCAGAAATTGTTATGCCAACAGTTTTTGTAACGACTATTTACCCTGGTAACTCCCCAGTAGATATTGAAAACCTCATTACAAGACCCATTGAAAAGGAAATTAAGCCACTCAAGGGCGTTAAAAAGATTAATTCTACCTCCTCACAAGACGTTTCATCTATTGTCATTGAGTTTGAAGAAACCATTAATATTGCGGAGGCTGTTACAGACGTAAAAGATGCCGTTGATAAAGCTAAAAGTAAGCTGCCCAATGACTTAGACCAAGAGCCTAGCGTCATGGAGCTCGACTTTTCCGAAATGCCAGTTATGGAAGTAAACCTCTCAGGCGACTTTGAAGTCAATAAATTGAAGGAGTATGCCGAAGACCTCCAAGATGAAATAGAACTACTCCCCGAAGTTTCTAAGGCAGAGCTAACTGGCGCTGTTGACCGCGAAATACAAATCAACTGCGACCCATTTAAAATGGAGGCGCTTAAAGTTACCTTCAATGATGTAGAAAATGCCATTAGTGCCGAAAATATGACCATGTCTGGAGGCGACGTGCGTGCAGATGGCAACAGGCGCGCTTTGCGTATTGACGGTGAGTTTAACAACGTAGAAGAAATTGAAAATATCATTGTCAAGTCCGAAGACCAAAACGCCATTTACCTGCGCGACGTAGCCGAAGTACGCGACAGCTACGTAGAACGTAAAAGTTTTGCGCGTTTGGCCACCAAAAACTTCCTCAAAGAAGGGAGTAAGCCTGTTATCTGTTTGCAAATTAAGAAAAGAAGCGGTCAGAACCTCATCAAAGCCTCCGAAGAAATTAATAGAATTATTGCAAAAGCGAAGGAAACTTACTTGCCAAAGAATCTGAGTATTACCATTACAAACGACCAGTCCGAGTATATTGTTCAGCAAGTCAATAACTTAGAAAATAACATTATTTCGGGCATTTTGCTCGTAGTAGGCGTTTTGGTCTTTTTTATGGGCTTCCGCAACTCTATTTTTGTGGGTATAGCTATTCCGCTCTCTATGTTTATTTCTACTATGGTTCTGGAGTTCATGGGCATTACCATCAATATGGTAGTTCTTTTTGCACTTATTTTGGCGCTCGGTATGCTCGTGGACAATGCCATTGTGGTTGTAGAAAATGTTTACCGCTTGCTTGATGAAGGTTATCCACCAATAGAGGCGGCTAAACGCGGCGTGGCCGAAGTGGCCTGGTCGGTTATTGGCTCTACGGCTACGACGGTAGCGGCTTTTGTGCCCCTAGCCTTCTGGGGCGGTATCATGGGCGAGTTTATGAAGTATTTGCCCATAACCTTTATGATAGTCCTGACGGCCTCGCTTTTTGTAGGCTTAGTCATTAACCCAGTTTTGGCAGCGCTCTATATGAAATCTCCCGCGCAGGAAAAGCTCTCTGCCATAGCAGGGCGTAAAAAATATATGATTGGTGGCCTTATTTGTGGGGGGGTATCCATTCCTTTTTATTTTCTTGCTAAAGACTTCACCTTTGCCAATATCCTGGTTACGATTGCTATCATTTGCTTTGCAAAAATTACAATTATTCAGAGTGGTGCAGAATGGGTACAAGGAGTATTTTTGGTAAAGTTAGACAATGCCTACAAACGCTTGTTATACTGGGCACTGCGCGGCAAAACACCATATCTTTTGCTGATAGGCTCAGTTGTTATGCTTTTTATGAGCATAGTGGCTATTATTATTGCCTCTCCTAAAGTGGTTTTCTTCCCAGAAAATGACCCCCAATTCGTTCATTCCTATCTCGAATTTCCTCTCGGCACTGATGTAGCCAAAACGGACTCTGCCACCAAAGTGATTGAAAAAAAGGTGTTTGAGCACCTCAAGCCTTACCAAGACATTGTGCGCTCTATCGTTGTGTATGTGGGCGAAGGAACAGGCAACCCTGATGAGGGAATGTCGTCCAGCATTACGCCACACAAATGCCGAATTTCTGTCGCCTTTGTGGATTTTCAAAAGCGCAATGGCAAAAGCAGTGCAGAAGTTATGAAGTCTTTGGGGTCAGAACTCAAGAAAATACCAGGTGTGAAAACCGTTACAGAAAAAAATAACAATGGCCCACCAGTTGGTAAACCTATTAATATAGAGCTAACAGGGACGAATTACAACGACCTTATCAAAGAAGCCGAGCGTATGAAGCTATACATTGACAAGGCCAAAATACCTGGCATAGATAACCTGAAAATTGAAGTGCAAAGCGGCAAGCCCGAATTACTCATCAAAATCAACCGAGAGCAGGCCAGAAAATACGGCCTCTCTACAGGCATGGTGGCTATGGGGCTTAGAACAGCCATTTTTGGCAAGGAAGTCTCTAAGTTCAAAGACAATGAGGACGACTACCCTATTCAGCTCCGTTTTGAAGAAAAATACCGCAATGATATTACTCTGCTGATGAACCAGCGCCTCACTTTTCGCGACAACAAAGGCCGTTGGAGTCAGGTGCCGCTCGCTTCGGTTGCCGAATTGGACTACAGTTCGTCCTTCGGCGAAGTTAAGCGTAAGGATTTGGATAAAATGGTGGCCATTAGTTCAAACATCATAGAAGGCTACAATGCCAATGAGGTAGTAGAACAGATTAAAACTCAGCTAAACGGCTACGAAATGGCCAAAGGTTATGCCTTCCGTTTTGGTGGTGAGCAGGAAGAACAGGCTAAGTCTATGGCATTTTTAGGCAATGCCATGCTCATAGCGCTTAGTGTTATTTTCTTGATACTTGTTACGCAGTTTAACTCAGCACTCAAGCCTTTTATCATCATGACCTCAGTAGTTTTGAGTACGATTGGCGTGTTCTTGGGCTTGGCTATTTTTAAAATGGACTTTGTTATCATTATGACTGGCATTGGCATTATTTCTTTGGCGGGTATTGTTGTCAATAACGGTATTGTGCTGATAGACTATACCACGCTGGTAGAAGACCGCACTAAAATAGAAATGGGCTTGTTGCCTTCTGAACCACTCCCGCTCGATGAGTATTTAAAAGTTCTGGTAGAAGGTGGTTACACACGCTTGCGCCCTGTTATGCTGACAGCCTCTACGAATATGCTAGGGCTTATTCCTATGGCTACAGGCTTTAATTTTGATTTTATTGGTTTCTACGCTAGTTTTGAACCAGATATTTATGTGGGTGGCGACAATGCCGCATTTTGGGGGCCAATGGCATGGACTATCATTTTTGGTATGAGCTTCGCAACTTTCCTCACCTTGGTTATTACGCCTGTTATGCAACTGATTGCTTTTAAAATTGCCCGTAAAATTAGAGGTAAAAACAAAATAACTGTTATTGTTGAGAAAAAAGAGACTAGTTAATTGTTCTGAAAATTAATCTAAAGTATTAACTATCAGTAAATTAAATAAGAAATTTGCCTTTGAAATCTCTTAGATTCTAGTCCATTTTTCAGAAAATCAGGCCTGGTAGTCGTGTAAAAAATTAAAACCTCACACAGTTTTTTAAAATTATGTGAGGTTTTTTTTTTAACACCTCTGTATCAAATATAAAAAGTGCCTGCCTTATTGTTTGAATCGTTGCAGTTCCGAAATACGCAATATTTTTTGTTTTTTTAGATGCAAAGACCAATATTTTTTCTAAATTTGGCCAAAAAATATCTGCTATGAACCAGTTACAACATTACGTATGCGGAGAGTGGGTGAGCGGAAAGGGCTCAGAAGCCACCATGCACAATGCCATTACAGGCGAGCCTATTGCGCAAACCTCTACAAAAGGGATTGACTTCAAAGCCATGTTAGACTACGGCCGCCGTATAGGTAGCCCGGCGCTTCGCAAAATGACTTTCCACGAGCGCGCACGTATGCTAAAAGCGCTCGCCCTGCATCTTACGAGCAAAAAAGACGCATTTTATAAAATTTCTGCCCTGACTGGTGCCACCAAAGCAGACTCCTGGGTGGATATTGAGGGCGGGATAGGCAATCTTTTCGCTTATGCTAGCAAAGGCCGCCGCGAGCTACCCAACGACACTTTTCTGGTGGACGGCAAGCCCGAAGTGCTCTCAAAAGGCGGAACTTTTATTGGCCATCACATTGCTGTTCCGCTGCAAGGCGTGGCTGTGCATATCAATGCTTTCAACTTCCCTTGCTGGGGCATGCTCGAGAAAATAGCCGTCAATCTACTCGCTGGAGTTTCATGTATTGTTAAACCCGCCACAGCCACCAGTTTTTTGACTGAGGCCATGGCTAAAGAAATTATTGCATCAGGCTTGTTGCCAAAGGGTGCTTTTCAGGTACTTTGCGGCAGTATTGGCGATATGCTCTCGCATTTGGACTGCCAAGACGTGGTTACTTTTACAGGTTCAGCCACCACAGGCCAAAAACTCAAGGCGCACCCTGTGCTTATTCAGAATGCAGTCCGTTTTAATATGGAGGCAGACTCTCTGAACTGCTGCATACTGGGTGAAGACATTACGCCAGATATGCCTGAATTTGAACTATTTATTAAAGAAGTAACACGAGAAATGACTACCAAAGCTGGCCAGAAATGTACAGCCATTAGACGGACTATAGTTCCAGAAAACCGCGTCGTGGAGGTAGCTAATGCGCTCAAAGCACGCCTCAGTAAGGTAGTTATAGGCAATCCTGCTACAGAAGGTGTTCGTATGGGTTCTTTGGCCAGCCTTAGCCAGAAAGCCGATGTACGTGCCAAAACGCTTGAACTAATGCGTGTTTGCGAACCACTTTACGGACAGCTAGACGGCTTCAATGTAGTGGGTGCAGATGCAGAAAAAGGTGCTTTTGCGCCTATTATGTTGCTATATTGCCAAAATCCATTTGCAGTTGATGCACCGCATTCGGTAGAAGCCTTTGGGCCAGTGAATACTATTTTGCCATATAAAAACACCGATGAGGCCATAGAGTTAGCCAAAATGGGGAAGGGCAGTTTGGTCGGTTCTTTGTTCACTGCAAACAATAAAGTGGCCAAAGAGATTGTTCTGGGCGCTGCTTGTATGCACGGGCGTATGCTCGTTCTGAACAGGCACTCAGCAGGCGAGTCCACGGGGCACGGTTCACCTATGCCACAACTTGTGCATGGTGGGCCTGGTCGTGCGGGTGGTGGTGAAGAAATGGGCGGTATCAGAGGCGTTATGCACTATTTGCAACGCACCGCCATACAAGGCTCACCAACCACGCTTTCTGCCATTACAGGAAACTACTTATTGGGCGCAGATGAGATAGTGAAGCCAGTACACCCTTTCAAAAAGCAATTTGATGACTTAGAAATTGGCGAAACACTTACGACACATAAACGAACTATCACCGAAGCCGACATTGTTAATTTTGCGAACCTCAGCTGGGACCACTTCTACGCACATACAGACGATACGAGTTTTGAAGGCTCGGTGTTCGAACGCCGTGTTGCGCATGGTTACTTTATCATTTCTGCAGCCGCTGGTTTGTTTGTTGATGCAGCCAAAGGCCCTGTTCTAGCCAACTATGGGCTAGATGAACTCCGTTTTACAAAGCCAGTTTATGTAGGCGACACCATCTACGTTAAGCTCTCTGTTAAAGAAAAAATTGCCAAAGACCTCCGCGAAGGCGAAGTGCCGCAAGGAGTTGTGAAGTGGCAAGTACAAGTATTTAATCAACTTCACGAACTTGTAGCGCTTGCAACCATTCTGACCTTGGTTGAAAGAAAAGGCTAGGCCAAAAACCCCTGAATTGATTTGCCATTCCTCATCATGAACCAAGCTGTGATAGGAATGGCAAAGGGGCTGCCCAGACTTAGTGCAGTTAAAATTTTAGACAATTAACCTTATCCCTGTTATCCTATGCAGCTATTCTATCTCAGCATTTATGGCCTTTTCTTTAGCCTTGGGCTATTTGCTTGTAACAAACCTACCGAAAAAGTACAGACTGACACAGATACGACAGCAAAGGAGAGCGTTCTTGACAAAATTCCAGACTTGCAGCCTAGCCCACAGGATACCAGCCTACTAAAAAAGGGTGAAAAGCAGATATTTGAAGCACTTTTAGGCACTTGGCTAAGCAGCCATCTGTATATAAAATACCATACACCAGCCGGAAGTAAGGACAGCGTTTCCTATTTTGCGGCCGAGCCACACAACTGGGCGGAGGTTATGAAAGCCCAACCTCAAGTTACCATCTTTAAGAAAGATGGAACGGTTTATACTGAAACTAAAAATTTAGACGGTAGTATTAAGCAGAAGGCAACCGCAAACTGGTCGGTACGGGGCGACACCCTTTTTCTGATTGAGAATGACCCTTTACGCACCATGCGCCGCTACCACGTTTACGTGAAAGACGATATAGGGGAGTTTCGTGGCCTTACAGACTGGGACAATGACGGTTTTATGGACGATGAGATGGTTTGCGCATTGCGGAATATTACCGCCAAAAAGTAGTGTTTTAATCTATTTTTATTGTTCCAATTTACAGAAAAAAGTTTGATTTTTATGGATTAGCATTATATTTGCGCAACAAATACTATCTAAAGCTAGGCCAATGCCAACTATTGTTCTGTTAGTCATACTTTTAGACAGCAGTCTCACAAGAATACATTACTTTGAATTGCCGTAAGAATATCTTTTGGAATGTTTTATGCCGAAGTTAAGCGATATGTAGAGAACTATCAGGCTATTTTTATTAAATATCTGACTTGTACTTTGCTCTTTTTTGCTCTTTTTTTTGAGGTTCTTGCCCAGGAAGAAGCGCCTATTCGATTTGATAAGATTGATTTGGAAGATGGCCTCTCTCAGAACTCGGTAGTTTGTTTTTGGCAGGATAGCCGCGGGCTAATGTGGATTGGCACACAGGACGGTCTTAATCTCTATGATGGGCAGTCCTTCAAACACTTTAAGCGAGAAGCTGATAATCCTAATTCGCTTTCCGACAACTTTGTTAGCTCTATTTTTGAAGATTCCAAACAAAGGCTTTGGATAGGAACAGACAATGGGCTAAACCTTTTTGATAGAAATTTTCACCACTTCAAGACTTTCTTCTATGACCCCAAAAACCCGTATTCTATTTCACAGAATACTGTTAATTGCATTTTTGAAGATGCTAAAAAGCAGCTCTGGGTAGGTACAAATGAGGGGCTTAACAAATTCAACAATGCAGACGGCAGATTCAACCGGTACGTTAGTAAAAACAGTGCTGAAAGCCACATAAATAGCATTGTAGAAACCGCCAATGGTCAGGTTTGGCTTGGAACAAACGACGGCATCTTACTTTGGGACAACAAGGCGATGCGCTTTGGCAAAAAGTTTTTGGCAGGCCAAAAAATCAAGCAAATCAAACTGGATATAAGGGGGCACTTGCTGGCTTTCTCTGGTCAAACTATTTTCAGAAAAGACCCCAATAAAATGGCACCAGATGTCATTTACAACTATACCTACGACATCAGCGATGTGCTGCAAGAAAAAGGTGGAGATATTTGGGTCAGCACACCCAAGTTTGGCCTTTACCGATTTGTCAGTGGCGATATGGACAGCGAACCTATTATTTACGCCTATTCGCCGCTTGCTCCCAAAGGCATCACAACCGACCATTTGAGCAGAATTTATCAAGACCGTTCAGGGGTTATTTGGATTGGTACAGAAGACTTTGGAGTGTGTAAATTCAATCTAAAAGGCTCAAGATTTGGCACTTATGCCAACACACCAATTCAAACAATTCTGAACAGCAATACAGTAAGAGGTATTCTGGAAGACCGCTTTGGCAGGCTCTGGGTAGGGACAAGCAGTGGCTTAGATAAAATGAACAGGCGCACTGGCGAAGTATCTGGCAATAATCCTTTTAGCGGTGAGCAGGTAAATTGCATTTTTGAAGACAAAAGCGGTAATATTTGGATAGGGACGAAGACGAAAGGGCTTTTCAAATATACTGGCAACGATATTTCTTTAGCTATATATGAGTCGCAGCTTATTGGTTATACTTTTGATGCTGCTAACCCTAATTCTCTGCCCAGCAATAATGTCAAAATTATTTTTCAGGATAGAAACGGCGGTATTTGGATAGGCACAGAAGATGGCGGCATGGCCAAAATGCAAGAAAAAGATGGTTCTTTCAAGCGCTATGTACATGACAAAAGTGAGTCTAACTGCCTTTCTCATAATAGAATAAGAGGAATTTATGAAGACAAGAACGGTTTTTTTTGGATAAGTACAAACGGAGGTGGTTTGAATAAGTTTGACCCAAAAACCGAAAAGTTCAAAGTCTATCGCTACTCGGCCAAAGACACCAACTCTATCAGTACTGACCGCGTTTATCCTGTTTATGAAATGGCTAATGGTACTTTCTGGGTGCTGACTTATGGCGGTGGTTTGAACAAATTTGACCCCAAAACCGAAAAGTTTTCACATATTACAGAGGAAGACGGCCTTCCGAATAACGTACTCTATGGAGTTTTGGCCAAATCAGATAAAGAACTCTGGTTCAGCACTAACCGAGGTATTACACGTTTTGACACTGAGCGCATGCACTTTAAGCAATATACCACTAGCGATGGCTTGCAGAGCAATGAGTATAACTTTGGGGCGCTTTATAAGAGCAAAACAGGCGAAATGTTCTTTGGCGGTATACATGGACTCAACTACTTCCGCCCTGATAGCATTAAGCCCGACCGCTATATTCCGCGTTTGGTCTTTACGGATTTTCAAATCAATAACAAATCTGTTATGATTGGCCCCAATTCTTTGCTACAAAAACATATCAGCGAAACGAAAGTTTTAGAACTACAGTACGACAACAACTCTTTTGCCATCAGTTTTGCCTCCTTACACTTTGCGAATCCGCACAACAACAAATATGCTTATAAACTGGTGGGCTTTGAAAAAGATTGGGTTTTTACTAACCAAGGCGTAGCGAAATATACAAACTTAGACCCCGGAACCTACACCCTGAAAGTCAAAGGCTCTAACTCGGACGGGGTCTGGAATCCTACGCCGATTACACTCAAAATTGTCATTACGCCACCATTTTACAGAGAAACTTGGTTCATTCTGATGTGTGTTTTATTGATAGCTGCTTCCGGAGCATTCTTGAGCTGGAGGCGCGAAAGGCGTTTGCAGCTTACACAGCGCTCATTAGAGAGAATGGTGAACCTACGCACCCGAGAACTATCGGAAGAGAAAAAACGCGCCGAGCAACAAAAGGAACAAATCGAAATTGCCAACCGCAAGATTAAGGATAGCATACGTTATGCAGAGCGCATTCAACACGCTATTATGCCTGACTATGAAGACCTTGCCCCTCTTTTCAATGACCATTTTGTGCTGTTCAAGCCTCGCGATATAGTCAGCGGAGATTTTTATTGGTGTACGCAAGAAAACGACGTGATATCCATTGCCCTTGTAGATTGTACTGGGCATGGCGTACCAGGTGCTTTCATGTCTGTATTTGGCTTTGCGTTGCTAGAACAAACCGTGAACGTTCAGCATTTTATAAGCCCTGCCCAAATACTGACTGAAATGAATCGTACCATTGTGCAATGGCTTAAACAAGACCACCTCAAAAGCGGTACTTGGAAGAGCCGAGACGGTATGGATATGGTCTTTTTAGAAATAAAGCCCCAAACACAAGAACTTATTTTTGCGGGCGCACGCAACTCTGCATTTTTGGTGCATAATGGCCTACTAACAGAGTTAAAAGGCGATAAATTCTCAATAGGCGGTATGCTTTTGCACAGCGAAGAAAAAACTTATACCGAAACCGTTGTTAAATATCAAAAAGGCGATAAGTTGTATCTAACCTCTGATGGGTATTTTGACCAGTTTGGTGGAGGGCAGGAGAGCCGAAAAATAACAAAAAAGCAATTTAAAAGGCTCTTGCAAGAGAATTGTGAGCAGACCTTTGCGCAACAACGCCAAAACCTTGAGAAATTCTTTGAGGCATGGAAAGATAAAAGCCCACAGATTGACGACGTACTCGTTATAGGCATAGAGCTATAAACGCCCAACCGAATGCGTATCAAATTTTGTTAAATAGCGTATATTTCTGCCATCTAAATTGCTATTGTCAATTATGTATGCTAATATTGCAGAGTTAAGCGCATAAGACAACACTTGATTTTTTTTAATGTAAGCCAGAGGGTTCGTCTGAACGTACTTTTTTGCTATTTGATACAAGAATTTAGGCGATGCGTGTTTTTTGGTTTAACAATAACCCCAAATCCCCATATCTTAAATTTATGCAGCAACAACAAGCCATTCGTTTTTCGCCAGTCTCTCAAAAAGAGTTCCTATCTACGCTACGCAAGCGCGTAGATGCTTACTTTACAGAGAGAGGCATTTCAAAGCACGGCAATGCACTCATGCACTTCAAGGTATTCTTTTACATTGGTGGCATGATGACTTTTTTTGCTACTTTAATGTTTGGGCAATGGGCATCATTTTGGCAAAGTTTACCGCTTTGGATTGGTTTAGGCACTTTTGCTGCCTTTATTGGCTTAAACGTTTGTCATGATGCACTTCATGGTGCCTACTCTAGCAGCCCATTTTTGAATGCATTTGTTGGCAAATTTTTCAATATTATAGGTGCAAATGATTATATGTGGAAAATTGTTCACAATACGATTCACCACACCTATACGAACATTCCCGATATGGACGATGACATCCATTCTACTTTGCTTATTCGTATGTCGCCGAGCGCACCACGCACGAGATTTCATAGGTATCAGCACGTTTACGCTTTTTTTCTTTATGGCTTAGCAAGTATTTCTTGGATTTTTTTAAAGGATTTTAAAAAATTCTTTTTTCAAGCGCCCATTGGCTTTCGCTACCCCAAGCATCCTACCAGCCAGTACTTTAACCTTTTGGGTTTCAAGGTTCTGCATTTAGCGCTGTTTTTCGTGATGCCCTTTTTTATTATTCCACAGCCTTGGTGGCAAATTTTAATCGGCTTATTGGTTATGCACTTCTTTGAAGGCTTTTTACTCACGATTATTTTTGTTATGGCGCACGTGGTAGAAGGTACACACTTTCCAGTTCCTAATATTGAGGGCGAAATCGAAAACAACTGGGCTGTGCACCAACTTTATACAACTGCAAATTTTGCGCGCCACAATAAACTTTTGAACTTTATTGCGGGTGGTCTTAACTTCCAAATAGAACATCACCTTTTTCCACATATTTGCCACGTACACTATGTAGGCATAGCGCCTATCGTAGAGCAAACAGCCAAAGAGTTTAGAATTCCCTACATTGACAACCCTACATTCACAGACGCGCTTCGTTCGCATCGTAGCTTTTTGAAAAAAATGGGACGGGAAGATTCGCCCGAACAAAAAATGCCCAAAATAGCAACTCTAGAACCTGTCATGTATGAGAAAGTAGTTTAGTTCTTTCTAAAATCATTCTTAGCGCTTTGTCTAGTAAGAAATGAATATTGCAGACCTCCGCAAGGACTATACGAACAACCAACTGCTCGAGGAGACGCTCCATGCTTCGCCTTTCGAGCAGTTTCAAATTTGGCTTCAACAAGCTATTTCGGCGCAACTACCCGAACCTACAGCCATGAACCTCGCCACCGTTCAGAATGGCAGACCAAGTTCACGAATTGTGCTTCTGAAAGGCTTTGATAGCATGGGTATGGTTTTTTTTACCAATTACCTCAGTAAAAAGGGTCAGAGTCTTTCCGAAAACCCGCACGCCTGTTTGAACTTTTTTTGGCCAGAATTAGAGCGCCAAGTCCGAATTGAAGGCATTGTTGCACGTACCAGTGAGCAGGAGTCGGCGCTTTACTTTGCTTCGCGGCCTGCTTTGAGCCGCATGAGTGCAGTAGCTTCGCCACAAAGCCAAAAGGTAGCAGACCGCGCTGCCCTAGAGGCTTTTTTTGAAGCCTCAAAGGGAGAAGAAAACTTAAAACCAGCTCACTGGGGAGGTTTTAGACTGACCCCGAACTATTTTGAGTTTTGGCAGGGCCGCCCCAATCGCCTACACGACCGTCTGATTTATGAACTATCGCAAGCAAATACTTGGCAGATTGCCCGTTTAGCACCTTGAAGTAGAGATGGCACTATATCCTTTTCAGAACTACCATCAGCAACTTCAAGAGGAGTTAAATACAGCTTTCTTGCGTGTTTTAAATAGCGGTTGGTATATTCTGGGGACAGAACTAAAAACTTTTGAAGAACAGTTTGCTGCTTATTGTGGTGTCATACATTGCGTGGGCGTGGGTAATGGTTATGATGCGTTATTGCTTTCGCTCAAGTGTTTGGACTTACCGCCCGCCGCCGAAGTTATTTTGCCCTCAAATGCCTATATTGCTGCTCTGAATGCGGTTCTGGCTGTGGGTGCTAAGCCAGTTTTTGTAGAACCAGAGCTTGTTACTTATAACCTCTCAGCTGAAAATTTGCAAAAGTATATAAACCCGCGAACGGCTGCTGTCTTGGTGGTGCATCTGTATGGACAAATGGCTGATATGCAGGCGATGAAGGCCATTGCTGGCTCTGTTCCTATTATTGAAGATTTTGCCCAAGCACAAGGCGCTACATTTTTAGGAAAAAAAGCGGGCACATGGGGCTTGATTAACGCAACAAGTTTTTATCCCACCAAAAATTTAGGAGCTTTAGGCGATGCAGGGGCGCTCACAACTGATGTGGCGGCCTATGCAGACCACGCCAGAAGTCTCCGAAATTATGGCTCGGTGCAGAAAAATTGGCACAAAGAAGTAGGAGTAAATTCCCGACTCGATGAGCTACAGGCTGCTTTTTTGTCTGTAAAACTCAAATACATGGAGAAGCTCATCGCGATTAGACAGAAAGCCGCCCAAGCCTATCGTAAAGCACTAGATGGCTGCCTCGATATCATCATGCCACCTTTGCACCCATCAGCGCAACATACTTATCATCAATTTGTTATACGCACAAAGTTTCGGAGTGAATTACAAAATTTTTTATCGCAAAAAAGCATTTCCACCTTGGTTCATTACCCCACACCGCCTCATTTACAGCCAGCCATGCGCTTCTTGGGTTATAAAGAAGGAGATTTTCCTATCAGTGAAATGTTGTCTAAGACACTTCTTTCATTGCCCTTGCCATACAGCGAAGAGGATACAGTTGTAGAAGACTGCTGCCAAGCTGTATGGGATTTTGCTAGAAAGATAAAACAGAAATAGTGCATGAAACTAGTATGGCATTTTTTTTTAAATGATACAAAGCGCAGAAACCTAAAAAATAGTTACTTTTGCCACAAACAGTTGATGGTCTTTGGGGCTTTAGCCATTATCCACTTTGCTCGAATTTATGAAAAAAAGTAACCTTTTGCTACTACTTGGAATTTTGTTTTTGATTGTATCCTGCAGCAATTCTACCCTACTTAATACGTTAGAAGATGTTAAAAATATTGAAATGTGGGCACCCGATGAGCTTAAAGTATTTGAATTTGAAGTAGATGATACTATTCCTAAGTTCAACTTTGGCGTAAATATCCACCACGACCTCACGCACGAAACACCTGTTGCACCAATGGTTTTATCAGTTTTAGCACCCAGCGGCAAAAGGATAGATTATGACCTGACTTTAGCACTCTTAGATAGCAGTAAGATGAGATTAGGCGATTCTGGCTCCGACTTTTTTGAGTTGTCTTACATGGTCGTCGAAAAATTCAGGTTCAGCGAAATTGGCATACACGAAGTGGAATTAGTGCCTGCTCAAAACTGCGTGGGCATAAGGCGCATAGGCGTATGGATAAAGAAGGCAGAACTAAAAAAGTAATAGCAAAGAAACCAGTTTTGAGAACACAGTTCTTTTTGTTAAGTTTTTGACTATTAATTCTTATCTTCCTTTGCCTTCCTAGAAGGTTGAATTTCCCTCTTCAAAGAGCAGTAACATAAATTTTTCTGAATACACTATTGGGCAAGCAAATCTAGAGCACAAGGACATTTAAATTCTTTCATATTGAATCCTGTTTTATTCTACAAAAATATTATTTTGCAAGCCATTAGCTAAGCTAAACGTTTCCAAAGATGGTCGCCTTTACTATGCTAAAGCATTTATAAAGTCTCCAGCCCCAAACACTAACTTTTCGCACTCAAAACACACAAGATGTATAATACCACGCTATCATTTTAGTTTCTTTATTCCATAATAGTTTTTCAATGAAAAAATTACAAAGTTCTTTGCCAATAGGCTTGTTTTGCGCTTTTTGTGTGGTCTTTGGCACATTGTATGCCCAAGAAAAAACAGACAAATGGTCAGTGAATGATTTTTACAAATCTATGCCCTCTAACCAATTGAACATCAGTACTAAAGAGGGTACGTGGATGAACCTAGACGTAAGCCCTAACGGTCAGGAAATAACTTTTGACTTGCTGGGCGATATTTACATTATGCCCATTACAGGCGGTAAGGCCAAGTTGCTTCGCAGCGGCTCGGCTTGGGAAGTGCAGCCGCGTTTTAGTCCAGACGGCAAAAAAATTGCTTTTACCTCAGATGCAGGCGGTGGCGATAATATTTGGGTTATGAATAGCGACGGCTCTGATGCTAAGACGATTACCAATGAAAATTTTAGGTTGCTTAACAACCCTTGTTGGACTCCCGACGGTCAGTACATTGTAGCGCGTAAGCACTTTACCTCTGAGCGCTCGGCAGGTGCGGGCGAAATGTGGCTTTACCACCTCAGCGGCGGTAGCGGTACGCAGCTCACCAAACGCAAGAACGACCAACAAGATGTCAATGAGCCGAGTATATCACCCGATGGGCGTTATCTCTATTTCAGTGAGGATTTTTATCCCGGTGGCTTTTTTCAATACAACAAAGACCCTAACGCCCTCATTTATGTTATCAGGCGTTTTGACCGACAAAAAGGGCGTTTGGATAACCTTATTGCAGGCCCAGGTGGTGCTTTCCGCCCGCAAATATCGCCTAATGGCCAGATGTTGGCATTTGTGAAGCGCGTCCAAGAAAAAACGGTGCTTTACTTACATAACTTAGCTACTGGCGAGGAGTATCCTGTTTATGACAAACTCTCTAAAGACCAGCAAGAAGCATGGGCACTGTTTGGGGTCTATCCGGGCTTTAACTGGCTACCCGATAACCAGCACGTAGTAATCTGGGCACAAGGTAAAATTATGAAAGTAGATACCAAAAGTTTCAATGCGGTGGAAATTCCTTTTGAGGCAGAAGCGCAGCATAACATTACGGAGGCCGTTCGCTTTGAACAAAAACCTTTTGAAGCCAATTTTGATGCCCAAGTTATTCGCCATGCTACCACTTCGCCAGATGGCAAAACCATGCTTTTTAGCGCCCTGGGTTATATTTGGAAGAAAAGTCTGCCCAATGGTACTCCCAGCCGCCTGACTATCCAAACAACTGATTTTGAAGCCGAACCTAACTTTTCCGCTGATGGCAACGAAATTGTTTACGTTACTTGGAACGACGAAAAATATGGTAGTATTTGCAAATATGCTTGGAAAGACCCCAAAGCCAAACCTACCGTTCTCAGTACAGAAAAGGGCATTTTCCGTACGCCAAACTTTTCGCCAGACGGCAAAAAAATTGTCTTTCATAAGGAAGAAGGTAACGACCATCAAGGATTTACCTATTGTAAAGCGCCTGGCCTTTACGTCATGGAAAATAAGGCTGGCGCTAAGCCAGGTTTAGTGATTGAAGAGGGTGAAAAACCAAGTTTTAACAAAGACGGCAACCGTATTTTTTATATGACGGGTGGCTATCTTTTTGGTGCGCTGGACAAGGCTTTTAAGAGTTGTAAACTAGACGGCACCGAACCACTCACGCATTATACCTCCACTTATGCCAATCAGTACTCTGTAAGCCCTGATAACCAATGGCTTGCTTTTGGAGAGTTGCACCAAGTTTACATTACGCCTTTTATACAAACTGGCATCGCGCAGAGCCTATCAGCCGAAAACACCAACTTCCCGATTACGCGTGTTACCCGCGATGCAGGCATCAATATCCACTGGACTCCCGACAGTAAGACAGTTTGCTGGACGCTCGGCGATGAATATTTTACCCGTAAAATCAGCGACTGTTTTAAGTTTGTGCCGAATGCGCCCGACTCTCTTCCAAAACCAGATGAAAAAGGGTTAAAAGTAGGCCTAAATATGTCCACAGACGCACCCAAGGGTTTAATTGCTTTCAAAAATGCTAGAATCATTACCATGAACGCTCAGAGACAGGTAATTGAAAATGGTGTGGTCTTGGTAGAAAATAATCGGATTAAGGCCGTAGGTGAGGCAGCCAACGTACAAATTCCTGCTGATGCCAAAGTGATTGATGTTGCAGGAAAAACCATTATGCCAGGCATGATAGACGTACACGCGCACTTGGGTACGTTTAGGCAGGGACTTTCGCCACAAAAACAATGGCAATATTACGCCAATTTGGCTTATGGCGTTACAGCAACACACGACCCCTCATCTAACTCAGAAATGGTTTTTTCGCAAGCCGAAATGATTAAGGCAGGCACCATGGTAGGCCCACGCATTTTTTCCACAGGCACTATCATTTATGGTGCGGACGGTGATTTTAAGGCTGTTATCAACAACCTGGGCGACGCTGAATCCGCTCTGCGCCGCACACAGGCCTATGGCGCTTTTTCAGTAAAAAGTTATAACCAACCGCGCCGTGAGCAACGTCAGCAAGTCATCAAAGCCGCCAAAAATTTAGGCATGATGGTTTATCCTGAGGGAGGTTCGCACTTTTTCCACAATATGACGATGATTCTGGACGGCCATACCAGCATTGAACACAACATACCTGTAGCTCCACTTTATAACGACGTAGTGAAGCTATGGGCAGCCTCAAAAACCGTCAATGCGCCTACCCTTATCGTATGCTATGGAGGTGTGAATGGCGAATATTATTGGTATCAGAACACCAACGTTTGGGAAAAACAACGTTTGTTGAGCTTTACGCCGCGTTCAGTTTTAGATGCTCGCGCACGCCACCGCACCATGATTCCGCAAGGCGAATACGAAAATGGCCACATTTTGGTGTCTAAATCCCTCAAAAAATTGCATGATGCGGGTGTGTGTATAGGTGTAGGCGGGCACGGCCAGTTGCAAGGCTTAGGCGTACATTGGGAAATGTGGATGCTGGCGCAAGGCGGCATGAGCAATATGGAAGCGCTCCAATGCGCTACCATAAACGGTGCAAAATACATCAACATGGACAAAGAACTTGGTAGCATTGAGCCTAACAAGCTCGCAGACCTTATTGTGCTGGACAAAAACCCTTTGGAAAATATCCAATATTCCGAGTATGTGGCTATGACCATGGTTAATGGACGTTTGTACGATGCTGTAACCATGAACGAAATTGGCAACAACGACCGTAAACGCGGCAAGTTTTTCTGGGAACTGAATGGTCAAAACAACAACTTCCCTTGGCACGAGTCCACAAGGAGCTTTGAGCGTGTTAAATGTGCGTGTGGAAAGCACTAAACCAAATTATTGAAAGTATAAAACAGGCGGCGTTTTGAATAAACAAGTTTTCAAATGCCGTCTGTTTTTTTTTGTAGTAACATCGCTCTGGGTACTAAAATTACTCATTGCGTTTTGCGAAAGTATGAAGTTTATTGCCGCGCCATAAAATATCAAAAAAAAAAAACAAAACGATTTTCTGAGCGAGTTAGGAATGATTTTTGAGGCAATTCTTTCCTAATTCTCTTTTTTGAATTGAGACTCCTATACGCCATTAACGACTTTAACCAAAACTAAAATTCTGGAATAAATGAAAAAACTATTACTACTCACGTGCCTCTTTTTGTACTTGATTACAGGTGCTAAAGCCGCCGATATTTACGTCAATGATGCTGCTTTCGGTGGAACAGATTGGTGTTCTGCTGCGGGCGATGATAGTGGTGGTTTGGGCACACCTGCCGCGCCTTATGCTACTTTATCCTATGCACTCACTGTGGCTACCACCGGCGACGTTATTTTTATGGATGCTGGCACTTACGTTACGGGTGGTGTTGTTATCAATATAGACAACATCTCCATTCATGGCAGGCAGTATGTCGATGGCTTTATCGATGGTAGCCCTGTAGGCCTCAGTTATTCCTATGAAACGATTGTTCAGGGTGCTTCAGAATGGCATATTACAAAGCCCAACGTCAATATCAGAGGCATTCGTTTCCAAAGCATTACCTCTTCTCTCTATGCCATTAGGCTGGGCACACCAGGCCCACCACTTTCCAATATTGTGGTAGAAACCTGCCGTTTTGAGAACATTGACTCAGATGCTATTATCTTGGTAAATGACCATGCCCGTTCCGAAATCAAGAATAATTTATTTGTAAACAATGACAAAGTCTGTCTGCAATTAAATAAATGCTACGGTGTATATGCTTTTAAAAATGAGTTCTTTAACAACGATTCGACTGCCATAGAAATAGGCGACTACAAAGAAGAAAATGTTTTTGATGAGCAACTGATTCGCTCTAGTGGCGCAAATAGCATAGGCATTAGGTTTGCAACTAGTGTGTGTGGTCCGTTTGCATCGGGCGACAAGTTCAAGCTCACCAAAAGCGATATTGAAACGAGTAATGCGCCTTGCATGGAACTCAATTTACTCAATTTAGGCAATGGTCTTGGCTCAAATCCTATTTTAGAGATAACCAATAACAGCATACAGCGTACTATGGGTGTGCCATTGCTCGTTCCACTATCCATGGCCCAGCATACACTTGATGCAGCTAAAAACATCATCATTGCTTATAACCACATCAGAAATACAGATCCTTTTGGGAAAGAAATAGATTTTGGAACTCCTGCTTCGCCTACGCCAGCTCCCGGGGCCATAGTCTGTAATTTTAACACACGCGGCATTGGAGAAACAGGCCCCCCCCACACAGACGCTGCCGCTTTGCGCTTGGGCGGCATTGGTGCTGCCTCTGCAGCAATAGAACAACTGGTTTGGTTGGCAGACCCAACAGACTTAGCAGCTTCCCGCGGGCATCAACACAAACAAATAGCTGGTTTTGATGAAGCGCTTAGTGGCTCTGCTTTCCAAGACGTTACAAACCGAATTAAAGAAAGTTGTTGTCTTCCTTATGTACTCGCCGCAAAAGCCTGGACGCTTTTTGTAGATGAGGGGGACTATGGTCAAAATCTGATGGTGGATTTTGACTCCTTACACATTAAGGCCAGAACGAGTATCATCAACCATGTTCGCCTCTTTCGCTTCACGCTCAATACTCCCAACGCGACAGATATATGTACCTTAGATGCACTAGTTGGGGCTTCATTCAAATTTCATGAATTAGAAATGACCAAAGGTATTATTAATAACGACTTGGTTATTGTTGAGCCTCATGCACCTTTTAGTGGCTCAGATGGTCTTATCATACGCGTTGATGGCAAATTGTTACACCCTCAATTTGACATTATAGGAGTAGTCAATTACAACTATTTAGGCACAGCCACTTACACTGGCTCTATGCACGAGTTGCGGCCTATTGGTTCAGGCGACAATATCAATAACCTGTTGTTGCAGATGTCTGCCGGCGCACACGTACCCATAGACAAAGACATTCGGATTGTGGGTGCAATTACGTTTATAAGCGGAAATCTAATACTTGCCAATAAGGCCATCAGGTTAGGACCGGCGGTATCTTTTAGCGGCGCTAATGATTCAAGTCATTTTGATGTATCTGACGACCCTAGTGGCATGGTCATAGCCGAAAGAACAAGTGGCGCTCTTTTCCAAATTCCAGTGGGCGATGGCAACAACCTGCTTCCACTTGACTTTACAAATGCGGGGGGGGGAGCTGTATATTTTGTTGCTGGGCACATCGCCAATGCAAGTGCAGAGTCGGTTTCCACCCTCTGGGGCGACTACATACAACGCATTTGGACGGCCAGAATAAGTCATACCACCACTGTTAATGGAACGGTAAAACTAAACTGGAACGCCGCGACTGATGACCCCGCCATACCCGCTATTGAACCCAATCAATTTTTTATTCAGCAAAGAGGCTCAGGGAACTGGTACTCCTCTATGCCCGCTACTGTACTGGGCTTTTCGGCCACAGAATCTGTTGCTTTTGATGATAGCGTTGCTAAGCGTGTCGCGATAGGGTATAATCGCTTAAGTCCTACTACATTTGCACCTACTCCCCTCTGCTCTGGTGCAGGCGGCACGCTAAGCTACAATGCGGCAGGTACAGGCTTTATCCCACCGGCAGGCTCAACGCTCTGGGCAGAATTATCTAGCAACCTGGGAGTACCTCCTGCATTTGGCGCAAATATCATTGGCACTTTAGTTACCCCGCCTAGTTCAGGAACGATTGCCTGCATTATTCCCAATAGCTCCCTGACAGGGACAGCCTACAAAGTGAGTTTAACCCTCTTTAGTGGAATAGATACCATTCGTTATGGTGCTGCAAACCTTGCCATAGGCCAAAGCCCAGCCGTCGTATCCCATACATTCACGGCTAGCGGCAGTTGCGCTGGTAGCGGCACTATGGTTCTTGACCTAACTCCTGGTATGACGGGCAGTTGTTCAGCAGATTTAAACTCTGATGGCAGTTTTGAATACACCAGTTTGTCAATAGTTGCAAGTCAAGTAACCTTAACAGGTATCCCCGCAGGGTCTTACAGTTCTATTACCTTGCGTAAAGTAGTTACGGGGGTCGCTGGCTTATCATTCTGCGATTTTGTTTATAGCACTGGCGCACCTTATGTGGTAACTTCCACCTCCCTCAGCATCAACACGGTCATATTAACGGATATGAGCGGCTGCGGTGGTTCGGACTATTCGGCGATGACGATAGAACTTGGTGGTGGTTCACCAGACGGGAACTACGACATAGATTTGAA
>JAAFJX010000014.1 GCA_013299045.1 Cytophagales bacterium | reverse complement strand
CACTTTTTTTATGATGATTAATAAGCTCCGTTTCTTGTTCAGATGTCAAGCTAATTGTTAAAACTCTTCCCATAGTTTTTGGGGCAAAGATACAAAATAATCTAAAATAATTTATTCTTAATACTTATGTTAATCTAATTAATTGAGATTCTAATTTTTGAAATTTATTTACCTGAACATTTAATAGATTACTTGCTAAAGTTGGTTCAATATATCCTCCTCGAAATGCATCCAAAACGGTTTGAGTAAACAACCTGCTATTTCTATTAAGTTGCAATATAAAATAATTCGGACCGCCTGGCTTTTCTTTCTCTTTTTGTTTTGCTTTCTTTTCTGCTTCTCTTCTTAAATATTCGGCAAAATCAATATCTGCTTGTTTTTTGAGTTTTTGATAAGTAGAAGCTGATATGATGTTTAGATTTAAAGCTCTTACCAATAAAGCAAATGAACTAACACCTAATTGTTTGGCAATTTTAAAAACATCTTTTGATGATTGAAATAATGTAGTGTCAAAATCTAAAATTATTTGTTTAGGCATTAGTGCATTAGCAGATACTTCGTTGCAAAACAATTCAACGGGATGAAATCTATCCTTTTGTTTCATGTCAGGTTCAACTTCATTTGAAATTCCTGATTCTGCAATCCAAATATGTACTAATTCATGAACTAATGTAAAAAGCTGTGGTGCATTCCAATCTTCCGAATTAACAAAAATAAATGGTGCATGAGGGTCTGCGATTGCAAAACCCTGTAGTTCTTCAGAGTCTAACTTTAGTCGTGAATTAATAAAACTTGTCCGTGAAATAAAAATTCCATTAGTTTCAGCAGCATCAATCCATTCTTTAATTGGATTGTCAGATTTGTAAAAAGGTGGATTTATATTTAAAGTTTGAAGAATGTCATTTGCTACTTTTTGAGGATTGTCATTAATGTTAAATCGACCAACAAATGGTAGTTTTTCTTCTTGGTTGTCTGAATAAATATCACTAATCCATGCTTGTTTCTGCTGTATTTCCCTAATTATAAAAATCGAAGATGTTGTCAATGATTTAGAACCTGATTTTCTAAAATCCTGCAAGGGTTGAAAGTCTCTAGGAATGTCAGGTAAAAAAAAAAGTGCAAAGGGTCTTTTATAAGCCTTAGCTAATGTCTGTGCTTGTCTAATAGTTGGTTGGGTTGAGCCTTCTTCCCATTCTTTAAGTTTTTCAATGGGTACAGAAACTTTGGCAGCAGCAATTTCCTCGGTCATTCTAGCCGATTCTCTTGCCCATTTCAGAACATTTGGTGTTATGTATGCTTTGTCTGCCATTATTGGGTCAAAAGTACAAAATTTATAGTCAATTTTGTTACAATACACTCTTTAGATTAAGCACTGTATTTTTTATGCTTGGCAAAGGCGGGCACCCCCAAGCCCAAATTTAGTATTTTAGCCCCACTTGCAGCTAAGCTGCTTGCTATGCTTATTACACAGCCACACACAAAGCTACGAAGTACTCTAAGATATTCAAAGAAACAATAGTTTTTTTAATTTTGCAGCAAGTATCTATCCTACCAGCAGGTTATCTACGGAATACCAAGGTGCTTGTTGTCCATCAATGTCCAGTTGTACGGTCTTGGCTATTTAGCCTTCTCTTAAAATATATTTAAGATGCTTATTATCAAGAAATTAAACAAGCATTTCATTTTTAATTGCTACTTGATGTTTCTTCACTTCTGTTTTATCAAAAGAGCTAAAACAATAGTTCATGGTCAATCCATCTTTTGGATAAGCAGCCAGAAAAAAAGAGGCCTACTAAAAAGTAAAGCCTCTTTTTTTATTATCTGAGCTAACAAACATTAGATGCTCACTATACGTGTGCGGGCTTTACGTTTTATGATAGGCTCTTTGGTCATATTACCTACAGACTCAAACTCTTCGGTAGCTTCTACGCGGATGTTTCGGTATTCGCGCAAACCTGTACCGGCAGGAATAAGATGGCCTACAATCACATTTTCTTTCAACCCGCGGAGGTCGTCGCGCTTGCCACGAATAGAAGCTTCGCTCAACACCTTGGTAGTTTCTTGGAAAGAAGCCGCCGACACAAAGCTGTGTGTACCCAAAGAGGCTTGTGTAATGCCCTGTAGTGTTGGTTTAGAAACCGCTGGCTGTGCATCGCGCACCTTCGGCAATTTCATATCTTTGCGTTTGAGCTGAGATATTTCGTCGCGAAGTTCACGCACCGAAACAATCATACCAGGTTTTAACTTCTTAGATTCACCCGAGTCGGTAATGACTTTCATATCAAGAATTTCGTCATTGGCTTCGCGAATATCAAACCTATCTACGATTTGGTTCGGTAGGAACTTTGTATCTCCTGGGTCAATAACTTCCACTTTTTGCATCATCTGACGCACGATAACCTCAATATGTTTATCGTTGATTTTAACCCCTTGCATACGGTAAACTTCCTGAATTTCTTTAACGAGGTATTCCTGAACCGCCGTAGGGCCTTTGATGGCCAAAATATCTGAAGGCGTGATAGCGCCGTCGGAAAGGGCTTCACCAGCTCTTACAAAGTCATTTTCCTGAACAAGAATGTGCTTAGAAAGTGGTACCATGTAGCGACGTACCAAATCTTCTTTCTTAGAACGAACTATAATTTCGCGGTTACCACGCTTGATAGAACCATACTCAATGTAGCCGTCAATCTCGCTTACCACAGCAGGGTTAGAGGGGTTTCTTGCCTCAAAAAGTTCGGTTACACGCGGTAAACCACCTGTAATGTCGCGGTTCTTGCTGGTGGTACGCGGAATTTTTACGAGAATCTGGCCTGAGCGTACACGCTCACCATCTTCCACCACTATCAAAGCGCCAACCGGAATGTTACTGCTGGCGGTATCGCCAGAATCCGTTTCAATAACAATGGTTGGGTTCTTAGTTTTATCTTTGGTTTCAATGATAACCTTCTGAGTGTGCCCAGTCTGGCCATCTTGGTCGCCACGGAAAGTAATGCCCTCAATAATAGAGTCATAGCGCACAATACCGTCAAACTGAGAAAGAATAACCGCATTGAAAGGGTCCCACGAACAAATATCCTGCCCTTTTTCTAGCATTACTCCCTCCTTCACGCGCATATACGCACCATACGGAATGTGCGCGGTGGTGAGTACACGGTTAGTTTTAGGCTCTACAATCTTCATTTCGGTTGTACGAGACATCACCACATCAAGCGCCTCGCCTTCTTCGTTGGTAGTTTTAACAATTTTAACCTCTTCCAACACCAACTTACCAGCATATTTGGCTTTCAAGCTTGCGTCTGTAGCCACAGAAGTAGCCACACCGCCTACGTGGAAAGTACGGAGTGTAAGCTGCGTACCAGGTTCACCGATAGATTGCGCCGCTACTACGCCTACAGCTTCACCCGCTTGAACTATTTTGCCGTTGCCTAAGTTACGGCCATAACATTTGGCGCATACACCAAAGCGTGTTTCGCAAGTAAGTACTGAACGAATTTCAACGCCTTCAATGCCCGCTTCTTCCAACTGAACAGCAATTTCTTCTGATACTTCCTGGCCAGACTCTAAAATAATTGTGTTCGTTTCGGGGTTATAGACATCATGTAATGACACACGGCCTAAGACGCGGTCGCGCATTGGCTCTAAAATATCATCGCGGTCTTTGAGGGCAGTTATTGTAATACCACGAAGCGTGCCGCAATCAGGTTCTGTAATCACCATATCTTGCGCCACATCCACCAAACGGCGTGTGAGATAACCCGCATCGGCAGTTTTGAGGGCTGTATCGGCCAGACCTTTACGCGCGCCATGTGTAGAAATAAAGTATTCCAATACGTCTAGCCCTTCTTTAAAGTTAGAGAGAATTGGGTTTTCAATGATTTCACCTACCGAGCCTTGCACGTTCTTTTGTGGCTTACTCATCAAACCACGCATACCGCCCAACTGACGCACCTGTTCTTTTGAACCACGCGCCCCAGAGTGCATCATCATATAAACTGGGTTAAAGCCTTGCTGGTCTTCTTCTAGTTCTTTGAGGAGAATATTACCAACAGTTACGTTTACACGTGTCCAAATATCAATCACTTGATTATAGCGTTCATTGTCGGTAATCAAGCCCATGTAATAGTTTTCACGAACTTGACCTACCTCTTTGTTAGCTTCTTCAATCAATTTGTGCTTTTCTTCAGGAATTTTGATGTTATCCAAACCAATAGACAAGCCACCTTTGTAAGCCTGCTGGAAGCCCAAGTCCTTGATGTCATCAAGAAACTCTGCTGCTCTGGCCATACCCGCTGTTTTGAATACCAAGCCAATAATTTTTCGGAGCGATGTTTTGGTCAGGAGTTCATTAATATAACCTGTTTCGGCCGGAACAATGGTGTTGAACAACACACGACCCGCTGCCGTTTCAATGATTTCTGTACTGAATTCGCCTGTTTTATCATCGCGCAGACGCACTTTCACTTTGATAGGTGCGTGTTTGTCTAAGCGGCCTTCATTGAGAGCAATAATAACCTCTTCGGGGCCGTAGAACGTAGAGCCTGCTCCCTTAACTGGTCGTTCGGCTGTAGGTTTACGTACTTTGGTGAGGTAATAAAGCCCCAAAACCATGTCTTGCGAAGGTACGGTAATGGGCGCACCGTTTGCTGGGCTAAGAATGTTGTGCGAAGCCAGCATGAGGATAGAGGCTTCAAGAATAGCCTCATGCCCTAGAGGTACGTGAACGGCCATCTGGTCGCCGTCAAAGTCTGCATTGAATGCCGTACAAACGAGTGGGTGCAACTGAATGGCCTTGCCCTCGATTAACTTTGGTTGAAATGCCTGAATACCTAAGCGGTGAAGCGTAGGAGCGCGGTTGAGCATAACAGGGTGGCCTTTCAGGATATTTTCCAGAATGTCCCACACCACAGGGTCTTTTCTATCTACAATTTTTTTAGCAGACTTCACTGTTTTGACAATGCCCCGCTCTATGAGCTTACGAATGATAAACGGTTTGAACAACTCCGCAGCCATATCTTTGGGCAAACCGCACTCATGCAATTTGAGTTCTGGCCCTACCACAATCACAGAACGGCCAGAGTAGTCCACACGCTTACCCAAAAGATTTTGACGGAAACGGCCTTGCTTGCCTTTGAGCATATCGCTCAAAGACTTGAGGGCACGGTTCCCTTCACCTCGTACAGCGTTGATTTTACGAGAGTTATCAAACAAAGAATCCACTGCTTCCTGAAGCATACGCTTTTCGTTACGCAAAATAACTTCAGGTGCTTTAATGTCAATGAGGCGCTTCAGACGGTTGTTTCTGATAATAACGCGACGATAAAGGTCATTCAAATCGGAAGTAGCAAAACGACCACCATCTAGGGGCACCAATGGCCGCAATTCTGGTGGAATAACTGGCACCATGCGAATCACCATCCATTCTGGGCGGTTAGGGACGTTACGTGTGGCTGCTTCACGGAAGGCTTCTACTACTTTGAGGCGTTTTAAGGCCTCAGACTTACGCTGCTGCGACGATTCATTGGTGGCAGCATGGCGCAATTCATAAGAAAGTTCATCTAAATTAACGTTTGAAAGCAGCATTTCTAATGCCTCAGCGCCCATTTTAGCAATGAACTTATCTGGGTGCTCGTCTTCTAGGGTTTGGTTATCTTTTGGCAGTTCGTCCAGATAGTCTAAATACTCGTCTTCGGTCAGGAAGTCTAGTCTATTCACGTTTTTAGTGGCCAAAACACCTGGTTTTACCACCACATAACGCTCATAATAAATTACTTGGTCAAGTTTTTTACTAGATAAGCCCAAAAGGTAGCCAATCTTGTTAGGCAAAGACCTAAAGTACCAGATGTGTGCCACAGGCACTACCAACTGAATGTGCCCCATGCGTTCACGGCGCACTTTTTTCTCCGTAACTTCTACACCGCAACGGTCGCAGATAATGCCTTTGTAACGAATACGCTTGTATTTGCCGCAGTTACACTCTAAGTCCTTGACAGGGCCAAAAATGCGCTCGCAAAACAAACCACCCATTTCCGGCTTGTAGGTGCGGTAGTTGATGGTCTCGGGCTGGGTTACCTCTCCTTCTGAACTGTCTAGGATAGACTCTGGCGAAGCTAGACTAATAGTGATGCTATTAAAGTCGCTCTTAATTTTTTTATTCTTGCGAAATGCCATGTATAATGCCTGTTTTCCAATTTGAACCCGCAAATATAGTCTTTTTTTGCATTAACAACTATTTTTATAAAAAACTTTCATTTTTTTTTTGAATATTGTAATTGATGTGTTATGAAAGATTTTTTTTACATCGTTTTTAATCCAAAACTGTTTCAATAGTTAAGCGTTAATACCCAACTTAGACTTTATCTCTTCTTTTGGGGTGTTATCCAATCTGGTTTAATACAACTTATAAAAACAGGGTTACTTGATAGATTACAACTTCCTGGCTTTCAGAGCATAAAGCATAGGTATTTTGCTATCCAAATGGCTTATTCTGAATTTTTGAGGTGCTATTTCTACAGTATTATTGAAGCAGTTATAGGGTGAATAGTCGTACTCCGAAAAGTGCATGAGCTGTAGGCCTGTTTCTAGCAAATTGCCCAATACGTCGCCCAGGCTATGATTCCAGCAGACATATTTCTGCGAGATTGCTGCATTTTTGTCTGCATAAGTGCCTTGCTCTGTTTCTGCAATCATTTCTACGTTAAAATAGCTGTAGATTAGTTTCTCAAAATCATCATCAAACATCCACAAAACTGGGTGGAACTCCACAAAAATAAAAAAACCGCCTGGCTTCAAAAACTGATTGACTAGTTTAGCCCACTCATTCATATTCGGTAGCCAGCCTATTGTGCCATAGCTCGTAAAAACAATATCAAAAGTGCGATTGAGATACTTGGGCAGGTCATAGAGGTTACAGCAAATGAATTCGGTGTCTGTGCCGAGTTCTGCGGCTAAGTTTTTGGCTGCCTCAATGGCCTTATCGGATAAGTCCACTCCTGTAACGTGTGCGCCAAGCCTGCTCAGAGAAATGGAATCTTGTCCGAAATGGCATTGTAGGTGCAAAACAGATTTGCCCGCCAGAGTACCCAGCAAGCCCAATTCAATATCATTTAAGGAAGATTTTCCATTTTTAAAGGCTTCAAGGCCGTAAAATTCCGAAGCTAAATGCGTATTGAGTCGGTTGTTCCAAGACTCCCTGTTGATAGTTATATAATCGTCTATTGAGCTCATGCTTTTTCCGTTTAAGAAGATACGGCTTTTGTACGATATTTCTAAGAAAAAGTTATTATTGATTAAAACCGTCCTTTCCGCAGAGTTACGGGGGGGTCTGAACAAAATCAAGCGCTTAAATTAACCTCTCTTGAGTCGTCAAAAAGCCCTTTTTGAGTTTTTTAAGTTCTAATTGCCCTCTTTTAACCCTTGTAGATAACCTTTTACCGCGTTTTCAAATAACTTTTTGCCAAACTTCCTATATCTAACTTCTTGACGCATTATTGTTTTCTACAATTTATTGGGAGTTCCCGCTTCGCGGTCGTTCGTCTTTGGGCTTCGGTGCTACGCACTAAACCCGCCGCCTCTCTAACGCAAATACAGGCCAATAGACGTACTCAATAACAAAAAAAAGAGATAAAGCGGCAAACCCACTTGATGCCTCAAAATTGCTTTTGTCCTATTTTGCCTTAGCCCTAGCACGACCGTATCATAGCCGTATGATAGCCGTATCATAGCCGTAGTTGGCCATACTTTAAAAGCAAAGCCCCTGTCTTAGAAAAATACAATTATTCGCTTCCTAAAACTTACATCTCTCGGAGAGGTTAAGTAAGAGCTTGTTTTGTTGCGCAAGTTGTTACATTTAAGTTCTGTATCTTCATACAGGGTTGTGTTCTTTTCGAGAATCATCTTTCGTCTATTATTCAAAGTCAAGCGCTGTTCAGCCATCTCATGCAACATTTGTGAGAAAGCCCCAAATTGCTTAGGGCATTCATTTGTATTTTTTTGACAAAGCTAGTAGCTTTGCGGCGCGTTTGTGTTTTATTTCTCTTCAAAGCCAATTTATGAGCCAAATTCAAAACATCATTGCTCGCCAAATTCTTGATTCGCGTGGCAACCCTACCGTTGAGGTAGATGTATGGACTACTAGCGGGAAAATGGGGCGGGCTGCCGTTCCGTCGGGTGCCTCCACAGGTAAGCACGAGGCCGTAGAACTCCGCGACAACGACCCCAAGAAGTATATGGGTAAGGGCGTTCTCAAGGCTGTTCAGAACGTCAATGAAGTCATTGCACCAGAGTTGATGAGCTGCTCAATTTTTGAACAAAACCTCATAGACCGCATTCTTTTAGAACTGGACGGCACCTCCAACAAAAGCAAGTATGGAGCAAATGCTCTTCTGGGTGTGTCGCTGGCAGTAGCCAAAGCTGCCGCCAAAGAATGCAAATTACCGTTTTTTAGGTATGTGGGTGGCGTAAATGCCAATACACTGCCTGTGCCTATGATGAATATTTTGAACGGCGGCGCTCATGCAGATAACGGTGTTGACTTTCAAGAGTTTATGGTCATGCCCGTCAATGCGCCTACCTTTTCGGATGCACTCCGTATGGGCACAGAAATTTTTCACCACCTCAAAAAAGTTCTAAAAGACAAGGGACTTTCTACAAACGTGGGCGACGAGGGCGGTTTTGCACCCAACATCAAGTCCAACGTAGAGGCCATAGAATACGTTATTCGTGCTACTGAAAAAGCAGGCTACAAACCAGGTGAAGATGTTTTTATTGCCATTGATGCCGCCAGCTCAGAGTTTTATGACGAAAAAACGGGGCTTTATCACCTCAAAAAATCTGATGGTCAAAAGTTTACTTCTTCAGAGTTCGCTGCTTATTGGTATGAATGGACAAAAAAATACCCAATTCTTTCCATTGAAGACGGTATGCACGAAGACGACTGGGACGGCTGGGCAGACCTCACCGAAAAAGTGGGCGATAAAGTACAAATAGTTGGCGATGACCTCTTTGTAACCAACACCAAACGCTTGCAAAAAGGGATAGAACTTGGTGTGGCCAACGCTATTTTGATTAAGGTAAACCAAATTGGTACACTCACCGAAACCATAGAGGCCATTCAACTAGCCAAAAAGCATGGTTACAAAAACGTGATGTCGCACCGCTCTGGCGAAACCGAAGACAGCACAATAGCAGACCTTTCGGTAGCTCTGCAAACAGGCCAAATCAAAACTGGGTCTGCTTCACGTTCCGACCGCATGGCCAAATACAATCAATTGCTTCGTATAGAAGAAGAACTTGGCGAAGTAGCACATTATGCGGGTTTTGGCTTTTAAATAGTTTACTTGACTTACCCCTGTATATCAAACATTCAACATTCTCTTTAAAACATTATTTGAAATGAAAAAAATTGCTCTAGTATTTGTCCTCGTTTTGGCTTCCATAACGCTTAGCGTGGCTCAAAAGCCCTTTAAGCTCGCTTATAATATGCCAGTAGGATATAGCTTTACGCTTACACAGGTTTCAAAAACCGAGATTGTTCAGAATATGGGTATGGAAATTAAAACACTCCAGAATGCTGAATCGGTCAACTCTTTTAAAGTTGTTGGGGTTACTGACTCACAAATTACTTTTGAAATGGCTTACAAGGGCTTTAAAATGAGTATTCAGAATATTCAAATGAACAGCAGCTATGATGCCGCCAGTGCTGAACCCAAAGATGCCGTAGAAAAATTCCTCAAAGCTATGCTCAATAAACCTTTCAAAATGAGCATAGACAAACGAGGTAACGTTATTGGAGTAGAAGGGCTTGCCTCTACTTTTGAGGAAGTGAGGAAGAGTATGGGCGAGTTGGCAGATTCTGAGCTAGTAGCTATAGACCAAATGTCTAAAAGCATGACTGACGAGGAAACTTTCAAAAGGAATATGCAAGGGGTTTTTCCAATTTATCCGGAGGCCACTATATCTGCCCCAGGTACATGGACGTATGAAACACTGACTGCTCCGCCTCTGAACATGGCTAGTAAAAGTACCATAATCGCTGAAAAGCTGAGCAAAAAGAAAGGTACTTTTACCAACAAAGCCATGATAGAGCCTACCACAACACCCGACTATGTACTAGGCCCAGGCAATATGGAAATCAAAACCGAACTCACAGGCTCTAGCGCTGGTAGTTTTACTACCAACAATGCAACAGGTCTCATTAAAACGGCAACATCATTGGCCAAAATGAATGGCAATATCAGCATTAAAGCCAACGCACAGTTGCCACAAGACATGATTATTCCTTGCACCTACGCCATTTCTAATGTCTTTGCGGTAAAATAACTTCTTACTTAATGTCAAAAATTGGTGCCTTAACGACGCGCAATAGTCTGAGAATCGTTGAGGCACTTTTTTCTCCAACATATAAGCAAAAAAAGATGAATTTTAGCCTAAGAGCTTGGCAGTTATCCGATTTGGCAAGTTTGGTAGAACTAGCCAACAATTTTAAGATTGCTCAAAACCTCACAGATAAATTTCCGTATCCTTACACCGAGGCAAATGGCTTGGCTTTTATCCAATTCGCGACCAGCGACGACCCTATTCATATTTTTGCAATAGATGTAAACGGAAGGGCTGTGGGTGGTATTGGCATTCATCTGCAAACAGACGTGCATAGGAAGAATGCCGAACTGGGTTACTGGCTCGGTGAGTCCTATTGGGGCAAAGGCATTATGAGTGCAGCCATTCCGCAAATTGTAAACTTTGGCTTCAATACCTACGACATTAGCCGTATTTTTGCTAGGCCCTTCGGAACTAATTGGGCTTCGCAAAAAGTATTAGAGAAAAACGGTTTTCTGTTAGAAGCACATTTTGAAAAGACTTTCTACAAAAATGAAACCTATTTGGACGAACTCGTTTATGCCGTCAGGCGTGAAAAATGGACTTTTTAAGACTGACTAACCACTTTTTTTCTGAAAGTAATTCACAATCTCTTTGGGTTTATGCAATATGCTGTTATATTGCAAGCCATAAAAGCCGTTGAGCAAAAATCTTGTTCCGCTTAATCAAGTACCAAACTATGTCTTTGCAAAGCCGCGATAAACTTAAAAGCTATTTCAAAAAGGGCGGGATTCCACAAGAAGGCCATTTTGTAGACCTTATGGACTCCATGCTCAACAAGATAGACGATGGCCTTTCAAAAAACCTTGAGGACGGCCTCATGCTCTCTTTGATAGGCTCTAGCCCCAAGCTACTGAGCTTTTTCAAAAGTATAGAGGACAAAAGTCCAGCTTGGGCATGGGAACTAGACCACAGTTCAGCTGCTTTGCATCTCAATAACTTTGCAGGCGACAAGCTCATGAGTTTTATGCCCGAAGGACGTGTAGGGATTTTGAACGCCACCCCCGAATATGAGCTAGACGTGCGTGGAGTTGTGGCTTCGCAGGGGCGCATAGGTACTTATGCCACGGGGCGCGTGCCTGCTGACGGCCAATGGCACCCAATCATAGAACAGCTCAATGGCTGCAATGCCTTTGAGGTGATGGCAGGCGCTGGCCGTAAAGGCACGGGCAAGTATGCACTCATACACGCCACCGCCCTCAGTACTTTTGGCAAATCTAAGTCCGAGATTACACTCACGCAGGCCTACTATGGCGTGCGTTGTAACAAAATTGAACTCAAATGGGTAGGCGATACTTTTGATTACGCATTACAGATGCGCACACGCTGTAACTATGGCGACGGCACTGAAATACAGTTTCATGTGTCCAGCCTATGGACGGATACTTTCATGGACGGCTAAAGAAGCCTATTTTCTCAGCAACGAATTGAATCAGAGCGCGTGAATCGTCGGCATTTTATAAAAATTGGTAGTGCTGGGTTCTTAATCCTGCTAGAGGCCTGTGGAAGTAACAGCGGCCAGTCTGTCAAACCACCTCAAAGAACTTCGGCAGACTCTCTTTCAAAAGTTAGTCCTTTAGAATCAAGCAATTTAAGCTATACGATTGATTTACAGTCAGATATGCGTATAGGTCATTTGTTGCGCGAAAGCCAAAACTGGAAAAAAGGCAAAAGCATCAGCACAAAATATGTTATTGTGGGCGGTGGTTTGGCTGGTCTGGCTGCGGCTTACAGTCTTCGCCAAAAAGACTGCTTGCTTTTTGAACTAGGAAACGATGTGGGTGGTACTGCCAGTAGTCTTGAATACGATGGCCAGTGGCTTTGTCAAGGGGCGCATTATGATTTGGCCTATCCGCCTTTCTATGGAGATGAGGTTCTCAAAATGCTAGAGGAGATAGGCATTATTTATTTTGATGCGCTCAAAAATATATGGAACTTTAGGGACAAGCAGCATTTGGTGGCTAGCGACAAGGAAAGCCAAACCTTTTATAACGGGCGCTATCGCAACGATTTGCTAGAAGACGGCGAGGAGTATGAGCGCTTTAAAAAACTGGTCAAGTCTTTTTATGGGCAAATGAAAATGCCCACTAGGCTCATTGACAAAGCCTTTCATTATTTGAATGACTTAGATTTTAAAAGCTATCTGGAGCAGGAATGGCGCAAGCCGCTCTCAGCCAACTTTTTAAGGGCGCTCAACTATCAAATGATTGATGACTATGGCGGTACAGCCGAAGAAGTATCAGCCTTGGCGGGCTTGCATTATTACAGTTGTCGTCCTTATTATACCAGCGATGTAGAACTCCTCTCGCCGCCTGAAGGCAATTATTACTTTGTTAAAAAAATTATGGCACAACTGCCCAGCAACTTGGTCAAAACAAATCATTTGGTCAGAAAAATCATTCCCAAGGGCAATGGTTTTTTGGTGGAAGTCCTCGATTTAAAGCGCCAAGAGGTGCTGCAAATAAAGGCTAGCCGTGTGGTTTATGCGGGCAACAAACACGCTGTTCCATACATTTATTCACCAGACAAGCATTTATTCAAAAACCTACAGAGCATTCCTTGGGCAGTTTTGAACCTTGTTTTAAAAAAGAGTATTCCAAAGCAAAAAGTCTTTTGGCAGAACGAAATTCTGAGCCAAGATTCCGCGCTCATGGGCTTCGTGAACTCTTTAGCACAAAGCCAAAGCGACGACGACAAGCAAATACTGACTGCATATTTTTGTTTTAAACCCTCAGAGCGTGCCAATATGGCGCTATGGCACGAAGCAAATGGACTTGAGCCTCTCATTAAACGTACCATAGATGCCCTTTCTAGTTATTTTGATTTGGACGTGAGTCTTCACCTTGACAAGGTGTTTGTCAAACTCATGGGGCACGCTATGCCGCTGCCTGCACCCCAATACCTCTTTAACGACCCTAACAAACTGCGCTCGAACAAACGTCTGATTTATGCGGGGGTGGATACTGGGCGCTTACCGCTGCTATTTGAGGCATTAGACTCTGGGCTACAGGCGGCGAGGTTTTATATTGCTCGCTAAGAAAACACCTAAAAATGTTGAAGAACTGTTTCTCTCTACTTTTTGCCTTGATGCAGAATGGCTTTTTCTTTGATTCACTCTCTTGCAAAACATAGTTTGCACAGAAAATCTCACTCTCTGACATTTGAGCCATTTGCTTTTGTTTGATGCGAGGCATGGCAGGCCGCAAGAAGCTCTTGAGGTTTTGCCAGTTTTTGACAAAATAGGCTAAAAACTATGCTATTCTGAAGATGAAGTGCTTGCTTAATTTATTGATTATTAATACCTTATTACGGAACAGAAGGTCAAGAATCTATTGACCCTGTTGTATTTGTTTTTTTCAGCAAAACAACAATTTAATGCCCTCAATACCGCAATATTAAGCCCTCGAAATTTTTTGAAATTCTTGGTTTTTGAATTTTTGTCGTGGTTGTGCAACGGTTACCGCTGTTACCGCCTAGTGCTTCTTTGTTGTCCATTAAATACTTTTTATTGCTCTTGCATATGCTTCTATGTCCATTGCAGGAACTGTCCCCAATTTTTGTAGGTTGATAAGCAGCTTTAAGAAGAAATAAATTAGGGTTTCTTCGTTCTGACTTGTCTCCAATGAATATGATGCTTCTTGATAAGTCAAAGTATAAGAAGCCTTTTCTAAAACACAACCTATATCAATTTGAGAATGTTCGTCTAATGAACTTACACAATTTTGAAATCCTTCTCCAAAAGTGTCTGCCCAACCTGAAGCTAAAGTTAAAATTCCACCCATAATTCTAAATGGTGGTTTAGGTTCTTGTATGTGTCCACCAGCGTGAACAATTGGTGCAGATGTCCTATTTAGTAACCTAACGCTTTTTATTTTCTCAGCAGCATATAAAAAATTAGCTTTATCTAGTTCTTGTTTTACTTCAAAAACTGCATAAACACTTTCAGCAGGAATATAAATTGCTCCATCTTGATTGAATACAAATGGAGAATATTGTCTATCGTATATTACTAGGTCAAGCTGTTGACTAAACCTATTGTTGCTGTCAATTACAAAAGCCTTATCTACTTCGTAGCGTCTCGGTAAATAAGTTTTTAACCAATCAATCCAATTAATTTCTGAAGCATCTCCTTTAGAAGTTGGATGAAAAATTATTTCCCGATTAGATGATAATTTTTGTATCATCTGTTTTTGTAAGTTCAGGAATATTTGATTTAAATTTATATCTCCCATTACCAAATTATTTCTTCCCTAGTTTTTTTTCCTAATGAAGTCTTTGCTTGTAATGCAATTGCTTCTTTTTCATACTTATAAAGCATATCTGATACTTTATTATTTGTGTTTGCTGGGTCAGTTACCACACTATCTACAAACTTGTCTCTCAAATATACAAGCACCGCCCAAAAATTGTTAGCAATATCATTAACAGGTTTGTTATACAATGCGTCCAAAACAGTTAACTCTAAATAAATTGAAGGAAAATCCAAACCGTGAATATGTCGCCAAACTTTAGTAAGTAAGATTTCATTTGCTCTGTTTGAGTTCCTGACTGTATTAATATGTAAGTCAATATTTGTCTGCATCCAAGTGTCTTTCTTGCTGCTGTAAATACTATGATAATTTTGATAACCAGATTGAATTTTGCCCGGAACTAAGTCAATTTTTAGATTATTGTGTGTAATGCCAATTGAAACATTTTGTCGTCTTGTCGACCAGCCTGCATTTTTTATAGCGGTGTCAAGTTTGTTATAGATTTCCTTTAATGTATCAGTTGTGTCTGATTTAAGTGAAATAAAAATGTCAAAGTCGGCAATACCTTTTAACGCAGTTCCTTTAGCACTTGAACCTGACTGTTTAAGAGACGAAAGTTGTTGTCCTGCCCAAGTTGTCAGAGTAGACTTAACATTGGTTAATCTCCAGTCGTCAATTGAGATACTGTCTGCCTTTTTGTTGGCAATTATGTTTCTTAAATATTGGTCTGCTGTCATATGGTCTGTCTTTTTAGCATTGGCGGCAACGGAGCGGGGATTTGCGAAGTGCCTGAGCGAAGCGAAGGCATTTCGCCACAACTCATAAATATATGCAACTCGCACATATCTCATTATAAAACTAACAAGCCTTTTTAAAACTTCCAAATATTCTTGAAAATATTTTTTAAACTATTTATTTCCAGTATTTTAAAAGACAGATTTATTGCTTAAATAAAACCCAAACAATACAAAATACGCATGGTTTTTTTTACATGGTTTCTAATGCCACACCTCTATAAAACTGCCATTTGAACAGGCGCTTTTTAGCACATAATCAATAACTGGCCTGCCCTTCTAATTTTTTTTTCTCTACAACAGGTTGGATTTAGATAAGTTCCTTCAATTAATGTTTTAGCCCCAGAATAGTTCTTTTTGTTTGCACACATACTTTTCATGTCGCCTTAAAATCATCATAATACACCGGCACACACACACCTTATGCACTAAGCAGTAGCCACAATACCGTCCAAATTTTTCTGAGTTAAACCTGAAGGAATAAAGAAGCTATAATTTAGAACGCAAGTCCTCATTTTTTGAGTCGATGCTTTGTCAAAAGCTATCGTTTTACTAGATTTGACGCAACAACTTCAATAAAACCAAACGACAAGTATGGCTAACAACAAAATGTGTTGCTTAATCTTGCTTTTTTGTGCAGGCTGCCTGTCTGTATTGACTGCACGCGCACAAGGCCTACTCTTTGATAGCCTTGAGGACGACAGAGTGCTTCTCAAAGCGGATTATCTCAGTCGAGACTACCTCGGTTTGCCTAAAACTATATCCCTAAAACGTTTTTGTCCGCGCTCAAACAATCAGGGCGACTACCAAACCTGCGTAGGCTGGTCTACCGCCTGGACAGCCCGCACCATACTAGAAGCCCTCAAAAATAATTGGACAGACACCGAACTCATTACCCAAAACTCTTTTGCACCTAGCTTTACCTACACAGACTCCGCCAGCTTTACGCTAGCCCAGCAGCTTTGTATGAAAGGCACTACACTTGCCGAAGGGCTTGCACGTATGCGCGACTTAGGCGTGCCCAAATACAAAGACTTTTCTAGCGACTGCCCCGATGACCTGCCCAACCAAAGGGTTTTAGAACAGGCTAAAGCCTACAAAATAAAAGACTTTATACGCCTTTGTGAAAAAAATAGCGCGGACTATATCAAGATTCAAAACATCAAAAAAGCACTTGCTGAAAGTACGCCAGTTCTTATTGGCATCAAAACGCCTCAGTCTTTCAAAGAAGTTCAGGAATGTTGGCTTCCCGATGAGTCCGTAGCGCAGACCGTTGCCAGTGGTCATGCACTTTGTATCATTGGTTATAATGATAATTCGCCCTACGGTGGTGTTTTTGAAGTACAGAATAGCTGGGGAGAGGCTTGGGGCAACAAAGGTTTTGCTTATATTCGCTATCAAGACTTACCCAAGTGGTTACTTTGTGCCTACCAAATGATTCCTGAAAAGACTGCACTTATTGAGTCTGAGGTGGATATGCAGGGCAGTCTTTTTTTACAAAAAAGAGAAAATGCTGAAAATCTTTCTGTAACACGCCTCAAAACAGACGATATGCTGCGTTATAAGACCGATAAGCCATTGTACTCGCGTGAGCGCTACCGTATTCACCTCTCAAATGCTTTTCCGGCATACGTTTATGTATTTGCGGTGGACAAACTCGGTAACGCCAATCTGCTTTTCCCGCAACAAGACCGTAAGGTAAGCGCCTTACTGACTGGCCAAGATGACCACATCGTACTTCCTTCCGAAAGACACTGGATAACGCTAGATGATAACATTGGCACAGATTATTTGTGCATTATTTATAGCAAAAATAGCATAGACTTCAGAGAAATTCTGATAGAGCTAAGTCGCCCCAATAAAAGTCCAATAGACCTACTCCGCTACGTTTTACAGAGCCAAATAGTGCCCCACGCAGCCATGCAAATAGAGCCAGATAAAATTTCCTTCAAAGCAGCCTCTGGCTTACAAAGCGTAGTGCCTATCATTGTAGAAATGGAGCATCGCTGAACCTATACCTCATCATAAGCGCTCAGAGAAAGCAAAACAAGCGTACAAGCCTCTTGGCAAAAAATGCCCGAGTTTTCGGCCATAAGGCGCAACTCCTCGTTTTCGGTGCCAGGATTAAAAAGCAAACGGCGCGGTTTAGTCTTGAGAATATAGTCGTACCATTCGGGCTGATTACGCGGGCCTACGTAGAGGGTTATGGTGTCAATATCCTCTAAAATGGTTTGGCGGTCTGTATGAACTTCCTGTCCCAAAAGCATAACTGGTTTTAGCCCCACGCCCACAAATTCAAATCCATGGTTTTGGAGTTGTTCGGCAGCTTTGTAGGCATAGCGCTCAGGGTTATCTGTTGCACCAAGTATAAGGGTTTTTCCTTGCATGAGTAGAAAATAATAGGTTTTGATAGCTAACTCAACTAAAACACAACAAAAGTACGAAAATAGAAAGATGCTTCTCTCTTTTTTTAGTATTTTCTGAAGGGTCTGGCCTACCAATTTTCCTTTTGATTCTAAATTATAGATAGTATCTTTACACCCTCCTTAGATACAGAAGCCAGCTTTAAACCCTCCAACGTTGAAAGAGTTAAAAACATTCGTATCTATTGAAACTGAATCATTTGTGTCCAAACAAGTATCCCACTAATAGTTTTGAATGATGTCATCTCTTCGTCTTAAAGCCGACCTTATTAAGCCACTCATGCTCAAGGCTTTTACTTCCAGATTGCTCAATGCCGTTTCAGCACAGCACATTGTGGAATCCATTGTGCAAACGTCTTTGCGGGGCGTGGACTCACACGGCATTAACTTGTTCCCGCATTATTGCCGTTCAGTGGTGTCTGGTCGTATTAATCATCATCCGCAATTCAGTTTTCCTCAAACACACGCTTCGGCAGCCGTGCTAGATGCAGACCATGCCGCAGGACATCATGCGGGCATTGTAGCCATAGAAAAGGCTATGGAGCTCGCTTCGCACACAGGCGTAGGGGCGGTGGCGGTGCGGAACTCCTCGCATTATGGCGCAGCGGCTTATTTTGCGCTTCATGCTGCCGAAAAAGGTTTCCTTGCTTTTTCCTTTACGAATGCAGACGCACTCGTGAAAGCCTTTGGAGGCAAAGCACCGTTTTTTGGCACAAACCCCGTTTGCATGGCGGCCCCTATGGCATCTGAAAGCCCTTTTTGCTTGGATATGGCCACCTCTTTGGTTTCTTGGAACAAAATTAGAAATTACCGAACCGCTAACCAAGAGATTCCGCATGGCTGGGCTTATGATGCTGATGGCGAGTTTGTTACGAACCCCCATGAGGCCGTGAGCCTTGAGCCAGCGGGCGGTTACAAAGGCTTTGGCTTGGGTATGATGGTAGATATTTTGTGCGCGCTTTTGGCTTCAGGGCCTATCAGCAAGGACATTTTGCCTATGTTTGCGAGCGCACCAGAGGCACAGCGCCGCATAGGACATTTTTTTATGGTACTAAGCATCAAACATTTTACAGAGCCTAACACATTTGCAAACCTCTTGCAAAATATGGCGGAGCGCATCAGGAACATGGAGCGCTTACAACCCCAAATGGACGTAATGGTGCCTGGCGACCCCGAAAAAGCGGCCTATCAACGGAATTTGAGCGGTGGCGTACACGTAGATACTGAAAAATTTGCAGAATTTTTGGAGATTCTTCCAGAATTTTCCGAAACACTTTGCTAGTAATGAGGCGTTTAAACATTCCAAAGGTTTTTTCCCTTTTGGGGCTTTTTATGTGGTTTTGGTCTGCTACTTGTTTGTATGCACAACCACACGTGAAGGAGCGCACTATGCGTGGTGTCTGGATTTGCACCGTTAATAACTTAGACTTTCCTTCGGCCAATAATCTAAGCAGCAAAGAGCAACAAGCGGAGTTTATAAGTATCTTAGACTCTCTCAAAGCGCTCAACTTCAATACCGTTTTTGTGCAGGTTCGGCCAGCTGCTGATGCCTTCTATTACAGCGCTTTTGAGGCATGGTCTGAGTGGCTCAACGGCAAACAAGGTCAAATGCCTACTCCATATTACGACCCCCTGGCTTTTATGGTTACTGAGGCGCACAAACGCGGCATAGAGTTTCATGCTTGGTTTAACCCTTTCCGAGTTTCTTTACGAAAGACCGAACTGGCCGATAATCATATTCTGCAACGAGAAAAAGAGTGGGCGCTACAATATGGGGCTGCACGTATGCTCAATCCCGGTCTGCCTGCTGTGCGGGAATTTGTGAGCGATGTCGTGCTGGACGTTGTGAACCGCTATGATATTGACGGCGTACATTTGGACGATTACTTTTACCCTTATCCCGAAAAGGATATTGTTTTGAAGGATTCGGCTACTTTTGAGGTCTTCAAGAACAGCCTCAAGGCTTATCAGGCCAAGAATAAAGCCGATAGTTTGGCGGAGTGGCGGCGCTACAATATTGATGACCTAATTTGGCAGCTTTATGTGCGAATAAAAAAAGTCAAACCATATATACGATTTGGCATAAGCCCATTTGCGGTTTGGCGCAGTTCGCAAAAAGACCCACTCGGTACGGCTACCAAAACAGGAGCTACTTGCTATGATGACCTGCACGCAGACGTGCGCGGCTGGTTACAAAAAGGCTGGTTGGATTACGTAGCGCCGCAAATTTATTTCAGTCATCAGCTCGCTCAAGCGCCTTTTGAGCTGCTCTTTGACTGGTGGAAACGCAACAGTTTTGAAAGAAATTTTTATATAGGCCATGCCGTTTATAAAATGGGCGATTTGGGTGCAGCCAACAAGGATTCTGCCTGGCTTAGGCCTAACGAAATGGCTATGCAATTTGAAAAAGCCAATAACAAAGCGCAAGGTAGCATTTTTTATCGTTGGACGCACCTCAAAAAGAATCCGCTCCACCTCAAGGATTCCTTGCGTAAATGGTACAATAAGCCTGCCCTAAGCCCTGCTATGCCTTGGTTAAAAGCAGAACTTCCGCCTTCCGCATCTTTTGTAATGATTGAAGGTTGCAAGAGTGGATTTTTGATAGAAGTGCCTGCCCTGCCCTTTTCCGATATGAATTGGCAATATCATTTATACCGTTACGATGGCTTGCTTTCTGATGCGCCAGAGTGGTCTGAAAAGAATCATTTGGTTTCTTTTTCAGCCCAAACAAGATTTTACTTGGACAGAAACGTATTGCCAAAGGGAGAATATACTTATGTGCTTGTGGTTGGCGACCGTCTGGGGCAGTTTGGTGGCTATGCGTTGCAAAATCTTGTTTACAAAAAGAAGTTTACGAAGTAGCGCATTTTCTGATTTAAGCAACAAATGAAATTAGGCAAACTAATACCAATGCTTTATACAACCGATTTACAAGAGACGGTTGATTTTTATGTGCAGATACTTGGTTTTAGATGCGAGGCCATAGAGCAAGAGTGGGGTTGGGCTTCGGTGTCATTAGGAGCCGTATCAATGATGTTTTCTTTACCCAACGAGCACATTCCTTTCAACAAGCCGACGTTTACTGGCTCATTTTATCTTAAAACAGAAGAAATTGATGCTGTTTGGAATAGCCTAAAGGAAAGGACAAACATTGCCTACTCACTAGAAACCTTTGAATATGGAATGCGAGAATTTGCCATTTATGACAACAATGGTTATCTGCTTCAGTTTGGACAAGAAACAACCCCTACAGGCCATTAGGCCAAGGTATACCTTATGTTTTCCTTTTTTTCTTTTTGGCAGCCGGAAAGAGAATATTGTTCAGTATGAGCCGATAACCAGCAGAGTTAGGGTGTAACTTGAGGTCTGTTGGCTCTTCACCCACCAAGTGTTGATAGTCTTCGGGGTCGTGCCCACCATAAAAAGTCCAGAAGCCCTGCCCAAAGGTATTGTGCATATAACGAATTTCGCCTAATTCCTTAGATTCGCCCAGTACAATGACCTCGGACTTTACCATACTCTTCTTGAAGCTCGTACTCTGCCCCATAAAGCCCTTTACTACCGCCTGATGGCACTGTGTGAGCATACAGGGTATGGGGTCCCACTTGGCCGAAAACTGAAACAACGAGAAAAAATCATTCTTTTCAGACACATTTCGGTCGTTGGTATTATCTATATCCGAAAATTCATATTCATAAGGGTTCAATTTCAACTTAAAATTTTTGAAAGCAAACGTATTGTCGTATTCCAACTTACTATTAGCGCCTGGGTCGTAAGAATCTCCATCGTAAACGTGGTCGCAAATATCTAGGCCATCTGCTGACAATGCAATGTCGTAAGTATCTGTTGCAGAGCACATTGCAAACAGAAAACCTCCTTTTACACAAAATTCACGTATGGTTTTAACAACAGCGAGCTTGAGCTGAGACACTTTCTGATAGCCGTATTTGGCCGCAATGTCCTCTGCCTCTTTCTGTTGGTCTTGATACCACTGGTGTCCCGCATAGCTTCGGTAGAATTTGCCATATTGCCCTGTAAAATCTTCATGGTGTAGGTGTAGCCAATCATATTTGCTCAAATCGCCATTCAGCACTTCCTCGTCATAAACGACGGTATAAGGAATTTCTGCATAAGTGAGCACCAAAGTAACAGCATCGTCCCAGGGTTGTTTGGTTTTGGGCGAATAGACAGCCACTTTGGGAGCAACTTCCAGTTTCACCACGTCCATATTCTGCGCAGGGCTACTTATCTCTGACTTGATTTGTAGGGCCTGCGCGTCAGATAAAACTTCATAGCTAATTCCTCTAACGACCAGCTCGTTTTCAAAGGCTTGCAAGTGTTTATACATAAAACTGCCGCCTCTGTAGTTGAGTAGCCATTCTGCTTCAACTTCCTGAGCCAGCACCCAGTACGTGATACCATAGGCTTTGAGGTGGTTTTTTTGGCTTGCGTCCATAGGCACGAGTAGGTATGCGGCCTGGCTTTGCCAAGAGAGCGCCAAGCTCAATACGCAACTTAGCCAAAGGGTTTTGGTATGCTTAGTAGTGAAAACAATATTCATGATGTGTGTTGTTTTTTTTGATAAATTAAAGACAACAAACGAATCAATAAAAGCGGTATTCGTTCGATGTCATAAAACTATAATAAACTATTTCTGGCGTAAAGTCAGGGTTTTTCTCAATTTCACGAACCATGTACCAGAGTTCAAATTCGTTAGCGTCGCGGCTAAAAAACTTGCGGTAACAAGCCTTGACGAATTTTGGTATGTCGGCACGCATCTCTGTTGTGCTAGGAATGCTCACTCCTGAGGTGTTCAAAAAGTTGCGAATGATGAGGTCTTCTGTAAACTCATTGTCTCCAAAAGATTCATAAGCCACACCCAGTACCTCGGCCTGAGTGCCAGTAAGAGGCTTTCCAAAGAGGTCATTGTAAGCAATGGCCACAAACTCATTCTTACTTTTGATGGTATTTTTAAGACTTCCATCTTGGCGAACCGTTACATCGTCCACTCCAAAAACGTAGCTTTTTTCAACAGTGGTACAACTCACGCCAAACAGGCATAGCATAACCAAAAGCCACAAAGCGATATTTTTATCAAGTATTTTCATAGTAGTTTGAGTTTTATGTTATTTAATGCCAAAAAATTCATTTGAAGTGAAGATAGCACGCTGCAAACCTTTGTAGTCGCGGGTTTCAGAATAATAGCGCACTAATCGTGCAATTTCTTCAGATTTTGGGTCTCTATAAAGATTGTAACGATAAAGCAAGCGCACCTGCCCTTCATAGTAGTCTGCTGAGTTCAACATAATATCAATAAAATCTGCTCGGCTAGCCCCCTCCTTTAAGAGGAGAACGCTTGGATTGCCTTCCACCATATAGGAGGAGGCCTCTAGTTCATTGTAGATACCAGATGTGTCGGTGGTGGGATAGCGCAGCAAAAAATTTTGGAACATAGAAACCACAAAGTTCTCTGTACCCATGTTGATTTCTTCATAAATGGTGTTATCCACACAACGTCTGTGCAATTCTTGCCTGCTCAATTTGCCTTTGTTGAGGTCTTCGGGTACCTCAAGCAGCCTATTAAGTTTATCTACCTCTAGCTGGAGAAGTTTTTTTTGAATAGGATTTACTTCAAAATCGCGGAAAAAAATATAAAGGTCGCGTTGCTCTCTAATCCCGCGCATATCTACACTATTGAGGAGTTCTTGCCGAGCTACTTCGTAAATACGCTGATTGTACTCTTCTTCGCTCATAACGGCGTTTACAATATTTTCACGGCGTTTGATAGAGGCATTGTCTCGCGAAAGCTCTGCAAAAGCAAGGTCAAACTCTGCCTTTTCGGGTTTTCTGCCCAATAGGGAAATATACAACTTATTGATATAAGTTTCTTTGAGCGCGTTAGAAATTGTCTTGTCGGGTGGTGCTATGTTGTTGTCTATAACCACCTCTTCGTACTCGGTTTTTTCACAAGCAGTCAGTAAACCCATCAAGAGAGTCAAAAAAAGCAACGATTTTAGCAAGCTTTGGTAGCGCATTATCATAACAGCAAATGTTTGAGAGAAAAAATCATTGTGGATTCAAGCAGAACCATGGACAATTTTACGCATAAAATCTCTTTAGTCAAACGAAACAATGTTTTTTTTGTTTTGTGAGTAAGCCGCTAAAAGTAAAAACTGCCAATATTTTAGCTGCATGATTCTAAAATTAGGGCTTCTTACGCTTAAAAATGACGCGCTGTAAGCCCTGTGCTTCTAGGCCAGTTATGCTATAAACTGCCTGTTCTGTACGGTTTTCATGTGTAGAAATGGGTTTAGAAGAGCCGTAGTAAACTTCATAAATGAGCAGGTCTTGTTCCTGTCTATAACTGACGTGATACCACTGTCCAGATACGTCATAACGCATTGTAAGGGAATTACCTAGCAGATAAGCAGGTAGCAAGATGCCGTTGTTTTCGTCTAGCAAGTAGCGAAATTGGACAGAGTCGCGGAGTAGTCGATAATCCTTAACGATTTTTCCATATTGCGTGCTGTTATAAGTAGTTTGCCAAAGCCAATAGTCGTTCAATGCCTTAGAAGCACGCCCTTCTATTTTTATATCTGCATGGGCAGAATCCACAAGTTGGTGGGCAGCGGTATAAATATAAAGCGTTCCGCTCCATTCTCCTGTGAGTTGGTTGATAAAACTGTGGGCATCTTGCGCCCAAAGTGGCTTTTCTAAGATTAAAAGTAGAATCAAGAGGGCTATTTTTTTCATAAGCGTACCCCTAAGAATAAGATATCGTCGCGTTGTTGTACGTCTTGGCTATGCTGAATAAGTAGTTGGTTGATGGCTTCTTTCTGTAAGGTCATTTTTTTCTCTAAGTAAGGGCTTATTACTTCAAAAATAGCTTTTTCGCCTAACTTTTTGCCCTCCTTGTTGTTTTGGTCTGCAAGGCCGTCCGAGGAAAGATAAAGCTGACTTTTGGGCGGCAAACTGAGCTGGGTCGTTTCAAAAGCCTTGTTGGCTTCTAGCTTTCCGCCTATAGCGCGGCGTGTGGCTGCTACACGTTCTATGCGCGTGCTGCCTGCCAACACAAAATGCAGGGCACGGTGAGCGCCCGCATATTCTACTAGGTGTATGCCGTCCTGCGGTTCATCTATGATGAGTATGGCAGCGTCCATGCCATTGTTCAAGAAAGCCTCATCATTTTTAAGGGTGTTTTGGAGCAGCTCGTTCATTTTGTTCAGTACCTCACCAGCGCGGTAAGCATCTATATTTGGCACAATACGTTCAAGAATATTAATGCCAATCAAGCTCATAAAAGCGCCTTGAACGCCGTGTCCTGTGCAATCTGCTACCACTACATACGTTTTTTGTTCTATTTTTTGAATCCAATAAAAGTCTCCAGATACAATGTTTTGAGGGAGGAATATGACGAAATAATCAGTGAAATAATTTTTGATGCGCGAATCAAAGGGCAATACAGCATTCTGTATCATGGTGGCAGCCCTAATGCCCTGCCTGATTTCATGGTTTTGCTGCTCCAGGTTTTTGTTTTGCTCTCCAATAAAAGCGCTCTGTATCACCAGTTTTTGGTTCAGGCTTTTCTGAATAAGGTTTTTGCGGTAAGCATAAAAAGCAAAAAGAGCAATAATAACCAAGCCAAGTAAGCCCAAATAGAGCAGGGTTCTCTGGAAGGCCTTTTCTTTTTTATGCTTCTGATTTTCAATGATTTCTGCTTGATTCAGGGCTTTAAGCCTGGCTTCCTCGCTGCGGAGTACATCGGCTTCATACTGCCGCCTCTGGGCTAAATTGAGCAAGCTGTCGGACTTTCGCTTGTCGGACTCGTGCCGCGCCATCGCAAAGAGTTTGTCTGCTTCGGCTTGTTTCTGAGCAATAGCCATTTGCTTGGCCTGAATCTCAATCTGCACTTGGCTGAGTTCCTTATCTTTGGCCAAAAGCGCTAGTTCTTTTTGTTTTTTTTCTAAGGCTGCGCTAGATTCTAAATTAGCAATGGCTTTGGCACTTTCGGTGTTAAAAAGGCTGTCTCTGATGGCTCTCTCCTTTTCGTAATAGTTAAGGACGGACTCGTAGTCGCCTTTTCCTTTGTAGCCTTTTATCAATAATTCGTAGGCCATGCGTTCTTCACTGGGGCTTTTCATGATTTGTGCCATCTCAAGCATGGTTTTACCGGAGGCTATTACTTTATCATAATCTTTTGTACTCATATAAAATTCAGCCATACCGTTCAGTATATAACTTTTGGCACGTCGGTCTTTGTGGGCTTCGGCTAACTCTATGGCCTTGTTGTAGTAGTGCCTGGCCAGGCTATCTTCACCTTTTTTATAGTAAGCCTGTGCTACATTGCAGTTAAAAAGCGGTAAGGCGCGCTTGTAATTGGTCTCCTGGCTGAGTTTTAGCGCCTTCAGAAAATAAGAAAGCGCTTTATCAAAATCTTTCCGCTCCGACTCAATGATGCCAAGCGTGTTATAAATATTAGACAAAGACATTTTATTTTTACCCTTTTCGGCCAGTTCTGAGGCTTTCAACAAATATTCCTCTGCCAAATCAAACTTGTTCAACAATCTGTAAAGGCCACCAATATTTGTCATGGCAGCACAAGCGCCCTCAAGTAGATTTTTCTCCTCGCTTAGTTTGTATGATTTTTGGTAAAACTCAAGCGATTCTGCATAACGCCCCTTCATGTTATTCACGCCTGCTATGTTGTTGTAAGCCAACATGAGCGTAGTGGTATCATGCAGAGCGATAGCCAAGTTCATTGCTTTTTCATAGTGCGTGTTGGCTTCATCAAAAAATGAACGGGCAAACTGAGCACCACCTACCGCCATAGCAGCCATCATAATAGCGCGCTGGTTTTTAGTTTTTTGGGCAAGCACTTGGGCTTCAGTGGCCAAATGGTAGGCAGTATCAGGATTGGTGTTTTTCCATGAATAAGCCAAACTGGCGAGCGCAAGAGCTTTGATTGTGTCGTTTTTTGCGGTTTGATAAACGTTGCGAAGACTGTCAATAGCCTTAGCACCTTGTGCAAAAGTGTCTGCACAAAAAAGAGAAATACAAATGAAGAAAGCAGTAAAAAATTGTTTCATGTATAACCTAACCGTTTCATGAATGGCAAAATCATTAAAAAAAAGATGCTATCCAAATCTCATTATAAAATAATAGGTTTTCCGCATCAAAATCTATTTTTGTACGGAGGCCCTAATAATTATTTCTTGAGCTTGATATCATCAGCTAGCCTTAAATGTTTACCGATGACTGTACAGCCCAAAAGCATTGTACTATGCTTCCTGAAAAAAGAATAAAAAGTGCTCTAAACAGAGGTAGGGCAATGCTATTATGAACTTAGAACTAAGTCAGCATCTTCACACATTTTTCTAGTGCCTCTACAAAAACTTCCACTTCGCGCTTGGTGTTATAAACAGCGAAAGAAGCACGCACTGTGCCTTCTATCCCTAAATGTCGCATAAGAGGCTGTGTACAATGATGGCCAGTACGTACCGCCACACCCTGCGCGTCTAGCATCATGCCAAGGTCAAAATGGTGTGTATTGGCCACCAAAAACGAAATAACGCCTACCTTTTGCGCAGCAGTTCCTATTGCTCTAAAACCTTTGACCTTTGGCAACAACTGCATGGCGTAATCGTGTAGCTCATTTTCGTGCTTTGCAATATTTTCTAGGCCGTGTTGCTGCACAAAGCGCAGAGATTCTGCAAAAGCCACTGCATCGGCAATATTGGGCGTACCTGCTTCAAATTTATAAGGAAGGACGTTGTATGTGGTGCGTTCAAAACTAACTTCTTTAATCATTTCGCCTCCTCCCATGTAAGGCGGCATTTGCTCTAGCCATTTTTTTTTGCCATAAAGCACTCCAAAGCCAGTGGGGCCATACACTTTGTGTGCCGAAAAAACATAAAAATCGGCATTGAGGTCTTGTACATTTATGCGAAAGTGCGGAGCAGCCTGCGCGCCGTCCACAAGCACCACAGCACCAACCGCTTGCGCCTCTTTTATCATGTCCTTAACAGGATTTACCGTTCCTAGTGCATTAGACACATGATTAAAGGCCACAATTTTTGTGCGGTTAGAAAGCAAATTGCGGTAAGCCTCTTGGTCTAGCGAGCCGTCTGCATGGATAGGAATGACTTTGAGAACCGCGCCAGTGGCTTGACAGGCTAACTGCCAGGGTACGATGTTGGAATGATGTTCAAGCATAGACACCAATACCTCATCTTTGGGCCTCAGGACAGTGCGTCCATAGGAAGCAGCCACCAGATTGATGCCTTCGGTAGTCCCTCGCGTAAAAATGATTTCTTCTAAATGCTCGGCATTCATAAAGGCTTGCGCAAGCAGGCGCGTTTGCTCAAAGGCTTCGGTAGCCGCCGCGGCCAAGGTATGCGCGCCACGATGTACATTTGAGTTAATGGCCTCATAATAATGCGCCAGAGCGCTCAAAACAGACTTGGGTTTTTGAGAGGTAGCTGCATTATCAAAGTAAACGAGGTCTTTTTTTTGAATTTTTTGAGTCAGGATAGGGAACTCCGCTCTAATCTTATCTATGTCCAACATTTTTTTTGAAAGTTTGTGTATCTATACAAAATGTAAAACACCCTGCCGTTGATTAAACCAATAAGCAACGACAAGGCATCTCTGTATTTTTAAGCCCCAATTTTTATAATAGCTTATTTGGCTATGCGGCCAGGTTCTTTTGGCCAGGGTTCTACGAGCAGGTTTTTGCCAAAGATAACGTCCTTGCGCTCATAAAAAGCTGGTGCCATGGTGTCATTCTGCAAAAAGATAGCAGCCTTAGGGCAGGCTTCTTCACAAAGACCACAAAAAATACAGCGCAACATATTAATTTCGTAAGTAGAAGCATATTTCTCTTCGCGGTAGAGATGCTCCTCCTCTTTGGTACGTTCGGCAGCCACCATCGTGATGGCTTCCGCCGGACAGGCAACAGCACAAAGTCCACAAGCAGTACAGCGTTCGCGCCCCTCATCGTCGCGCCTGAGTACGTGCAAGCCACGATAGACTTCGCTGAGTTCGCGTTTTTGCTCTGGATACTGAATAGAGGCTTTCTTTTTAAAGAAACGCTTTAATGTAATGAATAAGCCCTGAATGATGGCAGGCAGATAAATGCGCTCCCAAAACGTCATGGGCTTTTTAGGCATATGCTTTGTTTTGTTAGAAAGTTTCATGGCCAGACGGTGTTTTTTTTGTTTTAACAATCTATCAAAATATATTTTAATTTTCAATCATCTTCTTAAAAAGAACGATTTGTTCAGAGATATTGTTTAAAAAAGTATTTAAACATCATCATTACTAGCACCAATCTTGGTAGCACCCCTTATGATACCACGTTTGGACGAACGAATAAAGTTAAGTACCTCGTCGCGGGCTTCAGAGGGCTGAATGACCTCTTCTACGGCAATAAGGGCATCGGTATTATTCAAACCACTTTGATAAAAATAGCGATAAACCTCTTGTACCTCTGCTATTTGAGGTGCATCAAAGCCTCTACGCCGCAAACCAATGACATTTACGCCCGCGTAAGAGAGTGGTTCACGGCCTGCTTTAATGTATGGCGGAACATCTTTCCTAACAAGTGAACCTCCCGAAATCATAACGTGTTTGCCAATCTTAACAAACTGATGTACGGCGCTTGTACCACCAATGATAGCGTGGTCGTCTATGATAACATGGCCGCCAAGCTGTACGGCATTTGCTATAATGCAATAATTTCCTACCATACAATCATGCGCAATGTGTACGTAAGCCATAATGAGTGCATTGCTTCCCACTTGGGTTTTCATGCTTTCGGTAGTTCCTTTATTGACTGTAACACACTCACGAATAACCGTGTTATCGCCAATAATCGCTGTTGTTTCCTCGCCCTGATACTTGAGGTCTTGAGGGGGGCCTGCAATGACCGCACCCGGAAAAATTTTACAATTTTTGCCAATAATAGCTCCGTCCATGACGGTTACGTTAGGCCCTATCCAAGTGCCATCGCCAATAGAAACGTTACCACTTATGTAAGAAAAAGCTTCAATCGTAACGTTTTGGCCGATTTTAGCGTCTGGATGAATGTATGCAAGCGAGTGCCTCATAGAGCCAAAAAGTTTATGCTGGGCATAATAATAGGTATTAGATTTGCAAATGTAACTAGGGACTTTTAAATTCCCAAAAAGCATGGCTTATTATGCAAAAAAAAACAACGCATTCCTAAACAAAGACACCAGAATTTTACAAAAAAAAACATCAAAAATGAGGTTTGAACTTATACCTATAATAGACAAAATGGTTGAACTCTACGAGCAGCCAAGAACATTTGAAAGATTTGAAGAGTACTTAAATACTCTACAAGGCGGAATAAAAGGTCATCTAGCATTGCCTATTAGCGGTTTTAACCCTATGGCTAAGGCGCATTTGCTCGACAAGCTGGCAGAATTAAAGAAGTTGGAGGCAGAGTTAGTCATTGAAAGGGCATTAAAAGACTTGAATAACAGTCATTTGCAGACGCATTCTGATAAGAACTTCAAGGTGCTTATTAATTTATCAGACGACCTTCAAGGTGGTTGGACGAACCGTTTTGCTAGCGATTATGATAGTAGGTTTAGAATCAATGGGCTTTTCTCTAGACATTTTTGTACGCCAATTTTTTGGTCAAGTGAAAGTTATACCCAGCAGCTGATTGTTGAGAGAACCTTAGAATATGTTTTTAGAACGATTTATTGGCTTACTAAACCAAGACCGATGACGCTAAAAGAGCATCTTGCACAAGAGGTTTTTGTGGCTAGCCATCTAAAAAGCAAGAATAACTATAAACAAGGCGAATTCGGAGATTTGGAAGCGTTTTACGAAAGTCATCAAGACACTGAAAACTATCATGTTATCTTTAACTTTTTTTATGGAGATAGTGCATCAGAATCATTGGCGTTTCCAACTTACGGTGTTGTAGAAAAAATAACGGGTTATGACTATTCAAAACAACTCGCTGCTAGTAAATGAGATAAAACCAAACCGTATTTTTAGTCTATTTCAAATCCTAAAACCAATACATCATCTATCTGAGGGTGTTTGCCCGTCCATTCTATAAACAAATCTCGCAGAATAATATACTGATTATCAAAGGTATCTGTATGAATTTCTTGCAGCTTATCTTTAAGACGGCGGCGCATAAACTTGCGGTTTTCGGGGCCGCCAAATTGGTCTTCGTAGCCATCACTACTTAAATAGATGCGTGTTTTGGGTTTTAGGGGTAGAGTATGCAAAGTAAAAAGTCGTTCTTGTTCGTTGCTTTCCCAAACACCACCAATAGGCATTTTATCGCCTTTTATCTCAAGCATCTCATGGTCTTGAAAGTAGAGAAGTGGGGACTTTGCACCTGCAAACTGCATACTTTTGCGGTCTGCACTAATCACGCAGAGGCTCATATCCATACCGTCGCGGCTTTCTGTTTGTTTTTGCTGGAGCGCCTTAGAAATAGCCAAGTGCAGTTCATTCAATATCTTATCTGCCTGCCTGATTCCTTTAAATTCTACGATGTCGTTCAGCATATCGTTGCCAATCAAGGACATAAAAGCACCAGGTACGCCGTGTCCTGTGCAATCTACTGCTGCTATGATCAGCTCGCCATGAATTTCTGTGAACCAATAAAAATCTCCTGAAACAATGTCGCGCGGTTTAAAAAAGATAAAGTGTTTGGGTACATAGGCTGCAATTTTTTGCCTAGTAGGCAATATGGCTTCTTGTATGCGTTTTGCATAGTTAATACTGGCCGTAATGTCACTATTTTTACGTTCAAGCAAATGGCTCTGCTCTAAAATTTGCCCATTTTTAGCATTAATTTGCTTGTATTGTACTTCTAGCTCTTCATTTTTCTTCACAACTTCTACGGTGCGTTCTTTGACCAACTTCTCTAATTCAATTTTTTCTCTCAATAACCTTCGGCTATAAAAATGTACTGAAACAGAAAGCAAGGCAATAAATAGAATGATGTAGCACAAAAAGGCAGGAATCGTTTTATACCAAGGCGGTAGAATCTCAAAACTAAAAGTAGCCTCTGTACTTATTGTTTCATAAACATTGCGTGCCCGTACTTTGAAGATATACTTACCTTCGGGCAAGTTGGTATATTCTTTGAGCGTGGCGCTTGTCCATGCCGACCACGTTTTGTCATAGCCGTCCAGAAAGAATTGGTAGCGTGTGTTGGCCTCGTCGTCAAAAAATGGAGCGGCAAAAGAGAAGGTGAGTGAATTATAGGCGTAATCTAATTCAGGTTGTAGGTCTGGTGGCTGCATTTCTGATATCATGCGCCTGAAAATACCGTCAGGAGTCTTTACTTTTGAGTAAAAAGTGCCTCCAAAAAGAATAGAGTCATTGGCGGTGCGTACTTCACGAATGAGTACTCTAAAAGGTTGCTTGTAGTTCTTCTTGATGCGGCTATCGTATCTGAAAACGCCCTCTGCCCCGCCAATCCACGTAACACCGTCTGGTTCTGGATAAAAATCTGCCCAAATTTCAGTATCTGCAATAATTTTGAGAGAGGTAGAATCGCGTGTATATGAACCATCAGAGTTCTTTTTGAACAAATCTAACCATTTTTTATCGTTTTCATCTAAGCCGTTTATCCAAATATTTCCTTTGCCGTCTTGCGTGGTGCGCAACTCACGTACTTTTTTGTAGGACAAAAATTTTTGCGCTTTTAAGGAGGGTTCAAAAGTGTTTTTACTGCTGTTATACTCATAAAACCCAGATAGAGTAGAAAGGACTAAATGACCATCAAATGAGAGCAAAGTGGCATTCGTGAGTTTTTCTGGCAAGCCTTGCGCCCTGGTATAGCGTATAACTTTGGGTTTAGAAGCCTCAGCGCCAAATTTCAAACACAGAACAGCGCTGTAGTCCGACGCAATCAGCCAAACTTGCCCTTTGTCATCTTCTACAAAATTTTTGATAAGGACTTTGGTAGAATCTAACACGTTCTGTTGCCAACCAGTGCCGCTTTTTTCAAAAATTCCAAACAGTCTTTTGGCAAAAATACTATAAATACGGTTTGGATAAACTTTAGATGGATAAAGGTTTAAAATTTTGAAGCCCAACTCCTGCTGTAGAGATACAGCCGCATTATTGACAATTTCATAAAGGCCGTAAGCACAGCCCAAAATAAGTTTTTCTGGCTCATTTGGGGCTTTATGAACCAGCAAACTCCAACACTCAAATTCAGTATCGGCCACACGGTTGAATACGCCATTTTGGAGGTAAAATACCCCTCGCGTGGTTGCTACGTAAATGATGCCTTGAAAGCGCACCACCGAGCTAGCCACGCCCCGCAAACCGCTAGATTCCCCCCAAATACTTATTGGTGAATTAACCACCGTGCGCGATATACCTTTAGTGAGCGCAATCCACAAAGACTGCTCGCCTGGGTAAGTATCAATGTCGTAGTCGTCCTGCACCGAACTGCTGCCATCTATGCGTTGCACAATTTTCCCCTGCGGGCTAGCAATAATAATTCCTTGATTTTCAGCCGAAAAAGCAAAATTCCCATCTGGTAGCGCCAAGGCCTTCTTGATGTTGCTATTCATAAAAAGGTCGTACATTTCGGCTGTTGGGAGCTGCTGTATGGTTTCTACGCTATTTTTACCTTTTGTATCATAAACAAAAAAACCGTTGGGATAAGTGCCTATCAACATTTTGCTAGGGCCGTAAGGCAGCATGACAAATACTTGTGTGGTGGTGTCGGCCAGAAACTGACCCTGCGCTACTACAACGAACTTATCTTTTTCTAATTTACAAAGACCCACCCCTTTTTTGTGCAAATAAAGCTGATTATTGACAACAAGTTGCCATGGGTTACCTTCCGTGTCAATGACTTGCTTGATGCCATAATTCCAACGGATAAGCGAGGTTTTAAGCAGACCAGCCTCCATTTTGCCAAAGGCAAAAAACTGCTCCTCGCGTGTAGAGAGTACGTCGCGGACGTTGCCATATTTTTGAAATTTGTTGCCCATATCTACAAATTCCATAAACCCTTTTTCGTTGGGGGCCAAATAACCAACGCCACCGCTGTAAAGGCCATAAATAGTGCCTGTACTATCCTGAGAAAAACCACGAATAATGCGATGCTGGGTGGAAATCAAGCGCCAAGTAGCGCCGTCATATTCCAAGATGCCGCGGTTGTTACCAAAATACATAACCCCGCGCTTATCTTGAATAATGGCGTAGTTATCAGAACCCGCCTTGTATTCTTTAAAAGAGTAGTTGCGTATGAGAGGGCTACCCACTTCCTGCGCATTTGCTCTGCCAGAAAAAAGGCTAACCAAAACTCCTAAAACAATATATAGATAATATTTCAAGAACAAAACTTATCTTAAAAGAAATTTATTATAAGCACAGTACACTACAGCAATTAACTTACAAATATAAGCCCAAAATCTTATCTGCAAAAAAAATAACACATTAATTGCTAAAATTAGGACTTTACGCCTGATGGTAAGCCACCAAACCGTCTATGGGCTTTTGAACGATTCTGCCCATTTTTAAGCCTTGTTCTTGCATAACCAGCGCTAACTCTTTGGCCAAATATTTTGCTACGGAGCCTGTAAAATGTACAGGATAATCTTTTTGCTCAAAAGGGAGTACATGATTTTGCAAAAATTGCGTCAGCGTGTTATGTATTAGTTTTTGACAATAAGCCTCTTCTTGGAAAGTGCTCAAAACCTTGGCATATTGCGCAAAATGGGTATTAGGGCTAGGTCTTTTGTAGGCCATTTCCAGCACATTTTCGCGCGTAAGCCCCATTTGCAAAAGATGAGCATGAAGAGGAGAACCTGCCAGTTTACCATACAAAAAATCTGTAATGACTTGCTTGCCCAAATGCCCTGCACCTCCCTCATCGCCTAACCAAAACCCTAAATTAACAGCCTCTTTTACAATATTCTGGCCATCAAAAACACAAGCATTTGAGCCAGTGCCTAAAATACAAGCGATGCCAGCCTCATGTCCACAAAGCGCCCGCGCTGCACCGAGTAGGTCATGCTGAACTTCCACCGCGACTAAGCCACCAAAGGCATCAGAAAGAGCCTTTTGTATGATAGTTTGCTTCTCGGGGAGTGAGCAACCAGAGCCATAAAAAATGATACTACTTGGTTTTTGGGGAATTTGTGGCAACAACTCATTTTCCAGAATAACTTGAATATGAGTTGCTTCTAGGTAGTAAGGATTCAGCCCCTGCGTCCTGAAATAACTGTTCTGGTTGGCGCTTAGCAAGCACCAGTCTGTTTTGGTAGAACCGCTATCTGCAATGAGTTTAGGCGCTGACATGGCTAAATTTAGTCATTTTGGCAGTTACGGCCGGAAGCCCACCCGTTTCAAAGGCCTCCAGATTTGCTTTCATGAGTTCAAAAACGCTGTTTTTAAGTGCCGCAACATCTGCAAGGGTAAGATTGGCAGTTTCTATGGGTTCGCCAAAAATACTTGTAACATCGCCTGGCCGCAGGCTCATGGTGTTGGGTGGTAGCAAATTTTTGGCATTACAAATAGTCATAGGAATAATAGGCGTTTTGGTTTCAACGGCAATTCGGAAAGCACCATCAAAAAAGGGCTGTAAGAGTGCCTCTGTGCGGTTCATGGTGCCTTCAGCAAAAATGACAATGTGTATTTTTTTGTCAATTTTTTCACGGATAATCCTAAAACTTTCTTTGCGGCTTGCTATGCTGGTTCTGTCCACGGTTACGCCCAAGTACCTAAAAATTTGACCAAAAAGCGGGTATTTAAGAATTTCTTTTTTGCCAAGCGCCTTAAATTGTTCGGGGATACCAGCCACCAAAGCGGGAGAGTCTAAATGAGAAGCATGGTTAGGCACGAAAATATAGGCACGGTTAGGGTCTATAAACTCCTTACCAATAAACTTATAGCGTACGCCCGTAAAAACGCAGAAAGTTTGCTGCCAAAAACGAATGAAATAAAAGGCGATGCGGCCAGCGCGGCGGTCTTCGAGCATCCAATAAAAAAGCAGCACAAAAGGCAAAACAAAAGCCATGAGCAGAAAGAATACCGTAAATGCCCAATAAGAGTAGAGCTTCCAAGCCAAGTTTTTTAAAAATTTCATCTCAAAGTCCGTTCAAAGCGCAAAGATAAGGATTAATTTTGGAATAAGAACACATAAAAAGGCGTTTATAGAGCTTCCGCACACAAAAAAACCTTTACAAAGTTTTTAAGGCTCTGTAATGGTTTAAGTAGTCGTCCCTGAAAAAGTCGGCATAAGAACAAGCACATCAATTGATTGATATGATTTATCTGCTTTAGGAACGCTGTCATGATTTTTTGGGCTTTTTCTCTCTACTTTTTGCCTTGATGCAGAACTGAAGCGCGAGCTGAAAGTTCCAACCATAGGTCATAGCAAAAAAATCAAGCCTCGCAAAAGGCCAATTTAGATGAGAAATAACTTTTTTCATCTAAACCAGCGAATGGCTTTTTCTTTGATTGGGTGCTTTTACAAAACATGATTGCACAGAAAATCTCACCCTCTGACATTTGAGCCATTCTCTTTTGTCTGATGCGAGGCAGTGCAGGCCGCAAGAAGCTCTTTAGATTTTGCCTGTTATTTGACAAAATAGGCTAAAAAGTAAGATGTTTTGAAGATGAAATTCTTGTTTAAATTATTGATAATAAACACATTAGATGTATTTTAAGGGACGACTATTTAACCCGCGCTTTATAAGAAACCCTCCATAAGAAAGCCAAAGGAAAATGCCTTAATTTTGTTCCATGCGCCTATACCCCACCAGTAGGTCTGTTCGGCTGCCGAAGGGCCGGTAATAAACAAGCAAATCGTATTCGTTGCGCGTTTGCCAAAAACTGCCCTCTAGCTCCTTTGTTATACCTTTTTGAGGATGCGTGGGGTCAGGAAGCGCATAGAGATAGTTATAAATGCCTTGTTTGAGAAAAACAGCCACTTCATAGCCTTTTTGGGCAGCTTTGTAGGTCATTTTAAACTCCTCTCTCAGCTCAAAGTTGGTCATTTCGCCCAGTAAATAGACCTCTGAAATTTGCTCTGGGCTTTTCAGAAAAAAGTGAACGAGCATATAGTCCGCTTGGGTTTGTGCGTCGTGTACGTTCTTTGCGCCCACAAAATAGCGCCCGTTGAGGTCGTTGTAGCGGCGGTCATAAACCCAGCCCTGCCTGATGAGGTCTTTTTCAACAAAAGCCTCAAAATAATTTTTTTGGGAAGCTACGCTATCCACTCTGAAAGCCAGTAAATCCAGATTGGTAATGTCCATCATACGGAACTCGTTACCGCCATCAAAGGCTCTTTCAGGCATAAGATAGTTGAAGATAAGACGTTTTTGAGCCATATCTACTACAGAAGGTTTGAGGTCTTGTAGGGCATTGTCCCAGCGGTTGTTCTGGCGCAGCACCACCTTGAATTGCGTACTTGGATTGGGCATATTGAGCGCCTGATAATCCACTGTAAAGTCAATATTCTGCTGCTGCAAAAATTGACTTGTGCCTGCTATCATGCCCTGCCCTGAGTTAATGACCACCTTTTCTTCAAATATAAAAAAGCGTTTTTGGAAAGCTAAGTCCGTTTCAGGGTCGGTTTCAAAGACTTGTAACAGATAATTACCTGATATTTTGAGTTTGGGTAGTGCAAAACGGTAGTGCAAATAAGGCGTTTTTGTATTGAAGGACTGGGTATAGTCCGTGATATAAAATTCGTTGTAGTCGTCCAGAAACTCTGTATTTTGTAGCTTGGAGCTGCTCCAGTCTGCCTCGCAGCGCACAAAGCGCACGGTGTAGCGCACGAACTCTTCGCGCACCTCATCAAACTCAAGAATAAGAGGGTCGTTTTGGCTGAGAGGCAGCGCGGAGTAGAGCAGTTGGCGCTGGGGTTCATTGCCTTCTGGGAGCAGTTTCAGGGTTTTGATGCTTGGCTTCAGAATTTTATCTTCGTTGTCAGCCTGTGCTGCATTCCAAGTAGCTCCCCAAAGCAGCAAAATAGCAAAAACGGATATTTTCATGAAATTTTCTAAAAGAATATTGGGGTTTAAGCAAGCAACAAGACAGCGTTATGAGAAATCCCTCAACCGTTTGCTGCAAAGCAACCCCAACGTTGAAGGATTAAAAAGATTAAACCAAACGTTGTGCAATTTCTTCGGTACTAAAACCCAAAGCAGCTGCGGCTTGCTTGATGTAATCCTTTTCGGCAGGGGCTATTTCAGCATCTACAGAGGCCAAAGTGAGCATATCCGTCAATAGGTTTTCGGCCAGTTCGCGGTTGGCTTTCAAAAGGCTAAAGTCTGGTTGATGGTCAGTAGGGTTGGCTATAGTTTCCTGAATGATGCGCTTCTCGTCCTCGTCTAAGTCTGAAGCAGCCACAAGCGTTTGTATGGTTTGTAGTTCTTGCCCAGAGGCTTGCCCATCTTTGTAGGCCAAAACTACAAGGCTAAGTAGGTGGTGCAAGGCTGTACGGTCGTCTGCGGGCTCGGCTGGTTCTTTGGCCACTTCCTCTTCGGCTTTTTCTAGTGTACGGGTGTCCAATGGTGTTTTATTATCCGTATGGAACTTATAGTGGTCTGCACAAAGGGCTTTTATTTTCTCAAAAACCTTGATGTTCATTTGATTCCCCGCAGGGCCAAGCAAGACATTAATCAACTCTCCAGCCACAGGCACATAGCGCACGAGTGCAGAGCGTACCAAAAGGCCAACCAGTACGAAAGCCATAATCTGAGCAATTTTGGCGGTCATGTTCTTGCCTTGCAGCTTGAGGCCAATCGTTTTCGTTTGGGCAGAAATAACGGCCAATCCTAGATTTTTACGGCTGAGTGCGTCCAGAATGACATAGAGCACGGCCTCTTTGGGTAGGTCTGCAACACTGTAGCCGTTCGCGATAGCCACCTCATACACAATACGAATTTGCTCTTTGAACTTGGCATGTACTTTCATGACGAGGTCTGTGGCTTGTGCAGCGGCTGTACCTTCCTTGAGGAGGTCTTGCCGAACAGTTTTGAGAACACTCTCAAAGTTGAGCTGAGCGCCTGCTATGGGCATTTTTCCAGCAAACTCATTACTTATTTTCTGAAACTCATTGTCCAGAAACGCTTCTATAACCTTAGCTAGGCGCTTGGCTAATCCATTCTTTCGCTCTTGGCGGACTGCACGCCTCTGTGCGCGTCTTTCTGCACGTGTGAGTTCTGCTGACATTTTTTTCTGTTTTATATTAGGGTTAATACGTTTCTATGCCAAATAAAGACCAATTTTTTCTGAAAGTCAATAATTAACTGTAAAAAGTGCGTAAATTTGATTCCTGTTGTACAGTACTTGCCTCGTCTATCTAGTCGTCCCTTAAAAAGTTTGCATAAGAACAAGCACATCAATTGATTGATATAATCTATCTGCTTTAGGAACACCCTCATGGTTCTTGGGGGCTTTTTCTTTGATTGGGTGCTTTTACAAAACAACCTCTTAATTAACCTCTCTAAGAGATGTACGTTTTAAGAAGCGAATAATTGTACTTTTCTAAGATAGAGGCTTTACTTTTAAAGTACGGCCAACTACGGCTATGATACGGCTATCATACGGCTATGATACGGCTATCCTATGGCTGAGGCAAAATAGGACAAAAGCAATTTTTAGGCATCAAGCGGGTTTGCGACTTTATTCTTTTTTTTGTTATTGAGTACGTCTATTGGCCTGTATTTGCGTTAGAGAGGCGGCGGGTTTAGTGCGTAGCACCGAAGCGAAGCCCAAAGACGAACGACCGCGAAGCGGGAACGCCCCAATAGAATTGTACAAAAACAACAATACGTCAAAAAGTCATATATAAGTAATTTGACAAAAAGTTATTTGAAAACGCGAGAAAATGGCCTCTACAAGGGACAAAAGAGGGCAATTAGAACTCAAAAAACTCAAAAAGGGCTTTTTGACGACTCAAGAGAGGTTAATTTAAGAGCCTGCTTTCGTTCAAAAAACCCCGCAACTCTGCGGAAAGGACGGTTTTAATTAATGACTAAGAGGTTCTAAAGATGAAGTGTTTGTTTAATTTACTGATAACAAATATCTTAGATGTATTTTAAGGGACGACTATCTATCAGATAAACTTACAATCGTTAAACCATCAGTTGCTAGGGTTATTTTACACGCCATTTGCCTTCTAGGTCTTTGGCAGATTGCGCTACTTCTAATAAGCCTATTCGCCAACTAATAGCCTTCTTGCCGAGCTTTTCTGCCTCCTGTCCGCTCAGCAATTTCACTTCTTTTTGCGCTTTTTGTGTGGAGATAAAAAAAGCATTTTTCAAGAAAAGTTCTTTTATTTCATCTTCCATACTTGGGTCGTCTTGGTGTACTCTAAAAACCCCTTCCAATAGCTTTTGAACGTAAGTAGCCTCTTGTCTTTCTATCTGCCTGTTGGTATAAACGAAATAATTTTTATTGCCTGTTTCGGTGGCTGTCATGGTGTTCAGCACCAAATTCAAGGCGTTTACATCTGCAAAGTCAAAGCGAAGCCCACTCACCAAGTCCTGTCCGTTGCCTAACCTTTGTGCATTGCTAAGTCCTTTCATTTGATTAATTTCTAAGGCCACTTGTGCAAAACTAGAGTCCACTAGCCCCAAAAAGTTTTTTTCACTGCGCGAAGAGTCAGTAAGGCTCTGGTGGCTCTCAATAATTTGACGCGACTGCGACGCATCTAGCCATATTTGGTAGGTGCCAGCACCATTGGGCTGCCAAAAGATTTCTTCTTTGAGTTCAAAACAACTTTGCAAGGCCAACAAGGACAAGCCAAGTACTATAACCATTGCACGACTCTGTCCTAAGTATCTTAGACTATTCATAAACAAGAATTTTAAGGCTTTGGTACAAGAATAAGTAGCTAGTTTTTAATGCTCTTTTTGAGTGAAAGAGAGTTGCTCCAAATGATAAACAAAAAGGCTTGAATTTGTTAAACAAACTCAAGCCTTTGTCTGGATAAAAGCCATTTAAAAGTCGGGGAGGCAAGATTCGAACTTGCGACCCCCTGCTCCCAAAGCAGGTGCGCTAACCGGACTGCGCTACACCCCGAAACTCATAAAAACTTGCAGAGAGGAGGGGATTCGAACCCCCGATACAGGCTTAAAACCCGTATAACAGATTAGCAATCTGCCGCCTTCAGCCACTCGGCCACCTCTCTAGGCGGCTATTGTGGCACAAAGGTAGGTTGTTATTTTTTGCTATCCAAATTGTTTGAGATAAAAAAAAAGATGTTTGAATACATTTTTTTCTAATTTTTTCTAATTCTCTTAAAATAAAGCATTTGCAATTTATTAAACTTTTGCCTTATCCATAAAATATCGTTCAGTTCACTCATGACTGTTCAAAAATTTAAAGGTCAGATTGGTTGCAAGTATCCTGTTTTAAAGAAAAAAAATCCAACCCCAGCTGTTGGCTTTTAAGTTTGAAACTTCGCCTATGGAAGGGGGAGTAGCCCAATTCAAGCAAGGCTTTTCGGTGAAACTCTGTTGGATAACCCATGTTTTGCGCCCAGCCGTATTCAGGGTAAAAATTATGTAGGCGTTGCATGATGAGGTCGCGCTCGGTTTTGGCCAGAATAGAGGCTGCTGATATAGCCGCAAAGCGCGCATCGCCTTTTACCTCGCAGCGGTAAGGAATGGTTGTTTTGTTTCGGAATCGGTTACCGTCTATCAAGAGTAAGTCAGGACGGCAGCACAGCGCCAAAATGGCTGCATTCATAGCTTCAAAAGTAGCATTAAGAATATTAATGGCATCAATGCGCAGATTATCAACGGCTACTATCGCATAGTCTTGCGCATTTGCCAACACAAATCTACGCATATCGGTACGCTCTGTTTCTTTTAGTTTTTTGGAATCTTTGAGCAGAGGGTGCGTGAGTTTAGCTGGCCAAATAACAGCAGCAGCGACAACAGGCCCCGCCAAACAACCGCGCCCTGCTTCATCTACACCTGCAATTATCTGATGATGAGTCATGTTCAAATGACGCTAACAGGAATCGAACCTGTATTTGGAGCGCCGGAAACTCCCGTTCTATCCATTGAACTATAGCGCCGTTTTTGAGAATGAAAGTGCAAATATAAGGCATTAGCCGCAAAAGTGCAAGCGATATGAGAAATAGTACAAGCGCCTGTACTCTGTTCATCGCTTTGGGTTGTTTTGAGAGGTATCAAAAAAACTGTAGGAGAACAGAAACTATACAGAATTTGGCTATACGCTTTATTTTGTAGTTGAAATCAGGAAGAATACATGGTTTGATTTTCTTGTTTTAATGAACAAAGAGTTCTTTGATAAGTACTTCTTACAGGTATTTTTCCTAACTTTGTCTTTCAGTATTTATAGATACCCCCAATTATGCTCAGCAATCAGGCAGACTCATTGAAGCGACAGAACAACATAACACCTATCGGCGAAGCCATTGCAGGCTTTTTGAAGCAGTTTGGTTTGGAGCAGAAGTACAACGAAACCCGCATCATTTGCGAATGGAGCGAAATAGCTGGGCACTTTTTGGCTTCCCGCACCAAAAAGATATTTATTCGGTATGATAAACTCTATTTAGAGTTAAGCTCCGCACCACTGCGCCATGACGCTCTTATGTATCAAACAGAGCTTTTAGGCCGAATAAAAGCTCATTTGAATGGCTATGAGGTGGTCAAAGAGATTGTTTTTATTTGATTCTTTCTAGCTTTTTTGATAAAAGAATTTTATTCAGTAAGGCGAATGCTTTTAATCTTAGCAAAACCTTGTTTTATTTGCAAAAGATTTTATTAATTTTAGGCTTCAGAAAAGCAAAGCCCTCTTCTCTTCATTTATGTTGGTTCGTTTACACCATTTTTTTTCTAATTTATTGCTCAAACAAAAAATTCAGCTTTTGTTTGGGTTGGTTTGCCTCATTTCTTTGTTTGGCTTTGTCTTTCTGTACGTTTATAAAAATAAATTAGAAGATGACCAAATGCTGCTGCGTTTGGCTGAAAAAAACATCAATAGCTTACACCGAATAGCCATATTTGCCCAAAATATTCAGGAAGGTCATGTTGCTTTTATAGACAATTTGGAATATGAAAGCGACGAACTCCGTCAGAACTTGCATATCCTACTGAACGGTGGGCTAGTTACAGGGCTAAAAGGTATGCAGACCACAGAGCTACCCTCTGTACCAGAAAATATACGGCTGCGTGCTCGTGAGCTTGATGCACTTTGCCAAGACCATTTTGTGAGCATCAAAAATATACTCAAGTATGGCACGCCTCTGGACAGCACGGGCTGGGAGGTGGTTTTTATAGCACAAAATGAGCAAAAAAACGACCCTAAAACAGCACTACTCTTACAAAAAATGGATAGTAGCGTTACAGATGCTCTTATGCTAAAGAAAGGGATAGAAACAGAGGTCTTTAAAAGCAAAGACAATATAACTTTTAAACTTCAAAAAAGCAACAAGCGTTTATTGCGCACGAGTTTATTGTATCATGTTCGCCACCTCAGCGAGCGCATCCATAACACCGAACAGGTAGCAGAGCAAATTACCAACATGATGCACAGCAAGCTACAGCTGCATTTGAGGTTAATGTCTTGGATTTTTGGCCTTTGGGTGGCCTTTTCGGTACTTACTGTTTTCTCTCTGCTTTGGTTTGTGCGCCAAAATATTTTAAATCCTCTGTTGGTCATCAAAGATACGGTTTCGGTGCTGGCAAAAGGCGGAGCAGTTAAAAGTACCGAACGCCTCCGCGATGACGAGCTGGGCGCTTTGCTTAAAACCATACACGAGCTTTCGGACTATCTTCTCAATATTTCGGAATTTGCGATACGTGTAGGGCAAGGGCACTTTGATGGCGAAGTGGCTACCCGCAGCGAATACGATACACTCTCATTAGCGCTCAAGTCTATGCGCGATAACCTTAAACGCAACGAAGACGAAGACCAACAGAGGAATTGGACAACCGAAGGAATGGCTCATTTTAGCGAGCTTCTCCGCAACAATAAGTCAGACATCAAAGCCTTTACGCAGCTGCTGCTTAATTATTTGATGGAATACGTTATGGCCAATCAAGGCGCAATTTTTGTGGTATCTGATACCGACCCCGATGCAGTGGAACTTACAGCAGCGTATGCTTACGGAAAACAAAGATTTATTCATAGGCAAATCAAAGAAGGTGAAGGGCTTGTGGGGCAGGTGTTGTTAGAAAGAAAAAGCATATTACTAAAAAAAATACCGCAAGGCTATACACAGATTACATCTGGATTGGGCGAGGCCACCCCAAATAGCTTGCTGCTAGTGCCTATGATTTCTACGGAAAAAATCTATGGCGTGTTGGAAATAGCATCTTTTTCCGAGTTTGCGCCCTATCATCTCCAATTTTTAGAAAAACTATGCGAAACCATGGCTGGCGCTATTGCAACGCTAAAAATTAATCGCCGAACCGAAACACTATTGTCAGAATCTCAAGAAATAGCCGAACAAATGCGTGCACAAGAAGAGGAAATGATGCAAACCATAGAAGAGCTGGCCTCTACACAGGAGAGCATGACGCGCACTCAAGAAGAACTCAAAACCCAAGAAAAGCAGATGAAGAGCGTTCTTAATACGGTTTCTGACTTCAAAATAGCATTTGATACCAACCGCAAAATTACCTACGCGAATACGGCTATGGTGGCCTACTGTGCGCGAATGTTCAATACACAAGCTATTGTAGGTGAGTCATTTAACGGCCTAATGCCCCCTGCTTTAGAACAAGGGGTAGAAGTGCTGTTACAGGCTTGCCAAGCTTCTAAAGCCGCTCATAAAATTGTCAATTTCAAACGCAGCGATTTTCAGGATATTTACTTCTACTTGTTGCTAGAGCCTATTCAAGACGGACAAGATGCCAAATTTGTGTTGAGCCTACGTGATGTAACCTGGACTCAGCCTATCCGTTTCAAAGAACTGGAACTAGTACAATAAAAGCCGCTTATCAATTTGGGCACAATATCCATAAAACTACTGACGTTTCTTTTTTTAGTTAAGTTTTATTCTCATTCCAAAAAAGATTGAATACCATGAAAAAACTGATTCTAGTAGCTTTCTTGATGTTTTTGAGTTTTGCAGATTCATTGGCTCAAGACCATACGCCTTTGTCCATTATAGAAGATAAAGCAAGCCTAATGCCTTCTGATTTCCCGCGTTACGTGCGTAATGGCGACTCTAAAAAAGACGCATTAGATTATAAAAACGCAAAAAACAAGTGGATAGCGCAACACAAAGAGCAATACAAAATGATGCAAGGCATGAGCCAAACTTCAGGGTTGCGCTTATCAGATGGACGCATTTTCTTTTCAAAAGAAGCATTTGTACTCATTCCTAAAGAAAGACAAAACTTTATGCTGACCTATCCTGAGCGTTTTGTTGTCGATGGATATTAACCAAGTACGAGCCATCAAGCATCATTAGCACGAACAAAGAGCAATCTAAGATTGTAGAGAACCAATAAGCGTGGCCGATGAGCAGTCTTCTATCAGAACATGAACATAGTCGCCAATTTTGGCTTCTTTTTGCTCAAAAACGACCACTTTATTGGCGCTTGTTCGGCCTTGCAGGTGCTTGTCGGAACGTTTGGAATAGCCTTCTACAAGCACTTTTTGTACCGTACCTACGTCCAATCTGTTGCGGTTGAGCGCGTGTTGGTGCTGTTTTTCAATGATTTCTTGAAGCCTGCGCTTTTTAACATCTTCGCTGATGTCATCTGCATATTTTTTAGCCGCGAGTGTGCCTGGTCGCTCCGAATAAGCAAACATATAGTTCATATCAAACTGAACGGCCTCCATAAGCGTGAGTGTTTCTTGATGCTCCACTTCGGTTTCAGTACAAAAACCAGTTATAATATCAGAAGAAATGCCGCAATCATTACCCAAAATTCGTTTTATGGCTGCAATGCGTTCTAAATACCATTCACGGCTGTAGTTGCGGTTCATGAGCTTCAAAACCCGATTGTTACCGCTTTGAACTGGCAGATGAATGTACTTGCAAATATTCTCGTGGGCAGCCATAGCTTCCAGCACATCATCAGTCATGTCTTTGGGGTGCGAGGTCGTAAAGCGTATGCGCAAATTCGGGCTAATTTCTGCCACCATACACAAGAGTTGTGCAAAATTAACGTCAATTTTAGGCTCTTGAAGCTCCTCTATCTTTTGGCTACGCTCCAAATTCGTCCATTTGTAAGAATCTACATTTTGGCCGAGCAGCGTAACTTCTTTGTAGCCGCGTTCAAACAAATCTTTGGCCTCTGCCAAAATGGAGTAAGGACTACGGCTACGCTCACGCCCACGTGTAAAAGGCACTACACAAAACGTACACATATTGTCGCAGCCGCGCATGATTGAAATAAAGGCTGATATTCCGTTTGAATTTAAGCGGACTGGCGCAATATCCGCGTATGTTTCTTCACGCGAGAGCAAAACATTAAGGGCTTTTTGTCCGTCATCTACCTTAAGAACAAGTTTGGGTAGGTCGCGGTAGGCATCAGGCCCTGCTACCAAATCTACAATTTTTTCCTCTTCCAACAACTTGTGTTTGAGGCGTTCTGCCATACAGCCCAAAACTCCAATGAGCAAATCGGGGCGCTTGCGCTTGACGACATTAAACTGCATTAAACGCTTGCGAATGGTTTGCTCTGCTTTGTCGCGAATGGCGCAGGTATTCAAAAAAATAATATCTGCTTCCTCTGGCTTAGAGGTGGTGCCAAAGCCTTGCTCTGCCATCACGGCAGCTACAATTTCGCTATCAGAAAAGTTCATTTGGCAGCCGTAGCTTTCAATGTAGAGCTTGCGCTGATGTGCTGCACCGCTGTCTTCCGTAATTTTGGGCGTAACGCAAGGCACGTTCGCCTCGTCTTTGGTGCTTGTCGGTGCGTCCACTATGAGCGGAATATCCGTTATGAGCTTATTTTCCATATCAAAAGAGAGTCTGAGATGTGTATGGCATCTACTATCCTGCAAATTACGTTGGTTTATTTGGTTTTAGCAAGTATTAGGGAAATCAAGTCAAGTTAGAAACAGATTGGCCTCCGATGAACTTCACATAAAGCAATAAAAGGTTTCAGAAAACAGAAATCTATGAAATGCTTTATCATTCTGACCCACATTAAATTCTTTACGAAATGCGAATGCTTATTCCGCTGTTTATTAACGAATTAGCTTAATACCGACAGGCTTTTTTAAGAATAAAGAGGACAAAAGGCTTGTTTTGTTTGATAAAACTGTAACTTTGCGGCGAAGTTTGGTGCCAGAGTGCGTGCTTTTACTAAAAACCATAACGAGGTTTAATGTATTGGAAAGCCCCTGTGCCTTGTTTCTAAGCGATTTTTGACTATATCCTCTTAATAATATCTGTTAATCAAGCATCTTGATTAGTATGAGTATTTTAAAACGTTTGAGTGTACCCGTCCAGAACGGTGAGCAAGAAAAAAAGCTGCTGGATTGGCTTGCGAGCGAACACATTGTGGGAGTGCGTGAGGAGGACACACAGGAGGTTGTCAAAAAAAGTGCCAAAAAAATAAAAATACTTGCGGGTGTTTCGTTATTTGTCATTTTGCTTTTGGGAAGTACACTGATTTGGATAATGTCCGAAAACCAGAGTATGAACCAAAAGGTGGCGCAACAAGAAAAAGAAATTGATGTGCTCAGCCAAATGGCAACCAGTTACAGAGATTCTCTGGTGCTGAGACACAAAATACCCTTACTACAGCAAGATAGCACTCGTTGAATAAAACAGTGCTTTTGCATGGCTATTTAGTTTAACAACAAGATTTATGAATTACCTAAAAGTTTTTATTATTGGTTTTATTGTCAGTCTTTTCGCTTTTAGTTCAAAATTTGCACCAGAAGCCAAAGCCGATGACAAAATCAAGAGAGAAAAAAGAAGGGCATTGAATAACAAAGAAACCAAGCAAAAGAAAACTGCCAGTAACAAGAAAAAAATTACGCATTACGTAGCAAAACTACCTTCGCTAACACCTTTTGTTCGCTATCGCCGCGCCAAGAGCCATGATTTACCAGATACCACACTCCCTGAAAAATTACGTTTAGGCTATCGTTCTTATAGCAGTTTCATGCAGCCTATGTCGGTTCAGCCTGTTTTAGAGCGCTTAGGTATGTCCGATAATCCTGTTTATTCAGACTCTGTTGCGCTTTATACCCAAAAAGAATTGGGTTACCAGCTCTATGCAGACTTTTTGAGCGTATTGACTTTCCGTGAACTTTCATACATGGAAGACCGTCCCAAATTGTCAGTGGTTGTTTGCGAAGACGTTATCTTTACGGGCGAAGATTCTAGCCTCATTTTGGTAAACGACGAGGAGCTAGACCTCAGCGAAGAGCACACCCAGCTAGAAAGCGACGCTACTCTAGAAGAGCGTTTGAAACTCATAGAAAATATTATTCCATTACGCGCTACCAAAGAAGTACGAGCGAGTATAGAATATTTTAAAGGCCGCAATAGGGGTTTTACCTTGAGTGTTTTGCGCAAGCAACATCTGTACTTTCCTCTTTTTGAGAAAGTTTTGGCTGAAATGGGCCTTCCAGACGAGCTAAAATACATTGCTCTGATTGAATCCGCTCTTAATCCTAGCATTATGTCGCACGCAGGTGCCTTGGGCTTATGGCAATTAATGGCCATAACAGCAGACCACGTAGGCATGAAAAACACCCGCAACACCTACATTGACCAACGCATGGACCCCTACAAGGCCACAGTGGCTGCCTGCAAATATTTCAAATATTTGGACAAGTTGTTTAAAGGAGACTGGGAAACCATTTTGGCAGCCTATAATTGTGGGCCAGGACGTATGCAGGGAGTACAGCGCCGTGCAGGCACCAAAGGCTACTACAATGTTTATAACCATTTGCCTAAAGAAACACGCCAGTATGTTCCACGTTATGTGGCTGTTGCTTATTTAATGAACTATCCTGAAGAAAATAATCTTTTGGTCAAAGAATATGCCTATCAATTTCCAACGGACTCTGTTTTGGTAAACCAACAGATGGATTTGGAACTGCTTGCTAAGGAATTGAATATGTGTTATGAAGACCTCAAAGCACTTAACCCTGAACTTCGCAAAGGTATTGTTCCTTACTTTGTTAGAGACTATAAGCTATGCCTCCCTGCCAATCGTGCCAAGATTTTTAGGCAGAACGAGCCTGAAATTCTGGCCTCAGTGCGTGGTTATGGCAAGGCGCATCCAAGCTCGGTGTCTGAACGCACTTATGCGAACAACGGAAAATCAGCCGAGAAAAAGGCCAATACAGTGCTTACTGACACGAAAAGAAAGGTTCTTTACAAAGTCAAATTAGGGGACACCCTCAATGGTTTAGCGGGTGAGTTTAAAACCAATATTGCCAGCATCAAATATTGGAACGCACTAGCCAGCACGGACATCAAAGAAAACCAAGAGTTGGTTATTTGGGCCAATACAACTGTTCCTGGCTATAAACTCAGTGCCGGAAGCACCAAAACAACTGTTGCAACGGCATCTCATACCGCCCAAGGGACAAAGTTTCATGTGGTTAGGCCAGGCGATACTCTTTGGGAAATTGCAAACAAGTATCCTGGTGTGAGTGTTGCTCAAATAAGGCAGTTGAATGGTCTTGCTTCAGACCGTCTTAAAATTGGCCAAAAGATAATTGTTAAGAATAAATAGATATGGCCTCAATGCCCAAGCTACTACACAACACCAGTTTTCGTGTACTCTTGGGCATTTTTTTGGGTCTTGCGCTAGGCGTATTTTTTCCTGAGCTAGCCAGCAAACTCAAATTTTTGAGCGATGTTTTTATCAGAATGGTAAAAATGTGCATAGGCCCTGTGGTTTTTCTGACCGTCGTGCAAGGCATAGCTGAAAGCCAAAATATGAAACAGTTTGGGCGAGTAGGAGGAAAAGCGCTCATCTATTTTGAAATTGTTACGACTTTTGCACTTTTAATTGGCTGGTTTGTAGCAAGCTATTGGCAACCGGGGCGCGGGCTTGATGCAAGCACCTTAGGGACACAAAAGGCAGACATTAGCGCCTACACCCAGCAAGCTTCTGAATGGTCTTGGTTAGATTTTTTGGTGCATTTGGTACCCTCTAATCTTGTTAAAGCATTTGCAGAGGGCGATATTCTCCAAATCTTATTCGTCGCGGTTTTGTTTGGTTTGGCGCTGCTGCATTTGGGTCAAACTGGCCAAAAAGTTCGCGAAGGCTGTGATGATTTGCTCAAAGTGTTGTTCAAAATGTTGCATTTTCTCATGTACTTTGCTCCACTTGGCGCGCTTGGCGGTATGGCTTATACCATTGGCGAGTTTGGGACTTCCGCCCTGCTGCCACTCGGCCAGTTAATGCTTTGCGTTTATCTGACCATGGCCGTCTTCATATTTGTGGTTCTTAATAGCATTATGGCTGTTTATGGTTTTAGTCTTTGGCTTTTTTTGAAGCAGATTCGCTCAGAGCTATTGATTGTTTTGGGAACGTCCTCTTCTGAAACTGCCCTACCGCAAATGATGGATAAACTAACAAAAATGGGTTGTGAACGTTCTGTAGTGGGCTTAGTGATTCCTACTGGCTATTCTTTTAATTTAGACGGCACCTCTATTTATCTGTCTATGGCTGTTTTGTTCTTGGCTCAGGTGTATGGGCTGAGTCTGTCTGTAGCGGAGCAGTTTCAAATTTTAGTCGTTCTGATGCTTACCTCCAAAGGCGCTGCAGCTGTTACGGGCGGAGGTTTTATTGTATTGGCATCTACCTTAGCGGCTTTTCCGAGTATTCCAGTGGCGGGTCTTACTTTGTTGGTAGGGGTGGACAGGTTCATGTCCGAAGCACGTGCCCTCACAAATCTTATCGGGAATGGAGTGGCAACCCTGGTTATTGCCAAACAAGAGAAGCAATTTTTACCCAATAAAGACATATGGGTAGAACGCAAAACTCCTCTTTCTTGATGGATTTGTGGGCGTGAAACCAAGCAATCCAAGTTTGTTTGCTTAGTTCAAACGGATATTTTATCGCTTTTACCGAAACAAAAATAGCGTTCATAGTCCATAACAGACATTTTAGCTGCTTCGGTATGGTTATTGCAAAATATTGGTTACAAGTGTTGTTACTGCCTCTGTTTATGTGCTGAAACGCTAAAAACAGGCTTTCCTAGTATTATTTTCAAAAGACTTGCATTAAAACGTTTTAACCCGATGACAACATCAGGACTGTTTGGTGTGGTTATGAGGTGGGATACAGCACAGGAACTCTTTTTTTCATTAAATCAAAAACAATTCAATCAAAACAAGTATGAAAAAGTGTGCATTTGTTCTTAGTTTGTTTACAGCTTTTATTTTTATGAGCCTCATTCCACAATATGCTATGGCGCAGAAAGATAAATTGAAGGCTGATAAATTTGCCACCATAACCATTGCAGTCATTAATAGCTATCGCCCCTTTCACGTTGCATTTGTACGTTATTATGATGCTAACGGCGAGCTGCTTTTGAATACAAGCGAGGAGTTTAAGGTAGAGGTATCCAAGTCGGAGCGCCATAAAACGGGCAGTGTCCGCAAAACGATTCCTATCTACAATGATGCACAACGCATTGTGGTATCTGTTAGTAAATGTACCAATATGCACGAAAACGAGTTTTTGGTTTCAGATTTTGAAGCCTCTAACAACGAAGCTACTTTTGTTTTCAGAGGCGAGTTTGACGAACCTGTGCGCGTAAAGTTTATTGGCGTGCAACCAGACAAGCCCGCTACGTTCAACATTACGGGACAAAATACAAGCGTTATCTTTTATGCGGACTATAACAACGTAGAAAAAATATTGGAAGACGAAGCGGATTTGTCAGACCTCAAAGTTGAGGGCGACAAGACAGCCCTTTACGAATACAGAATTACGGGCACAGAGCCTAAGGAAGACCCTGTTAAACGTACCAAAGTTCTTGAGGTAACCGTAGAGTATGTGGATAAGTCTCAGACTCAAAACACTGCTGCCACGCAAGACACAGGCAAAAAGAAAAAGAAAGACAAGAAAAAGAAAAAATAAGCGTGGTTAAAGTTATAGAAGAGCGTTCTGAAGCAAGAATGCTCTTTTTTTTATGTGTACATCTCTTTACAAAATGTTCTTGATTGACAACCTTTTATCTCGATTGTACGTTTAATGACTATTTAGTTTTTGTGGCTAAATGATTCGGTAATTTGATGCACTCTGAGTACACGGCATATAAATTTGACGTTATTATTGGCTTAGGCTGCCCTGCTCATCGCGACGGCACCGTTTCGCCTCTTTTGCGCGCGCGCGTTGAAAAGGCGGTGGAGCTTTACCGCAAAAACTATGCTCCTTATTTACTTTTTACGGGTTCGGCAGTTTACAATCATGTTGTAGAAGCAGAGGCCATGAAAAAGCTCGCCATAGAGCTTGGTGTACCCGAAACAGCCATTCATGTTGAAACGCTTGCTCGTAATACGCGCCAGAACGCGCAGTTTTGTGCCAAAATTCTAAGTGAAAAGCGCTGGCGCTCTGCTGTTATTGTAACTTCCCCGTATCATTTGAGGCGTGCACACTTGCATTTTGTTAAATACAATTTTGAACTGGTATCTGTTCCTTCAGACTACCCAAAAGAAATATCGTTATTGCACAAAATTGTTTACAACTTGTGGGAGACTTGGCAAATTTTGAAAATCAGCCTCAAAAACTTGAACCCCAAGCCTCAGTTTGCCAAGAACTAGCACTTCAGTCGTGTTATTTTTATTACTTAGTTTTCCCTTAAAAAGCATCTAAGATATTTATTACCAGCAAATTAAATAAGCATTTCATCTTCAAAATATCTTATATATTTTTTAAGGGACGACTACTTAGATACACAAACCTGACTGTTCAGAAAAAAGCAGCATTACTTTGATGTGTATTAGTCCGTCTTACTATTAGCTACTTTATTTCATAAGGTTTGTCCCAAGGCAAGAGTTTTTTGTTCCGTGCTACGTGTATGCTACCACCTCAATACCCAAAACAAGTGCGTCGTCTATTTGATACTCTCTTCCTGTATTTAACCAGTCTTCAAAAGTTTCTTCTATTGCTTTTTTCTGGTCTTCTAACTCAAGTAGAGTGGTTTTTTCTAGTAATTCTGCCAAACGTCTTTTACTGAAACGTTTTTTATGATAACCTCCGAACTGGTCTTGGTAACCATCTGAAAACAAATAGAGGCGTTTAATGCCCTCATGCGGGAGCACAAACTCTGTAAACTCTTGTAACATTTGGCGTTCATGGCCTCCAATAGGCATTTTATCGCCTTTGACGGTTTGTAGCACACCCAGTGCATCTACATAACAAAGCGGGCGGTTCGCACCAGCAAAAATTATTTGGCTACAAGATAAACTGGCTTCATTTTTTTGAACATCAATGGCCAAAAGGCTAATTTCCATGCCATCGCGGTTATCGGTATCTTGCTGACGGAGGGTTTTCCGTACCAGTTTGTTGAGAACCGTCAGAATTTGACACGGCGAATGTACTTCCAGTGTTGCCGTAACTTCGTCTAGTAGGTTATGGCCAATCATGGACATAAGCGCCCCCGGTACGCCGTGCCCGGTACAATCTACAGCGGCTATGAGTATTCTTTTTTTCTTATGCGAAAAGCGCACTTCGCTAATCCAATAAAAGTCTCCGCTAACAATATCTCGGGGACGGTAGAACACCCAAAATGGCGGTACAAACTCGCTGTATTGTTCTTGTTGCGGCAGCATAGCCGTTTGTATGCGCTTGGCGTAATTGATACCCGCTACAATTTCTATGTTTTTCTTTTCTATGAGTGTAGTTTGTTCCTTGAGCTGGTCTAGTGTAATATTGAGTTCTTCATTGAGCGCATTGGTTTCTTCCATAGACACCGCCAAATTTGAGGCTATTGTGCTGATTTCGTCTTTTTGTCGAACAATCTCTGCCGTACGCTCCTCAACTTTCTGTTCCAAAATCAATTTTTGTTTGTTTAAGTTGCTCAAACGCCAATAAACTAAGCCCGCTGCACCTCCAAGTATGACAAATGCTGCGAGTAATCGGAACCACCAGGTTTGCCAAAGGTAAGGATTCTTGATGATAATAAGCTCAGAAAAATCTTTTGTAGGAACTCCTCGGTCGTTTTTGGCCCACACGCGAAAGCGGTACGTGCCTGGTTCTAAATTGGTGTAGGTGGCGGTATTGTTGTTGTATCCATTAATGCGTCTTTTATCAAAGCCCATGAGCTGATATTCATAGCTGTTAAATTGAGGATTTGAGAAGTTCAGTAAGGTAAATTCTATCGTGAGCATATCGGCATCTGGCGCTAGCTCTATGATTTTGGCCACTGTGATAGTCGAATCCATTTGTACGGACTCATTCATTATCTTGATGTCCGTAAACACAATTTTTGCTGTATTGGGTTGTTCTTTGATGTCCTTAGGATTAAACATCAAAAGCCCCGACGAGCCTTTGTAATACAAATTGCCACTGTACTTGCCACGGTGCTGAATCCCCCTATTGATGGGCATAGAATAGATAGAGGCAATAGGCAAATCTCTGCCAACAAAGTAATTATCAATTTTATAGGTCTTGGAATCTATTCGGCTGATACCGTCCTGCGTACTTACCCAAACCCCTCCTGCCTCATCGCCAATTAAACTGTATAGATTGGTAGTTGTTAAGCCGTCTCTCGTCGTAAACGTTTTTAATACCTTACCATCACTAAGGCGTACAATTTGCACACCCAGAAGCGAAGCAATCCAGAGTTCTCCTTGCTTAAAGCAATGTGCACCAGCAATATGTATTGCTCCTAGTTTTTGATTGTCTTGGATAGGAATATTGACAAAATTTTTCTTGTTTTTGTCATAATAGCGCAGCGTGTCAGTTAGGTATAGCAACCAAGTGTTGGCGTAGGGGTCTTCATAATATAGAGCTACCTTATTGCCCTCGTCGCGGATGCTATAGCTCAACTGACGATAGGTTTTAAAATTATCTTCATAAACAGCCACTCTACCTCCATGATGCGTTATCATAGTGCCGTAGGAAGTGAGGTAGGAATCTGATGTCAAGTATGGATAAGCGCCCTCCATCTCACGTAAGCGCCTGAAGGTCTTACCGTCGCTCTCTACAAACTGGGCATCTACAAAATAAAACCAAACTTTGTTTTTTTCTCTCTCTATCAGCGTGCCCAGATACAAATTTTTGATGGCTACATCTTGTTTTTCTCCTCTTCTAATCTCCTTATAACCGTCTTTATAATGAATACTAAGCACCTGTTTGGGGATTCAAGCCCACCACTCCTCCATAAGTTGCACCCAACTGGTCTACTCCCTTCTGAAGCCCCGCCCATACAGTACCGTTTTCGGCTTCCAAGATGCAACGCCCCCCCAGAACAAAGTCTTCAAAACCATTTACGTTATGTGTCAATAACTTAAACTTCCGCATATTGGGGTTCAAACAAGCCACTCCCGACTCCGTTCCTACCCATATATGGTCATCTTTATCTGCAAAAATACAGGAAACAATGTTGTTCGGAATGGTATTAGTATTTTGTGGATTATGCGTATAATTGCTAAACTTCCATGTTTTTTTGTCAAACATAGAAACCCCACCACCCAGCGAGCCTACCCAAATATTGCCCTGCGAATCTTCGGTGATGCTACTCACATTATCGGCCGAAAGGCTTTGACTATCGCCGATTATCGTTTTAAAAAGGTTAAACCTGCCTGTTTTTTGATGATACCAATAAAGCCCCGTGTAAGAGCAAAACCAAACGTCTCCTTGAGAGTCCACAAAAATATCTCTGACCAACTGAGGTTGTTTTGCATCAGCAAAAGCAGTTGTATCAAGGTTACTACGCAAATGATAAAAACGCTTGGCGGGTAGCCTAAAGGTATCAATGCCATAGTTATCTTTCCAGGTGCCCATCCAGAATCGCCCTGTACGGTCTTGTGCAGTAATGCTGTTGGTATAAATAGCTGGCTGGCTATCGGACTCTTGCTGAGAACTTGGCCCTATCCGCTTAACGACTTTCCAGTTTTTAACATCTAACAAACATAAATAGCCAGACATAGTCCAAATATTCTTGTCTTTGTCCTCAAGAAAGCCAAAACACATTCGGCTGGTTAGCGTGGTGCTATCGCCTTTGATAGCTGTCATGTGCTTGAAACTTTGCTTGGCTTCATCAAAAAGATAAATGCCGTTTTGATAAGTGCCTAGCCACAACCTGTTTTGAGAGTCAAAAAAAATTGTAAAAATTTCATTATTAGGGTGGTTAAGCGTATCTGTTTGATAGGGCTTAAAGCGCTTTGTTTGTTCACCGTCGTAGCGTATAAGACCAGACGATGTAGCAAACCACATGAAACCTTGTTGGTCTTGGGCTATGCTGTTGATGCCAACTCCCTCAAAAGCACTCAAGCGGTCAAATTTTAAATCAATTTGTGCCCACAACGAAACATGAATAAAAAAACAAGCTAAAAACGCAAGTAGATATCGTTGTAGTAAGTGCATAGTTAATCGCGCTAGCAGATTGTAAAATTATAGAGCCGCATTGAGTCCAACTTGAAGCCGAACAAATATACCATAAAACTCTGAATGAACAAAATTTATGCAAGAGTGTTGTGTTGCTGGCATAAAAGCTAGCTTATTCTTCAAAAAACAAGCGCTTATTTGGATAATCCTGTCAGTTATATCTTTAAAAGTTAGGCGATATTTCGTGCTTTTTATAGAACTTATCAATAATTTCTACAGCCTCGTCCGAAGAGTCCACAACGCTGATAAGGTCTAAGTCTGCTGGGCTGACGTTATGCTCTTTGGCCACCACCACAGACTTAATCCATTCTAGCAGGCCATTCCAGTAAGATTTGCCTACCAAAACGATAGGAAAGGGGTCTATTTTTTGGGTTTGTATGAGCGTATAAGCCTCAAAAAGTTCGTCCAGCGTACCCAAACCACCAGGCATGACGATAAAACCTTGTGAGTATTTGACAAACATCACCTTACGGACAAAGAAATAATCAAAGTCAATGATGCGGTCGCGGTCAATATAAATGTTGTGAGTGGATTCAAAAGGCAGCCTTATACAAAGCCCAACAGATTTTCCTTTTGCATTTTTAGCGCCTTTGTTGGCAGCTTCCATAATGCCTGGACCGCCGCCTGTAATGACTCCATAGCCCAAATTGACAATTTTTGACGCAATTTCTTCCGCTTGTTGGTAGTAAGGATTGTCAGGGGTAGTGCGTGCAGAGCCGAATATGGATACACAAGGGCCTATGCGAGTCAGTTTTTCAAAAGCCTCCACAAATTCTGCCATCACTTTAAAAATAACCCATGCGTTATCGCTTTTGATTTCAGACCAATCTTTTAGCGACAAGGACTTCATTTTGGGCTTGGGGGTGTTTGAATTATCGGACATTTTTCTGTTTGTTTGGGTGTAAAAATCTTGATGTAAGCCAATCTTTGGCCACAAGTGTTTTGCAATTATAAATAAAAAACAAATACGGAATATCTAATTTCGGCAAAATATGTTGAATGGACTCGGCCCAAGAGGTAAATCTATCTAGTCGTCCCTGAAAAAAAGTTTCTACGTTTCAAAAAGCTGTGGGCGTGCCCCGCCAGCGGGTCGTTCGGCTTTGGGCTTCGCTCACGCTTCGGTGCTTCGCACTCAACCCGCCGCCTCTCTCACGCACATCACAGGTGAGAACAGAACTTTCATTTTTTCCTTTAGAACCCAGCGCTTTTAGGCATTTTCTGAGGTCAAGGGCGATGTGCGTGAGGCATGGCAGAGGCCGCCAAAGGCTGGTGCGCAGCACCAAAGCGCCAGCGAAGCCTCTGCCTCGCCGACCCGCTTGCGGGGCACGCCCAAAAAAATAATTGCAAGGTTTTTAGGCTTTGATTCATAAAACTTGTAATTTTCTTGGGCTAAAAATCAAAATAATTTACTGATAATGAATGTTTTAAATACTTTTTTTGGGTAAACTATGTAATAAAAAAAGTATTGCAATTTTTTTTACTCTTTGCAATACTTTGATAATCAAACTAATAGGTTTTTATTCCACGTTCAAGCGCAGATACTCTATTCTTGAGCCATTCTGCACATACACGATGTAGATACCAACTTGCAAGCTGCTAATATCAATGTTCGTTTCGCGGGTTTGGCTCTGCACGGCTATTTTCTCTAGGCCGTACATATCCTTGATGCGGATATCCAAGCCACCTTGCGCAATGGGTATTTCATTTTTCACTGTTACGGTTACTTGGTTCTGGGCGGGGTTGGGCGCGAGGAAGGCAAGGCGTTGTTGACCATTACATTGTTGTACATGGAAGCGAAGAATACCAAAAGGTGACCAACCGCAGCGATTAAACACTCTTACCCTTACTGTATATGTCCCTACCCCAATGAAATCTGGCATCTCACCAGTAGTAGTGAATACCGTTGTTGGGCCGCCACCCAGCGGATGATATGTAATTTCCCACTCATAGCCCAAAACTCCTACAGCGGGTGTTACATCTGCCACCACTGAGCTGAGGTATAGACACGCTATATTGGTGGTGCCCGGTTTTGGCGTTCTGATTTTGAGCGTAGGTATTGGTAAAACACCTATAAACAACTCCCACTCAAACTCGTCAATTACAACACCACCTTCATAAATTTCTACTTTGATAGTAGCAAAACCATTAAAACCAGAATTAATTATTCCTGTAGAGGTTATGACACTTGTAGGTACAGATGAAAACAACGCTGTCTGACCTGGTTTTAAACCTGTTACGCCAAGTTGTTCACCTGGGCAGGCTATTGAAGGAAGTGAGCCGTCGCTTGCTATGCCATCACCTACGATTAGACCTATACCCAAACCTCCTGTACCAGTATTCCCACGTGAAAGAGAAATATAGTAATGTCCTAAGCCAATGTTAGGGCTATTTTGTATCATTATCGTATAGCTGCCAGCAGGGAGCAAAATGCCAGATAAGCGGGAATATGTACTTACCCCACCATTATCATTGAAGTCCAACTGGTTCAAACCTGCACCAGGCCCAAATCCTGTCGCAGCAAAGAGCGTAATTCTGGTATCAGAATCTGGCTGCCCAGGCACAGGGTGTGTTTCTATTGTTACAGTACGCGGTGCGTCTAGTGTAAAACTTACAAAATCCACATCATTATAACTGTAGTCTGTAAAGTAGGAAGGAACAACAGGCAAAACTCTATCAAAGTTTGGAATGCCATGAAAGGTATGATGCTGTCTATTATTCACACCAAATTCTATAGGGGAGGCGTTCTGAAAAATATTGTCATTTTCATAAACATCTATGTGAGGATTTTTGTAGAACTCAATAGGGCGCGAACGCCTTGTGTATGGCTCAGGAAAATGGTCAACATAGTGCTCTGCCCAGTAATGCATGACCTGATTTTGTGAGTTGGTAAAATCTCTTGCACATTCAGCTTCGTGATAGGACATAACATTGCTGATAGCATTGTTATTACCCAAAGAATGCCAAACATCTCCCCAATTATCTGTATCTGTTCCAGTATAAACACAGCCAGCAATATCTACTAGGTCGTTCGTAACCTTTGCATCCGCATCGGTATCACAAAGGCCATCACCATTTACCGCACACTTGTCCATACCCATGTAAGCACAAGGGAAACCCTGTACACGGCTTTTATCTACCGATTCTTGTGAACACTCATTAGCATACTCGTTACTGACCAAACCGCCCAGATAACCACTCTTGTGCGTATGGTCCAAACCCAAGCAATGGCCTATCTCATGTGCTAGTGTATTCGTTAACTGTGGAAAGTCTATACCGTCTAATTGCATTAAGCATTTGGGGTTAAATCCACTTGTACCTAAAGGTGCTGCTATGCCGCCAGCCCCTGTGAATCTATTGACAAAATAGATATTAAGCGCATCATTGTTGTTGTGAGGTACAGTGTAAGAGAGCCAATTCCAAACAGCCAGGTTGTTATTCAGAAACCAATCACAAACTCTCTTGGTTGCACCCGCATTATACACCATGATACCACTATTGCTATTCGTGTAAATTTCCCGATTAACCTCATTGATAAGTGCCTCAGGTGTAAATATAGCAACGGAATCGCCTACACAGGCATCATTGGCTGAAGCAAAATATTGCGCGGGAATCTGGAAAATGGTTCTTGTCAGACCACCCACTCCCAAGCGTCTCTGGTTCGTAACATTTACGGTGGACTTACTTTCAGCTTTGAACCAGCTGTTATTTCCAAACCAAGGATTGTTTACAAAAATAGCAGAGTCCACGATTGAAGTAGGGTCGCAATATTTTCTCTGCGCTTGTGCACACAACTCCAAGCTACCTGCACAAAACAGCACAGGTAGTAACAATTTCAAAATATTCTTCATGGTTTATTTTCGGATAATGAGTACGTCAGAATCTAATTCTGCGATAGAACTTAAAAGGTGCAGCTTTTGATACGGTATTTGCCCATTACCTGACTGTATATACTTACCATTTAAATAGTAATCAAAGCGCTCATAATTCAAACAAGGGTCATTGGCATAGCCATTTACCATGCAGGCTAGGGTATCGGGCTTATCGCCGTTAGGATATTCTATGACCAAATAATCCATGTAGGAGCAATCTGTGCAGAGCTTGCTCTTGTAATCTTCTGGCCCTTTTTGCGCACCTATGTTGCCCCAAGTTGCTATGTAGCCAAAATCTTGGAAGTCGCTAGCAAGATAGTACCCCTTTTCAATCTGTCTTAAAAATTTTTCACCGCCATATCTTTTCTTTATCAGATCTTCTCCCGTGTTTTTGTCATGGATAAGAAAAGCGCGAGCTTTCTGCCTGTTGTAACTAAGGGCATTCGGATTATTTGTGCTGCTTCCACAAGGGTCATTTTTCTGGCAGCCCGCGGCTAGTAAAAGCAGCAGCACAAATGGAATTAAATACTTGATTTTCATGGCATTATGTTGGTTAAAATGACTAATAAATTTAGAATACTCGCAAAGATAAAATAAAATAAAATAAATTTTAAGGAAACTTCCAAATTTTTTTGAAGTTTTTTTTGATATTTTTTTTATTGTGGAAAATCTGCCTATCCTTAGAGTTTTTTGCCCTTTCGTTAAAACGCAGTTCTTTTTTGCAGCCGCTAGCAGCCAGCGCAGCCACCAGCACAAAAGGCAGCAGCCAATAAATCTTCATGAATTTCAGCATGATTTTTCTTGTTTTAGAGTAAAATAAAAAAACCAAAACAAAGTGTTTTGGTGCGCAAAGGAAGTCTTGTTTAACATATAGATCCAAAAAATACGATAAAAGTAACAAAAAACAAAAAATTGTTAAAATAGTTACATTGAACTTCAATTTAAACCGCCAAAATCTATTTTTTGGCTAAAAGGTCTTTGCCTGATGCAATTTTGATTTTAGGCTACCCCTGAGCGAGAGTAAACAACACGCCGAAGAGAATGCAAAAGGAAGCAATAGCAAGTATGTTCTGATGTGGAAACCATAAAATCTATCATCTACGATTTGAAAAAATGAAATTAACTGCTAATTTTGCAGTCAAATCAAAAGTCCTCGTAGTTCAACGGATAGAACAAGTGTTTCCTAAACACTAGATATGGGTTCGATTCCCGTCGGGGGCATTTTTTTATGTCCACCAATTCAATAGGGCATATTGCAGTTCAATATTCATAATTGATTGGTCATTTTTGTATTTTTCTAAATAGTCGTCACTCATTTTCCAAATAGCAACTGTTTTCCCTAAAGGACATAGTTGTAAGAATCTTGATTGACTCAAAACAAAGATATTGATTTTGCCAGGAATGTCCACCACTATGGCAAAATAAGGCGCACAGCCAAATGCTTCACAGGCTACGTCCATTTTTTCAAAATTATCATTTGGGATATTCAAATGCAGTTTTTCAGTCGTACAATCTCTTGAACGGCTTTTTACCGAAATTCCCATCAACTCTTTGGTTATAGGATTTCTTGCAATCAAATCTATGCCAGTATGGTCCACTTTTGCGCTCTCAAAGCCGTTTTTTGAAAGCCAGTATAAAACCATATTCTCGGCAAAGTCTCCCGTTATCTTTGAATGCCTTGAACTTTTATTTATCTTGGACATCAATCAGAACGCTTACCCGCTAATCCACGAGCAGCTCTGGCCTGTACTCAAAGTGCATGGTGTCGTAATGATACCACTTGCCGCCCCATACAAAACCATGCTTCTCAAATATTTCTACAATCTCCAGCGGAATCGTATTTTTATAGCTTAAATTCGCGTTTTCGTTTGCGCCACCCACTTCGTTCTGCCAATAGTGCGAATGCGCCACATTAATGTCTATGGTCATGCCAAAACTATGTGCGCTAAGTCGCTTTGTGCCAGCTATGTTTCGCCAGTTAAACGTACCGCCTGGCGCTTTCAAATATTTATGTAAATGAGGCAGTTTATCCAATTCTTCTGAAACAGCCTTCAGCTTCAAATGTACGTCGTTCACTTTCGTAACGCTCAACCGCACGTTTAACGATTTAGGCAGCCACACCATACTGGTAAGGTTTTTTTGTACTTCGGCGGCAGACTGCCCATACATTTTTTTGAGAAAAGGCTCATAGCGAATACGCCCAGGGTCATGGTTTTTGGCTGGCTTGTCGTAGGTTTTGCCTTTGGGGTAGTTCTGGCTCATTTGGTCTTCGAGGTCTGGCGCATCAAGAAGTTGCTGATGCGTTTTGTCCGCCCGGCCATCATCATAAACCATTTCGCTGCCGTCTGTCCAAACAAGGCTGTTTTTCGTAGCTCCTTTGAACTGACTAGGATAGGCTTTGAGCAATTTTTGAATCCCTTTAGGCAAGCTGTCTTCTTGAGGTTGCTTAGCGGCTTCCATTGCTTGCACTACTGGGGCAGAGGTTTTTGGCAGCTCAGTATTGGATTGGGCTTCGGTGCAAGCACTCCAAAAAGCAGTTGATAGATAAATACAAAAAAATTGAATGACTAAACTACGCATCGTTTATGGACGGGATAAAAAAACGCAAGTGTTAGGCTTGCGTTTTCTGAACTTATTTTTTTCGATTAATCTTCTTGGTTTGGTTCGCAATGCGCTTATTCCGCTTTATTTGCTTTTGTATTCCTTCGTTCAATTTTTTGCGGCGGTCGCGCTCTGTTTCGGTTTTTGAAGTACCGTCCAACAATTTCATGCGGATAATGCCTTTTTGTAGGTCTTTGACGTAAAAGGTTTCCTTATCATTGAAGGCACGAAAGGTAATAGGCTCTTCAGCGGTATTGATACCAATAATGCCCTGAAAACTCGCATCATCGGGCAGGGCGTTTTCTATAACGCTTTCTTCTAGAATAACCGTATGGCAAGACGTACAAAAATGACCAGCAGCAGCGTACATAGACTTAGGGAGGCTCTTGGTTGCATACATAAAGTCAGCATACTGGGTCTCGGTAGGTGAGTCGCAGCGTGGGCAAGGCGTTACACGGCCTACATAGCCCTCTGTATAAACGTAGTCTATGCGCTTTTTGGTATTATAAACCTTTAAACCAGAACGTACCGCCACTTCTTCCGCGCTTTTTTTACGCTCCTCAGCGCTCAGAGTTGTTAGGTCAACAGCTTCGTGGTTAGATTGCTTTGAGGGGGTTTTGGGAGTAGAGTCTGAAGACCCAAAAACATTTTTTAGCCAGCCTAGCATAGATTCAAGAATATTACTTTTTAAAATTAAAACAGCAAATTTTTTCTATAATGCGAATCGAGTAAAGACACACACATTAACCCGCAAATATAAAAAAGGAATTTAAAAATAACAATAGCAAAAACGCTTTATCAAATGAATCCATCAAGAATAGCTTTTTAAGTAAACCCCTACAAGGCTTTTTGTTACTAAAACTTTATCTCTTTTAATTTTTATCAAAATTTTATTAAAAACGAGATAAAAAATGCAAAAACTGCAACATATTTGCACTCAAACTTGTCTGTCAGGCAGGTATTGCGTCCACTGTATGTTGAATTATGTACTTTCAAATATTTAAATCCTTGATTTTTAAATATTTGCTGTTGTTTTTGTTGCTAACTAAAATGACAGCACAGGAAGTGTATGCACAAAATGTAGATTCACTTTTGCAGCAAGCACGCATTCATAAAACCGAAAACGACTTAGTGGCCTCCTTGCGCTGTTATTTGCAAGTGGCGCGTATTAATGAAACCCGCAAAAAAACCGACAATCTGGCTGCTATTTATGGAGAGTTGGCGGAGGTTTATGAAGACGGAAATTTGTATGAAAAAGCCCTTGAATATTACCAGAAAAGCAATGCAGCAAAACCAGGCCATGCCGCTTTACTCAAAATGGCTGAAATGTCTGTTAAGCTTCGGCGCTACGAAACGGCGCTCAACGAGTATAGCAAACTCCTAGAGCTGGCCAAAGATAACGCTGATTTAAAAGAACTTGAGCTGTCTATTTTACGAAAAATGGTGGCCGTTCACCAGTACTTGGGGCAATACGAACAAGCCTTGCTCCTAAATGAACGCATTTTAAGCATTTATACAGGACAAACAGACCTTGAGGGGCAAATCGTTACGCTCAACAACATTGGTTACGCGCAGAAGCATCTCAAAAATTACAAAAAAGCCATTCAGAACTTTCAGGAAGTGCTGAAATTAGAAAAAAGCGCCAATCGTCGGTTGGGCAATAAAAGCACTACGCTGATTAATTTGGGCATTACTTACCAAAACAATGGCGATTATGGGTTGGCTATCAACAATTTATTAGAAGCCGCCGCCGTCATTGAAGCCAGCCAGAATAAATCTGAAATGGCTCAAATTTATGACATTCTTTCTGTTGTTTACTTCAACTTAAAGGATTATTACAATGCAGCCTACTACAATGATTTGGCTACCAAATATGCCAAACAAGCCAAAGACAAGCCTACTTTGGCCAAAACGTATTACACGGCTTCTATGTTGGCGCAAGCAGACGAAAAGTATGACAAGGCACTAGAATATTTCCAAGAGCACCTTTTGCTCAAAGACTCTTTGATTCTGGCCGAGGAGATTCGCCAACAAGGGCTTATGCAGCAACAGTTTGTTGTGGAGAGGGCAGAAAAAGAAATCAAGTTGTTGATGGTGGGCGAAGAAATCAAGGATTTAGCGCTCAAACAACTCAAAATAGAAGCTGAAAAAAAGATGCAGGAGCTTGAACTCTTGCAGCGCGAAAAGGAATTGCAACAGTCTAAGCTCTCCGAAGAAGAAGCCCAAAAGAAAAACGCACTTCAAAAATTGCTTATTCTGCAACAAAAAGCCAATGCAGACAAAAAAGACCGCGCCATTACTGAACTCCAGCGCATTCAAGCTCTTAAAGAATTAGAACTGCAAAAGCAAATGGCTGCAGAGCAAGAAAAACAAAATGAGATTAGGCTACTCACCAAAGACCGCGAACTCCAAAACCTGAAGCTAGACCAACAAGGAGCCGCTATTGAGCGTCAAATAGCTGCCCAGAGGAATAGCTATTGGTTCATTGCGCTCGGCATCTTTATTTTTCTGTTGGTGCTGGCTGGTCTCTTTCAAACACGGCGCAAAAACAACCAACTTTCGGAGCAGCAGCATCAAATCAGCGAAAAAAATGCAGAGCTGCAAATACAAAATGAAAAAATTGCTGCACAACGCGATGTGGCAGAAAGTCTTAGCTTACTCATTGCCCGCAAAAACGAGGACATTACGGCCAGCATCAACTACGCCAAACGCATTCAGCAAGCTATGTTGCCCTCTGCCGATGCGCTTGCAGCTGTTTTTGGTCAAAACAATTTCTTTGTTTTGAACAAACCCCGCGACATCGTTTCGGGTGATTTCTTTTGGCTGAGCAGACCCACAGACGAGCACCCATTTGTGGTACTGGCAGTAGCCGATTGCACGGGGCATGGCGTTCCTGGCGCGCTTATGAGCATGGTGGGTATGAATACGCTCGACCTCATCGTCAATAGAGAAGGACTGACTCAGCCCAATTTGGTGCTGGACGTGCTGAATCTGGAAGTGCCACGCGCTTTGCATCAGGGCGACTCCGACATTCGCGACGGTATGGACATCGTAGTCCTGACGCTCAACACACAGGACGGCAGCGTGCTGATAGCAGGCGCAATGAACCCTGTTTGTATTGTACAACCCAATGAAAACAAGGTTTTAGAGCTGAAAGAAATAAAAGGCAATAACCTACCAATTGGCAGCAAGCTTAAAAGTACACAGATAGCCAATTACACGCTGCAAAGTGTCCCTGATAATCAAGAAAGCACTTTTTATCTTTATTCAGATGGCTATCAAGACCAGTTTGGCGGCCCCAAAAATCGTAAATTTATGAGCAAGCGTTTTAAAGAACTTTTGCTCAATATTGCCGACAAACCAATGAGAGAGCAGCAAGAAACTTTAGAAAACACCATTCAAAGCTGGATGAAAGAGGCCGACGAAAAACAGATTGACGACATTCTGGTAGTCGGTATTCGGCAGCAAAAAAACCAACAATAGGCTTTTCAAATAGAGCACGCTGCTAAGAGATTTGTTGTCTTTAATATTGAGCAATGCTAAAAAGTATTTGCACGGCAGCAGAAAAAATATAAGTATTAATAATTTTTAACACAAAAAATTTGGATACATTTACATTTACATTTACATTTACAGCACCTTACATAAAGGGACTTATTTCTAACGATTAATTAACTTGAAAAGTATCCAAATTTATGAAAAACGTATTATTAAGTGCTGTTCTGTTTGCTGCCTTAGGGACTTACTCTGCCGAAGCCGCTACCTCTGAAAATGGTAAAAAAAACAAAGATTCTAAAGCTGTTGCGGAGGTTATTATGCCAAGACCAATGGATGAAATACGCGTAAAAGGCAAACTAAAAAGTCATACAATAACCAATGGCGTGCACGATATTGAGTGTAGTGGAAAAAGAGGGAATTGTATTACTTTTGTCGTTGGGGGTGCTCTCACTTTTCCTGACTTAAACAACATGACAGTTTCCGGTACTGTTCTAAGTTATGTTCAATCTCCCCCCGTTATTGTTAATAATGAAGAGATTGTTAAGGTAAAAGTAGTTGTTCAGTCAGTACATTAAAGATTAATCTTAGGCTGCTTAAAAACTGCACGAAGCATTTAGTCATGCGGTTCGTGCAGTTTTTCTGCTGAATCTAAGTGTTTTTAAAGACAAAATAAAAATATATGCTAAGAATTGCAAAGATATTACTGTTTTGGCTATTTACAGCGTGCGGTGTGTGTCTTGCACAACCATCTCAAAAGCAAGATACGCTGCATTGCATTCGAGGCTACGAGCTAAGTCATTTGCCCTTGGACATAAAAGCTAGTGTTGGAAGTATTGAAGGCCATTTTACTTTCTATAATACTGCTTTTAAAGAGTTGATTGTTATGGATACAGCCGCGCAAAATATTGTTATTTATGGGCGCAAGTATTTTGCGGACAGTACAAAGTTTATGAATTTAAAAGTTTTATTTGATGCTTACAAAGAGCTAAATAGATACGTAAATGTTCTCAAACCTTATAAAATGAACAGAATGTTTGTAGAAAGTGCTTATACTAACAAAAGTGATATTTTCTTATTACTGCGTATTCCTAAGGTCTTTGTTACTGTTCAGAAAAATGATAAACGCCTCTTTACCTTGAGTTATAATTTGGCGATAGTGCAAGTAAGCCCAGAAAGAGTTATTTCATGCCAGTTCATCAAAAACGAATGTGGCAAATATTATGAGGTAGATAACACAAATGCGTTTTACTATAATCGTGAGGAGGGCTATATTTTATCTCTGCTCGCGGATACCTTGCTGCCCAAAAGTGCGCTGTTGGCTTCTTTTAAAGAAAAAAAGGGTGAACTTGTTATGACCCAAAAGAGTCCTTTAACAGGGCAAAAGTTACTTGGGGACAAGTTTCATGAAGAACATTTCTTTTCTAGCTATACACATGGAGCTTTGCTTTGGTATGCAAATCCTTATGGGCAATTTATTGATTTACAAAAAAAGCAAGTATATAATTTACTACCTGTTCTTTCCGAGTTTCTTGGAACATCGGAATGTCGTGTTATTGATGCTAAGTTATTTGAGGAAAATCAACTGGGTGTAATTATAAGAGGCCATACAATAGAGTTATTTTACGCTATTTTGAGTATAGAAAAAGACAAATCTTTACGTTTGGTCAAATCAATGCCTTTGAATGTTCCAGAGAAGAACCTAAACACCAGAAGTTGGTCAATACTAGCTCCTGACAAACTTGCACATTACGGTTTTGACCATCGTTTGAATATCTACACCATTACGACTAAATAGAAGAGATGAATATGCTTAGTTTTTTCAAGGGCCTCCTCGTTTGCTTCGTGCTTTTAGCTGGGTTCGCCATACCCGCGAAGGCGCAAAATGCCTTATTTCTCAAATTCAATCCGGGCGATTGCATCAACTGTAACTCGGTGGTTTCAGTACTTATGCACCGTCTGCCTGCCTCCGACTCGCTGATAACCATAGTCGTAGAAGAAGTACAAAGCAAGGCGTTTATAGACCGCTACATAGAGGAGTTTATTGATTTAGAAAGTTACAAACTCATACGCAGCAACGATTTTTACAGAAAACTGAACGTAAGAACAGGCTCAGAAATTTGTGTCTGGAATGAAAAAGAGCAACGCCTTTTATTCAGCTGCGAAGCAAAAAATTTATCCCGGCATATAGAAGAAATAGATGCTTTCCTTAGCGTCATACCCAAAAACTAGAACAAACCTCTAGCGCAATTCTGGTTCGGAAGCTCTCTCTCGGTTTGCGCCTATGGGCTTGTTGATGACAAAACGCTCTTGGTTGCTCACCTCACCCTTATCTGTTTCCAGATAGACTTCAAATTCTACGTAGTCCGAGTCGTTGCCGAAGCGTATGCTCGTGAAGTAGTCCATGTTATCAAAGAAAGCATCAAACTCAATTTTTCCTGTGCGGTTATCCGTGGTTTTTCGGCGTGTTGTGCCGCCAGCACCATTACTGAAACGGAATTTAACGACAAGTTCAGCCCTGCTATTCACTAAGTTTTCGGGGTCGTTCACCTTAAAGTTAGCCAAAAAGAGGGTTCTGTTCGGCCCAGAGTCCGAAACTACGGTGTTGAGGCCATCAGGTATTTCAGAATTCTGGAAATCTATCGTTAGGCGAGGTTTAACTGTTTTGGCCAGTAACTTGATAACAAATGGGTTTTCGTCAGGGTCGTTGCTGTATATCTTTATCTCGCCGCTGCGCTCGCCTTCGCCTGTGCCCAGAAAAGTCAGGTCTAGGCTAGTTGTTGCGCTTGGGTCTAGTTTTTTAGGATTATTCAAGAGTGGCACAAAGCGTGAGTTATTGCTTTCCGCACGGTCTAGAATAAGCTGAGCAGTGCCCGCATTGCCTATAACGAAGCGTTTAGTGATGTTAAAGGACTGGGTGATAGTGCCCATGTCTATCACTTCCCCACTTGCCAGATTACGCCCCTCTAGCGATACCGTAATATCTGGTGTAGGCAGCGGTAAGCCCTTGATGACAAGTATGAAAGTAAATGGATTTTCGTCTGCATCATCGTTGTTCAGGCTAACAGTTGTTTCGTAGTTGCGGGCTTCGCTGGGCGTTATGCTCACTTCAAAAGTGGTGCTTTCCGATGGGTTCAAGGTGGTTTTATCTAGCTTTTTACTCAAAATAAAATTTGGGTCTGAAAGCGCGAGGTCGCCAAGTTCTAATGCTTTTGCGCCCAAATTTTTCACCATGCAGCTGACAGTTTTGAGCGTGCTGACTGTGCTCTCGCCCATGCTGTAAACCGACTGCGCATCTATCAAGTCGGTGGCTTCTATTCGTAAACTGATTTCAGGCTCAGGCTCAGGAATGCCCCCTATCTCTAGCGAAAACTCAAACGGATTTTCATCAAAATCATTATTAGGAATACGAATCTTGGTACGATAAGCTCCTATTTTTTTAGGAGTAAAACTGATTTCAAAAGTGCTTTTTTGAGCTTCTGTTAGTCTGTTATTGGCAATCTGCCTGACCGAAAACTGTGGGTTATCTGCTACAATCTCACCAATTTTTAGTGTGGCTCCGCCTTCATTTTTTATCTCAACAATAAATGTTTTGGAGGTGTTTAGAATAAGATTTGGCAGTGTAATGCTCTCGTTCCGTATAATGTTGCGTTTTTCAAGTGCTACATCTATTTCAGGGCAAACGGTTTCTGGGTTTTGGCAAACGCTTAAAGTCAGTAACAAAAACGAATAAGTAAATAGGACTCGGAATGCCCTTCGGAAACATAAAAGCATAGTCTTGTTATTTTGGGAATGTGAATGTCTGTAAGGTTTAGTTCTACAAAGAAACGAAATTTATACGAATTTGTTGGTAGCAGCGGCGGGAATGACCAAAATGCTTTTCCTCCGAGCAAGCCTCTAAATTTTATGTCTAAAAGTTGTAATATAGTTTTGATGTGGTGTATCTTTGCGTTTCGTGTCTTCATGTGCAGCTACCTAGACACATAGAATGCCACTCTTCGTTCAACTCTTTTTTGATAAGCCCTATGAAAACTCCCATAACCCTCAAACGCGACTGGACACGAGCCCAAGTTGAAGCTATTTATCATACGCCAATTTTAGACCTTGTTTTTAAGGCGGCAGAGGTGCATCGCAGCCTACATGACCCACAAGAAGTACAGGTTTGTACCTTGCTCTCGGTTAAAACCGGCGGCTGCCCCGAAGATTGCGCTTATTGCCCGCAGGCTTCCCGCTACCATACAGACGTAAAGGCACACCGCTTGTTGCCTTCCGAAACCATTTTAGAAAAAGCCAAAGAAGCAAAAGAAGCAGGAAGCACGCGCTTCTGCATGGGTGCAGCATGGCGAGAAGTTAAAGACGGTCGCGAGTTTGACCGCATTTTAGGGGTTGTCAAAGGTGTAGCAGAGCTAGGCATGGAAGTTTGTTGTACGCTCGGTATGCTCAACGAAGACCAAGCCGAAAAGCTCAAAGAAGCTGGTTTACACGCTTACAACCACAATTTGGACACGGGTGAAAAATTCTACGACAAAATTATCACAACGCGCAGCTACAAAGAACGCTTAGAAACCCTCGCCAATGTGCGCAATGCCAAAATTTCGGTTTGCTCAGGCGGCATCATTGGTATGGGTGAAACTGACGAAGACCGTATAGATATGTTGCACACATTGGCCACCTTGCCCGAACACCCAGAATCAGTGCCTGTCAATGCGCTAGTAGCTGTAGAAGGTACACCACTAGAGGAGCAGAAGCGCGTCCCTATTTGGGATATGGTGCGCATGATAGCCACTGCCCGTATCCTCATGCCTAAGGCCATGGTGCGCCTTTCGGCGGGGCGTGTCCGCATGACGCAGGAGGAGCAGGCGCTCTGTTTTTTGGCTGGCGCTAACTCCATTTTTGCGGGCGACAAGCTCCTTACTACCCCAAACCCAGAGCAAGATGCAGACAAAGAGCTCTTTAGCTTATTAAACTTGAAGCCGCGCCCAGCCAACAAAAACGTAGGAGCTGTTTACCAAGAAGTATAATAGAACCTTTCTTTGAATACCAAAAGATAGCGCTTGATTTTTTAAGAATACTCGTACTACGATGACCTCAAGTTGTAGTACGAGTAGCGTTTAAGTATTTTAGCCTTTATTTGTTTTTGAGCATATCTTTATTTAAAATTGCGTCAAACCCTACTCCTTATGAACCTAAAACGTAGCAAGCTCATCATAGACCCCGTGCATGGCTTTATTACACTGCGCGACCCGCTTATTTTTCAGGTTCTTAATCATCGTTTTTTTCAACGTTTGCGCCGTATCAAACAGCTCGGTCTAACAGATTTTGTATATCCGGGAGCGCACCACACACGCTTTCATCACGCCATAGGCGCAATGCACCTTACGCAACGTGCCATGGACACACTCCGCGAAAAAGGGACACTCATTTCAGATACAGAGTATCAGGCAGCCTCAGTGGCTATTCTACTCCATGACATTGGGCACGGCCCCTTTTCCCATGCTTTGGAACGGACTATTTTACACGGCGTTTCGCATGAATATCTTTCAGAAATTTTGATGGATTGCCTCAATAAAGAGCTTGATGGTGCTTTGGATTTGGCTATTGCTATTTTTAAAGACCAGTACGAAAGACCATTTTTGCATCAGTTGGTATCTGGTCAGTTGGATATGGACAGATTGGACTATCTTCAACGTGATGCGTTTTTTACGGGCGTAACCGAAGGAAAGATTGGTGGAGACCGCATCATCAAAATCTTATGTGTTCATAACGATATGCTTACTGCTGAATACAGAGGCATTTACAGCATAGAGCATTTTCTGAACGCCCGCCGCATGATGTATTGGCAGGTTTATTTGCACAAAACTACCGTCAGCGCCGAGCAGGTGCTCACCCAGGCTATTCGCCGCGCCCGAGATTTGGTACAAGACGGCCTGGACGTACCCGCAACACCCATTTTTAAAACCTTTTTGAGCCAAGACGTAGCTTTAGACGATTTTTACAAGAATCCTGAACTAGTGAAAGCATTTGTAAAACTAGATGATTTTGATATTTGGGCTAGCCTTAAAATTTGGGAAGACTACCCTGATAAAGTCCTGAGTATGCTCTCAGAGATGATGCTCACGCGCAATCTCTTTAGGACGGAATTAGCCAACGAACCGCATCGTTTAGAGAGCATCATGGCCATCAGAGAGCGCTTGGTTAATGAGGGGGGCTTTGAAGAGCAAGACTTAGACTATCTCATCAATAGTGGCGAAATCAGTAACGCCGCCTACATCAGCTCTGGCAAAGGCATACAAGTTTTAATGCCTGACGGTGGTGTAGCAGACATTGCCGTGGCCTCTGACCTTCCCAACATTAAGACCATGACCCAAATTGTAAAAAAATATTATCTGAGCTATCCTAAATTCGTTTTCTGATAACCGAAGCTCCTAATTCATGTCAATCACGACATCGTCTGTGAGTGGGTGAGCCTGACAAGTGAGAACGTAGCCTTCGCTGAGTTCCTTATCCGAAAGACCGTCCGAGGTATCCATTTTTACCTTACCGCTTTTGCACAAGCCTCTGCAAGCCGTACAAAGACCGCTCTGGCAGGAATAAGGCATATCTAAATTTTTGTCCAGTGCAGCATCTAAAACCGACTTGCTGGGCGCAACAGCCAATTCATAGGTTTGGCCACCTAACAAAACTTTAATGGTGCGCTCAATAATTTCGGCACTACTAAGCGCTGCTCCGCCATTCTCTTGGTAAAAGCTTTCCTTAATAATGCGTTCATTATCAAACCCTAAGCCGCGAACAATGTTTTCTGCTTCCACCATAAAACCCTGAGGGCCGCAAAGCATAAAATAGTTAGATAAATTTTTTAAATCTGGACAATGTTGCAGGATTTCTTCGGTGCGCGAAGCCTCTAACCTACCGCGCAGTCCATTGCCCCAATTAGGGCTTTGGGGCTGGCTGAGAATATGCAAAACCTTGAAGCGTCCGCTGTACTTGCTTTCAAATTCAGCAATCTGCTTTTTGAAAATAATGCTATTTTCGTGTGTATTGGCATAAACAAGCGTTACCTGACGGCTTGCGTCTGCTACCAAGGCCGTTTTGATGACCGACATAAGAGGGGTAATGCCGCTCCCAGCACCAAAAAGCACTAAATTTTTGGCAGCTTCTGGCGGTGTAAAGCTACCCATTGGCTCCATGAGGTCAATCTTATCGCCTTCTTGAATGTTATCATTCAGATAGTTAGAAACCGAACCACCCTTCACACGCTTAACGGTTACAGCCAAGGTATCGTCCGTGCTAGGGCTGCTACAAAGCGAGTAAGAACGACGCTGGCTTTGGCCATTAACAGGTACAATAAGCGTGAGAAACTGGCCTGGTTTGTATTTGATTTTTCGGAAAAGAGGCTGCTTAAAATGCAAAGTAATAGCGTCAGCTGTTTCTTTAACAACTTCCTTAACTTTCAGAGTGATGTATTTGCTCATTAGAAATAAAGTACTGAATGATGAATTTGTGTTTGCGCAATAACTCTTTTTGGGTAATCTTTGTTATATTAGAAAACGGTGCTACTTCCGGAAAATTTGCCAATAAACAGCCAAACAAGCCCCCAAAGTGAGCAAAACACCAACAAAAAAAGATAAGAACACCGCACCAGCATTGGGTTTAGGTACAACTCCCGCTTTTTCTGCAAATGCAGGTTGCGCTATCTCAGGGTTTTTACCCAATGCTTGGAGTTCTGTTTGATAGTGTTTTATCTGGCTATCTAATTGCTGAAGCTGGTCGTTTTTGAGCTGAACAGCGGTTTCTAGTTCCTCAATGGCTAAGCGCGCCTCCGAAGATACACTTTTAAGATGCCCCAAAACCTCTGAAAGCGCCGCACCGTCCATACGTTGTGAGTTGCGTGACGAGTAAACAGCCAGCACAGTACTGGTACTCATAAACAAACTCCTCAAAAAGAGCAAAAACAACAAAACAATGATAGTAGAACACACGATGACAAAAACCATCAACTGAGGATTTTCGGTCAAAAGTTTCTGAAATTGCTCTAGTTTATCCATAACGTAAGATAATTAACAGCTAGAAAAAGCCTTTTAAAATACTCCAGAGACCATAAAGCCCCGAATAAGCGGCCAAATATACAATATCTAATCAATTCAAAGAAGAAAGCGTCAGAAAAATACGCAGCAAACAATCAAATTTTTGAATGCAGGCAGAACTTTTTTGTAGATTACAAGGCATTTTGTTTTGTTTTCAAAAAAAATAACTAGTATGTTTGTCAAGCGCGTTTGAATAATAGCCCAGTCGCGCAATAAAAGGATGCACTTATTTTCAGCCCAAGCAGGTAATTTTAAACCAATTAACTAACAAGTTATGAGTATATTAAGTTATTCGCCGTGCCGCTTGGAAGGCTACCCCGATAGCTACTCGGTTACGCTAACAATGGCTGATACACTGGCAAACCACCACATTTTTGAAGAGTATGGGTATGTATGCAACGCCTATGCGTGGGAAGAAGTATTGAACTATCTGATAGAAGAGAAGTACCATTCCCTAGGCGACCTCATTGAATATGACTCTGAACCAGATGTATTTGTGGTGTACGTCAAGAACCAAATAGACCAATTTAAGATAGCCGAAATTTTATCAGGGCTTTTACACGACCAATATCGCCTGCGTGAAATTGTGAAGGTCATTAGCCCAGACCTACTGGACAATTCCCGCTACTTTGAATAAAACTGAGGGTATTATAAGCAAAGTGGTTATGTAAAGTATGAATTTTTTTTGCTAACAATTTGTAAGCTAATCCTTTTAGCCTAAATTTGCAGCGCCAAAATAACATTCTAATATTTTACTAAAAACCCAAAATTTCAGAAAAAATGCGTCTGGTACGTTTGTTTTTGTATGCCCTTAGTGTTTTTATACTGGCGGCACTCGTGTCTTGCTCACGCGACGGTAACTTTAAAGAAGGCAAAAGAGTTCATATCACGGTCATAGACGGCGATGGTAAGGTAGTAGAGGGGGCAACGGTCAGCATTTATAAAGAACAGGCCGCTCTCCGCAACAATGAAACGCCTGTATTGCCTGCCCAAAAAACAGATAAGAACGGGAAAACAACTTTTTATATCAATGATGCCGATACGTATTTCCTCGTGAATGCCGAAACCGAAACCTTAAATAATTGGTATAGAAAAAATGAACTTTACGTAGAAAACCAGTTTGAAAACAAGCAAACCGTAGTCGTAGAAAATAGTCTTAGAGCTATGCTTTGCGGCAAAAAAAGCAAGAGCTGGCTACAAAAAAGTTTTTATTTTGATGGAAAAAAGCTAGAAAGCTGCCTCTACAGACGTGTTTTTGAATTTAATTATGATGGCATCATCACCATTTATGAAGCCGAGGGTTGTGGAAGCGGGACAGTAGGAGCAAATGTTTGGCAGTTGATTGAATCTGATACCAAGATTCGCTGGGGAGTGCCGAATGGCCGCGACGACAAATTGATTGAAACCCTCACAGATACAGACCTCATACTCAGCTATAAGTATGGTGGCCAAATACCAAGCCGTGAAACATTTGTAGCCGTAGAATAAAGTTGCCTTTATGGGCATGACTGATGGCGAAGTGGGCGTATGCCTAAGTAAATTCAAAAGGAAACCCTGAAAACAACTTTAAATGTCGGTAATCAAAGACAATACGAAGCTATTATTGTTTGGCCAAAATACAGAGAGATTGTTGTTTAGGCAGCTTGAACCAAGTGACTTTGATACGTGGCTGAAGTTCTGTGAATATCCAAACTCACTAAAATACATTTGGCCTAGCAACGAAGATTCTGCCTATGAAAAATGTAGAATATGGTTTGAAAAAATTTTTCATAGATATAAAAACCATTTGGGCGGGCTGAATGCTCTTGTAAGCCTAGAGAACGGTAGCTTTATTGGGCAATGTGGGCTTCTTATTCACACCGTGGACGGCATAGATGAGCTAGAAATAGGCTATTCCTTGATGCCCAAACAGAGAGGCAAGGGCTACGCCACCGAAGCCGCAAAAAAGTGTAGAAATTATACTTTTGAAAATAACTTAGCCGAATCCTTGATTTCAATAGTTCACATTGACAACAAGGAATCTGAAAAAGTTGCTTTGAATAATGGCATGACCTTAGATAAGCAAACCACTTATAACAACATCAAAGTAAATATTTTTAGGCTCACCAAGCCAGATTGGCACAAAGAAAAATAAAAGGGATAGAGCCAACCGATTGTATAGCAACGCAACAAAGGGTGGACAAGAAATTTTTATTTTGATATAATTGATATATCAATTATATTTGCCTCAAATACTTATTCTGGTATTCCTCCTTTGGCATTTAGCCCAAAGGATAATCTATCAAACATAAACACAGACAAAAATGAAGCATTTAATGTTCTTATTTTCAGTTATTCTCTTGCTTAATCATTCAGTTTATTCGCAAAGAAGCAAAAACAAACAGCCTGTAAAATCTGTTTATGAAATTCCCTTTAAACTAGACCGGCACCTCATTATTATTGAAGGGACATTTGGCAACGATAACACCCAAAAGCATGATTTTATCTTTGACTCTGGTTCATCAGGGGTTTATTTGTCAGAGCAATTATCCAAAGAACATAATTTTAGCGAAGTTGGAAAAGTGAAGGCAATAAGCCCAGAAGGAAAGGATATGGGAGATAGAAGTGTGGTGCAGATTAATGGCCTCAACTTCCAAGACCTGAGCATTTCGTGTGAGGCGGGTGTGGTGCCTTCCGAAGAAATTTTTTCGTCAACGGCTGTCGCTATTATTGGGTTGGCGGCCTTTGAGGGCTACGTGGTAACGATAGATTACAGCAGCAAAAAATTAATATTCCGAAAGGGCAGTTTAACAAAAGGCAAAAACATACTAAAACTAAACAGCAGCAGCATTCTGGAAGCCAATATCTTGGTCAATGGCAAGCTCATTCCAGCACACTTTGATTGTGGCGCTCCTTTCGGCATAAGCATACCCAAGGCTATTGCAGAAAAATACAATTTAACATTCATGGCAGAGCCAAAACTAATTGGGAAGGCCAGAACAGTTGGTGGAGAAATGGATATTCTCTCAGCACAGCTAAACGGAGACGTTAGGGTAGGAAAAATAGTTAGCAAAAAACCCGAAGTAGAGCTATTGACGGCGAATTTTAGTGCAATTAATATTGGCCATCGGTTTTTCATAAACCATAAGATAAGTATTGATTTCACCAACAAATTGATGGAGATTAGCACCATAAAAAAGTGAAGCAAACCACACCTCTAATTTTGATAGAAGCAAGTCTATGAAAGGCTTGCTTTTATTTTTTTTTACGGCCTGCCTATTCATTGGTATTTATGCACCAAAAATGCGTGAACATTCTGTTTTGATAGTTTTTTTCGGACTGTCCGTAAAATATATCTCTTTTTTTGCAATTAAAGCACTACATTTGCCGTAAATAATTTGTATTTACTCAAATTTTACTACTCGCTATTTCAGTATGCTCAAGGACGCTGCGCTTATTTATCAAAGTAGTAACTCTGCCATTTACTTTCGTCCACAGAGTGAGTTCAACGCGCCAGCCATTGTCAAAATATTTAATAAAGAAATTGCTCATAGTCAGCAAATTGCCCAATTCAATAATGAGTTTGATTTGCTCAAAAGTTTGAACATCAAAGGTGTTCGTAAGGCATATAAAGTTGAGAAAATAGAACACCAGCCAGCTATTTGGTTGGAATACATAGTCGGTAAAACACTCAAAGAGTTTTTTAGTAGTAAGCAACATAGCCTCAATACATTTTTTAAGTGTGCTATAAGCGCCGCCAGGGTTTTATCGGAGGTGCATCGGCACAACATCATTCACAAAGACATAACACCAAACAATCTGATTTTCAATCCTGAAACAGAGGAATGTACCATCATAGATTTTGGTATCTCAAGCAGAATATCTTTGAAAGTCAGCAACTTAGGAAACCCAGAGCATTTGGAGGGCACTTTGGCTTATATTTCGCCAGAGCAAACTGGCCGTATGAATAGGCCAGTGGACTACCGCTCAGATTTGTATTCGCTCGGTGTGGTTTTTTATGAAATCCTGGCCGAGGTTCTGCCCTTTGATTATGCCGACCCACTAGAAATGGTACACGCGCATTTGGCCAAGCAGCCTACTCCTATTTACGAGCTAGACCCTAAGGTGCCTGTTATGCTCTCAAAAATAGTCTTAAAGCTCATGGCAAAGAATGCTGAAGAACGCTATAGGTCTGCTTTTGGTTTGCTACACGACCTCGAAACTTGCTTTAAAGCCTACACCAGCACCAAAAAAATACAGCCCTTCGAGCTAGGTCTAGAAGATTATTCTGGTCAGTTTCAAATACATGCCAAACTTTATGGGCGCGAGCGCGAACTCAGTCAGTTATTAGAAGGGTTTAGGCACTGCTGCTCTGGGCACAAAGAATTACTTTTGGTTTCTGGTGCGGCAGGGGCAGGCAAGTCCGCCCTTGTGCATGAAATACATAAGCCAGTTACCGAAAAAAAAGGAACTTTTATTGAAGGAAAATTTGACCAGTTTCAACGCAATGTGCCTTATTCGGCTTGGCTTCAGGCTTTCAATTCGTTCATAAACTTGATACTGACCGAAAACACCGAGCGCATTCTCTATTGGGAAAAATGTATTTCTAACGCTTTGGGTGCGCAAGCGGCTGTTTTAATAGAACTTTTGCCTAACTTACAGCTTATTGTGGGCGAGCAGCAGCCCGTGCCTGCACTTGGCGCAATAGAAACACAAAACCGTTTTAACTACACATTAAGGAACTTTGTGGTGGCCTTGGCACGTGCCGAACACCCGCTTGTTGTTTTTATTGACGACTGGCAATGGGCAGACCAAGCCTCTATCAACTTGCTGGAGTTACTGATGAATGACGCAAGCTTAAAGCATTTTATGCTCGTGAGCGCCTTCCGTAACAATGAAGTAACAGAAACCCACCCTCTTCATTTGGCCATAAAGGCCCTTGAAAAACAGCACTTTGCCCCTGACTACATTGAAATAGACAATCTTTCGGAAGAAGACACCAGCGAGCTAGTGGCTGATGCCATGCTCACTACGCCACAGTCTGCTAAAGTATTAGCAAAAATTGTTTTTGATAAAACACAGGGCAATCCGTTTTTCTTGAACCAGTTTTTGCAGGCACTCTACGAGGAAGGTTTACTGACCTTTTCTTACGAAACCAAGCGCTGGGAAGCCGATATCTTGCGCATCAATGGCCTAAACATTACCGACAATGTGGTGGATTTGATGGCGGCCAAAGTAGCTAAGCTAGACCCTGAAACCAAAAAACTATTAGAAATAGCCGCTTGTATGGGCAGTCGCTTTGACCTAGAAACCCTCAAACAAGTAGCTGCCATGCCGCACGAGGTACTATTTGATGCGCTTGAAACTACTCTGCAAGAAGGTTTGGTAATTCCACTCAGCGAAGCCTATAAATATGCTAAGCTAGAGCTGCCAGAGCAAAATGCAGAGGCCATCTTATTTAAATTTGCACACGACCGCATTCAGCAAGCCGTCCTTTCGCTGATGTCTAAAACCGATAAGAGCGAGATACACTTGCGCATAGGCCGTCATTTTTTAACAAAATACACCGAAGAAGGTATAGAAGAGCGCGTTTTTTCTATTTTACAGCAGTTCAACAGTGCTTTTGAGCTGCTAAAAGACCCCAAAGAGCGCCAGCAGATAGCCGTTCTTAATATGACGGCAGCACGCCGCGCAAAGTCTTCGGTGGCTTATGTGCCCGCTCAAGATTATTTGGATAAAGCTACATCGCTCACGGATATCAAAAATTGGGCAGAGAATGGCGACTTCCTGCGCGAACTTTATCTAGAAAGTATGGAGTTGGCTTACCTCAACCGTGAGCTAGAAAAAATGGAAAGCCTGGCTAGAACACTCCTAGAAAAAACCAGAAATATTTTTGAGCAAGTTAAAATTTATGAAATTAGGATTGCAGCCTATTTTGCAGCCGGAGAACTGTTCAAATCGGTTGAAATCGGTTTAGAAACACTCAGATTGTTGGGCATAAAGCTGCCTAAAAGTCCTAAAAAAGTGCATATATTAGTCTCTTTGCTCAAAACACGTACATTGCTCATGGGCAAATCTGCCGACGATATCATGCGTCTGCCTTTGGTAGAAGACGACAAAGCCGCCCTGATTTCGGATATTTTGGCCAAAATTATTCCTGCTGCCTATTTTGCTACTCGTGAGCTTTATGTGTTGTTGGTGCTTAAAACCATTCGGCTCACTATCAAACATGGCCTCACTCCTGCCAGTACGTTTGCGCTGTGCGTGTATGGTGGGTTAAACATTGGCCTGTTTAATTCTATTAAGTATGGCTACACCTTTGCCAGACTTGGGGCCTTACTCACCGAAAAGCCTCAGCTAAAGGCTTTTAGCGTCAAAACTCTGACCACCTTTTCGGGTTTTGTCAAGCATTGGCGCGAATCCATTTATGAAACTATTACAGATACTAAAAACTTGGCTGCCAAAGGCTTAGAGCAAGGCGATTTTGAATACACCAGCAATGCGCTTTTGGTTTATGTTTATGCCAAATGGCTTGTAGGTGAGCCAATTGAGCAGTTTCTTTTGGAAGTAAGTACATTGCGTCAGCAAGTGGGCGAGCTTGGGCAGCGCCGCGTCATGCTTTTGATGGATATGTTCAAGCAGATGGCGCTCAACCTCGCTCACAAAACCGAAAGGCCCACAGCGCTTGTAGGAGAGGCATTCAACGAGAATGATACCGAAATTTTAGATGCCAACTCGCGGCACAGGCTCTTTATGACCAAAGGGTACATACACCTTCTCTACCACGATTTTGAAACTGCCAACAAGCACTTTGCTGTTGCCAGAGAATACTTGCCTAGCACAATTTCTGCTATTGTCTATTCACTTCATTTCTTTTTAGAAAGTTTAGGCTTAGCGGCAGTCATAAAGCCCAGTCAGCTCAAAAATTATAAAAAAGAACTGGCCTTACTCAAAAAAAATATCAAGCTCTATGAAGTTTGGGCAGAAAATGCTCCGAGCAATGCCTCGCATCGTTACTATTTGCTTCAGGCGGAGTGGGCGCGCTTACATAGGCGCGAGGGAGAAGCAAGGGTGCTTTATGATGATGCCATTTCGGCTGCCAAAGAAAATCGTTACCTGAGCGATGAAGCTGTTATCTATGAATGCGCTGGTCGCTTTTATTTGTATCAGCATCAAATCAATACAGCCCGTTATTATTTGCAAGATGCCTTAGCAACCTATCAGAAGTGGGGAGCGCATGCCAAGGTGCAGCATTTCAAGGAAATTTATGGGCAGCACCTTAACTTGCGCAGCAACGACTCACTTTCTACCTCAAGTACTTCTATCACATCCAGCACAACCGTACACAGCACTTTGCGTCAAACGAGCCGCACTGGCAAACAGTTTCTGGACGTTCAGAGTATTCTGAAAGCCTCTCAGGCACTTTCTGGCGAAATTATGCTTTCGCGACTTTTAGAAAAACTCACCCTGCTCATCATGGAAAATGCTGGCGCACAAAAAGTATTGCTCATTGACTGTAGACGGGACGAAAAAATGATACAGGCGGAGGGCTACGTAGGCGGACAAGTGAAGGTGCTGCATCGCGAAAACGTTGAGATAAGCAACAAAGTGCCGCTCAATGTCCTTAATTTTGTCTTTAGAACAAGGCGTTTTTTGGTGCTGGACGATGCAGAAAACGACAGCATTTATAACAGCGAAAGTTACATCAAAAACAATAAGGTCAAGTCGGTTATCTGTCTTCCTATCATCAACAAAGGCGTTTTGAATGAAATGCTTTATCTAGAAAACAATCTTTCTGTAGGGGCGTTTGCGGGTGAGCGCGTAGAAACGCTCAATGCGCTGACGGCACAAATAGCTATTTCTATTGAAAACGCCCTACTCTATGAAAATTTGGAAGAAAAAGTCCGCGAACGCACTGGCGAAGTAGTCGCTCAAAAAGAAATCATTGAACGCAAAAACGAGGATATTACAGACAGTATCAACTATGCGCAGCGCATACAGAGAACAATGCTGCCTACTTTGACCCAGATTAGAGCACACATTCCAGACTTTTTTGTCTTTTTTAGACCCCGAGATATTGTAAGCGGCGATTTCTATTGGTTTGTAGTACGTCAAGACATCGTCTTTTTGGCGGCAGTAGACTGCACGGGACACGGCGTTCCGGGAGCTTTTATGTCTATGATTGGCAACGGCCTTTTGCAGCAAATTGTTTTTGAAAAACAAATTACCGAACCAGAGCGCATTTTGGAAAAACTGCGCAAGGGAGTCCGCAATACGCTCAAACAAGGCGAAACTGACAATCGCGACGGCATGGATATTGCCCTTTGTGCGATTGATAAAAAACAAAAAGTACTCAATTTTGCTGGCGCAAAACTATCACTTTTGGCGTATCAGAACGGTGAACAAACAGAGTATAAGGGCGACAACATCATTATTGGCGGCGATGCTGAACTTTGGTCTAGCGACAAGCCCTTCACAAAACACCAAATAGACATCTTGCAAGGTAGCAAACAGCATTTTTATCTTTCTTCGGACGGCTACCACGACCAGTTTGGTGGCTCAGATGGTAAAAAATTTATGAAAAAGCGCCTCAAGGAGTTGTTGCTCAATGTTCATACGAGGCCAGTGGAAGAGCAGGAGCAAATTTTGGAAGACCACCTCAAGAAATGGATGGGGCAAACCCACAAACAAGTGGACGACATTATGGTCATTGGGTTTAGTCTCTAAGTGCTTGTTTAGAGTAAGCCAAGCAGTATAGTCCTTCCCCAAAAAAGCACTAAGGTATTCTTTATCAATAAATTATTATTCAATGTATGGGATTGCTAGTATTTGTATATGGTATAAAATTGCCTTCTAAGGACGCTAAGCAATCAAAATGCCCCTGTCTTTTGATACCGAAGCGTTATCTTTTAAGCTGTTGTATTTTTTTTAATACATTCAATCTTTTATATTTGCAACAAGAAAAATTGCCCTGATACATCATTTTCATTCAGCTTATATATCCTAAAAATCAAGAAATGACTGCATATTCCAACGACGTACAAGCAGCAGACGCGCTCGCCGAAACCTTCAAAAAACTAAGGACTGAAATAGGCAAAGCCATTGTAGGGCAAGACGAAACAGTCAAGTTATTATTAACCAGTATTTTTTGTCAAGGTCATTGCCTTTTGGTGGGTGTGCCTGGTCTTGCCAAAACGCTTTTGATTCGCACTTTGGCCGATGCCCTCAACCTTTCTTTTAGTCGCATACAGTTTACACCTGACCTCATGCCCTCAGACATTCTGGGTGCAGAAACATTAGACAAAGAGCGCAATTTCAAGTTTATTAAGGGGCCTATATTCGCGAATATCATTTTGGCTGATGAAATTAACCGAACCCCACCCAAAACACAAGCGGCCCTGCTGGAATCCATGCAAGAATATTCAGTATCTATTGCAGGCCAGCACTTTAAGTTGGATAAGCCCTTCTTTGTACTCGCTACCCAAAACCCTATTGAACAAGAAGGCACTTATCCGCTACCAGAAGCCCAGCTAGACCGTTTTATGTTCAATATTTTGTTGGACTATCCCAGCTATACCGAAGAGGTAAACGTTGTTAAAGCAACAACATCGGACGTAAAAGTAAATATAAATCAAGTAGTTACAGCAGAGGAAATTCTCCGATTTCAGGCTTTGGTGCGCAGCGTGCCAGTGGCAGACAACGTTATTGAATACGCCGTTTCTCTTGTCCATAAAACGCGCCCCAGCCAAAGCATGGCCACCAAAGACAGCAAAGACTTTTTAGAATGGGGAGCAGGGCCGCGTGCGTCGCAATACTTGGTACTCGGTGCAAAATGTAACGCCCTCATCAACGGCAAATATGCGCCAGATGTGGAAGACGTTAAAGCCGTTGCGATTCCTGTTTTGCGCCACCGCATTGTGCGAAACTTCCGCGCTGAAGCCGAGGGGATTAGCACCGCTGAAATTATTAAACGCTTGCTATAAACTTTTGCGCTTTTAGCGAAGATACCAACCCTAATTTTGAAAAATATGACTATTGCACAGGCTTTTATCGGTGAACTTCAGCACGAAGCAGCCAACACCCGCAAACTTTTCGCGAATCTACCAGATACTCTCCCCGACTTTAAGCCCCATGAAAAGTCTATGACCTTTGTTCGGTTGATTTCGCACGTGGTGGAACTTCCTACGTGGGTAGGCGTTACGATGGACTTTGAAGGCTTAGATTTCGCAAAAATGGACTATAAACCGGTGTTTCACACACAGAAGGCCGACCTCTTAGCTATTTTTGATAAAAATATTGCAGACGCAATAGACTGTCTTTCGCGGAAATCAGATGCAGATTTTATGGTGAATTGGACTATGCGCACAGGCGACATGGTGCATTTTGTGCTGCCGCGTGGAGCTGTTATGCGTTCTATGGTCTATAACCATTTTGTGCATCATCGCGCCCAGATAACTCTATATATGCGTATTTGCGGTATGCGCGTGGTGGGTATGTATGGCCCTTCGGCAGACGAAATGTAGTATGTCGTTAGATGATGCAAGTAGTACTATAATTCTAGAAGTGAAGGGGTTGTCTGCAAGATATGCCCTTCATAACCTTGATTTACGTCTTCATGCTGGGCAATGGCTGACGGTCATTGGGCGGAATGGTGCGGGGAAAAGTACGCTTTTGCATTGTATTGCGGGCTTGGCCGAACCACTTTCTGGCGAATTGCTTTTGTCTGGCAAACCCATTTTGCCGCCTTCGGCTAAATTGGTGGCAGGGCATCAAAAAATAGAGATATTGACGCAACAGCCCAATCTGTTTCCAAATTTTACGGTTCAAGATAACGTGGGCTATTTTCTGAGGCATTTACCACCAGAGCAAAAAGCTCAAGAAATAGATGCGCTTTTGCACTTTGTGGACATCACACGTTTACGTGGGCGCGTATTGCGTGAAATTTCGGGAGGCGAAGCGCAGCGCGTGGGTTTGGCCAAGGCTCTGGCTAAAAAACCAGATTTATTGCTCTTGGACGAGCCTTTTAGCCAAATTGATACAGAAATGAGGCTGGAACTGTTGCACAATTTAAAACTTTTTCAGAAAGAACTTGGCCTCACGATACTCATGGCAGCGCATCATAGCGCAGAGGTGCTGGCGTTTTCAGACCTTGTTGCAGTTTTGGAAGAGGGACAAATTCTTCAACTGGAAAGTGCAGAACGTGTTTTCTTTTATCCAAAAAGCCTCAATGCTGCCACGCTTCTAGGCAAGATTAATCGCTGGCAAGGGGAGTATTACAGGCCAACTGAAGTGCGCATTGAGCCAGAGAGCCTATTGCAAGGTAAAAAAAATGGTATTCGTGCTGTTTTGAGCAATAAGCAGTTTTTGGGCAATGCTTGGTTTCTTAGTTTTAAAGCTGAGAACGGCCAAGATTTTACGGTATTCGCTAATCTTACAGATGAGGCGTTGAAATGGTCTTTGGGGCGAGTCTGTAGCCTTTTTTTTGAAAAGCGACTCAAAACTGACTCTTAGAAGCATAATTGTAATTGGTAAGCATTCGGTCATAGTGCAAAATGAACCCATGAAATAAGCCTTTTTCTACTTCGGGGTGCAAATAGTCCGTCTGAACCACAAACTCCCACTCAACTTCCTCGTCGTCGAACAACTGTGGAGCAAGGTCGTATAAATGTCTCAAACGCTTCATGTTGAGGTCTTTTTGTTTGATATCGCCCCCGCCTTTCTTTGAGGAGTGCCAGGAGTAGAGCAGCGTAACACGCTTAATGGCTACATCCTCTACCAGGTAACTATCCGAATCGTTGGCAAAAGAAGCCTTTCCGTATGAACATTTGAGCAAGAGTTGGCCGTCAAAAGCAAAGTTGAAACCATTTGGTTTTACTTTCAAAACGGCAGCTTTGTTAAATACTTTTTTTAATTTTTCTTCGATAGCAACCTCCATTGCTGCATTCTCTTTGGTTTGCGCCCAAAGTTGCAGGGGCAGAATCAATAAAATAATAGAAAATAACAAATAACTAGGGATAATTTGCATAGCTTAAACTCTTGAAAATAAATAAGATAAGTAAAGAGTAGTTCAAACAGCCCAATGATTAAATGCTGTTGTTGGTGGAATCTTATGTAGGTATATGCAGCTATGCAAAAAGTGTGTCAAAAGCAGAAGAATGCAAAAATAGAAAAGTTAATTATTAGTTAAAAAAGAAAAAAGATAGACATAAAAATATGAAAACGAAATACTTATAAAAAAATACGGAAGCAAATACAATAAAACAATGAGTTCCATAATAATACAATAATCATGGAACTCATTGGCATCATTACTCTTTCACAAAGCGCTTGATAGCAATACGTTCGCCTGTTTGCAGTTCTAAAGAATAGACTCCTGCTGGTAGCAGCCCTGTTGCTAGTTCTAGAAACTGTTGCGGGTTTTGATAATCAAAGGTCTTGACAAGCTGCCCAGCGCTGTTCCTTATTCGAATGCTCATGCTTTTGTTGAGGTTTTGGGGTAGGTCTAACAAAATCTTATCAGTACTAGGGTTAGGATAGAGCCTTATGCTTGCTTCTAGGGCAGGGTCGTTTAAACCAGTTGGCGAGGAATCTTTTTTGATTCGCGAAAATACCTGCAAATCGTCTATGTAAACGCCATCTGCGTCGTCGCTACCGTCCGTATTAAGGTAGAGATAAACGTTTAATGGGCCGCCTGTAAACTCTGAAATATCAATGGTTTGCGTTACCCAATCGCTTTTCCCCAGATAGCCTTTGTCAAACTCTTCGTTACCAGTGGCTAAATTACCGTTCAGAATTTTATAGCATTCGGCATTATCAGTTATCACAATTTGAAAGTAGTCCGCTTTATTGATAACGTTGAGGTCATATTTGATTTTGAAACTCAAATAGGCGTTGGTGTAAGGAGCGAGGTTCAGGCTGTTGCGCATATAAACTGGCGTACTCATATTGCGTCGGTAATTTCCTGTTGGTGAGTCGCTTAGTGAAGAGGGGGCAGAGCTAGATTGATTGGTAGCTACGCCCCAGCCACTGCTCAGAATCCAATTGTTGCCGTCTGCAAATTTATCTTCAAAGATAAGCCGGTTTTCAAATTCGGGTGTGTAAATTTTGGTAGCTTTGTAAGAAAAGTCTGTTATACCGTCCGTAACTTTGAAAAACAAGGTAATTACCTCAGCATCTTTGGCCGTATTCAGTACTTCTAAGCTCAAGCTTCCTGCTGCACTCTCAAAAGCTTGCAAGCTCTCAAAAGTTACTGGTGGGCCGCATACCACGTTTTTGTTTGTGGAAGACAAAGAAACAGTTACTTTTGAAGCTGACTTAAAGCCAATAGGCGTGATGCTAAATGGTAAATCGCTTTTTCCTTCAGGTAGCTCATTGGCCGAAAAATTATGTAAAAACTCAGTGTAACCGTTTACCATAAGCGGCAAAGCCAGGTTTTTCCATACTAATTTTTTGCAAGTGGGTTCAATGTTATCGGAGGTGAGCCAGAATGCTTCTCCTACTTCGGGGGTCATACCCATCACTTTCATTTGGTCGTAGAGCCAGTCGTCCGAAACACCGCTGGCCAAATAGAGCGCATTGGAGGGTTGATTGGTGTAATCACAAACGCTTACAAGCGTTTTGCTGACTTTTGTGTAAGCCTCATGGTCTTTGCATTGGTCAAAAGTGTAGCCATAAGGGAACAGTAATAGATTGCTAAAAGTGTGATAATTAAGCGCAATTTTAAAATTATTCTGCTCAATAAACCACTTGTATGCCTGCGTTTCTGGCTCCGAAAAGGCCGATGTGCCTCTATAAATATCGGAGCTGGGGTCTTCTGAACTTCCTTCGCCGCCCCAGCCAACGCCAAAGTTGCGGTTTAAGTCCACACCAAAGTTACGGCCTACTACACGCCTGTTTTTGCGCCACATACCGCCACCAGCTGGGGCAATGGTTTCATTATAAACGTAACCGTCTGGGTTTAGGCAGGGCATAAAAACCAGTTCAAAATTATTGACTAAGTGCTTGACGTGGCTATTTTTTTCATAGTTTTCGAGCAAATAATACATAAAAAAGACAAGCTGGGAGAGGCCCATAGGCTCGCGGGCGTGCGTCAATGAGGTGTATAGAATCTGTGTTTCGGTGTTGCGCTCGTCTGCTGTAGGATTATCAGAAATTTTCACAAACTCTAGGGAGCGGCCTTCAGATGTTTTAAAAACGCCTACTGGTGCACGTTTTGTAATAAGCTTAGGATACTTTGCTGCCATGTTGTCTAGATGGCCTTGCAACTCTGAGAGTGTGAAGTAGCCACCCATTTTGCCTAGCTTAAAATCTTTGGGAGTTGTAATCGTATCGGCGGGCGAAGCACATGGTCGTCCCTGCATGGTAGGCAGTTGGTTGGCGTTATTTTGCAGGAAGTCGGCTAGCATATCATCAACGAGGACATCATAACGGCAACCAGTCTTTTTGATATGCGCAAACTCTGCCTCTGAAAAAAATCCAATTAAGGCATCTTTTTCTTGCTCCAGGTGGTCCATAGCTACACCCGCGTTATACAAGGCTTTTATATACTTTTTGCCTTCATAAATGCGTATCTTAGAAAATTTAGATTGTTGCCCAAAGGCTGTAAGCGCAAGGCAAAACAAACAAAGAGCCAACAATAATGGCTTGATAGTTCTTGACATAATACAATTTTTAAGAAAAAACATAAAATAAAGAAGTCAAATGCAAGAGTAGTACACAAACCATTTGTTCTAAAGTCTTGTTAGAGCCTAAACGAACTAATTTTAATTTTTGCAAAAGTAGGAAAGTTGTCGTTTAAATCATAACTAGTTCCCTGAAAAAGAGCATTCAATAGATGTAGGCTGAGTTGAGGAAAATAGTTTATCAAAGGCCATCAAGGTGTTCCCAAAATAGGTAAAGTATCCTCCTTAAATTTAGTTTATATCTATTGAATGTGCTTTTTATGGGAAGACTTAAGCAGTAAACACAAGATAAAGAGATTTAAGAATTTCATAATTTATTGTAGGTTTATATTGGTGAACGTCAATCTTAGAAAGGGTTTTTTGAAAAACAAAAATACACACTGAAAACCCCTAAGGCAATATGTTAAAAGAGAAAAAAAACGTTTAGGACGGCATTGAAAAATTAATAAAAAAAACAACGCATACTGTTTTTAACAGGCATTGATTATTTCTTTTTGGCTAAACTCACAAAATATCAAACCCAAGTTTTTTGATTCAGGTAAAAACAATTACATTTGCGCCTTGAAAACACGTTCGCTGGTAGCGTTGTGGTTCTGTTTCCTTTTATATGAAACATTATTTTAGTCCTTAATACTCTCTTAAATTGTCTGTTCTAAAGCGCTATATCCTTCCCTTTTGGGCATTTCTGACGGCTTTTGGGCTGTTGGCTTCAGGGCTGAACAGCACTTATGCCGCACCCAATGCTTTACTAGCCAAAATACTAGCTGCTAATGCACCACAAAAAGAGCGAAATGAACAGTCTGGCCCAAAGCACCATGAAGAAAGTTTAGAAGTTTACACTGTTCATTTTCAAAATTTTAAGCTGCAAAGCAAGCAACTGTTCGAGCAGCCCATTATATGGCATTTTCGCAGCCAGTTTTTATTTAGTAAGTATGTCCTTATTCCGCGTAATGCGCTGTTTAATGTTGAACAGCAAGTAGATTTATGCGCACTGCCCATTTTTTACGTTCTTTTTAGGCATATTATCTCTATAAATGCACCTTAGTCCTTTATGCGACAAAAACGGCGGCATGGCACACACAACAGTTTTGTGAAGAATATTCAGATAATGAATGGCAGTAGTCTACACTCTGCTATCCAACTTTCATCAAAAAATTAACACAGTAATTCCATTACCATTATAACCCATGAAAAATAAAGGTTTAATCCTGACCATCACGGTTTTGGTCAGTCTTTTGTGCCTATTTTACCTCAGCTTTACGTTGGTATCGCGCAAGGTGGACGGCGACGCAATAGCTTTTGCCACTGACAAGTCGGGCAAGGTAGATTTTGAGAGAAAGCAGTTCTACTTAGATTCTATGTGGACAAAAACGGTTTACGATTTGGGCTTTGTGGCTTACACACTCAAAGAAGTAAAGGAGCAGGAGATTGCTTTAGGTCTTGACTTACAAGGCGGTATGAATCTTACTCTTGAGGTTTCGCCGATAGAGATTTTAAAGTCCTTGTCCGCTAATTCTAACGACCCAGATTTTTTGGCAGCTCTTAAAGAAGCCCAAACGCAACAAAAATCTAGTCAGGAAGGTTTTGTGGAGCTATTCTTCAAAACCATTGAAGCCAAGAATCCAGACAAACTAAGAGAAGTCTTTGTAAATGCCTCTAACAAAGGCCGCTTGGAGTTTAAATCTACCAATGAAGAAATAAAGACTTATATTCGTGAGGAGATAGATGGCGCAGTAGACCGTGCTTTTGACATTATTCGTACCCGTATTGATAAGTTTGGTGTAACTTCGCCAAATATTCAACTCATACCAGGTACGGGTCGTATTCAAATAGAATTACCTGGCGCAAGCAATCCTCAGCGCGTACGCAAACTCGTTCAGGGCGTAGCAAAACTAGAATTTTACAATGTGTGGGAAGCAAAGGACTATGTGCCTATACTTGAAAAAGTAAACAAAGTTTTGATTGCGAAGCGCGACAAGACCAAAGACGGCGCTATCAACTCGGCTGATACCACCAAAAAAGGCGATGACCTCTATGCAGAAGGCGATAGCACTAAAAAAGCAGCAGAAGATGACCTTTTTGCAGGCAGCGATAGCAGCAAAAAAGACGCTACTGCCAAAGATACATCAAGCAAAGCGAAGGCAGATTCGGCTCAGGCTGCTGTAGATGCACAGTATTCTGAACTTTATACACTTAACCGAAATCCTTATGGTTTGGCCTATGCCACCAAAGACACGTCTAAAATTAACAGACTATTGGCCGATAAAGATGCGCAGATAACCATGCCAAGCGACTTGCAGTTTTTGTGGGGTGTAAAACCTATTGAAAATGAACAACCTAATGCGGAACCTGTGGTAGAACTCTACGCTATCCGCAAAGGACGCACTGCCAAAGCGCTTTTGGGTGGCGACGTAATTTCAGATGCGCGCAGCGAGTTTGACGAAAAAGGTCGAGCTGTTGTATCTATGCGTATGAATACAGACGGGGCGCGTGTGTGGCAAAAAGCTACTGGCGAAAACGTAGGCAAACAAATTGCGATTGTTTTAGATGACTACGTGTATTCTGCACCGGTTGTTCAAGGCGAAATCGCGGGTGGCAACTCACAAATTTCGGGTAACTTTACGATTGAAGAAGCCAAAGACTTGGCCAATATCTTGAAAGCGGGTAAACTCCCCGCACCTACACGTATTGTGGAAGATGCCGTCATTGGCCCCTCTTTGGGTGTGGAAGCACAAAGCCAAGGATTGAACTCCACCCTGATTGGCTTGGCACTTGTTTTGGTATTCGTTATTGCCTATTACGCCAAAGGTGGTTTTGTGGCAGATATTGCGCTTTTGGTAAACGTATTTTTTACCTTTGGTATTATGGCACAGTTTAACTCCGTGCTCACTCTGCCAGGTATTGCGGGTATTGCGCTTTCAATCGGTATGGCCATTGACGCAAACGTACTCATTTTTGAGCGTATGCGCGAAGAATTAGAAAAAGGCCGCAAACTCTTAGAGGCTATCGAGGACGGCTATGACCGTGCCTTTATCACAATTTTTGACTCGAACATTACCACCATGATTACGGCTGTGTTTTTGTACGTGTTTGGCTCTGGCCCAATCAAAGGTTTTGCTATTACGTTGATGATTGGTTTGGCTTGCTCATTCTTTACGTCGGTTTGGGTTACAAAATTGATTTTGCATTGGATGACTGCTAAAAAAGGCAACGATACCGAGATTTCACTGACCACAGGCATCTCACGCAACTTGTTCCGCGCGCCTAGCTTCGATTTCATTGCCAAAAAGAAAGTCGCGTATATTTTCTCATCGGTTATCATCATTGCAGGTATTGGTGCTATGGCTTTCAAAGGCTTGAATTTGGGTGTAGATTTTAAAGGTGGCCGCTCTTATGTCATTGAGTTTGCTTCACCGATTGTAGCCTCTGATGTGAAAGTAGATTTGGCCAATGCGCTGCAGTCTAGCGTAGAAGCTAAAACCTACCAAACCTCAAACAAACTGAAGATAACCACTTCTTACTTGGTGGACGACGAGAGCGAAGACGCAGACAAAAAAGTGGAAACGGCTATTATGACTGGCCTTAAAAAGTACGAGTCGCAGAAGCCTACCATTCTTAGTACCATGAAAGTAGGTTCTACTATTGCCGACGACATCGTCAATGCGTCGCGTGTAGCTGTTTTGCTCTCCTTGTTGTTTATGTTTATTTACATCATTTTCCGTTTCAAGCGCTGGCAGTTTGGCTTGGGTGCTATTGTGTCTTTGGCGCACAATGCCCTCATTGTACTGGCTATATTTGCTATCCTATATGTATGTGGTGTAGGCTTCGAGATAGACCAAATCTTTGTGGCGGCTATGCTAACCATCATCGGTTATAGTATCAACGATACGATTGTTGTCTTTGACCGTGTTCGAGAAATGATAGAAGCTGACCCTAAACGTGAACTCAAGGTAACCATTAACTTAGCTTTGAATGCCACCCTGAGCCGTACAATTATGACAGCCTCAACTACCATAATCGTTATTTTGGTGATGCTCATTTTTGGTGGAGAAGTACTAAGAGGTTTCTCATTCGCACTTTTGATAGGTATCATATTCGGTACTTACTCGTCCATTTACATCGCTACGCCTTTGGTTTTGGATACAAGCCGCAAAGAGTTTGAGAAAATACAGGCCGCTTCGGCAGATAAGCCAGAAGAACCTGTATAGCCTATTTATTTCTTAGGGGTATTTAAGCCAAAAAAGTATCAGAAAGTTGTCTAAAAGTAACGACTTTCTGATACTTTTTTTATGGCTTTGTTTTTGTAAAAGCAGAATTAGCCAAATTTTATAAAAATTAGTATATCAATCGCCTTGTTTATTCAAAAATCATAGTTAATTTTGCGGGTCTGGAACTGTAAAATAACAGTTTTGTTTCTCTAAATATTCAAAGAAATTCTATGAAAAAGTTGTTTTTGATAATGCTTTGCGTGTTTTTTGGCTTTTTGCTCAGCCACAATGCGCAAGCACAAATAGCCACAATCAACGCGACAAACTTTCAAATAACGCTTGATGAGAGTGCTCCCTTGCAGCCTTTCTACGAAGCCAGCATAACTGCTTTGGGCTTCACGACGGAAGAGCGTGCTTTTCGGTTTTTTTCTGCTATATGTAGCAATACCTTCACTTTTACAGTGGATTACGCTGCAGGAAAGGTTAAAATAGACCCACGTCAAGAATATTTGACCACTTCCTTGACCGTAGCAGAATGGAATGCTATCCTGACCACTAAGCAGGCTAATTTCTTTAATAAATACAACACAATGCCTCGCTAATGGCTTTTCGCTCTTAGCGTCAGATAATGCTTTGAAACTTTACTTAACCCGAAAGCAATACAATTCGTATCAAATTATGCGCAACTTAAAATTTATAATTTTCTTTCTATTAGCGTCCTTCGTGGGGCTTGGTCAAAGCTACGCACAATTGTTTGCTGGCTCTGGTTTTATCCAAGGCGATTTCTTGGAGGTGGGGGTTTCAGGCCCTTGCGGTAACTTCGGCCCGCCTGTAAGCCCTCCTGGTGCAGGCCCTGTGGGTGTCTATCACGGGAATGCTGGCTTCCCTTTGACGGTAGGCTTCGTCTGCGATGTGCCTAAAAATGGCTGGGGTACGCCAGGGCCAGCAAGTGGACCTGGGTTGTTTTATCCCAACTTTTGCGGGGATTACTTCGTGCCAGGTTCTCCTGTTGAAGGCTGGGTAGTAGAGCACGATGGCCTTAACTTTGTAAACACAGACCAGGGTTGCTTTCCTGCTGTACCTGGTGCTATGGTATCAGTTACCACTGGCCCATTGGGTGAACAGGAAGCCATCTGGCAGGGTATTACTCCAACAGGCTTAAACGTGCGTCAGCGCTCTTTCTTCCGCAAGGATAAGACCTTTTTTGTCAATGAGATAATCTTGACGAATACAACAGCTGCACCTATGTTTGATATTTTTTATGGCCGTAATGTGGATCCTGACAATGACGTAAGTTCAAACTTCTCTGGTGGTGGTTTTGGCTCATTTACTACCCGCAATCGTATTGTTTTTCAGGGTAGCCCCACTACAGCTGATGCACTCGTAGAGGGCGTTTCGGATAACACCGCTGGCGGTACAGGTAATAGCGGTTGCTATCTGGGCTTGGGCACACGCGATGTACGCGCCCGTGTGAACTTTGGTAACTTTGGTACTATCAATAATGCCAGCACATATTGGGACCCTGCCGAAGGCGTACTTGATGGTCTCACCCAAACCCTCGGCGCTGTTAATACAGCAGACGAAGCCATCAATATAGGTTTTAATCTCGGCGACTTGGACCCAGGTGAATGTGTACGTTTTGCGTTCATTTATATCATGGGTGAGCCTCAGTTAGAAGAAGCACTTTTGGAAGCACAAACCGTCAACTTAGGCCCCGATAAAATTTTATGCGACCAAACCAGTTTTGAACTTGATGCAGGCTCTGGTTTTGCTACTTATCTTTGGGACGATGGCTCTACAGGGCGTTTCCGCACTGTAACTGAAACAGGTCTCTACAGCGTGGAGGTAACAGATGGCTCACCTTGCCCAATTCGCGATGAAATCAACGTGTTCTTTAATGCCACGCCTGATTTATCTTCTGTACCCGCTACAGCAACTCTTTCTGTTATCTACACAGACGGTGTACCTATCATCACGCCTTTGCGTTTGAAAGGCACACCCGCAACACCAAGTACTGGTCAGCCTTACACGTATCAGTGGTTCCGCCAAGATGCTTTCCCTTTTGTGCCTTTCAGCAATTTAGAAGAAGTAGATGTGCTCTCGCCAGGTGAATATTTACTGCGTGTGAGTTCAGGGCCGTGCTTCACTGAAAAATTGATTCGTGTAACCTCCCCAATTCCTATTGGCTTTGAAGACCCATACAAGCCTGTTTTGACGGGTGAGCCTGGTAGTGAAAGAGTGTTCTTGAGCTGGAACACCCCTACAAAAGAGCAAAACATTGCTGGTTTTGAAATTTTTGGTTATGACAATCTATCTCAACTTTTATTGGTAGGCACTACCCGTGAAACCAACTATACTGTAACAGGTTTGTTGAATGGTGCGAATTATAGCTTTGTTATGCGTCCTATTCTGGGCGACGCAAATGGTAATCCTACGTTCAACCGTGGTGATTATTCTAATATTGTAACCCTTCGCCCTTCTATCATATTAGGTAAAAATGATGATGCTCGCCAATTAAGTCTAGGTGTGTTTCCTAACCCAAACAATGGTGTATTCAAGATTGACCTCTATGGGAACAAGGCCAAAGACCTTACTGTTTCAGTAATTAACACAATGGGGCAAGTTGTTTTTGAGAAAGCCTACTCACCAGAGTCTGACGTGTTCCATACCGAATTGGATATGACCAATTTGGCTACTGGTATGTACATTGTTCGTGTGTCTAGCATCAACGGCTTTGTACAAGAACGAATTAATATTCAGAAGTAACAACTAGTGTTGGTGTTTTGAATATGACGGCCTGTTCTAGAGATAGAATAGGCCGTTTTTTTTATAAAAAAAATCAAAAACGGCATTTGAATATTAGGAATATCTTTTTTTTCTGTGTAACATTGCGCTAAATAGTGTCATGCTTGTACGAGGTTTTATAAGTCAAGGCTACTGTTGATATACTATCCTACCAAATAAGAACCATAGATTTATGAATCTGCTGAAAGCGTGTACTTTTTGCGTTTTTTTGTTTTGTGCCATAACACCTATTTTTGCGCAGCAAGTTCAAAATCCTGACATAGCGAAGTTGCCAGTAGACCCTGTACAGCGTTTTATAAGCCTCAGTAACTTGGCTTACGGGAATATGCAGACCAAAAAATACGAAGATGCTCACAAATACTTCAAAGAAGCTCTGGTGGCTTATCGGAAAATACCTTCTAATAAAGACCGTAATGCTACACGAATTGATATAGCCAAACTCAACAATGACTTTGGTATTACGTGTGAAAAAGTGGGCGACGATTATTCAGGCAGGCAGTGGCGCACAAAGGCAGTAGATTATTACAGAGATGCGATTGTGCCATATATGATGGCTAATAATGAATGGGCGGTTTTAGATATTACTAATAAATTAGCAAAAATCAGCCTCACTTATGTTAATAACCGTTATGAGTTAGCTGCCGATAAGTACAAACGTTTTTTGAGTTATGCTAGCATTAAGAAGCCTGAAGTTATTGCACAGGCCTATTACGATTATTCCATGCTTTGGTTAGGAAAAGGCTCCGCAGACACCGCGATTATGACGGTAAAAAGTGGCTTTGGGCGCTTGAAAAGCCCAGAGGCGCGTGTGGTTTTGTACCGTAAAGTATCTGACTTATATTTTCAAATTTACAAAGACAGTAAGCAAGACCCTTTGTATTGGAAAGAAGGTGTACAATACTTCAACGATGCCATTGCTAACGAAAAAAACAATTACGTAAAATGTCATCTTTACTTGATTAAAGGCGGTTTAGAAATAAAAAGCGGAAAGTCAGGCGCAGCCTTAAAGGACTATACAGCCGCTATCAATCTTTTTCAAGCAGACCAGCGTTTTGATGAGGCTGCCCTTGCGTGTTATAAGGTAGCACAAGACTTATACAGTGCAGAGGATTATCAAAAGGCAGGGACATATTTAAATGAAGCAAAAAATAACTTATTGAAAGCAAAAAATTTAAAAGGCGAGTCTCTCAAAACTGTTACGACGCAAATAAATAAATTAGATGTGCAAATCAAAGAGAAAGAGCAACTTTTGAAGCTGGAAGGCAGAGCCGTTACGCTAGATGAGCAGCTTGAAGAGCAGCAAAAATTCTATAAGAATATTTTATTAGGTGCGGCAGTATTAGTTTGTCTTATTATGATAGGCTTTTTTATTAATCAGCAACGCATAAATAGGCTTTTAGCTAAACAGAACAATGAAATTAATGTACAGAAAGAGCAAATTTCTAATCAGAAAGATGATATAGAAAAGCAAAAAGACGAAATAGAGAGTTCTTACAATAATATCAAAGTACTGGGTGAGATTGGTCAAAAAATTACCTCATCGCTCGATGTAGAGTCTGTCGTTCAAACAGTGCATACAGGGGTGCGTTCACTTGTGGAAATGGATAGATTTGGAGTAGGTATTTTGAACAAGAAAAATAACAAACTAGAGTACATCAGTTTTATAGATAAGAATCTGCCGAGCAAACCTAAAAATTCATTAGTGCAAACGTTGGGTGGACGCGGTTCTTTTGCGGATATTTGTATGTCGCAGCGCAAGGAAGTCTTGGTCAATGACTTAATGAACGAATACAGAGGCTATCAAGATGAATATATTTCTGCCAATGACCCTAATAATCCGCAGTCTTTGGTTTATATTCCGCTCGTGGCAGATGGCGAAGCCGTAGGATTGATTACGGTGCAGAGCCTCGAAAAGTTTGCCTATTCAACGAACAACTTGCTTATGCTCAAAACGTTAGCTTCCTATACCTCTATTGCTTTGCAGAATGCTAATGCTTACCAAATCATTGAGAGCAAGAATAAAAACATTACGGACAGTATTCGCTACGGCGAAGCCATACAGCAGGCTGTTTTGCCTAACTTGGATAAGATAAAGCAATTTTGTACGGATTATTTTGTGGTTTTTCAGCCCAAAGACTTGGTTTCGGGAGACTTTTATTGGATGAGCCAGCAAGATGATTCTTTACTTTTGGCTGCTATTGACTGCACCGGACACGGCGTACCTGGCGCATTTATGTCCATGATTGGCAATACTCTGCTCAATGAAATTGTGAACCAGAATAGAGTGAAAGACCCTGCCCTTATCTTAGAAATGCTGCACTTGGGTGTTAGAAAGGCTTTAAAGCAAGAGAACGAAGCTGGGCGCGCCAACGATGACGGTATGGACGTTTGCCTTTGTGCTATAAAGAACACTTCTAACCAGCGCAAACAGCTTACTTTCTCTGGGGCTAAGCGCCCTCTCATCATTGTTCCTGCGCCCTATCAAGAAATTCACGAAGTAAAAGGCGATAAAAAATCTATAGGCGGTATGCAAAAAGAAGCGCAGAGAAAGTTCAGTAAGCAACAATTAGAGCTTATGGAAGGCGATTTGATTTTGCTTAGTTCGGACGGCTACGCAGACCAAAATAATCCTAGTAAAGAAAAGTTTGGTTCTACGCGCATGAAGCATCTACTTCTTAACAGCGATAAGGTTGCTATGCAAGACTTAAAGACTACTTTTGAGCGGGAGCTTTCTAAGTTTAAGCAAGATGCTGCTCAACGAGACGATATTACCCTCATTGCCCTAAAACTTTAATGGCTTCTTATAAGTCCAAATACTTGAATACAAGAATTAAGTATCCTTTAACAGTCCTATTCTTTCTGTTACTTAGCGCACTTTTTTCTTGTGCTGCTCAAAATTTTAAAGATGGCCAGAAAAAATATGAACGTGTGCGCAGTGCCTACACTGAAAAAGAACAAAAGGTAAAGACCTTGCTGGCCTCTAAACATATAAAACCACCCTACAAACTCTTTATGAGGGCTTTTAAGCAAGAGGCTGTCTTTGAGCTCTGGGCAAAGGGAAGTGGACAAAGTTGCTTTGCATTGCTAAAAAGTTATGAGATTTGTGCGCCTTCGGGCGAGCTAGGCCCAAAGCGAAAGGAAGGAGACCTACAAGTGCCAGAAGGTTTTTATCACATCAATCATTTTAACCCATACAGCAATTTTTGGTTATCTTTGGGTATCAATTATCCCAACGCCTCAGACCGCAAGCTAAGCGACCTCAAAAAGCCGGGTGGACATATTTACATACATGGCAACTGCGTTACCTTGGGTTGTATTCCTCTCACTGACGAGGTTATCAAGGAGGTTTATGTGATGTGCGTAGAGGCCAGAAACAACGGCCAAACACAGATTCCTGTTCATATCTTTCCTTTTCGTATGGAGGCAGCCAACTGTAAAACGATGTATGCCCGTTCGGAGTACAAAAGTAAGGCCTCGCTTATTGCTTTTTGGAAAAATATCGCCATGGGTTACGAAAGATTTGAAAAGAATAAGCAAGTACCTACTTTTACAATCAATAGTAAGGGCAGCTATGTATGGCCTTAATGCTAGCGAAGCAGCTGAACTTCCCCTTTTTTGATAAAAGAAATACCACGCTGGTCTTTCAGGCTAATAACGTACCAATACGTATCTGTATTGAGAGGCTGCCCGTTTAAAGTCCCGTCCCAACGTTTATTCAAGTCGTTGGAAGAAAATACTTTGTTGCCCCATTTTGTGAATATTTCCATAGAAAATTGACTCACGTAATTGCCTATTGGCGCAAAGGTATCGTTGAGGCCGTCGTTGTTGGGACTAAAAGCGTTGGGAATTTCTATTTCAAAAGGAATGGCTAGCTCAACTATATTTGAAAAGGTTTCTCGAGCCTTGCTCGGATATTCTAAACCACGGATTCGGTAGCGCAAAACCTGTCTTTTTTGGTCTTTGATAAGCTGCCTAAGCTCTTGGTTTTCCATTAAATACTCCAGCAGAATGCTATCGTTTTCGTCTAAGATTTGTAAAAAATGAGTTGTGCCGCCAAAACCCACATAATCACTTCGGCTTAAAACAACTTCACTTCCTTGAAAAATGCCTTTCAGGAGAATTGGGCAATACTCAGGAGTGCTTACAGATACATTTCCACAGGCATCTGTACTGGTAAGGGTATAGCAGCATTGGTTCTGAAAAAAGTTACCATGATGAAAAATAAAACGCTTATCGCCCTTACAACTGGCTGAGAAGGCCGCACTATTACAATTCGCTGCAGCCTGTATGCCAGTCAAGTCTAAGCTATCGGGTAGCACAAAAGTTATCTTAACTTTCTGATTTTCAATGCTCACAACTACGCTATCGGGTGCTGGTGGCTTGCGTAACGAGGTGGCTTTGCGGCGGAGTGTTTGCGAAATGGCGCGGCGCTTGTCGGCATAAACAGCCTCTACTCTGTAGTCATAGAAGTTATTGCAAATCAAATCAATATCTACAAAAGTTGTTTGGTTAATATCGCTGATGCTTTTTAAAAGGAGGTTTGCTTTATAAAGTTCGTAACCGATAAAATCGGGGCTTTCGGCTGCTTGGCTCCAGCTCAAACGCATTGTGCCGTCTTCCGAAAAGGCATTCAGCCATAAAAGGCGTAGCAAATTGGTTTTTTTGATACTGTCCGAACAGGCGTTCTGGTTACCCAAAAAGTAAGTTGCTTGCGTATTGGCATTGTCTAAACCCAAGAGTAATGTTTTTGAAGTGCTGTTTAGAATAGCTTTTGCTGAACTTGTAGGGCTGCCCTGGTCAAAGATACCGTAGTTGCCAAAGTCGGGTAAGCTGTAATTGAACTCAGCCGAAACATTATCAAGCGTGCGCAATGATGAAAATAAGGGTGCTTCAAAACTTTTGCTGACCTGAAGCTCCACCGTTTTGCTGCCGCAATTATTAGCTGCACCGTCAAAAAGGCCAGTAATAGTTATTTTTACAAGGCCACTGCTGCGGTAAACGTGAACGGCAGACTCAAAGTCGCCTATGGTGGTGGTGGTGCCGTCGCCAAAGTTGATGAGATAAGTGTCATAGCGCTCGTCTTCTATGCTGACTTTTACGCTTCCGTTTGTGCAAGTAACAGCAGAAAATTTAACATCCTGTGGCTCAATTACTTCGATATAGTTTTCTTTGACTAGTTTAGCTCCGCCCGCACCACTATTGATGACCTGCGTAACCGTGTATCTTCCTGGCTCTGTGTAAATATTCCAAGTTTTGGGCTTGGGGCCGTCTCCAAAATCATAAAAAATAAGGTCTTTGTCTGCACCTGAGCAATCCACAAAATTGACCGTCAAGGGGCTGCAACCACGCTGAAAGTCTGCTTTGAAGCATGGCTCCACCTGGGCAAGTACCAAACCGCTACGCCCCAAAGAAAGAACGGAGAGCAATAAAGCACCAAAAAAACGCAGAGAAACAAGTAGAACTGGAATTTTAAGATGTGATAAGATTACCTTTGGCATAGTCATTTGTAGAGGAAGTATTATGCCTAATAACGTACTGACTGTCAAAAATGTTAAGTAATGAGCAAGCTATATTTTTATGGCACAAAAAAAAGTGGTTATCTTAATAGACAGAGCCTACCAAAATAACCACCTTTTATGTCCTTTTGCATCTTTACTTAACGTATTGCACCATGGTTTTGTAGTTGCCAGTGAGGTCGCAGCCTTCAGCAGCCAAATTCAAATTGCCAGTTCCGTTAAAAGTATAGTGCTTTTTGCTCCACTTCCCGTCCGATTTTTCAAGGAAGAGCGTAATTTCTACCTGACCGCCCGTCGGCGAATAGACATAACCTGACTCAAACTTAACGTTCTCGCCCGCACCGCTTGTGCATTTGGTACGGCCAATTTTAAGAATTTTGAACTTGGGCGTTTGGTCTTTTTTGTTGTGCATGGCTTCTACCTCGTGGCTTTCAGGAATTTGGCAGTCCTTATCGTCTTGATAACAAGCATAGGCGTAATAGTTGCCTGTGAATTTGCAATCGGAAAGGTTGAGGCTTAAATAGCCAGGGCCTTGTCTTTTGAACTCTTTTCTTTCCCAGTACCCACTTTGGTTTTGTACGTACAGCACAATGTTTACCCATTTTTTGTCTTGGCAACGCACAAAACCTGATTTGAACAAACAGCCTCGGTCTTGGCAAGCATCGGGCCTGCCGCGTTCGGATATCTTGAACTCTGGCTTGGCAAGGTCTTGCCAAATCTTTGTTTTATAAGATGTTAAGCAAATAACAAATAAAGCCAAAGCAATTATTTTAAAAAAAACTGAACTGTAAGTACGGCTCATAATGTTTTTAATCGTAGTTTAGAATTAAGTAGCAATCTTGGGCAGATATACTTAGAAGATGGTAAGTTTCTTTATAAAAACTTTCAAAATCCTATAATTATTGTTACAGCCTACTAAGAAAATATAACAAAATCATGCCAAAAGCCTAATCGGGTCTTCTAAAAGAGATTTAAATGTTTGTAAAAAAGCAGAACCCACGGCTCCGTCCACCACGCGGTGGTCGCAAGAGAGCGTAACTTTCATAACATTGCCTACTACAATCTGACCATTTTTTACAACGGGTACTTCATTGATGCCACCTACAGCCAAAATACAGGCATCGGGTGGATTAATGATAGCCGTAAATTCCTCAATGCCAAACATTCCGAGATTGGATACTGTAAATGTACTGCCTTCCCAGTCAGACGGCTGTAATTTTTTATCTTTGGCACGCTTGGCGTACTCCCGCACCTCTGTACCTATCTGTGAAAGGGATTTTGTATCCGTAAAACGTACAACTGGTACGAGCAGTCCTTCGTCCACAGCTACCGCCACGCCTACGTTTACGTGGTCGTTGTAGCGAATGGTGTCGCCGAGCCAAGAGGCATTGACTTTAGGATGCTTTTTGAGAGATACTGCCACAGCTTTGATAACAAGGTCATTAAAAGAAACCTTAGTGGTAGCCACTTCATTGATACTTTTGCGTGCTGCAATGGCGTTATCCATGTTAATAGACATCGTCAAGTAAAAATGCGGTGCAGTGTACATACTCTCGCTGAGGCGACGCGCAATCGTCTTACGCATTTGCGAGACACGCTCGGTGCGGAAGGACTCTTGGTAAGGCGAGGCTGTTGGTGCTGCTGTTGGTACTGTTTTGACTTCAGCGGCAGGTGCTGGTTTGTAATTGTCTATATCGCGTTTAATGATGCGGCCAAATTCTCCAGAACCCTTCAAGGCATTCAAGTCCAAGCCTTTTTCCCTAGCCAAACGTTTAGCCAAAGGCGAGGCCACAAGGCGGCCAGTAGGCGAAGTTGCTGCTACGGCAGTAGTTGTGGACGGGGTAGTCGTCGTTGCAGGACTTGCTACTTCTGTTTTGACGGGTTCGGCTGAGGTTGGAGCAACAGTAGCGCCTTTTTCTGCCTCTAAAATAGCCTGATAATTGGCCCCTGCTTCGCCAATAATCATGTAAATACCGTTTACAGGCACGCTCTGGCCTGCTTCTACTGCCCTGTAAAGAACTATGCCGTCGCTGAAAATTTCTAGTTCCATGGTGGCTTTATCGGTCTCTACTTCTGCCACAATGTCGCCAGATTTCACTTTTGCGCCTACTTCTACGAGCCAGCTAGCAATTACTCCTTCTACCATAGTGTCCGTTTTGAGAGGCATACGCTCCGCTACAGCCTTAATACTGCCTAAATCTATGACGGGGGCTATACTTGCAGGGGCTGATGTTACGACCGATGCAGGAGCTTGAGGAGCAGGTACGCTTACAGAAGCAGCGCCATTACCATTAAACTGTGCTTTGAGTGCGGCAATATCTTCACCTGCCCGACCAATAATGGCTATGGGCGCATCAATAGGCACGGCATCGCCGGCTTTTACGCCTACATAAAGCACAACGCCGTCCTCGAAATTCTCAAATTCCATCGTGGATTTATCGGTTTCCACTTCGGCCAGAATATCGCCGGATTTCACAGTACTACCTTCACCTTTAAGCCAGCTTGCAATTACGCCTTCTACCATGGTGTCAGTCATTTTAGTCATTCTGATAATTACCGCCATACCTCTAAAATTTTTACCAAATAGTTTAGTTTGGATTTTTTGTGTAGGTGCCTAAGCTATTTTTTTCATCGTCTTACGCACAAACTACTTTTGTTTGCAATAAATACAAACAAATTTAAAGTTCAAAATTAAGTGTTTTATTTTTTAGGGCTTCCCTCTTAAAATAGTGTTCTGAGAGTAAATGCAGTATTCGGAAAACCAATGACTAATCTAACTGATTCTTGCTTCAATTCTAGGAGTCTTTGGCCTTGTTCGTACTTGAAACCCCTGTTGCATAAATTCGTTCGTCTGTTTTTATAACTTTTACTAAAAAAAATCTCAGAATGATGAGAACTTTCCTCCTTTGTCTTTTTAATGTATTGAGCAATATGGCTTTCTCTCAAAAACTTCAAGAAATAACCTATAAAGCAAAAAATGAAGACTGCCAGAAGGTAAAATTAACAGTTTTTTATGTGTATGATACCCTTTGTGAAACTTTTGACTATGACGCAACGTCCAATAAAACAAAGGGTGGTATTTTTACTAAAAAGTTGAACCTCCCAGAGAGTTTAGTTGGTTATATCGTTTAAAGAAATAATGGCAGAGAGAAATGAAGACGGAAGCATTCAACAGAGCTTCCATACATTGATGGTTGATAGCCAAGAAGACTCCTCTAGTTCGGTCAAAATTTTAGATAAAAAACGGCAGTTCAAGACCAGAACATTTGCGCTCTTTTTGTACTGATGGCCTCCGTTTTCTTTTTTTAATAACCCCAAAAAACAAACAATTTTATGTCTAACTTGAAAGAAAAATTTGGTAAATTTGAACTCTGCAATGAGCAATCCCACAAGGTGAAAGGGGGATACTGGCGTTGTACCAAAGTGGGTCAGAATGGCAATGTTTTACTCCAAGAAACATTTGCTTTTACATCAGATGCCAATAGATGGGAAATAGACAATAAATGTAAAGATTGTTGCAAGAGTCATTAGGCCAATTCTATCAAAATGGCTTCTTTTAAAGAAAAAAGTTTGCAAACTTTGCTCTTTCTGTAGAGTATGCGAGTAAACTAAAAGAGGGTGGCACTAGCATTGTATAAAAAAAGAGGTATCAATAGGCAGATAATGTTGCATGAAACATCTGTAACCACAAAAGATTATTTGCGTTGAGAAAGAGCAAGTCATTGTAGCCTTCTTTGTAGAGAAATCTAGATACTTGATTACACGCTTAAATTATTAAACAGAATTGTGGCATCAACTCCTCAATTCTGTTTTCTACATACAAAAAAAGAAAATATATGCTTCGCCCGAAAAGTCAAATTTTGTTTTCGTCCTTAATGGCCATTTTATTTCCTCTATTGGCCTCTGCACAACCCACGCAACGCTTATACTACCAAATGAGCGATAAAAAGACACCACTCAAGGGTATTCATGCACTTTTTAATAAAACAGACAGTTGTCTTTATTTCCTGGCCGCCACCTTCTTGTCCCAAATTGAAACCCAGCAACCTAGCTGCATCTATAAGGCCAAGCAGCTCACAGACAGCACTTTTAGTAAGCCTATCAAAGTGTATGATTTGTACCCAAGCGCAGAGGTAAAGCCCACCAACTATAGTTGGCTTGGCTATCGCTCTTTATATAATTTTCCGTCTTTCAGCGCAGACGGCAAAACACTCTATTTTGTGCAAGAAAGCGCTAAAAGTGCTGATGAAATCAAATATTTAGACCTTCAAAATCCAGAAAGTGGGCCGCAGCTCTTAACGGCTTTGAGTAGTCCTGACGAAGAAGCTCATATTAGTAATTCCACTTGTGGCAATTTTTTATACGCCACACGGCGCTCCAAGGAGGGTGCTGTTCGCTTATTGCGCTATACTTTTGCTAACCAAACAGTTCAGGAATGGTCTCTGCCTGACGAGTTCAGAGATTTTGGTTCAAAACTTATTTGGTTCAAAAGCACATCTAATATGCTCTATCTTCTTGGTGGGCAGTTTTTTGGCAAAATAACGCTTGCTGAAAAACAACTGAGCTACGCCCAAGTTTGCCAAGTAAAATCTCTACCTTATGGTGATTCTGAAGCCTCTTACTTTGGAAAAAAATTGTATTGGAACTCCAAGGGGAGCAGCGAAAAACGAAACTACGATGCCTTTTATACACCACTCAAGCGTTGCGTTTTACAAGAAATAGGCGATTATGAACAGGAAGTACTTGTTTTTGAAGACGTACTTTTTGAGAGCAATTCTGCTCAACTTGGCCCCGCAGCAGAAGCCAAGCTCAACGAACTGCTGCAACGCCTGCTCAAAAACAAACTACAAAGCGCACACATCATAGCCCATACCGACGACCTTGGTGAAGACACGAGCAACCAAGCGCTTTCAGAAAAAAGAGCAGAGGCCGTTCGCAACTATTTGATAACAAAAGGCATCGCGGCGAAGCGCCTCACAAGCGAAGGCAAGGGCGAAAAAGAACCTCTGCTGCCCAATACGAACCCTGACAACCGCACCAAAAACCGCCGTGTGGAGGTTTTGCTTTCGCGTTAAAAATTTTAAATCATCTCTCAAAAAAATAAAACCATGAAAGTTGTCCTCTTGCTTCTGCTCTCCCTTCTCGCTCTTAGCGGCTATGCTCAATTTCAAGAAAACAGTGGCGAGCTTACCCTAGAAAGAAAAGGCGATTTGAACGATACCCTGTCTATCGTTGCATTACTAAGGCGAGAAAATAGCGAAGTTATATATTCTGAAGCCATTCTGCTGCCCAAAGCCCTAAAAACAACCATAAAGATACCCAAAGATGTATTTCATGGTATATTGTATTACTATACACGGCATAAACTTGTGGCTGACGAGCAGATATACTTTACCCACAAGCAAAAACCTCTGCCAAGTGCTCTTCTGTATAAAATGATTTATAACGGCTCAGGAATAAAGGGTAGTGCCAGCCTTGCTTTAGAAAAAGAACTAGAACTACATCCAAAGAACTATTATGCGATAGCGGAAGCTTTTTATCTGCATGATGAGGCCTTCTCAGAAATAGAGACGAATAGCTATCTGAATCGTTTATCCTCAGAGAAGAGCGATATAGCAGCAATAGCAAGCTATTTTCTTTTGCTCAAGCTCAAGAGTTATGAAGATGCTTTTAAGATTCTAAAGCGCATTGTACCCAAAAGGACAGAAATGAATAATACATTTGTGGCAATAGAAATGTTTTCGCGACTCCTTCGCGAAAGCGATTCTCTTTCAGCAATTTATAACGCTGACTTTGCGCCTCTTCGTGAAAGTTTTGTAAGCCAAACGGCACACCTGCCCTATTTTGATGTTGAGCTGCAACACTATCAAACTGGTTTTATAAAATACGATAAGGATTTTTTGATTAAACAAATGCAGGCGCGCTTGGCCAGGCCAGATTATACGAATTACCGCAAGTCTATGCTCAAACGAAAATTAGCCGTTGTTTATCAGGAATATGAGGACTATCCAGGGGCTATTGAAGCCTATAAAAACAGCCTGAATGACCCACTATTTTTTCACGGTGTTTGGGGCGATAGAGCACTCCTAACCATGAATCGTTTAATTATGTTGTATCATCTGACCCAATGCCTGTTAGCGAATAAGCAGCCTCAAGAAGCCTTAATTTATGCAGCCAAACAAATGGATACAGCACTAGACTCTTTGGCAGAGGCAGGTTCTTACAGCGCTGCTTTGTGGAATATGGGCAATGTTTATATGGCAATGAGTCTCTATGACTTAGCCGAGCGCACCTATAAAGATGTTTTTCAGCTACTCCGTTCGGAGTTGAATAAAGAGCTTATCCATAATCTTAAAATCTATGCTTTTGAGCCACTTTACAACGTAAAATACAACAAATCAGAGGGTTTTGAAACTTATTGGGCGGGCATAGAAGCCGAAAAGAGCAGCACCAAGGAAGTAAAAATTGCTGCTCCTTATTTCGAGTTCAAAACCTTGCAAGGGGCTACCTACAGTGCTCAGTCCCTCAAGGGCAAGGTGGTGGTTCTCAACTTTTGGGGGTTATCTTGCCGCCCTTGCATAGAAGAAATGCCTACCCTCAACGCCCTAGTAGCGGAGTTTGCTGCACAGCCCGATGTGGTTTTCTTGGCCCCAACCAAAAACAAAGAGGCTGATTTAAATGCTTTTTTGAGCCAAAAGCCTTTCAACTATCAAGTGGCTGGCCTAGCAAAAAGCGCTTTTGATGTTTTTGACGTGCAAGGCTTCCCCACACACGTGGTCTTGAACAAGAACGGCGACATCGTTTACAAAACTCTGGGCGGCTTACAAGATACAGAACGCCTCAAAATCACCATTCAAGAATGTCTGCGCTAGAAAACAATGCTTTATCGGTTCTGGTTGCTCTCTATCGGCACTTGGGCCTTACCTAGTTGTCCCTTAAAAAGTCCTTTCAATAGATGTAAGCTAAATTTCAGGAGGATAGTTTACCTATTCTGGGAACACCTTGACGGCCTTTGATAGACTTCTCTACTTTTTGCCTTAATACAGAACTGAAGCGCGAACTGAAAGTTTTGACCGTAGGGCATAGTAAAAAAATCAAGCCTCGCAAAAGGCCAGTTATTTGACAAAATAGGCTAAAAACTAAGCTATTTTAAAGTTGAAATTCTTATTTAATTTACTGATAATAAATACTTTATATATTTTCAAGGGGACGACTAATTGTTAACAAGAAGGAGGGCTGATAAGAGAGTGGTAACAAAGGTTGGTCTCAATAACTCACCCTATTCAAATCTGCCCTAATTCGGCTGAGCGAAGTATCCGTAATGCCCAGAAAAGTAGCAATATGCTTGAGTGGTACTTGCTGCACAATAGTTGGTTCTGAAGCAAGAAGCGCCAAGTAACGACTTTTAGCATCTAGCGTAATCATAGAAATCATGCGTTGTTTGAGATGCACCATACTCTGCGTCATCCAAGCTCTGCCCCATTCGCTAAAGGCAGGAATGCTGTGGTAGAGCCTTTGAAAATCATCATAATCTAACTGCCAGCCAAGACAATCCGTAAGTGCCTGCGCGTATTCTTGTGCTGGGCTATTCCCAAAAAGAGCCGCTACATCAATAATAATGTTTCCGCCCGAAAAGAGATTGGTGGTTATGTCGTTATTATCGTAGTCAAGGACATAAGTACGCGCCAAACCACTTTCTAAACAAAAATATTCCTGAGTGTCTTGGCCAGCACAGAGAAAGTAATCGCCTTTTTTATATGTTTTGGCTTTGTGAGCGCTCAATATTTGCTTCAAATCAGCCTCGCTGAGGGCAGGGCTTTGATAAATGGTTTTGAGAAAATGTGTTGAGTCCATGGTGTCCTTTTGCATCTAGTTTTTAGCGTACCATAACAGGCAGAACAAGGCCCATTGTGTTTTCAGAGTCTGCCTCCTCAAATTTTAACCATACCTTGTGTTTACCTTTTTGTAAGCCAAGTGTAGAAAAATTAAAAAAGGTATAATTCCCTTGTAGTTCCAAGTTTTGGCTATCTTCTTTAACAATTTGCCCTTCAGCATTTACCCAGCGCATCAAGCAAGTGGTTTTAGAGCTAAATTTTTTAACCCCGTTTAGTTCCATTTTATAATTTACCTGATTGGACGATACCTCTTTAACATCTTGATTCTGAGAGTTTTTTAACTTGATATGGCTTACCTCCATGCCCACTGCCGAGCTATAAATACCTTCACCGAGCGTATTGAGCGTACTAAGCGTGTTTTTAGCTATTTTGTTTTTAGGTGCAATTTGAATCGGTAGGGTTAAAAATAGTTCGCCCTTGCCACGCTTATCAAAATAGCGTACCTCTAAAGTGTATTTTTCGCCCTGTTTCATGGGCGAGCTCATGGAAAGCGTCATAGAAAGCGATTTGAGCATTTCTTCCTGAAGCAAAGACATCGTGGACTCTGCATAAATATCTGCCACGTTGGCCACCTCAGTTCCCTTGCTGTCTATGACCCTAAAGCCACCACCATAGTTGATGTTATCGTCGGCATCTATACAAAAGTTTTTTGGGCGGCTCACTTTGAAAGTAAAGTCTTCATCAAGGCCAACTTGGGCAGAGGCCAAAAAACCCACGCCACTTTCTGGTGTAATGGTAACCTTTTCATAAACAAGCCCTTTGCTGACAATAATAGTTCCGGTGAAGGCATCAATTTCCACACTTGTAACGGCGTTTGTTTGTACAGGACAAGGGGCACTATTCAAAGCCAAGTACCAGGCGCATTGATGGTTTTTGGCCAGGGGTTTTGCTTCTTTGTAGCCAAGTAGATAGGCTTTTTGAAGGTCTTGGCAGGCTTCTTCTTTTTTTTCTAACCCCAAAAGACATTCCGCGCGGCGGTAATAAAATTTGCTATTTTCTTCTATTTCAAGCGCTTTTGTATAGTCCTTGATAGCATTTTTATAGGATTCTAGCTTCCAATAAGCGTCCGCCCTATACCACCAGCCTTTTACTTGGGTGGGGTCTGCTTTAATGGCCTTTCCGAAGCGCTTAGCTGCTTCTTCGTAGTCTTTAGCCACATAAAAAGAATCAGCATCTTTGATAAGAGCCTCAAAATTAGCTTTTTGGGAATAAGCAGAGGAAGACAATAAAAACAGAGCTACTCCAATGACTATTGAGAAACGAACTGCTTTATGAGAAGAAGTTTTTGAATACATGGCCAGAAAAATTAGTTATCGGTAGGCATTTTCGTTATGCTACAAACTGTACCAGACAACTTGTAAGCCAAATTTTCTGGCCATGACCTTTAAACCCCAAATTGGCCTAAATGATGCTCTAAATGTTTGTAAAACAAGTTGTTCCATTCGGTTTTAGTGAGTGCCCCAAAAGATAAAGATTGAAGGCCGTCAAAATGCGCTTCGCCGAGCTGTTGTACCTGATTGATGTGGTCAATGAGTCGCTTTTTTTCCATCTCAAAATTGCGGTCGTCGCCTATGATAAAAATAGGTGCGGTCTGGCTATTTCTAGGATAAGGTTTTTCGCCAACTACCACTTTTTTTACAAACAATTTGAATATAATGTTCATAAAAAAATTGGGCTTAGGGTGCTTGCTTGTAAATACAGTTTCGTAAGTAACGTTGCAATGCGCCAGCATTTGAGTTACATTCATTTTGCCCCAGAGCGGTTGAGTGCTGGGTGTTAGTTTTTCTATGCGCTGAATGACTTGGTCTGCTACAGGACGCGAAAAGATATTGAGTATAGCCATAAAATCTAATGAATTATGATGTGTGAGTAATTGATATGCAACAATAATAGAAATACTTTCATTATTTTGGAAAAGACAAAGAGTACAAGAGGCAAAAAGGCGATTTACCTGTGTGCTTTAATATATCCTTTGTACCTTTTGGTTTTTCCCTACTCAAAAAGACGTATGGCACATTTAACACACGCGCAAAGGTAGATGATTGCGGAACTTATTGCAAAAAAAATACACAATAACTTCTATTTCAGAGGCCATTGGCAAGAATAAATCATTGATTAACAGAGAAATAAACCGCAACACCAATGCAAGAAATTGTGGATACAAGGCTGATTTGCCCCAGAAAAAGAATGATTTGCACCACAAACAGAAACCTAATAAGTTGTCCCTTGAAAAAGTCGGCATAAGAACAAGCACATCAATTGATTTATCTGACTTTTTTTGGCTTTTCTCTCTACTTTTTGCCTTGATGCCGAACTGAAGTGCGAACTGAAAGTTTTGACCGTAGGGCATAGCAAAAAAATCAAGCCTCGCAAAAGGCCAATTTAGATGAAAAAGACTGCTTTTTTCATCTAAACCAGCGAATGGCTTTTTCTTTGATTCACTCTCTTACAGAACATAGTTGCACAGGAAATCTCACCCTCTGACCTTTGAGCCATTCGCTTTTCTCTGATGCGAGGCAGTGCAGGTCGTAAGAAGCCCTTGAGATTTTGCCAGTTATCTGACAAAATAGGCTAAAAACTAAGAGATTTTAAAGATGAAGTGCTTGTTTAATTCACTGACAAAAAACACCTTAGATATATTTTCAGGGACGACTATTTAATTTGCTGATATTATTTTTTTTTGATAGATGTACAGGGAGGCTATCTGGCTTTTTTTCTATAAAAGACAAATCCGTTTTGGCTGTAAAGACTATCCAGCTTGGCGCGGTGTGGCTTGAGGTCATCAGTTCGGTGAACTTTGGCTACCAAATAAGCATCTTTGTCTAAATCATTGTTCATCAGATAATCAAACCAGATTTTTGTATCTAAACTATTGGGTTTTGCTTCAGGTGGCAGCTCGCTATAAAACCAATGTGCGTAACTTTTGAAGCCTACCGTAAAGACATAAACCGGCTGTTTGGTTGCCAATGATTTGTAAAAATCTATGGCTGCACCCTGCGAATAACGCTCTATTTTGGGTACAATGCTATTCAGTGTGAGCCAAAGCATAAGCGCCATGCTCCCAAAAATAAAAACAAAACCGCTTTCAAAGGACTGGCGCTGCCAAGCCCGCAAACCTGCCCAAATGCCCAGTAATAGCACCAAGCCAGCCACGCCTTCCCAGCCCTGCCAGTTCACTTGTGCGTCTAGATTTGCTTGTGCAAAGGGGTCGGCTATAAGGTGTTTAAAGTCTGCCACATGGCGCATCAAAAGCGGAAAGATGCCAACAACAAGCCCAATCATAGCTCCCAGAATGGCCAAAGGCCACATTAACCAAGTAGGTAAAGGGTTACTGCGCCATTCCCAAACGCCCCTCGCTGCCAAATAGCTCAGAGGAAAATAGCATAAAGAAGAATAATGAACGATTTTGGACTGCACCGCCGAAAATAACAACAACACCACCCAGAAAAGCACCAACTGCCATTCTTGAAAAACGCTTTCTATCTCACTGTCTGCTTTCAGCTTTCCCCCAATGCCTTTTAGAGCAAAAAAAGACATAGGAAAACAACCTACCAACAAAACCACAAAATGATAACCAAAAAAGCCCTTGTGCCCTGCATCTGGCGTGCTGAAGAGGCGATATTGATATTTCGTAAATTCAATGGCAAGCCAAGGGCCATTTTGCAAGGTGTCTAGCCCATACCAAAGCAATATACAAAAAAGGCCACCTACTGAAAAAAGTAGAAAAGCCCAAAGTGGGACAGGAAAACTAAAACTCCAACTGCCAGCCCGATAATTTTTGTACCAATGCAAAAGGGTTAGTACACCAAAGCAAAGGCATACAATGATATAAGCTGCTGGCCCCTTTGTTAGAACAGCCAAACTCATCATAAATGCAGCCAGAAGCAGAGAGCGCCATGTTCGGCGAAGTTTGTATTGAACCAAATAATAAATGCTCAGAAAAATGAACAAGTTGAAGACGGGGTCAATAATTGCGGATTTAAAGTAGAAGTGGGGCAGCAAAGAGCCTAGATAAACCAACAACCATATACGCCCAAAACTGCGGGTTTTCAGACCATGCCCTATACCAAAAAGCACTTGCAAAGATACCAAACCACAAAGCGCGTTCGGTAAGCGTGCTGCATACTCATTAACACCTAAAATTTTCATACAAAGGGCTTGCAGCCAAAAAAACAAGGGTGGCTTCTCCCAAAAGGGTAAAAAGCCTATATGAACCCGCAGGTAATCTTGCAAAACAATCATTTCGCGGGCGCATTCCGCAAAATTGATTTCGTCCCAGTCAAAAAGAGGCACAGCACCCAAGAAGGGCAAATAAAAAAAAACACCTACAACAAACCAAAATAAACGTTCCTGCCCCAAAGAGAGACGGTCTAACCATTGAAACAACATAAAACGAGCGCGCTTTGTCCTAAAAACGCAAAGATGCGATTTCTAAACTGCAATTCAAATAAACGAGGACTCTTTGCAGGGGTTTCCGCATTAAAAAAATTGGTTTGCAGCAAATGGGTTTTAGGCGAAGAAGCGAAGTGTTTATGAATACGTAAAACAGAGCCACTTACCTGAAAAAAAATTGAAAAATTTGAAAATTTATCTTATTTTACCTTGACTTTACGAGTATAAATTGTTTGGTCGTCCCTTAAAAAGTCGGCACAAGAACAAGCACATCAATTTTCATCTAAACCAACGAATGGCTTTTTCTCTGATTCACTCTCTTAAAAAGCATAGTGGCACAGAAAATCTCACCCTCTGACCTTTGAGCCATTCGCTTTTGTCTGATGCGAGGCGTGGCAGGACTTACAAAGCCCTTGAGGTTTTGCCAGTTATTTGACAAAATAGGCTAAAAACTAAGAGATTTTGAAGATGAAATTCTTGTTTAACTTACTGGCAATAAATACTTTAGATACATTTTCAGGAAAGACTATTTATAATTTTATCTGTTCTTAGATTCAACAAAAAGTATCATTCAAAAAAAATATACTGCGTATCTCATTTTACTCATAGGCATCAATCAAGCTCTGTGCCTTGCTCCCCTTAAATGGATTTTGTTGCCTTAATAGCTTATGATAATCAGTTGTATCAATGATGTAGCTATCTTCAAAGCCTTTTAAATCCTTTAAATCCATAAATTTAACAACATCTTTAATAACAAATACTTCTTCTCCAAACGTTTCTTTGGCTTGGGCAAGTAGAAAGTGCCCTACCCACTCATCATCACCTGCCTTCGGGTCATAAGCTGTAGTATGTGTTTTAAGCTGCATCATAAGGTAATCATCAAAATTATACCAGCTATAATCAGCTTCTTTGTCATACAATTCGTCTGGCAGCCTTGTTTCTATTTCTTTTACTGAAGCCTCTTCTTTTGTCTTCTTTTTGCTCTGGGGTGTATGTTCATTAATGTCTTTGGTTTGAATATACAGGAGATAGGAACTAATCCATTCATGGTATTCAACTCGGAGTGCTTCTAAGGCTTTAAATTCTGCATTCCCATGATCCTCTAGGTTTTCTGGCATTTTAATTTTTTCATTGCTTTCTTGGTCATGCAAGACTTCTCTGGCGTGGTTTAACTCAATCAATATCCATTTTTTTATTTCTGATTCGGGGCTTTCGGAAAATTTCTGATTGACAAGTATTGCGTGCTTATCAGCCAGATAACAAGCGTTTCGTCTGTCTAATTCTTCATCAGTTCCAAAATTTAGCTGAATAGCTTTTTTATTTCCAACAGCATATCCCAAAGCTCTTAATAATAGAGAACGCCACACCAACTGGTCGTATATATTCTTCAAACTCCTATTAGAGCCTTCACGAGCAGCTATCATACGTTGCACTACATGATTTTCTGTGTGCCCCTCTGTTATGAGCAAGGCATCAACAGTGTTATCTCTCTGATTGGTGCTATTGTCCTGTACTGCTTTTCTGCCCATTACATCAGCTTCTTTTTCCAAGTTTTGGTCGTTGTTCACTTTCAAGTTGCTTTTCATCTGTAGGGTTGGTTTCACTCTGCCCTGTTTCTGTTGTACCACGTGCCAAACTTCATGCGGCAAATGTTTTTCTTCTCCGGGACCCAAATGAATATCAGTTCCTTGCGCGTAAGCGTGTGCTTGTAGCTGAGCTGGTTTGTCAGAATTATAATGCACCTTGACATCATTTAATGAATAGCCAGATAGGTTTTCAACGCCCGATTTAAGGCCATCTGGTAAACCTGTATCGTTTTCTTTTCTTTGAATGGCCTTGGACTCACCTAGAGATGTTTCTTCCTCTTCTATACTTTGTTTCTTTTGCAAAGTTTGAGAAGAAAAGCTATCTGCCAGCGTTTGATATTCTCGGTGCTGCTTTACTTGTGCGCTTTCATTTGCCATTTCTTGATAGGCTTTCAACTGGAGCACCCTGGCGCTATTGTTGATTGTATCCTTTAGCTTTTGTTGAATAACAACCTCTGGTCGCTCATCTATCCTCTGAAAGGGGAAAAGACTGCTATCATGTGATTTGGGCAGATTATCGGCAACTGATTTACTTTTACCGTCTTGTTCCTTGTCCGTGTAATTTTTCATGTTGGCTACGGGTTGAAAATACCTCCCTTTTTTGATTCTAAGCAGAAGTAGCTAAATTAATTGAAACTATTTTTTGTTTTAATTAATTTAGCTACACACACTTATGAAATTTTGTGTTGCTAAACCAATCCCGTCCTAAGAAGACATTGAGAGTGAGAATATTTTAACTCAAAGCTTATCTTTGAGGTGCAAAAAAACAATACCCCTCTCGGACAACAAACATAACTTTATTTTCCAAGATTATCTCAAGGTTAGACTGCCCAAACCCCAAAAAATTAGCAACCATGCTACTCTAAATAATCAAGGGCTATTTTTTCATCAAACCCATCGATTCTATTTGGTTATTTTTCGTATCTTTGCACGAATAGCTCACAAGAGAGACAAAAAATATGCTGCTGGCCGACGTAAAAAATGATGCTGCTTTCCGTAAAATT
>JAAFJX010000049.1 GCA_013299045.1 Cytophagales bacterium | reverse complement strand
TGTAGGCATTTCTTTGATAGGTTCGAGCATGGGGGCATCGGGTAGGTCGTCGCTTTTAACTTCTGCTTTCACTTCATTAGCTACTGGTGCGGCCCCAGAAGTAGTACTCGGCACTACGCTCGGACTCACCTCCGCTTCCAGCCCCATGGGGTCATTAAAACTGATAGGGTTGTTGTAGGCGTATTGGTAGGGGCTGATGCCGTCGTAGAGGGGGGCGAGTGGGTCTGCTTGGTGGAAACGCCCTAGTTGTGCGTCGTAGGAACGGAAAGGCGTTTCGTAGAGGTCTAGCTCATGCAGGGTTTCTAATTCGTTTTGGGCGTTGTAGAGCCAGCGGAAGTCCCCTTGCGTTTCTATACCTTTCAGGTTCAGACCAAAAGGGTCGTAGTGGTTTTCTTGCACGGCTTTGGCTATGGGTTCGGTCATGAGCGCGATAGAAAGGTCGTCAAAATAAGCGCGGTAGAGCAACGAGCCTTCGTATTCTACGCTGACTGTGGCGCTGCCGTCTGTAGGCACTTGGCTCGTGAGGCGCATCGTTTGGCAGTAGGCTAAGTCCGTCATTTGGCGCTCTTCCATACCCACAAAAGACCCGACTGCATCAAAATAACGCACCCTCAAAAAGGCTCGCGGCGTGGTGCTCGGCGGAGTGGTGGGCGCTTTCTTACCAAAAATAGGCCACAAAAAACGTGCCGTGAGAATTAATTTTTACTTTTACATAATTGTTCCGCTAAACGAAACCAACGATTTTGGCAGTCTTCAAGAAGTAATTCGTATGAGCGGTATTTGTTATTCGGATTGTTTTCTGTTTCAAAATATTCAGATAGCAATAATGCCTCAACAACATATAGTTGCGGATTTTTCTCGTCGGTGCTAAAAATAAATGCATAATCATACATATCGGGCGCTGAAAGCGATGAGAATAACAAGATTCCTATTTGACTTTTCTCATCAAAAAAAGCTAGTTTTTCTTCATCTTCGCCAATATTGACATTCCCCAAATGGTCTTTAGTTATATCATTTTTATTGAATTTTTTAGTATTAAAATCATAAACTGCGCTAAAATTGCTGATAATCAAGCCTTTGTAACTAACTCTGGTACCCAAGCGACAAGAATCTAATTGTTTTCGTTCTATGGGATACGAACACATAGAATTAGGGTTTTTTGAGGTGCGCTCCAAATCAGAATATAGCAGTATGCCTTCATCAAATGGCAGATTAAACCTACAGCGATATTCCAATAAAGAGCTATCTAATTCAATATGTTCACAGATTATGTGGTATTTGAATGGTTTAAATTCGCTCTTTTTTTGACAAGCCGCGGTTAAAGCAAATACAGTTGCAAATGAGATTAAAATAGTTTTCATAGCGATTATTTGACTATTCATTTTGAAAATACTCAAGATAAATCATATCTGTATAATAATTCCAGAATAGAAGAAAATTGCGGCCGAGACCAATATGCAAAGACTTATAATCTGACAAATAATGACTTTTATGCTTGATTATCTTCACCATTTTACCTTGACTGTTTCTATTTGAAAAATCATAAATATACATAATATCTGATTCTGATTTTTTAGCATGATGTTCTTGCAAAATGCATATTCTTCCATCAGCAGCTAGATAGCTTGGCTCTTGCCTACAGAATAAGCTATCTGATGATATATCTATAACTAAATTATTTGAAAGTTTAATCGATTTTAGATGATACTCTCTAACTCTTTCCTCATAGTCTGAAGTAGCACAATCTAGGATATATTCCGTATGTGTAACATAATCATGAATTGTAAAAAAATTAGGATTATTCTTTATAGAATCATAGTTTATACCCAAAGGATACAAATCCTCCTTATGAAGTAATATTCTATCAAACCAGATGGCCATGCTAACTCCTTGCATAAAAACCAAGGTATCTTTTGTCCAACATTTAATAAACCTTGGGTGAAAAAGGTCTTGAACATTCATATAGTATTCAAATCCTTGTGGTTTTTTAAGGAAAGTATTTATTTTTGAAAAATCCTGAATTAAGAACATAGAGCCAGACAAAAAGCTGCTTTTTTTCTTAGTGGAATAAGACTGAAACAGCAATAAGCTATCTTTGTTTATTGCCAAAGCCACCCAATCTACTTTCTGTGGTATAGAGATAGGCTTCTTTTTTAGCATTTTTTTGCTGGCAAGGCTCACATGAAACAAAGTATCTTTTGTAGCGATAAAAAGACTAGTATCATGGATAGCGAGGTCGTATTGAACACTTTTAAATGGCGGAATACTGAAGCCGATGTATTGCTGAACGTTCAAAGAATCTATACGCAGTTCTTGGCTAATGACCCAGTGAGTACATACAAATAGCAACGAAATAGTTAAAAGAAAATAAGCCTTCATATCTATCAATAAGCCTTGTTAAAATTATTAAAATTGAATTGGTATAACTGTGGCTGAACACCAGTTGCAGACCTACTGTGTGGTAAAGTAAAGCTGGCACCGACTCCTTTTCTTATTGTTCCAGCTGCTTGTAGAACCATTGGATAGCCATTACTATTTCTATAATAGACAGCAGCGTGCTTAGTAGTACTATCTACTATTAGCTGCAAAAGGCCATTTGATATGGATTTACTAGTTAGTGCAACAGCATTGGCATTATCAGAGTCTTTTAAATCTTTTGGACTAAAGACCCTTGCGGCGTACAGCATTTTGATTATCGAATGTATCTTTGAGTTATAAATCTGAATACTTCCATTTGAACCAGTTCGTTTCAAATGTACTGGCAAACCATTTTCTTTAGCATAAATCAGAAGTAGTAGAATAACACTTTGGCTACATTGTAGCGGTGTGGTAGCATAATCATCTCGGTCGAGCGAAATTGCTTGCTTGTGCAAATCTGTATATTCCTTAATTTTATAGCTTAAAATTCTCGCACCTTTATTCGCGCTGGTAGTTTTTGCCATTTCAACAATAAATTCACCAAAACCTTTAATGGCAGCATCGTCCCACTTTTTCGTATGCTCCCAAGCACCACTATTAGGTGAATGAGACGCATTTACAAATGCAAAACTACCAACAAATTTACTATCTTCTGCGTTGTTATTTGCCCCCCCATTCCCCCAGCTTTTCGCCGCATTAAGCTGATGTTCAATGCTATTTTCTTCTGCAACAGCGCCGCTTTCGTTGCCACCCTCATCATCACCCGCAGACTGCTCTGCAACAGGCATCTTTTCTAAAGTCATCTCTACGTTAGGCCCTGCGCTGGCGAGTGTAGGCATTTCTTTGATGGGTTCGAGTATGGGGGCATCGGGTAGGTCGTCGCTTTTATCTTCTTCTTTCACTTCATTAGCGACTGGTGCGGCCCCAGAAGTAGTACTCGGCACTACGCTCGGACTCGCCTCCGCTTCCAGCCCCATGGGGTCATTAAAACTGATAGGGTTATTGTAGGCGTATTGGTAGGGGCTGATGCCGTCGTAGAGGGGGGCGAGTGGGTCTGCTTGGTGGAAACGCCCTAGTTGTGCGTCGTAGGAACGGAAAGGCGTTTCGTAGAGGTCTAGCTCATGCAGGGTTTCTAGTTCGTTTTGGGCGTTGTAGAGCCAGCGGAAGTCCCCTTGCGTTTCTAGGCCCTTCAGGTTCAGACCAAAAGGGTCGTAGTGGTTTTCTTGTATGGCTTTGGCTATGGGTTCGAGTATGGGGGCGATAGAGCAACTTAGTTGCAACTAGCCTTATTTATTAAATCGCGAATACGCTCGTCCTTGGCATAATCTTCTTTTCTAAGATAATATTTACCTGGACTAGGGCGGTCACAGCAAGAAATAATCTTAATTTTACAAGTTGAATCTAACATAACATTGCTTTTTTTTAGTTCTATTTTATCCTGTACCACCCAAGCAGAATGTAGCTTCTTTAGTCCATTCAAATTCAACTCTTTCAATGGAATCCTATATGTGAACAGATAATTTAGCATTTTCAGCTTTTGGAAAGAACTGTCAAATTTACTGAAATTACTTTCATAAAGCACCAAGGTCTCTATGGCGTTTTGCGTAGGAAATATGATGCGTTCACAGTTAATTGCGTGTAAATGCAGATGCTTAATGTGCCGCATATCTAAACCACTTAAATTGATGATATAGGGCTTTGTGGACATAATTGTCAAGCTGATGCTATCCAAATTTTTCATTTTACCCAATACATCACGTACAGCATCAGGGCATAAGGGAGCCGTTAAAGAAGTAGTTTTATCAAAGGCCAGCAGGTATTCGGTGGGTATGGGCGCATAAATACCGCATGGATTGATTTTTAATTGATGTGCTCTGCCTTTTGTGCCATTATGATACCAAACTACCCCCTCGCCATCTAATACAATAGAAGGTAGGCGCATTAAGCGCAGAATTTTGAGGCGTACGGCAGTATCCAGTTCAAGAAATTCTTGTAGATATGGGTAGTTTTCAATTGATTCCATCATTTGTGGAAAAAAAATTGTTCTTGGTGCATCTCTAGTTTCACCTACCAATGAATTTAGATAACGATACTCCCACGAATATAGCGTATCCGCTATGGCAGAATCATTTTGGGTGTTATTTGTATTTATCATGCTACTACAACTAGCTGCTGATAATGCCAAAAGGGCTAGCAATGCAAAAAAATGCCTCTTTTCCATTCTTTTTATTATTTCTTTAATGGTGAATTCAACGCCCAAAGTGCTTACCTACTTGTGTTGCCTATGTGCCCACAAGGTATCGAAGACCTTTGCCTTGAAACGCACGATTGCTACCTTCTCTAAATAGTTAGTTTTACTCACAATCGCATTTCATGGCGGCTACTTGTTTTTGATAGGTGCTGTATTTTATAGAACTATTGGACCAGAAATACCTGGAAAAGCTTTCCTGATTGCTGAATTCAAATCTACTCTCGTCAATAAATATATTTGGTTTTTGATTGACGAGCAGCTTGTTAATTTTAGATGCTTTGAGGTCTCGCTTAAGTATAAGTGTATCAAGTTTGCTAAAAATCTTCAAATCCAATCGCTTAAGTGGTACATCTTTAATATACAGATATTCAAGACTTGTAAGATGCTTAAAGGAGCTATCTAATTCTGCAATGTTTGTAGTTTCTATACCTAAATATTGAATTGTATTCTCTTTCGGGAAGATAATATTTTCGCATTTTGGACCAACTATGTGTAAACTTTTAATATGCCTTATATCTAAATTGCCTAAATCTATCGTGTAAGGCTTCATGGACATAATAGTCAAATCCGCAATTTCTAATTTTTTCATTTTGCTGAGTACATCACGTACAGCAGTAGGACACAAGGGAGCAACTAAAAAAGGGATATTGTCAAAGGCAAGCAAGTACTCGGTTGGTATGGGTGCATAAATACCACGAGGCTCTATCGTTAATCTATACGGCCTATCCTTTGTGCCATCCGAATACCAAACTGTAGATTCTCCATCTCTCTCCAGCGAAGGCAGCCGCATTAAGCGTAAAATTTTTAGGCGTAATGCGGTATCCTGTCTAAAAAAATCATCATATGTTACATTTCTATCCATCATTTGTGGAAAAAAAATTATTCTTGGTGCATCTCTAGTTTCACCTACCAATGAATTTAGGTAACGATACTCCCACGAATATAGCGTATCCGCTATGGCAGAATCATTTTGGGCGTTATTTGTATTTATCATGCTACTACAACTAGCTGCTGATAATGCCAAAAGGGCTAGCAATGCAAAAAAATGCCTCTTTTCCATTCTTTTTATTATTTCTTTAATGGTGAATTCAACGCCTAAAGTGCTTACCTACTTGTGTTGCCTATGTGCCCACAAGGTATCGAAGACCTTTGCCTTGAAACGCACGATTGCTACCTTCTCAAAATAGTTAGTTCTACTCACAATCGCATTTCATGGCGGCGGCGTGTAGTTTATAGGGTTCGTTGGTGGCTGCGCTGTCGCGTTCTACAAGCCCCCAATAACTATGCCCTACTGAAAAGCCAAAGTCTACTAATAAACTGTCTGCTATCTTTCTCAAAAGTATTTTCTTGGGGGGAGACTCTTTGGCTAGCTTGATACTGATACTGTCTAGTTGGGTCATACCATTTACATTAATATTTTGCAAAGGAATATTGCATAGTCTTATTCTCCTGAGTTTTTTAAGATTTTTAAATGAATCATCAAACTCTGTGATATTACATTCATCTAGCACAAGTACTTCAATCTTATTTTTTTCAGGGAATATGATTTGAGTACAACTAGGGCCACTTACATAAAGGGCTTTAAGGTTTTTCATATCTAATCCACTTAAATCCAGCGTACATGGTTTATCTGAAAGTAGGTTTACGTTAAGAGTCTCTAGCTTGTCTAACTTTTTTATTACTTCTCTGACATCACTTGGACACATGGGCATAATTATTTCCTTTAAAGAATCAAAGGCAGTGATGTAGTCTATTGGCACACGTCCCAAAATAGCATAAGAATGAATCAAAGCACGATCTACAATGCCATCTCTTCTGTAATATGACTGAACTACAATCTTATCGGAATATCCTGTCTCTATCTTAGCGAGGCGGAGCAACCTTATCACTTTTAATCTAGTATCAACTTTGACATTCTGCATATTCTCATCACTCAAACAGCTTTCCAAAAAGATTGAATCAACATTATTTCTGGGAGCTAGATAAGGATTATATCGCGTCAAAGAAAATAAGTAGCAAAGCTCATAATGATAGCTTGTATCAGGAATAGTCATGCCATCTTGAGACTCACTCGCTGATACTCTTTTAGGAAGGCAAGAAGCCAATGAAATACATGAGATGATTAAAAAGAAATGAATTAAATTATTTTTCATTTTATACATTTTTGTTTTGATGAAAGATTACTATCGGACATAAAAGTACTTAAACAGTTCATCTTTGAAATCTGTTTTGATTTGATTTAAACCCTCGCCAGTAAAAGCATTTTGAGGGGTAAATATGCAGTTACCATCTCCCCCTATCAGTTCATTACCCGCACGCATGACATCAAAGTAGGGAGTGAGACTTCCTAAAAGATAATTTTCACTATGATATGTTTGGGTACATTTGGCTGACATCCACTTCCCAATATCTTTGTATAGACTCTTGAAGTACAAATAAAACCTGCATTACCCATACCTCGGTATACTCTATCGCCCTTACCAGTAGCAGTTTCAGGGTTCTCATTAAAGTTTTCATGAGTTATAGGGTAAACACCGAAGAATTCATCCTTGTAATCCACAAAATCTTTCGGCACGTGTTGATAGGCATATTTTTGCATGGTTTCTTGTTTATGAGCGACTAAGGCGTATCCGCTAGACGCAGGCAAACAGTCTTTGCCGAGCATACCCAGCGCCTTAGGATTGCCTGTGTAAAGCCTTAGGAAAGGAACTTGGGGGCTGCCCGCTTTTCCATAAGAAGCAAGTTGTATGTTCATAAGATGAATATAATAATTGGCATGGCTGATAGCATTACTCAAAACCCCATTGCTATTCACCCCGTCCAAATCCACTATCCAATACGTATTCGGCTGATTGAAGTTGCTGCTGCTGTTAGTTTGTGGTTCTTTACCACTGCCGCCGGGACTGCCAGCGCCCTCAGATGTGAGTCCACCGCCACTATTATCGTAGTCATGCCCTATTTTGTTACCATTTCCTTCAAACTGTGCACCTGGCGCTCTAAAGAAATTAACGATTGCGCTTATTATCTTTCCAAGCATACTCTTACCGCTTCCATTTGGATGATTCTTTGTTTCTTGTGTTTCCGTTGCCCCTGCCGCTGGTTGCGTACTGCTACTACTACTCGCCTCCGCTTCCAGCCCCATGGGGTCATTAAAACTGACAGGGTTATTGTAGGCGTATTGGTAGGGGCTGATGCCGTCGTAAAGGGGGGCGAGTGGGTCTGCTTGGTGGAAACGCCCTAGTTGTGCGTCGTAGGAACGGAAAGGCGTTTCGTAGAGGTCTAGCTCATGCAGGGTTTCTAGTTCGTTTTGGGCGTTGTAGAGCCATTTA
>JAAFJX010000010.1 GCA_013299045.1 Cytophagales bacterium | reverse complement strand
TGATGAGCCTCTGGAAAGTGGACGACGATGCCACGCAAACCCTGATGACCGAATTTTATACAGCCCTGCTCAAAGGCCAAAGCAAGCGCCAAGCCTTCAAAACAGCCCAAGTAAACCTCAAAAAACGCTTCCCAGAGCCTTACTACTGGGGTGCTTTTGTGATGGTGGGGGAATGAAAAATGAAAAAAGGTCTAATTTTTGCTAATTCAGTGTCAAAATTAATGCCTTATATGTATGATGAAATGCTTACTTTGCTTTTTACTGCTATTAATTCAAATTAGCACCCTTTCAGCCCAAACATGGAAAGCGGATTTAAAAGAAGCGGATTCTTTGATGCGGAAGCGTGATTTTAAGAACGCCACGCTTCTTTATGAACAGATTTTGCCATTGATAGAAAATAGCTCTACAAAAGCAACAGATACATATTTCAACGTAAGAAACAATTTAGGACGTTGCGCTTCTGTTCTTTGGGATAAGGAAAAAGCAACTGCATTTCTTGAAGAAAATATCAATCTATGCAAAGCAGAAAGCCCTAAATCTGCTCCTTATGCGCAAGCCCTGCACAATATAGGCACATTTTATTTGCCAACGTTTAAAGGCAATAATCCCGTTCTTTCAAAATCTTTTTTAGAAGAGGCGGCGGCTTTAAGGAAAGAGATTTTAGGAGAAAAACACGTAGATTATGCCGCCTCACTTAATAATTTAGGTATTTTGTATGAACGCATCGGTAGCTATGATAAGTCAATGATGAATCATAAAAAATGCCTGCAAATACGAAAAGAGGCTCTGGGCGAAAAGCACCCTGACTATGGGCAATCCTTGAACAATTTAGCAGTAATGTATTATCTTCTGGGCAAGTATTCAGAGTCCGAGGCACTGTATAAAGAGAGCCAGAAAAACATTGCAGAAGTGTTTGGAACAAGACACCCAGACTACCTACGTGCAATTACTAACTTAGCTAGTTTGTATAGCATGATAGGCAGTTATTCTATGGCAGAGGCTTTGTATAAAGAGGGCTTGAGCATCAAAAAAGAAGTTTTAGGCGAAAAGCATCTTGATTATCTACAGACCTTGGCGAATTTTGCAGATTATTGTCATCTTATAGGTAATTATACTTTGGCAGAATCATATTACAAGGAGTGTTTAAAAAAACTACAAGATGTATTGGGCAAGGAGCATCCTGACTATGCGCAGTTATTGAATAACATAGGTAATTTCTATGAAGACATCGGGAATCTGAACGCTTCTATGATTCTACACACTGAAGCACTGCATATCAGAAAGACCAGTCTGGGCAGCAAGCACCCCAATTATGCGCAGTCAGTCAGTAATTTAGCCAATTTGCATTGGAAGATGGGTAATTTTATAGAAGCAGATGCCCTACAACGAGAGGCGTTAAGTATTCGCAAAGAAACTTTGGGCGAGAATCATTCTGAGTATTTGGAATCACTTAATAACTTAGCTATTTTGCATCACCAAATAGGAAACTTTCAGGCAGCTGAGGCATTTTACAAGCAGGGTTTAAGTAGTCAATGCGAGCTCATAACACAAAAAAATATTTTGTATGCACACTTTGCAAGTAATCTTGCAAACTTATACTGTCTCCGCAACAACCTATTGCCTGTTGATTCTTTGTTCCATGAAAGCTTAGATGTATACAAAAACAGATTGAGCGATAATCACCCTCAATATATTAGCGGATTGAAGAATTTATCCGATTTTAACTGGCTAAAAGGGAATAAAATACTGGCCTTAGAACAAACTGCTACTGCTAAACAATGGGGCATTAGGCAAATTAAAACACAATTCCCTCACCTGAGCGAGTTCCAAAAGTCCACGTTTTTTAATGAAACCATAAAAATATATCTAGACACCTACAATAGCTATGCAATAGAAATGCCTAGAATTGATACCAAAGCTCTTTATGATTTACAACTCTCTAGCAAAGCACTTTTGATGCACGCCTCCCAAAAAATGAAAAACCGCATTTTGAACAGTGGAGATACCGCGCTTGTCAAAAAATATGGGGAGTGGAATGTCTTGAAAGAACAAATCATTAAAGCAACCGAAATGAGTGAAAGTACCCGTCAAGCCAAAGGCATCAAACTGGACTCACTCACCAATGCAAGCGAAGATTTAGAGAAAGAACTCTCCAAAAAATCCGAATCCTTTGCGTCTTTGACCGACCAAAAACGCACTACGTGGCAAGATATTCAAAAAACACTCAAAAAAGGCGAGGCTGCCATTGAAATTGTCCGCACTAATAAATACGGTCTTGCAAAAGTGGTAACAGATACTTCCGATGTGGCCAAAGCCCCCAATTTCCCTCAATATCCAATCTATGGCCTCACCGACACCGCTTACTATGCTGTCTTAATCATCAAAAAAAGCAGCAAGCAGCCCGAAATAGTGCTGATTAAAAATGGCAATGAACTGGAAGAAAAATTTGCGGTCTATCAAAAAAATACAATTCAGTTCATGCAGGAAGATTTAATTTCCTACGACCAGTTCTGGCTGCCCATTGCACAAAAACTAAAGGGAATCAAAAAAGTATATTTCTCACCAGACGGCGTTTATAACCAAATTTCTCTGAACACCTTGCAGAACCCCAAGACCAAAAAGTTTGTTCTGGACGAAATAGAGCTGCATTTGGTAACCAACACCAAAGATATTTTGGCCTTCGGCAAATCTGAAAACAAAACCCTGAAGGCCGAACTGCTCGGCTACCCGCTCTACGACCTACAAACGCAAAATGCGGACGCAGCCAGAATGCGCGAAGTTTTGGCAGACAGCACGCGAGCCTTCGCGAACTTTCAGCAAGTGAGCCTCTTGCCCGGCACCAAGAAAGAAGTAGAAGATATTTTTCAGATTCTAAGCCAAAAAAAATATAGCTTGGAAATTCTAACCGAGCAAAACGCCACCGAAGAGAACATCAAAAAAGTGAAGAATCCTAAAATTCTACATCTTTCCACACACGGTTTTTTCATTGATTCTAAAGAAAAAAATGAGAAAGTGAACCCTATGTTGCGCTCTGGCCTCTTGCTCACAGGCGTAAGCGACTACACGCGCGCGGAGGTGAAGCCTGACACCGAAGACGGCATTCTGACTGCCCTCGAGGCCGCAAACCTAGACTTAGACGAAACAGATTTGGTGGTTTTGTCGGCTTGCGAAACTGGCCTGGGCGACGTAAAGGCAGGAGAGGGCGTTTATGGCTTGCAACGGGCTTTCAAAGTGGCTGGCGTAAAGTCCATCGTGATGTCTATGTGGAAGGTGGACGATGCTGTAACCCAAAAACTCATGACTACTTTCTACCAGAAATTTGCTGAGAGCAACAAAGCCCGCCAAGCCTTCAAAGAAGCTCAAGCAATCATCAAAAAACAACACCCAGAGCCATATTACTGGGGTGCTTTTGTCATGGTGGGGGAATGAAATCTTATCTTTGATTCTTTAAATACACGTAGAAATTATGAAAATTTTGCTTTGCCTTTTGTTTTTGTTGTTTCAGACCACCTCCCTTCTTGCCCAAAGCTGGAAAGCCGATTTGCAAAAAGCGGATTCACTGATGCAGAAACGTGATTTTGAGGGCGCGGCAGCATTGTATGAATTAGTTCTACCAGCTATTGAGAAGGACTCGACGAACAAATCCGAAGCCTTTTTGAAAACCAGAAATAGTTTGGGCAGAAGCGGAAGCTATTTTTGGGAAGTTACAAAGTCTGCTGTATTTCTTGATGAAAATTTAAAATTATGCAAGCAGTATGGCATCAAATCAGTTATTTATGCGCAAGCATTGCACAATACAGGCACTTTCTATATGCTTAATTTGGACGGTAGTAATGCTGAACCATCTGAGAGGTTGTTAAAAGAGGCTATCGTTTTGCGCAAAGAAATAATGGGTGAAAAACACATAGATTGTGCAAGTACTTTAAACAGCTTAGGCAACTTGTACTCTCTAACTGGCCGATTTTCTCTTGCAGAAGTTGCGTATAAACAAACATTGAGTATAAGAAAAGAAGTTTTAGGTATTAAGCATTCAGATTACGGCATATCTGTCAATAATTTAGCGCTTTTGTATTCTAAGATGGGCAAATACTCGGAAGCAGAAAGTCTTTATAAGGAAGCCGTTGAAATAATGAGAGAAAAATTCGGCGATACGCACCCACAATATGCGTCTGCACTCAATGGTTTGGCTAGTTTGTATATAGATATAGGAAATTATGATTTGGCTGAATCCCTTCTTTTGAGGGCATTTAAAATTAGGAAAAATAAACTTGGCGAAAAGCACCCCGTTACTATCACGTCTGTTGCTAGTTTGGCAAATTTCTATCATGCAGTAGGGAGCTACTCTAAGGCTCAACGTTTTTATGAGGAGAGTTTAAAGGGGTTAAAAGAGGCTGTGGGCGAAGAGCACGAATATTATGCAGGTGTTCTTAACAACTTGGCGCTTTCCTACGTAACGGCCAGAAAACTTCCTCAGGCAGAGATGCTTTATAAAGAAAGCCTGCAAATCAAGAAAACGGTTTATGGCGAAAAACACCCCGATTATATTCGAACACTCATGAACTTTGCTGTTGTTTATCAAGAAATGGGGAGTTACGCTATATCAGGGCCTATCCTACAAACTTGTATAAAACTTAGTAAAGAAGTTCTGGGGGAAAACCATTTTGAATACGCTCAATTAATAAACATACTAGCAAATTATTATAATGATATTGGCAGCTACAAGGCGAGTGAAGAATGCTATAACAAATGCTTAGATATTTTGGAAGTAGTATTGGGCAAAAATAATCCAGAGTATATCATGGTTATGGATAATTTATCTCGCTTGCATTGGCTAATGGGCAAAAAAGCAGAAACGATGTCAGAAAAAACTCTGGTTAAAAATTGGTGTATTGAGCAAATTCATCTTCAATTTTCACACATGAGCGAGGTGCAAAGAGAGGCTTTCTACAACGAAAAAATTAAACATTATGTACAGAATTTTAATACTCATTCCATTGAAATGACGGCTATAAACACCTCTGCGCTCTATGATTTGCAACTTTCCTGCAAGGCTGTTTTGATGCAAGCCTCCCAAAAAATGAAAAACAGAATCTTGACTAGTGGAGATACCGCTTTGATAAGAAAGTACTGGGAGTGGAACAACCTCAAGCAGCAAATCATGAAAGCCAATGACCTGAGCGAGGCCGAGCGTCAAGAAAAAGGTATTCAAATTGACCAACTTGCTAATCAAAGCGAGGAATTAGAAAAAGCGCTTTCTCTCAAATCAGAAGCCTTTGCCTCACTCACCGACAAAAAACGACTTTCTTGGCAGGATATTCAAAAAACACTCAAAAAAGGCGAAGCCGCCGTGGAAATGGTGAAAATTAATAAATTTGGCGTTCAAAAAATAATGATAGACACCTCTGATGTAACCAAAGCCCCAAACTTCCCTAAATATCCATTCTATGACCTTACAGACACCGTTTACTATGCCGCTTTGATAGTTAAAAAAAATAGCAAAGAACCAGAAATTGTCCTGCTGAAAAACGGCAATGAACTTGAGGATAAGTTTTTTAAATACCAAAATAACGCCATTCAATACACGCAAGAAGATTTGGTTTCCTACGACCAGTTCTGGCTGCCCATCGCACAAAAACTAAAGGGAATCAAAAAAGTATATTTCTCACCAGACGGTGTTTATAACCAAATTTCTCTGAACACCTTGCAGAACCCCAAGACCAAAAAGTTTGTTCTGGACGAAATAGAGCTGCATTTGGTAACCAACACCAAAGATATTTTGGCCTTTGGCAACTCTGAAAACAAAACCCTCAAGGCCGAACTGCTCGGCTACCCGCTCTACAATCTCCAAAAACAAGATGCTGACAACGCCAGAATGCGCGAAGTTTTGGCAGACAGCACGCGAGCCTTCGCGAACTTTCAGCAAGTGAGCCTCTTGCCCGGCACCAAGAAAGAAGTAGAAGATATTTTTCAGATTCTAAGCCAAAAAAAATATAGCTTGGAAATTCTAACCGAGCAAAACGCCACCGAAGAGAACATCAAAAAAGTGAAGAATCCTAAAATTCTACATCTTTCCACACACGGTTTTTTCATTGATTCCAAAGAAAAAAATGAGAAAGTGAACCCTATGCTGCGCTCTGGCCTCTTGCTCACAGGCGTAAGCGACTACACGCGCGCGGAAGTGAAGCCTGACACCGAAGACGGCATTCTGACTGCCCTCGAAGCCGCAAACCTAGACTTAGACGAAACGGATTTGGTGGTGCTTTCGGCTTGCGAAACTGGCCTGGGCGACGTAAAGGCAGGAGAGGGCGTTTATGGCTTGCAGCGGGCTTTCAAAGTGGCTGGCGCAAAGTCCATCGTCATGTCCATGTGGAAGGTGGACGATGCTGTAACCCAAAAACTCATGACTACTTTCTACCAGAAATTTGCTGAGAGCAACAAAGCCCGCCAAGCCTTCAAAGAAGCTCAAGCAATCATCAAAAAACAACACCCAGAGCCATATTACTGGGGTGCTTTTGTGATGGTGGGGGAATGATTCAAAAGAACTAGAGCATACGGATAACACAGATTGTATGGGTTAAGCACAGATTTAAAAAAAATACCTAAATTGGGAATCAAAACCATCACATCATTATGAAAACGCTACTTTGTATTGCCCTGCTCCTATTTCAAAGCACTAATCTTTTTGCTCAAAACTGGCAAGAAACCTATCAAAAGGCTGATTCCTTGATGCAACTTCAGCAATTCAAGGAATCAATTCCCCTATATCAAAACGCACTTAGGATTTGCGAAACAAAGTTAGGTAGTAAAGACGTAAACTATTTCCTTGTACGTAATAGCCTTGGTCGCTCGATGATGAATGCCACAAGAAAGGAGGAGGCTGAAAACTATTTACTCGAAACAGTAGAATTAGCAAAAAACTACGACCCTAAATCTTCTGCTTATGCTCAAGCTCTTCATAATTTAGGCACTTTTTATATTCCAAATCAAAATGGTAACAACCCTACTAAAAGCGAACTCTATCTCAAACAGGCTTTAGAACTTCGGGGAGAAGTACTAGGTGAAAGGCATAAGGACTATGGCAGGTCTGTTAATAATTTGTCAAATTTGTATTCCTTGACTCGCAATTTTTCAGCTGCAATTAATCTGAACAAACAATTTTTACCGATTCGCAAAGAGTTGTTGGGTGAAAATAATCCAGAGTACGCCTTAGCTCTCTCTAACCTTGCTCAGTTGTATGTTTTCAATGAAGACCATAGACAAGCAGAACCGCTTTTCAAGCAAAGTTTGCTAATCTTAAAAGAAACAGTAGGGGAAAAACATCAAGAATATGCAAATACATTAAATAAAATTACCATTGAATATCTTTATTTACAAGATTTTACAGCCGCCGAAAGTTATTGTAAACAAGCAGCCAAGATTAGAAAGGAGATATTAGGTGAAAGACATTTAGATTATCTCATTTCCATTGGAAATTTGGCGATAATTTATTGGCAATTAGGCAACTTTGAAGAATCAGAAGTACTTTTCGATAAATCGTTAAAGATAAAGAAGGAAGTAATCGGCGAAAAGCATCCAGAATACTTCGATGCACTCCTAGCCCATGGCGCACTAAAAGCTGTCATGAACAAATATTCAGAGGCAGAGGAAATTAACAAGCAAGTCATGAGGATATATAAAGAACTTTATGGTGAGGAAAGTCAAGAATACATTCGCTCTACAAATAATCTGGCTAATCTCTATAAATCGATGGGCAATTTCTATTTGGCAGAGCAATTATTCAAACAGTCTTTAAAAAATTCAGAATTTTTTTTTACGAAAGAAAGTGCATATTACGGTATAACACTATGCAATTTAGCAAACCTTTATGACAATATGGGAAGCAGTAGTTCTGCTAAAGAAATTTACCAACAAAGTTTAGGTATAATTGAGCGCTCTTTAAGTAAAAATAATGTAGATTACATCTATTCTCTTAATCTTTTCGCAACAAACAACTGGCTGCTCAATGAAAAAAAAGAAGCTATTTCAAAGGCTAGTACCATCAATGAATGGTGTATCAGGCAAACTAAATTAAGATTTCCGCACCTCACAGAAACTCAAAGAGAATCTTTCTACAGAGAGAAAATTAAGAGATATGTTGATAATTATAATAGTTTTGTAATTGAGATGGGCAGTACTTATGCGTCTGATATTTATAATATGCAGTTGTCAAGCAAGGCAATTTTAATGCAAGCTTCCCAAAAAATGAAAACTCGTATTCTTAATAGCGGGGACTCTGCCCTGCTCTCAAAATTCAATACTTGGAATGCAACCAAAAAAGAACTTCTCCTACTCTCTGAAAAGAGTGCAACATATCTTGTTCGGAAAGGTATTAACTTGGATTCTATCACGAATTTGAATGAAGATATTGAAAAAGAACTTTTTCTAAAATCTGAAGAACTTGCTTCGTTTTTTGACAGAAAAGATATCACCTGGAAAAATATCCAGAAAGCACTCCGTAAGGGCGAGGCCGCGTTAGAAGTAGTCAGAATTAGCAAGTTTGGTGTGCGGAAAATTGTAACTGATACCACAAATTTTGGTAAAAAAACCAATTTTCCTCAATATCCAATCTATGGCCTCACCGACACCGCTTACTATGCTGTCTTAATCATCAAAAAAAGCAGCAAGCAGCCCGAAATAGTGCTGATTAAAAATGGCAACGAGCTAGAAGAAAAATTTGTGGTCTATCAAAAAAATACAATTCAGTTCATGCAGGAAGATTTAATTTCCTACGACCAGTTCTGGCTGCCCATTGCACAAAAACTAAAGGGAATCAAAAAAGTATATTTCTCACCAGACGGCGTTTATAACCAAATTTCTCTGAACACCTTGCAGAACCCCAAGACCAAAAAGTTTGTTCTGGACGAAATAGAGCTGCATTTGGTAACCAACACCAAAGATATTTTGGCCTTCGGCAAATCTGAAAACAAAACCCTGAAGGCCGAACTGCTCGGCTACCCGCTCTACGACCTACAAACGCAAAATGCGGACGCAGCCAGAATGCGCGAAGTTTTGGCAGACAGCACGCGAGCCTTCGCGAACTTTCAGCAAGTGAGCCTCTTGCCCGGCACCAAGAAAGAAGTAGAAGATATTTTTCAGATTCTAAGCCAAAAAAAATATAGCTTGGAAATTCTAACCGAGCAAAACGCCACCGAAGAGAACATCAAAAAAGTGAAGAATCCTAAAATTCTACATCTTTCCACACACGGTTTTTTCATTGATTCCAAAGAAAAAAATGAGAAAGTGAACCCTATGCTGCGCTCTGGCCTCTTGCTCACAGGCGTAAGCGACTACACGCGCGCGGAAGTGAAGCCTGACACCGAAGACGGCATTCTGACTGCCCTCGAAGCCGCAAACCTAGACTTAGACGAAACGGATTTGGTGGTGCTTTCGGCTTGCGAAACTGGCCTGGGCGACGTAAAGGCAGGAGAGGGCGTTTATGGCTTGCAGCGGGCTTTCAAAGTGGCTGGCGCAAAGTCCATCGTGATGTCCATGTGGAAGGTGGACGATGCTGTAACGCAAAAGTTGATGACCACTTTCTACCAGAAATTTGCTGAGAGCAACAATGCCCGACAAGCCTTCAAAGAAGCCCAAGCAATCATCAAAAAACAACACCCAGAGCCATATTACTGGGGTGCTTTTGTCATGGTGGGGGAATGAAATATTTAGTCTTCCCTTAAAATGCACATAAGATATTTATTATCAGTAAATTAAACAAGAATTTCATCTTCAAAATATCTTAGTTTTTAGCCTATTTTGTCAAATAATTGGCAAAATATCAAGAGCTTTTTAAGTCCTGCACTGCCTCCCATCAGACAAAAGCGAATGGCCTTTTGCGAGGCTTGATTTTTTTTGCTATGCCCTACGGTCGGAACTTTCAGCCCGCGCTTCAGTGCTGCATCAAGGCAAAAAGTAGAGAAAAAAAGCCACCCAAAATCATGACAGTGTTCCTAATGCGGATAAATCATATCAATCAATTGATGTGCTTGTTCTTGTGCAGACTTTTTAAGGGACGACTAGTTATTTCTCCTTGTGTGTTGCTTGCTCAGCGTGCAAGGGGGGGGGGATACCAGGATTAAACCTTTACAGACCCCTAAAACTTTGTAAAGTTTTTGAGGGTATTGGCTAAAGGAAATCTACTTTGATGCGGAAGCCTTATTAATTTTCTGAATAAGTTTTAGGTTTTGACAAACTTAGCTAATTTTGTAGCGGATATTTTTTGTAGTTATACCCAAATATCAACATGAAAATTGCAGTAGTAGGAACAGGCTATGTGGGGCTTGTCAGTGGCACTTGCTTTGCCGAAACAGGTAACCACGTAACCTGTGTGGATATAGACGCAAGCAAAGTAGAGCGCCTTACGCGGGGCGAGGTTACTATTTATGAACCAGGCTTGGAAGCCCTTTTTGAGCGTAACCTCAAAGAAGGGCGTTTGTATTTTACAACAGACCTCGCTAAGGCCGTAGAGAATGCCGAAATTATCTTTTTGGCCTTACCTACCCCGCCTGGCGAAGATGGTTCAGCAGACCTTTCTTATATACTAGGAGTAGCAAAACAACTTGGCCAAATGATAAGCTCCTACAAAGTAGTTGTGGATAAAAGCACAGTGCCTGTCGGTACAGCCGAACGCGTACAGGCTGCCATAGCTGCTAATGCAACAGTGCCATTTGACGTGGTATCTAATCCTGAATTTTTGAGAGAAGGAGCTGCTATTGAAGATTTTATGAAGCCAGACCGCATCGTTGTTGGCACCTCATCGGCCAGAGCAGAAGAAGTTATGCGCAAGCTCTATGCGCCTTTCGTACGGCAAGGCAATCCTATTATTATGATGGATGAGCGCTCTGCCGAAATGACGAAATATGCGGCCAACGCTTATTTGGCTACCCGCATTACCTTTATGAACGAAGTAGCAAACCTCTGTGAAAAAGTGGGTGCAAACGTGGATGCTATCCGAAAAGGTATAGGCACAGACAAACGCATTGGGCCGCGCTTCCTTTTTCCTGGCGTAGGCTACGGAGGCAGTTGCTTTCCAAAAGACGTTCAGGCGCTCGGCAAAACGGCTCAGGAGCATCAGTACGACTTTAAAATATTAAACTCTGTGATGGACGTAAACGACTACCAGCGCACTAGTTTGGTCAGGAAGGTTAAAAATTATTACAAGAATAATCTGAAAGGGTTAAGACTCGCTATATGGGGTTTGGCTTTTAAGCCCAATACAGATGATATTCGTGAAGCGCCAGCGCTTTACACCATAGATGCACTTTTGGCTGAGGGAGCAACCATTACGGCCTACGACCCTGAGGCCATGCCCAACGTACAGCGCATTTATGGCTCTAGCATTAATTTTGCACAAAATGCCTACCAAACACTTGACGCTGCTGATGCCCTGCTCATTCTGACAGAGTGGAGTGTTTTTAGAACTCCAGACTTTGACGAAATGGCCAAAAAGCTCAAAAATAAAATCATATTTGATGGCAGAAATCTGTACGAGGTGACAGAAATGCGCAGCATGGGCTGGCACTATGAAAGCATTGGGAGACCTTAACCAAACAACAAACGCTGTGAGCACAAACATCAATAAAAAGATAAATCCTGCCCTCTTTCCGCTAGATGCCATCGCGGAGCGCAGCAAAGGAACTGTTCTTGAGCATTTGTCTATACGCATTACAGAGGTGGGTGAGGACTTTCTTTGTGGCGAAATGCCAGTAGATGAGCGCCACATACAACCTGCTGGTATTTTGCACGGCGGGGTGTCGGTTGTTTTAGCCGAAACGCTTGGCAGCATGGCTTCGCGTCTGTTGCTAAATAATGACAAACTCGCTGGTGTGGGCTTGGAAGTAAACGCCAATCATTTGCGCCCAGTACTACTCGGCGATACCTTATACGGACGCGCCACACTCATACACGCGGGTCGTTCTACACACGTTTGGGAAATCAGAATGACGGATAAAGCCAAGCGTTTATGCTGTATTAGCCGTCTTACTATGGCCATTATAGAAATTCCAACCTAAGTCTTATGCCCCTAAAAAGTGTGTCATTTTTATTCGTTTTCTTGTTCTCTTGCACCTCAAAGGGCGTAGAAGATAAGAGCAGTCCTGTTGCAAATATCATTTTGGCAGACAAGAGCTTGCTCAAGCCCACCGAGTGGTTGCAGGGTGAGTGGCAGAGCGAGGCCGCCGAAGTGCAAGTGTTGGAAACTTGGCGGGTGGTGTCGGATAGTCTCATGGAGGGGCAGAGCTGTTTTGTAAGAGGGCAAGATACACTTTCTAAAGAATCCGTCAGGCTGGAGGTGCGTCAGAATACGGTTTTTTACATTCCTACGGTTAGCAATCAAAACGGCGGCCGGCCTGTGCCTTTCCAAATGACCTTCTCTTCCCCAAACTCATTGGTCTTTGAGAACCCACTGCACGACTTCCCACAAAAGATTAGTTATAAAAAAATTGCTCAAGATTCGCTTATAGCTGAAATATCGGGTGTGGCGGGCGGCAAGCCCAATAGCATTCAGTTTAAGCTCGTTCGTAAGTAGGTCTATGTTGATAATTTTCTGAAAGTTTTTTATCAGTAAGTCCTAAAAAATTCAAGTACTTTGGTTTGCAAATGCAATGTAATTCTTTAGCTTTGTGCCTTACTAAGGCAAGTGTTTTGAGAGCAGTTTTGCCTTTTTTGAGCTAAAATTAATCAAAATAACCATTTTTCTGGCTAAGTTATCGGCCAGAAAACCGTATACAGCCCTCCCAATGAGTTTTATTCAAGACATAGCCTCAGACCTTCTACGCCTAGAAATCAACACCATTATTGTAGATGAGCTTACTTGCGACAAGCCCAGCAATTTGAGACGCGCTATGTACGAGCTAGCAGAAGATTATAGACTGAAAATTATAGACATTGAGGCTGATGTTTATCATAAAACCAAAGAGCAAAAGCGCTTGTTTAAAGCAGAAGAAACTCTCACATTCACCAACCATTATGGCGGCGAACTTGGCTTCAATGAGCTAAGAGAATACAGCGAAAGGCTACTCAACAAATTAGAGCAAGACCTTATAGAGCTTAGCGACGAGGAGCAGGAACAGGTTTTGAGGTCGAATATTAACATGGTAGACCGTATCAGACGGCAAAGCCTGAACATGGTCAATATTTTCAAACAACTCAAAAAAGAAGCAGAGACTAACCCAGAAGACTTCGAGGGACAAGACGTTACGAGCGACTACCCCGAAGATAAAATAGACCAAATGCAAGATTTGGATTTACTGCCTATGCAGGTGTCTATGGTACGAAAAGCCTACGAAATAGGTACGCAACAAATTTTGATGCAAACAGTTGTGCAGGTAGAAGGGGACATCACGTCCTACATAACGCCGCGTTTCCTAAACCTTGACCCTAACGACCAGAATATTTTGCTCAACGTCCATAATTCTGCCATTGCCAACTCCACAAAAATGTGGCAGTACTTGTTTGATACTGTGGGTAAGATGGCGGGTGAGGCCTTCCAGAAGCTCATGCCGGGCAGCAAACGCAAAAAACTGAAATAGCCCATAAGAGGCTTAGGCCATAATGTCTCGAGAAAAACACCTGCCATGAAGTTCCTTAATCAATTCAAAGAGCGTTTTCTACCCGTTTTTTCCAAAGAGAACAGGCATACTTACGGCCTTGTTTGGGTACTTATACGCCAGATTACGCGGCAAGGCAGCTATGATTTTATTACTACCTTCAAGTATGGTGGGCAAATCAAAGATTTTGGTTTTAGGACACGTATTTTTTTAGATGCAGACGTGGTACATTATGTGTCTGACATTTCAACTTTCCCTAATGATACCGAATGGCAAGCGCTCTATCAGCGTGAACACCAGCGCCATCATGCCAATATAGAAAAATTTATTGCTGATTTAAGAATAGGCACTGAGTTGTGGAGCAAACTGGTCGTGTTACCTTTTTTTCTTTACATCAATTACAGCATTCTGCGCAGCATTTGGACGTTGTTGAGCAGCGGCAAGTTTGATGCCACCACTTGGTCAATTATTATAGAACTGGGTATTTTTGTGGTGATGTTGCTCATAGGCGACCGCATTGCTTCATTGGTAACGGCAGGTCTTATGAAGCTCGTGCAATGGTACATGAACCGCAACAGCAAGGGCAGAAGGAAAAAGAATGTAACTTAAACATCTATTTTGAATGCGCTACTAAACTAAGGCTATAACCTTGTGTTTATGGGTTGAATTAGCATAACTTCGAAGTATATTTAAAGCGCTTATTATCAGTAAATTAAACAAGCGTTTCAACTTTAAAATCTCTTAGTCATTAATTAAAACCGTGCTTTCCGCAGAGTTGCGGGGGTTTTGAACGAAAGCAGCCTCTTAAATTAACCTCTCTTGAGTCGTCAAAAAGCCCTTTTTGAGTTTTTTAAGTTCTAATTGCCCTCTTTTTACTTTTGTAGAGGCCATCTTCTCGCGTTTTCAAATAACTTTTTGTCAAATGCCTTATATCTAACTTTTTGACTAATGATTGTTTTTCTACAATTTATTGGGCGTTCCCGCTTCGCGGTCGTTCGTCTTTGGGCTTCGCTTCGCTTCGGTGCTACGCACTAAACCCGCCGCCTCTCTAACGCAAATACAGGCCAATAGACGTACTCAATAACAAAAAAAAGGATAAAGTCGCAAACCCGCTTGATGCCTAAAAATTGCTTTTGTCCTATTTTGCCTCAGCCATAGCATAGCCGTATCATAGCCGTATCATAGCCGTATGATAGCCGTAGTTGGCCGTACTTTAAAAGTAAAGCCTCTATCTTAGAAAAGTACAATTATTCGCTTCCTAAAACGTACATCTCTCAGAGAGGTTAATTAAGAGCCTGTTTTATAAGAGAGTGAATCAAAGAAAAAGCCATTCGCTGGTTTAGATGAAAAAAGTTATTTTTCACCTAAATTGGCCTTTTGCGAGCACCAGGGTCGGAACTTTCAGCTTTCTTTATTTTTTAGCCTGTTACTCAAAATGTTTTAAAAATTATGGGCTTTTCCAAAACATTTTAAATAAACAGATTGTGTTAGGAATAAAATTACACTTTTCTTTAAAAAAATTGAATTATTCCTTGTTATCTCAAGGTTTCCTAATTTACTTTGCACTAACAATCAGCCTACTTATTCATTTTAAATCATTTGAACCAACTCCTTCAATAAAATTCAGAAGTTATGCAACAGAATTTACGCTATTTTAAGTCAGTATTTTCAGCAGCGATACTGATGCTTGTTATCAATTTTAGTGCAAATGGCCAAGACCACGACCATTCGGACTGGCTGCCTTTGCACGAGCGGCGCTGCGCTACCATGAAAGTAGATAGTACTAAAAGGCAAAATGATGGAGGTTTACGCCAATTTGATGAGCGCGACCACTATGATAAGTGGATTTCTGATATTATTGCCGAAAAAAAGCGCAGCGGACGTATGGATTACACGCAAGGGTCTGTTTATACGATTCCCATTGTCTTTCATATTGTTCATAATGGAGAAGCCGTCGGGACTGGCCGAAACATTCCTTACTCTATGGTTGTAGACCAAGTAGCTGTTTTGAACGAAGACTTTCGCAAAATGGTAGGAACCGCGGGTTTTAATGCCAACCCAGTGGGGGCAGACACACGCATTGAGTTTTGCTTGGCGCAGCGTCGCCCTGATGGCTCGGCCTTCCCAGGTGGTGAAAACGGTGTAAACCGTATCAATCGAACCACCGCGGGTTTTACTGCCCCACCGCATACAACTGGCTACATTGATGGAAACATCAAACCATGGACAAGTGCTGTAGCCGGCAGTGCAACAAGAGGTTATTCGCCTAGCAACTATTTTAATATGTGGATTTGTGATATTTCTGGCGGCGTTTTGGGCTATGCCCAATTCCCTCAGTCCACGCTTACAGGTATGCCTTGCACGCCTCAAATGGTTGCAACGGACGGTGTGGTTCAGGGTTACCGCTGGACAGGCGACATCAATAAAACATCTACTGCTCAGCTTGTTTCGGGTGCCCCCTACAATGAAGGCCGCACGGCTACCCATGAAGTGGGGCACTGGCTCGGTTTGCGCCATATTTGGGGCGATGAAGCCGCTTGCAATGGAGATGATTTTTGTGCTGATACACCTATGGCAGGAAATTCAAACTTTGGCTGCCCTGTGGGTGCTAACTCTTGTCCTACCTTCCCTGGCAATGACCAGATTGAAAACTATATGGACTATACAGACGATGGCTGCATGAATATTTTTACAATTGACCAGGGCGCACGTATGCGGGCTTGTTTAGAAAATAGCCCTCTACGGAAATCTCTTTTGCAATCTGTAGCCTGTATTCCTCCTTTTGCTAACGATGCCTCCATTATTGAAGTGCTTGCGCCAGTAGGTGTTATCTGCGGAACAAGCATCACTCCACAAGTTACTATCAAAAACTATGGCACGGCTACACTCACAAGTGCAACAATTAACTATCAAGTAGATAGCGGCCCAATTCTGACCTTTGCATGGACGGGTTCATTAGCTGTAGGAGCAACAGCCAATCAAGTGCTGCCTATTATTACCAACATCATTGAGGGGACACACACATTCCGCGCATTTTCTACTCTGCCTAATGGAGTAGCAGACCCTAATACGACGATGGACCAGTCTCAGAACACGTTTTACATAGGCGGTTTCTATTTACCATTCACCGAAACCTTTACTAACGAAACCTTCCCGCCACCGTTCTGGACACTTGTTAATGGAGGGCAGTGCCCTACATGGGGAACGATGAACGTAACACAGATAAGTGGTACTACAGGTCAGAGCGCGGGCGAGTACAACTTTACGTACAATCCTGGTACAGGCGATGTGGACGAACTTTATACACCTGTTATCACTCTTCCTGCTGGTACTACCACGGCTACTTTGCAGTTTGATGTGTCGCATAGACCCTATGATGCAACTACCAACGAGCGCCTTCGCGTCCAAATCTCTACAGATTGTGGCGCTACCTATCCTACAACCATTTATGATAAAACTTCAAATGGTGCTACACCCTTAGCTACCGGTACGGCACTCGCCACCCTGTATTACCCAACAGCAGCAGCAAACTGGCGCACCGAAACAGTTGATTTAACTGCTTTTGCTCCCACTTGTGCCAGCGGTACAGACCGTAATATTCGCCTGCGCTTTATGCTGACGAATGCCTTTGGAAACAACGTCTACATAGACAATGTACGCGTTACAGGCACTAACTTACCTGAAATTGTTATCACCGAAGCTGGCGTAAATGTAGGCGATGGCACCACACTGGACTTTGGTGCTACTTTGGTGGGCACACCAGTAGTAAAAACACTGACTATCCGCAACACGGGTAATGCCGCCTTAAATCTTTCAGGGCTAACGCTCACAGGCTCTGGTTACACGACAGGGGCGCTGCCTGCTAGCATAGCAGCGGGAGCATCTAATACGTTTACAGTTACTTTTAACCCTACTTGTGGTGCAACACCTACATTTGCAGGCACTTTGAGTTTTACAACCAACGACTGTTCTGAAAATCCATATAACTTTAACTTGACTGGCACAGCCAATACCACACCATCAGCACCTACCGTAACAGGCACCACAACCCTTTGCGGAGGAGGTACTACAACACTGACGGCAAGTAGTGTAGCTACCTCTCCCGTTTTCCAGTGGTATGATGCCGCTTCGGGGGGCACGCTGCTCGCCAGTACAGCCGCATTTACTACTCCAGTATTGGTGAGCAATACCACATACTACGTACAAGTGAGTTCTGGTAGCTGCGCGAGTGGGCGCACACCTGTTTTGGTGAATGTGTCTGCAAATCCGTCCAATAATAACTTTTGCAATGCTGCCGCTGCTTTTGTAGGTTATAATAGTTTCTACTCCAACCGCTGCGCCAATGCGCAAGCTAGCGAGCCTAGCACGCCTACAAGCTGCTTCCGTACCAATGGCAGCACAAACCCAGGAGTGAGTCATTCCGTTTGGTTTCGCTTCACGAGTCCGGTAACGCAGACTTATGGTGCTTGTATTTATTTTGGCACAGACGCTGCCAACACACCAACCGGAGGTCAATTTGATTCTGAAATGGCCATGTACACGCTCACAAGTGGCAACTGCGCGACTAATCCAAACTTTACGGGTGCTACACCTATTACGCTTGCACAAGTGGTTTGTAACGACGACGGTGCATTAATGCCTGCAATTCATGGCCCTTGGGGAGTGCGCTCTGCCTTCAACTGCGGTTCTATTACGGCAGGTAGCACGGTTTATTTTCAAGTGGACGGTGCTTGGCGTATAGCTGGGGGTACAAAAGGGGCACGTATGGACGCGTTCCCTGGTGCGTCTGAGTCCGACGACTTCGTTTTGCATATTTTCCCAATCACACTTCTCGACGTAGATTGGGTCAAATTCAGCGCTAAGCGCAATGATAGCGGCAATTTCCTTGAATGGATAACAGCCAACGAAAGCAAAACTAGTCATTATGAGATTGAGCGCTCCTTCCGCAATACTGCCAATTCCTTTGAAAAAATTGGCACAGTAGCTGCCAAAGGGACTACCAACACCGCTTATACATTTCTTGATGCCAATGCAGCCCTAACTGCTTATTACCGCATCAAAGAAGTAAACCGCGATGGAAGCAGTACTTTTAGCAAAACAATTGTTGTAGCAGCCAATGCTAATTTTGGTATTCTGTCTTTGAGTCCAAACCCTAACCAGGGTATTGCTGAATTGACTTTTTCGGTAGAAGCGGCAGAGCAAGTTGTATTAGATGTTTTTGATGTTACAGGTCGTTTGGCCTTGTCTATGAACCTCACACCTACAATAGGCACAAATACAGCACAAATTGATGCAACCAAATTGTCATCTGGTACTTATAACCTTGTTTTAAGACAAGGCAGCCAACGAGCTACTGCGCGCATGGTCAAACAATAATTGATTCGTGAAATAACCCCAAAAGACTCTCTGATAATTTTAAAAGTACGTCAGGGAGTCTTTTCTTGTTTATGGAATCCTTCCTGCCTTATGTTTCTGATTTCAATAAAAACTGTCCTATACCGCAAGAAAGACATTTTTTGTTCTGACACATCTGCCTGTGTAGTTCCATCACTGCCTGTGTTTGGGCTGCATTTTTTGTATAAAATCCTAGTTCGTTGTAAAGGCTCACATACTTGTTTTGTTCTGCTTTCATACTTTCAGCAAAACCAACAAACTTCCGTGCTAAAACAGGCAGGCTCTTTAGTTCAGCATAAAACAGTCCTAAATAAATGGCTACATTGAGTATCAATATCTCGCTAAAACTATGGCCTATACTACCAATGGTTTGCTTACTTTCTTTACCAAAATCATAATGCTGCTGCCAATAAGGCGAAGGGGGGCAGTCAAAAAAGGCTTTTAAACTTTTGATAGAATCTGCCTCCACCAACTCAGCAAAAAAGTGTGTGCGTTGATGCAACAAAGCCGCAAATTGTGCTAAGCGAACAGTTGGAAAGGCAGGTGGACGCAGGCGCATGAATTTCCAATCCTCGGGTGCTAGCGTTTGATACCGTAGATTGTACTTATGCGCTAAAAACTGAAAGTGCGACTGCAAGGTTTCTGTATAAGCGTCATGAGGGCTGCTGGGGGGCAGGAGGCTTGCCATACCAAAAAGAAGGGCTTCTATGACTTCTAATTGGTCTGCGTGTTTTTGTATATACTTATGAGGCAAGCGCTTGCACAATTCCAAAAAAGGTGCTTGATTGATAGAAAGGCCATAAGCCTGACCCAGTAATTGATAGGCTGTTTCTTCTAGGTTTCTATTATTTTGTAAAAAAAGCGTATGAATACTGTTAATCCTGCGGTTCTGGCGTGCTAGCCAGTTTTGTTGAAGAACACGCTCTTGTAGCTGAGCGGGCACGTCCTCTAAGTAAGGTGCACAAGGAAAAGGTTCTGAACATTCAAAGAACTGCCAGTAACGCACCCATAAGTCATTAGAAAGCCTATTTTTGAGTTCTAGAACAGGAATACTGTTGGAATTGTCAGCGAGGTCGTCTTCCCAAACAACGTGTAAGATAACTCTTTGGTAAGCCGCATTGCTGTGGTGTTGGTGGCGCTTCCAGTCGCTGCTCTTGACGTGAATTTCTATATCACCGAGCCACTCTTGGCCGTCCAGTAGAATACGTGCAGCGTTAAAATCTGGGCCTGCATTGCTATTGTGCTGCCCTCTTTCCAGAACCAGCAAACTTTGCTGGCTTTTTGTTTGCAAATCATTTTTTTGAAAATACTGCATACGCCAAACGTAGTGCAGAAAGTCCTCATGTGGAGCTTTGTCCTTGGGTAGAGCCATAAACCTGCTATCAAACCAACAAAGCTAAGCATTTTATAGGGTAAAAGGAGGCCACTTCCAACAATTTTTACAAAAAACATAAACCATGTGATGCGATTAGTTAGATAGTCGTCCCTTAAAAAGTATCTAAGATGTTTATTATCAGCAAATTAAACAATCATTTTATCTTTAAAACCTATGAGTTGTTAATTAAAACCGTGCTTTCCGCAGAGTTGCGGGGGGCTGAACGAAAGCAAGCGCTTAAATTAACCTCTCTTGAGTCGTCAAAAAGCCCTTTTTGAGTTTTTTGAGTTCCAAACGCCCTCTTTTTACTTTTGTAGAGGCCATTTTCTCGCGTTTTCAAACAACTTTTTGCCAAATTCCTTATATCTAACTTTTTGACTAATGATTGTTTTTCTACAATTTATTGGGCGTTCCCGCTTCGCGGTCGTTCGTCTTTGGGCTTCGCTTCGCTTCGGTGCTACGCACTAAACCCGCCGCCTCTCTAACGCTTAATACAGACCAATAGACGCACTAATTAGTCGTCCCTGAAAATATATCTAAAGTATTTATTTTAAGGGGCGGCTAGTTAGATAGGACGGTTCTTAGGTGCTTGCTTTCAAAGATAGCAGCAGGCGAGATAACAAGCTCTTCTTTGGGAATTTTGCTCCCGTAGCGTTCTTGCATTTTTTGTTTGACTGCCGTGCTTGTGAGGTCAAAATCTTCCAATTTTTGGAGCTTTCCTAGCTCTATGCGCAATGCTTGCTTGTAAATCTTCCAAACGAGTTCGGAACAGTACATTCTGTCGTCCGACCATTCAAAAGCCAAATCATAGCGCTTGCCCTTAAAACCGTCACCAATTTTTTTCATTTTGCGGAGGGCTGTGGCTGTTAAAAGCGACTCTGCATTTTTAAGTCTCTTGACAACGTAGTGTCCATCTTGCCCCCGCGCTATCCACTCTTTGAGCAGCGTTCGCTTAACTGGCTGCACGGCTTCAAAAACATAAAAAACGTTCCCTTCTTTATAAACAAGGCCACAATGTGAATATTGAGAACCAGTGGCGAGCTGAATCGCCTTGCTCTGAGCCGATACGGACGTTTGAAAAACAATATCTCCATTTTGCAGCAGGCTGGCCTTATCAAGGCGCAGTTTAGGCGCATGAGCAGGGCGCTTAAGGAAATAAAAGCAGCCTAGAATGACTAAACCGATTATCACAACAAATAAAACAATCTTTTTCATCAGAGAATACGCCTATTTTTTATGCTTTTTTGCAACGAAGAGCCGTGTTTCCAAAATTTGAGTTGGCCTTTCTGAGACAAAGAAACAAAATGATTGGCATCTACAAAAAGAACAAACTTAGGGTCGTTTTCCGTAAAGACAGAAATTGTTTTGAGGCTTTTTAAGTCCCATAGGCGCAAGGAATTGTCGGAGGCCGCTGATATTAAAACTTGCTCTTTGCCATGCAGCGTCAGGCTTAAATCTTGAATAAGCCCTTTGTGTCCTTGTAGCAAGCGGCCTTGCTTTTTCTTAAAGTCCCAAACCCAGAGCGCATGGTCTTTGGTTTCAAAAACAAGATGTTTGGAGTCAGGCGTAAAACTCAAGGCGTTTGAGTTGGCTTGAGCGCCGCTGCTCTCAGCTAAAAGTACATTTTTTGTCAAGTCCCATACCCATACTTTGGAGCCGCGCTTTATTCCCAAAACGCGACTGTTAGGGCTAAAAACAAAGCGCGTAAGTTGGTCGTTGAGGGCATCAGCATCAGGCTTGAGTTCTTGTAGATTGATGTTTATAGGCATAGCCTTTTGTAATTGCAAATGACTGAGTGCAGTTGTTTTGCTACTCGTGAGCGGCTTAATGTCCATAACACGTACCTCACCGTTTTGGTCAAAAGCTAAAATGCGTTTGTTGGGGCTCAGCAAAATTGTATTGAGTTCCTGAAACTTAAAGAAATTGAGCCATTGATTCAATAAGTTAGCACTAGTGCCGAGGGCAGAGTCCAGTGGTAGCATAAAAACACTGTTTACCCCACGTTTTTCATTAACACCTAGCAAACACCTATACCCCTTGTCTGTTATTAGATTAAGGCTGGAGGGTTGCTTAAGGCTGTTTCTTAAATTGTAGTTGAGCCACTCGGCCTCTTTGTAGATTGATGGCGATATGTTGGGCATTTTCTCAAATATCTTGAGGTCGCTGCCAGTGGCCAAGCAAAGGAAATCTCCGCTAGGACTTGTTTCCAGGTAGGGCTGTGTGGCATTGAATTGCAAGGCGTAGTAAGGTAAATTGTCCAAACGTTTGATTTTAACTTGCTGCCCTTCGTCTGCCGAGGCAATAAAGGTATTATGATGCCCAAAGCTAATATCGCGTAGCTGGTTACGGTGGCCATAGGTCATCAATTCTGCCGCATTTTCGGCGCTACAAATATGCAAGAGGCGGTCTTGGGGCGAGCTAAACGCAAAATATTGCCCGTTTGAACTCATAGCCAAGTGGCTATCTTCTTCCAGAAACGCTGTTTTAAAGCTAGAAATGGTTTGATTATTCGGAATATCTACCACAAGAAGATGAGATTGGCTACCGATTTGGTTCAGGCAGAGCGCCCGTGTGCTGTCCAATGAAAGGGCTGTTTTTAGAATATTATCGCCCTGCGCTGAAGCCACAATGCGCAAATTATGAGCGCTGGCAAAGAGCGCTTTGCGCTTGTAAGTATAAGCTACGTAACGTCTGCCTGCTGCCAAATGCGTAAAACCACGCACAGGGTGTATTTTTTCTACTTCTAAGTTCTGCTCTACTAAATCTAATTTATAAACACCTTTTTCGGTATAAAAACGCACTATTTGCTCTTCGGGGCAAGAAACTGCCGTATAAAGCGCAGAGTCGGGCAGGATAAATGACTTGATAACACGCTTTTGTTGCAAATTAAATATTTTGATAACCGATACGCTGCTTTCAAAAAATGCGTCCATCCATTCAAATTCTTGGCTAAAACTTTCTGGCGCAATCATGAGGCTATCCATGACCATAACAATAACCTGTGAGTCCAAGGTACTCAAGAGATGTTTAAAGGTAGTGCCGCCAGAGGCTAAGTCTTCTATTCTGCTCTGCAAGACACCATCTTGTGTACCCCATACTTTGAGTTCATTGTTACCAATGGCTATAAGCCTGCTGTCGTCTTGGCTCATACAAAAAGCAGCGGGTTCGGTCAGTTTTAAATTTTGGAAACGACTGAGGTTTTCTGTATGGCTAGGCTCAGTATTTTGCTCTAGAAGCCAGTTTGTAACCAAGGTCGTGGGCGTACTGTCCGTGAGAGTTATCAAAAAAGGCTCTCTTTCTTCGCTGCCGCGGCCATAATTACTAAAAACCGCCACACGCACCGAAGTGGGTGCAAGTTTGTATTTGAGTTTGGCTGTAGTAGCATTAACTTCTATGCGGTAATTGCCCTCTAGTGCGTTTTTTTGCATAAATTCCTCTGCCCCATAAGTGCCCACAATGTCTGTACTCATACGCCCACCTGTGCGGGTATAACGCACACTATCTCCCACAGTGTTGCCTAATGGGTCAGTAACGCGCAAGTCTACATCTTCTATGTTCTCATTCCACCGCGCAATGATGCGTAAATCTACAGGCATACTCTCTTTGAGTTCTTTTGGGGCGTTCAACTGCAAGGAATCGGGTGCAGTACTAAAGCAGCGGTTTAGCTCTGTGGTAGCCACTTCTTTGATGCCTCTTAAATTGTTATTGAGCGGGTCTTTAAGAAGTTGTATGTAATTTTTACAGGCGGCAGCGAGGTTGCCGTCCAAAACATAGGCTCGTGCCAAATCCAGTTTAGTGTGTGGTTCTTGCGCATAGGCTTTGGCCAAGTGTTCAAATACACTTAAAGAGGCTTTGTATTGCTTAAAATCTATCAAAAGGCCAGCTACAAGCCTTAGAATGCGGATATTGTGCTGCCCTATTTCGTTCAGGTTTGAAAGGGCTTGTAAGGCAAGTTCTTTTTCATTTTTGCTCCAGAAAAAGAGCGCGCAGTCCACATAAAAGCCTATGTTGTTGTTCTGAGCCTCTTTCAAAAGTAAATAAGCGTCATTGTATTTATTGCGAGCGGTTTGTTCGAGAATATTCAAATAAGCAGCTTTGGGTAGCCAAGGCTGTACTGAAAGACGAAAAGTACCTTGAGGAAGCCCTGAATGGGGTTTAAGAGCATACAAGCGCTTGCTGAACGGATTGTTTTTCTGTGGTAAATTAAACTGAGCATCTAAACGCTTAAAGTCTGTTAAAGCACTTAAATACAACTCATTTTGACGTTTTTGTTTGTCAAAATCGAGGTCGTCTTCGGAGGTTTTAAAGCTCGCATTGTACCAAGTTTTTTGCAAATTAAAAGCCGCCCACAAGCGCTTTTGGCTCAAAGAGTCCATTTGTTCGGCGCTCAGAGCAAAAAGCATATTTTCTTTGCGTTGATAAGCCAAAAAGACTTCAAACTCTTCTTTGAACTCTGCTGGCGGCTGCAAGCCCAAATTGAAGTAGTCGCTCATGGATTCGGGCAGAGCCCAAGCCGTAAAAGCAGCAGGGTAGTTATAGCGCACGCAAAGCTCCTTAATAGCAGCTCTGTTATTGTCCAAATCGGCACTCAAAGCCTCTATCTTATGGTCTAGCCAAAGGCTCTCTACCCAAAAACCTTGACTAGATGCCATTTTCTTAAACATAAATTTTTCTATGTAACGTTTTTTCTGCTCGTCTTCGAAAACAAGCTCTACAAGGCCGCTGTCTTTCAGAACTTGGGCAGAGAGTTTGAAATAATCATTTTGCGCAGTAACAGGGTTTTGTGGCCAAAAAGCGGAAAGCTGTGTTTCGTCAAAATTTGCTCTGAGCAGACGCAGGCGAGGCGCAAGACACTCAGCTAAGGCAGCAGAGTCCGAGCGAGCCAAAAGTGGCAAATAGCGGCCATTCGTGCTGTCTGCAATAGCTTTTAGGAAGCCGGGTTCGTGGTATTCAAAAGCAGCCAAACATAGGACAGGTGCTAAAGGAAGCCTAAGTGTGTTCTTTTCGTAGCTTTGAGCGCCGTCCGTGCTCAAAATGATTTCTTCTACTCTTAAATCTTGCAGGGCATTTAGGCAGGCAAAATTAGTAGCGCCATCATAACGCACGTTTTTGAGCAGGTTTTGGGCTTCTTGCCAGTTACCGTCCTGCACCAAAAATTTTTGACGCTTCAGCACTACGCGGTTGAATACACAAATGTCTAATTCAAAAGTGCCTATTTTTTGAAAGTAGTCGTTTAAAAATTTGAGCTCTCGCTCTGTGTGGCGGTGTTGTGCTGAACCAGATGCGTCCCAGAGTAGGGCTATAGTGCGCGGCAAAGTGCGGGCTGTGGCCACCAAGCTAGGCTTATAGTATCCGTTTATGTAAGTGTAGGGTTCTATGCGCCCACGCCCCGACACAAAAAGCTGGTTCTGCGTATATGGAATATCCAAAACAAAATCGTGTTTAGGCTCAAAGTTTTGGCGTGAAAGCTGGGCTTCTACTTGCGCACCATACTCCGAAAAGTATATGTCTTCATAGGCATTGGGCGCTTTCAGCTTTTTAGGAATATTTTTTATAAAAAGCGCAAAAGAGGGTATCTTTCTGCTAGATAGTCCATTCAAATTAAAACGATACATCAGGTTGGGCAAGGCGCTTAGTTCTTGCAATAAAACTATTTTTATCTTTAAACTGCCTTGCGTTTTGATAAGCGGAGTAGGAATAAAAAATGCTCCAGACTGCAAGTCTTCGGCAGCCGCCTCTTGGTTTGTCTCTGGCTCAAAAACAAGTGTATTTCCGCTCTCAATAAGTACTTTCGCCTCTCGGAAAGGTTGCTCGTTGGTGGCCATCTCCCAGCGAATCAACTTTTGGGAAGTTGCCAAAGCAAAATAGAAGTTGGCTGCCGGGAAGGCGGGGTCTGGTACGCTACTGCTGCGCCTCTTCAGTTTTAAATCTCCATTTGTGAAGGTAAACAAATGCTGCACTATGGCTTGTGCGCCCATCAGGTTCACTTCGGTTTGGCACTGCTCCAGATGAAGCTCCTGCCAGATTGACTTCTTATCCGCCACGCTTTTTAGTCCAACAAAAGGCATAGAGGGCGTTTGGCCACAAACCCAAGACAGCAGCCCACACACAAAAAAAACGGTTAAAAGGGATTTAACCGTCCGTTTATCAGCCAAAGAATCCATATTTTAGAACAGGGGGGTCAATCCAAGATTTTAGAGAACAAATGCAACGCAAATTCTTGCAAAATAAAGGGTTTTTTTTTGGCCTTGCAAATTTTGCACAATTTACGTGAAGCACGGAGGGCTTTGATACAAAAAAAATGAAACGTGTATGGTTTTTTGAAAAGGTCAGTAAATGAAAAGTGCTAGCAAGATTCTGTTCAAACAATTAAGTCGGGATTACGTGTATTTGCTTACCTTTGTACACGCATCAAAATGCACTGCTTATGTTTGAAACTGAACGAACCACGCTTTATGTAGATGTTCTGCTGCCTTTGCCTCTGCCTGGCAGTTTTACTTATCGCTTGCCTTATGAGTTGAATGCCTATATCAGAAAGGGTACACGGGTAATGGTGCAATTTGGCAAAAAGCGCATTATGACGGCTCTGGTACTAGACATTCACGATAAAGCACCTACAGGTTATAGCGTCAAGTACGTTCTGGAGCTGCTGGACGAACACCCTATCATTTTGCCCATACAAGTAGAACTTTGGAGCTGGGCAGCCGATTATTATCTCTGCCAACTGGGCGAGGTGATGAACGTAGCTCTGCCCGCTACTCTTAAGCTGAGCAGTACAACGCGCATAGAGGCCAACCCAGATTTTGAAACTCTGCCCGCTGCACAACAAGAGATGTCCGATAAGGAAAAGCTAGTTATTGAGGCACTCAAGAGTAGGGGTAGCCTCACTTTAGATGAGGTTTTTGAGCTACTAGAGCAAAAAAATGTCAATAGTATTCTTAAATCATTGATTAGTCGTGAGGCTATTATTACCTACGAGGAAATTAAAGAAAAATACAAGCCTAAGTACATCAAAAAAATTCGGTTAAGTTCGGCTTATGTTCCGGTTAAAGCGCTGAATGAGTTGCTGATAAGATTGGCTTCTAAGCCCAAACAAGAACGCATTTTGCTGCGTTATTTGTCCTTGCTGCCTGTTTTGGATAACCCAGCCTTGAATGCTGAGGGGCTTGCTAAGAGTCGTTTTGCCGAGGCAGATGATTTTTCGGCCTCTTCCTTATCCACCTTGGTCAAAAATGGTGTTTTTGAAGAATTTGTGGAACAAATACAGCGGCTTAAATCCAGTTTTGTAGAGGCGCTTCCGCCTGTGCTTACCACCGAACAAAGTGCGGCACGTCAGCAAATTATGAGTCATTTTAGCAATAAATCTACGGTTTTGTTGCATGGCATAACGGGTAGCGGCAAAACAGAGATTTATATAGACCTTATTATGCAGGTGCTTGGCAGCGGTAGTCAAGTACTTTTCATGCTTCCCGAAATTGCCCTAACGACCCAAATGGTAGTACGGTTGCGCAAAATATTTGGTAGCAGAATGGGGGTTTACCACTCCCGTCTCACTGAAAATGAGCGCTATGAAATTTGGCAGGGGGTAAAAGATGGCCTCCACGACTTCGTGCTGGCGGTGCGCTCTGGCATATTCCTTCCTTTTTATAACTTAGGGCTTATCATTGTGGACGAAGAGCATGATTCTTCTTACAAGCAATATGACCCTGCTCCGCGCTATAACGCGAGAGATTTGGCCTTGGTACTGGCGCATTTACACAAAGCCAAAGTTTTGCTTGGCTCAGCTACACCTTCAATAGAAAGTTATAGCTTGGCTCAACGAGGGCAATATGGCTTGGTGGAGCTCCTTGTGCGTTATGCGGAGGCGCAAGTACCACAAATACATTTGCTAGACCTCAAAACCGCCCGCGCCGAAAAACTGATGCGAGAGAACTTTTCTGTTTTCATGCTCGAGGGCATAGAGCGCGCTATCAACCAAAACGAGCAGGTCATTATTTTTCAGAACAGGCGGGGTTATGCTCCTTTTTTAGAGTGCGAAACCTGTAGCTGGATACCACGTTGTATCAACTGTTCCGTCAGTCTTACCTACCACCAAAAAGCGAATGAGGTGCGCTGCCATTATTGTGGCCACCACGAACATACGCCCGTTGCTTGCGCCGCTTGCAAGAGTAGCCGCTTGCGTTATATAGGCTTTGGCACTGAAAAACTAGAGGAAGACCTAGCCGCTTTGCTGCCGAATGCGCGTATTAGCCGTATGGACCGCGATACTACCCACACAAAGCAGCAGTACGAACAAATTATTGAACATTTTGAGCAGGGCAAAGCGGAAATTTTGATAGGAACTCAGATGGTTACTAAAGGGCTGGACTTCCCGCGCGTCAATTTGGTTTGTGTTCTGGATATAGACCGTCTGCTCCATTTCCCTGATTTTAGAGCTACAGAGCGAGCTTTTCAGTTGTTGGTGCAAGTAAGCGGCAGGGCAGGGCGCAAAAGCGGGCAGGGGTTTGTACTGATACAGACTTCACAGCCACAGCACCCTATTTTTCAAAAGGTTATTCAAAATGATTACATAGCTTTTTTTGAAGAAGAACTCTTGCAGCGTGAGCGGTATTTTTATCCGCCATTTTCGCGTGTTTTGCGGCTGACGGTCAAGCATGAAGATTTTTATACTTGCCGAAATGCGGCATTGGATTTGGCCGCACCGCTCCAAAAGCAGTGGGGGACGGAAAACGTACTAGGCCCAGAACGCCCTATCATTGACCGTTTAAAGAATAAATATTTGCAGGATATTCTTTTGAAGTTTCCACGAAACAATTTCAATTTAAAGACCGCAAAGGCATTTTTGAAGCAAGAGGTAGAAAAGGTATTGGCCCAAAAAGCCTACCAGAAAGTGCATATTTTGATAGATGTGGACTTTGTATAGAACTTTTGGCAAGATAATGTGCTTGTTTAATTTACTGATAATAAATGCCTTAGATATTTTTTAAGGGACGACCAAATAGTCGTTATTTATTAAAACCGTCCTTTCCGCAGAATTGCGGGGGTTTTTGAACGAAAGCAAGCTCTTAAATTAACCTCTCTTGAGTCGTCAAAAAGCCCTTTTTGAGTTTTTTAAGTTCTAATTGCCCTCTTTTGTCCCTTGTAGAGGCCATTTTCTCGCGTTTTAAAATAACTTTTTGTCAAATTCCTTACATCTGACTTTTTGACTAATGATTGTTTTTCTACAATTTATTGGGCGTTCCCGCTTCGCGGTCGTTCGTCTTTGGGCTTCGCTTCGCTTCGGTGCTACGCACTAAACCCGCCGCCTCTCTAACGCAAATACAGGCCAATAGACGTACTCGATAACAAAAAAAAAGATAAAGCCGCAAGGCCGCTTTATACCTTTTGTCCTATTTTGCCCTAGCCATAGCATAGCTGTATCATAGCCGTAGTTGGCCGTACTTTAAAAATAAAGCCTCTATCTTAGAAAAGTACAATTATTTGCTTTCCAAAACTTACATCTCTCAGAGAGGTTAATTAAGAGCTTGTTTTTAATGCGGAAAACCTAGTTCCAACAAAGCATATTTGAATCTTTTGTAGAAAGACGTTTACTTTGCGCTGTTTTTATTTCAAAAGAGCCTCATGCAGCCCAAACCCATACTCTTAACAGGAGCACACCGTTCAGGAACCACATGGCTGGGTCAAATGCTTGCGCTCACCTCCGAACTACGTTATGTAGAAGAACCATTCAATTTCAGCATCAACTTGGGTGCACCACCATTGAATCTCAAGCATTGGTTTCACTATATACCACTTGATACGGAAAATTATGCACCCGAGGATTTTGAAAAGGCTCTGGGCATAAAAATCAACTACCATGATTTATGGCAGGCGCAGTCGGTTAGGCAATTTTATTGGGAAAGTAAACGCTACGCAAAACTCTGGCTCAACTATCAGCTAGGGATGCGGCCTATTATCAAAGACCCCTTAGCATTTTTTTCTGCACCCTGGCTACACAAACAATATGATGCGCAAGTTCTGGTCTTGTTCAGGCACCCCGCGGCTTATTTGAGTAGCATCATTAAAATGAACTGGTGGCATGATTATACGCATTTTAGCGCACAAAAGGAGCTCCTAAACGACTACCTAAGCCCTTTTGAAGAACAAATACACTTTTTGGCCAATAACCCACACAGCCACTCCGAAAACGCACTTTGGATATGGAATATGGTGGCGCATACGGCCTCAATTTTTAAAGAAAAATATCCGAACTGGATTTTTTTAAAGTATGAAGACCTTGCTCAGAATCCTCTGCAAGGCATTCAAGCGCTTTATCAACGGCTTGGTTTGAACTATACCGAATTGGTAGAAAAAGGAATAACTGCCAGCACTTCGCCCAATAATCTGGTTTATAAGCCCAATGCGGAACAACATTTGCTTTTGCGAAATAGCCAAGCGCTGGCCAATGCTTGGCGCAAGGAACTATCAACAGAACTTATCGATGAAACCTATCGTTTAACTCTGCCCTACAGCCAAGTGTTTTACAATGAAGCGGATTGGGCTTGGTAATTTTGGGTTCAGAGCGGTGTTAAAAAACGGGCACAGGCTTCAAACCCTGAGCATGATAAAACTCCCCAAGTAGAGTAACATGAACTATTGAATGCACAAAATAGTTATTCCACCACTAACTCACCTTGTTTTTGAGCTTGGTTCTGAGGTTTTTAATCATATCCTCAGTCATTTTGGGTAGGTCGTATTCCAGCTTCCAGCCCCAGTCAGTTTGTGCGTCGTGGTCGTCTATGCTGTTAGGCCAGGTGTCTGCAATTTTTTGTCTGAAGTCGGGCTTATATGTTACTGTAAAATCAGGAATAACTTTTTGAATTTCGGCAGCCACTTGCGTTGGGCAGAAACTCAAACCTGCCAAATTGTAAGCCCAGCGGTTCTTGACACGCTCTGAGGTTGCTTCCATGAGTTCTAGCGTGGCGCGTATGGCATCAGGCATATACATCATGGGCAGGTAGGTATCTTGGCTCAAAAAGCACTCGTATTGTCCTTCTTCTATGGCTTTGTAGTAAATGTCCACGGCGTAGTCGGTTGTACCGCCGCCAGCGGGTGTTTTGTAGCTAATCAAGCCAGGGTAACGTATGCTGCGTACGTCCACTCCATAGCGTTCGTGGTAGTATTTGCACCAATGTTCTCCGCTTAGTTTGCTAATGCCGTAAGCCGTTCGGGGTGTTATGACGGTGTGTTGAGGTGTATGATTAGCGGGAGTTTCGGGGCCAAAAACGGCAATAGAACTCGGCCAATAGATTTTGATGTTGTGTTGGCGTGCTAGTTCTAGAACGTATAGCAGACTGTTCATGTTCAGTTGCCAAGTAAATAGTGGATTTTTTTCACCACTGGCCGAAAGCAAGGCAGCAAGATGATAAATTTGTGTGAATTTGTACTGCTCGTAGAGGCGCTCAAAGTCTTTTTCGGAATTGACATCTAGTTTTTCAAAAGGCCCTTCGGCAAGTTCGCCCTGCGGCGCACGCACGTCCGAAACCACTACTGCTGCATTGCCATATTTTTGGCGCAAGCTCAGGGCTAATTCTGAGCCAATTTGTCCACAAGCTCCTGTTATCAAAATAGATTCTTTTGCCATAGTTACTTTCTTGGTTGAATAGAAACAAATAGTACTGTTTGTAAGCCGCAATTAAAACAAATAGAGTTTACTAAAAACAAATTGAATCCATTTTTTTACGTGTGTTTGAACAAATCTTTTTATAAAAATACTTTTTTAGAAGTTTTGCCACTATATTTGCCTCGCGTTCAAAGCCCCCAAGAGCGCATTACTGCATCATCTTGTCTAAAATTATTCTCTTAGCAAGCAAATGGGCAGTACAAAATCCGCACTTCCTAAAAGAACTTAAAGTTTTAAAAAAATCCTTTCTATATGTTTGCAGAAGTATTCAGATTTGAGCTAAAATACCGCTCAGTTCGGCCTGCTACCTACATTTACTTTGTGCTTTTGTTTGCTATTTCTTTTGCATTTATGAGCACCGAGGATATTATTTCACTAGGTGGCGGTATCGGGCAGGTCAAGAAAAACGCCAATGCCATTGTGGCGCAGACCATGAGTGTTCTAACACTACTTTTTTTCATGGTGGTTTCTGCCGTCATGGGCGTAGCGGTGCTTCGAGACTTTGAACACAAAACAGAGTCTGTGATGTTTACGACTCCTCTGAACAAAACAGCTTACATTCTGGGGCGCTTTTTGGGTTCTTTTGTGGTGCTTTTAGGAATATTTATGGGTCTGCCGCTCGGCCTCATGTTTGGTGAACTGATGCCTTGGATAGACCAAGACAAGTATTTACCATTTGATATGGCGCGGTATTTTCAACCATTTTTTACCTTAGTAGTGCCCAATTTATTTTTTACGGGTGCTTTGTTTTTTGTGAGCGGTGCGCTTTCACGCCGAATGATTGTCGTTTATACGCAGGGCATTATCCTGATTGTCGTTTATCTGATGCTGGGCAGTATGATGAGCGACCTAGAAAACAAGGAAATGGCAGCTTTGTTAGACCCCTTCGGTATGCGGACGGTAGGTTACATCACGGACTATTGGTCTATTGACCAGCAGAACAATGACTTAGTGCCTCTTGTAGGTATGCTCCTGCTGAACCGTATCGTGATAGTTATTTTGGGCATGGTACTTTTAGCTTTTTGCCTTTATCAGTTCAAGTTTCAGGTAGTTCTGAACCCGCTTTTTAAGCCTAAGAAACTCAAAGAAGAAACTTCTCTTGCACAGTCTGCCTCTGCCGCTATTCCGCACGTCCAGCAAGTGCTGAGTTTAAAGACTTATCTACAACAAATCTTTACTTTAACAGGTTTTTACTTCCGTACAACCATCAAAGAAATACCTTTTATTGCCATTGTATTGTGCGGTCTAATTCTGATGGTTTCCAACTCCGCTTTTATCAATATGATGTATGGAGTGCAGGGTTATCCTACCACGTATGCTATGCTGGAAGTAATACAAGGCTTTAATTTGTTTTTGTTGATTATTATGGTATTTTATTCGGGCGAAATGATTTGGCGTGAGCGTCAAGTACAAATCAATCTGATTTATGATGCCTTCCCCATGCCAGATTTTGTGAGCCTTGTATCCAAGTTTTTGGCTATGGTTTTGTTATACTGTGCCATCTTTTTGTTGCTTATTATCACGGCTGTTTCTATCCAAACTTTCAAAGGCTACTACAAATATGAGTTAGGCATTTATTTCACCTCGTTATATACGTCCAGCCTTTTGGGCCTAGTTTTTTACACTTTCTTGGCCTTTTTTATTCAGGTGCTTGTCAATGATAAGTTTGTGGGTTATGCAGTTATTGTGGTCTTTTTTATCGCAAACTTGGTTTTGAGTCAAATAGGCTTAGAGCACCAACTCTTTTCTTTTGGTTCGGCCAGCATGGGTACTTATTCGGACATGAACAGCTATGGGCATTTTCCCATCTCTTTTAGTTGGTTCTCTGTTTATTGGACGGGCTTTTCTGTTGTTTTGTTTGCGGTAGCAGTCTTACTCTCGGTGCGTGGTACAGAAACACTCATGGCTACTCGTGTTAGAATAGGCCGTTTCCGTATGGGTAAGGGGCTTACTTTACTAGTGGTTTTATCCTTCCTCACTTTTGGTCTTACTGGCTGCTTCATTTATTATAACACAAACATCGTGAATGAATACTCTAACTCAGACGAGCGCGAAGCGTTGCAAGTAGCCTATGAAAAAACACTTAAAAAATATGAAAACACTCCTCAGCCTCGCATTGTGGAAACCAAACTCAAGGTAGATATTTATCCTGAACAACGCGACTTCATTGCCGAAGGCTACTACATTCTCAAAAACAAAACCAATACCACCATCACAGATGTACATCTTTCATATCCGCCAAGCGCCGAGTACCAAATAGAAAAACTAGAATTTGAGGGCGGTAGCAAGCTCAAGCAAGGCTTTGAAGATTTCCGTTACTACATTCACACACTCAACAAGCCTCTTGCGCCCAACGACAGCGTTAAGATGAGCTTTAAGCTGAACTACAAAACCGAAGGCTTCAAAGAAGGCGGCAACAGTTCTGACGTGGTCTATAACGGTACTTTCTTTAACAATACCAACTTACCGAGTTTGGGTTATCAAGATGCTTACGAACTTTTTGATGAAGACGACCGCAAAGAAAAAGGCTTAAAGCCTAAGGAGCGCAAGCGCCCTCGTACAGACCAAGTGGGCTTGAGCCAAAATCTCTTTGGTGATGACGCAGACCGTATCCGTTTTGACATCATACTTGGCACAAGCGGCGACCAAATAGCCATTGCACCTGGCTATCTGCAAAAAGAATGGAAAGAAAATGGTAGAAACTATTACCACTACTCAATGGGCAACGAGCCCATGGTGAATTTCTACAACATTGTTTCGGCGCGCTACGAAGCCAAACGCGAAGACCACAAAGGCACAAAGCTAGAAATTTATTACCATAAAGGGCACGAGTATAATCTTGACCGCATGATGAAGGCTATGAAAGCCTCTTTGGATTATTATAGCAGGGTTTTCTCACCTTACCAGTACAAACAACTCAGAATTATGGAGTTTCCGCGCTACTCCTCTTTTGCCCAGTCTTTTGCCAACACCGTCCCTTACTCCGAAGGCATTGGCTTTATCATGGACATCAAAGAGGACGATAACGATATGGTTACTTTCGTTACCGCGCACGAAATTGCGCACCAATGGTGGGGACACCAAGTAACAGAAGCAGACGTAATTGGCAGCAGTATGCTTTCCGAGTCTATGTCGGAATATTCGGCTCTAATGGTCATGAAGCAAATTTATCCTGAAGAACAAATGCAAAAGTTCTTGAAGTACGAACTAGACCGTTACCTCATGGGGCGCGCTACCGAAACGCTCAAGGAACAGCCCCTCTGCAACGTAGAAAGTCAGCAGTATATCCATTACAACAAAGGTTCTTTGATTTTTTATGCCTTACAAGACTATATAGGCGAAGATTCCGTGAACAAAGCTTTTTCGCGCTATGTGGCTGACTGGAAGTACCGAGAAACCCCTTATCCTACCAGCATGGATTTGCTCGCCTACATCAAAGCCGTTACGCCAGATTCTATGCAGTATTTGGTTACAGATATGTTTGAGCGCATCACGCTTTATGAAAACAAAGCCGTTAAGGCTAGCTGTATCAAAGAAGGCAACCGCTATAAGGTTACTTTAGAGGCTAAAATAGAAAAATTTGTAGCTGACAGCCTCGGACGTGAGCAAAAACAAAAACTCGCTGATTGGATAGATTTGGCCGTTATGACCAAAGAAAATGGCAAGGACAAGCTCATTTATCGCAAAAAGCACAAATTCACACGTGAAAATGAAACCATTGTGCTTTATGTGGATAAGTTGCCTTCCAAAGCGGGCGTGGACCCACTCAATATGCTCGTGGACAAACACGCAGACGACAACATGATGACAATCAAAGAAGAAAAAGCCAAATAGGCACTACATTTGTTTGGGCATTTTTATAAAAAAAAAACAGTCAAAACCACGATTTTGTTCACGTTAGGACGCACAACTACTGCCGTTTATTATGCTTTCATTTGCACTAAGACCATGTTCTATTTAAAAAAAACGACAAGCCTTACGCTTTTCATTCTACTTTGTAGCCAAACAGTTTTTTCACAAAATTTGTTGCGATACCCTGCAATAAGCCCAGACGGCAGCCGCTTAGCCTTTAGTTTTCAGGGCGATATTTGGCAAGTGCCTTTGGAAGGTGCTAAGGCGCAGCGCATGACTATCCACGAGGCTTATGAAGCTATGCCAAAATGGAGCTTGGACGGACAGAATATCGCTTTTCAGAGCAACCGCTACGGCAATAACGACATTTTTGTCATGTCCGCCGAACGCGGTAACCCCATGCGTCTTACCTATAACTCTGCAAGCGAAAACATAGGCGACTGGACTCCTAGCGGCCAAATTCTTTTTCATACCAAGGGCATTCATGCTGAAGTGGAATGGGACGCTGAAATCCATAGCGTAGCAGCGCAGGGCGGCACCTCCTTCCGTTTGCTTGATGCTTTCGGTACAAACGCCAGTGTGTCGCCAGACGGTCGTTTTATTGCCTTCATGCGCGGGCCTAACGACCCCTACCGCAAGCGCTACCGAGGCTATGCCAACAAACAAATTTGGCTCTATGATACACAAAACAAAACCTATCAGCGTATTACCACTTTTGAGGGCAACTGCACCTTTCCTGACTGGGGAGGCAACCGAACCCTCTATTTTGTGTCTGAAATTGACGAAACCTACAATATTTATGCACTAGACCTCAGCGAAAAAGGCGAACCAAATGGTTCTACGCGCCAAATTACCAAACTTAAAACAGACGGAGTCCGAAACTTTGATGTGAGCCTCAATGGCAAACAACTTGTTTTTGAGGCAGATTGTAATCTTTATCGCCTAGACCCGCAAGTAGCTGGCTCAAATCCACAAAAACTGAATATAGAACTCTTCAAAGATGAGCGCTTTGACCCCATTGAGTACCAAACTTTCCGTGCCGAAGCCTCAGAGTATGCCTTGAACTCCTCCGAGAACTTGTTAGCCTTGGTGGTACGCGGAGAAGTGTTTGTTACCGAAAACGACAAAGAAAAATCCAAAACTGTGCGCCTAACTCGCCATGCCTATTTTGACCGCGACATCGCCTGGTTATCTGATTCTGTTTTGGTTTTTGCCTCAGACCGCGAAGGAGGCCAATACGACCTCTACGCCATTTCTTCGGCAGACCCCAAAGAGTCTAATTTGTTCAAAACCCTCAAACATAAAACAACGCGCTTGACCAACACCCCAGACAATGAGCGTGCCCCAGTTGTTTCGCCAGATGGTAAAACAATGTTGTTTATGCGCAATACAGGCACACTCGTTGCGGTGGCAATAGACGATGCAGGCCAGTTCGGTAAAGAAAAAGAATTGATGAGTGGCTGGGCAAACCCTTCTGGTTTACGTTTCAGTCCTGATTCTAAATGGCTGACATTCAGCATGGAAGATTTGAACTTTAACGAAGAAGTTTACATCATGCCTGCCGATGCTTCTGCTAAGCCCTTGAACATCAGCCAACACCCCCGCACCGACACTGCTCCTGTATGGAGTCCGGACGGTTCTAAACTGGTATTCCTCTCGGCTCGCAACAACAATGATCTTAATCTTTGGTTTGTTTGGCTCAAAAAGGCCGATGCCGAAAAAACAAAAACAGAATGGGAAGAAGAAAAAGACGAAGCACCCAAGGACGAACCCAAGAAAGACGCTGAACCCAAAGACAAAAAAGCCAAAGCAGATAGCAGTAAGTCCAAAAAGCCAACCGTTACGCCTATTGTTATTGACTTAGAGGGAATTTCTAACCGCGTGGTGCAAGTTACGAGCCTGCCTGGCAACGAAACAGATTTGGCAGTTGCCAAAGATGGCAAAACGTTTTTTTTCGTAAATAACCGCGCTGGCCGCGAAAGTTACAATGCCGACAACGACCTTTATTCCATTAAATGGGACGGTAAAGCGCTCACAGCGCTCACACAAGGCAATTATAACCCTTATGGTGTGCAACTTTCGCCGAGTATGAAATACCTTTACATGATGAAACAAGGCGGCATGGTGCGCATTGCCACAGATGCTGGTAAAACAGAAAACTTGCCCTATGCTGCACAGATGGAGATTAATCACCCACAGGAAATGGAGCAGATGTTTGAAGAAGGCTGGCGAATTATGCGCGATAACTTCTATGACCCTGATTTTCACGGCGTAAATTGGAGCGGAATTAAGGCCAAATACAAAGACTGGGCCTTGAAAGCCTCTACCAAAAAGGACTTCCGCGATATGTTCAACCTCATGCTCGGCGAACTCAATGCTAGCCATCTTGGTATGTATGGCGGCGACCGCGAAGAAGTGCAGTTTGACCAGACTGGCCTTTTGGGCATAGAAATAGAGCCTAACTCGGCAGGTGTACGCATTACTCGTGTCCTGAAAGGCTCTCCCGCTCACAGAAGCGTCAGCAAACTAGAGGTGGGCGATATCATAACAGCAGTGAATGGCGTACCTATCAACGTCAATCAAAACTTTTATGCTTTGTTGAACAAAACTGCTAACCAGAAAGTACTGCTCTCGGTCAATGCCACCAATGGTACTGCCCGCGAAGTTGTTATTAGGCCAGTAAGCAATTTGTTTGATGCACTTTATGAAAACTGGATTGAAGAACGCAAAAAGCTCACTGAAAAATACTCAAAAGGCAAAGTAGGCTACATTCACATTCAGGGTATGGACTGGGAGAGCTACGAACGCTTTGAGCGCGAGTTGGTAGCGAGCTGCGAAGGCAAGGAGGCCGTTGTGATTGATGTGCGATACAATGGTGGAGGCTGGACAACCGACTACCTCATGTCCATACTCAGCACCAAGCAACACGCCTACACCATTCCGCGTGGTGCTGCCAAAAATTTAGAAAAGGACAAGCTCAAGTTCAAAAAGTATTATCCTTACGGGGAGCGTTTGCCTATGCCTGTCGTGCTGAAACCTGTCGCTACTATTTGTAACCAGAACAGCTACTCAAATGCAGAAATTTTTTCTCACGCCTTCAAAACCCTCAAAATGGGCAAGCTGGTCGGTATTCCTACGTTTGGTGCAGTCATTTCTACAGGCGGTACAAATCTTATTGATGGCTCGCTTTTGCGTATGCCGTATCGCGCATGGTTTTCTATGAGCGAGGACAAGAACATGGAGAACGGCCCCGCAGTCCCTGATTTTATCCTTGAAAATACCCCCGACCATAAAGGCAAGCAAGAAGACCAGCAACTTCAAAAGGCTGTAGATGAACTTCTCAAGGACATCAAGTAAAAGATTAAAAAGTAGGTAAAACAAAAAAAAGTGAGAGGCCGCAAAGTTCTCCCACTTTTTTTGTTTTGAAGCAAACAAGTTCTACATCTAATTTCTTATGAGCATTATCCTTGAAACGAAGCGCCTCATTTTGAGAGAGCTACACCCAGACGATACAGAAGCATTTTTTGAATTAGATGCCGACCCGCTCGTGCATCGTTACTTAGGTAATAGGCCTCTCAAAACTCCTGATGAAGCACTTAACATTATTCAGTTTGTGCGAAAGCAATATGCAGAAAACGGTATTGGGCGCTGGGCTGTTGTGGATAAAAATAGTTTGCAATTTTTAGGGTGGGCTGGTTTGAAGTTGCTCACTGAGCCTATCAATAACCATGTAAACATTCACGATTTTGGCTACAGAATCATGCGAAAACATTGGGGGCAAGGCTACGCCACCGAAAGCGCCTTCGCGAGCCTGAAATATGGCTTTGAGGTGCTCAAACTACCTATCATTTATGCGGCAGCACATACAGCAAACGGAGCTTCCAACCACATTTTGACTAAAGTAGGTTTTCAGCTCCAAGAAACATTTTTATACGAGGACATTCCATGCAACTGGTACGAGTTATCCTCATTAACAAGCAGATGAATCGTTCAAAAGGCTTTTTATCTTTCCCAATGAAACTTATCAATGGTTTCTATTGCGGCAGTGAGGAGCTCTATACAAGCTGTAATATCTTCTTTATGAGCCGTTTCTACGGTCTGATGCAAATAGCGCGTTGGAATAGAAATCCCTCCCGCTATTGAGCTTTTCTTGCCCATCAACTGCAACATATGCGTGGTTGTTTGCGCCCTCAACACAAGCAGGTCGTTCTGATGATTGATGCTGTTTCTATCCGCAGTAGAACGCAAAAAGTCCACCATACGCGGGTCGCAAATTACGCCTCCGTCCAGAATTTTGATGGCTGCTCCGCCACCAAGCTCACTAACGCGGTCTGCACCACTCCCACCATTAGGAGTATCGTTGGCTATCGTAACGTCTAGACAAATGGAAAAATCAGGGTCTATGCGGTGAGCAGCCACCATAGCACCTCGTAAACCAACTTCTTCTTGAACCGTAAAAGTGGCTACCAGATTGTAGGGGCACTTTCTTAATTTCTTGAGGGCTTCAAGAATTATAAAAACAGACACACGATTGTCTAGTGAGCGCGAAGATACACAGTTGCCTATTTCTATCAACTCACCCATGCGGGTTATTGGGTTACCAACGCTCACGTATTTGACTACCTCTTCTTTGGGAAGCCCCAAATCAATAAAAAAATCTTCATTTTTAGGCGCTTTGCCACGCTCATCTTCGCGCATTGAATGAATAGCGCGGCTTCCCATTACTCCTTGCAGAGTTTTGCGTCCATGTACAAGCACACGCTGTGCGGTAAAGGTTTTGGGGTCAAAGCCTCCGAGTGTATGAAAGCGCAAAAAGCCTTTGTCTTCTATGTGAGAAACCACATAGCCAATTTCGTCTATATGCGCCTCAACGAGTAGAGTGGGTGCATTGGGCAAATCTGCTTTTTTGGTGGCATAAACGTTGCCGATGTTATCCACCTCCACGCTGTCTGTTAGGCCTTCTAAATGCTTGAGTACCAACTGACGGATACCCTCTTCATAACCCGACACGCCAGGTGCCTGTGTAAGTTCGCTCAAAAGCGTTGTGTTAAAATGCTGACTCATGCTAAAATATTTTACAAAAGATGTTCGGTCGCAAATTTAGTGCTTTCTTAATAAAACAAAGATTGTCATTGCAAAGATGCACAATATAAATCTTAGAATTGAAATTTGTATCAGATATTAACCCGATAGCATCTAAACCAAACAAGTATTTGGTTTAATATTTTAATAATCAGATATTTAATTTATTTTAAGATTACAGTATGTGTAGGTGTCGGGCTAATAAAAGCAGAAGGATAATTTTATTTATCCAACAATCCATTCCTGAACGGCTCTCTGACCATTAAGAAAGTCTGCTATGGGCATCTGTTTTTTGCCTTCAGGCTGAATAACTTGCACCGCCAACCACTTATCAAAACATTTGAACGCAAACAAGTGCTTCAAGTCCGTATATACTGCACCAATAGGCAAATGTACAGGGCAAAGACCGTTCTCTTGTTCGGATAATAAATGTGTTTCGTGTATCTTGTGCAGTTTGCCGTTTAATATGATGCGTGCCGCTGGTACAGGCGCAAGCCCTCTTACCTGATTATGGACACGCAGGGCAGGTTGGTTAAGGTCCAACAAACAAGTTTCTGGAAAAATTTTAGGGGCGTTTTTTAAGGGTTGAGCATTCTCCTGAGCTTTCGGCGAGGTACTGTTGCTTTCTATGTTTCGTACAGTTTTTAGAACCAGACTTGCACCACGCAGCATGAGCTTGTCGTGCAGGGTAGCGGCATTATCGCTTGGCAAGATGAGCTCTTTTTCTTGTAGCAATAAATCTCCTGTGTCAATTTCATGTTTGAGAAAAAAAGTAGTAACACCGGTTTCTGTTTCGCCATTGATAATTGCCCAGTTGATAGGCGCAGCACCTCTGTATTGAGGCAATAAAGACGCATGAAGGTTAAACGTGCCGAGTTGAGGCATATTCCAAACCACTTCGGGTAACATTCTGAAAGCCACTATGATTTGCAAGTCCGCCGCTAAAGCACGTAAATCTGCCAAAAACTGCTCGTTTTTGAGTTTCTCGGGCTGCAAAATATTGAGTCCATGCGCCAATGCGTATTTTTTTACGGCAGTGGGTTCAAGGCTGTTTCCACGCTTGGCGGGCTTGTCTGGCGCTGTTACAACGCCAACTATCTGGCAGCCGTTTTGGTGTAGCGCATCTAGTGAGGCCACTGCAAATTCTGGTGTTCCGAAAAAAACAATCCTCATATTGAGCAAGATATTATTTGAATAATCTTTTAAAAATTGTTGTTTATATGACGCAATTATACAATATATTTATACAACATATTGCACTAGTTTATTGCCATCTTGTCCTGAAACATTGCCAAAATTTTAAACTTTTGCCAGGTGTCGTTTATTAAAACCGTCTTTTCCGCAGAGTTGGGGGGGCTGAACGAACTCAAGCGCTTAAATCAACCTCTCTTGAGTTGTCAAGACGCATTATTGTTTTTGTATAATTTATTGGGCGTTCCCGCTTCGCGGTCGTTCGTCTTTGGGCTTCGCTTCGCTTCGGTGCTACGCACTAAACCCGCCGCCTCTCTAACGCTAAATACAGGCCAATAGACGTACTCAATAACAAAAAAAAGAGATAAAGCGGCAAACCCGCTTGATGCCTCAAAATTGCTTTTGTCCTATTTGGCCTTAGCCCTAGCACGACCGTATCATAGCCGTATGATAGCCGTATCATAGCCGTAGTTGGCCGTACTTTAAAAGTAAAACCCCTATCTTAGAAAAATACAATTATTCGCTTCCTAAAACTTACATCTCTCAGAGAGGTTAATTAAGAGCTTGTTTTTTTACACAACAACCCTAAATCTTTAATCTCTTTAGACCAACAACACGAAGAGATACTTGCTGAGCGTGTAGAAAAAAGCCGCCTTGAAAGGATTTTGCAGGCGCAATTTGTAAAATAGAAAATAATGAGGCAGATTGCAGCATCAAAAAAGACCACCAAAAACTCAGAAAAACAATGCAAAAGCCTCTTAAAATAATAGAATGCCCACGCGACGCTATGCAAGGGCTGTCTTGGTTTGTTCCAACCGAGGTGAAGGTAAAGTACTTGAATGCTCTTTTAAGTGTTGGTTTTGATACCTTAGATTTTGGTAGTTTTGTGTCGCCCAAGGCCATTCCTCAGCTACGCGATACGGCTGAGGTTTTGGCACAGCTTCATCCTAGTTCAACAAAACTATTGGCTATAGTGGCCAATCTAAAGGGGGCTGAGCAGGCTGCTACTTACGAACGCATCAAATATCTGGGCTTTCCTCTGTCGGTTTCCGAAACCTTCCAAAAACGCAACACCAACAAGAGCATAGCAGAGTCAATGGAACTCTTGGAAGCACTCCAAGACCTTTGTCTCAAACATAACAAAACCTTGATTGTCTATATTTCAATGGGTTTCGGCAATCCATACAATGAGGCTTATAATCCCAACATGGTAGGCGACTTTGTGCATAAACTAGATGCACTCAAAGTGGAGGTCGTTTCTCTCTCGGACACCACAGGCGTAGCCGAGCCTGGGCTTATTACAAACTTGTATGAAACACTACTGCCAGCCTTCCCACACCTAGAAATAGGTGCGCATTTTCATTCTGTTCCGCAGCGCGTTACCGAAAAAATTAAAGCTGCTTACGAAGCGGGCTGTAGGCGTTTTGATGGTGCTATGCGTGGTTTTGGTGGTTGTCCTATGGCCACAGACGACCTAACCGGCAATTTGCCAACCGAAGCGCTTGTAGCTTACTTCAGAAGTAAAAATATTGATTTGGGCATAGATGAAGGTGCTTTTGGCGAAGCCTATAAAATGAGTTCTTTTGTTTTTCAGGATAATACACACGCACACAGTTTGTAGCCTGCTATGAATTTGAATGCACTTTTTGATAAAAAAAAATATGCTTGAGGGTGTTAGAATTGCAGTTATTGGTTTGGGCTATGTAGGTTTGCCTTTGGCGGTAGAATTTGGCAAGCATTTTCCTACGGTGGGCTTTGATATTATGCCAGAACGAATCAAAGAGTTACAAAAAGGTTATGACCGCACCCGGGAAGTTGAGCCAGAGGCTATTCTAGCTTCTCAACACCTTTTATTAACCACGCAAGAGGCCGAACTCAAGCGCGCCAATATTTTTATCGTTACCGTGCCTACTCCAGTGAGTTCGGCCAAAACTCCTGACCTAAGGCCATTATATTCCGCCAGCACAACCGTAGGCCGCGCCCTGAAGCCTCAAGACATAGTGGTTTATGAGTCCACTGTTTTTCCAGGCTGTACGGAAGAAGAGTGTATTCCTATTCTAGAAAACATAAGCGGGCTAAAATTTAATCATGATTTTTTTGCGGGTTACTCGCCTGAACGGGTGAATCCAGGCGACAAAAACAGAACGCTGACAAAAATTCGTAAAGTAGTGAGTGGTAGCACGCCCGATGTAGCCGATAAACTGGTGCTTGTTTACCAAACAATCATAGAAGCGGGTATTTACAGAGCATCAAGTATCCGTGTAGCCGAGGCTTGCAAGGTTATTGAAAATGCACAAAGAGACCTGAACATTGCTTTCGTCAATGAGCTAGCGCTTATTTTTGACCGCATGGGCTTAGATACTGTAGAAGTACTTGAGGCTGCCGGCACAAAATGGAACTTTTTGCCCTTCCGTCCAGGCCTAGTAGGTGGGCATTGTATTGGCGTTGACCCTTACTATCTCACCTATAAAGCCGAAAGTTTGGGTTATCACCCCCAAGTAATTTTGGCAGGCCGCCGCATCAATGACAACATGGGCGCGTTCGTGGCCGGTAAAGTTGTTAAAATGATGATAAACCGCAGCATTAATATAAAAAATGCAAAAGTATTAGTACTAGGCATCACTTTCAAAGAAAACTGCCCCGATATTCGGAATACTAAAGTGGTGGATGTGGTGCATGAACTGAGAGAATTTGGCATAGAAGTATCCATTTATGACCCCTGTGCCGATGCCAAGGAACTAGAGCACGAATATGGCTTGGGCTTGATTCCCGATTTGGCAGGAAGTTATGATGCCGTTATCTTGGCCGTAGCACATGATGCTTTCAAAGAATTAACACTGGAAAGACTCATAAACAAGGAATCTGTGGTGTTTGACATCAAATCCTTCTGGACGAACCCACGTGTAGATGGGCGCTTGTAAAAAGGCTTCCGCGCTTATGCTTTGGGCCTATAACAGAACGATTTGCCCAAAAACGCTCGTAAAACAAAATTATTTTGAAGTCAAGCGAGTCTTTTATAAAAAAAAGTACAAGCATTCTTAAATTTATTCATAATCTTCTTATCTTTGTGCATTGACAACAAATTCGTTGTTTTTTGTTGGCGAAGTTCTGTGTCTAACTATACTATTCTTTTTTTAATTTTAAAACAGTTCAATTACTTTAAAACTAACACAAACCTATGTTGAGAAAATTACTCTTGCTCTGGCTGTGCTGCCTGCCTCTGTTGTCCGCAATGGCACAAGGGCATGCAGGGCATGACCACGGCAAACTCCCTCTCCACGAACGGCGTTGCGCTACTATGAAAGTAGATAGTGCGCGCCGTTTGTCATCTCCTGGTGTCAGGGGTTTTGACGAACGCGCTTATTTTGAAAAATGGATTGCCGAAATCATTGAAGAAAAAAAGAAAAAAGAGGCAACCATGTTCACGATAGGGGCGGTTTATACCATTCCTGTTGTGTTTCACATCATTCACAACGGCGAAGCTGTAGGTACAAATTATAACATTCCTTATGCCCAACTCCGCGACCAGATAACTGTGTTGAATGAAGACTTCCGCCGTATGGCTGGCACAGATGGCTTCAATACCAATCCGGTAGGTGCAGATACACGCATAGAGTTCTGCTTAGCCAAGCGCAGACCAGACGGCTCGGCTTTCCCAGGTGGCGAAGATGGTGTAAACCGCATCAATCGTACAACAGGTGGCTTTTTGGCGCACCCTCACACCACCGGGCACATAGACGGGACTATTAAACCATGGACTAGCGCAGTAGCTGGTAGTGCCACACGCGGCTACTCTACAGACCAATATTTGAACATCTGGATTACAGAAATAGCTGGTGGTATATTGGGCTATGCGCAGTTTCCACAGGCAACGATGCACGGTATGCCTTGTACCGCACAAACAGCGAATACAGATGGTCTTGTATTTGATTTCAGGTCAGTGGGCGATGTCAATAAAACTTCTACGCCTCAACTCGTGGCTGGCGCACCTTACAACGGAGGTCGTACAGCTACACACGAAGTGGGGCACTGGTTGGGCTTAGTTCACATCTGGGCAGATAATCCCGATTGTGTTGATGATGACTTCTGTGCAGATACCCCTATGGCTGCCAGTGAAAACTTTGGCTGCCCAGTTGGTGCGAACTCATGCCCTGGGCCTGGTAATGACATGATAGAAAACTACATGGATTATACCGATGACGCTTGTATGAATATTTTTACCATAGACCAGCGTTCTCGTATGCGAGCTGTTTTAGAAAGTAGTCCGCGCCGAAAATCCTTGTTGCAGTCCGTAGCTTGTATTCCACCTTTTGCGAGCGATGCTTCCATTACAGAAGTTTTAGCTCCAAGCGGCGTTATTTGCGGCACCTCTATCACCCCACAAGTAACTATCAAGAACTTTGGTACATCTAACCTCACAAGTGCGGTTATTAACTACCAGTTGGACGGCGGTGCTATCCTGACCTTCAACTGGGCAGGTTCTTTGACTCCCGGTTCTACTTTTAACCAGACTCTCCCTATTATCACTGGTTTGAGCAATGGTGCGCACACATTCAGAGCGTTTTCTACGCTTCCAAACGGTGTGGCAGACCCTAATACCACGATGGATGAGTCTCAAAACAGCTTTTACATCAACGGTTTCCCTATTCCTTACTCCGAGAGCTTTGCAGGCGAAGTGTTCCCTCCAGCATTCTGGTCTATTACAAATGGTGGTCAGTGCCCTACTTGGGTCGGTGCTAACATAACTCAAATAGATGGTTCTACAGGCCAAGCTGCTGGTGAGTACACTTTTTCATATACTCCTGGTACAGGCGATAACGACGATTTGTTTACACCTGTCATCACGATTCCTGCTGGTTCTACTGGCGTTCAGCTCGTCTTTGACGTGGCTCACGCACCATTTGATGGGGTTACTAACGACCGCCTCCGTGTAAACGTTTCTACGGACTGTGGTGCTACTTATTCGGCGACTGCATCTTATGACAAGACCTCCAACACAGGGTTGGCCACAAGGGCAGCGCTTACCTCCAACTTCTTCCCATCTGGCCCAGCCGAGTGGCGCACAGAAACTGTAGATTTGTCTTCGTTTGTAAACCCATGTGGTGGTGCAGACCGCAATTTGCGTTTCCGTTTCAGAATTACCAATGCATTTGGCAACAACATTTATGTTGATAACGTCCGTGTAAATGGGACTACTCCGCCTGAAATTGGTGTTACAGAGTCTTCGGTAAACGTACCTGACGGCGGCGCTTATGCCTTTGGTGCTACCAATACTGGCACGCCAATTACTAGAACCTTCACCATTGCTAACACGGGTGGTTCTGCTTTGAACTTATCTGGTTTTACGGTTACTGGTACTGGATTTAGCGGCGTAGCTCCTCCTGCAAGCATTGCTGCTGGCTCTACGGGCACATTCACCATCACCTTTAATCCTACTTGCGGTAGCTCAGCAGCGTTTTCAGGAAACGTTACTTTCAACAACAACGATTGCGACGAGAATCCTTATAACTTCACGCTTTCAGGCTCTACCAACGCTTGTAACATTTCCTTGCTCGCAGCTGGCGCACAAACCGCTTGTGTACCTGCAACAAACACTTACACGCAGCAAGTAATAGTTACTTACGTGAACCCTCCTTGTACAGGTACGCTTGATGTAAACGGTCAGTCTTTCCCTATTACTTCTAGCCCGCAAACGGTTACTTTGGTAGGTTTAACGGCAAACGGTTTGGCAGTTAGTACAACGGCTGCTTTCTCTGCTGCTGGTGCTTGTACGCGCACAACCGCTTCTTTGTTTACTGCCCCAGTTTCTTGTTTGGCACTTTCTTGTACGCTCACTTCTTCGGACGCAGACAACATCATTTGCGCTGGCCAATCTGTAACATTTACAGCTACTGGCGGTACAAACTACGAGTTCAAGATAAATGGCATAACTGTTCAGAACAGCGCAACAGCTACTTATACCACCACCACACTGGCCTCTGGCGATGTAGTTTCGGTTGTTGTAACTTCTGGTGCTACTATAACTACAGTTTACACCGAAGACTTTGAGTCTGGTGCAGCTACATGGACGCTCAACACCTCTACAGGAGCAGAAGGCGCAGACCCTAACTTCTGGCAGGTAGATGATGATGAGGGTGGCGTAGCACCAACAGGTTGCGGCGTGGCCAATAACAACGACGAAACCCTGCACATAACTTCTGTGTTTAATCCTGGCGGTGGTGCAAGTTATGATGCTGGTGGTCTTTGTGGCTTACTTTTCTGCCCACAAACGAACCGTCGTGCAGAGTCTGGCAACATTAATACAACGGCACACACAGGCATGACCCTGAAATTTAATTACATAGCGAATGGTGCGGCTCCAAATGACCGTGCTTCTGTTGTAATTTTTGATGGTACATCATGGAGTACCCTTACTGCTACATTGACTGCACCTGTTTGTCCTAGTACGCAAGGTCGTTGGACAGCCTATAGCGCTGCTCTGCCTGCTGCTTTTGAAGGCAAAACAAATGCAAGAATAGGCTTTATTTGGCAAAACAACGACGACGGCGTGGGCACAGACCCTTCGGTAGCTATCAATAACATTGTTATTGATAAAACTACTGGCGGCACACCTTGTAACCCAGCCAGCATCGCCATGACTGTGAACCCGGCCGTAACACCTTCGGTAACTGCTACTGCCTCTCCAGGCACAACCATTTGCGCAGGTACAAATGTAACTTTCACGGCTAACCCTACTAATGGTGGCACAACGCCTACTTATCAGTGGCAGTTGAACGGTGTGAATATTGTTGGCGCTGTAGGCTCTACTTATTCTACTGCTACACTCGTAGCTGGCGACCAAATCCGTGTTATAATGACCTCTAGTAACCCTTGTGCGTCGCCTACTACCGCTACCTCTCCAGCGCTTACAATTACAGTAACTGCTAGTTTGGTGCCATCAGTAACGATTGCAGCAGTTCCGGCTGGCGCAATTTGTGCGGGTACAAGTGTAACCTTCACGGCCACGCCTACCAATGGTGGTGCAACACCTACCTACCAGTGGCAGCTTAATGGAGTGAATATCGTAGGTGCAGTAGCCTCTACTTTCACCTCTACAACGTTGGCCAACGGCGACCAGATTCGGGTTGTAATGACTTCTAGCGATGCTTGTGCTTCGCCTGCAAGCGCTACTTCTACAGCTATTACAATGACTGTAAACCCTGTTGTAACCCCGTCCGTAACAATTGCAGCAGTTCCGGCTGGCGCAATTTGTGCAGGCACCAGTGTAACATTCACAGCTACGCCTACAAATGGTGGTGCAGCACCTACCTATCAGTGGCAGTTGAACGGTGTGAATATTGTAGGTGCAGTTGCTTCTACTTTCACCTCTACAACGCTCGCTAATGGCGACCAAATTCGCGTGGTGATGACCTCTAACGCGGCTTGTCCTTCGCCTGCAAGCGCCACTTCTACAGCAATTACGATGACCGTAAACCCTATACCAACTATCACGCTCTCCGCGTTAAGTTCAGTTTGTACAGGCGCTACGTCGTTCAACTTAGGCTATTCGGCTACTACAGGTTCACCTAACCAGTACTCTTTGAGCACAGTAGCACCTACGCCTATGCCAGGTTTTGTGGCCATCGTCAATGCAGCGCTTCCTGCTTCGCCAATTTCGGTAGCAGTACCAGTTGGCACAGCGGCAGGCACTTACAACTTCAACTTGACTGTAAGAAACAGCACAACAGGTTGCGTTTCTACTGTATCAGCGTTCACAGTAACGATAGGCGATGTAACAGCACCTACAATTACTTGCCCTGCGACGCAGACCCTCACGCTGAATGCAACTTGTAATGCAACAATTCCTAGTTATACAGCCTTAGCGACTGGCTTGTCTGATAACTGTACACCTGTAGGTTCTATCGTGGTAACACAAAGTCCTGTAGCAGGAACTGCTGTTTCAGGCACTGGTACTACAGTGGTAACCTTAACGGCAACAGATGCAAGCGGCAATGCTTCAAACTGTACGTTCAACGTGAACCGTGTGGATAATACAGCACCTGTTATCACTTGCCCAGCCAATGTGGTTGTGGTTAGTGCTGTGGCTGCGGTGGCTACTTTTACCGCTGCAACTGCTACGGATAACTGTACGGCTGTCCCTACTGTTACGCAAACGGCTGGCCTTGTTTCAGGTTCGGTATTTCCACTTGGTGTAACTAACATTACTTATCAAGCGACCGATGCTGCTGGTAATAGCAGTACCTGTTCGTTTACCGTAACTGTTGGTACGTCTGCTCCAGTAGGTGCTTCTTTCGCCGCCCCCCCTTCGCCTCCTTGCATTTGGGTAAAAGGTTTGGACATCAACAAGATGGAAGTAAACTGGTGTGATGCGTCTAGCTCGGAAACAGGTTATGAAATTTACCGCAAGAAAGGCGTTGATGGTGCTTATGGCTTAGTAGCGACTGTTCCTGCACAGTTTACCAGTCTGATTCAGTACATTGACGAAATGGGCTTGGAGTCTGATACGCGCTATTTCTACATGATTATTACAAAGTTTGGTTCAGAGAAATCTCACCCATCAGACGACGATGACGATTTCACGTATCCAATTAAGCCAACGGTTGTTGTAACGCAAGACGCTTGCTTAGGCAGCAATGGTTTGATGACGGCTACCGCTTTCCACAAATCTGGTGAGTTCTACTGGTACGAAAGCGCTACGGCAGAAACCCCAGTTTTAGACCCCACCACAGGCAAACCGTTCTCTGGTAGTGTGTTTAACACAGGTCAGCTCTTTGCAGACAAAATGTACTGGGTAACAGCCAAAGGCGAAGGCTACGAAAGCAAGCCACGTGTTTCTGTTACGGTGAAAGTCAAGTCATTGCCTACTGCAGTTCTTCTTGGCAGCAAAACGCAGTTTTCTTGTACCAATAGTTATTTGCTCTCGGCAGAATCCATTGCGGGCGCTAGCTACACTTGGTTCTTGAATAACATGGCGGTTGCAACCACCACTACGCCTAGCTTTACGGCCACAAAATCAGGTTCTTACACCATGAGTGTAACATCTAATGGTTGCTTTGCGGGTTCAACGGCGGTGCGGGTGGTCTTGAACTACAAGCCAGAAGCGAAGATTCTGGAAGGTTCTGCCACAACGATTTGTGCAGGCGGCTCATTGAATGCCAAAACATTTGCAGATGCTACTTACGAGTGGTTCTTGGGCAGCGCTTTGGCTGGCACAGGCTCTAGCTTGCCAGTAAACGCTTCAGGCATTTATACCCTTGTTGTTACAAGAAACGGCTGCTCGGCTTCAGCAGAAAGCAATGTCAAGTTTGGCGAACTGCCTTCTAGCATAGATATTTCTGCTTCAAGCACCGAGATATGCCCAAGTGGCACAACGGAACTGAGCGCACCGAGCGTATCTGGCGCTACTTACGAGTGGTTCAGAAACGGCAGGCGCGAGGCCATAACAAGCACCAATACGCTAGAAACAGGCAAAACAGGTGTGTTTACGGTTCTTATCAACAATGGTGGTTGCACTGGCACAAGTGGCGAAATCGTCATTACCCGTGTGCTTATTCCGAGTGTAAAGATTGTAGGCACAGGCTTTAACGAACTGACTGTGAAGGCTTCGGACGGCTCAACTAGCACGGACATCAAGTGGTTCTTGAACGGCGAGGAAGTACCAGAATTTGCGGGCAAAGCGACGATTACACCAACAAAAAATGGCAATTACAAAGCTGTTTGGGGAGTGGGTGGTTGCAGCACCGAAAGTAGCAACATTCGTTTTGTGTTGTCTGTTTTGGGTATGGACGATGAAAGCGAAGACGCTCAAAAGGCTGGTTTCAAGTTCTATCCTAACCCAACGCAGAAGGATTTCTTCATTACCTTGCCAACAGATTTGAAAGGCGGTGTACGTGTAGAACTCATAGACGAACTTGGTCGCGTATTGCAGGCGAAAGAAAGCACTGCCAATGGCACAGCACAAACTGTTCAGTTGGATATGGGCGCTTTAGCCAATGGTATGTATGCCGTTCGCATCACAACAGAGGGCAGCATTTACACTACCAAAGTTATCAAGGAGTAAACGCTTCTTTCTCTTAAAACAAAAAAAAGGGCTATCTGAAAAGGTAGTCCTTTTTTTCTAGTTATGCGCATAACGCAAATGTTAGATAAAAAACACCAGATATGAATATGCTTAATTTTTTGAAATTAGAACTAAGCCCGCTACCTTTGCAAAATATGAACTGGTTGTATCTAGCAGCGCTTAACGGTGAAAAACTAACCTTTTTAAGTCAGTAAAAATGCTTCATATTGAACACATTGGTATAGCAGTCCGCGATATGACCGCTTCGCAAAAGCTTTTCACGAGTCTGTTGAATGCTGTGCCCTATAAAGAGGAGTTTGTGGCTTCTGAGGGCGTTCGCACCCTCTTTTTTCAAACAGGTGAAACGAAAGTAGAACTGTTAGAAGCTACAAATCCAGACAGTCCCATTGCCAAATTTATTGAAAAACGTGGCGAAGGCATACATCACATTGCGTTTGCCGTTAAGGACATCAAAGCCGAAATGCAACGTCTTGTAGGAGAAGGTTACACGCTGCTGAATACTGAACCCAAACGCGGTGCAGACAATAAACTGATTTGCTTCTTACACCCCAAAAATACGAATGGTGTACTTATAGAGCTTTGCCAAGATGCGCCTTAAATTTTTTTTATTTAAGAACTAACAAAAAAACAGGACAAGCCGTTTACTAAATTGATTATACAACATTCCGAACAACCCCAAATCGTGTTATTTATGCAAAAGAGATTTTTTTTATGGATGTTGAGCCTTTGCTTCGCGGCGAGTTTGGCAGAAGATGCTCTCGCTCAGAGTTCTGTTTTGGCTAAAGGTGAATTTTATAAATTTTCAATTAACAAGCATGGTGTTTATCGGCTAAATGCTGCCGATTTGCGTGCTGCTGGCCTTAACACTGCTACTCTAGACCCTCGCAAGCTCAAGCTCTACGGCAATGTGGGTGGCGTATTGCCCCAAAATACAAATAGCAATAGGCCGATAGACCTGTCGGAAGATGCCATTATGGTAATAGGCGAAGAGGACGGCAAATTTGATGAGAATGACTATGTTTTGTTTTATGCTGAAGGTGCAGACCGCTATTTTTGGAACACGTCCCTTAACCTAATGGCGCATGAAAAAAATTTTTACTCCGACTTTAACTATGTTTTCTTGACTTTGGCCGAGAGCAATGGCTTGCGTGTGCAAACTTCAAATATTAGTGGTACACCGAACAAAACCATTGCAACTTATAACCACTTTGAGGTCATTGACAACGACCAGAATAACATTCTAGACGTTATTCCCTATGCGCCTGGTGGCTCGGGACGCGATTGGTACGCTGAGAAGTTTTCTGAGCTTCAAAACGAGCAGACTTATACTTTTAATAATCAGGGCTTAGTGGCCAACACACCGCTTGTACTGACAAGTGCGGTTATGGCGCTTTCGCCGCGTTTTAGCCAGTTCGAACACAGCCTGAACGGTAAAAAGTTAGGCGAGCAGCCTATCTCCTCGCTGGCAGATGCGCCTTATGCCAGACGTGGCAACACTGACCTCCGCTATTTTTCTATTGTCTCAAATGATTTTGTGGGAAGCCCAGAACTTAAATTGAATGTTAAATATAACTTTGACCCCACGCAGCGTGCGTCTTTTGGGTATATGGATTATGTGGTGCTGAACAGTCAGCGTGAAATTAACTACCAAAATAGTCAGTTTGGTTTCCGAAGCATGGAAAGCCGTTCAGCAGGGCTTTGCGCCTATAACATACAAAATCCTGGCCTCAAAAATGTATGGATTTGGGACGTGAGCAATCCGAGTTTACCCACTAGCCTTTGGAATAGCAGCGCCAGCAATGCTTTTACGATACAAACAGCCGCAGCAAACGCTACTTCGCTCGCCGAAATACGTGCTTTTGAGCCTAGCAGTGCTTTTGCGCCTGTTTTTGTTGAAAAAGTAGCTAATCAGAATCTACGTGGCCTTACCGCAACAGATTTAGTCATCATTTCGCACCCTCTTTTTTTGACAGAAGCCCAGCGTTTGGCAGATTTTAGGCGAAATAACGACAAATTAAGCGTCAGCGTAGTTACTACAGTACAGATTTACAACGAATTTTCTTCTGGACGGCAGGACGTAAGCGCCATTCGCGATTTCTTGCGTATGCTCCATAGGCAGCCCAACTCTGCACTTAAATACGCTTTGCTTTGGGGCGATGCTTCTTTTGACTACAAAGACCGTCTGACCTTCAACACCAATTACGTGCCCACTTATGAATCTAGAGAATCTTTACACCCCATCTTTAGCTTCGCTTCCGATGACTATTTTGCTATTTTGGGGAACGGTGAAGGCGACTGGCCCGAAACAGGCAGTGGTGGCGAACATGACCTTGAAATTGGTGTAGGGCGTATTCCGCTCCGCGACCCAGACCAAGCCAAAGGCATTGTGGACAAATTGATTCATTACGAAACCAGCAAAACACTTGGGGCTTGGCGCAACCGCCTCGCTTTTGTGGCTGATGATGGTGATTTGAACGCTCATCAAATTGATTCTGAAAGCCTTACCAAGCATATTGGCGAAACATATAAACTCTACAACGTTCAAAAACTTTATATGGATGCTTATGAGCAGGTACTGACTACCAGCGGCAAAAAAGCTAAAATTCTGCGCGAAAAACTCAATCAGGCCGTTCAAGAAGGCGCTTTGGTAATCAATTATATGGGGCATGGCGCAGAGTTTGGCTGGGCCATAGAGGGCATTACAGATATTACTCAAATCAATCGTTGGCGCAATTTAGACAATATGCCGCTTTTCGTAACAGCTACTTGTGAGTTTGGCCGCTACGACGACCCCAATACCGTTTCGGGAGGAGAGTATATTATGATGAACCCGCTAGGAGGCGGCATTGCGGGAGTTGTAACCACTAGACCTGTTTTCTCAAACACGAATTATGTTTTGGCGGAGGCTTTTTACGACATGATATTTGAACCAGTAGATGGCCAAATGCCACGCCTTGGAGATGTGCTTCGCCGTACCAAAAACAAAAGTTTGGGTATGTCTAATCGTAATTTTGCACTACTTGGCGACCCTTCCATACGCTTAGCCTATCCGCGTTACGAAGCACGTGTTACCAAAATGAGCGTTAATGGTGTCTCATCGCAGAATGTACGAGCATTAGACCGCGTGCGGGTAGAAGGACAGGTTTTTGATGGAAATGCTGTACTTAGCAGCTTTAACGGGACACTCAACGCCGAAGTTTTTGACAAACCTACTCTCGTTCGTACGCTAGGAGAAGAAGCCCCCGTGATGACCTATTTAGAGCAAATGTATCATTTGTTTAAAGGCGAGTTGAGTGTTCAGAATGGCAATTTTGCCTTTGAGTTTACAGCACCTTTAGACATTGATTACCAAGAGGGTAAGGGTAAAATTTCGCTCTATCTCAAGGATTCTCTCAAAGATATAGATGCTGGTGGCTACAGTCTTGACATCAACGTAGGAGGCAGTAACCCAAATGCCGCCCAAGACAATACCCCACCCACAGTCAAACTCTTTTTGAACAACAGGGCTTTTAAAAATGGAGATGCTGTAGAGGCTTACAGTACGCTATTGGCTGATGTTTCAGACGATACGGGTATTAACTTGGCAGGAAGCAATGCGGCTCATTTGTTGGTGGCCTTTTTGGACGGAGAAGAACCAATTTATGTGCTCAATTCGCATTATATGCCCGTTTTTAACGACCCCAAGGCGGGAGTCGTGCTTTTTGCGCTACCAAAACTCAAGAATGGAAAGCACACGCTCACTCTCCGCGTATGGGACGTGCACAACAACATGACAGAAGAAGTCATTGATTTTGAGGTTAAAGACCAAGACATTGAGTTCACAGAGATTTCGGTAGGGCCTAATCCTATGACCGAGGAGTGCTATTTCCGTATTCAACACAACCGCCCAGGCGAGGCCATGGAAGTACTGATTCAGTTCTTTAATATGAATGGGCAACAAGTGAATCATATTAGAGATTTTTATGACGCTGCTCCCGCTGACATTAGTGTAAGATTTAGAGGCAAAGACCAGGACAATAACTTCCTGACCCGCGGCCTGTATGTTTGTAGGATTACTGTACATTCTTTGGTAGATGGTGCTACTGGCCGTGCTACCAAGAAGCTAATCATACAAAAATAAATTTGAGCTTAGAGCAGCAGCGAGTTAGTCGCTCCTTGAATTTAGCTTACATCTATTGAATGTGTTTTCTTAAGGGAAGACTAGGTAGTCGTTCCTTAAAAAGTATGCATATTATCTGCTTTGGGAACACCTTGACGGCCTTTGATAGACTTCTCTTCTCTACTTTTTGCCTTGATGCCGAACTGAAGCGCGAGCTAAAAGTTCCGACCGTAGGGCATAGCAAAAAATCAAGCCTCGCAAAAGGCCAATTTAGATGAAAAATAACTTTTTTCATCTAAACCAGCGAATGGCTTTTTCTTTGAGTTACTCTCTTGCAAAACATGATAGCACAGAAAATCTCACCCTCTGACCTTTGAGCCATTCGCTTTTGTCTGATGCAAGGCGTGGCAGGACTTAAAAAGCCCTTGCAGTTTTACCAGTTTTTGACAAAATAGGATAAAAACTAGTAAATTTTAAAGATAAAATGATTGTTTAATTTACTGATAATAAATGCTTTATATACTTTTTAAGGATAGACTAGGTAGATGTTTGGAGCAACTACTAAAAACTCGTAACGTACAAAAAATCAACGCTTTATTTTAAAAAAGCATCAATACTGAAACATATTATCAACATAAGCACAATGACCGTGGCACTCCCTAAAAAATACGAAAGCAGCACTGAAAGCATTGAGCTAAAGTTCTTCTTATCAAAAAACTGCCACATCCCCCAAAAAATGTATAAAAAAGGGATAATGCCAAGCGTTGTGGCCAGCCAGTCTGAAGGGAAAACATACTGCAAAAGATTGCTAAAACCTAAAATAAGCATGGACTGCGCGGTCAGATAAGTGAGCATAATGAGTAGCTCTATAAGGTTATAGCCTGATTTTCTGAAGAGTAAACGCAAATAGAAGGCAATGAAAATACTAATGATAATGTTGCTGTAAGCCCAGTTGGCTTGTGTCCAGGCAAGCGCAACACTTACTGTGCTGTCCTTTAGCTTCGCCATGTGCTCGGTATTCATCTTCATAACAACCAACTTGGCTGTCAGCGTAAAAAAAAGCGACGTGAGAATCAAAAAAGGAAAGGGCTTTATGTGATAGAGCCGGTTTCCTGCAATGAAGCCACTTATAGTACTGCCTGGTTTCACAAAAAGCTCTTTTACTGTATAAAAAAATCCTTTTTCTAAGTGAAGAGCGTGTTGTACTTCGTGCAAGATGTAGGCGTAATCAAAGCGTCTAACATCCTTAGGCGAGCCACAGGTAGCGCAATATGCGCCCGAAAACTCAGTTTGGCATTTTATGCAGTTAAGCATGAGCACAAAATAATAAATGAGACAAAAATTGTATAATATGCGCACGAAATAGGTAGTGGCTATCCTATTTTTAACGTCATAGAAACTCTTTTACAAACTAAATTGTTTATTGGACAGCAAAAAATTTAATAGAACTACAATCATAAGCCATTAAGGTAGCAAGATGCTCCTACTTTTTAGCATTTTTTTTGTTTTTTATTGACCAAAAGGTTTCTACAAACCGTTAGAATAAATCTAACAGACTTCACTAAACCCATGCAAGACATACGCCCTTTGCACACCTGGCCTAACTTTAAAGGCTTGCCTTATTTGATAGCAGGCCCTTGTAGCGCTGAAACTCCCGACCAAGTGCGCAATACTTGTGCGCAAATTGCATCAGGTGGCAAAATCAATCTCCTACGAGCGGGTGTATGGAAGCCCAGAACGCGCCCTGGCCACTTTGAAGGCATAGGAGAAGCCGCTCTGCCTTGGCTACAAGAGGCAAGCCTCGCTACTGGGCTGCCTTTAACCGTGGAAGTAGCCACGGCCAAGCACGTGGAAGTGGCTCTCAAATATGGCGTGGACGTGCTCTGGATAGGCGCACGGAGTACCGTGAACCCATTTACAGTACAAGAAATTGCGAATGCACTACAAGGTGTGGATATACCTGTTATGGTCAAGAACCCCATCAATCCAGACCTTGCGCTTTGGATAGGTGCGCTTGAGCGCCTCTATCAGGCTGGGCTGCGTTCATTAGCCGCCATACATCGTGGTTTTTCGGCGCTAGGAGTACAAAAATACAGAAATCCGCCACAATGGCAGCTGGCGCTTAGCCTCAAAAGCCAACTGCCCTCTATACCGCTTTTTTTTGACCCTAGTCATACGGGCGGCAAACGAAATTTGATATATCCGCTCTCCCAAAAAGCCATGAACCTCAACTATGAAGGGTTAATGATAGAGAGTCATCAGCGCCCCGATGAGGCGTGGAGCGATGCTGCTCAACAACTCACACCTGCCGACCTGAACACCATGTTAGCGCAGCTTTGTGTGCGGAAAACCTCAGTATCTGATGAATCAGAAAACTTATTTCTGGAAGAATTACGCCAACGTATTGACGCACAAGACAGGGAACTGATAGAGATATTGACGGCACGCATGGAATTGGTAGAGGATATTGGTTACTTCAAAAAAGCGCATAATTTAGCCATTTTTCAGCGCGAACGCTGGACAGAGGTCTTTAAAACTAGACCAGAATGGGCACTTGAACTGGGGCTTTCGGCAGCGTTTGTAGAAAAACTTTTTTTGCTCATACATGACGAGTCTATCAACATACAGACCAGTACTTTCAAGAAGAATTTGAGTGAAAATCCCTTTGCAGAGGATAAGAGCAAGTTATAGAACTAGTTATTTATTAAAACCGTGCTTTCCGCAGAGTTGCGGGGGGGGTGAACGAAAGCAAGCTCTTAAATTAACCTCTCTTGAGTCGTCAAAAAGCCCTTTTTGAGTTTCTTGAGTTCCAAACGCCCTCTTTTCACTTTTGTAGAGACCATTTTCTCGCGTTTTCAAATAACTTTTCGTCAAATTCCTTACATCTGACTTTTTGACTAATGATTGTTTTTCTACAATTTACTGGGCGTTCCCGCTTCGCGGTCGTTCGTCTTTGGGCTTCGCTTCGGTGCTACGCACTAAACCCGCCGCCTCTCTAACGCAAATACAGGCCAATAGACGTACTCAATAACAAAAAAAAGGATAAAGTCGCAAACCCGCTTGATGCCTAAAAATTGCTTTTGTCCTATTTTGCCTCAGCTATAGGATAGCCGTATCATAGCCGTATGATAGCCGTAGTTGGCCGTACTTTAAAAGTAAAGCCTCTATCTTAGAAAAGTACAATTATTCGCTTCCTAAAACGTACATCTCCCAGAGAGGTTAATTAAGAGGTTGTTTTTTTAACATTCTATTGCCAATAAGTCGTCCCTTATTGGTTCTTTTTTAGCGTTTTGGCCTTTCCTTCCTCTGAAAGCACCATTTTTAAAGAGCGCGTCATGTTTTTGATGTAAGCTGTTTTACGAAAGCGTAGCGCCGACCAGTCTGCATCAATCGCTATTTGTCTTACACCTTCATACCCTACAGCCCCGAATATGGCCCAAACATTGGTGCTATCGCGGTTAAAATCACATTTATAGTGCTTTGAAGTTCCTTTAGGGTAGGCTAGCCAAAAAATGCCGTCCTCCGCCAAATGCTCCAAAATAGCGGGCACTTGTTTCAAAACGTTCTCTGCTTTCTGACAAAAAACTAACGCAAAGGTAAGCGCTTCCACTTCTTTGAGGTCTTGAACAAACTCTGTATGTGCTTCCATAGCGGCCTTCTCGTCGGCAAAGGTTTCAGGCGCATTTATCAACAAAACGTGCTTATGCGCTTTAAAATTCATTTTTTTGAATAAAGGTGTCATCAAATTGGTGGATAAAATTATGAATAAGAATAGCACTAATGAACCCTGAATTTGTGTAACTTGCAAAAAAATAGGCTTAATTCTATGGACTGGACCTTACAAAACAATCAACTTTGCCGCAGCTTCAAGTTTAAAAACTTTCAAGAAGCCTTTTCGTTTATGGTTAGGGTTGCGTTTGTGGCCGAAAAGCAGAACCATCACCCCAACTGGAGCAATGTTTACAATGAAGTTCATATTGCTCTTTGCACGCATGATGCGGGCAACACCGTTACGGAACGCGATTACAAACTGGCCAAGCGTATCAATGCCATTTTAGGTGAGTGATGTGTCAAGAACATTTTATTTGAAGACTCAGAGCTTTATACAGATATTTTTTTCTTCTGTAAAAAAACGCAGGGCTTCAAAACCACCTTCCCGTCCTACGCCCGATTGCTTCATGCCGCCAAAAGGCGTGCGCAAATCGCGCAGGAGCCAGCAGTTTACCCAAACAATTCCTGACTTTATGCCGTGCGCAATACGGTGGGCGCGTTTCAGGTTTTCTGTCCAGATAGTGGCGGCTAAGCCGTATTCTGTGCCATTGGCATATTGGAGTGCCTCCTCTTCGGTTTCAAAAGGCATCAGCGTTACCACAGGCCCAAAAATTTCTTCCTGATTCGTCCGGCACTCCTGCGAAAGCCCTTCAATAACTGTTGGTGCTATAAAAAAGCCTTTGTCATTGGGTGCAGGCAGTTGAACAGGCCCTCCTCCTAACAAGATTTTTCCACCTTCTTCACGTGCCAATTTGATACAAGACAAAATTTTGTTATAGTGCCCCTCAGATACCACAGCGCCTACCTGGACTTCCGACAGAGCCGGATTACCCACTTTGAGTGCAGCAGCTTTTGCTAAAAATGCCTGTTTGAATTTATCATAAATGCTTTTTTGTACCAACAAACGCGAACCACACAAGCAGATTTGGCCTTGGTTGCTAAAAGCTGCTAAAACGCTTCCTTGTACCGCTTTTTCAAAGTCGCAATCTTCAAAAACAATATTGGGGTTTTTCCCGCCTAGTTCTAAGGATAATTTTTTGAAACGCGGGGCCACAATCTGAGCAATTTTTTTGCCTGTTTGTGTACCTCCTGTAAAAGAAATAGCTTCTACATCTGGGTTCTCCACGAGCGCTTGCCCGGCTTTGTGTCCTAAACCATGCACAATATTGAGTACCCCAGCAGGCAACCCTGCTTCTATACATAGTTTTGAAAACAAAAAGGCGGTCAGGGGTGTTACTTCAGAGGGCTTTGCTACTACCGTACAACCTGCTGCTAGTGCTGGCGCAATCTTCCAAGTAAAAAGATAAAGCGGCAAATTCCAAGGCGATATACACGCAACCACGCCTAAAGGCTCTCGCCGTGTGTAGTTGATGGCCTGTGGTTCAGTATAATAAGCCTCGTCGTGGAGGTGCATGGCTGCAGTTGCATAGAACTGAATGTTTTGAACAGCCCGCGGAATATCTACAGTACGGGCTAGTTTTAATGGTTTGCCATTGTCTAAGCTCTCTGCCTCAGCGAGTGCATCTAGGTTTTTCTCTACCAAGTCCGCCAGTTTGAGTAAAATTTTTGAACGTTCCTGCACACCACAAGCAGACCAATGCGGGAAAGCCTGCGCCGCTGCCTGTACCGCCAAAGCCACATCAGCGGCATCAGAGTCGGGAATCTGGCCAATGATTTGCCCAGTAGCGGGGCTAGTATTAATCATAAATTGCTTACAAACAGGCTCTTGCAGTCCGCCGTTTATGTAGTTAAGAATTTTTTCCATAAAAACAATAAAAACCATTAAGACCATGCAAATTAATGCAAAATGTAGGAGCATTCAAAACTTGATTGAAAAACGAACTTCTATGAACTAAATTTCAGCGTTCAGGTCGTTCATGCTCAAAACGAAGAGCCTACGTGTTAAAATATATTTCTCAAATTTGATGTTATATACAAAAGGAATATCTTTGTAAGCCCTATTCGGCTGTTTTTACATCAAGCCCTCGTCCTGTTATGCGTTTCATTCGTTTGATTGGCTTTATTTTGAGCATCTTTGCTACTATTTATGCCGCCCATGCCCAAGGTTATGTTTTTACAGCCGCCGACTCTCTGATGGGAAGCAATACGCCCGAGCGCTCCTGCTATGATGTTCTGCATTATCATTTGAATATGAGGTTTTTAATACCGACCCAGAGTGTAGAAGCCTACAATGATATTCGCTTTAAAGTTTTGACTCCTACCCAGCAGATACAGCTAGAACTCATGCCAAACATGAAGATTGACAGCGTTTTTTTACTGGGCACGGAAGCCAAACAAAAGCGTAAAGTTCCAATAAGTCGCTTAGGGAGAAGTTTTTATGTACTCTTTCCGGAAAGCCTTTCGCAGGGTAGCCAGCAGACTGTGCGGGTGCATTATTCTGGGAGTCCTCAAATTGCCAAGAATCCACCTTGGGACGGAGGATTTACTTGGAAAAAAGATAAGGGTGGAAAAACGTGGCTTTCAGTAAGTTGTCAGGGTCTTGGAGCGAGTGTATGGCTGCCTTGCAAGGACTATTTGGCCGACGAGCCAGATAGTGTTCTTATGGCTTTTGAAGCCCCAGACGGTCTTTTTGTGGCAGCAAATGGCAATCTATTGTCAGAAGAAACGCTTACAAACAAAACCAAACGCTACACTTGGGGAGTGTCTTATAACATCAATCCCTACTGCATTAATTTTGTTCTAGGCAACTTAATACACATTGCGGATAGCCTTGTTTTAGCCAACGAGGAGATATTGCCACTCGACTATTACGTTTTGGCGCAAAACAAAAGTAAAGCCATCAAGCATTTTCAGCAAACGAAAGAAATACTTTTAATTTTTGAAGAACTCTATGGGGCATATCCTTTCATGCGCGATGGTTTTGCACTGCTAGAAACGCCTTTTTGGGGCATGGAACATCAGAGCGGCATTGCTTATGGCAACGATTATCAGAACAATCCCTACGGTTTTGATTTCATCATCTTGCATGAAGGTGGCCATGAGTATTTCGGCAATAGTTTGAGTATCAGAGATAATGCTGAACTATGGATACATGAGTCTTTCACCACTTACACAGAAACACTCTTCCTTGAAAAATGGCGTAGTCCTAAAGAAGCCCTTGCTTATTTAAATGGTCAGCGAAGCCTCATTGCCAACAAACAACCCCCACTTAGCGCGTATTGGGGTGTCAATTTTAATAGCCACGACAACGACATCTACTACAAAGGCGCATGGATGCTGCATACTATTAGGCAAAGCTTGCAGGACGATGCGCTTTGGTTTGCCATACTCAAAGAATTTGCTCAAAAATATGCTTACCAACATCTTAATACCGAAGATGTTATTCGTTTTTTTTCGGCTAAAAGTGGAAGAAACTTGCGGCCAATTTTTGAGCAGTATCTCAAGCATACCGAAATTCCTGAACTGGTCGTAAAGATTAACACCAAAGGCAAACAAGCCACATTAGAGTATTACTGGAAAACCCAAGTAGAAAATTTTGAAATGCCTATACGTGTCTTTATGGGTATTCCTGAAAAAGAAGTTTGGCTCAAAGCAACGAACCAAGCCCAGACTATGCAGCTAAGCAGCCTTGAAGCAAAGCACTTTAGGCACGACTTACAAAATTTTTTGGTAAAAATATCTATGAAAAAATAAGAAGCTCATAAAGGGACAAAGCAATCGGAATTTGATGCCTAAGCTCTAAGTTTATTAGGTTTTCCGCATCAAAAATACTTGTATATTTAGTCGTCCCTTAAAAAGTACATTCAATAGATGTAAGCTAAATTTAAGGAGGATAGTCTACCTATTTTGGGAACACTTTAACGGCCTTTGATAGACTTCTCTTCTCTACTTTTTGCCTTGATGCCGAACTGAAGCGCGAGCTGAAAATTCCGACCGTAGGGCATAGCAAAACAATCAAGCCTCTCAAAAGGCCAATTTAGATGAAAAAATAGCCTTTTTTCATCTAACCCAGCGAATGGCTTTTTCTTTGATTCACTCTCTTGCAAAACATAATAGCACAGAAACTCTCACCCTCTGACCTTTGAGCCATTCGCTTTTGTCTGATGCGAGGCAGTGCAGGACGTAAGAAGCCCTTGAGGTTTTACCAGTTATTTAATAAAATAGGCTAAAAACTAAGATATTTTAAAGATAAAACGCTTGTTTAATTTGCTGACAATAAATACTTTAGATATTTTTTAAGGGAAGACTAAGTATAAAAAGAAAACGAAAAAAAGCCCACCAAGACAACCTCTATCTCTTGAAATTATTATCCTAAATTTTGATGCGGAAAACCTGTAAGTTTATAGAATTATGATTGTAGAATGGGATAATTTGATTAATTTTGCAGCCCAAATACTTTCCTTTGTTCAAAAAGCGCCACTTGCGTTCAAAAAATCAAATTAGAAGATTGCCATGTTGGATAAATTAGAAGAAATCAAACAGCGTTTCGTTGAGGTAGGACGGCTTATGCTAGAGCCAGATGCTATGCAAGACATGAAAGAGTATGCGCGTTTGAGCAAAGAATATAAAGAGCTGGAAAGAATTGTTATCAAATACGACGAGTACACCCTAACACTTGGCAACATAGAAAGTGCTAAAACCGTTCTACGCGAAGAAAAAGACCCTGAGTTCCGCGAAATGGCCAAAATGGAGTTGGACGAACTAGACCCCAAAAAGAGCAGTATAGAAGATGAACTCAAAACGCTATTGATTCCTAAAGACCCCAACGACGACAAAAATGCTATTTTGGAGGTTCGTGCTGGCACTGGTGGCGATGAGGCGGGTATTTTTGCGGGTGATATTTTTAGAATGTATCAGCGCTTTGCGGAACGCATGAATTGGCAATTTGAGGTGGTAAGTTTTTCGGAGGGTTCGTCAGGTGGCTACAAAGAAGTCGTTTGCATGGTATCAGGCTATGGCGCTTATGGCAAGCTCAAGTACGAATCTGGTGTACACCGTGTGCAGCGCGTGCCGCTTACCGAAAGTCAAGGCCGTGTGCATACCTCGGCAGCTACGGTGGCTGTGCTACCAGAAGTAGAAGATGTGGCCATTGATTTGGACTTAAAAGACGTGAATAAAGATGTTTTTCGTGCCTCCGGAGCTGGTGGGCAGCACGTCAATAAAACCGAGTCGGCGGTGAGGCTCACACACTTGCCTACAGGCCTGGTGGTAGAGTGCCAAGACGAACGCTCTCAAATAAAAAACTACGAACGTGCACTCAAAGTGCTCAAATCGCGCCTTTACGACCTTGAACTGCAAAAGCAGACCGAACAGCTCAGTGCAGCTCGTAAAACTATGGTGCGTAGCGGCGACCGCTCCGAAAAGATTAGGACGTACAATTACCCACAAAGCCGTGTTACTGACCACCGTATTAATATGAGTGTACATAATTTGCCAACGGTGATGGACGGCGACCTCCTGGACTTCGTGGAGCAGCTCAGCATTGCTGAAAATGCCGAAAGGCTCAAAGAGGGGGTTTAATTTTATTCTCCGTAGTATTCTACAAAATTGCGCTCGGTTTCCCAAAGCTCAATGCAATGCAAAAACACTTTTCCCTCACTGAGCGCCTGAATTTTTGGTGAGAGAATTTCCCAGAAGACCATGACCAGATGCTCACAACTCGGCAGTTTTCCTTCCAGAAAAGGCACTTCTTCGTTCAGATTTTTGTAGTCCACGCGCTCTATCACTTCCTGACGAATGAGCTTGCTAAGTGTTTTTAAATCAATTACATAGCCCGTTATTGGGTCGGGTTTGCCTTTTACCTTGATGATAAGTTCAAAATTATGTCCATGATAGTTAGGGTTTGCACAGGGGCCAAAAACTTCCAGGTTCTGTTCCGGCGACCAGTCAGACCTAAAAACGCGATGTGAGGCGCAGAAGTGTTCTTTTCGGCAAACGTAAACCACTTTTTCGTGTTGTTTTTAGTGTACATGAGGCCGCAAAGATACGCATAAAATCCATTATTTTAGAAAGCCTACAGGGCAAAACAGGACTTACGCCTCAAAAAAACCTCGCAAAACTTTTGAAGTTCTGTGAGGTTTAAGCATGAAAAACCAAATGGCCTCTGTCCAGGCAGCTGTGTAGGCTACATCCGTGCCATCATCATCAGTGAATATCCAAACATGGACGGGGGAATCTGATACCAGGTAAATTCTGGGGTGAGCCTACTAACAATACTATTCTGCTTGCGAGCACTCGCTAATGAATCCAAAAAATCGTATAAGAATTGATTGTTTCCAAACCAAGGCTGCATTTCGAGTTCTTACTGATGCGCTGCGGTTTGAGTTGCACAGTCTAGTCCTTTTTGGGGCATAGAGAACCCTGTCTGGTAAACCAAGCAAACAGCAGACCAGAATCAATAAATACTTTTTCATGTTTAGAGGAACGTCTTAGAGCTTTATTTTGAAGGGAATCAGAGCGTAATACTGCGAAGATGGCTGTATAAAGAAAGGTTCTTGGCTGTCCCAACCGTCGTAATACTCAAAGACATTCGTTCTGCCGCACTCATCCTCGCTTATCTTTGATAACATGAATTTGCGTAAGAAAGTGGTCGCAACGATAATTATTTCCAATTCCGTCAAGTGCATGATTAGCCATAATCATATGGGTTGTTACTCTATCTAAATTCAAAGAACTAATGAATGCCATATTTTAAGGTATCTTTCATGGCAGGAAGTACTATAAAAACCTCGAGGTCTTCTGGTTTTAGGGGGCTGTTAGTGGCTTTGGTAACAAGTGGTGCACCTGTTACTGAATCAGCTAAGTAGCAACCAAAATTTATGGTAGCGTCCTCGCTAGCAGGTCTGCTTTGCTTGCACGGCTCTTGGCAGCCCGCCACCACAAAAAAGCAGCAGCGCTAAGGGAATTAAATGTTTGATTGTCATAGCATTATGGAATGAAAGACTGCAATTAAACAACTTATACTCGCAAAAATAAAATGCAATAAATCTTCAGAAATCTTCCAAATTTTTTTGAAGTTTTTTTTGATATTTTTTTAAGATGAGGAAATGAAAACGAAATAGCCATCTTTAGAAAGGTACAAAACTACCAAGGTGTAAAACATCTTTTGGACGTGTAAGCTCCCTCCCTCTGGATTCTGGTAGAGTTTTTCATCAATGGACAAAAAAAATCCAGCCTTCTGATGTAGAAGCGCTAGCTGAAAATGAACAAAATATGAATTTGCGTGTTTTTTATTTAACACTTCAAGTTTTAATGCGTTATTGCAACAAAATAGTATTGCTTTATTTTGATTAAAGCAGCACTTTCAGAAAAGTTAAACGCCTAGTTCTATGTTTGGTCTTGAACCTGCACTTTTTATTTTGCTCATTGTTTGCCTTATAGCAGCCTGCGCATTTGAATTTATCAATGGATTCCACGACACAGCCAACGCCGTGGCTACGGTCATTTATACCAATTCACTGAAACCTACTCCTGCCGTTATATGGTCGGGTTTCTGCAATGCACTTGGCGTGATGGCGGGTGGAATCACCGTGGCCATGGGCATAGTGGAACTGCTGCCACCCGAAGTGCAGAGTGGTGAAAATACACAGCTAGCGCTTTTGCTGATTCTTTCTATGCTCTCAAGCGCTATTGTTTGGAATTTACTAACCTGGTACTTAGGCATACCTTGTTCTAGCTCACATACACTCGTCGGCTCAATTATTGGCGTAGGTTTGGCTTTTTCTATGACGGACAATCGCGAATTTGGTTCAGGTGTAAACTGGGGCAAAAGTATGGATATTGGTATGTCTTTGCTCATCTCGCCGCTTTTTGGCTTTACAGTAGCAGCTTTGTTGCTGATAGTCAGTAAGATGTTTATTAAGGACAAAGCCATTTATCAAGAAGCAGACCCTAAAAAAGTGCCCCCTTTCTGGATACGCAGCATCTTGATTCTCACTTGTACTGGGGTTAGCTTTGCGCACGGCAACAACGACGGCCAGAAGGGTATTGGTCTTTTGATGCTCATTCTCATTACGGCTGTTCCTTCTTATTTTGTACTGAACCAAGACATGAACTACAAAGAACTACCTGCTTTGGTGCAAACATTTGAAGCACAATTTGCTAAAATGCCAACCAGCGCTATCACAACTGAAAATCAGAGCCGTGTGGACAAGATTAATGCGGCGGTTAAAACCTTCAAGAGCCTCACCGCTTCTTACAGCATCACGACGCTTGAGAGTATTCCAGAATTGGAACGCCCTAAAGTGAGGCAACAAGTGGTGCAAATCTTGCGCAATTTTGACAAAGCCGAGTTTTCTAAAGAGGATATTCTCAAAACAGGCAGCTCTTCAAATGATAATTTGGAAGCTACCATCAAAAAATTATCGCCTTATACAGACTACGCGCCTATCCAAATTTCTATTCTGGTGTCTTTGTGCTTGGGTATAGGCACTATGATTGGTTACAAGCGTATTGTGGTAACTATTGGCGAAAAAATTGGTAAGTCTCACATGAGTTATGCACAGGGCGCATCTGCCGAAATTGTGGCAGCTTCTACTATTCTTATGGCCTCACAGCTTGGCCTACCCGTCAGTACCACACACGTATTGTCCTCTGGTATAGCGGGTACTATGGTGGCTTCGGACGGCACAAAGAACTTACAAAGTAGCACACTTACCAACATTGGTTTAGCCTGGTTGCTCACGTTACCTATTACGATAGGGCTTTCGGTAGGCTTTTTCTTTTTGTTGCGCGTATTTTTGTTATAGATTTTTGGCCTTAACTAAACAAGAAGTTTTTAATTCTGTTGCGTGTTTTTTTAAAGTTCATTTTTTTATAAAAATGAATCTGTGATTTTTTTTATATATATAGAATATCAGAATAAGAGTTTCGTTTAATAAAAAAAATAAGTTTATTGAACATTTATTTATTCTTTAAAACTGGTTGGTGAGATGAAATATGTGGGGCTTTCAATATTGCTTTTATTCATAACCTTTGGCCTAAGAGCACAGAGCAGAGAAACTTTGTATAACAAAGCGCTAGATTTGGTAGAAAAAAGTCAAAACTATCAAGAGGCTATTGAGGTGGCGCAGCAAGCACTTTTGGAAGCCGAAAAGTCTGGCAAGTCCGATACACTTTACGCAGCCACGTGCCGCCTGATGGCTGATGCGTACAACGAACTTCGGGACTATGGGAATGCAGAGAAATGTCTCAATAAGTCGCTTGTTGTTTGTGAGGCATACCCCAATGCACCAAAGACCTTGATAGCCACCATTTACCATGATTTAGGCAAAAATTATATGTTTATGGGTAAATACAAACAAGCCTCTGAGGCATACAATAAAGGCAAATACATTCAAAAACAGGCAAAGGGCGAAGATTTTGTTTACACACAAATCTGCTCAAGTTTAGGTACCGCCTATATCTATACAGACAGTTTCGCACTAGCCGAGATTGCTCATAAGGAGGTTATAAATGTCAGAGAAAAACTAGTTGGTAAGCAAGACAGTACTTATTTAAGTGCTTGCATTGAATTAGCAAATTTTTATGTGCGGAAGAGAGATATAAAACAGGCGGAGCTGCTTTTCAAACAGGTGTTGCATACATACAAGTTCAGCAAAAATACCAATAGTTTGGCTCATGCAGAGGCTTTGTTTGGCTATGCAGCAGTCCTTATGACTTTGAATAGGCTAGATGAATCCGAAGAACTCATTAGGCAGGTGCTTGCCATCAAAACGGCTATACTAGGCAAAAAGCATAACGAATGCTTACACGCGCAGTCTGCACTTGCAGAAGTTCTTTTTAGGCGAAGCAAGTACCCTGAAACAGATATTTTATTAACCAACATATGGAAATTACTCACCGAAAAGAAAGAAAATGAATCCTATTTTGGCTTGGAGATTCTACAGCGAATGACTAATTTGTTTGTTTACAACGGGAATTATGATGCAGCGACTCAGTATGCAAAAAAAGCTGTTGAATTGGCAGAAAAATTATTTGACAAAGAAAGCAGGTATCTCATTCCGCCTCTAACACTCCTGAGCAATGTTTATCTGGGTCAAAAAAAATATGCTGAGGCAGAGCCATTTATAAAAAAACACTCTGAACTCAGAAAACAATTTTTTGGTTCAGAACATCATGAATATGCAGATGGCTTGTTGAATAGGGCTAACTTTTATTTGCACGCTAGCAGGTTTAATGAGGGACTTAGGGACATCAATGAAGCCTTGGTTCTTTTTGAAAAAACAGTTGGCAAGCAAAGCTACGATTATCCATATATGCTCTATACAAAAGGCCGCTTACTCTATTCCATGGGCCAGTATGATTCAGCGACTCATTACCTCAAAGAGGCCAAAAATAATTGTAGAGAACTGTCCAAAGGGCCAACAATCCAATATGGCTCTTTTTGTGTGGCTTTGGCTGAGTCTTATGCTATGCAAAATCGCTACGAGGACGTTACTAAGGTGTGTCTAGAACTCTCTGAGATAACGTCCAAAGAAACGTATAGTACTTTTTCTTTTTTATCAGAAAAGGAAAAAGAGTCTTATATGAATGCAACAGGCAGGTATTTCAGCACCAGTAATGCTTTATTCCTGAAGTTAGGCACGACCGATGCTGGCGCTTATGTCTTCAATAACTTATTAATAACCAAAGCCTTGCTTTTTGATGCCAATAAAAAAATAAGAAGCAAGATTTACAGTAGCCGCGACACAAGCCTACTCAACACCTACTATAAATTAGCCGCTTTGAAAAAAGAATTGGCGCAAGAAAGCCAAAAGCAAAGCCCTGATAAAGAAACGCTTGATTTGCTTAGCAAAAATGCCAACGAACTAGAAAAAAACATAGGCAGAACTCTGTATCAAAGCAATGATTTTGAAATGAATACCAAACAACTGCGCTGGCAGGATATCCAGGCTCAACTCAAAAATGACGAAGCCCTGGTAGAAATTTATAGGGCTAAAGTGTGGCAAAAACAATTAACTGATAGCATTTTTTACGTAGCACTTATCTTAAAACCAGAGGCTAAGCAACCTGAGATTGTGTATTTGCCGCAGAGTAGTTATTTGGAAAAAGAAGCCCTCAATTTTTATCAGAATAGCATCAAGTTTAATTCAGATGATAATGCTTCCTATAACAACTTTTGGAAGCCCATTGCTGAAAAAATCGGAAAGGCAAAGCGTGTTTATTTTTGTAGTGATGGTGTTTATTTTCAACTTAATATGCTTTCTCTAAAAAATCCCAAAAACCAAAGGTTTTTGAGAGAAGAGTGCGACTTACAACTATTGAGTTCTGCACGAGACCTCATCAATGTTAAAAACAAACAAGAGCGCAAAAAGAACCAAAAGGATTACCAACTATTCCTTTTTGGTTATCCCAACTACTCTGGCATAAACAGCGATGGTGTTTCGGGCCAAGCAGCCGAGCAGCGCAGCACCATAGCCAGCCAAGAGGTGAGTCCTATTAAGCAAGAACGCTTTTTTAACTTAGCAACGGGTAAGGTGAGCGTTCTGCCTGGTACTAAAACCGAAATAGAGAACATTCAAAAAACGGCACAAAAAGCAAAAATCAAAGCAAGAACCTATTTGGCCGAAGAGGCTTCAGAAGAAAATATTAAAGCGCTCATAAGCCCTGATGTTTTGCATATAGCTACACATGGCTTTTTTATGCCAGAATCTCTCTCCAAGAATGCCTCATGGAATCCTCTCTTGCGTTCTGGGCTTCTTCTCGCCAATGTAGAACAAAATCTTGACGGGAAACTGAATGAAAAAACAGAAAATGGAGTACTTACCGCTTTAGAAATAGTCAATTTGGATTTCTACAACACCGACCTTGTGGTGCTATCGGCCTGCGAAACAGGACTTGGCGACATTAAAGACGGCGAAGGAGTGTATGGTTTGCAGCGCGCTTTTCAGCAGTCTGGTGCAAAATCTTTATTGATGAGCCTCTGGAAGGTGGACGATGCCGCTACCCAAGAGTTGATGAGCCTGTTCTACGACAATCTACTCCTCAAAAAGCAAAGTAAGCGAACTGCCTTTACAAATGCACAAAAATCACTACAGAAAAAGTACCCATCGCCTTACTATTGGGCTGCTTTTGTGCTTGTGGGCGAGTAAACAGCTCTACCCAAATATCTGCTCTGGGTTCAGGAAGAAGTCGTTGCCAAGAACTTTAACCTTCTCTAACTGTGCTGATGTTAGGGCTACCACTTGTGTTTGGTAATTTTCCATAGAGGTCATCATAACTGCCAAATCGGATTCGGGTAGCGCTTCTATCATGGAAAAGAGAAAGTATGGATTATGTGTAATAATAAAATACTGATTGTCTGTGTTTTGTATAATTTTATCGGCCAAAAACTTCACGTAGTATGGAAAAATATAAGCCTCTGGCTCTTCCAACAGCAAAATACTGTTCTGGTTAGTGGCCATAGCCGTCATGTAAAAAACCACCCGCTGAACAGTATCCGAAAGCGACTCGTAGGGATAGGTATAAAAAATATCATCTACTTCCTTGAGAATTTCTATTTTTTTGTCTTGTGTATCAATAATGAGCCTGAAGCCCTTTTCTAGCAAAAGCTGGCTAACCTCTTTGCGCAGCTGCTTGTTGGTGTAAAGAATTGAGAACAAATTTTTGCCAAAAGGCGGCAGCAAATACTCAAAACCAGCCGAGGCAGTATAGTCCAATTTGAAGCGATAGTAGCGGAAAGGCAGTATATTTTCTTGCACCTGGCGGTCATACTCACCGTTGTAGTTGAGCCTGAACTCAAGGTAGTTCTCTTCGCCCATATTGCATTTGCCTCTAAAAATACCCTTGTCAAAGTTAATTTGGCAGAAGTAGTCGTCCGCTCTAATCTCTATGTCTTGGGTTACGTCGTTGTCATAAAACAAATTTTCGGTCTTTTTGAAGCGGATGTAATCCTTCAAGTTGCGGACGTGGCTGGCCGAAAACAAACCTAAGGCTTCTAGTATATTGGACTTGCCTGAGTTGGGGGTGCCGAGCAGCAAATTAACGCGCTTGGTTTCAAAAGCCACATCCTTAACGGACTTGAAATTTTTGATGGATACGTGCTTGACCATGAGAAAGACGTTGATGTTTTAGGAATGCTTTTTATGGGAATAAGACCTCAAATCTAATTCAATTATTGCACCTAAATTAACAAAATCAAAAATTAAAGTAGTAAAAAGATTCAGAAGTGATAATTGGTTGCCCCTAAAAAAGCCTTTTTAAGGAACAACTCGCTAGACTTTAAAAGTGGCAATATGGGTTTCGCCACCAGTGGTTTTATCACCAATCTTTACATTTATTTCAGCATCAAGCGGCAAAAACAAATCGACACGTGAGCCGAATTTGATAAAACCCATCTCGTCGCCCTGTCTTGCGGCTTGCCCTTCTTGAAGGTAATAAACAATTCTTCGCGCCAAAGCACCGGCTATTTGCCTAAAAAGAACTTCCTGACCATGTGTTGGGTGTTGCAGAACTACCGTAGTGCGCTCATTTTCTGTACTAGATTTTGGATGCCAAGCCACTAAGTACAAACCAGGGTGATACCTACAGTACCTGACAATACCAGTTATTGGATTCCGATTGACGTGTACATTAAAAGGGGACATAAAAATAGAAACTTGGCGGCGTTTGCCCTTGAAATATTCTGGCTCTTCTACCTCCTCAATGACCACCACTTTGCCATCGCAGGGAGATATCACGTGTAAATCGTTGTAAGGGGTACGCACCGTAGGGTCGCGAAAGAACTGCAATACGATAACAAAAATGATGAGGCCAAAAAGCAAACCCAAATCAGCCAATTCAACCTTGTAAAACAAAACGAGCCTTGGAAAAGCATAATCTAGCCCATAATAGAGGCCAGCCATGAACAACAAGGCTATCAACAACGATATATATCCTTCGCGGTGTATGCTCATAAATTTTTCTGAATTTGATGGTAAGAGTGCGGCTAAAACAACGACTTATACAGGCCGTTTACAGCCCCAAAAGTATTAGAAAATCCATGAAATGCCAAAAAATCATATAAAAATTACTCATACACGCAAACCCACAAGAAGCACATCGTCCGTTTGTTTTTTAGTACCCTTCCACTCCTCAAAGGTAGTTTTTAATTGACCCTTTTGTACGTTTATGTCCTCGTGCGCTATTGAAAACAGCAGTTGTTTGAGTCTTTTTGCCATAAATTTGGTATTCTGAGGGCCGCTGAACTGGTCTTGGTAGCCATCTGAGAGTAGATAAAGCATGGTGTTGCCGTCGGGGACAAGCTCGTGCTGCGTGTAGTAGCGATTCGTCTCGGTAAGTACCTCTATGGGCATTTTATCTGCTTTTATCTCTCTGAACTCTTTATTTTGAACAATATAAAGAGGGTTCATAGCGCCCGAATAACAGATTTTCTCTGTTGCTTTGGGCTGGCCATAGAGCGTTATAATGGAAATGTCCATGCCGTCCTTGACCCTGCCCTTTGAGTGCAAAAGAGTCTTGCTAAGTAACGGACACATGAAGTTCAAAATTTCACTGGGCGCATGAATTTCTTGATTATGAACAATTTGATTCAGAATATTATTCCCTATCATGGTCATAAAAGCCCCCGAAACACCATGCCCTGTGCAGTCTGCAACTGCCAGAATTTGGCAGTGGTCTTTCTCTGCAAACCAGTAGAAATCTCCCGAAACAATATCCCTCGGACGGAAAAAAACAAAGCAGTCCAAATATTTTAGTAGCTCTTCTTCTTTAGGAATAATGGCATTCTGAATGCGCAGGGCATAATTTATAGAGGAAATAATGTTGTCGCGCTGCTTGGCTACGGTCTCTAATGTTTGATTGAGCTCATGCGTCCTTTCGCTTACTTTCTGTTCAAGAACAACGTTTTGCTCTTGAACCAAACGTAAGTTTTCGGCCTGTGCCATAATACTTTCTTTGCGATAGGCATTTATCTGATTGCCCAAAGCAATAGAAAAAAGGACAAGCTCAATAGTTGAGCCAATATGCAAAAAGTATATACTGATAAAATAAGCGTTAATGACGTTTAAGAATACAAGGTTCAGAGATGAATAGAGTACTAAATATGCTGAAAAGGCAATAACAAACAGCAAAGCATCTTTTTGCTTCTGCCTCTTATACACAACAAGCGCACACCATGCCACTAAAAAATTGATTGTTAGGGTGAGTATCTGACTAATCTCTAAAGTGATGTTAAAGCCTATGAATGAGAATAAAACCATGTTCGCAAAACTCAAAACGGCCAATACCAGTAAAATTTGATAGCCTAATTTGTAAATGTTTTTCATGGCCAAAAATTCCATGGCAAAAAGACACAGAAAGATACTGCCTGGCCCCACAATGTAGGCAGAGTTATCTTCAATCAGCTGGCTATAATCGCCTAACAGAGGGCTAAGGAAGCCCCTTATATAAATGACCGTAGCCAGAACAAAAAAAGAATAACTAATGTAGTAAAAATAAACCAAGTTGCGCGTAGTAACTGCCAAAAAAACATTGTAGAGCATCATGATGAGAATAGCCCCAAAAAACAGGAAGTCGCTAGCATAAGTCCATAAAAAATAAGCATTTAGATTTTTCTCGTGCAGCAAGTGCATAGGTATGTATACAGGAATACGGGCTGTGGCGCGTACATAACAAACCACTGTATCGGATAGAAGAGGCAAGAGAAAAGGACTATTGGGCAAATTAAACTCTGCTTTTTCTGGAATGTTCTGGACGCGAAAAACAGTTTGGCCTTCTCTAACAATATAAAATTCTGCGGTATCTACAAGCTGATTTAGCAGACAAAAATACAGCCTGCCTGGCGTTGGGCTGTAGTATTTAAACCTAACCCAAAAGGCAGAATTAGACACTCCAAAATTGGTTTGGACTTCGCTCGGAACAGTCCAGGCCGTGTCGGGAAGCTGAGTTACTTGCGCAATCGTTAAGCGATGCTGAGCGTCTTCTACAGCCCAAACTTGCCCACCTACCAGCGCTGTATAACTCTTACTGGCATCAATGACCGTCAGTGCCTGTGCCTTGCATAAAAGCTGCCCAAGTGTGGAAACAAAAAAAATAAGTATAAAGACAATTTTTGTCATAAATTTTCAGGCGCAAATAGAATGCCACAGTCTTGTATGGTAAGCAGGCATACATTTTAAGCGGTTTTGTCGGGCGGAAACCCTGTTTGCTGTTTTAAGTGTTCAATTTGCTCAAAAAGGGCTGTTCTTTTGCCAAAGGTAGCCTCAAGGTTGGTTTTCGTAAAAACGCTTTCAGTTTCGCCTGCGGCTATGAGACGGTTATTGAGTAGGACTAGGTGTGTAAAATACTCTGGTGCGGTTTGTAAGTCGTGATGCACCACCACAACGGTTTTATTCTGGTTTTGAAGGTCTTTGAGAATGGCTACAAAGTCTTGCTCGGTGGCTGCATCTACGCCCACAAATGGCTCGTCCAGAAAGTATAACTCTGCTTCCTGCGCTAGCGCTCTGGCCAAAAATACACGCTGCTGCTGCCCACCTGATAGCTCTGCAATTTGGCGGTCTTTGAAAGCCGTCATACCCACTTGCTCGAGGGCTTTCATAGCCAACTCTTTATCTGTTTTTGAGCTTCGTTTGAGCCAGCCCAAATGCACATAACGCCCCATCAAAACTACTTCAAAAACAGAAATAGGAAAGTCCCAGTCCACTGATGAGCGTTGCGGTACATAACTGATTTGTTTACGAACAGCCTCTAGTTTTTTATTGAGCAATAAAATTTCGCCCTCGTCCGTACTCAAAAGCCCTAAAATGGCTTTAAGGAGTGTGGATTTGCCAGCGCCATTTGGCCCCATGATACCAGCCAGGCTTCCTTTTTCTAAAATAAAACTGATGTTTGTCAAAACGCGGTTATTCTCATAACTGGCGTACAAACCGTTCACCGAAATTGCATGGTTTTGCATGAGACAGGGTGTCAGAATGCGTTGCGAATCAAACAGTTTGGCTGTGCTTTCTGAAAGTCTATAATGGCGGCCTCGCTGAGTTCCTTACAGCCCAAAATATGCAGGTGCTTCAGCCCTGTTAGGTTTTTAAGTGGTTCTAGCGACTTGATGAGAGTGTGGCTACAAAAAATTGAATGCAGTTTGTTCAAGTTTTGCAGCGGGCTTAGGTCTGTAATGGGTGTTTGTCCGAAGGAAATCTGCTCTAAGTTATGCAGTTCTGCCACATCTTGAAGGCTGCTGATAGAGGTTTCGCTGAGGTCTAATGCAAACAAACGGCGCATATTTTTGAACCAGTGGGCTTCGCGCAGTGTCTCATTATATTTTACCGACAAGTTTTTGAGGTCTGTAAAGTTACCGAGTATCTCCCAGTCTGTAAGTTGGTCGCAGCCCGAAAGTTTGAGTATGCTCAAGTTTGGCAAGCTTTGTATCGGTGCGAGTGTGGTAATCTTGTTGAAGGAACAGTCCAACTGTGCCAAATAAAAAATATTTTCAATGTTGTTGGCTGTAGGAATGCCCTCAATGCCTAAATAACGATGGAAAAGCTGCTTCCAGCTTTTGTCCAAGGATTTCCACCACTGCACGTGCTGTGGCTCAGAGGCATCGGCGGTGGCGTTGTCGCTTCGGCCAATAAGATACATATTCTGAATACGCTCAATATCGTTTTTTATCTGTGCGCTGCTTTCCGAGTCCAAAGATAAATTGTCAGTTAGCTCATTAAAAAGCTGCATTTCATACTCCGTGATAACATCGTCTTCCGTAATCTTTTCAATCAAAAACTTGACGGCGCTCACCCGTACGCGCAAATACTCGTTGGGGTTCAGTGCTACGTTTTGCTCTAAGTTTTTTATTGTTTTGAGGTCATATTCAGACACAAATTCGGAGTCCAGTACCTTGCAAATAGCACTTACAATGCGCTCAAGAGCAGCAGAGCGCTCCACGCCGTTGGCATCAGTTCGTTTAAAAACCTGATTTTCAGATTGAATGACAGCATCAAGAACCATGTAAGCAGTTTATTTGAGTGGGTTCGCAAAAAAAGCGAGCGTTCTGAGCGCAATAATACGCATTTAATCGTGTGTGGCAAAAACACAAAGCCTATTTTTTTTGAGGTGCGCGCTTCTTGTAATTAGACGGAATCTTGAAGTTAAAGGCAGGCGCTTGTGCAAGCATTTCTACTTTTTCATGCTCAATGTCTATCTCAATTTTTTGGGCTTCGTTGTTCTCATCACGATAATTGGTGAGTATCTTGGAGCGGTGTGCAAAAAGCAGTTTATTGATAGGCTTAAAGTCGGAATAATCTACCCGCATATTGTTATCAATACCCTTTTGCAGCACTTTATATTGGCTTACTTTGGCATTCTGACGGCCTACTAAGGCTTCCATACTGAATTTGACATGGTCTTGCTTGAGCAAAAAATCGGTTTCTAGTTTTTCGGGAGCCGAATACGTTTGCCCAGTTTCAATCAAATTGCCCACAAAAAAGTCTTCCAAAAGTTGGTAGTTTGCTTCCAAACCAATTAGCTGGCTAATTTCTGCATAACTCTTCGTATCGTATTCTTTCTGGAGCTTGTCCATGTAGCAAATAGAATCCTTAGTAATAGAAACACGCAAAGCTTCAATATTGAGCGCTGGGCGTAAAGAGAGCCATATCACACTGTCTTTTTTGATGCGAATCTCGGCTGCAGTTCGCACGTTATTGCCCATATCAAGATTCATTTTTGTTCTAGCCGATAGGTATTTAAATACAAAACTTTCTAGTTTCAATTTGCCAGCTAGCTCAGGAGGGAGCTTCACGGTAGTTTCTTTACAAGAGGCGGACAGAAGAAAACCAAGACAAAAAATTGCCAAAACAAAGCGGAAGAAGCGTATTTTTGTATAAAACATAGTAAGTTGCGAGTTGGTAGTGCTGAACCGCAAATATCTATATCATTTCGGATTATAACAAGTAGCTTCTTAGATTGTTTTTGGAATAAAGAGAATACAAAAGATAGCCTGTTTTTGTGCGCAACCTTTTATATCCTTTTGCTATCTGATAGTAGAATTTCTAGCATAAAAATATGAAACAAAAATTATCAAAATGCTCAAAACAAATAAATTAACTATGTATAAATCGGTTTTTCTCCTTTGCGCCACGCTCCTCTGTTCTTATTTGTTCAGCACCAATCTTTATGCCCAAGGCTACAGGCTGAGTGGTAAAATTACTGACAACGAGGGGCAGGCCATGCCCTACGTAACAGTGCATATTCAAGGCACTACCAAAGGCACAACCTCTAATGATGATGGCCTTTATAGCTTATCTGTTGAAAATGGCACTCAGACCATCGTTTACCGCTTTGTTGGGTATAAAACACAAACTAGAGAGCTTAAAATAGAGGGCGCAAATAAGGAACTGAATGTACAAATGCAAGAAGAGGTTTATAACCTCGGCAACGTGGAAGTGAGCCAAAACGCCCTTGACCCCGCTTACCAAATTATCAAAAATGCGCAAGCCTACCGCAAGTTTTATAAAAACCAAGCACAAAAGTACAGCTTTAGGGCTTACATCAAAGGAGTGCAGCGTATTACCGAAAAGCCAGATAAAATCATGGGCAAGAAGATAGATATTTTTGAGGGCATGGATACCAAAACTGGCATTTTTTACCTCTCTGAGAGCCTTTCGGACTACTACTTTGAAGCACCCAAAAAAGAAAAAGAGATTATCCTGAAATCAAAAGTGAGCGGCAGCAGCAAATCCGCTACTTGGAACAGCGCCGCTGCTTTTAACTCGTTTTCGGTTTATGACAATGCCGTAGAAGGTGTTTCTGAGCGCGGTATCGTGTCGCCGATAGCCTCCAACGCAATGCTTTATTACAAGTACAAATACCTTGGTGAGTTTACAGAGCAGGGCGTTCGTGTGAATAAAATTGAGGTCATTCCGCGCCAAAAGGGTGCGCCGCTCTATAAGGGTTTTATCTTTATTCAAGAGGATACGTGGCGTGTGCATAGCCTTGACCTGACTATTCCGAAGGAAGCTGGGATTGAATTTGTGGAATACATTAGGCTCAAACAGACCTATATGCCTATCAAGCAGGATTTGTGGATGTGTGGTACTAGCGTGATTGATTTTAAGTTTGATGCTGGTTTTTTGAATGTGCGTGTGAAGGGCGGAGGTTCTTTTACTGGTTCGTTTACCAATTACAACGTGCAAGCCTACACGCCAATTGCCTGGCAGAACCCTGAAAAAGCCCTGCAAAAGGCCAACGAAATAGCAGAAAACCCTAAAAAACTCGGCAAACCCATTGCGCCTAAACGCGAAAAATTTACCCAAAAGAAAAAAGAAGAAGTGATAGCCAAAGACAGTATTCCTATTGACAATCAGCCAAATTTCTTTAAAAACGAAGTGAAGGTCATACAAGCAGAGTCTATTGAGAACGATACCACTTTTTGGGCAAAGTATAGACCAACACCGCTTACAGCCGAAGAGCAAGCAGACTACCAGAAAAAAGACAGCGTAGAAACCATCAGGCAGAGCCGTCCCTACCGCGACTCTGTGGATAAGCGCAACAATAAGTTTGGTTTCTTTGATGTTGTAACGGGCTACTCTTACCGAAACAGCTACAAATTTTACAGTTTTAGCACCTCCCCTTTGCTTGAAGGCTTGCAGTTTAATACCGTAGAAGGTGCTGTTTTGAATGCACGCCTCACTTTTGCAAAATATACTGACCCCGAAGATGACTACAAGCCCAAGTATAATACCAGCTACTTTTTACATGGTCGTTATGGCTTTGCAAGCCAAAAGCCATACCTCAAAGCGGGTATTTCGCACCGATTCAATGCCATCAATCGCGCTTTTATCAACTTGGAAGGCGGGCAGTTTGTGCAGCAGTACAACCGCCGAGACCCTATTTCGCCCCTCGCAAATAGCATTTATACCCTTCTCATGGAGCAGAACTTTATGAGGCTCTATCAAAATACTTATGCACAACTCTACACAGGAGCAGAAGTTCTTAATGGCTTTATTCTGAACGGCCAAGTGGCTTACGCCAAGCGCGAACCGCTTCAAAATGTTGCTCCTTTTCCTAAGCCCTATCTAAACTGGAAAGAGCGCACATTTGTAGATAACAACCCCACCCTCACCTATGCTGGCACAGACAGCCCGCTTACAACAAGTAGCAACGCACTGACTATCAATGCAACAACCCGTATTCGTTTCAAGCAAACTTATACCACCTACCCCAATGCGCGCTACTACTCTGGCTCGCCCTATCCTACCCTTGTGCTCGGCTATACCAAAGCAATACCTTTGCAAAAGGGAGATGCAGACTATGATAAGTGGATTATTCGTTTAGAAGACGCTCTGAACTTAGGCTTGGTAGGCAGCATGGACTGGTCGTTTACGGCAGGGGGCTTTTTGAGAAACAAGACCTCCTATTTTGCCGATTACAAGCATTTTAGTACGACTCAAACCCTTTTTGCGCCAAGCGATTTTGAAAGTTTCTTTGCCTTGCCCTACTACAATTATAGCACCACAGCTACTTATTTGGAAGGGCACATAGAGCACCATTTCAACGGCTTTCTTCTGAATACCATGCCTGTTTTGCGTAAATTAAAATGGCAGCCAGTGGTTGGGGCGCATTTGCTGAGTACACCTTCTGAAAACCCATTTCGTCAGCGCGTAGATACGGATTTGTTCTGGTACGGCGAAGTTACGCTTGGTATAGAGCATATTTTTAAGTTTGGCCGTGTGGACTATGTGCTGGCCTACTTGCCTAACTCAAAAGTGCCTACCAACCATTTTCGCGTGAGTTTTGGTTTTTAAAACAGTCTCCGAAGCTACCTATTTTGTTCTTTTAGTTTAATTCTCAAAAAACCCTTTACAAAGTTTTGAAGCGTTGTAAAGGGTTTTTGAGAAGAAGCAATCAACTTTTTATTCCACGTTCAAGCGCAAATACTCTATTTTTGAGCCGTTCTGCACATAAACGATGTAAATACCGACGGACAAAGTGCTGATATCCAAGCTCGTTTCGCGGGTTTGGCTCTGCACGGCTATTTTTTCTAGGCCATACATATCCTTGATGCGAATATCCAGGCCACCTTGCGCTATTGGTATTTCATTCCTGACCGTTACTGTTACTTGGTTTTGGGCAGGGTTGGGCGCGAGGGAAGCCATGCGGCCACCGCCAGGCAGGAATTCTTCGCTGCACATAGTAACCGAAACTTGCATGAGAGAAGACCATGGCGACCAACCGCAGCGGTTGCGAGCACGTACCTTGATGTGATACCAAGCGGTTGAGGCACTAAACTCTGGAAGCGTGAGCGTATTGTCGGTAAAGTAAGTGCCGCTGCTGCCCCCACCCATACCAACAACATTCCATTCGTATTCATCGGGATAAACACCAGATGTTGTTGCTTGGAGGTAGTTACCAGAATTGAGGCAGAGATGTCCGGTGGTAGAAGTTACTGGGTGGACTATCTCTATGGTAGGCTTCACGAGTGGGCCTACCCACAAGCTAAAACTGATGGTCGTGGAAGGCAATGTTTGGCCGTCGCAAAAAACTTCTAGCCTAATTTGTGCCTCAAAACCATTTCCGCCATTGATGGTATTGATGTAGGTGCTTGTAGCAGGCAGCACAAGGCCAGAACTGCTGATATACAGCCCTGGCGTTTCTGAGCTCCACACCGCCTCACAGCCTTCTGGCACACCACTGGCCGTAAACTGGTCGCCTACGCAAGCCACAACATTATCTGTTTCTTCTTCTAGTAAGTCCACGCCACCCAACCCCGAAAAACCTATACCGAAGTCGTCAAACTCTCTGTCCAGACTAAGTGTCAGAAAATAATTCATATCCGCAAGGGTTTCTGTGTTTTGCACACGCACCAGATAATCGCCTGCGGGCAAAATGACATCTAGCTTAGAGAAGTTAGAGCTGGGGTTGTCGTCTGTGTGTATGACCACTGATATAACAGCAGGTACAACACTTATGTCTGCTGTGCCGAAAAGGCTCAAAATCGTATTAGGCTTGGGCTTACCTGGTACTTCCGAGGTGCGTATAATGACTCTGCGAGAACTCTCAATCTTAAAACGAACCCAGTCTGTATCGCAAAACTGTGGCTGATTGCTTACAGGATTGATGACGCTGTGAAAGGTTCTATGCTGCCTGCGTGGGTGCAGAATATCATAGAATTTTGCATTCTGAAAATAGTTGTCATTTTCGTAAACGTCCAAGCCCTTGTTCTCATAGAAGGTTACAGGATTCAGGACAGGTATGCCTAAAATCGTTTTTTTGTAACGCTCCGTGAAGTAGTACATCACCGCTGTTTGGTCAGGTGTAAACTGCCGTCTGCAGATAGCCTCAGCATAGGACATGATGTTGTAGTAGGCGTTATAGCCATCAGGCGAGTCCCATCTAGTACCGTGCAGTTTATCTCGTATTCTATCTACATTGGTGCCAGTGTAATTGTAGATACAGTCTCGCGGGACATTGACGGAATCCAGTGGGTCTGATATCCCAGTATCTTCCATACCAGGGTCAGCGTGGGTGTCGCAGAGCAAGTCGCCATTGCGTTCACAAGCTTTGCCAAAATAGCTTGAGCCACAATACCAGGGCGTATGGGCTGTCCGGCTGACAGGTTCTTGCTTACAGATATTAACCGTCGCATTCACCTCTTCGTCTGGCCAAGTAGAATTATGCGTGTGGAACAAGCCCAAAGCATGGCCTATTTCATGTGTGATGGTAAGATCCGTATAAGCAACGCCTCCATTTGTGCAAACGATTGCAGAATATCTCCTTTTATATCCCCCCCAACCATGTGGAAGCTCTGCTACTCCACCAAAATCTGTTGAAGCAGTTACAAAACTAATATTCATAACATTGGGATATGCCTCCACAGCATCTTCCATAATATCATCGGTATTAGCGTAACTAGGCTCGCTTCTAGCTGTCCAATTGTAGTGAATAGGGCTGCAAATGAGGTATAAAAAAATACTGACACCATTTTTTTTGAAATACTCATTCGCACCATTTATATGATATTCAGCCATTGCATCAGAAATACCACCTGTACCATCATCTCTGTGATAAATCGTGGCCATGACTGGTATTTGATAGAGGGTATTCACCTTGCCCCCAACCGTGGCTAGCCTTAGCGCGCTGGCGCTGCTACCACTCGCTCCACGCTCGTGGGGGGGGGGGTAGATAGAGCAAAGACCGTGCCCTAACGATGCTGTCCGTGTAGGATTTGAGCCAGGCATTGTTGCCGAACCAAGGCAGTTGCTTGAGAATAACAGTATCCGAGTAATTACTGCCAACACCACAGCGTTTAACAGGATTTTGTTGCGCATAAGCAAAGCTGCCCACAAAAAGGAGCAGTAAAGAGAATGCTATTTTTGATATATTTTTCATGACTTTTTCCTTGTTTTAGCGTTCTACTTCAATGCGGAGGGTGTCGGTGAGGCCATTACCTTTGTATTTGGATACCAACACACTTTGAGTTGAAACACCTTTTTTGTAATGCGAATAATCTACCCAAATTTTGCTGTTGCACTCATCAATGATTTCGGCCTCCTTGCGAGCAGCAACCCATAAAAGCGTGTAACCGTAGGGAATTTGTCCTGCTTTGCGCTCAATAGGTTCATCTAATACACGGATATATATAATCTCCTGTACAGCTCCCCACGTAAAAGGCCCAAAAATGGTGTGGCCTGTGCGCAAATCGATGTTTTTTTCTAAATCCTTGACCAAATACTCATGATATTCACCTATACCATAGCCATTGCGAATAAAATCTAGTCTTTTAGGGGAAATTTGGTCTGGGTTCTCACCTATCAGAGGTTTGCTTGTTTTTTTATCTACAAGGTAGAGATAAAAAACCTTATCAATTTTGCTTGGTGGCGTAACGCTACCAGTTCCGCCATTATTATCCTCCTTGCAGTTTTTGCAGCCAGCCAAGCTGAGGCCAGCGAGCAGAAAGGCCGCCGCCAGCAAAAGTTTCATGGTTTTTAACATGAGTTTTGTTTGTTTTTGGGTTAAAATTTAAAAGAAAAAGCCGAAACAAGAGCGTTTCGGTTTGCAAAGATAAGACCTTGCTTAATATACAGACCCAAAAAGTATGGTAAAAGAAATAGAAAAAGTAAATTTTTTTTAATAGTTACATGAAGTCTTTATTTAGAGAGCCTCAAGCTATTTTTTGAGTTAAAAATTCTTTGATGAGTGCAGTTTTTAAGGAATAATTTTAGCGTTCTACTTCTATGCGGAGGGTGTCGGTGAGGCCATTACCTTTGTATTTTTGCTGCAAGGCCATTGGTTTAGCGCCTATTTTGAAGTGCGCGTATTCCACCCAAATATTGCTGTTGCAATCATCAATGATTTCAGCACGCTTCAATGCCTCAAACAGTAGGCTGTCTGTACATGGAGGGATTTCATCAAGAAGTCGCTTTGGAGATACTAGAAAACGAATACCAAACTCCTCCTTGGCTTCCCAGCCCCATTCTATGGGGCCGATGATAAGACGACCCGTTCGAGTATCCATACTAGAAGCAGGATTTCGCACTGCACCATAATAATCTCTGGGCGTTTTGTGATAGCCATCAAGTGTGATATCAAGATTCTCGAATGGAATTTGATCTTTGTCATTGCCAATAAGAGACTTTCCTGTTTTTTTATCCACAAAATAAACACAGAATTTTTTTGATTTTTCGTTCGGTGGGCTATCGCTATTCGCCGAAGAGTTATTCTCCTCCTTGCAGTTTTTGCAGCCAGCCAAGCTGAGGCCAGCGAGCAGAAAGGCCGCCGCCAGCAAAAGTTTCATGGTTTTTAACATGAATTTTGTTTGTTTTTGGGTTAAAATTTAAAAGAAAAAGCCGAAACAAGAGCGTTTCAGTTTGCAAAGTTAAGACCTTGCTTAATACATAGACCCAAAAAGTATGGTAAAAGAAATAGAAAAATAAAAAGTCCTTGAAATAGTTACATCAAGGCTTAGTTTAAAGAATCCAAAACTATTTTTTGAGTTAAAAATTCTTTGATGAGTGCAAATTTTCAAGGAATAATTTTAGCGTTCTACTTCTATGCGGAGGGTGTCGGTCATTCCATCGCCTCTGAAGATGGTCTTCAGAGTGCCGCGCTCACCTGAGCCGGGATTAGGAAAGTCGTAATAGCTGTACTCTACCCAAGTTCTGCTATTGCACTCATCAAGAATTTCTGATTTTTTCACTCCATCAATTTGTACAACGTGGATAGTACGCGAACTGCCTGGCTTGTCCTGAAAGAATATATTTTGATAGCACCCGCGATTGGAAGGCCATTGACAAAGCCCAAAGATAAGATTCCCTGTCAAGGAATCCAGAACTGCCTTTTGATTAGGTACATCCATTTCTACTGCTCCTAAAGGAATCTGGTCTTTGCCATCGCCTATGAGAGGTCTCCCTGTTTTTTGATTCACAAAATAAACATAATGTGAATACACATCCGAAGAGGGTGTCATGGCATTGGGCGAAGACATTGAAGATTCTTCCTTGCAGTTTTTGCAGCCAGCCAAGCTGAGGCCAGCGAGCAGAAAGGCCGCCGCCAGCAAAAGTTTCATGGTTTTTAACATGAGTTTTGTTTGTTTTTGGGTTAAAATTTAAAAGAAAAAGCCGAAACAAGAGTGGTTCAGTTTGCAAAGTTAAGCCCTTGCCTAACAAATTGCCAAAAAATAAAGTAAAAAAAAGTATAAAAATGAATTTTTTTTTTAATAACTACATGATATTTTTATTTAGAGCATCTAAAACCATTTTTTGAGTTAAAAATTTTTTGATGAGTGCAAATTTTCAAGGAATAATTTTAGCGTTCTACTTCTATGCGGAGGGTGTCGGTCATTCCATCGCCTCTGAAAGTTTGCTGCAAAACACCAGCTTTAGTTACTCCAGGTTTTTCAAAGTAATAATGCCCGTAATCTACCCAAGTTATGCTATTGCACTCATCTATAATCTCTGTTCTTGGCTCGCCATGTATAGTCATATGATAAATCACGACATCACTGCTGCTGCCTTCGGTAAAAGAAATACCATGCTTTACATGACCTTCCGTAAAAAACCACTTAAACGGGCCGAAGAGGGTCTGGTCAGGAATGTCCGTCATGGGTTGGACTTTCACTGTTTGGCTTTTTATTTTGACTGCCCCAAGAGGAATTTGCCCCTCACCATCGCCAATAAGTGGTCTCCCTGTTTTCTTATCTACAAAATACACATAGTAAGAAGAAAGGTCAGAGATTACAGGTGTCATGGCATTGGGCGAAGACATTGAAGATTCTTCCTTGCAGTTTTTGCAGCCAGCCAAGCTGAGGCCAGCGAGCAGAAAGGCAGCCGCCAGCGAAAGTTTCATGGTTTTTAACATGAGTTTTGTTTGTTTTTGGGTTAAAATTTAAAAGAAAAAGCCGAAACAAGAGCGTTTCGGTTTGCAAAGTTAAGACCGTACTTATATGTGTAGACAAAAAAAACATGACAAAAGAAACAGAAAAATAAAAAATCCTTGAAATAGTTATACCAAGGCTTAGTTTAAAGAACCTAAAACCATTTTTTGAGTTAAAAATTCTTTGATGAGTGCAATTTTTACGGAATAATTTTAGCGTTCTACTTCTAAGCGGAGGGTGTCGGTGAGGCCATTACCTTTGTATTTGGATACCAACACACCCTGGGTTGAAACACCTTTTTTGTAATGCGAATAATCCACCCAAATTTTGCTGTTGCACTCATCAAGTATTTCGGCCTCCTTGCTCATAACTATCCACAAAAGTTTATAGCCAGGAGGAATCTCACCTAGTACACGCTTGGGGCTATCCAGAACACGAACAAAAAAAGATTGTTGTACATCATGTCCCCATTTGATTGGCCCCATAACAATGTGCCCTGTACGTGGGTCTATGCTGGTTTTCATGTCCTTTACAAGTAAATCGTAATATTGGACAACGTCTCTGTAGTTTGCCCCCACGATGTCAATGTTTGACAATGGAATCTGGTCTGCGCCCTCGCCTACTAAAGATTTCCCTGTTTTTTTATCCACAAGGCATAAATGGAAGACCTTATCAATTTTGCTTGGTGGCGTAACGCTACCAGTTCCGCTATTATTATCCTCCTTGCAGTTTTTGCAGCCAGCCAAGCTGAGGCCAGCGAGCAGAAAGGCCGCCGCCAGCAAAAGTTTCATGGTTTTTAACATGAGTTTTGTTTGTTTTTGGGTTAAAATTTAAAAGAAAAAGCCGAAACAAGAGCGTTTCAGTCCGCAAAGACAAAACCTTGCCTAATACATAGACCCAAAAAGTATGGTAAAAGAAATAGAAAAAGTAAATTTTTTTTTAATAGTTTAGTCGCCCCTTAAAAAGACTGCATAAGAACAAGCACATCAATTGATTTATCTGCTTTAGGAACACCTTGACGGCCTTTGATAGACTTCTCTTCTCCACTTTTTGCCTTAATGCAGAACTAAAGCGCGAGCTGAAAGTTCCGACCGTAGGGCATAGCAAAAAAAATCAAGCCTCGCCAAAGGCCAGTTTTGATGAACTCTTTTGCAAAATATAGCTGCTCATAAGATTTCACTCTCTGTTGTTTTAGCTATTGGCTTTTGTTTGATGCTGGGCGTGGCAGGCCGCGAGAAGCGCTTGAGGTTTTGCCAATTACAATATACGGCATTTACGCAAAAAGAGGCCACCTTTGCGGCAGCCTCTTTGCATTCATTTTAAAGATGATTTAATCCGAAAGGACTAGTCAAACTTTTTGTCAAAAGTATCTTTGGTCATTTTGTGGCGACCCAAGAACTCTTTGTAGAGTGATTTGAAGTCATCAACTTCTGGAGCAATTTCGAGAGCATTTTCGTAAGATGCCTTAGCGTCCAGAATCAAGCCTTTTTCTTCAAAGTAGTTAGCGCGAATGATGTGAATCAAGGCACTGTTGTCGTCGCCAAAAGCAGCCAAATCTTTGTTATACTCTTGAGCGCTGTTGCCAGAAATGCGTTGTACAGCAATTTTTTCGGCAGTAGCGACTTCAGAATGGTTTTTTGCCTTGATAGAGTAAGTAATTTGTTGCATATTTTTGGCTTTTTCGTCCCAGTTGAAGATGTAGCTATTGCCAGCCACTTCTGTACGGAAAATTTCTTTGCCAAAGAGGTCTTCAATAACCAAATCATAGGCAGGGACATCGCCTTCTTTCACACCACCAGCAGTTGCTTCATCAAAAGCCCAAGTGATAACGAGTTCATTACCTAAGAGTTTAGCCATTTTTTCGCTGGCGTGTGTAAAGGCCAAAATGCCTTTAGGCATACCGCGTTTTACTGAACCCGTTTTAACCATTTTGCCAAGACGGCTGTCGCCACTCCCACTGCTTGCTGTAATTTCAGAAGCCACGTAGGTAGCATACTTAGAGGTGAGGCTGCTAGCGCCTGTTGCTTTAACTTGTTTTTCGAGCTCGCTTACGCGGTGTGCGCCAGCAGCTTTGATTTCAATGGTTTTGCCGTTTTTGTGCGAAAGACCCAAATAAGCGCCAGCAGGCACATTGATGGTTTGGTCTGAGGTAACTTTAGAACCATTCTTGAGAGGTGTATTACCTACCGTGCTGTTTCCTTTAGAAGCGATAACGCTAAAAGCAAAGTCGGACTGAGCAGATACTCCATGAACAAGCAGCAACAAAGCAGCGAAAGTAGATAAAATAAAGGTTTTCATGACTTTTCAGGATTTTGTTTGTTAAATTATTGGTTTGTAATTGTATTTGTATTGTTTGGGTTCAAGTCTGCTTGCTCTGCGTCTTTGGCTTGCCTCTTGATTTTCCATTGGCGTATAGTATTCGCTATGTTAGAAGATATCGCCAAATAAACCTCAAGTAAGTCTCCCACTAGAGCAATGCAAAGCATGGTTAAACCTGTTTCAATAATCGTTCCAAATTCATCTAAGATATACAGAGCTGCAAATGCTAAGAATATTACTTGAACGAACTGAATAACTTTTGTGCAAACATCATACCAAAGTCCTAATTTTTCGCTATAATATATAAAAGAAAAGATGACTACATTAAAAAGGACGATAAAAACCGCTGCTAAGTAATTCAGCCAAGAGGGAAGTTTATTGATATACTGCCCGCTTGTTATCATAGAAACGATGTTGGCGTGCACAACTACCCCATACATATCGGGGAGGGTTCTGCCTACAAGATTGGGATTAAGCGGTGTGTAAAAGCGGTCGCCGTCCCAGGTGAGTGCGCGGTAGTCTTCGCCCATATAGCCCATAAGAACAATTTTGTCTTTGATGATGTCGCCTACAAAATTTGTGTCAAGTACGTCCTGAACGTCCAGAACAGTAAACTTGTTCCAGTTTCCTCGGTAATTAATAAATTCAAGGTGGTCTTGGCTGGTTCTAGCCATGAACTCTTCTACGCGCTTGGGAGCAAAACGTTTGCTAATGGCAGTTGAAAAAAAGAGCTCTTGCTTAGGTTTGGCTTTGCCTTCCACAAGCGTTTCGTAAGGGCTAAACACGCGGCTTGTAGCAAAATCGTCCATCGTCGCGCCTTTTTCTTCCGTAACCATGTTGGCATAAGCAAGTTCTACGTTTTTAGAAAAGCGCTCTATTGGCCGCCACATCTCCGTATAGATAAGCTCCTTCTTGATGAGTGTATCATGCGAAAGCGAGCAGGCCAAAACCACGTTGCCAGCTTTTATAAATGCTGCCGTCAGCGCACTATCAATGGGTTCGTCGCGTGGGCCGTCAAACATGGCATCAAGGCCAATCACTTTGGGTTTATAGTCGCTCAAAATATTGATTTGCTTTGCAATCTCATCACGAGGCAGTGTACCTATATTCACAAGAACAATATTGGTATCTCGTTCTATTTCTGAGTCATTTCTGAGCTTGGAGAAATAAAGGTCGGTTAGCCTAAAGTCCTTCAGGGTTTGCTCAAACGGGTTTAAGAAATCAATATTCAGCGCTACTGAGCCTAAAAGCGCAATAAATGCAAATACAGCAACCACACCGCCCAAATGCCGTGCCCACGTTTTTAAATGTTCGTTCATTGTAACAAAATTTCAAGATGCTCACTACGTAAATAACAAAATAGAGTACACGTCAAAAGTACGCTAAAAAAATGATTCTGAGAAGTTGTACTACAAAAATATTGTTACTTGATAATAATCCTTACTTTTATGGCGACCTCTAAAAACAAGCTCTTAATTAACCTCTCTGAGAGATGTACGTTTTGGGAAGCGAATAATTGTACTTTTCTAAGATAGAGGCTTTACTTTTAAAGTACGGCCAACTACGGCTATGATACGGCTATCATACGGCTATCATACGGCTATCCTATAGCTAAGGCAAAATAGGACAAAAGCAATTTTTAGGCATCAAGCGGGTTTGCCGCTTTATCTCTTTTTTTTGTTATTGAGTACGTCTATTGGCCTGTATTGGCGTTAGAGAGGCGGCGGGTTTAGTGCGTAGCACCGAAGCGAAGCGAAGCCCAAAGACGAACGACCGCGAAGCGGGAACGCCCAATAAATTGTAGAAAAACAATCATTAGTCAAAAAGTTAGATATAAGGAATTTGACAAAAAGTTATTTGAAAACGCAAGAAAATGGCCTCTACAAAAGTGAAAAGAGGGCAATTAGAACTTAAGAAACTCAAAAAGGGCTTTTTGACGACTCAAGAGAGGTTAATTTAAGAGGCTGCTTTCGTTCAAAAACCCCCGCAACTCTGCGGAAAGGACGGTTTTAATTAACAACTAAGATATTTTAAAGTAGAAATACTTGTTTAATTTACTGATAGTAAATGTCTTAGATGTATTTTAAGGGACGACTAAGTAGCCTACCCTTCAAAAACTCAATCATTTACTATAAAAAAAGCCTACAAGGCTTCCTAAAAAACCTCATAGGCTTGCCAACGGCTTTACAATACAATTTAGTTGGCTGTAGTCATAATTTTGTCATAGGCTTCCATCACGTCGTTTACGTGCTTGCGTGAGGTCATTAGAAGCTCTTTTTCGGCTGCGTTGAGCTGGAGTTCTAGTACTTTTTCTACGCCGTTTTTGCCCAAAATAGCCGGTACGCCTAGGTAGCAATTCTTAATGCCATACTCTCCGTCTAGCTGTATGCAAACAGGCAGCACGCGCTTCTGGTCGCGGCTAATGGCTTCCACCATTTGGGCAGCAGCCGAGCCTGGCGCATACCAAGCCGAAGTGCCCATGAGCTTGACGAGTTCTCCGCCTCCGTTGATGGTTCGTTTCACGATGGCCTCTAGTTTATCAGCATCAATGAGTTCTGTTACAGGAATACCGCTCACGGTGGTATAACGAGGCAGAGGCACCATGGTGTCGCCGTGTCCGCCCAGAATCATAGCCGAAATATCCTTTGGCGAAACGTTGAGGGCTTCTGCCAAAAAAGCACGGTAGCGGGCAGTATCCAGAATACCAGCCATGCCAATCACGCGAGTACGGGGGAGCTTAGAGGTAATATGAGCGGCGTAGGTCATTACGTCCAAGGGGTTAGAAACCACAATGATGATGGCGTTTGGCGAGTACTTGACCACACTTTCGGTAACTCCATTAACAATTTTGGCGTTTGTGGCAATGAGGTCGTCGCGTGTCATGCCAGGTTTGCGCGGCAAGCCTGAGGTAATAACGACGATGTCCGAGTTAGCCGTGCGGCTATAATCGTTGGTTACGCCTACGGTACGGGAGTCATACAAGTCAATGGGGGCTTTCTGCCAGATGTCTAGCGCCTTGCCTTCTGCCCAGCCCTCTTTGATGTCCAAAAGTACAATTTCATTGGCAATTTCTTTATATGCCAATACGTCTGCGCAAGTAGCGCCTACATTTCCTGCACCTACAACGGTTACTTTCATGGTAAACTTTGATTTTTTTAAGAATTATACTGAACTAACTAGGCTCAAAATTAGTGCTAAATATTGCGCCGTGCAAAATTCTTTTTCAAAAACTTTTTAGATACTATAAATCAATGGTTTAGATATTAGAAAGGGCTTTACTGGCCTATTTTTCAACAATCGCAAAGAAATCAAAAGCGGTTTCTGTTTGGTCTGTGAGCCAGTAGTCGGCTGTGCTTACTTTGCCTACCAGGGTTTGGGCTTGCTGTTGCAGTTTTTTGCGGTTTCTGCGGTTCAAAAAATCATAAGGAATTTGCAGGAGCGTGCGAGGCAGTCGATATTGCAAATTGAGTAAATCGAAACGGGTAATGCGTTGCACAGAACGCTTATTTTCTTCGTAATAATCCATAACAGCTTGGCTACCAGTAACTCCTTTGAGGTCAACTTTCGAAAAATATTTGCTCAAAAGCGCCTTAAACTCTGTTGTGTTGTATTCGCGGACGTGCCAAGGGTTTCGTGTCAGAGACATTTTGATATTGGGAGTTGTGATGATAGCGCAGCCGCCAGGCTTGAGTACGCGGTGAATTTCGCGCAGAAACTGGTGGTCATCGTCAATATGCTCTATGACCTGTTGCGTTACGAGAGAGTCAAAACTGTTGTCTTCTAAACCTTTGAAGGGCGGAATAAAGGCATCAATGAAGCGATAATCAGGGTATTTGGCTGCCAAGTACTTGATGAGCGCCGTATTTTTGTCAATGGCCGTGTAATGCGTACAAGCATCTTTAAAAAGCTCCAAGCCCTTGCCTACACCACAGCCTACTTCAAGCATTCGGCCTTTGATGTGTTGCACACTCTGCTCATAAGCGAAAAACAAGCGTTGGTGAATAACATTGTCGCTAGGAATGTCGTAGGCGGTTATTTCTGTGGTTTTGAACATCATGCCAAAGTTTTTTTGAAAATAGGCTTTAAAAACGCAAAGTTAAGGCTTTTGACTTAATCAAACAAAAATCAGGTTTTCCGCATCAAAATTTAGGATAATAATTTCAAGAGATAGAGGTTGTCTTGGTGGGCTTTTTTTTGTTTTCTTTTTATACTTATTTTTTCACGAAAATCTTGGACGACACTAAAATATGAACTTATAGGCATAGGTAAAAGTTAAGGCCAAATATACAAGTATTTTTGATGCGGAAACCAATCTTTGAGCCGCTTTTCTTTTATTTTCAAAGACTCTTGTTTAGCTTTGGAATCCATATCTAACCCTCAAAACGATATTTTCTATGAACCGTAACAAAATAGTGAGTGCTGAAGAAGCTGCTGAACTAATTAATGATGGAGATGTAATAGCCACGGAGGGTTTTGTAGGCATTGGCTTTGCCGAAGAATTGGCTTTGGCCATAGAAAAGCGCTTTTTAAGAACCCAAAGCCCCAAAAATTTGACGCTTTTTTATGCGGCTGGGCAAGGCGACGGCAAAACTCGCGGCTTGAACCACTTTGCACATGAGGGTATGGTCAGGCGCATCATTGGCGGGCACTGGGGCTTAGTACCTTCGCTAGGCAAACTTGCCCTTGAGGGTAAAATTGAAGCCTATAATTTCCCGCAGGGAGTCATTTCTCATCTTTTTAGAGATATAGCAGCCAAAAAACCGGGAACTATTACCGAAGTTGGGTTGCATACATTCGTAGACCCGCGCTACGAAGGAGGCAAAATGAACGCCCAAACCAAGGAAGATTTGGTTAAAATTCTTGAAATAGAAAACAAAGAATATCTTTTTTACAAAGCCTTTCCTTTGAATGTGGCGCTGCTTCGCGGTACTACAGCAGACTCCGAAGGCAATATTTCTATGGAAAAAGAGGCGCTTGTGTTGGAGGCCCTCGCTATGGCGCAAGCCGTCAAAAATTCGGGCGGCATCGTGATTGTGCAGGTAGAGCGCGTTACGAACTACCACCGCATCAATCCGCAAATGGTGGTTATACCTGGTATTTTGGTAGACTGTGTGGTGGTGGCAAGCCCCGAAAACCATGCTCAAACGTTTGCCGAGCAGTACAACCCCGCTTATACAGGCGAGATTTCCGTCCCAAAGTCTATGGTGAAACCTTTGCCGCTAAGTGCCCGCAAAATCATTGCGCGGAGAGCCTCTATGTTTCTGAAAATCAACTCAGTTGTTAATTTAGGAATTGGTATGCCCGAAGGCGTGGCTTCTGTCGCGAACGAGGAAAACGTGTTGGATTATATCACACTTACAGTAGAACCAGGGGGCATTGGGGGCATTCCGGCCAGTGGTTTGAGTTTTGGGGCTGTAGCGAATGCACACGCCATTGTAAGCCAGCCAGCGCAGTTTGACTTCTATGATGGAGGTGGTCTTGACCAAGCCTTTTTGGGTATGGCCGAAGCCGATGCTTCGGGTAATGTGAATGTGAGCAAATTTGCGAACCGAATCGCGGGGGCGGGGGGCTTCATCAATATTAGCCAAAATGCTAAAGCAGTGTATTTTATGGGAACTTTTACGGCCAAGTGTGATATGCAGATAGAAAATGGCGAAATCCGTATCAAACAAGATTCTCAAGAACTTAAATTCAAACAAAAAGTATCTCAAATTACTTTTAACGGGCAGTTTTCCGCTCAAAAAGGCCAAACTGTTTTTTACATTACAGAGCGCGCTGTTTTTAGGCTGCTGCCCGAAGGTTTGGAACTCATTGAGATAGCACCAGGTATAGATTTAGAGCGCGATATTCTACAAAAAATGGAGTTCAAACCACTTATTTCCAAAGACTTGGCACTAATGGATGCAAGAATTTTTGCACCACAACTCATGAAAATCCGCAAGGACGAAGCCCTCAGTCCGGGCGAACGTATGCACTATGAGGCTGACAGCAACACGCTTTATATCAATTTGGAAGGCATTAGCCTCTACCAAGAGCCTGACGTATGGGCTTTGCGAGAAATGCTGGACAAACAATTTTTGGCTTTGCAGCGCAAGTGCCATGTGGTGGTGAACTATGATAACTTTTATTTGGGGCATGATGCTGAACCCCTTTTCTTTGAAATGGTAAAGTACAACATAGAGAATTATTACCTCACCAGCACGCGCTACTCCACCAATGCGTTCTTCAGACGGCATATAGGTAGTCATTTTGCCAATATCAATGCCAAACTATACGCCACACAAAGAGAAGCACTCAAAGATAAATAAGAGTTGATGTTTTTTAGCGCAACTGTTTTATTTGCTCTAGACTCAGGCCAGTTGCCTGAATAATCTGCTCGTTGGTCAAGCCCAAGAGAATTAAGTTTTGAGCGACTTCTTTTCTCGCCTTCATATCGCCCTGCTGCAAGCCTCTTTGCTCACCGCGCAGTTCCACCAATTTCTTTTCATTTTCGGTGTCTGTTTCGCGCAGAAGCGCATAATCATACTCTTCTAGCTCTTTTTTAGTCCACCCATGCCTGTTGGCCTCCCTATAGGCTGCTTGCAAACCTGCATCGTCCAAGCCTGAAGGTACAGCCTGTAGCTTGTTGGCATTTTTGATGAAATAAATCCACTTTTCTGTCAAATTAGCCAACTCGGATTCCGTTTTGCTGAATTTCGGTAATTCAATAAAGTTAAAGTCCAAATCCTTGAGCTTGTGTTCGCCTGTTTCGGTATTCAAAATCAGGTGCTTTGACAAATAACTGGGGCTCTCCAGAAAAATAAAGTCCAAGATGCCGATAAAAATGATGGGTTTGAGTTCAGGATAGCCCTCGCCACTGCCGAGCTGTGAGGTATAACTTTTTGCGCTGTAATAAGTAACGCGCTTAGAAAAGCCTATTTTATCCGTGAGCTGCATTTCAACAATGTACTCGTGTCCAGACTCGTCCTTGGCTTTTACGTCCAGAATGCTGGATTTTGCCCCCATCACAAAGGGCATTTGGTGGGGCGTTAAGATGCTTATCTGAGAGATTCTGCGCGTGCCTTCCAGCTTCAAAATAGCGTTCAGAAAAGAAATGAGGATTTCTGTTTTTTGGCTATTGCCAAAAATTTTACGGAAAGCAGCATCATTTTTTACGTCGGCCAGCAGCATATTTTTTGTCTCTCTTGTGAGCTATTCGTGCAAAGATACGAAAAATAACCAAATAGAATCGATGGGCTATAGAAAATATAGGATTGCTAATCAAAAGATAGTTTTATTTTATTCCTATTGTTCAACATATCAATAAGCAAACGAACGCTTAGCTCAATCATTTTAATTTTTTTAGAATAACATTTGGTTTTTCTATGGAAACGTACCAGATAATGCCTAAAAAGGGTATTGTAAGACTCTATGGTGTATGTTTGCGATTTTGAGCGCCTGTGCTTATCGGCTGGGATAAACTTTTGATACACCTCCCCGTGGTCTGTGCAGTAGTGTTTACATGGAATATCTTTAATTTTTTCCCATAATTTTTTTGCTGTTTTCAGACCTCTGCATCACAGTTCAAAGGCAAGAATTCGTTTGTTATCATGACAAATTGACAACCAGAGCCATGCTTTTTTTTTGACAATAATGCCACATTTCATCTATTCCCATGACACGAATGGAAAGCGGATTTTCTATTGGTGGTATCTGTTCAGCCGCTATTCTTACCCAGTACAAAACGGAAACATTGCTCACGTTCAGGAACTTTCCAATGGCACGAAAACCTAAACCTAATTGATAAAGCTAAATGGCAGTATTCTTGATATGCAGAGGTTTAGCACGAAGATTTCGCCTATCACCAAGCGTAAAACTGATACCACAACTTCTGCATTTATAACGTTGTTTACCGCGAGCAAATCCGAATTGGTGGGTATCCTTTGAAGAACATTTTTTTGCACGTTTCCATAATTTACAATCTATTATCAAATATACAAATGCTAGCAATTCCGAAAAAACATTAGTCAAAAATTTTTTTACCAAGTTTGTCTTAATGACTTGGTTGCCAAAGATAATTTTTATCGCAAATTAGCACAAGTACCTGATTTACAGTTTATTTATAGAGAAACTGCTCATTATACGGAACAGAAGGTCAGGAATCTATTGACCCTGTTGTATTTGTTTTTTCAGCAAAACAACAATTTAATGCCCTCAATAGCGCAATATTAAGCCCTCGAAATTTTTTAAAATTCTTGGTTTTTGAATTTTTGTCGTAGTTGTGCAACGGTTACCGCTGTTTGGCTCAAGAATAGATAGAAAGAGGTTTAAACACTGCCCAGAATCTGATTTATATATGCTACTTTCACTTTGAATTTATAACAAATTATGTATTCTGTATGCAAAAAATAAAGAATAAGTAGGGCAACATCTGCATCTAACCAGTAGAGCCAGTGCTGATATACTTGAAGCTAATGTTTTCTAAACCGCACAAAAAAAGGCAAACTGCACCAGGGAGCCATTCACCTTTTTTTGTAAAAAAAATGCAATCAAAGTCTGCTTTTACTGACCATTTACCCCGCCAGCGCCGCTTGTAGCTACTTCAGGAGCTTTTTCGGTTTTCAGAAGTTCCACTTTGAAAGTCAGGATAGAATTAGCAGGGATACCAGGACGTTCCATTTCACCATAAGCCATGCTAGAAGGAATAATAAGAGTGCCTTTGCCGCCAACTTTCAAGAGCGGAATGCCTTTGTCCCAGCCTTCTATCACCATACCCTGTCCGATGATGGTCTTGAAAGGCTCGCCGCGGTCATAAGAAGCATCAAACTTGCTGCCGTCTGCCAGCAAACGGCCTTCATAATGCACCGTAACTTGCTCACCAGAAACAGGTTGAGCGCCTGTACCTTGTTTTTCTATGATGTAATAAAGGCCGTCTGGGCTGCGCTCTGCTTTCAGTTGATTTTTCTCTAAGTAAGCCTTAATAACCTCCTCGTCTTTGAGCTTCGAGGCTTGTATCTTCGCCATCATCTCTTTCTGAGCTTCTTCTTGTAGAGACTGCATTTCGCGCTTGTATTCTTCTTGGGTGGCAAACGCAACAATTTTAAAGGTGAGTTTAACTTTATCGCTGGCAACAACGCCTGGTGGCAGAGGCTGGCCAGGAGGCGTAAATTTAGAAAATGGTACACGAACCGTAACGCTGTCTCCTACTCGGAAGTTTTTGAGTACATCGTCTATACCAGGAGCACCTTTAACAGGTACACCAAGTGGCAGTCCCTTAGGGTTTTGTGGGTTCGTATAGCTTTGAGAAAGCAGGGAGTCTTCTTTGCCTTCGCTTTGCTTATACATTTTGAAGTGGAGTTTCACCATCATATCTTCCTTAGGAAGGTCGCCTGTTCCTTTTTCATGGATAAGGTATTCAATGTCTTCAGTATATGCGGTATAACCTCCTGAAAGCCCTTTGATAAAGTCGCAGCTCGCGAATAAGCCTGAACCAACAATAAGTGCGGCTAAAGCCCCAATTCTAATTTTTGGGAAGCCTAAGCCACACAATTTTTCTACAAATTTAAACATTTTTTTATGGATTGAAAAGATACAAAAAGAACAAATATAACTTTTGCGGCGCAAAGTTACGTTTAATTTTGATTTTTGAACGAAACAATCCAATTAATTTTAGACTACAACTGCTCTGCTACTTGCTTTTTTAACTCATTGAAAATGAAATTTTTAATTTTATCGGTGAGGCTTTTCAAAAACAGGGCTTGTACCTTAAAAGAGTTGGGCTTGGGTGTGAGAAAAAAAATGCTTAACTTAGCGCCTCAAAAAAAACGAAGCCATGCCAAAAGCCTTGAATTTAAGCCACCAAGAAACTCTTGAAACCGATTTTGAGCGCATAGACCCGCGCCACCATATCATCATAAAGGGAGCAAGAGTCAATAACCTTAAAAATTTGAGTGTTGCTATTCCACGCAATAAATTTGTGGTTATTACTGGGGTTTCGGGCTCAGGAAAGTCTTCTTTGGCCTTTGATACACTGTTTGCTGAAGGGCAAAGAATGTATGTAGAAAGCCTCAATTCTTACGCAAGGCAGTTTTTGGGCCGTATGGAAAAGCCCGATGTAGATTATATTAAGGGAGTTTCGCCAGCCATTGCCGTAGAGCAAAAGGTCAGTACGCGCAACACGCGCTCAACCGTGGGCACTACTACCGAAATTTATGATTACCTTAAACTACTTTATGCGCGTATTGGGCAAACGATTTCGCCAGTCAGCGGAAAAACTGTCCGTAAGGATACCATAGCCGAAGTGGTGGATTTTATGGAAGCCCAGCCTGACGGCAGCCGCTACATGATACTCTGCCCATTGCGTTTGCAGGAAGGCCGCTCTGCCCAAGATGAACTCAAGATAGCCTTACAAAAGGGTTTTACAAGAGTACGCTTAGACCACGACCAGGTTTATTTTATAGAAGAACTCCTCGCCGGCGGCAAAGTAAAGCCTAAATTAGGCACGATGGAGTTGCTCATAGACCGAAGTAGCATACAGTATGGCTCTGAAGAACAACGCTTTAGGTTATCGGATTCTGTACAAACTGCCTTTGATGAGAGCCGTGGAGACTGCGTTGTAATTCTTTACAAACCAGAGCAAGATGCTGAAACACACCGCTTCTCAGACCGCTTTGAGGCAGATGGCCTTACTTTTGAAGAACCCACCATTAATTTGTTTTCATTCAACAATCCTTACGGTGCTTGCCGTACTTGCGAAGGTTTTGGCAGCGTGCTGGGTATAGACATGAAGCTCGTTATCCCAGACCAATCCTTATCTGTTTTTGAAGGAGCTATTGCACCTTGGAACAGCGACAAAATGCGCGAGGAGTGGCTAAAGCCCCTTTTGCGCAAAGGCATAGAGTTCGGTTTCCCTATCCACCGCGCCTACATGGACTTGAATGAAGAAGAACGGGAACTGCTCCTCAATGGCAATGAATACTTCAAGGGCATTCATGATTTTTTTGAGTATGTAGAGCAACAACTCCACAAGATTCAGTACCGCGTGATGCTTTCGCGCTATCGCGGCAAAAAAGTATGCCCTGACTGCCGTGGCTCTCGCTTGCGCAAAGATGCGGGTTATGTCAAAATTGGGGGGCACTCCATCATAGACCTTGTTCTTTTGCCAATTATTGACTTACACGCTTTCTTCAAAAAACTAAAAATCAGCGACTACGACCAAAAAGTAGCGCGTCGTTTGCTTGTAGAAATAGAAAACCGTCTCAGCTATCTTCTTGACGTTGGCTTAGGCTACCTGACTCTCAATCGCCTAACAGCCACGCTGTCGGGCGGGGAGTTTCAGCGCATTAAATTGGCTACTTCCTTGGGCAGCGCTCTGGTTGGTTCTATGTATATTTTGGACGAACCTAGCATAGGCTTACACCCCCGAGATACTCAGAATTTAATTCGCGTATTGCTTAGGCTCAAAGAATTAGGCAATACCGTTATTGTGGTAGAACATGAAGAGGAGGTGATGATGGCTGCTGATATGGTGCTGGATATAGGCCCAGATGCTGGCCAACATGGCGGCAACTTGCTCTTTCAGGGTACTCCCAAAGAATTGATTAAAAGCGGTACTACGCACACTGCAGATTATTTGAGTAGGCGCATCAATATAGCCGTTCCAAAGGTGCGTCGTCGCCCAGTGGACTTTATTCAGGTAGTGGGGGCAAGGGAGAACAATCTTAAAAATATCAACGTCAAATTTCCGCTCAACATTCTCTCTGTGGTTACGGGTGTGTCTGGTTCGGGCAAATCTACCCTGGTGCAGCGCATTTTAAGTCCTGCTATTGAAAAATTTTTGAACCAAAACGGGGCAGACGTAGGCGCACACGACCGCATTCTAGGCAACCTGAAAGCCATTTCGCAAATAGAAATGATTAATCAAAGTCCTATTGGGAAATCATCGCGCTCAAATCCCATCACATACATCAAAGGCTACGACCATATTCGTGCATTGATGGCAGAAGAGGCCACCAAGCTGCGAAAAGAACTCAAACCAGGCCACTTTTCCTTCAACGTGGACGGTGGACGCTGCGACGCTTGTCAAGGAGAAGGCCATACTGTGGTAGAAATGCAGTTTATGGCAGATATAAAATTGCTCTGTGAAGAATGTAAGGGAAAGCGCTTCAAAGAAGAAGTCTTAGAAGTTACACATAAAGGCAAGAATATACATGATATCCTCAGTATGTCCGTAGACGAGGCGCTCATTTTCTTTGACAAGGAACAACGCATCAAAGAAAAATTGCAGCCTTTGCATGATGTAGGCCTAGGTTATGTAGGTTTGGGGCAGTCTTCTGATACGCTCAGTGGAGGCGAAGCGCAGCGTGTGAAACTAGCATCATTTTTGAGCAAAGGCAAGCGTGACGATGAGCATATTCTTTTTATTTTTGATGAGCCTACCACTGGCTTGCACTTCCAAGATGTACACAAACTCCTCAAGGCCATCAACGCGCTCGTGGATATTGGCCACACCGCAATTATCATTGAGCACAATATGGAGGTTATCAAAACAGCAGATTGGATTATTGATTTGGGCCCAGAAGGTGGCAACAAAGGCGGTTACCTAACGTTTGAAGGCTCGCCAGAAGACTTTATCCGGCAACCCAATGATTCCTTTACGGCAGGCTTTCTCAAAAAGTTTTTGGATTAAGCAGTAAAAATGTTGCAGGTTGTAGAAGCCAATGGTGCCTCTAAAACAAGCAGATTATACGAATCAATTTATCAGAGATGCCTTGCCAAGATTTTTTCATTCAGGGACGACGAAACACCATCTGAGGATAGACGGACAGACAGTTCATAAAGAGAAGTAAAAAAAAACTGCTGAACAAGAATCAAGCAAAAGCAGAGCTTCTTTAACCTTCGCGCAGTACCTGGACAATGAGGTCTTCTAAGCTAATATTAGCGCCTTGTTTCTTAATAATCATGCCTATTTGTTTTTCGGCCACCGAGCGTGTGTAACCTAAAGTTACAAGTGCCATAATGGCCTCATCTTTTGTTTGCGTATCCAGTTGTGTGAGTGGCGCAAACTCTTCTAGCGTTACTTGCTTACTCATTTTTTCTTTGAGTTCCAAAACGATTCTTTCGGCAGTTTTTTTACCTATGCCTTTAATGCTTTGCAGCGCCATAATGTCCTGCTTAACGATGTTTTGCTTTAATTCATTGGCGCTGGCCGAGGAGAGCATGATTAAAGCCGTAGAAGGGCCTATGCCACTAACCGAGAGCATATCCATAAAAAAGTTCTTTTCTGCCTCGGTAAAAAAGCCAAACAGGGTATGCGAATCTTCTTTAACTTGCATATACACATAGAGCCTTCCTTTTTCTAAGGCTTTTATTTGGCTATAAGTACTTAGCGGGATTCTAATTTCGTAACCTACGCCTTGAATATCTAACACGACAAAAGTGGCTTCTTTGCGTACAAAGTGGCCTTGCAAATATGAATACATAATATTTTAGCTGTTTAGTTTGCTTTTGGCAATGTCAGAAAGGTAGATTGGCTAAGGCACTAGGATACACTTACCACTTTGTAGGTCTTGCTCCACGTCTTTAAACTTCACGTTTCGGCGCACGCTGTTATCAGCATAACGCACATTCACGCGGTCGTTGCGGCCAAAGGTACGCTCGGAAGTGCGTGGTGCAGTGGGCTTAATCATATCTGGGCCTTTCTTAACAGGTGCTTGTTGTTGCCCACCAGTTTGGTCGCTATCTTGCTGCTCCGTTTCCGAAGAGCTTTGACGCAAGGTAGGTGGTGCTTGACGACGACGACGACTTCTCTGAATCGGGTTGCCTTCGTTTGGTTGGAGTTGCGCCAAATCAATGAAAGACAGTAAGGATACCACCGACTCGTTCACCGAAGCTAAGAAAACTTTGAAAAGTTCCATAGCCTGTACTTTATAGATAACGAGGGGGTCTTTTTGCTCTATACCCGCCATCTGCACTTGGGTACGGAGGTCGTCCATGCTGCGCAAATGTTCCTTCCATTCGTTGTCAATAAGGTTCAGAACGGCAGCTTGTTCTAACTTCTGCATAATGAGTGCGCCTTCGGACGCAACGGCAGCGTCAAGCGGCGTTTCTATGAAAAAGTTGTATTTGCCATTCGTAAAAGGCATCATCAGGCGATTGGCCTCAAAGTTTACCACAAAAGAGACGCGACGGTTCGGGTCAATTTCTATATTCACGAAGGCTTCGCCTCCGCGTGCGCGCATTTCATCATTCTGAATGACAGCTTTCAGGAAGCTACTAATGGCTTCGCGGAGTCCATTACGGCGCTTGTTGTAATTAGAAAAAGCTGTCTGAAATAGCGTAATGCCGCTGTTAGCCTCGTCGCGCAAAGATACACCAAGTGTGGTTTGTGCCAAAAACTCGCGCTGCTCTAAATCCTTGCTAGTGGTCATTTCAATATGTTCGGCACATTCACCAAACATATTCACAAGGTCATTGTTGAGGCGTTCACCAAAAAGAGCATTGCGGCGGCGCTTATAAACGGCCAAACGCTGAGCGTTCATCACATTATCGTAATCTAAAAGGCGCTTGCGCTGGCCAAAGTTGTTTTCTTCTACTTTCTTTTGAGCGCGCTCAATAGATTTCGTAATCATAGAATGCTGAATCACCTCACCTTCTTTGAGCCCCAGCGAGTCCATGACCTTAGAAATAGTGTCAGAGCCGAACAAGCGCATGAGACTATCCTCCAAACTGACAAAAAACTGCGAAGAGCCAGGGTCGCCTTGACGGCCAGAACGACCGCGCAGCTGCCTGTCCACACGGCGCGACTCGTGGCGCTCTGTACCAATAATGGCCAAACCACCAGCCGCTTTGGCTTTGGGGCTTAGCTTGATGTCCGTACCGCGGCCAGCCATGTTGGTAGCAATCGTAACAGCCCCTTCTACACCAGCGTTGGCTACAATATCTGCCTCTCGAGCGTGTTGCTTAGCGTTCAATACTTGGTGAACGATGCCCTGACGCTGCAGCATACGGCTCAAGAGTTCGGAATTTTCAACGGACGTAGTGCCGACGAGCACTGGACGGCCTTGCTTCACAAGTTCCTGAATTTCAAGAGCTACGGCATTAAATTTTTCGCGGACAGTCTTGTAAACCTTATCCTCTTCGTCGCGGCGGGCTATATCCTTGTTTGTAGGAATGACCACCACGTCCAGTTTGTAAATGTCCCAAAATTCACCAGCTTCGGTTTCGGCAGTACCTGTCATGCCCGCTAGTTTATGGTACATTCTAAAGTAGTTTTGGAGGGTGATGGTGGCGTAAGTCTGAGTAGCGTCTTCAATGTGTACGTTTTCTTTGGCCTCAAGAGCTTGATGTAGGCCGTCCGAAAAGCGCCTGCCGTCCAGAATACGGCCTGTACCTTCGTCCACAATTTTCACTTTACTGTCCATAACCACATACTCTACATCTTTTTCAAAAAGCGTGTAGGCTTTCAAGAGCTGAGTGATGGTATGAATACGGCCTGCCTTGGTGGTGTAGTCTTGTGTTTTTTTCAGGCGCGCATCTTGATAGGCTGTTTGTATTTGAGTCAAGGACTCATCTTTGACCTCTGCGGCTAGTTCGTTGTTGCTACGGGTAGTTTCTTTAAGTGCTTCGTAGTACTTGTCAATTTTGGTAAGTTCTGTGGCCAAGTCTGGCAGTACAAAAAAACCGGGGTCGTCCGAACTGGTCGTAATGGCATTAATGCCTTTGTCTGTCAAATAAACACTGTTGTTTTTCTCTTCAATGGTGAACAAAAGCGGCTCTGTGGCTTCTGGCATTCTGCGCGAGCTGTCTGCCAAATAAATATTTTCGGTTTTTTGCATGAGTTGCTTCATGCCAGTTTGGCCCAAAAACTTAATCAGCGGCTTGTACTTGGGCAGGGCTTTGTGTGCTCTGAACAAAGAAAGACCACCCTCATCGTTGTTTCCAGCGTCAATTTTGCGTTTGGCATCGTTCAAAAACTCTTGTGCAATTTTGAGTTGTTCGGCGTAGAGCTTTTCAATACGCGGCTTAAAGGCTTCATACTCTTGGATATCACCGTCCTGAATAGGGCCAGAGATAATAAGTGGAGTTCTGGCATCATCAATCAAAACAGAGTCCACCTCGTCCACCATAGAGAAGTAGTGCCTTCTTTGCACCATTTCTTCTGGCTCATGTACCATGTTATCGCGGAGGTAATCAAAGCCAAATTCGTTGTTTGTGCCGTAGGTAATATCGGCGGCATAAGCACGGCGGCGGCGTTCAGAGTTGGAGGGGTGCTTGTCAATGCAGTCCACACGCATAAGGTGGAACTCAAAAATAGGCCCCATCCATTCGCTGTCGCGTTTGGCAAGGTAGTCGTTTACTGTTACTATATGTACGCCGTTACCAGCAAGTGCGCGCAGGTAGGCTGGCAGCGTAGCCACAAGAGTTTTACCTTCACCAGTAGCCATTTCCGCAATCTTGCCCTGATGCAACACAATACCACCAATAAGCTGAACGTCATAATGTACCATATCCCACCTGACGGTATTGCCAGCAGCCTGCCAGGTATTAAGCCAGATAGCCTGACCATTTTCAATAGTTACACCACTGCGCTCAGCCGCTATTTGATGGTCATGTTCCGTTGCGGCAACCACCAACTTCTCATTGGTTTTTAACCTATATGCTGTTTCTTTAATGACCGCAAAAGCCATAGGCAATACCTTCATAAGGGTATCTTCAAGAGCTTCATCGCGTTGCTTGTTGAGTTTGTCTATATCAGCAAAGATAACATCTTTCTCTTGCAGAGAGAGTTTTGGGTTGCTTTCAAGTCTGCCTTTAAGTGCTTTTATTTGCTCATCAATTCCTTGCATATCATTAGCAATGTACTCCTTTATTTGCAAGGTTCGCTGGCGCAGCTCATCGTCCGAAATAGTGGTCAGTTTGGCAGATTCTTTGTGAATCAGCTCCAAATACGGTTTGAGTATTTTGAGGTCTTTATCGGACTTTGTACCAAAGAGTTTGGTGAGGGACTTGGTTACGAAACCTAGCATGGCAGCCTTTAATTTTATTGCGAGTAAAGTGATGACGAACGAAATGGCAAATGTTATGTGAATGAAGAGCATGAGCGCCCAGACACAAGCCTATTTACTTATACAAAACCTATACAAAACAGATTTTGAGGGAGTTAAATAAGTCATTTTGTCAGTTATTTTAGTAACAAGCCTGTATGACAATATTTAGCGGCGCAATTTAGTAAAAAGATTAAAACATTCTTGGGTTTGTGTGGGTTTTATTCCAAAAAATTGTACAGTCGGTTCAAAAAAAGTTCACAGATTTTTATTATTTTTTTATGGCCTTACGCACTATTCTTTCTTTGTAGTAACGCAAGTACCTATTTTTTTTGAAGGATAAATCTATGTTTTTGTGAAAAAAATTTGTGTGCTTGCAATTCTTTTCCTAAAATTGTTTGCACAAAACGTGTTTCGCCACTCACCTGCCTCACTATGAAGCTGTCTAATTCTACCCAATATTGTTTACATACCGTCCGCATCTTTTTATTCTTGTTTGGTCTTGTGCTAGCTGCTGTGGGCTGCCGCGAAAAAAATGCAGAGAGCATTCCCAAAAACTTTGGCGAAAGCTATTACCCGCTGCGTGTAGGCGCGAGGATTTCTTACAGCGTCCGGCAGGAGCTCTATGAAGCCTCTAATCCTAACCCTAGCATTCCCCGCATTGTTACTTACCAACTCCGCGAAGAGGTGCTGGACAAAAGTAAAGGTGAAAATGGCGAAGATTTGTTCAGAGTTGCCCGTTATATGCGCCCTAGTGGTCTTGATAACTGGCAGTTAGACTCTATGTGGACGGTCAAAAAAACAGACAGCTATGTGGTTAAAACCGAACACAACGTACCGTACATGAAACTCAGCTTCCCGCTGAAAGAGGGCAAATCTTGGAACGGCAACGCTTATAATGACCGACAATCTCGCCCTTATCGTTTGCTTACGCTAAACAAACCTTTTGTAGTGAATGGCACTAACTTTCCAAATTCTGCCATGGTCTTGCATCAGGCAGATTCTAATTTGCTTTTCAAAGAAGTGGGTTATGAGGTTTTTGCCGATAGCATTGGGCTTATTTACAAAAAGCATGAGTATTTGCGCTACTGCGACCGCGACCCTTGTATTGGCTCCAAGGAAATCATATCGGGCAGCGTGGTGTCGGAGTTGAGTGTCTTTGAATACACGCGCTAATGGCACGACCGCGCTTACCCGCACAGGCTTACACTGAAGGCATCTTGGAAGGGAATCGTTACTTGCTGAGCCGAGCCATTACTTTGATAGAAAGCCAGTTAGCTTCTGACAATGATTTAGCCACAGAGGTCATAGAAGCGCTCATGCCGCATACTGGTCGTAGTATACGTGTAGGTATAACAGGTGTACCTGGTGTAGGCAAAAGCACTTTTATAGAAAACTTTGGCCTCAGACTGCTTGAAAAAGGACATAAGTTGGCCGTATTGGCCATAGACCCAAGCAGCCAAAGCACAAAAGGAAGCATATTGGGCGACAAAACGCGCATGGAGCTACTTGCACAGGACGCGCGCGCATACATACGCCCCAGCCCTGCTGGCAGAACGCTAGGAGGCGTGGCAGCGCGTACACGTGAGGCACTTTTGTTGTGCGAGGCCGCTGGTTATGATGTTATCTTTGTTGAAACAGTGGGCGTAGGCCAGTCCGAAACCGTTGTTAGACAAATGACGGACTTCTTTTTGCTGCTGATGCTGGCTGGCGCGGGCGACGACCTACAAGGCATCAAACGGGGCATTATGGAAATGGCGGATAGCCTAGTTATTCATAAAGCTGACGGTGAAAACGTCAATGCAGCCCAAAAAGCACAAAATCAATACAAACAAGCTCTGCATTTGTTTCCACCGCCTGCCTCAGGCTTTTTTCCAAAGATATTGTTGGCCTCTTCTTATCAAAAAACAGGCTTGGAGGAGATTTGGCAGTGCGTACAGGCTTTTGTACAAACCACACAGCAAAATGGCTTTTGGCAGCAGCAACGCGCCGAACAAGCCAGGCATTGGCTACATGAACAGCTTGTTTTTTTACTCAAAAAGGGTTTTTTTGAGAACGAAGGTTTAGAGCAGTTGCTCCACCTAGCAGAGCAAGATGTTATTCGGGCGCTCAAATCCCCACAAAAAGCAGCCATGGAGTTGTATCAGGCTTTCTTAAATAAGACTATGCAATAAATAAATATGATTGAGCTGAGACGGCCGCTTTAGATAAAACTTTTTGGTATAATTAGTAGTTTTTATTTTGTAAGACGCAAAGCTGCCCTTTATTGCGCTATATTTACACGTTTTTGAAAACACAAGCAAGGGGAGCATACTCGTTTTGCAAATTAAATCTGTTCAAAAGCCGCTCACGAGCGCTAAAACAACTCAAATCGTATGAAAAAGCACATTCTTATACTCGCCTTAGCTGGCACATTTTGGGCTTGTGGAGGCAATAAAGCCGAAACAAAGGAAACAACAGAAAGTAATGCAGAATCTAACATTACAAGCAGTGCAGAACCTACTGAGGTAACGGCTGTTTCCAAGAGCCTTGCGCCCAAAGATTTCTCTCAGACCATGCTCTTTGCTACCAAAAAGCAGATTATTGATGTGCGAACGGCGGGCGAATACAATGCCTCAAAGATACCAGCATCTGTTAATATCAATATTGAAGGCGCTGATTTTGACCAAAAAATTGCTGGTTTGAATAAAGCCACCCCTACTTTTGTTTACTGCCAAAGTGGGGTGCGAAGCCAAACGGCTGTTGATAAACTGGTAGCCGCTGGTTTCACTAAAATCTTCATGTTGGAAGGAGGCATAGAGGCTTGGCGAAAAGCCAATTTGAATTTAGAAATGGCTATTTAAGTTAAAATCTAAATTTTTGTTTTTAAATTATTGATTCTTTATCATTCAATTCATCACTGATTATGTCTTTCCGCAAAGAACGCGACACCATGGGCGAGGTTTTAGTGCCCGCCGACAAATACTGGGGCGCACAAACCCAGCGTTCGCTCCAGAACTTCAACATAGGCAAAGATAAAATGCCGAAGGAAATTATTGAGGCTTTTGCGATTCTCAAAAAAGCGGCTGCCCTAGCCAACTGCGAACTAAACGAGTTAGCCAAAGACAAAGCTGATATTATTGCACAAGTCTGCGACGAAATTCTGGCTGGTAAGCACGACTCCGAGTTTCCGCTCGTTGTTTACCAAACTGGTTCTGGCACCCAAAGCAATATGAACGTGAATGAGGTCATAGCCTACCGTGCACACGTTATACTTGGTGGAGACCTCAACGACCCCAAAAAACGGATTCACCCGAACGATGACGTGAACAAGTCGCAGTCTTCAAACGACACCTTCCCTACGGCCATGCACATTTCGGCCTATAAAAAAATAGTGGGTGAGACCGTTCCTAAGATTGAAAAGCTCCGTGATACCCTCCACGCCAAGGCCATTGCATTCAAGGATATTGTTAAGATTGGCCGCACTCACCTCATGGACGCTACACCTCTGACGCTGGGTATGGAAATTTCGGGCTATGTGTCCCAAATCAATCATGGCCTAAAAGCCTTACGCAATACGCTAGACCACCTTGCAGAACTTGGTTTGGGTGGCACTGCCGTAGGAACTGGCCTAAATACTCCAAAAGGCTACGACGTATTGGTGGCTAAAAAAATTGCAGAGCTAACCGATTTGCCATTCCGCACCGCCGAAAACAAGTTCGAGTCTTTGGCCTCGCATGATGGCATCGTAGAAAGTTCGGGGGCGCTGCGTCAATTGGCGGTTAGTTTAATGAAAATAGCCAATGACATTCGCTTTCTGGCTTCTGGCCCACGTTGTGGCTTGGGCGAAATCTCTATTCCCGAAAACGAGCCTGGTTCTTCTATTATGCCAGGCAAAGTAAACCCCACGCAGTCTGAAGCACTCACAATGGTTTGCGCACACGTTATTGGCTTAGACGCTGCCATTGCTATTGGTGGTATGAATGGGCACTTTGAACTCAATGTATTCAAGCCCATGATGATTAACAACTTTTTGGAAGCCGCCTCCCTTTTGGGCGAAGCCTGCGAGTCTTTCAACGACCATTGTGCAGTAGGCATAGAACCCAATATTGAGCGCATTAATATGCACCTCAACAACTCGTTGATGCTTGTTACGGCACTTAACAGGCATATTGGCTACGACAACGCCGCCAAGATTGCTAAAAAGGCACACGCCGAAAACAAAACCCTCAAAGAAGCTGCCCTCGAGTTGAATTTACTAACTTCTGAGCAGTTTGACCAGTGGGTGATAGCTAAAAACATGGTAAGCGGCCTGTAGAAACTAGTTTTAGGATAAAGTAAAAAAGAGGCTCTTTTTTTAGATGGCCTCTTTTTTTATTTCATAGTTGCACAGAAAATCTCACCCTCTGACATTTGAGACATTCGCTTTTGTTTGATGCGAGGCAGACCTCAAGAAGCCCTTGAGATTTTGCCAGTTATTTGACAGAATAGGCTAAAAACTAAGCTATTTTAAAGATGAAATTCCTATTTAATTTACTGATAATAAATATTTTAGATATATTTTAAGAGACGACAAAATAGTTTGCTGTTGTTATGTTTTTGAGTGTTGTTTATTTCGTTTTTGGCCTGATAGCTTACAATGCTTTTATCCTATTTTCTTTAACCATAGCATAGCCGTAGTTGGCCATACGCTAAAAACAAAGGTGTTATCTCAAAAAAGTACAATTATTCCTGTCCTAAAGCCGCCAGTAAGCCTTTTTGATGTGGGTATCTTTAAATTCCTTGCATTCTCTTAAAAATATCCAAAAAAAAGAACGAACTTGCAGCCTCAAAAGGTTTATTACTCATCAAACTCTTTGTTTTTCAGATGCTTGCTTATGTATTTCCCGGCCAGGGTGCCCAGTTCGTAGGCATGGGGCAGTCTCTATACGACAGTTCTGCCCATGCCAAAGAACTTTTTGAAGCCGCAAACAGCATTTTGGGCTTTCGTATAACAGACCTTATGTTTTCCGGTACAGCAGACGAACTGAAGCAGACCCGCGTAACGCAGCCAGCTATTTTTTTGCACTCAGTTATAGCTGCTCTTACGCTCCCGAACTTGAAGCCAGACATGGTGGCGGGACATTCTCTGGGCGAATTTTCGGCTCTGGTTGCCAATGGTGCACTCGGTTTTGAGGACGGTTTGCGCTTGGTAGCAACACGCGCCGAGGCTATGCAAAAAGCTTGCGAGCTTGCGCCAAGTACGATGGCAGCTATTCTTGGCCTTGAAGACTCCATCGTAGAGTCGGTTTGTGCGGAGGTGGCGCAAAAGGCCGTTGTGGTGGCAGCTAACTTTAACTGTCCTGGTCAGGTAGTTATTTCTGGCTCTGTAGAGGGCATTCAGTTTGCTTGCGAAGCCCTTAAAGCAGCAGGCGCTAAGCGGGCTATGCCCTTGGTGGTCAGTGGCGCTTTTCATTCACCTTTTATGGAACCTGCACGCACCGAACTAGCCGCGGCCATCGAGCAAACCACGGTAAAAGAACCAAACTGCCCTGTTTATCAAAACGTTTCGGCTAAAGCCTATACCAATCCTTCAGACATCAAACAAAACCTCATTGCGCAACTTACGGCTCCAGTTCGCTGGACGCAATCCGTAGCACAGATGGTAGCAGACGGCGCTACTAAGTTTGTGGAATGCGGCCCTGGTAATGTTTTGCAAGGTTTAATAAAAAAAATAGACCGCAATGCCGAAGCGGTTGGTCTCTAAACATGGTTTAACTTTGTTTTGATAAAAGCAAATCTATTTTAAATACAGGGCATGACCACACTAGATGCCATTATTCTTGGACTTATACAGGGACTCACCGAGTTTTTGCCTGTCAGTAGCGATGGCCATTTAGAGCTAGGTCGCGCTGTTTTTGGCATGGGCACCGAAGACAACTTTCTCTATAACATGATTTTGCATTTTGCCACGGCGCTCAGCACCATCGTCGTTTTTCGTGGCAATATTTGGAAAATTATTAAAGGACTGGTCGTTCTTAAATGGAATGCCGAGTGGCGATACGCTCTTAAAATCATCATTGCCATTGTGCCTATTGGTATAGTAGGCTTTTTATTTGATGATTACTTAGAAGCGCTTTTTGGCGGAAAAATCCTGCTGACAGGCTTTATGTTATGGCTTACGGCGGCTTTTTTGATAACCGCCGAGCAGCTAAAGCCTGTTACTACCGAGTATAAGGAAGTCAACTACTGGCAGGCATTGCTGATTGGTTGCGCCCAAACCATAGCTCTGCTACCGGGTTTGTCGCGTTCAGGCTGTACAATAGCCACTTCTTTGGCCTTGGGTGTGGGCAAACGTGAAGCCACTGCTTTTTCTTTTCTGATTGTTTTACCACCTATCATAGGCGGCGTGCCTATTAAGCTGTATAAATACTGGGCAGCTGCCGAAAGTGGTGCGGCAGTAGCTAGTAAAATGAGCTTTAATGACATGGCTCTAGGCGCAATAGTGGCTTTTGTGGTGGGGCTCTTGGCGTGTAGTGCTATGGTACGCATTGTTCAGAACGGTAAACTCTACGGCTTTGCCTACTATTGCATAGCGCTGGGGGCAGCGGCTATTTGGTGGGGCTGGAGTCGTTAGAACCTTTGCAAGCACCTTTTTGGCGAATGCCAAATCATCATACTAACTTTGCAAGATATAAAGCACTGGCTTGCTTGGCACGGCATCGGCCTCAAGTGAAATTATCTGTAAATTCAAGGCGTAGAGGCCATCTGCAACGTGATTTGGTACAAAAACAAGCTCCGTGATGGTAGCATTTTTTCTAGGCGCAGTTGGATAGTTCCAAAAACCTTTATGGACATTTAATTTGCCCTCGTCCCACTCCTTGTCCACAGAAGGTGTGTCTATCAACAAATGCAAAATTCCGCGTTCGCGCAGAAAATCGCCAGAGCCAGGCTCTAAAAATACTGGATTAGTGCCCGAATACTGCGCGTACTGCTTCTGCTTTTCGTTAGGTAAAGTTCTGATAATAAGGGCTTCTGTGCGTGGAAGAGTCGCTAGCTGTTGTTCTAGCGTTGCCAAAGGGACAAAACGGTCGCCGTTGCTATGCGTAAAAGGCTCTACTGTAATAAGTTGTGCCAAAAACCAAAATTGCTGAAGCGCTTGTGGCAAAGTGTAAGCATCGGCAGAAATATGTCCGTAGCATTCAGTATGGGTGCCGTTGCCATGTGGTGTCATGCTCACACGGACATAGTTACATGAGCCACCCTGCCGAACATCTCCTACAAAACTACCCACTCTGATAGGCTCTATAAGCACAGGTTCAGCATAATAACAGTTTACTTGCTCTGGTTTTGTGCTCAAGGGTAAGGAAATATCTAAAGGCTTGTGGAGGTCTAGGCTGTAATTTTGTCCTTCTACTTCGCAATGTACTTTTCCGAATTGCAGCATGGTAGTTTTTTGTTTGAAAAAGTGTTGTGGTTTGAGTAATGGATATTTTTTTGAGATTAACCGTTTCTAGAATTTTATACCACCTCAAGGGGTTTTTGCGCTCCGAAAAACACTGTTTTTTACAAAGATTGTACTCCTTCTGAGTTCATTCAAATAAAAGTCAAGTCATACATTTTCTGCCAAGCAGATACGAAAGCTGCGTTAGGTCTAGTATCCTCATTTTAAGAGATTTGCATAAACACATTCTCCTCAAAACGAGAAAGATGCGCCCATATAAAAAGTTCTTCTGTACTGTGGGCCATAGTTCAAAGATACAGAGGCATTGTAAGGGTCCACGCCAGCAAACTTTGCATCAAAGAGATTGGTGCATTTCAGATATACAAAAGCGCCTTTAGCCACTCCAAAACGGGCATTGACATCTATCGCTGAATAAGCCAAACTGAACATGGATTTACCACCCACTTTATTTTCGGGTAATTCGTATGCTGCACGAGTATCAATACGCGCAATGTACCAGCCCGAAGAGGTGGTGTTGTCTATACGCAAATAAAAGTCTTTCAAAAACCGCACTTTTGTACTTCGGAAAGGGGCCATGATGAGGCTCAGTTTTCCAAAATAAAGTGGTAACTGCCTGAAGTTCTTCAGTGTGTCGCCATTCGGCAAATACTCGTAGCCTTTGGCTATGCCCAATGAGCCATTGATGGTGAGTGCTAGTTTTTCGGACAAATTTCTACCGCTAGCCACAAGTTCAAGCGAAGAAAACACCGAAATACCGCCGTTACTACTTGCTAAGGTGGAGTCGCTGTCTGAAAGCGCATAATAAGGCTTTTGGTTTTTATCCAAGCGAGTTTGCCCTACAAAAATAAGGTCGCGGATTTCATTTTGCAAGAAAATAGCCTCTAAAGACCATTTTTTGCCTACTAACTGCCGTATGCCCATTTCAAAAGTAGTGAGCTGTTCAGGACGTAGTGCTTCGTTAGGCACTACCAAAAAAGTAATCAGTTGTCTGGTGGTATCTTCAAAAAAGGCTACAGAGTTGTAAGTATAATAGCCAGAAGGCGCACGGAAAGCACGGCCAAAAGAAGAACGAAAAGCCGTTTTTTTAGTCATGTTTACTAAAAATGAGATACGTGGATTAAAAGAGACACCGTAACGCGAGTGGTAGTCTAAGCGCGCACTGGCCATGAGAGTATGCTTACGGCCAGTATTGGTGAGTTGTACGAAGGTGGCCATATTGCTTTCTAAACGTGGATTGAAGCCAAAGTCGCCAAAGACATCGTCTGCAGCAGGTGTTATATTTGCAAAAGCTCTATAACCTGTTTTTTTAAAAGGCTCTTCTAAGTCATTGGTCTTGGGCATACTTGAAAATGCCTGAAAAACAGCGCCCCCCATAAGCTCAGTATCTTCATTCATGTTGTATATGACTATTTCCTCAAACATGATGTCGTCCGAAGCCGCAAATTTATAACTATTATTGTCTAAAAAAGTAAACTTAAAATACGACTGTGTATTCAATCTATAACGGAGATAAGAGAGATTGGTAACAAAGTTAAACTTGCCTTTTTGAACTTGATGCCGCAACGCATAACGCTGGACGGTCTCGCCCCAAAAAGAGGCAGAGGTGTTATAATCGTAATCCAGATTGCTTTGGCCTATAGCGCTATGGTCTTTGCGTTGCATTAAACTGTATTGTAGGACGAAGTTCCGATAATTGATTTTAAAGCCCGCTCCTATGCTTTGGCTGGGTAGTTTAGCAAAAGCACCTGGGTCTTCGTTATTATAAACGTCATTGTAGCCACGCTTGATGTTCATATCAGCACGCCTAGAAAAGACCGCATCAGCAATAAATTTAAATTTTTTGTCGGGTTTATTAATGCCATAGGACAATGATGTATTGATATAGCCCAATTCGCCGCCTGTTACTCTTGAGGCAAACATTCGTTTTTTGTCGTTCGGTACTTCCTTGCTGATAATATTGATAACTCCCGCCAAAGCATCAGCGCCATAGAGGGCAGCAGCAGGGCCAAAAATAATTTCTATACGCTCCACGCTCGCCATATTAATCTGCTCACCGAGAGGCATACCACTGGCCACAGAGGGGGCTATGGGTTGGCCATCTAATAATATTTTAGCGTAAGAGTTACCTACCTGCCCACGCATCATAAATAGCTCACCATCAACTCCATTACCGGGCTGACCAACACGCAAACCAGCTACATCTTTGAGGGCTTCAACCAAAGAAGTATAGTGGTTTTTTTCTATTTCTTCGCGTGTAATAACGTGTACGGTTATGGGCAAATCCTTGACGCTGCGCTCCGAACGGCTCGCTGAAGCCACTTGTATATCCAGATATTCATCTAAAACCAATTCATACAAATCTTCTGTGGCATCTACCTGTGAATAGGCGCGTGGTAAAGCCATTAGAATCAAGAAAAAGGACGAGAAAATTATGCGCAGCGCGTACATTTGAGGATAGGTTCAGGAAAATTCAACGACTATAAAAGAAGCTTCGCAAATATACAGTACTTTACACAAAAAAGATTAGGCAGTTCCCTTTTTTGTAAAAAACAATCAAACGGTCTGTTTGCAAAGCTCGTTTTAGGACGTTGTTTTTTAGGAAGGCCACATACCGAACAAAGAGCCAGCAAGTATAAAAAGTGTTAAATCAGCCGCCTTAGCCAATTAATTTCTTACTTTTGTAGCTTAAAATGATGCTCTATGAGATTCGCGTGTTTTCTAAAATTACCCAAAGGCTTATTGTTTTCCTTGTTGAATGGGCCTATTGGCTTGCTCTTGCTTGTGTTGTTGTACTGGGGTTGCGCGAGTCAGGGTGTACCTACGGGGGGGCTAAAGGACGAAACACCGCCTAATTTGCGCGTTATGATACCAAGAGACCAAAGCGTCAATGTAAACACACGCACCATCACACTTGAATTTGATGAGTTTATAAAAACCGGAAACCTTCAAAATGAACTGACTATCAGCCCCTACACCGAAGCCAAGTTCAAAACCAATGCGCGTAAGAACCGACTAGAAATTATATTTGAAGAGGATTTTAAACCCAATACCACTTACACAATCAATTTTGGCACTTCTATACAAGATATTACGGAGGCCAACAAAGTGCAAAACTTGGGTTTAGCTTTCAGCACTGGCCCCGTTATAGACTCTCTTACGCTGCGGGGTCGCGTTTATGATATGCTCACTGGCCGTCCAATGAAAGCCTGTGCTGTTTCTCTTTACAATAGCCAGGACACTCTCGACATTAACGAAGACAAACCGCTATATGTTACTCGAAGCGACACAAGCGGTGTTTATCAGTTTAAAAACTTGAAAATGGGGGACTATAAAGTGTATGCTATTTCTGAAGCCAAACCTGATTTGATATATAAGGGCAAGGACGAAGTTATTGGTTTTATGAAATACACCTTGCCGCTGAGTAAAAATTTAGCGGGGGTGAATCTCCGCACACTTTACTATGACCTCAAGCCTTTGCAAATAGCCTCGTCGCGTAGCCGCAAACAGTATTTTGAGCTAAAATTCAATAAAAAAGTGGCAGACTACAAGCTCTCGTTTTTTGATAAAACACTAGATACGCTTGTATACCATCAACTTACTAACGAGTTGCTTACGTTTTATCACAAAAGTAATAGCGCTACCGATACCCTGCTTGCTTTGCTAGAGGTTACAGATTCTGTGGGCAATCAAATCAAAGATACGATTAAAGTAAAGTTCAATGAAGGTCGTCCTGCTAAGCTCAATGTGCCTATTGTGCAGGAATATCCTGCCAATGGTACAAAAATTCTCAAAGACCAAGGATTGCCACTTACTTTTAAGTTTTCAAAGCCTATTCTGAAGGTCAATCTGGATAGTATTCGCTTCAAGATGGATAAAGATACTGTTTGGTCTGCATTCACCGAAGCAGCTTTTGTGTGGAATCATAACCGAACCGAACTAAAGATAGAGTATGAGTTTAAGCCGCTAGAAAAAGTGGATTTTTCAGCCAAACAAGGTGCTTTTATTACGGTAGAGGCTGATTCCGTGCCTATTAAGGTACTCGCTTACCCTGTTGCGCCCATAGAAGACTTTGGAACTGTTACAGGCACTGTCAAAGGGAGCTCAAGCAACTACATTGTTCAGATTATCAATGAATTAAATGTAGTGGAGCAGGAGCAGCAAACCAAAGGCCCATTTAATTTTCAGCGCTTGATTCCCGGAAACAAACGTGTGCGTGTTTTTGTAGACTCTAATGACAATAAGATTTGGGACAAAGGCTCCTTCAAGGAGAGGATTGTGCCAGAGAGAGTAATTGTAGATACGCAAATCATTCCTCTTAAAGCCAACTGGGAGCTGGGCATAGAGCCTATTGATACCGATGCTGCTGACTCTCAATAAACTCTACTATAAATGAGCCATGAGGTAGCTATACAATTTTACATTATCACTTAGGTCAGCCAAATTGGCTATCTCATCTGGAGTATGCACGTTGTCTATCGGCACTCCTATAAAGCACCAATCGATAGGATACGGTGAGCTTTGCAATTCTTTGGCATCAGAAGAACCCTCATCTTCTACTTCTAGTTGATATCTTGCCCCTGAATTAGCCGCTAGACCGACTACCTTTTTTATGAAAGAGCGACGAGGAATACCTCTATCGCGCATAGAAATAGCCGTTCCGCCACCTTGCACTACACCTGCTGTACGCCAAGTAATGTCTGATACCAGTGCCTGCCGCACACCATACTGCTCGTAGGCAAAACGTATGAGATAAGGAACTGAACCTCCTAAGACCTCCTCCCAGCAAGAAAATATTAAAAGTCCATTCTCTAACGTTTCAGCAACTTTAAGAGCAGTCCAGCAGCCTAAACGGTTATCTAAGTAACAAGTTTGTACGGTGGTGTCGTTTAGTCTAAAAGCACTATCGTAAACGAGTTCAGTCCCACGCTCCAGCACGCGCTTGGCTTTATAAAATAATTTTTTGACTGCCTGCCCATCAGCGCCGTGCAAACCCGCCTTGTTCTCAGCTTTTTCTTCACGAACTTCCAAAGTTGCTTTTACTGGGCCGTTGCTATCAATTCCTTTCAGCTTAGTCCCGTGCTTTGGCCGAACGCCCCCAAGCTTTACTAGCTCGTTGCCGTACCGAACGGTGAATCCGATAGAATCTAGGTGCGCAAATATGGCAGTACGTGGTTTACCAAATGCTAGAATGATACAATCTTGAAACAAAGCTTCGTCAGCAAATATTTGTGGTTTTACGCGCCATTTGTGCTGCTCTTTTTGGACATACGCAATGATAAACTGTTTGAGCAAACTTTCGTTGCCAGCGGGTGCATAGACGCTACATAGAGCTTTGAGTAACTGCATGATACAAAATAATTATTAGATAAGAAGTAAAACTAAAGTAAAAAAGAATGCTGCCAAAAACAATTCTGACAGCATTCTTTTCAAAAATTACAATTCGGTAGTCAGAAGATGTTTTACTGAACGCTTACTTTCTGGCTAAATACTTTTTTGCCATCTGTTGCGCGAATCACGTAAGTACCAGTAGTCAGGTTGCCCAAAGTAAGCACAACTTTACCACCTTTCTGAGTAGTTTTTTGTACTACCTGACCAGCCTGGTTGAATACAGAAACCTGATAACTAGCACCTTCTGGCAAATCAAAGTTTACTTTGTCTGCAGTTGGATTCGGGAACACGTTCAACTTAATCGTAGAAGAATTGTTGAAGAGACCAGTAGTTGTTGTAGGGTCTGTTGTAGGGTCTGTGGTTGGGTCTGTTGTAGGGTCTGCACCTTTGAAAAGGAATTTACCATCGAACGTCCAGATACCACGGCCAAAAGTACCTACCACTAACTGTCCGTCTTTAGGCGTGATGAGGAGATGCGTAACAGACACGTTTGGTAAGTTAGACTTCACCATATTCCAGCTAGTTGCGCCTTTTTCGCGGATAAAGAGACCGATTTCAGTACCAACAATCATTTCGCCTTCAGGCAGTACGTGCAAAGAGTGTGTTGCTACGTCTGGGAAGCCATTGCTGCTGGTTGGGTTGCTACCAAAACCAGTAATGTCATTCCAAGTTTTACCTAAGTCCTTTGTTTCAAGAATTTTAGGGCCTTTGGCTTGCGAGAAGAGTACATAAGCGGTTCTAGGGTCAGTAGGGTGCGTTACAATACCTGTTATGCTACCCATCTCTTTGTCAATGTAGTTTGTTGTAGGCTTAAATGTTTTACCTTCGTCTTCCGAAACAAAGATAGAAGCACCATCTGCCATAGCAGAACCAGCCCAAACAATACTTGCATTAACCCTAGAAACTTCTACGTTTACAGTGCCGCTGTATGACCAGCGGTCGTCGCCAATAGCTGTTCCGCGCCATGTTCCACCAAAGTCTGATGATTTCCATACACCAGTTCTACCAACTGCATAGATAGTAGAAGGCTTAGCAGGTGAGTTAGCCAAGCGCGTGTAGAAAGGAGCATTTTCGCCTTGGTCGCGCAAACCACTAGTCGCACGTATCCAACGCTTGCCACCATCAACTGAACGGTTTATAAGGTTATTATAAACACTACCAATCAACTGGTTAGGGTCTTCAGCATTCCACAGACATTCAAAACCGTCACCACCAATTACTGGCAAGAACTCCCCAGATTTGTTTTGGTCAGCTGAGCCAGAGAGGAGCGTGTTGTTGTCTTGCGTGCCACCTAAGTAGAGGTTTCTTTCTGGGTGACGTGCAATACCGTAGAACTGAGTTGTGTTATAATCTGATGTACCGTCAGTTTCCGTCCATGCCTTGCCGAGGTTGTCGGAGTAAGCCACACCACCGTCATTGCCAGTTATCAAACGCAATTTGTCTGCATATTTGATAAAGAGCGCATAGTGATGGTCAGGGTGTAATTCGCTCAATGAGTTACCACCACCAAATTGCTGATAAGCATCAGAAACAACTTCAATTTTAGCTTTTTGGAAAGTTAATTTGCCAAAATTAACGCGAAGCGTTGCGTTCGGAATTGGTTCAAAGCCAGCAGCGGCATCAGCCAAAAAAGGCCACATAAAGTACATACGTTGCGTAGCAATACCCGCTTTCTTTGCAATAGCAGAGCTAGGCGCGGCAGCATCATAAGCAACCGTGTGAATGTACATATACTCACGGCACTTCAGGAGGTCTGGGTCAGCCGTACGGTCTTGTTTGTTCAAGTTGAACTTACCGTCGTTCTGCTGGTCACGGAAAGAAACCATCAGTTGCTTGTTGTTGTCAATATCCCACACTTCAAATGGAACTTCTACATAGTCTTGGTAGAGATAGCCGTCGTCTGCACAACCAGCACCGTAGTTACCGCCGCAAGCCAAGAAGCGGTGAGCTTTTTGCTTTTTGCCGCCACCCATACGAATTTCAATAGAAACCGCAGAGGCTTCATTTTCAATTACTAAGCGGTTGCCCCAGTGTGTACCGGCATTGAAGTTTACGAAATTGATATAATTTTCAGTGTTGATTTGCGTAACTCCTAAGAACTGACGTGGACCAAGGCGTGTAGAACCAGGCGTAACGGTTGCTTGGAACATATTAACACCACCAAAGAAAACGTTGTTTTTATCATCAGGATTGACAGCAATGGCATTATCATACCAGCCTTGTCCGCCTAAATAATCTGTGGTAATACGCGAACCGTTAGGCTCTACTGGCGACCAGTTTTCTGCACCATCAAATGATACAAAAAGGTCTGAACCACCGTTAGTATACTCAGTGCTTGCATAGATTGTTTTGGGGTCGGTAGGCGAGATAGCAATTTCTGTACGACCAACGCGGTTGTTGTCTGGGTCTGGCATCAAAGAACTCGCAATATCGCCAAGCGATGTTACATTCCACGTTTTACCAGCATCAGTAGATTTCATTACGCCATTGATGTAGATAGAGGCGTATTGGATATTGAAATCCGTTGGGTCTGCTGCAATTTGCAAAGCCAAAGAGTTAGGCTGAGCAACAGCAGTCCAGCTAGTACCACCATTTTCAGAGCGCATAATGCGTGAACGGAAGCCGCCGTCCCAAATGCCATTTGAGGTAGTTGCTAAGAGAATGTTGTCATTCTTAGGGTCTACGATAATGCGGGTTGTATTAAAGAAATCGTCGCTGTTGAGCGTAGATTCTAACACCTTCCATGTTTGGCCGCCGTCTGTAGATTTCCATATACCAGAACCGCCCACATGGTATTGTGAGAAACTGTAAGGGCCTTCACCAGTGCCTGCATACATCACTTTGGGGTTAGACTTGGCCTGCACGAGTGCAACCACGCCGATGTTACCCATTTTGTCATCTACAGGATTCCAAGTTTTGCCAGCATCAGTAGTTTTCCAAATACCGCCACTCACTGCACTAGCCAACCAAGTGTTTTGGGAAGCATCTTGTGTGTCTACAATAATTTGACGTGTACGCCCACCCACGTTGCCTGGGCCGCGCTCTGTGAAGTTAAAATCAATATTTGTTCTGGCGTTAGCAGAAAGAGCAACAGCTTTTTGATACTCTTTTTGCAAATAGCCCGCTTCATATTCGGGCGCACTTTGGCCAGGTCTTGTACGAATGGCCTTATAGTAATCCGCGAGTGCTTTTGGGTTCTCGTAGCGGATATAACCATTATCCATTTTTTGCTTTTTGCGTTCTATACGCATAGCGTTCACTTCCTCGGGGGTGTAGCCCAGCGCTGTTTCGTCGCTAGCATCGCCCGAGTAAACAAACCAACCCGCTATGCCAGCGGTCATGGCTGCTCCCAAGGTGCCTGCAAGTAATAACTTTCTGTTCATAAGATTTAGTTAAGCGAAAAGGTAAAACTCAGAATTAAGATTTTACAGTAGTAGTAGTGCTACAAAACAAACAACTGTTTTGTAAATAACAAAGGATATTCTGCAATTTTTATAACAAACCATTAAATTGTTTTGTTTAAACATAGCAAAATAATTTAATAGTTTGTGTTGAACGGTTTTTTACGAATATTCTGGTTTTGATTTTTAGTGCCTCTACTACTTTACAAGTAAGAACACCATAGAATGCACCTTAACAAATCTTACGTTGAATAGCAATTAAACGCTGCTCCTCCTTCAAAAAATTATTCAGGCTCTGTGGGTATGCGTGTGTCTATGATGTGTGCAATGCGCCAGCCAGCTCCGCTTCTCCAGAGAGTAAAGACGTTCACTCCACAATGTAGCTCTTTTTTGTTCATAAAAAAACGGTAGGGCGTGTGCGCTACTGCTATTGAGCCATTTATCTTGATGTCGTAGCCGCTCAAACGTTCCTCAAAATCTAGACCTTTCATGGTTGAAAGCGCCTCTTTGAAGGCTGCAATACTACTGACATTGAAGACAGTACCACTTTTTAGAACACTTATACTCTGCATACTTGCCTCTGGGTCTAATACTCTCATAACAGCGCTGGTATCGGCATGGTGCATGGCCTCAAAAAAGGCATTGATACAATTCTTTATTTGAGCCTCTTCTTTTTTTTGTGCCCAAGCCATGTTCATTGTTCCAGCCAACAAGATAAAAAAAATAGATGCTTTTAGCATAACAAACGGATAATTTTATAGTTAAAATGAAATAAAGTATTCAGGATTAACTGGGCTACCCTGAAACCAAAGTTCTAAGTGCAGATGGGGGCCATCGGTTTGCTCTCCTGTATTGCCGATGATGGCTATGACTTCACCCGCTTTTACAAAATCACCCATTTTTTTAAGTAGCTCGGAGTTATGCTTATAAAAGGATACCAAGTCGTTGCTATGCTGTATGCCTATCATAAAGCCTGCATCTTGCGTCCAAGTAGCACTCAGGACAGTGCCGTCTGCAATGGCCTTGATGGGTGTATTTTTGGGAGCGGCTAAATCTACGCCATAGTGAGGCTCTTTGAGACTGTGTTTTTTTATGACTATGCCTTGCAAGGGCGGAAAAAGCAACAAACGATGCAACTGGCTGCCAGAGAAGAGCTGGGCGCTGCCTTGGTCTTCTTGTAATTCTCCTTCGTACTCTTTTCTAAACAGAGAGTCCACGGGGTCTAGCTCATCAAGGCTGGTTACTGTGCTGCTTGGGTTTGTTTTATCGTCTTTGTTTTTTGGGGCTTCAGTTTGTTCGTATTGTACTTTGCCATTGATGACGTTAGACAAATTGTTGTAATATTGTTGGTTCTCGGCCAGCATAAGGTCAAGAGAATCAATTTGTATGGCTAATTGTAACAACTGCCCCTTGCTATCTAAGTCGCTAAGGCGCGAATTAGACACCATATAGGCCCGTGTAATAAAAAAAACTGGTAGAGATAGCAACAACATGAGAACAAACAGAGCCAAAAATAAGCGTGCATAGTTTACACGAAACGAGAACTCTACCTGTAGGTTCTCTTCGTCGCGGAAAACCAGCAGATAATGCTTGAGAAGCCACTCAGTGAATGTTTTTTTGTTTTTTTGCACAACTGTTTTCTACAAAGGTTTGCATTTGATTGATGCAAAAGGGCCTTTGATTATTTTTCCATATCTACAAAATACATATCTACTTCGCCTTTGTTTTTGGCTGTAACTCTGCCTCGGTAGGTACACTCAAAGTTGTCTTTAATGAGTTCATACGTTTGGCCAGAAATATTCACACGCCCCACTTCCCCGCTAGACTCCATACGTGCAGCGAGGTTGACGGCATCTCCCCAAATATCATAAGCGAATTTATTCTTGCCGACCACTCCCGCCACAATAGAGCCAGTGTGAATACCCAAGCGCAGCTCAAAGAAGTCGGTGTATCCCTGCTCCTCGCGCTCACGCCGCCAGCGAAGCATAAAACGCTGCATCTCTAAGCCAGCTTGCACAACATCTATCGGATTAGATGTATTAGGGATAGGTACTCCCCCAGCTGCCATGTAAGCATCGCCTATAGTTTTAATTTTTTCAACGTTATGCTTATCACAAATTTTATCAAATTCAAGAAAACAATAATTCAACTCTTTGATAATATCTTCTGCGCTCAGATGTTCGGCAATGCCGGTAAAACCCTTAAAATCAGTAAAAAGAATGGTTACTTTTTCATAGCTTTGAGGTGTTGCAAATCCTTTTTCTTTAAGTTCTTCGGCAGTGGCCTTTGGCAGAATATTGAGCAAGAGCGCATCAGATTTTTCCTTTTCGATTTCAATAAGTGCTTTTTGATTTTCAATTTCAATATTTTGCCGAGCCAGCATTTTAGCATTTTGGCGTGAACGCCTTAAAGCAACAAAGATAACCACGGCCAAAATGATTAAAACAATGAGCAGAGCTACTCCTCCTGCTATGGTTGTTTGGGTACGTTTTTCTTTTTCCTTAGCTAGCTCAAGTTTACTTTGTTGCTCAACGACGGCCATACTTAAAGAGTCTTCCATACGCTGGAATGCCTCTTTTTTCTTTGATAGTTCGCCTTCGGTTGCGTTGATTTGAGCCTCAAGGTCTTTGAGTTTAGCGTCTTTTTCGGCATTGTCCACAATCTGGTTGCGTAGTTCGTCTTGCTCACGACGTAAGCGTGCTATTTCGTTTTCTTTTTGAGATACTTCTGTGGCGCTTTTAAAGGTCTTTTTGTAGAGTTCGGCATAAAAATCTGATTTTTTCTGGTCGCCAAGGCGTTTCCAATAGTCGCTTAACTGTCTGTAAGCACGGCGCTGTCCTTCTATGTCATCAATTTGTTTGGCTAACTTGAGTGCTTTTTCAGAGTAATCTATGGCATTTTTGAGTTTACCTGATTTAGCGTAAACATCGCTTATCTTGAATATAACGGTTTCTCTGCCGCGCTTATCATTCGCTTTTTCATAGTTAGAAAGCGCATAAATCATATTATCAATACCAACTGCATAAGCACCCTGCGCAGCCTTATAGTCTCCCATCTGCTCATAAGCCCTGGCTATTTGGTCAGAGTTTCGGGTCTTGACTGCATTAGAAATATTATTCTGAAGCATTCGTTCACGCTCTGACTGAGCCAAAGCGGAATGACTTAACAACAGCAATACTATGAGAAAAAAATTATAAATTTTCATTGCTTATAAGGCTATGCTAATAGACCAGTGATGGTGCTTCGTATGACTAAAATATTTGGATACCTGAACTTTGTATGTAAAAATGTACTTGCAAAAGACAATTCCACATCTTAAAGCGCAATATATTTTCTTTCTGCCAAATATAGCTTCTTTACAATGAACTTTGCAAAAAATTGTAGTCAAAAAGAAAATTAAATTCATCGGATTCAGTGTTGCATCAGTCATCCTGCAAATTTTTATACTCTTCTTCGGTAATCGTTTTAGCTTTTTGGTGCTTCCACCAATACTGAAAGGCCAAAATAGCCCAGGCGCGGTTTTGGTCGTAGTCAGTGCTGTTCAATATGCGTTGTCGCCAGGCGCGCATGGTATTCATGTCCCAAAAGCCCTGTGCCTCCAGAAAATCATCACTTAAAAGCTCTGTTTCTATCCAAGAACGCAGCAGCGTTTTATAGCCTTTCATTAGCGGCACATCAAAACCTTGCTTGGGCCTGTTATATAATTCTGGGGGCAAAAAAGTTTTATAAGCGTCTTGTAAAATCTTTTTTTTCATGTTGCCATCAATTTTATAGTTTGCTGGCATCTGAAAGGCGAAGTTGACAACGCGGTGGTCTAAAAGTGGTACACGTACCTCAAGGCCCGAAGCCATAGACATTTGGTCTGCTTTATGTAACATATCGTTAGGCAATACCAAATGTACATCGGCGCGGAGTACGTCGTTGATGCCCAGGCCATCAATATTTGCCACTAGTTCCTTTTTGAGTTTTTGAAATTCGTCTATGACGGCCCTGTCCATAAAATCGGGCTTAAAAAGTTCTAAAGCCTCGTTTTCTTTCGCAAAAGAGGATAGATACCAATAACGCTCTTGTGGGCTAAATTGTGCAGCCTCGCCCAGTCTGTGCAGTTGCCTGAACTTATTTCCCAGAAAAGAATTTCTGGACTTGGGCAGCACCTTGAGCAAACCCAGCCCTGCCTTAGCGAACCTAACCGACGTGCCGTTCTGTCGCAACTTATACTCGCCTGCATACTTGTTGTAACCTGCCCAAGTCTCGTCGCCACCATCTCCTGAAAGCGCTACTGTAACGTGCTGGCGTGCTTTTTGCGACAGCAAGAAAAAAGGAATGGCCGACGAGTCTGCAAAAGGCTCACCTTGAAACTTGAGCATTTCTTGAGCCGCTTTCAAAATATCGTGGTTACTTAAGCTAAAGACGTGATGGTTTGTTCCAAATTTTTTGGCGACAAGTTCAGCATAATGGGTTTCATCAAAGAGAGGCTCGTCTTTATAACCAACAGAAAAGGTATGCAGGTCTTTTTTGAACTCCGAAGCCACGCCCACAATGACGGAAGAGTCTATTCCGCCGCTCAAAAATGCGCCAAGTGGAACGTCTGACACCATGCGCATTTCTACTGCCTGTCTAATCAACAAGCGCAACTGCATCTGCGCGTCTGTGTAGCTGGGTGGCTTGCTTTCTTCGCTAGGCAGCTCGTAGTAACGCTTACATTCCAGGTCTCGCTTGCGTACATAGAGGTAGTGTGCGGGCGGTAGCTTTTTTATCTGTGTATAGATGGTATTGGGTGCAGGTATATAATGCAGCTGAAAATAAGTCAGAATAGCCGATTTGTTGAGCGTAAGCGGCAAATTGTATTGCACAAGGCTTTTCATCTCGGAGGAGAATACAAATTTATCATTGTCCATGTAGTAGAGCAGCGGCTTGATACCGAAGCGGTCGCGGGCAATAAAAAAAGAGTGCTCGCCTGCATCATAAATAGCAAAAGCAAAAAAACCTACCAAATCGTCTAAGCAAGCCTCTTTCTTTTGAATGTAGAGCTGTAGCAGAACCTCGGTGTCAGACTGGGTTTGGAACTTAACGCCCTTCTGAACAAGCTGACTGCGCAAGGCTTCATAGTTGAATATCTCGCCATTATAAACAATGGTGTAGCGTCCACTTGTGTCTGTCATGGGCTGGTTGGCCTCACTACTTAAATCAATGATAGAGAGTCTTCTATGCCCCATACCAACGAAATAATCTGTAAACAAACGGCCAGTATCGGGGCCTCGGTGCTCTAGCTGAGCTGTGGCTTCAGCCATGCGAACCATATTGAAGCGCCCAATTTCATTAAAAGCAAATATCCCTGTTATACCACACATAAAGATTCGTTCTCATCAAACTCTACTATATGGCTACAAATATAGTCTTTTTTTTTATTTGGGATTGAGCATAAAAATTTTAATAAGGGACGATTAAATAAACCCTAAGCTAATTTTTTTAACAACATTAAAAACGTTTAGAACGGTATCGGTATTGATTCAATCTTCTTTTAAAATCGTTTGGCCATTTCTTGGTACATCTCTACAAGGGTGTCTTGCAGGTCGTACTGATATGCCCACTGTGGATAGTGCGTTTTAAATTTGCTCACGTCGCTAATCCACCAGATGTGGTCTCCCATACGATTTTGTTCTGCGTAGCTATGGCTCAATTTTTTACCTACAATTTGTTCGCAGAGCGCAATGGCCTCTTGCATAGAGCAGTTGGCATAACGGCTTCCGCCCGCATTGTACACTTCGCCTTGCCGTGGATTCTGATAAAAATGCCAAAACATATTCACGAGGTCATAGGAATGTATGTTATCTCTCACCTGCTTGCCTTTGTAACCGAATACGGTGTAATGGTTGCCCGTAATGGCGCATTTCATCAAGTAGGCCAAAAAGCCATGCAGCTGTGCCCCAGAATGATGCGGGCCAGTAAGGCAGCCCCCTCTGAAAGTACCTGTATAAAGTCCGAAATAGCGCCCATATTCTTGTACCAACACATCAGCGGCTACTTTTGAAGCTCCAAAAAGAGAGTGCATGGTGTGGTCTATACTATGCTGCTCATCTATCCCTTCTTTGTAGTAAGGGTGTGAAGGCTTCAACTCCCAGCGTGTTTCTAGCTCCTCTAGCGGCAAATAGTTAGGATTGTCGCCATATACTTTGTTGGTAGAGGTAAAGATAAAGACGGCTTCTGGAGCGTGCAAACGAACAGCCTCGAGCATATTGAGTGTGCCGTTCGCATTGATAGTGAAGTCAGTAAATGGTTCTTTGGCAGCCCAATCGTGGCTGGGCTGAGCGGCTGTATGAACGACCAGAGCAATGTCGCTGTTGTAATGTTTAAAAACTTCTTGCACTCTGCTAAAGTCGCGTATATCCACGTTATAGTGCTTATAGTTAGATACACCCTCCGTTAAGCGGCTGATATTCCATGCGGTGGAGGCATCTTTGCCAAAAAAGTAGGCGCGCTGGTCGTTGTCAATGCCTAAGATTAAATCGAACTTATCAGCAAAAAAATTAACGGCTTCACTGCCAATAAGGCCGCCAGAACCAGTAATGAGAGCAATCTTCATATTATTTTAAGAAATACGTAGTAACTGAGGGTGTTTATCAAAGCGCTCATGCGTTGCGTGCATTTTTGCATCTAACACACGCACAAAGATACACAATTACGTAAATCTACAAACAAAAAGGTTTTTGAGGTGGTTTTTAAAAATCTAGACCATTCTGAGTGTCTTGTTCGGATACAGTCTCAGAATTAGTGTTGCAGAAAAATATTGTCTAAATAAGTCTGCTTAAACTGTCATTAGTGCTCATCTGCCAACTGTGGCATGAACTACAAACAAACAACTGACATTGAGCATTTTAGTAGTTAGTTTATAGTTTACAAACTCTTTAGCATGGTCTGTGGTGTTATGGCATCTAAATTAAAGTTTTCAATCTTGTAAAAGCTCAATCGCTTTCGTTTGGACAGCAGAGGCTTCTTTACTGGAATTTCAGCTATTCTGCACCAGACCCGAAGCCTAATCCACGAGTCTGATGCAAAACTTTCTTTTACGTCAAACTACATATTGAGTGCGCGATTGGCTGTAGCGGCCAAGCAAGCCTCCTTGAAGGCTTCAGAGTAAGTGGGGTGGGCGTGCGACATACGGCTGATGTCTTCGGCAGAAGCGCGGTACTCCATCGCCACTACAGCCTCTGAAATAAGGTCTGCCGCCCTTGCGCCTATGATGTGTGCGCCCAGAATCTCGTCTGTTTTCTCGTCAGCCAATATTTTAACAAAACCGTCTATGTCCGTGCTGGCTCTGGCGCGGCCTAATGCGCGGAAAGGGAACTCACCACGCTTATAAGCGATGTTTTCTTTTTGAAGTTGCTCTTCAGTGTAGCCCACTCCTGCTGCCTCTGGCCAAGTATAAACCACGCTGGGTATGAGATTGTAGTTGATGTGCGGCTTCTGACCCGCTATATGCTCAGCCACAAAAACACCTTCCTCTTCGGCTTTGTGCGCCAGCATAGCCCCATAGGCCACGTCGCCAATGGCATAAATACCTTCTACGGACGTTTGGAGGTGTTTATCCGTAACAATTTTGCCGCGGCTGTCGGCACTTAGCCCTGCTTTTTCTAGCGCCAAGCCCTGCGTGTAGGGGCTTCTGCCTATGGCTAAAAGGCAATAATCGCCTTCAAATTCTACGGTTTCGCCTTTGGCATTTTCAGCTTTAACAGTTACCACCTCGCCCGAAACACTTGCGCCCGTAACCTTGTGTTTGAGGTTAAACTGAAAGTTGAGTTGCTTTTTGAGAATACGCTGTAGCTCCTTACCTAAGCTGCCGTCCATAGAAGGAATAATGCCGTCCAAATACTCTATAACCGTTACTTTTGAACCTAAACGCCCATAAACAGAGCCTATTTCCATACCAATAATGCCGCCGCCGATAACAATGAGGTGCTTAGGAATCTCTTTGAGCTCGAGCGCTTCGGTAGAGGTAATGATGCGCTTTTTGTCCATTGGAATAAAAGGCAGTTGTGTTGGTTTTGAGCCAGTTGCAATGATAGTCTTGTCGGTGTCTAACAGCGTTTGTTTGCCTTCGGCATCAGTTACGGCAATTTGCTTAGCCGATACAAAACTGCCCATACCTTGATAAACATCAATCTTGTTTTTCTTCATCAAAAATGAAATGCCTTGGCAAGTTACATTCACCACATCTCTTTTGCGCTGAATCATTTGCTCAAAGTCAATGCCGAGCTTGCCAACCTGTATGCCGTGTGCCTTAAAATGCTTGGAAGCATTGTGATAATGCTCTGAAGAGTCCAGAAGGGCTTTTGAAGGAATACAGCCTACGTTCAAGCAGGTGCCACCAAGTGTAGGGTATTTTTCAATGATAGCCACTTTCATATTGAGCTGTGCACAGCGCACAGCCGCAATGTAACCGCCAGGGCCTGAACCAATTACAACAACGTCGTATTTCATATTGCGTTTTTGATAAATGTCTTTGTGTTATAGAACTTTCGGCAATTCTATTGCGCACAAAGCTACCTTTTTGCAGTAAATTTTGCAACAAAACTATGCGGGAATTTTACGGAATCGGCATACCTCAACTCATTTTGGGCGCAATGCTCTGCTTAGAATTATAAACGATAGACGAGTGGCTTATAGACTTACTGATTGGCTTTGATTGCGTCTTGATCATACGAATAGTTCGTTGATAAACACACCAATTTTTCTTATAAAACTAAGGTAAAAGTCTGCTTTTTGTCAAACTGTCTAGTTGCTTGAGCAAAGTAGGGAGGCGGTTTTTTCCGTGCATGGTTCGGATGTGCTCTGTTGCTTGGTCAAGGTTTATGCCAATGGCTGTAACGTAAAGTGGCCTTATGCTCTGACCTCTAAGCAAGGCTTTTTTATCGTGGTGAATGACGGCAAAATTCGTTTTAGCAACTCCAATAATAGGAATTTTATTGTTTAGGTGTTCAAATAAATGCCCTCCTAGCCCCAGTTTGCGGTTGTCGTCCAGAAACACAAATCCATCTATCACAATGGCTTCAATATTGCTGAAATGCACTTTTGAGAACAGGCTCACGATGCAGGGCAACTCTCGTTTATAAAAGTTACCCGACTCATAATTGCTTACTTCATAGAGTGTTTCCGACCATGTTTCCAGAATATTCGCTGAAGACCAGTTTTCAAAGGAAATACAAACTGTTTTGGCTTTTTGCTCAAAATAATAGGTATCAAAAGCAAGAATCATATTGACAAAGACTTAAAACTAAAAATAGGCAACTTACTTTATCTTTTAATGAACTTAACAGGCAACCTATTTTTGAGCAATGTGTTGCATTAAGCCTGTCCGGACTCAGGGCGCTTTGCAATTCTATCTTTGCGCATCATGGTTGCAGTGAGTGTGGCCTCGCAGACGAGAGTTCCGCCCACAAAAGCTTGTCCTTTCATCTTGGCAATGCCGCGCTTTACGCCACCTTGCAGTTCACAACGTATGAGGAGGGTGTCGCCAGGCAGCACCATTTTTTTGAAACGACAATCTTCAATCGCCAAAAAGTACACCCAATAATTTTCGGGGTCGCTGACTGTGCTGAGCAAAAATACACCTCCTGTTTGCGCCATAGCCTCTACTTGTAGCACCCCTGGCATTACAGGATTGTTGGGGAAGTGCCCCATAAAGAAAGGCTCATTAAGCGTTACGTTCTTGAGGCCAATGATGTTGTTTTCGTCCAGATGCAATATTTTATCTACCAACAAGAAAGGGTAACGGTGAGGCAAAATATTTGCGATTTGGTTCGTATCCATTAATGGTGGCAAGGTAGGGTCGTAATGCGGTGCGCCAGACTTGGCTTTGAGCATCACTTTTTTGAGTTTTTTGGCAAAAGCCACATTGGCAGCATGGCCTGGTCTTGCGGCCAGTATTTGTCCTTTGATGGGGCGGCCTACAAGCGCCAAGTCGCCTATCAAGTCCAATAATTTATGGCGAGCAGGTTCATTCGGAAAACGCAATTCTACGTTATTGAGAATGCCCTCTTTCTTGACGGCAATTTTTTCTTTATTAAAAATTTTGGCGAGGCGTTCCATTTCCTCTTCGCTAACGGCCCTGTCCACAATCACGATGGCATTGTTCAAGTCGCCGCCCTTGATGAGGTTATTTTTGTGCAGCATTTCTAACTCGTGCAAAAAACAGAAAGTACGGCAGGAAGATATTTCAGAAGCAAACTGCTCTAGGTCGTTCAGTGTGGCATATTGGCTACCAAGTACAGCAGAATTGTAATCCACCATAACCGTCAAACGATAGTCGTTTAGAGGCAGAGCGGCCAGTTCAATGCCGTTGGAAGCGTCCGAATAAAATACACCAGATGTAATATCAAAAAAGTTACGTGGAACATTTTGGTCTTCAAGGCCAGCAGCCGTTAGCGCTTTTACGAACATTTGCGAACTGCCGTCCATAATAGGGGGTTCGGGGCCGTCAATTTGAATGATGGCATTGTCAATCTCTAAGCCCACAAGCGCAGCCAGCGTATGTTCTACGGTATTAACACGCGCTTCACCTTTGGCTATGGTAGTGCCGCGTGATGTATCAACAACATTGTCCACGTCCACTTCCACAATAGGTTGGTCGGGCAAATCAACACGCTGAAAGCAGATGCCGCTGTTGGGCTTTGCAGGCAGGAAGGTCATGTTGGCAAAAACGCCGGTATGCAAACCCACTCCGGATACCGTTACGGCTTGTTTGATGGTATGTTGTTTAGCTTTCATGTCAGATAATATTTCTATTCAAAAACAGTTGTTTTATTGATAACAAAGTAAAATTTTAAAGCCTTTGGGCTTATTTTTATGAGTCAGAAAATGTTTTTATCCTTTTTTCAAGCTCTACAAGACGCTGGTTCATTTGAACAATATTTTTAGAAACCACATAGTTACGTATAGCCTCACGCCTTGGTATAGCAGGCGAGCCTAGCCAAAAAGAGCCTTCTTCTTTGAGGTCGTTCGGAATACCAGACTGTGCCAGAATTGTAATGCGGTTGCCAATTTTGATGTGCCCCGCCACGCCTACCTGCCCGCCGAGCATACAGTTTTCACCAATTTCTGAAGAACCAGAAATACCTGTTTGTGCGGCAATAACGGTGTTTTTGCCAATTTTGACGTTGTGCGCAATTTGAATGAGGTTATCCAACTTAACGCCTTGCCCAATCAGGGTAGTGCCCATGGTGGCGCAATCTATGGTCGTATTTGCACCAATGCTCACAGCATCTTGCAGCACCACATTGCCCAACTGCGGAATGGCCCGAAAGCTGCCGTCTGGCTGTGGTGCAAAACCAAAACCGTCGCTACCTATAACAGCTCCTGAATGCAGGGTGCAAGCCTTGCCTACTTGTGTGTTAGAATAGAGCTTTACACCAGAAAAAAGCACCGTGTCATCGCCAACGCGCACATTATCACCCACAAAAACGTGCGGATACACCTTCACATTATTGCCAAGAACAACATTTTTGCCCAGATACGAAAACGCACCCAGGTAAACACCCTCTCCCCAAGTAGCGCTGCTATCCTGAAATGAGGGAGTTTCTATGCCTTCTTTTACGCCTTGCATTAATTTTTGATACTCCTCCAAGAGTTTTGTAAAGGCCAAATAAGGGTCTGGAACAAGAATAAGGGTAGTAGAATAAGACTTTTGAGGCTGGAACGTGTTAGAGACCAACACGGCAGAGGCTTGTGTATCGTACAAGTAATTTTCATACTTAGGATTAGCCATAAAACTGATGCTACCAACTGCCCCCTCTTGAATTTTAGACACGGTATTAATTTTAAGGGTAGAATTACCCACCACTTCACCACCCAAAAGGGCGGCTATTTGCCCAACACTAAATTCCATGCGAGAAAACCCTTTTTTTGAATGCAACAGCCCAAATGTTCTACAAAAATTCTAATACAAAAAACACCGAGCACTATTGGTAGCTGCAAATTTATGTAGCTCTATTCAAAAAAACAAGGCTACTATGCTTTTTTGTCAAAAAGGTGAGGTATATTGAAAGACAAAGCCCTAGTTCACCCAAAACAAAGCATCTATCCATACCTTATAGTAAAAATTTCCACTTGCCGTTTTCCATGATTTTGGACAGAGGCTTGCAAGTACAAAAGAAAATATTAAACTTTGCAAGGCGGGGTTTGTCAATGAGTCAATAGTCATTTTTTTGACTATTAGAAAGGGGCAATCAACCACTGAAAAGCCATCAAACTTTTAACATAACTTGTATGAAACAGCACCAAACTTACTTTTCCTTTCGTCTTTTTATGACTCAAATGAAATTCGTTATCCATTTTTTTTGTCTTTTGATGCTACTAACAGCTTGTGGGGGTACAAACAAAGAAACAGTGGTAGAAAGCAGACCCCAAATGATGGGGCCAGCAGCAAGCGCTGAACCCAACGCACCAGATAGCGACCCCAACCGCCCCATTGTGAGTCGTTGGAAGATGACAAGTTTTGAAAATGCAGACCTTGAAGATGCTCTAGACCCACAAGCCAAAGCAAGTTATTACTCCGAAAACCAAAAAATTGTAGAAAAGGGTTATGCTTACTTTAGGGCAGACGGACGTTTTGAGGGTAATTTTAGAGGCATGGACGACGACAAAGGCCAGTGGGAACTCAGTAAAGACAACAAACGCGTTACGATAGCCCTGGCCGAATCTGTCAACTTTGATATAGAACTGGTGAATGAGAGCGAGCTGATTCTTAGACGCAAAGTTGCTGGCCAAACTATGCGCTGGTTTTATAAAAAATTTTAGTTCGTTAGATGCGCTTTTAGGCAACCTTTTGTCTGGTTGATGTTCTTTGGTGTATAATTTAAAATTTCATTCCAAAACTTACCAAAACACCATCAAGCCATGTTGCGTTCTGCATTTTTATTTATTTGTATTGTCTTTGCCGTCTTTACTTTCCCATCTTGTAACGGCCTTTGTGTACGCCCTCACGGTGAGCAAACCACACAAGAGCGTCCTATTGCTGCTTTTGATGCCGTTAAGGCCAATAGCTTTTCCGAAATTGAAATTGTTTATTCAGAAAGCCCTTTTCTGACTATTTCTGCACCCTCCGATGTCATTGACTACCTAGTAACGGAAGTTGTGGAGGGTAAATTGATTATCCGAGTAAAGAATAACAAATGCTTTAAAGGCAACTACATAGCCAAAATTACAGCAGGGGCGCGGTCTATAAAATCTGTAAGCAATTCAGGTTCAGGTATTTTAACAATCCAAAAAATGAAACCTACCGAAACTTTTGATGCAACTCTTTCTGGTTCGGGCAATCTCAGTGCCTATACAGAGGCTAAAAACGCCAATATAAAGGTAGCAGGTTCTGGCAGCGTCAGTTTGAGAGGCACAGTAGATAAGATAAATGCTGAGGTAAACGGCTCTGGCAATATTTATGCGATTGATGAGTTTGCTTCACGTGTTGCGTTGGCAGAAGTTGCAGGGTCAGGAAACATAGAAATTGCTGTTTCAGAGCAACTTGAAGCTAATGTAGCAGGTAGCGGCAATGTTTTCTATCGCGGCACGCCTACTGTGCGCTCACGCGTAACAGGCTCGGGGCGAGTGCAAGGAGGCCGCTAAAGTAAGGCTGTCAATATTAACCAGTCTGCAATCTATGGGGATATTTTCTGTATATTTAATCTAAGGTTGCCTAAATACATCTAAAACACTTACTGTCAATAAATGCCTTAGTATCTTCTTCAGGGGCGACTAGATACCTTACAAAAGTCTATGAAAATCGCTTATAATCAACGCGAAGGTTCAGGTTTAGTTAGTAGCGCTTTGATAGTAGTCATAACAAGCCCTATCATGGTGCTTGCTGCTTTTATTACCCTTCTTCACAAAATACCTTTCCGTTACACAAAATTCTTTATTAAATTTGCAGCTTGAATTAAAAAAATTGAAGTAACACAAATGACCAGCCATGCTTTGAGGCATTGGTTGTGTTTTTTTTGGACTCGCTACTATTTCATGAAAAAAGCTCTGATAACTGGTATTACAGGTCAAGATGGGGCCTATTTGGCCGAACTCCTGCTTTCTAAAGGCTACGAGGTGCATGGCATTAAGCGCAGAAGCTCTTTGTTCAATACGGACCGTATAGACCACCTCTATCAAGACCCGCACAGCGCTAACTACCGATTTAAGTTGCACTTCGGCGACCTGACGGACTCTACCAATTTGATTCGCCTTATTTCTGAGATAGAACCAGACGAAATCTATAATCTGGGAGCTATGTCCCACGTCAAGGTGAGTTTTGAAATGCCCGAATATGCTGCCAATGTGGACGCACTCGGTACTTTGCGTTTGCTGGAAGCCCTGCGTGTTCTCAAAATGATTGAAAAAACACGCATTTATCAGGCTTCTACTTCCGAGCTATATGGCTTGGTGCAAGAAATTCCACAAAGCGAAACCACGCCTTTCTATCCGCGCTCACCTTATGCTGTAGCCAAACTCTATGCTTTTTGGATTACGGTAAACTACCGCGAGGCTTATAAAATGTTTGCAGCTAATGGCATTTTGTTTAACCACGAAAGCCCAATACGCGGCGAAACTTTTGTTACGCGCAAAATTACGAGGGCAGTTTCACGAATAGCACTAGGCTTACAAGACAAACTCTTTTTGGGTAACCTTGATGCCGAACGCGATTGGGGGCACGCCAAAGACTATGTGGAGGCAATGTGGCTCATGTTACAACAAGACCTACCTGAAGACTTTGTTATTGCCACAGGCGTAAAAACCCGTGTGCGCGATTTCGTCAAGATGGCCTTTGCAGAAGTAGGCATTGCGCTTACTTTTGAGGGCATGGGCGAAGACGAAGTAGGCAAAATTGAAAGCTGCCAAAACCCTGATTTTCAGGTAGAAAAAGGCCGCGTGGTGGTGGCTGTGGACAAGCGCTATTTCCGCCCTACCGAAGTAGAACTCTTGATTGGCAATCCGAGCAAAGCCCGCGAAAAACTCGGCTGGCAGCCCAAAAATACAGTTCAAGACTTGGTCAAGGACATGATGGCTTCTGACCTTGCTCTCTTCAAAAAGGACAAATATTTGCAGCAAGGCGGCCATCAAATTTTTAATTATCACGAATAACCGTATTTTATATTCAAAGACTAACCCAAACTTATTTTGATAAATCCTGCGGCGTATAGTTCCAGAGTGCATTTTTCGCATCTGCTTGCTATCGGTCAGTGCCTTGACCATATTTTTAATGAAGGGCAGTTAGCTGACCGTGTTCTGGAGTACGTTCTGAAAGCCGACAAGAGACGAGGGACTAAAGACAGGGCTTTTATTGCCGAGCACGTTTATAGTTGCGTTCGGCATTGGCGTTTGTTGCGTTTTTGTGCTGGTTTGCCGTATTCAGACACACAAAATTCCGTTGAAGAGGAAGAAATTTGGGCTGTTATGGCTACTTTGCTCAAGTGGGAAGGCCACAATGTTCGTGAGTTCCGCGAAACGGCCAGTGCTGCTAATTTTATACCACCAAGTACCGACAACTTGGCTGAAATGCCACTTGAAGTGCGTTATTCTATTCCTGACTGGCTTTTTGCCCATCTAAAAAGTGAACTTTCAGACGATTTGCTTGAACAAGAATTGAAAGCACAAGACGTACAAGCGCCTTTCTTTGTTAGAGTCAATCGTCTTAAAACGGACACCGAAAGTTTGGAACGCTATTTTGAAGCGCTAGAACTGCCTTCTGAACGTCTGGGCGCAGACTATCCCGATGCGCTCCGCATTCTAACAAGGCGCAACATCATGCGCACCGAAGCCTTTTTGAACGGCCATTTTGAGGTACAAGATATTTCCTCGCAGCGCGTAGCGGCTCTGCTTGCGCCCAAATCAGGCGAACGCCTCATAGATGCCTGCGCAGGTGCGGGTGGCAAAGCCCTGCATTTGGCCAGCCTTATGCAAAATGGTGGCAGGGTTTTGGCACTAGATGCAGACGAAAAACGCCTCATAGAACTCAAACGCCGAGCTGCCAGAGCTGGTGCCAGCAATATAGAAGCCCGCGGTATAGAAAGTTCAAAAACTATTAAAAGACTTGAAAATAGCGCAGATAAGTTGCTTTTAGATGTTCCTTGTACTGGCATGGGTGTCTTGCGGCGCAACCCAGATGCCAAGTGGCGCTTGACCTCGGCCCGCTTACAGGAACTAACCCAAATTCAGCAACAAATTTTGGGTAGCTACCCCCGAATGCTGCGCAGCGGTGGGCATTTGCTTTATGCCACTTGCAGTATTTTAGGTTCAGAAAATGGCCATCAAATCCAGCAGTTTTTGGCGAAGAACTCCCAATTTTCTTTGCTAAAAGAAGAACCGATTTATACCAGTCCACAAGGTGGTGATGGCTTTTATATGGCCTTGTTGGAAAAGACCAGCTAAGCGTTGCATTTATCTGTTAAATCTAAGAAATGTAGGTCAGCTGTAGAACTGGTCTTGCTTTTTGAGTTTTGAATACGCCTAGTTCAGTTGTATTTCTTTGACCATCAGCAAATTTTCTTTCAAGGAAATAAACTCCACGCGGCGCGCAATGTTGCCACCACGTCCTCCCCCGGCAGCCTCCATGATAACAGCTTTGCCGTCTGGTGCTATTCGCCAAATGCCGTTCACTTCCATTCGTGTATCGTTGGGCGCAATTTGGTAGGCTACGAAGGTATCATTACGAAGCAACTTGAAACCTGTACGCCCCCGAGACGGCTTGAATTTGTAGGTTTCTGGTCTATAGGCTTTCAGGCCGTCTTTGTCGTCTTCGTGTGCGTGCATCCACACGATATCCACGATGTCATCAAGCGGATTCTTTTGGCAGCTCCATAGCACAAAGGCCAAAATGAATAAAAAAAAGATGTTCAGATAAGTTCTAAGCATTGTTCAGGCTGTTGGCGTGTAGGCAATAGGCACAAAGATACGACTTCCTTTGAATCAAAACGTTGTGCTCTCTAAAAAATATGAAAGCTTCCACATCAAATGGGTTCCAGGCAGAGGTTTTCAACAAAATAGGCTCTAAACTAAGCGTTTGGCCAAATAGTTGTCCCTTAAAATATATCTAAGGTGTATTTTAAGCGACGACTATTTAGTCTTTCCTTAAAAAGCACATAAATTATTTATTATCAGCAAATTAACCAATATTTTTATCTTTAAAATCTACTAGTCATTTATTAAAACCGTCCTTTCCGCAGAGTTGCGGGGGTTTTTGAACGAAAGCAAGCTCTTAAATTAACCTCTCTTGAGTCGTCAAAAAGCCCTTTTTGAGTTTTTTAAGTTCTAATTGCCCTCTTTTGTCCCTTGTAGAGGCCATTTTCTCGCGTTTTCAAATAACTTTTTGCCAAATTCCTTACATCTAACTTTTTGACTAATGATTGTTTTTCTACAATTTATTGGGCGTTCCCGCTTCGCGGTCGTTCGTCTTTGGGCTTCGCTTCGCTTCGGTGCTACGCACTAAACCCGCCGCC
>JAAFJX010000015.1 GCA_013299045.1 Cytophagales bacterium | reverse complement strand
TATCTTAAAAAACACAACAGGGTCAATAGATTCTTGACCTTCTGTTCCGTAATAATGAGCAGTTTCTCTGTAAATAAACTGTAAATCAAGTACTTGTGCTAATTTGCGATAAAAATTATCTTTGGCATTTTTTTGCAGAATGAAATTAGTTTTGTATTTTTGAAAAGTAAGTTGTGCAACAAGCACACGGGCTTGGCGCAAGTGGGGCTAAAGTGCTAAATTTTTGCTTTTGAATGTATATTGGGGCAATGTGCTAAATTGGGCTTTTGTGCTGGTTTGCCCCACCTGCGCCAAGCCTTGTCCGTTAGTGGCAATTTTAAAACAACAGAAAAGTGACAGAAAAAATCAATAAAATATTACAAGACTTAGTAGGACTTCCATTAACGAGAACAACAAGGGCTTCAAATATGGAATGTTTAAAATTTGGAACTTTATATATTGAGGACAAAAAAGGAGACATTTTCAACTATGGAGAATTAGGTTTGCATTTACAATGTCCTTGGCGTTTGACAAATGACAACGAAATTATTGTTGGTAGCAACGACCTATATGAACAAGCAGACGAAACTGCGGATTATGACGAAAACTTTAATTGGGAAGAATTTGATGCAAATTTTAGAGACGTAAAACTTGGTAAGTTTATAACAGAAAAAGAACATATTGTAACATCAGCCATTGCAGATAAATTTGGCGGACTTCAAATTTGCTTTGACAACAATGTTTTATTAACTATTTTTCCAGTAATTGCATCAAAAGCAAATAATGAATATTGGCGACTTCTTGACAACAGAAACGAAACTAAAAATCATTATGTTAGTAAATCAACAGGTTATGATTTAGACTAACAACAATATGAAACAATAAAAACAGCCACTAACTTGGGCTTGGCGCAAGTGGGGCTAAAGTGCTAAATTGAACTTTTGAATATGTATTGGGGCAATGTGCTAAATTTTGGGCTTTTGTGCTGGTTTGCCCCACCTGCGCCAATGCTTTTCCGTTGTGGCGAAATGCCTTCGCTTCGCTCGTATTTTTTGTAACTTCGCAAATCCCCGCTCCGTTGTGCACAATTTAAACAATAGTTAGTCAAAATGAAAAATCTACTCAAAACACTTTTATTGCTTGGTTTGCAAACAGGCATTTTATTCTCTTGTCAAGAGAAAACAGAGCCAAAACCAGAAGATGATACTCCACCTGAAACTTTTGGTTTAAGCCCAGCCCCACAAAGTTCGTTAGCCAATGTTTCTCCTTTTGGTACAGCACTTTATTTGGGTACAATGCCCTCAAGTTTTTCTTTACAAATGCCAGCAGTTGGAAATCAAGGTAGAGAAGGAAGTTGTGTGGCTTGGGCGGTTGCTTATGCAGCACACAGTTATCAAATGCCAAATCAACCCACCAATAATAATGTAATTCGTAGTCCTGAGTACGTTTACAATCAAATCAAAGTGGCAGGATGTGAAAGTGGCTCTTTTTTTGTCAATACCGCAGGTTATAAAGGTGCATTAAATTTGCTCAAAGACGAGGGCGTTTGTTCTTGGAATGATATGCCTTACACAGACGCAAGTTGTAACACACTGCCTAACAGCATCCAAAGACAAAAAGCACAAGAAGGCAAAATAAAAAACTTTTCAGTAGTTTCCAACTATGCTACTGCCAATTTGAAAAGTATTTTACTCAACAACAATCCCATAATTATTGGCGCAAGATTAGACGATGGTTTTATGCGAGCAAATAGCAGTTTCATTTGGAAAAATTCAAGTGGTGGATTTGTTGGAAATCACGCTATGGTTGTGTGTGGATATGATGACAGTAAAAATGCGTTTCGTATCATTAATTCTTGAGGTAAAAATTGGGGAAATACAGGTTATACTTGGCTTGATTATAATTATTTTGCGAATGTAATTTTTGAGGCTTATGTTATGCAACCCAACACTGATAAGAACAACCCAAACGCCAATATTGCTTTGGGGGCAGTAACAAGTAGTAGTAGCAATAACGCTGGAGGTATTTGTGATGGTAATAACGCTACAGGATGGAATGCAGGTACATACGCACCTCAATGGGTTGCTATTCATTTGCCACAAAGTTACACTATTTCAAAAGTTAAACTTAATCCTGCCCAAAATCCTCCAGGTAACACATCAAATCTTAGTATCTTCAGATATGGTAAATTGGAATGTAGTTGATACTTTTACATCTTTTACAACAAACAGCGTTGCTTTTGAAAGAACTTTCGCCAATCCAATTCCAAATGTTAGAGGGGTTCGTGTTTTGACTACTTCTTCACCTTCTTGGGTGGCTTGGTTTGAAATAGAAGTATTTGGAAATTAAAAAAAAACAAAAGCAAGTCAAAACGAGGCTTGCTTTTGTTTTTTTCGTATCTTTGCAACAAGAGCTTAAATCATAACTTGTATGCAATTCGCAGATGTAAAAAATGATATTGCTTTTCGCAAAATTTTTGGCAATGGTGCAAAAACTGAAATTTTGATTTCTTTCTTAAATGCTGTGCTAAAATTAGAGGGCAACAAGAAGATTGCTTCTGTAACAATCTTAAACCCATATCAAGTGCCTATCGTGTTGGGTGCAAAATCTACTATTTTAGATGTCAAAGCAAAAGATAAGAGAGGGAACGAGTATATCGTAGAAATGCAACTTACAGACAAAATTGGTTTTGCCAAAAGGGTTGTGTATTATAGTGCTAAAAGTTATTCCGCACAACTTAGTGTGGGGGAAGACTATTATAAACTAAGACCGATTATTTTTATAGGTATTCTGAACTTTGAGTTTTTAGAAACGACAAATTATTTGTCAAGACACTTGATTTTAGATGCGGAAACCCACGAACACAAATTGAAAGATTTAGACTTCAATTTTATAGAATTACCCAAATTCAATAAAACAGAGCTAGAACTTGACACTTTGATAGATAAATGGGTGTATTTTATCAAAAATGCGGAAACTTTGACTGTTGTACCTTCTAACGCAGATGATGATGGTTTACAATCTGCATACATTGAAGCAGACAAACACGCTTGGACAAAAGCAGATTTAGACGCTTACGAATACGCACAGATACGTGAAACAGACGACAAAGCAGAAAAAATGCTTGTAGAGGAGAAAAAAGCAATAGAAATTGCAAAAAATCTGTTACAAAGCCCTCTTTCAAACGAAGATATTGCTAAATATACTGGTTTAACAATTGAGCAAATAGAACAGTTACGCCTTGACAAACAATAAAAACTGTGCCTAACACGGGTAACCGTTGCACAACTACGACAAAAATTCAAAAACCAAGAATTTCAAAAAATTTCGAGGGCTTAATATTGCGCTATTGAGGGCATTAAATTGTTGTTTTGCTGAAAAAACAAACACAACAGGGCCAATAGATTGCTGACCTTCTGTTCCGTAACAATGAGCAGTTTCTCTATAAATAAACTGTAAATCAAGTACTTGTGCTAATTTGCGATAAAAATTATCTTTGGCATTTTTTTGCAGAATGAAATTAGTTTTGTATTTTTGAAAAGCAAGTTGTGCAACAAGCACTTTGGCTTTATTCCAAAAAAAACGGGTTTCTTTGATAGGCACTTGCGCAATCTCTAGCCTGTTGATTGATACACCTCTGTTTTTTTCTGCCTTGCTCTTGCTATTTCCTTTTTTCTCAAACCATTTTTTTATTGCCCAGCTCCACAAAGCAATAGCCTGAATTGCACTGGTTTTTCCAGAGTTGTTTGCACCTATAAGAACAGAAGTGTCTTCAAGGTTAATAGTAATCTCATCGCCATACACCTTAAAGTTTTGGATTTTTACGTAATGTAGCTGCTGCATAAGTTCTGATTATAAAACTGGTCGGTTTATAGAATACGACAATAAAGACTGATTCATTATCTCTATACAAAGGTAAGCAAGCGTTTATACTAAAACTGACATTTAACGAGGTAATTTCAAAAAACAGCCTCGCCATCGCGTTTAAGAATCAAGTTAAAGCCCGCTGTAATTGCGCAAAACAAGTATTGAAACAACGGGCTTTAGAGTGAGTTTTATAAATTATTCACGATATAATTCGTCATCATTCGGTAGAGGTGCATACGTGTAACCCCTCCATAAATGCCGTGGTTTCGGTTTGGATAATAGAAGGAGTCAAACTGCTTGTTGGCGGCAATGAGCGCGTCTTGCAAGCTGATGGCGTTCTGAAAGTGGACGTTGTCGTCGCCTGTGCCGTGTATCAGCAAAAACTTGCCACGTAGTAAATTGGCATAATCCAAAAGGGCACTTTCCTTATAGCCAGCCGGATTATCCTTTGGACGTTGCATAAAACGCTCGGTATAAATGGTATCGTAATATTCCCATGCCGACACAGGCGCAACGCAGATGCCTGTTTTGAAGTAATCAGAGCCAATCATCATGCAGCGGGCCGTCATATAGCCACCATAGCTCCAGCCCCATATCCCAATTCTGTTTTTGTCCACAAAGGGCCATGTGGCCGCATATTTGGCCGCATCAATTTGGTCTTGCGTTTCATACTTGCCAAGCTGCTTATAAGTACACTTTTTGAACTCCGCGCCGCGTCCCTGTGTCCCACGATTATCTACACAAACAACCACATAGCCCATCTGTACAAGCATTTGATGCCAAAAATCGTTGGGGCCGCCACCCCACTCGTCGCGGACTTCTTGCGAACCAGGGCCTCCATAAACGAACATTAGAACTGGCAGTTTGGCATTGGCTTCTATTTTTTTAGGTTTATACATAAAACCGTTCAGAAGCGTACCATCTTGGGCTTTGAAAGAAAACAGCTCTTTAGGAACAAAATTATAAGACTCACAAATACCCTTTACATCGCTGTTTTCTACCATTAGCTTAATTTCTTTGTTGCCATCGGTCTTGAACAAGCGCGTAGAAGTGGGTGCTGTTGTGCTGTTATGCGTCAGGACGTAGTAGGCGTAATCACGGCTCATATCCACGGTGTTTGTGCCTTTCAGGGCGCTGCGTTTTTGTTTGTTTTTGCCATAGATATCAATGCTATAAAAATGACGTTCCAGCCCCGATACTTCGGTAGAAATATAATACAATTGTGGTACTTTGAGGCTTTCGTTGATGCCGAGAATTTCCGTTACTTCCCATTGCCCTTCAGTAATGGCACGCACGAGTTTTCCCGTCATATCGTACATATACAGGTGGTTATAGCCGCTCCGCTCACTCATACAAACGAAGTGCTTACCGTCTTTGAGGTAATAAAGGTCATCGGTGTAGTCCAAATCCACGTAAGTTTTTTCCTGCTCTTTCATAATGGGTGTAGCTTCGCCCGTTGTGGCGTTGGCATGATAGAGAATTTGGACGTTTTGCAATCGGTTCATTTGCTTGACAGAAAGCAAGTTGGAATCATTTGTCCATTGCACACGCGGCAGATAAAGGTCTGCATCAGGCTTCATCTGCACCTTGACGTTTTGCTGCTTATCCAAATGAAAAATAGCAACCGAAACAGTGGAGTTGCGCTCACCTGCTTTTGGATATTTGAACTTATAATCCTTGGGATAAAGATTTTTGGCGTTCCACATTTGCATATTGTATTCAGGCACGTCCTTTTCATCAAAAATTTGGTATGCAATTTTTTTGCTATCAGGACTCCACCAAAAAGCCTGTGCATAACTAAACTCTTCTTCATAAACCCAGTCCGTGCTGCCATTAATGAGTTCGTTGAACTTGCCATCAGTTGTAATGGCCTGTTCCTTCATGGTGGTCAGGTCTGTTACAAAAAGGTTGTTATTGCGCACAAAAGCGACGAGAAGACCATCGGGCGAAAAGGTAGCATAAGATTGCGCTCCGCCGTCCGAGAGTTTGCTTAATTTTTTGCTCTGGCGGTCATACACAAAGTACTCGGCTTTATAAGAGCGGCGATAAATGGCTTCTACTTTGGTTTTGAGTAGAATTTTTTGCTCGTCTTTGCTGAACTCATAGCCAGCAAAATCTGCATTTAAACCTGCCGTACTACCCTGAAAAATGGTTTCCTTGGGTGCCTCGTCGGTCAGATTGTATTTGAGAATTTTATCGTCCTGCTGGGCGGTATAAAATTGACCGTCGCGCATCCAATTTAGGTTTTCTACACTGTTTTCGTAGAAAGTACCACGCTGATAGATGTCCTCGAGGGTAATGATTTTGGGTGCTTGCTGAGCGTTTACTGTCAAAACAGCAAAAAGGCACATTGTCGTCAATAACCCACTAATAAACTGCTTTTTGTAAGTCATGTTGTTTGAATCTATGATGTATTAAAAGTCTAAATGTGTGTGAATGTGTGTGTGTTTTTAGTAGCCACGCGGCGCAACAAAGTTACAGGATTTGCAGATAAATATGCAAACCCACACGAAATACTTGGAACTTTTCTGATGCGTGTGCTGCTGGCATTCTTGTTTTATTGCCTATAGACTATACATCAACGCAGACTAGCGGCATGAATGCGAGAGCTTCTTGCAGACTTAAATCTGCCGTATAAGCATATTAGTATTGATGGTAAAACACTCAGAGGGACGAATAGCAAACTACATTGAGTTCATACCGTAGCGGGTGAATTGGGTCTTTGTTTAGCACAAGTGAAACAGATGAAACGAGCAATGAAATAACGGTCATTCCAAGTTTGTTAGCAACTTTGGATTGCAAAGATGCAGTAGTCAGTATCGATGCGATTGCGTGCCAAAAGCCTATTGTGAGCCAAATTCGTGAGCAAGGTGCAGACTATGTGATTAGTTTAAAAGGCAATCAAGGCGAATTACACCAACAAGTGGTCTAAGAGTTTGCCCTAGAAGCGGCTCAGATGCCCTCCTTTACACAGACAGAAAAACAAGGTGGGCAAACAGAAATTCGTCAAGTAACCGTTTGCTCACAGCCTAAATGGATTGAAAATCAAACCCATTGGAAAGACCTCAATACGGTGGTTATGGTAGACAGAACAAGGCAATATATAGGCGAAGAACAAAATAGTAAATTGTTTTATATCAGCAGTTTAGTTAATCCAACACCTTAAAAAATGGCACAATATATTAGAAATCATTGGGCTATTGAGAACCAACTTCATTGGCAATTAGACATTACTTTTCGGGAAGATGATGCCAAAATTCGCAACCAAAATGCAATCATTAATTTGCACCAAGTTAGAAAATGGGCATTGCTAATCTTGAAAAAGATGCCTGAAAAAATAAGTATAAAAAGAAAACGAAAAAAAGCCCACAAAGACAACCTTTATCTCTTAAAATTATTATCCTAAATTTTGATGCGGAAACCCTTTAAAATACTTGGAGCTTTTGAAGATTTGGTCTTTATTGCGTATGTGGTAGTAACCAGATATGCGTTCACACTTGGATACTATTGCCCATTCAATAGCATTTGAGCATCATTTTTGAAGGCTATTAAAAAAAATGGATAACGATGAAAACTCACCTAGATAAAAACGCTGAAGAAAAAAGCAAGGCTGCGCCCGAGAATTTTTCTAAGGAATTACAACATGAAAAGTCTGCCCATACATTTGTTGATGAGCGTTCAGATGTTGTAGTACAGCGTAGATTACAAGATGAGGCAGCAATTAGCAGTCAGATAGAGAAATATAAGCACTTTCAAGACCTTGCGAATGACTTTACGACAGGAACTAAAGAGGCAAGCGATGATAAATCGGCAAGCCAGTCAGATTCAGATAGAACTATCCAACGAAAAGAAATAGAGGGTGGACTTCCAACTGAGTTAAGACTGGGAATAGAGAGTTTGTCTGGTTATGCTATGGACGATGTTCGTGTTCATTATAATTCAGATAAACCCACACCATTAAATGCAGATGCTTATGCCCAGGGAACGGACATACATTTGGCACAGGGGCAGGAAAAGCACTTACCACACGAGGCTTGGCACGTTGTGCAACAAAAACAAGGGCGAGTAACTGCGGATATACAAATGAAAGGTGATATCAACGTAAATAATGACGAAGCACTGGAAAAGGAAGCCGATAAAATGGGCGCAATGGCTTTGGGACAAAAACAGAAGCCTACGCAACTTAAAAAGCGAATAGCCAATACCACTAAAACGGTTCAAAAAGTAGGGAAAAAAGATAAAAAAGGGATAGAAAACCAAGCAAAGCACAGAGTCAAGCGCGGCGGAAAGATAGGCTTAGGCATTGGAATAGCAGGAGTTGGTGCTACTGTACTCGTGAATTTTTGGAATCCGCTTGGTTGGGGACTTCTTGCAACAGGTATTATAGGTGGTATTGTGGGCGGAGTAGCTTCTGCCTACAAGGCGGGTTATACTAACTCTTACATACAACCTGACGGCAAAGGTGGCTGGAATACGAATACCACAGGCGAACTGATAGACGCATACATTGATGATTTAGTTGATAAAAGCACTTACCTCCAAGAAGGCGAAGGTAAGTTCCTTGCCAATAAATATAGAGTATTTGCCGAAGTGTTTAATCAAACAACAAAAGATACCGTAACATTAGTTACGCAGTATGGTGAAAATACAAATCAGCAACGTGGACAAATTCTATTTGTTGGCGGAAATCATTATATTCATATCATAGAGCAAGCCCCAGAAAGCCAAAGTTTTCATTTTAGCGCCACTGATGGGCTTAGAAAATTTAAGAGAGGGAAAAAAACTGTAGCAGACGGTAACTGTTTGATAGATGGCCTTTACATGATAGCAAACAATGGCCAGAGCGCACCCGAAAATGACATTACAGAAGCTAGACTAGCCCTAAAAGGCTATGGAGCAGATAACAGAGATGAAGTTAGCACCAAATTAGACAGTCTGATTATAGAATTTATGGGCGGCAATACACCGCAAGGCATAGGCCCTAAAGTACTGAAGATGCTTAAAAGCGATGAACAGCTCATGCAGGTTGTAGGAGGGGCTAGAGAAGAAAATATAAAAAAAGAAAAACAGAGAAAGAAAGAAGAACAAGAAAAGAACAAAAAACAATATACTGGCATGGATACGAAAATAGACAGCAAATCTGATTTCAAAGGCCAAGAAAAGCCTAATGATGACGGTTTAGAATCAGATAAAAAAGAAATTATAACAGTAGAAAAGCAAAAAACACACGTTAAGAAAAATCAAAAACTTAATGAGCATGAGATAAGCAAACAGCAGAAAGAGGAAGCAGCTACAAAAGAGCGTCAGTCAGTCATTGCCGTTGCTATCTATAAAAACCTTGACAACATTAAAAAGGAAAAATATAGCTTTGGTGGCTATGACAATAACACTGCCTATCTTGACACCATTGCGTATTACAACGATAACGAAGCTAAGCTAAACCTTGATTGGGATGATACCACCATGGTTGCCTATTACCTTGCTAGCATATACAAACGCAACAGAACAGATGATTCGGGGCGAAGGGTAAACATTAGCTGGGCTAAGGTAAGCAAAGACGAAGCATCTATAAAATCGTATAAACAGCTAGAAGATAGATTATCAGACCCAAGAAACTACAATAGCGCAACAGGGCAGCCAAATTTTAACAATGCCCACATTGACGATACAAAAACGGCGCAGTGGAAACTACAAGCCGATGTGGCAGAAAGAGGCAAAGGCTCAGAAGATAGGCTTCATATCAATGTTCAAGTAACCAATGATACTTTTGAAGTAGAGATAGTTAAACTAAGCCTAAAAACCCATTAGTGTCGCTAAAAGTATTGGTGTCCTGCAATAGCCACTATTCTTTGTTTTTAGCCTAAACCACCTTTTTTTGACACTTTCCTACACCTATAGCATTTTTTTGATTATCTTTGTGCCACCGCCCCAAATACTATCCTTATCAGTTATCGCTGTACCTTAGAGCGCACCAAATGAAATTTCTTGTTTTCTATTTTGAGAGTTTTAGGTTTGCCTGGGGCGCACTCCGCGAAAATCTACTCCGTACTTTACTCTCTTTGCTTGGCGTAACAGTTGGTATTTTTTCTATCATTGGTGTTCTGACTATGGTTGATGCCCTAGAACGCAGTATCAAAGAAAGTTTGTCATTTCTCGGCGACAAAGTCGTTTATGTTGAAAAATGGCCGTGGATATTTGCACCCGACTATCCTTGGTGGAAGTACATCAAGCGCCCACAACCCACTCTTGAAGAGTACGAGTTTTTGCAAAAGAACTTGACATCGGCTAGTGCAGTAGGTGTTTTTGGCATAAGGGGCGGGCTTTCAATAAAATACGGCTCTAGTAGCATATCAGATATTTATGTGCAGGGTATTACTTACCACTACAATAAAATTGCAGATATTCGCGTGCAACAGGGGCGCTATTTTTCTTCACAAGAGGCCGACAATGCCTATGATGTTGTACTACTCGGTTTTATTATCGCCAAAGACTTGTTTGGTCAGGAAAGCCCAGTCAATAAAACAGTTAAGATAAAAGGGCGTAAATTCCGTGTAGTAGGGGTACTCAACTACCAAGGCCAAAATTTATTAGGTGCGCCCAGTACAGACAATATTTGTATCATTCCCTTTCATACCCTAGGCAGAATGTTTGAAGTAGGAGAACGTGGTGTATCGCCGAGTATAGCCATCAAGGGTTTTGAGGCTGATAAAAATTTAGAGACTGTAGAAGGCGAAGTAGTAGGCTTACTGCGGAGCTATCGCGGCTTACGGCCTACGCAGGAGGATAACTTTGCCATCAATAGACCAGAAATGTTTGCCACTTTCCTTGACGGCATCATTGCCGTTCTAACGCTTGCGGGAGCTGTTATTGGCAGTTTTTCTATTTTGGTTGGCGGCTTTGGCATTGCTAACATTATGTTCGTTTCGGTGAAGGAGCGCACTAATATTATTGGCATTCAAAAGTCTTTGGGCGCTCGTAACTCATTTATTTTAAGTGAATTTCTATTTGAAGCTATTTTATTGAGTCTAATTGGTGGTGGACTAGGCTTAATGCTGGTCTATTGTTTAACCTTTGTTTCTACCGACACTTTTATTGTTAAAATAGGTTTGGACAAACTGTGGATAGGCTTACTCTTGGCCTCAGTTATTGGTGTGTTTTCGGGTATTGTACCGGCCTATACAGCCTCGCGCCTTGACCCCGTTGAAGCCATTAGAGCCAAATAGTTGGCATAGTTTAAGAACGTTTTGATGGCGCTGCAAAGTAATTTTATTTGCTTGACGTGCCAAATTTGCGCTTTTTATCGCTACATTTGTCGTATCAAAAAATCAGTCAATGATTTTTGTTTTGCTTTAGCCTATTTCATAACCCTTTCAAAGCATTGTTTGAAGCAAATTGGAAACAACAAAAACAGGATTGGATAGCATAGAGGACGCTCTTTGGGCTATCAAAAACGGCCAAATAATTATTGTAGTGGACGATGAAGACCGCGAAAATGAAGGCGATTTCATTTGTGCGGCAGGTGCCATCACCCCCCAAATTATTAACTTTATGGCAAAGGAAGGACGCGGCCTTATTTGTGCCGCCCTGCCCGAAAGCCGTTGCTTAGAATTAAAACTTGAGCCTATGGTTAGTGCTAACCGTGCAGATTATGACACAGCCTTTATGGTTTCTGTTGACCTCATTGGGCAGGGCTGCACCACTGGCATATCCGCCTCAGACCGTGCCAAAACCATTCTAGCACTCATAAACCCACATACCAAACCAGAAGAGCTGGGCAAGCCAGGCCATATCTTTCCGCTTCGTGCGCGCAATGGTGGTGTACTGCGCCGAGCTGGGCATACCGAGGCTGCAGTGGACTTTGCGCGGCTAGCTGGTTTAAGTCCTGCTGGGGTTTTGGTTGAAATTATGAATGAGGACGGTAGTATGGCGCGCCTCCCAGACCTTCGTTTAGTGGCCGAAAAATTCAACATGAAATTAGTAGCAATCAAGGACTTAATAGCTTATCGCTTGAAACACGAATCCTTGATAGAACAACAGGCCGCTGTTGAAATGCCTACACTTTATGGCGATTTTGTCCTCAAAGCCTACAAACAATCCAATACTGATGAAGTACATTTGGCACTTGTGAAAGGGACTTTCTCTGACAATGAGCCAGTCTTGGTGCGCGTTCATTCGTCTTGCGTTACGGGCGATATTTTTGGTTCTTGCCGTTGCGATTGCGGCAGCCAGCTCCATGCCGCCATGATGATGGTAGAACGCGAGGGTAAGGGGGTCATTCTGTATATGAACCAAGAAGGTAGAGGCATTGGCTTAATAAATAAGCTATTGGCTTACGAGCTTCAAGAAAAAGGCTTAGATACTGTTGAGGCTAATATTAAGCTAGGGTTCAGCATGGATGCACGAGACTATGGTGTGGGAGCACAAATTTTGAGAGACTTGGGTGTAAGTAAAATCAGACTGATGTCTAATAACCCCCAAAAACGTGCTGGTTTAATTGGCTACGGCCTTGAAATTGTGGAAAATGTAGCCATTGAAATTGCACCAAATCCGCATAATGCGAGCTACCTGGCCACTAAGCGCGATAAATTAGGGCATGATATTCTCAAAAATGATTCCGAGAACCTCTTGGAGGAGCTAAACATAGCCATTTTTGCCTCTGGCAGTGGCAGCAATGCCGAAGCCATTATCAATTTTATGAAAATGCACCACCCAAATGTGCAATGCCATATTCTGACCAACAATCCTAAGGCTGGTGTCCTAGAACGTGCCCAGAGGCTTCAAGTCAAAAGTTTTATCTTTGACCGCAATGATTTTTATGGTTCGGATAAAGTTGTAAGTTATTTGCAAAGCATAAAGGCTGATTTGGTGGTACTTGCGGGCTTTTTGTGGCTCATCCCCGAGAGTTTATTGCGCTGCTTCCCCGACCGTGTTTTGAATATTCACCCCTCGCTCTTACCTCAATACGGTGGCAAGGGTATGTATGGTATGTATGTACACGAAGCTATTTTAGCGAATAAGGACAGCGAAAGCGGTATTACAATTCACCTAGTCAATGAAAAATTTGATGAGGGACGCATTTTGCTACAAGCGCGTTGCGTAGTAAATCCAGGAGATAGTGCCTACGACCTGGCCAATCGCATACATGGACTTGAGCATGAGCACTATCCCAAGCTAGTAGCGCAGCGCCTGTTTGAGTATCAAAGGAAATCAAGAAAATAGACAGTTATTCCGATTTAGCGTGTGCCTGAACTGTTTTCTTATCAAAGAGGGCTTTCCTGCAAGGATTTTGAAGAAACATTTTGGCGCGTTACTGGTTTTTGGTCTTGCAGGATTTCAATGTAGCCTCTCCTTAAAAAGCACATTCTATAGATGTAAGCTAAATTTAAGGAGGATAGCTTGCCTATTTTGGGAACACCTTGACGGTCTTTGATAAACTTCTCTTCTCTACTTTTTGCCTTGATGCAGAACTGAAGCGCGAGCTAAAAGTTCCGACCATAGGGCATAGCAAAAAAATCAAAAAAAAATCTGCTATCTTGCACCCTAAAATTTAGCTACTGCCTAGCAAATACCCTAGTGTGGCTTGTGCTTTTCTTAGAATACAGTCAGAAAAAGTACTCAAAACAAGTCTTAAAATTACGCAACAGCGGCAATATTAAAAATGCCCAATGAAACACACAGACACCATCATTGCTTTAGCCACTGGCGCTGCACCGGCCGCCATTGCAGTTTTACGGATTTCGGGCGCAGAGGCTGTCGCTCAAACTCAAAAATTATGGAGAGGCAAAATTCTTAAAGAGCAGTTGAGCCATACCATGCACGTAGGCTGGCTTTATGATGCAGACAACGAGCCACTTGACGAAGTGGTCGTTGGTATCTTTAAAGGGCCAAAATCATTCACCAAAGAAGATGTTGTAGAAATTTCTTGTCATGGCTCGCCTTTCGTCGTTCAAAAAATTATTCGTGCTTTTCTAAAAAATGGTTTGCGTTACGCCGAGGCTGGCGAGTTCACCAAACGGGCTTTTTTAAATGGGCGTTTTGATTTGGCGCAAGCAGAAGCCGTAGCCGATGTCATTGCCTCAGAAACCGAAGCCGCTCATAAGGCTGCCCTCTACCAAATGAAGGGCGGTTTTTCGCAAGTTATTGCGCAGCTCCGTCAAGACCTCATTCACTTTGCTTCTTTGATAGAGCTAGAGCTTGACTTTGGCGAAGAGGACGTAGAATTTGCCAATCGTGCAGACCTCAAGGCAAGTGTTAATCGGATTCTGGCTGTTCTAAGAACATTAGTAAAATCTTTTGCACTTGGCAACGTCATTAAGAACGGTGTAACAACAGTTATTGCAGGCAAGCCCAATGCGGGAAAATCTACCCTGCTCAATACCCTTTTGAATGAAGAAAAGGCGATTGTATCTGAAATTGCAGGCACAACCCGCGATACTATTGAAGATACACTTATTATTGAAGGACTTTTATTCCGATTCGTTGATACGGCTGGTTTGCGTCAAACCGATGATGCCATAGAAAAAATAGGCGTAGCGCGTAGTTATGAAAAAATCAAAGCGGCAGAACTTGTTATTTATTTATTTGATTTGAGCCAAATTCAAACCCCTGCTGACTACGAGCAGGAACTCCACGCCGCACAGGCCTTTGGCATTCCGTTCTTGATGGTAGGTAATAAAGTAGAGCATTGCAACGACTTTGTTTATAGCACTTTAGCTAGCCTGCCAGACCATTTGCTTATATCAGCCAAGCAACAAGACGGCATAGAAGTACTTAAAACTACGCTTTTGGAGAAGGTGCAATCGCAAAACTTTAAAATTAATGACACTCTCCTTACCAATGTACGGCACTATGAGAGCCTCGTACATACCTCGGTTGCACTTGAGCGTGTTTTGAATGGGCTTGAACAAGGCATAACAGGCGACTTTTTAGCCATGGATATTCGTCATGCTTTGCAAGCACTAGGCAGTATAACAGGTGAAATCAGCAGCGATGACCTCTTAGCAAACATCTTTAGCAAGTTTTGTATCGGAAAATGATGCTCGCTATTTGAAGAGCCTAGTCAGTTTTAGCTTTTGATAACAAAAACTGAGTACTAAACCGTCTTAAAGACCAAATTGATGTTGTTCAGAAAAGATTTTGTTTGCTCAACATCAAAAAAACTGTCTTTATAGAGCTTGGCTTTGTAGGCTAAGGGCAAGTATTTTCCCCACTTAGAATGAGCCATTAATTCAGGCCTTTTAGTTAAGAGCTCCTGAATGCGAACGTCCACATCGGCGAGTAAGGCGGCAAGAAGAGGCCATTTTGCGCGTAATTCTTCCGTAAAAGCGTCCAAACTCAACAAACTATTGCGGTCTTGTAGGTCTGCTTTGATGCCCGCTACCTCAAATAGCCAGCGGAGTGTGTTGTTGATGCGGGTGCCAGTAAAGCTATAAAATTTCAGTTCGCCTACACAAGCTATCACGAGGCGCTCATTTAGCGGATTAATGGGTCTGCTGGTCTTAAACCGGTCTCGGATGTCCTCAATGGCGCTCTGGCAGGTGTTATCCAGAAAATCGTAAATTGTACTGCTGCAAAGTATTTCAAACATTTTTTCGGGTATACGCGGGTGGGTCATGCTGGCGCTACCAAAAAAAATGGGTTTTTTGCCATCTCGGGCTGGTTCTACTTCTATTTTTTTCTGCGCATGGTTCAGTTCTACGATGCGCCACATTCTGGCTGCCAGCATGATGTTTTCGTCTGGCGCAACAGCGGGCGACAAAGGAAGCGCACCTATGGTCGTGCCTGCTGCCACCACTTTGTAGTCTTCTTGCAGCATAAAAACACTGTAAAAATCGCGACTATTTACAATTTCTTCGCCTTTAACGCCAATGATTAGCTCCTGCTGTATTTTTTCAAGAAAATCTATTTCCACCAAATGCGCCAGAATTTCATTCATTTCGGCTACCTCTATCTGTTTAAACGCTGCATTTTCTTGGAGTTCTTGCACTAAGTTTGTCCACGAGATGCCTGAACGCTCCTTGACGACGGATAGCGCCTGATGCAAAAACAAGTGATAAGGCTTGTTGTTTTTGTGAGGGGGCTCAATAAAACCCTCTTGATACAGCAACCAACAAGCGAGGGCTTGTAGCAAATCCCAAGGCTTGGTAGCATAGAGAAACAGATGGCTGCTTTGCCCTTCTTGGCGACCGCTACGGCCTACACGCTGTATGAGGGAAGCAATGCTGTGAGTGGCATCAATTTGCACCACTTTGTCAATCGTGCCAATATCTATGCCTAGTTCAAGCGTGGAGGTGCAAGCAATACAGAAGTTATCGCGTCTGTTGTTCTTGGCAAAATGTTCTACATACTCTCTGATTTCGCGGTTTACGGAGGAATGGTGTGAAAAATAGTTGGTATGTCCTTTCTGTTGCTGTGCTATTTTTGTAAGTTCTACGGCCACCACTTCTGCCTTGCCACGATTATTTGGAAAGACTAAGGTCTTACTGTTTTTTGTTTCTTTGTAAAGTTCTTTTAGCAAGGCTGTTGGCAAAAAATTATTGCCCTCTTCGTGCTCAAAAAGTTGAAAAATAGCACTGATGTCTTTGTTTGTTCTATCTAGCAAGACTTTGGTTTGTTGTTCGCGGCCAGTTAATTTTTTAGCTTCGTCGTAGTCGCCGATAGTGGCCGAAAGCCCTACGATGCTAAAAGTTTTGTCATTGATACGCTGCAAACGAGCCAAAATAGATTTGAGCTGTAGGCCGCGGTCTGTGCCAATGAATGAGTGAATTTCGTCAATAACGACGTATTTTAGATTGCCGAAAAGGTGCTTGACTTCGGCAGGTCTATTAACGAACATGGCCTCAAGCGATTCAGGCGTTATCAGCACGATACCTTCTGGCTGCTTCAAAAGCCTTTTTTTGGCCGCTTGATTGGCCTCTCCATGCCATTTGGTAACGCCCACGTCCATATACTGGCAGAGGTCTTCTATGCGCGTAAACTGGTCGTTGATGAGGGCAATAAGGGGCGAGATATAAAGAACAGATACGCCTCTTTCACTGAAATCTACTTTGGATAAAATAGGTAAAAAAGCTGCCTCGGTTTTCCCGGAAGCCGTTTTTGAGGCTAAAATATAGTTGTCGTCCGAAGCCATAATACGGGTGATGGCGGCAACTTGAATGGGGCGCAGTTGCTCCCAGCCTTTGTCCCTGATGTACTTTCGTATGGGTGCGGATAGTAGTTCAAAAGCCATTAGAATTCTTCTACGCTGTCTAAAAAGGTTTCTTGAGGTCTTTCGTCTTTGATTTTGAGGTCGCCAAAGAGCTGTCTTTTGTCCGCTTTGGGGTTTTGACGAATGATGTTCAAAATACCGAGGAAGTCGCGGATAAGCTCACGCGGAGTTAGGAATTCTGCAGCACCTGGTTTATTAAAGATTTCTTCCATAAAATTCTTAATATCAGCGTCTTGCACTTCGCAGTTGCAGTTGTAATTGAGGTCAAAAATGGCTTTTAGTCTTTTGAGCAACACAAATATTTCGTTATGGTCGAGCGGCATCAGGCGTATGACGGGCTGGGCGAAGTCGCGGAGGGTAGCCGTTTCGTATTTGTTAGTTTGCAGCCTGCTTTTGAGGGCTTCGTAGCTAAAAAAGCCTCTGCGGGGGTTCTCAAGGACTTCTTTTGTTCCTGCAAAATTGAAGTACATATTGCTTACTTTACCCTGAAAGCAGTCGTTGTAAATACTCAAGATTTTTTCGTAATTCTTAGAGCGCATGACGGCGGTAGAGATTTTGTAGAGGTTAATGGCCTCGTCTAAATTGACCACAAAACCGCTGTAACCCATACTGACGAAGAGTTTACAGAAGTTTTTGAGCATATCGTAGTAGTTTAAGTCCGTAATGACTTCGCGCACGCCCAAATCTCTTTTGGCTTCGGTTTTGGTTTTATATTCGCCTTTGAGCCATCTGATAGCATTTTTGCGGGTTTCGTCCTCGTCGTTGATGTAGCCTTCGTAGTAGCGGAGTACAACTGTACCGAAATCATAACCGCCTACATCACTCAGGGCGCTGATGGTTTTCATGATGCGCTCTCGAATGAGATGGGCGTGTTTAGGCTCGCGTATATCAGCTAGGTTAATCTGACACTCTTCGGCAGTTTTGCTTAGTACTTGCTCTATCCATTTTTCGAGCAAAGTGGGCAAGGCACCGCCTTCGGGCTTGGTTTGAATCGCCAAGTTGTCGATGATGTGGGTGTAGAGTGCAAGCGCCTTGCCGTCATTGGCATAGAGACGGTTTTCTGGCGTAAAATCAGCTTTAGCCACCACAAATCTTTGTTTGAGCGCCAAGGTATTGAGCAAATGCAGCATGAAGGACTTGCCCGCACCAAAGTCGCCAATCCAAAACTTAACCATACTGTGCCCATTTTTTACATCGTTCAGCGCATTAATTACGGCATTCACTTCATCGGAACGGCCTACGGTAATGTGCTGAACGCCCATTTTAGGGACTACGCCGCTGGTCAGGGAGTTGATAATGGCTGTGGCTTCTTTGGGTTTTACGCTCTCTATCATTTGGCAAAAATTCTTTGGTAATAGTTTGGATTGACGGTATAAACGTTCTCCTCTTCTTCAATGAGAAGGTCATCTAGCTCATCGTAACAAAGGTCGTTGATGCTCTCTACGAGTTGGTTTCTAAAACTGCGTTTGGCTTTGGCAAAAGCATCTAGCTCAGTATGCGGCAATGAGAAATTTTGGGCTGCAAAAAGAGCTAAAAGCTCACTCTGGAGGGCATTAAAGGCTAATTCTTGTGAATAACTGCCAGCAGGCACAGGATTGACTTTAGGCACAACTTGCAGCATCTCATCTTCGTCTTCTAAATACTGGCTCAAAATTTGGACGGTTTCGGCGTGCTGGGTTTGCACTTCCTGAATCGAGTCTGTATCCAGCTCAATTTTTCGGCGTTTTATGGCAAAAAGCTCGGAGGTGGCATTGAGGGCTTTCTCTAGTTCCATGTTTTGAGCCAAATCCGCCAAAATTTCTTTGAAAGAATTGAGCTGCTGAGGCTTCTCGGCAATAATTTTTTCTAAATTATTTGGCATTTCAGGTTGGCCTTTTTCGTCCCTATGCAAATAAAAACAGGAGTAAACATACAAAATAAGGGCTATTTGCAAGTCTTTTTTAGCAATGCTTTTGGCGGCATCACGGCATATGGCGCTTGCCTGTTTATTCTGCACATTCTGTTTGGCAAGTACAAGAATGCTATCTAAGAGTTGCTCTGGTTCTTTACTTTTTGTATCCAGCAGTTCGTCTAGTTTTTGTTTCCAGCGCTTCGTAATACATAGATAGAGTTTGGTGTCTAGCTCTGGGCTTAATGGTTTGATTTTAGCCACCAAAGGCATTAGGAGTTTTGGAATTTCGGCAACAATGATATTCTCATACATTTGTTTGATTACTGAGTGTTTGTAGCCAATTTCTTCTTTGAGTCTTCTTTTAACGAAATATCGCTCTCGCACTTGATTTTCGCATATTTTAATCAATCTCAGATATAAATTGTGCTGCTCCTCATAAACACAATTCAGGTAGTTCTCTGAACCACGCCTGTATCTGTATTGCTTTCTAGCTATCTCGTCTGCCAAAAATTCAATTTGCTTATCAAGGGGCTTACCGTAGTTACTGAGGTGGAATTTGTTGAGCCCAGCCCAAAGTTGAGAATAGAGTTTAATTATTTCTTCTTGGCACTCCTCAATGTTAAAAAACATATTGCCAGCATAATAGATAGCGTCCAGATGCGAGACAAAGGTTTTTGACAAGTTGAGCTTGCCTTGGTATTTTGTACCAAGACCCAAAGGGTAAGCATCACTACTCCGCACTATGTCCATAAACGACTCTAGCTCCTTTGTGTCCATAGTTTTTATGATATCATCTTTCGTATCGGCATCGTCTTGTCTTTCCTCGGGCTTAACTTCAGGAGTTGGCGTGAAAGTTCTCTCTGTGTGCTGGGGCTGCTCATGTTGCGGGAAAAGCTCCATAGGCGCTTTTTCTTCTTTTTGTGGTTTTATAGGCTCATTTGAACTTCCTTTTTGATATTTCATATTTTGTTTTGTCCTTTTTTCAAGATTTTTGAGCTGTTCTATCAGTTTGGGATAAAGTTCTGTAAGCAGATTCATTTGTTTATTCAAGGCAGAAACGTCCAAGTTGCCACTGTTACGTTTCAGCAAATCTTGCATAAGTAAAACTGCATAATTGGTATTTCCGTCTAAATCAAGATATTTGCCAACAGAAAAATAATGTTTAAAGGTTTCATAAAAAGCACTCTGCTCCTGGTTTAAGTTACTTGCTTGCAGGTGTTCGTCATTCAAGCGCGGCACTTTTTTTTCGTATTTAAAGAGTTGCGGGGTAGGCGGAACATTTTGATACTGACCAGTAACATCAATAACAGAATCATCCATGTGTCTTTTTGTTTTTTTTGTGTTTGGGTGCTGGCTTTGCGTTGCTTTTTTATGGCTTTTGTGAGCTTTTTTATTATAGTCAAAATGCCTTCTTGGCGGCGCTTTTTCGTCATGTAAAGTCCTGCCCAATGCACGAAACAATGCCTTGATTATTTGTAGAATAAGATTCATGGATTGTTCATTTGTTTGCATACTACAAACAAAAGCAAAATTAGGCGCTTGGTGCTAATTTTCCAAACTTTTTTTAGCTGAATAGTTATAAAAGGTTGCTATTCAATGAACAAAATATAAATTAGCGTGATGTTTCTAGATAAAGCCCAAATAGTATGCGAAATCTCTCTATTTTCTGCCTTATACCGATGTTGTTTTACGCTTGCGGTAAGTCTCAAGTACTTATTCATTATAAACCAGATGCTGTTTGCAGCACAGACCGAGTTTTTGTTTTAATGGATAGTTTTGATGTCAGTCAAGTTTTTGAAGAGCAACTATTTATCCCTTCGGGCGGGAGCATGGCTACAAATACTCTGTTAGGTATGGCTGCTTACGGCTCAAGAAAGCTCTATTTTTTTGACACACTTGGCCAGCTGGCTCTAAGAGACCATTATTTTACAGTTAATAAAATGATAAAAACAGCAGAACCTGACACCGTGGCCTATCACTTGATTTGCTCAGATACGCTCGTACACGCTTTATTGGAATCTCCAAAATCCACTCTTTTTGATTTTGATGTAAAAGGGAACTTCGTACAGAAAAGGAATGTTCAGTTCAAAGGATACATTAAGAGGGGAAGTAGTTATTTTGATATTTACGATTTGGGATATTATGATACACAAAATCATAGAATTTTAGTGTCGTGTTACAAGCAGTGTTACAAGTTCATTTTAGGTAAGCGAAATTTCAAAAAACGATACGATGAACTACAAATTGGCTGGCTGTATTTAGAAACACAAAAACTTGAACGCATACAGGGCTGGAGGTCATATGCAGGCAGTGAAGAGCACCCAACTATGGATATGCCAGTAGTAATGGCCTATGACAGCGCTGAAAAGAAAGTGTTTTATGCGCACAATCGTTCCCCTTACATTTATAGCCAAACTCAGAATGGAGCAACAGAAGCCGTAAAAGTACCTTCCCTTTTTTTTGAGAGACAATATATCCATTTAGATAGTGCAAAAAAGAGGATTAAGAAGAGCAAAACAAAGGTGGCGGGAATAAAAAAAGTGGACTACAAAGACTATCTAAGAGGTTATAATAATTGTGCCGTTAATACAGGTGAGGGCTTTGCTACATTTTATCTGGGCGCTAGCGAAGCAACGAAAAAGGGAAGAGATTTTTGCGTAATTTACTATGACCACCGCCGCAATACTTACTTTGAGCAAGCGTTGATACCCGAATCTTACGTTTATCCGCTCTTTAGGAACAACCGCATTTATCAACTTTCGCCAGTAGCACCACAAAAAATCTATGTTTGGGAGCTGCAAAGACGATGAATTAACAAAAACTAAGCTCAGTAGTTCATTATCTCTCAAAACACAAAACCCCAGCCTTTGCTGAGGTTTGTGTATTCAAAATAAGGGAATGCAATGTTAATTTTGGCGGTTTCTGGGCACTAGCTCTTAGTTTTTCTTGATGTTTATACTATTGCTTTTTACCCAAACCTTGTGTTCGTTGGTGTAGTAAAGGAAAGCCGAAGAGGCTGCCGCTTCGTACTGACCAGCGACTTCCGCCTTGAGGTCAAGGTTTATCTCGCGCACTTCAGAGGGTTTCATCTGACGATAGTAGAAGATTACGAAATTGTCGCGCACTTCGTAGAAATCAATAATTTTTTTCTCCTGCAGTTCTTTGAGTTGCCAAGGCTGCGCGCTGAGTCCCCCAGGTATGCCTACAATGGCAAGCGTCATGGGCAGGCCGTCTTTGGTGGTGTTTGTGAGCTTGGTCGTAAGCCTTACCACTTCGCCTACGCTTGTTTGCGAAGCAGCCAATTTTGTTTCCAAGTTTACCTTGCAGGCTTTTGAGCTTTGAGGCAAATTGGAAGCCCAGTCAATACGCACATTGTAAGGCAAGGCATTTTTTACACCCACAAACTGAACTTTGATGCGGTTTTTGCCTGCTTTGAGGTGTTTTTCTAAACCCTCGATGCTGATAGCTTGTTCACGACCTGCTTCGTAGTTCATAGCAGCCGCTTTTTTGCCATCTACATACACTTCAAGCGTACCGGCTTCGGCAGTTCTTTTTGAGAAGTTCGCAAACATGGTTAGGGCTTTGAGCGCTAAAACCGTGCTTTGCGTATTACCGAAGCCTCCGTAAGGCGAACGTGAGTTCATCAAAAACTTGACGGCTGGGTTCATAACCATACCATTTGGGCTGGCTGCACGCAGATTGGCCAAGATGGCGAGTGCTGTGGTTTCTATTTCTAGGCCCTGCCCAGTGGAGTAAGTAATAGAGTGGCGCTTGCCATTGTAAGCACCATCTTCTTTTTGGGCTTTGTTTAGTGCTGCAAGAGTCTCTGTACCCATAGCGATATACTTAGGGTGCTTGCTGTTGCTTTCAGTCTTGACGCGCTCTGCCATCAAGAAACAAGCATTGCTCACCAAAGCCAAACAATAAGGGTCTTGGGTTTTGAGCGCTTGCTTATGAGCAGCTTCGGCTTCCATTTCCAAGTTCGTATTGCCAGCTTCAGTCATAGCATAAAGAATATAAGCGTTGGTGATGTCTTCCTCAGCACGGCCAAACTGGTCGAGGGCTTGTCCGCTGCGCATGAAGCCACCCTTGCCGTCTCGGCGGCTAAGCAACCACTCGGCGGTACGCTGTACCATGCGGTCGTCTACCACGTTATAGGCTTTTTGCATATCTTTGAATTCCATTAGGCCATAAGCCGTAAGTGCTTCGTGTGCGGGTGTGCTGCCAAACCACTCGTAACCCTTTTCGGCAGTTTCAAAGCTCACTAAGCGCTTGTAACCAGCATCAATAAATCCTTTTGCTTTGGCTAAAACGGTGTTGTCTTTTGAGCCAAAAGTGTTCATGTAATCCAAAACCATAATGTTTGGATAAGTGCTAGAAGAGGTTTGCTCAAAACAGCCGTAGGGTTGCTGCAAAATAGACTCTAGGCCAGCCATCATGTCTGATAAAACAGTAGGGTAGGCTGTAACTGAAGCGCGCACACTGCCTTCAATCGGGGTCGTCAGGTCAAAGCTAAACTCGTTCTGCAATTCCTGACCAGATACATTGATAGAAGCCGGGAAACCTTTTGGACTGGTTTCTACTTCCTGCACAAAGCTGTCGCCACCGTTGGCATACTTGAAACTAACCTTGAGCGCATCTTTACCAGCTACGTTCAGTACTTGGCAGTTCAGAATCATATTTTTAGTGCTGTTTGGCGCAATGCTCACTTCAGGCGCAAAGGCTGCGTCCAGTTGCCATGCTTTGGGCAGGGCGCAGGTCAGGTTGCCAGTAATGGTTTCGTCCGTGTTATTGGTAAGGCTAAGTGGCAGCGCAATCTTGTCGCCCATGGCAGTAAACAAAGGTGCTTTCACACTCATGCTAAAAGGCAAAATAGTGTTGTAAGTCATGTCTGCACGACCAACCAAACCTGTGCTGCTTACGCCCTCTACCACAGCGCGAAAGGCTGTAATGTCGTCCGAGTTATAAAACTCTATGGTGGTTTTGCCCTTGCGGTCAATATTTATGGCCTGCCAAAAAATAGTGCTGCGGAAATCTGTACGTTCTTCGGTTTCCGTGCTTTCGTATTTTACTTCAGGGAATACTCTGGCGCGGTAATATGCTACTGCAAGTGCAACCTCATTTGCCTCATCAAAATCCATACCCGCATCGTCGTCGAATCTCTCCTCCTCATCAGCAACCCTTGCATCGCGTTTGCCTTTGGCTCTTCCTAACGCAATATCCATGTTCACGTTGGCTTCAATCTTTTTTTCTTCTGCTTTTTCGGCCTCCACTACTACAACTGGCTTATCAGCTATCACTTGCTGCAAACCAGGCAGATTTTTAAGCAGTTCTTTTTCTTCGGGTAAAACAACAACTTGTTGGTTAGCGACCATATCTTTTTGCTCCATAGCATCAACAGGGGCAACAGCCATGACTGGTGCGGCTTCTTCGGCCATCATTTCCACACCTTCAGCGCCAGCGGCACCTTCATTGGCTCTTTCTTGTCTTACTGCCCCTTTTTTGCGAAGCCCCGTAGATTTATCAGGATAGGGCTTATAAAGATAGACACTTGTGTTTTCTGCGTATTGCAATACACTGTTGCTGTGAGGATAATTTCCTGCAGTAGCCTCTATTTGAACCGTCATGCCAGGCTCATAAAGCGTGAAACCACGGAACTCAAAGTAGCCATCTGCATTGCTGTTTTGCTGTTGAATGGCTTTATTATCAGCGTTCATTAATTTAACCACTACACCGCTCATAGGCTTACCTTCAGAACTATAAACACGGCCTGAATAAATTTGCTTTTCGGCATTATAGCTGATGGTCATAGGTGCTTTTTTGCGGACGCTCTCCCACGTAAAACTGCGCCAGCCCTGCGTAAGCATCAATAAATCGAGTGCAGCATCTGCTTTTTGTTCTTTGGGGTCAAAATAGAATTGAGGCTCTTCTACAGTTCCTTTGAGGTCTGGTTCTAAAAGTAATTTTGACAAGATATGACCAGACTTATCGTCCGCAAAAGACAGCAATTTATCGTCCACTACAGCCAAAGAGAGTTGAGCAGGCATAGGCATACCGCGGTCATCAGTAACGCTCACGGTCATTTTTACCTTTTCGCGTGGCTTATAGGTGGCTTTGTCAGTACTTACTTTGATGTTCAGTTGCTTGCTTTTGTTCACAAATGTTAGCCGTTCGGCGCGCTCAATTTTTTGGTTGTCAAAGAGCGTGATTTGCAGCACTCCTGCGGGTATCTCTTGGGTGTTAATCTCTAAGTTGTTCAAGCCTTTTTGCAGATTGATGCTTTTGCCAAAATAAGGAACTCCGCGAACATGCGCCATGATATAGCCCTCTTCGGCTACGCTGCTTTCTATGGCTACACCAAGTGTATTGCTATTTTTTTGTTCCACTTTCAAGCTCATGCCAGCAGGAAGGGCCTCTGGGAGTGGGTAGGTTTTTACCACGTTGGCGGGTTTGGTGAGGCGAGCCGTATAGGTTTCATTAGTTTCTGGCTTCAGGTTGAATGCTCCCATTCCTTTGTGCAAACTTGTAAATTGTGCCTTTACCTGGCCTTTTGAGTCCAATATCTGGCCCTCTACGTCAGATGGTTTGCCGAACTCGTCGCGGGCTGCAAAAGCCACACGGCTCGTCATGCCATCTATCATTTCGCCGCCTTCTGGAAAAAAGTTTAGTGTAATATTTTGGAGTGTTATAGGTACGCTGCGTGAGATGGATTCGCGCTGGCCGTTATGGGTCAGGATAACATTCAACAGGCCATCGGCAGAGGCTAAATCTTTCGGTAATTTGAACTTAATTTGAAAGAAACCAGCAGCATTGGTAGTGGCCTTTTCTGCCAAAATTTGATTGCCTTGAATACTTACTTTATAATCAAATGCTTGTGTGCTTAAAGGGTTATTTTCCAAAGAGTTTAAGTTCAATTTGGCGGTAACTTCATCACCAGGCCCATAGCCGTCTTTTTCAAAGTCTAGCTTCATTTTAAGGCGTGGAAGAATGACTTTCTGCACTTGAATTTGTTTTTCAAAAATAAGTGCGTCGTTATGATTTTTCTGCCAGTTAGTATAAGCTCGGAGCGTATAAAGGCCTCCAGCTACGTCTGCACCCAATGCGAAATCGCCGCTTCCTGCTCCTTCTGCGAGTAGAATTTTGATAGTTTTTTCTACATTGCCTTTCGGCGTAATAAAATCTACCCAAAGTATTTCGCTGTTGGCGGCAGCTTTGAGGTCTGTTTCATTGCGGACATAAGCCTGAAACCAAATGGTTTCGCCTGGTTTGTAAAGCGTTTTGTCTAGGTGTAAATGCACGCGCTCGTAGCCTCTGGACTGGCTAAAGTCGCTCAAAAGCAACTTGAGTTCTTTGATAAAGGGGTGGTCGCTGAACGATTCGGCCACCACAGCACCTACCAAAAAAATGGTAGAGATGCCTATAAGAAAAAGCATGGACATAGTTTTACGGTGCAGAGCTTTCATAGAAGGTGTATGATAAAGTGTAAAGTTAATTAATTTTGGTTTAAATCCAATTTTTTTTACCACAATTTACCCAATAGATGCACTGCTTTCTATGATTCCACAAAGCACCATAAAGATTTTTCTATTTATTTCTATTTGAGCAGTCTTGTACCAATAATTTAGCTTTGCGGGATAAAAACAGGAATTTATATCAAAGAGTTTCAAAGCCCACTAAAGCACAACTATTTGAATTATAAGTAGTTGAAGCTATTTTTCTTAGTCTTTTGATATGGTGTTTGGGCGGCTTGAGGCTTATCTTTATAAAAACCACAAAGCATTCAAAGTCAGAAATTTAATACTAAAAATATTCAATGACTAAAATCAAGACTTGCCTGAGTTATCCCAACCAAGCCTTTTAGGCATAAAAAACAACACGTGCCAAAATAAAAAACATTCATATTCAGATTTTTGGGGCGGCCTTGTGCTTTTTTTTAAATCTGTGTTTTTGCGCGAAAACTATTGGCTTTAGTAACCCAAATAATTTATCCAATCCAACACACGCTTGTCCTTTTCGTAGGTTTTGAGTTCCAAAATCATAGAGGCGGCACGTGGATTAAAACTTTCTATGACGCTCATGGCTTGAATCACGTCCTTTCTAATTTGGAAGTAATTATCCGCCTTGCCAAGTTGTACCAGATAGTCCAGGCCTTTATCCGAAACAGCATTTTCTGAACCCATCAGATACGTTGCAAAAGGCTGCAAGAGGTAAGAAAGCTCTGAACCTGAGACCTTGTTCAGTTTACTTGTAAACCAATCTAGCTTATTGGGAATACGAATTTGGCTATAAAAATTAGCAATAATGGCTACGATGTGTTTTTCATCAATATTTTCATATTTTTCAATGATAGGTAGCGCATCTGGCCCTTTGGTCATGGCGAGGGCATAAATAGCGCTGCTCATCACGTAGTAGGAAGAATCATTGAGTGCTTTTTGAATCTGTGCATCTGTAACCACATTTTGGGCAACGAGCATATCGAGCGCCATCATGCGGACGTTGGAGTGGGGGTCGGCTTCAAACAAAGTTTTGATGCGTTCCAGAACAGCATTGTCGGCGGGTACACCATAAGCCCCACAGGCCATTTGTCTGATTTGCCAGCATTTGTCGTAGGTCAAGTCTAAAAAAGCGAGTTGGACTTCTTTTTTTTCTACAAAGTTCACGAGTTGCTTCATGGCTTCTGCTTTGGCCGCAAATGTTTTGGCTATTTTGAGCTGAAAAAAAAGTTCTTTTTCTGGTTTCAAGTGGTTTATTCTGGCAGGAATAGTTCCTTGGGGGTCAAGAATCACGGCGCTGGGTGCAGCAGTTGCTGGCCATGAGAAAGTTTGCTCGGCCTCTGTTAAAGTGCTTTTATAAGTAGTAACCTTTTCATTTTGCCAAACTTCTACCTCAAAAGGAATATGAAACACTGTGCTCAAGGCCGCTATTTGTGTTTGTTTGATGCTCAGATACACACGTCCATTTAGGTAACTGTGCGTAACCTCTAGTTCGGGGTGGCCAGCTGTTTGTAGCCACTGTTTAAAAAACAAGGCCAAATCCAGGCCAGTAACTTGCTCAAAAGCCATACGCAGTTGTGCAACTTCTACGCTTGTATGGGCATTTTGCTTCAAATAAAGAGCTATGCCTTCAAAAAAGGCTTCGTCCCCAATGATATGACGCAGATAATGCAACACTAAAAAGCCCTTGGAGTAGGAATGGCTATCAAACATATCATCGTCGTTTTCATAATAGTCTCGAATGATTGGCCTACGCTTGAGTTCAGCCTCTCTCAGATAACTCTCTAGCTCATCGGCACGCAATACGTCTGCCTCATCGCGTCCATATTTGTAGTCTGCCCAAAGGTATTCGCCATAATTCGCAAAGGCTTCGTTGAGGCTTAGGCTACCCCAACCTTCGCAGGTAAGTAAATCGCCAAACCATTGGTGTACCAACTCATGGGCAATGATACCGTCCCAATTGTCATCGATGAGGCAACGTTTTTCCATTTGCAGTCCTTCCATAAACACTGAGGCAGAGGTGTTTTCCATAGCGCCCGAAATGTAGTCGCGTACTACCACTTGGCTGTATTTGTCCCATGGGTAGTCGTACTTAAATAGTCTTGAGAAATAATCAATCATTTCGGGTGTATGTCCAAAAATAGCCTTTCCGTCGTTCTTATAGGCTTTTTCTACATAATAGGCCACTTCTTTGTCGCGCCATTTGTCTGTAATTTTTTCAAATTCACCAATCGCCAACATGGCTAAGTAAGGTGGATGTGGTGTATCCTGCCGCCAAATATCTGTGCGCGTGCCGTCATTATTTTTATTGCTGCTAAGGAGGCGGCCATTTGAAAGGGTCTTGAATCGGTCTTCAACCGTAATACTTACTTCCTGGGAGGTGCGGATATTGGGTTGGTCGAAGGTAGGAAACCAGCATGAATTGTTGCTAGTTTGGCCTTGCGTCCAAATCTGTTGAGGTTTGTTTGGGCTTTGCTTCTGGGCATTGATGAAGTAAAGGCCATTTTCGGGTGCGTTTGCAGCATTACCCAAATGCGTAACATTTTTGGGTGTGGCGCTATACTGTATCCATACATCGTATTGTTTACCTTTTTCGAGGCGTTCATCAATACGAATACGCTTTTGGTTGTAAGAAAATTTTACTTCGGTATTATTGAGTTTAACTTGTTTAATATCAAAGCCTTTTGCATCTAAAATTAGGGAATCTTGCGAATAAAACCAAGGCTTTATAGTAAGCGTAGCCGAGCCGCTCATGGTTTCGGTTGTCCAGTTTGGCTTCAGGTCTATTTTTGTATGAATCAACTGAAAAGGGCGTGTTAGAACAGGTTTGTAATGTGCGTTTTTACCGCTTAAAGTGTCTGCATACGCAACAGAGTCAGTTAAGTTTTCTTGCGTGCCTTCTTCTTTAGAGAAGGATTCGTTCGCCGAAAAATTGGTTTTGGCAGATTTATCTTTGCTTGATTTGCAAAAACAAAACAGAAAAGAGACCAAGATAAGGACTGCAAGGCGCGATTTTAGCATAAATCTGAGGGTAGTTTTGGGGTCAGCAAGGTATTCGTGTGTGTATTAAGCGCACTTTATGCCGCAAAGTTATAGTAAGATTTTAAAAAAAACGGTTATTCTCTATCAAAAGTACTAGAAAATCCTTTATGTTTAGGCTTATATTTGTGTTTAATCCCGATGAGTTATGCTTAGCCCTGAAAATCAGAATATTGTTTATCAACTCAAAGCTGAAGATGGTTTTTTTAGCTCTAAAAAGTTTGCTATTGTGGTAGCCGAATGGAACAGCAGCATTACGGACTTGATGAGCGCAGATGCCCAAAACATACTGCAACAAAATTATGTCCCTCAAAAAAATATAACTGTTATGCGTGTTCCGGGTAGTTTTGAACTGACCGCTGCTGCCGCTATGCTGGCCAAAAAAGCAGACTACGATGCAATCATCTGCTTGGGTTGTGTCATTCAGGGTAGTACACGTCATTTTGAATTTATTTGCTCGGCTGTAGCACAGGGGCTTACAGAGGTGGCTATACGCTATGCTATGCCCGTCATCTTTGGAGTATTGACCACCGACACGAAAGAGCAAGCGCAATATCGCGCTGACGGCACACATAGTAAAAAAGGTCAGGAAGCTGCTTTGGCTGCCCTTAAAATGCTCCAATTCAGACACAGCATTTATGCCCCAAGTGGCGGGAAGGTTGGTTTTTGAACGGAAGCTACATAAAACTGACGCATAAATCTCTGCATTTGATTAAAGCATTTCGGGACTAAAGTGCTTTGGGCAGCCCCACCAAAACACGTAGGCTGTTTGGCTTAATTCCGAAGGAAACGTTTGTATCTCCATGGCGCGGTTCGCCGTCTAGGTGTAAAAGCATTTTAGAGCTGCTTTTTATTTCTACGCTTTTGGCCTTATAAAACTCTACAAATGGAAGTTTGTGTAATGTTTTGTTAAACAATGACATGGCCAGTAAAAACCTATCCATTGGCTTAAACGGCTTAACGATGCAGACATCTAGCAGGCCATCTTGCACACTAGCCTGGGGCGCAATAAAAGCGTTGTTACCAAACTGAGCGGCATTGGCCAATGTAATCATAAAGGCTTCTTTCTGAATTTTGTTCATATCTACTTGTAGCTCATAGACTTGAGGCTGAAACCGCTTGAATAGCTGCTGTGCTACACTGGCATAAGTAAAAAAACCACGCTTGGTTTGCTTAGCAAATTCATGGCTTACGTGCGCGTCAAAACCAATGCCCGCCGTACAAAAAAATGGGTTCTGATTCAAGAATGCTGTATCTACACTCTGAATGTTCATTTGTGCAATTTGATAAATGGCATCTTTAGGGTTCATAGACAAACCCAGATGCCGTGCGAAACCATTACCTGACCCAGCGGGTATAATCCCAAGCGCTGTTGTTTTATTTATCAAGGACTTGGCCACCTCATTGACCGTACCGTCGCCACCAATAGCCACCGCTACGTCATAGCCCATGTTCACTGCATCAGCGGCGAGTTCGCTAGCATGGCCAGCAGCCTCGGTATGAACGATAGCATACTCAAAATCGTCCTGGCTCAAGTGGGCTTTGATGAGCGGAATAATTTTTTGCTTTTGCTGCGTTCCCGAAATTGGGTTAGCAATAAAGATAATGCGCTTTTTCAATTTTATCAAAACAAGGAGTTTGACTAGATAACTTCTTTCAGATACAAACTTACGTGTATTTTAGAATAAAGCCTATTCTTGTTTACTAAAAATTTCCTGGCTTGCTGCTTTTCAGAAGACTCTTTTTGTTGGTTGTCGGCCTATAGATATTCATACAAATAGGGGCGTTCTTAGTAAACGAAGCAAAGTCTTATTGGCCTAAATCCTGAATACCAACCACAAGGATATCGTCTGTTTGTACGGTAGCACCACGCCATTCCAAATGAATCATTTTCAGATAATTACTTTGTTCTTGAATAGGCATAGTGGCTACTTCCGTCAGTTTATTTTTAAGGCTACGCTTCATAAACTTACGGTCGTCTGTGCCGCCAAATTGGTCTTGGAAGCCATCAGAACACATAAAAAAGACATCGCTTTTTAAGACCTCTCCGATGACGTTCAGCTCATAACTTTTTTGAATTTTGAGGGACTTCCCGCCTAGCGAGCGCCCACGCCTGCCCACTTCGCTCAATGCGCCAGCGCGTACACGGTAAAGCGGAATACCTGCACTAGAAAAATAAATATCTTTGTGAATACTACAATATGAAAAAATGCCCATCTCCATGCCGTCGTTGGCGCTGTGTTTCTCTGATTTATAGAGGCTGTTGCGAAGCCGCTTGTCCATTTCATTAAGAATAGCCTCTGGTGAGCTTATGCGCAGGGTTCTAATAATTTCGCTGAGCAGAGAGTGCCCCATGACTGTCATAAACGCTCCTGGTACGCCATGCCCGGTGCAATCGAAGGCCACTAAAATATGTAAATGATACAACGGTTGTTCGTTTTTGTCGTAAATAGCCTGCTCTGTGAACCAATAAGAGTCTCCAGAGATAACATCTTTAGGCAAAAGCAATACAAATGAACTAGGAAAAGAGTGCTTGATGTCGTCCAACAGGGGCAGTAGCGCTTCTTGTATGCGTTTGGCATAGTAAATACTGTCCATGATATTGATATTGCGTTGCTCAATGATTTTACTTTGGCGTATGGTCTCCTCTTCGCGTTCTTGTATCTGCTGGTTTTTAAGGGCTACAATGTCGCGTTCACGGCGTATTTCTACTGTTTTTTCATCTACAAGCAGCTCAAGTTGCTTTTTGGCCTTTTCTAGATTATAAATACGAAAACGAATAACACCCACTACGCAAGCCACAAAAACCAAGCAGCACAAGGCTATAAACCAAGGCTTTAGCCAAAAAGGGGCAGGAATACTAATCTGAAGCGCATCGCCGATTTCGTTCCAAACACCATCATTGTTGCAGGCCATAACCCTAAAGGTGTAATCGCCGTAGGGTAGCCGTGTATAGTAAGCCACACGCCTAGCGCCAGCATCTATCCAGTCTTTATCAAAGCCCTCAAGAATGTATTTGAACCTTACTTTTTCGGGCGCTAAAAAGCTCAAACCTGTATAATGAAACTCTATTCTGTCTTGTAGGTCTTCAAATTCATAGACTTTAACGTCATCGCTCACTTCATGCTTGAGTTTGTCAGTAAAAAAGTGCGTGATATGAACAGGCGGTGGAGCACGGTTAATTTGTATGCGCGACGGGTCTATAACCACAAGACCATTGACTGTGGGAAACCAGAGTTTTCCGTCGGCGGTGCGTGTACCTGCTGGTGAAAACCCACCACTGCATTGCGTACTGAGCATACCGTCGGACTTATCGTATGACTCACACGCAATTTGCTTTATTTTTTTGTCCAAAAAGTCGTGAAGCAAGGCTAGCGGAACGCAATAAATCCCTTTGTTACAGCTCATCCAGAGTTTACCGCGCTGGTCGTCTATAATTTGATAAACAACATCATTGAAAAGCCCTTCTTTTTCAGCGATAGAGGCTTTTATCTCTTTGTTTTTGATAAAGTTTAGCCCGCCTCCTCTTGTACCAAACCAAAGGCCGTCTCGCTGCTTGTCCTCATAAACGGAGATAACCATGTCTAAACTTAGGCCATTCTTGACGTTGAAGTGCTTTGTAATAATGTTGTTTTCAACTAAAAAAAGGCCTGCGTTTGTGCCTATCCAAAGGTTTTTATGTGTGTCTTCATAAAAAAAACGGATAATGGCGTTTTTGAGTGTATCGTTGCCCTTCGCGTCTTTATAGTGTGTTAGTACTTGACCATTAGAAGTGGTATAAACTCCGCCCCCGTAGCACCCCACCCAAACTGTATCCTTGCTGTCTTGATAAATGGCCGATACAAAGTCATCTCTTAGGCCGTTTGTGCTATCCAACAATGTGAGTTTGTCATTATCTATAAGATGCAGCCAGCCATGATAAGTCCCCAACCAAATTCTTTCTTGCTTATCCACGAGCAGAGAATTGACCGAAAACGTTTTCATACCTATTTTAGCACCATAGTTTTTGTATTTAGGCAAAAGGACATCTAATCCATTATTGTTGGTAGCCACGAAGAGTTCGCTTTTGGCATTGGTAGTAACTAGCTTTAGAATATTGTCCGAAAGGGCGCTATTGGCAGGAGTGAGTGTTGTCAGTTTGGCGCGTTTGATGCGATGAAGCCCTGCCTTATAGAGGCCGTACCAGATGCTGCCTTCGTGGTCTGTACATATTCCTTGCACATTCACGCTTAGATTAAGTGCCTGGCTAGCAGACAAATACTCAAATATTTTTTCGTTTTTGAGCATAATTATTTGAGCATGGTTAGTGCCCACATAGAGCATATCTGTTTTGGGGTCGTGGTGTAAAGTTACTACGCTCAAATCCTTACTGCCCAATACATCATTCATTTTTTTAATATTGCCATTTTCTAACTTAAAAAGGCCACCTCGCGAACCAGCCCAAATAGAGCCATTAGCTTCTGCAAAAGCCATAACGGTTTCTATTCCAAGCCCATCTTCGGCAGTGTAGCGCTTTATAACTTTATGACCATCAAATACTTGCAAGCCACCAGCCCTATTACTCATATAAATATGACCATTATGAGCCTCAAAAAGTCGGTTAGAGCCAGCACCAGACTCAGGATAGTGTTCTATCCTTTCACGATTTTTGATAGAGATTAAGCCTCCATCGGTAGTAGCCCATACCTGGTTATTTTTATCCACCAGCACGTCCCGCACAACGTCTGAAGGCAGTTCACCTGTTTTGAATGAATAACACTTGGCTTTACCACCCTTGAAGCACAATAACCCACCGCCATTCGTACCTATCCAAAGATAACCGTCGGCATCTTCAGCGATGCAATAAATAAGATTGACTTTAAGCTCTGGCAAATTAGATTTATCATAGGTGTAAAAATTTAGCCCATCAAAACGACTGATACCTTCATAAGTTGCCACCCAAATATAGCCATCTTTAGATTGTAGGACATCGTTTACGGTGTTTTCGGGCAAACCCTGCTCATCGTTCCATTGCTCATGGGTATATTGCACTTGCGCTTGAGCAAAAAGCGCACACAAGACAAAAATGAGTACAAAAAACAGGTGCTTCATAAACAAAAAAAACAGCGTCCCTTAAATGCTACAGGTTTTAGAAACAAAATTAAGCAAAATGCTGCCATCTTGAATTTTGTGGCATTTTCACTTTCAATAATTTGCCCGCTCTCTTATAAAGGCATATTTTCACAAATCTAATGTATTGTTTGAAGTAAGACCTAATATTTACAAAATTATTTTCTATTATTTTTATAGAACAATCCTAAGTTTTGAAAGCTCTATCAGCCTAAATTGTTTCAATTTGTGAGTAGATATGATATTTTTGCGCCATGTTTCGGACATAGTAGTACCAATCTTCTTGCACTTGGTTTGCGTAACTAAAAGCAATTTCGCGCACCAAATCAGAAAACAAGGATTCTTGCCCATGCACTTTTTGAGCAATATTGGCCTCTAAAAAATGTTTTTGAGACCAAAGCCTACGAGCAGAACGCTTGTGTTCTTGTGCCAGGATTTGCCCCCATTGGCTGGCCATTTTGCCAAATTTTTTTTCAGTGTCTAAATTTTCGCATGGGAACTCCTTTTTGAAAGGCGAACGCTCCCGAACCGAGTAGTAGCCGTCTGGTAGCTGTATCCAACCCAAAAAATTATCGGGGTCTTCTGACAGAGCCTTGCAAGCCTCTTGATGCCGCTGGGCGTGGTTCTCGTAGTTTTGCTTGTATATCAACAGATTTTCTTGTTCAAAAAAATGATAAGGCGTTGGCTCGTCTTGTTGTTTAATATCCAAGATAATGTCGTCGTGCTCTTTGTTAAAATCGCTGCCGTGCCCATCAATCAGCACGTAGTAGCGGCTGACACCCAAAGAGCCTGTTCCGGCCAACAAGCGCCTTGCTACATCTTTTATTTTGAAAAAAGAAGGGTCAAAATGTTTATAATCCGAAGAAAGCGTTTGTATATATTGCGGAAATGCTGCTACTATGCTATCCACTTCTTGCTGGGTGGGTCGGCCTAATTTGCGGTACTCAAAGTTAAACTTACGCTCGCCGTCTTCTGTATGCGTCCATTTTTCTAGCATTTTGGCTCGGCTCTGCTTGGTGCTGACCTTATCTAAAAATTTTTGTAACTGCCCCGAAGTATTGTGCTTCGTAAAGTGAACTTCATGATTACTGTCTTCTATCAAATTATCCGATAGTAAATAACTGATATAGCTTTGAGAAAAAACAGAGATTATTTCTGAAATTTCGTGCCACTTCAGAAGTTTGTACTCCCGCGCCACTAACACAATACTAATGGCCATTCGCCATACATCATACTGATAGTCAGCAATAACGCACTCGTCAAAATCGTTAAAACCAAAAATTACGTCGTCGTCATGGTTTAAAAATGCACCCATGTTATAGACGTGCGCATCTGCCTGAATCCAAGTTTTGGTATTGGCGTTGCCGTAGGTTCTGAGCCGCCAGCTACCCGCAAAATCTGCCCAAAACAAATGGTTTGTGCCTCTAAAAAAGCTGTAGGGAGAGGCCGTCATTTTTTGATATTTGGTGATACGATGCAGTTCTGGAATTTTCATATTCCAGTTTTCTATACTTTCTAAAACACGAGCAGCTCGGTGCTTACGTGTTTTTGATAGGTCAATGGGACTCATAACAAGGAAAAATCTGAAGTGTTTATAAAACGTTGAACGTAAAAGTAAGCACTAGATTTTAGGCAAACAAGTATGTATAAAGCATTTTTATCAAATAATTATTTTTCTATCTAGTCGTCCCTTAAAAAGTACACTCAATAGATGTAAGCTAAATTTAAGGAGAATGGTTCACCAATTTTGGGAACACCTTGACGGCCTTTGATAGACTTCTCTACTTTTTGCCTTGATGCAGAACTAAAGCGCGAGCTGAAAGTTCCGACCCTAGGGCATTGCAAAAAAATCAAGCCTCGCAAAAGGTCAATTTAGATGAAAAATAACTTTTTTCATCTAAACCAGCGAATGGCTTTTTCTTTGATTCAATCTCTTATAAAACAGAGTTGCACCTAAAATCTCACCCTCTGACCTTTGAGCCATTCGCTTTTGTCTGATGCGAGGCATGGCAGGCCGTAAGAAGCTCTTGAGGTTTTACCAGTTTTTTGACAAAATAGGCTAAAAACAAGCTCTTAATTAACCTCTCTGAGAGATGTCAGTTTTGGAAAGCGAATAATTGTACTTTTCTAAGATAGAGGTTTTACTTTTAAAGTACGGCCAAAACTACGGCTATCGCACGGCTATCATACGGCTATGATACGGCTATCCTATAGCTGAGGCAAAATAGGACAAAAGCAATTTTTAGGCATCAAGCGGGTTTGCGACTTTATCCTTTTTTTTGTTATTGAGTACGTCTATTGGCCTGTATTGGCGTTAGAGAGGCGGCGGGTTTAGTGCGTAGCACCGAAGCGAAGCCCAAAGACGAACGACCGCGAAGCGGGAACGCCCAGTAAATTGTAGAAAAATAATCATTAGTCAAAAAGTCAGATATAAGGAATTTGACGAAAAGTTATTTGAAAACGCGAGAAAATGGCCTCTACAAGGGACAAAAGAGGGCAATTAGAACTCAAAAAACTCAAAAAGGGCTTTTTGACGACTCAAGAGAGGTTAATTTAAGAGCTTGATTTTTGTTAAGAACCCCCGCAACTCTGCGGAAAGGACGGTTTTAATAAATAACTAAGAGATTCTCAAGATAAAATGCTTGTTTAATTGTCTGATAACAAATATCTTAGATATATTTTAAGGGAAGACTATCTATCCACCTCGCCCAACACAATATCCAGCGAACCTACCACAGCAATAAGGTCTGCCAGATAAATATCTTTGCAAAAGTTTGGCAGAGCAGACAGATTGCAGAACGAGGGGCTACGGACTTTTATACGCTCTGGAATAGCCTTGTTGGCTTGCGTGCGTATATAAAAACCAAGTTCGCCTTTGGGGCTTTCGCCACGAAAGTAAAGGTCGGTTTGAGGCGGGCGGGGACGGCGGACACAGCTAGCTTGTGGGTCAAAATCGCGGGTTCGGTGGTGTTTTTTGAGCAAAATTGTGGCACACTGGGCCACAATCCTCAAAGATTCCTTCATTTCGCAAAAGCGCACCCAAGCGCGGTCAAAGCAATCTCCGTTCTGGGCTATAGGCACATCAAAATCTAGCTCAGGATAAACAGAGTAGCCGTCTATTTTGCGCAAATCGTAGGCCAGCCCACAGGCGCGTAGCATAGGCCCGGTCAGTCCCCAGTTAATGGCATCGTTGAGCGCTATAGGCGTAAGTCCCTGTGTCCGCCTTAAAAAAATAGGACTTTGCAGCACCATGTATTCAAAATCCAACAATTTGGGCGGGAGATATTGTATAAATTCCAGAGCGCGCTCCTCAAAGCCAAGCGGTAAGTCGTAGTAGAGCCCGCCCACCCACATATAGTTGTAGAGTTGGCGTGCGCCTGTAAGCCACTCCAGCATACGCAAAATATGTTCGCGGTCGCGCATTGCCCACAAAAACGCCGTAGTTGCGCCCATGTCGTTGGCAAAAGTGCCGAGTGCTAATAAATGAGAGGCCACTCGGTTCAGTTCCGCCACCAAAACCCGTATGTATTCCACACGTGGCGGCAGTTTGTCCGTAATGCCGAGCAATTTTTCTATAGCCATCACAAAAATATGATTGCTGTTCATAGATGCTGTATAATCTAACCTATCCACGTAAGGAATAATTTGTTGGTAGGTTAGCTGCTCGGCGTGTTTTTCAAAACAGCGGTGCAGGTAGCCAATATGGGGCACTACGTCCTTCACCAGCTCGCCCTCGGCCAGTACCTCCAAACGCAAAACACCATGCGTAGAAGGATGCTGAGGGCCTAAATTGATGAGCATTTCGTTGTACCCTAGTTTTTCGGGTGCATAGAAGGTTGGCTCAGACTGCTTAAGATAGGCTTGTGTTTGCTCAAAATTAGGTTTCTGCATGACTGTTGATATTTTGTTGCCTAAATTACGCTACATTCATTTGCAAGAAAAAGTCTTTTGCTTTTAGCAAAATTGCATATTTCTTATACAACTGCTCTATTTGCAGATTTTTGGGGCTGTTAGTTCTGAAACCAAATCATTCCAGAACTTCTTGGACTTTTGACATCATCAAACAAAAAGCTCAGACCAAAAGTTTTTTCAGCGCCACAAAGCTAGCCCTATTGCGAGATAATTCCTTAACTGCCCACTCAAAACAACTTAGCTTTTTACTCATCATCAACTCACGAAATGTATTGCAAAGCTAACATTTTTCTTGAATATACAGAAATCAAAAAAAGTATGATACGATTTTAAAGCAAATGTAATGCCTCAAAAATTAAACAATTTGCCAATAAATCTGTTATTTTTGCGTCTCAAGTTTCAGTAATAAAGCTGCTTTGGGTTATTCTGCACACAAAAACTATCTTCTAGAATGTCTAAAATTGGTCTTTTTTTTGGCACCGACACTGGCAACACAGAAAATGTGGCCATTAAAATACAAAAAATGGTAGGTGCGGAGCATCTGGCTTTGCATAATCTGGCTCAAAAAGAGGCCGCAGAAGTTCTGGAATATAACCATATCATTTTTGGTGCACCCACCTGGTATGACGGCGAGCTGCAAACAGACTGGGAGGAAATTTTACCTCAGTTTAAAACACTTGATTTTACGGGCAAAACTGTTGCTATTTTTGGTTTAGGCGACCAGTGGGGCTATGGCGAGTGGTTTGTAGATGCTATTGGCATCATTGCAGATGTTGTGAGTGAGCAAGGCGGCACAGTTATAGGACACTGGCCTGTTGTGGGTTACGACTTTGAAGCATCTAAAGGAGCACGCGGAGAGGTCTTTTTGGGCTTGGCCATAGACGAGGACAATCAACCCGAACTCACCGATGAGCGCTTGAAAGCGTGGGTGCCACAAGTGCTGCGCGAATTTGGCTTTGTGGTGGCCTAGCGTCTGTTTTTCTTCACCCAGAAGCCCCCTTGATAATTCACACGTACACCATTGTTGAGATGTTCGTGGTCGTCAACTAAGCTCTTAAAGCAGGTTAAGCATTCATAGTTTGATAGTATGGCATGAAAATCTGACTCTGCCAGAATAGTACAGGGGTACGAGCCTTGATAAATGTGTGATGGCACGTGCTGAACAGAATAGTATGCCTTTCCATCTGAAGCAAATAAGGTTCTGTCCATGATAACGAATGGAAATTGATAGGCATTGAGTGTATCTTTTAACCAAACAAGTGGTTCAGGCAGATAAGGCAAAACGCCACTCAAAAACAGCACATTAGGGACAGTTCCCTCCAAAACATTAAAGGCAGTAGGTAAATCTTTGGCAAAATTTAAGCCTCTAACGTCTGAAAAATACTGCTGTCCTGCCTGTACAAAATGCGCCTGTTCAACCACTGTCCAGTTGAGCGTCCATGCCTTTTGCGCAAAGTAAGCGCGGTGTTGTAAGAAAAAACTGCCTAAAGAACCGCCAAAATCCAAGACGTGCAATGGTTTTTGGTAAAAACTATGAATATGCTCCAAGCAAGCCAGCACGGTTAGCGTCCATGCAGGTTCGTAAAAAGCAATGCTATCCCGCTCAAAACAAGCCTTTCCCGCTTTGACCAACAAGGCAGATTGCAGACACTTTTCTAATATTAAAGCATCTTCATAGCCTCTAGAACAACGAACCGCCGTAGCATGGTCGGGCATAATTTCTAAGCCTTCGGTGATGGGTGGTGGCGCAAGTGGCTTTTTTTTGATTACTTTACGCAACAAAACACCCAAAATAGGCGGCAAAAGTAGGTTTAAGAATTTCATAAAAATAGCTGTTGTTTTTAGCGTTTAAAGTGGCTTTTTCCTCCTGTTTTTTCAAGTAAAACAATCTCTTTGATTTCTATGCGCTTATTGATGCTCTTGCACATATCGTAAACCGTAAGGGCAGCCACCGAAACCGCTGTCATGGCTTCCATCTCTGCCCCTGTAGGCGCATTTAGTTTGACCAGGGCTTCTATCCAAACACAGCCCTCTGCCCCAGCCTCGTCTGCCACTTCAATTTTAAGTTGGCAATCTTCCAACAAAAGCTGGTGGCAAAATGGAATTAGCTCATGGGTGCGTTTTGCTGCCATAGTGCCAGCGATGATAGCCGTTTGAAAAACACCACCTTTGGCCGTATAAACATCATTGCCAGAAAACTTACCAAGCACATCTAGCCCTAAATGTATAGTTGCTCTGGCGCGGGCAGTGCGCAGTGTGTGTGTTTTTTGAGTGATATCAACCATTTGTGGTTGATTCTTTTCGTTTAAATGAGAAAAGTTAGACATTTTATGCGGTTTTGGGCTAGAATTTGATTCACAAATTTAACCTCAATTTTTTGAATAGGAAAATCTGTTTGGGATATGCCGTATGAAAAATGTACAGAGGCTTGGCGCTATCATTTGAATAAGCGATTCTTATTTTCTAACTTTGTGGTTTGAAATTCTGTAAAACCATGTAAAACTCAGTTGGTATATGCACAAATTACAAGTTTTACTGCTTACTTTCGCATTCATTCTTCTCTCTTCATCTTCTTGTATGTCTCAGAAAGAGTCTATTGTAACCATCAAAACGCCTCATGGCAACATTGATGTTTTATTGTATTCAGAAACTCCTTTGCACCGCGAAAATTTTTTAAATTTGGTGCGTACAGGTGTTTATGACAGTACGGTCTTCCATCGCGTCATTGCTAACTTTATGATTCAAGGCGGCGACCCTTACACCAAAAACCCCGCTATACCACCACAGGCTTGGGGCACAGGCGGCCCTGGCTATCAGATTCCTGCCGAATTTGTGAGTAAGTACAAGCACATCAAAGGTGCTTTGGCGGCTGCCCGTACCGGCGACAACGTCAATCCGCGTCGTGAGTCTAGCGGTTCACAGTTTTATATTGTTCATGCAGAAGCTGGCACTCCTTTTTTGGACGGTCAGTACACTATTTTTGGTCAAACGCTCCGTGGCTTCGAGGTCATAGACAAAATAGCCGCCCAGCCTACTACTTACCCAGACCGCCCCGTGCAAAATATCCCAATGGCTATGAGTGTACGCGAGCTGAGCCGTGAAGAAATTACAGCAGAATACGGTTATCAATTTCAATAAAAATATACCCAGAGCTGCGCCTGCACTAAACCCTGCGGCGCAGCATTTTTTTTTTGATGTACGGATACTTTTCTAGCAATGCCTGCTGCCGTTTTTAAGCACCAAGAAATCTGTCCGGATAAGTGGCAACGACTAGCAGAAAAAAGCCACAAGGCCATGTTCTATCATCAGTATTGGTATCTGAACATAGTTTGCCCGAACTGGCGCGCCATTGTTTCAGAATCAGAGAATGAGTACCGATGGGCTTTTATCCTGCCAGTTAAGCAGAGGTTTGGGATTGATGTCATCTACCAACCTTTTTTTGCACAGCATTTGGGTTTTCTATACTTGCCACAATTTCACGAATCTGAATTGTTCGTGAGCATTTTGCAAGAAACCTGCGAATTGCTTTGCAATGAGTTTAGATATATAGCCCAGTATCAAGGCCATTTTTCACAAACAAAGATAGGTTCAAATCTATATCCCGCTGGTTTTCATGCCCGTACTTATACGACTCATCTGCTTAACTTGAATAGGAGCTATGATAGAATAAGAGCAGGTTTCAGACGCGACAGGATTGCTCAGTTAAAAGTTTTAGAAAAGAACCCACCTGAATTTTTTTTGGAAAAAGATAGTGAATTTTTATGGAAGATATTTAAAAAAGCACATTCGCAGCAAATTGAAGGCGGTTTGAGCACAGAGGCTGAGCAGAGTTTTCAAGCGGCTTATCGCGTTCTTTCACAAAAGGGCTACACACGTCTTTATGGTGGGCGAAATGCGGACAATGAGCTAGTTGCTGGTGCACTTTTTGTGGAGTTTGGAGAATACATCACTTATCTGTTCAATGCAGCACTGCCAACTCACCGAGCGGATAATCATCGTTTATTTTTTTTGAATTTAGAGATTCAGCAAAATGCTGGGCGACCAGTTTGGTTAGATTTTGAAAGCCCGCAAGTGCCCACCATCGCTGATTTTTATGCATCGCTGGGCGGCCAAGAAATGCCTTTTTTCTGCTACAGCTATAGAAACTTGCCCCGTTTACTGGCTCTTGTCCAACAACTTAAACACCTGATAATGAAAGGGGAATTATTAAAACACTGACAGACTTACGGCCAATGTTTATCGCGCCAAGCCAAAATAGGATATTCTAGCCCTTCATAAATCAAACAACCCACCAAAACACTCAATAAGAAGTAGAGCGGCGCTGCACAGCTAGATGCAAGGGCGTGGTTTTCTACAAAAGGCATTAAAAAAACCAAAACAGGCGAATGAAAAAGATAGATACAATAACTACGTTTACTAAAAAAAATGCAAAGTCTTTTTATAAACACAAGCCCTAAAAACTTAAAAAAAGAAGAGGTACTAAAGACCATACAATAAGCTATAAGTACTGCATAAAAACTAAAACCTACGCTGAGAGTCCAGAAGGACTTGTTGCTAAAAAAAAACAATAAAAGCAGCAGAGTCAGAATACTGAGGCTAAAAATGGAAACTGAAAGCCGTGAATAGGGCCGAAAAAGGTTCTGAGTAAGCCAATCCTTGCTCAAGAATGCCAAAACTCCTACAAAAAGACTGTCTATACGGCAATGACTTTGTATGCCTTGTATGAAAAATATGGGGCCTATTTGCCGTAAACTGTCTAAGCGCAATACCACACAAACTAAAATAGTTACCAAAGCCGCATACCACCAAATTCTTGACCCCCAATATTTTAGAAAGAGGCTCAGGGCGAGAAATATCAAGTAAAAATGCTCCTCTATAGCCAAAGACCATGTATGATTCCAAATTCGGCCAATGTAACCTTGTAGAAATGTAATTTCAGCCAAAAAATTACGTAAACGAAAATCTAAAAAAGGCGATTGAACAAAGGGCTGCAAGCAGGCTGTTAGCAACAAGAGCAATGCGAAAGACGGTAAAATTTTTAAACTGCGCCTCCATATAAAACGTATAGCATTTATTCTATTCGTTCTTTGCCATTCTCTGCGAAGCATATCCGCTACCAAAAAACCGCTCAAAACAAAAAAAATATCTACTCCTACCCAACCCGCTTGTTCCAAAAAAGGAAAGCCGCCGTAATGTCTACAAAGCACCAAAAAAATGGCTAGTGTGCGCCAAAAGTCCAATGCAACTAGTCTATCCGCTTTTTGTGAGTGTAGCATACGCTTCAGGCCAAAGTTAAAAAAACTAGGCCACTTGCTCACGCAGGCAGCCTAGTTTTACATATACAAAAGGCATTAGATAGACCTAGTTCTCCCAAAGATTGCTTTCATATTCTACCAACCAATGCTCGTAGCGTTGGCTGTCCACGAGTGCGCCCAATTCGCCACCTTCGGCCATGTCGCCGATTGAGCGGTCGTCGCCGTTAGCAAATTTAGAGATTCTAGCCGCAAACAAGCGCAAATCAAATGCTTTTTCAAGGTTCAAATGGCTGCGTTGGTTAGCGTCGCTATACCATATAGCGTTAGGATTATCACGGAAAAGGTTTGCGCAAAGCTCTTTGTAGCTAAAAGAAGCAATAGGCATTTCTATACCTTTGCCTGATACGTCTTTTTCAGCAGGAAGAATGAGCGTAATAGCCTGAATGTCGTGAATCATGCGTGAGCGTTTTTTGTCAAAAAGCATATCTTCGCGGATTTCCATGATATAAAAATCGGTCATGAAGTATTCGTTCACAACGGGTGTAGAAGAACCACCTTCACCCCAGCCACCGTCTGTGCCGAAATCTTCGCCACCGCCACCGCCGCCTTCTTCACCGCCAAAGCCCATCGCGATTTCGTCTTCGCTTAGTGTAGGCTCGCTGGTAGGAATTTTGAGCGCCTCAAGGAATTTTTCATTGCTTTTACGTGTGCGAAGTGAATCGTTTTCGTAAGGGCGTATAATGCCCAACTTAGCTGCTTCGATAACCAAACGCGGTAATTCGTTATTCTTGGCAAACAAAGGCTTATTTTGCTTTTCTTTCAAAGACATTCTGTACCAGAGCGTCTTTTTGTACATAATGTGCGACTCATGTATAGGGCGTACAGATTGGTGGTTATAGCCATCATTAGAAAATTCTGCAAATTCCTGAGCCTGAGCAGTTTGCGCAATCAAAAGAGCGGCAAACAAAGATACTATTAAAAGATGAATTTTCATGGTTTCAGTCAGTTTTCTGGTTAAAATACGATTAAAAGCGTTGAAAATTGTTTTACTAAACAATTATTTTATGCAAAGCCATCAAATTGTTTTGTTTGCTGAATAATGCCAGAGCACATAGGGAAGGTAACCCTTTCGCGGCTATTTTTTTTTACCTTTATTCAAGATTTCAATTTAAACGCTCATTTTTAGATAATTATCGGCTATAATTTGGTGCTTCACGTGTAATAACGACATCGTGTGGGTGGCTTTCTCTAACTCCCGCATGAGTAATTCGCACAAATTTTGCTTTTTGTAAGGTAGCAATATCACCGGCACCCACGTAGCCCATGCCAGCTTTGAGGCCGCCAGTTAGCTGATAAAGGACTTCCGCGAGCTTACCTTTATGCGGTACACGGCCTACAATACCTTCTGGTACTAACTTTTTAACATCATCTTCGGCATCTTGAAAGTAGCGGTCTTTTGAGCCTTCTTCCATAGCCTCCAAAGACCCCATGCCTCTGTATTGCTTGAACTTACGGCCTTCGTAAATGATAACATCGCCAGGAGATTCGTCTGTTCCGGCAAGCAGTGAGCCTACCATAATACTAGATGCGCCAGCAGCCAAAGCCTTGACAATATCGCCAGAAAAGCGTATGCCGCCATCTGCAATGATGGGAACACCCAAGTTTTTTACGGCTTCGGCAGCTTCAAAAACAGCCGTGAGCTGAGGCATACCAATACCGGCTACAATTCGGGTCGTACAGATACTACCAGGCCCTACACCTACTTTGACCGCATCTGCCCCGGCTGTTGCCAATGCCAACGCGCCTTCGCCAGTAGCTACATTGCCCACAATAACCTCTAAATTAGGATATTGGGCTTTGACAGACCGGAGTGCTTTGATAACGCCCAGGGAGTGTCCGTGAGCAGTGTCTATACTGACAACATCTACACCAGCCTGCACAAGTGCTTCCACACGCTGGAGCAGGTCGGGAGTAACCCCAAGCGCCGCCCCCACCCTCAAACGCCCAAAAGCATCTTTACAAGCATTCGGCCTATTGCGTTTATTGAGAATATCCTTGTAGGTAATGAGGCCAACTAATTTATTGGCTGCATCTACAATAGGCAATTTTTCTATTCGGTGTGTTTGCAATATTTCTTCTGCACCAGCCAAATCAATGCCTTCTTTGGCTGTAATGAGATGCTCTTTAGTCATAACCTCCGAAATAGGCCTTTGCAGATTTTTTTGAAAGCGCAAGTCTCGATTGGTTATAATGCCAGCCAAGTAGCCATGTGCATCAACAACAGGAATACCACCTATACGGAAATCACGCATCAAATTGTTGGCATCGGCTAAGGTTTGGCTAGGTTTGAGCGTAATGGGGTCTAGTATCATGCCGCTTTCGGAGCGCTTGACGCGTCGCACCTGTTCAGCTTGTTTAACGATACTCATGTTCTTATGAATAAAGCCAATACCGCCTTCCTGTGCCATAGCAATTGCCATCTCGGATTCTGTAACAGTATCCATGGCAGCAGAAACTATTGGTACGTTCAATTTAATATTCTTGGTGAGGCGAGAGGCCGTGCTAGTTTCACGGGGCAGTACTTCCGAATAAGCGGGTACAAGAAGCACATCGTCGTAAGTGAGTGCTTCAAACAGGAATTTAGAGGAGGTCTGAAAGGACATAGCAAAAACCGTTTCGTTAGGTTATTTGCGGTGCAAAGTTAGCAGAAAAACGAATATAAAATAGATTTGACTCAAATTTATTATTGATATGCTCAAATCTGCCTATATGAAGAGCCACGCCGCTACGTCCTTTAAGAACTTTCTACACCTTGCCATACACAAAAACACTGTATGCAGCCTGCCTGAAAGAGAATTAGCAGGACTAAAAAAATTAAATTTTAATCCTGCTAATTAAGAAAAGAAAAAACTTTGGGCAGATGCTTGGTCTTATGGCATTCACGCCCATTGCTTTATGCTAAATGCTGGCACGCAAGCTCAGAATGAAGTTTCGTCCCATAGATGGCATACCACTGCCATAAGGCAAATAGAAACGGTCTAGCAAATTTTCGCCCGCTATGTTCAGTTGCACGTTTTTGTTAAACTGATAAGACAGGCGCAGATTGGCTGTCCACCAAGCAGGAATACGCTGTGAGAGCGTGGCTGGGCTAGTATCACCTGAATAGAGGAAAGATTTATCTGCCACCTCTGCGGACATTTCGTTGAAAGGCACACTCTGTCCTTGGTACTGCGCCCAAAGTTCTGCTCTTAGTTTTTTCATTTTCAGCATCAAAGAAGTTGAACCGAAAATGGGCGGCGTGGCTTGCAGTTGTAAGGTCTTATCCTTGACGGACTGGTCTGCTGAGGTGGTATAAGTGAGCGTGGTGCGGATAGCCAAAAACTTGGTAACATCAGCCAGCACTTCGGCGTGTAGGCCAGCAACATAACCTTTGCCGTCGTTTGTGAAAGTTTCTACACTGCTCATTTTGTTGTCGTAGAGAATAGAATCTTTGCCATTGAACTGGCCTGGGCGCAGAACAACTTTTTGTTGCAGCAGGGTGTAGTAGCCTGTAGCACCAACAGTTACCCTGTCAGCAATTTTTTGCGTAAAGCCCAACTCAAAGTTATAGGTATATTCGGGCTTTAGGTTTGGATTAGGCACAACCACTTTGGCCAGCGACGCATTGGAGTCAAATACCTTGCCTATGTCGTCCACGTTGGGTGCACGGAAGCCCGATGCGAAGTTGGCGTTGATTTGTGTATTCTCGGTAGGGCGGAAGGTAGCTCCCATGCTGCCATTGATAGCACCCGCATTCAGATTAGCCTCTTTGTAAGGGAACTTGTAGAAAGTAGTGTCTGTAAACTGCGCATTCAACCAGTAGTGGCTATAACGCAAGCCCGCTGTAAGGGTGAGTTTTTCCGTCAGGTTGTTTTTGTACTGCACGTAGGCCGCAAAAAAGTCTTGCGTGCTGCCACCACTAGGATAGCGTGTAGAAGCTCCAGAAACTTTGCCATCTTTGACATTAACACGCTCGGCTTTTGAGGCTACGTCGTTCATAACTAGCTCTGCACCATAAAACAAGTCCGATTTTTCGCTCAGTTTTTTATTCAAATCCAAGTTAATATTCAAAACATTTACTGTTTCTACGCGGTCGGTTCTATTAGCACTATTGAAACCGCGTGTGTGGCGGCTTTCAATCATTTTTTGGCTTGCTACACTCAAGCGCATTTGGTCATAAACCTTGTTGGCATTGCTCAAATGCAAACCCACCTGGTGCATACGCCAAGTTTGAGGGCCATAATACCATTCTCCTTGCGAAGGGGTTATTTTAGCAGGGTCTTTTTGGGTAAGTCGGTTATCTTGAATGAGACGGTCATAGCGCGGAATATTCGAAGAGTTGGTGTAATGGAAGCTGTAGTTTAAAACCGCTTTTTCGGATATTTTAAAGCTCAATTTTTGCACTGTGTTGATTTGGTTATAACCAGAGCCAATGGCCAAATAGGGCTTATCATTCATCACCTTTACGTCCTTGTCGCCCTGCCGCTCCACATACCAACGCCTTATGCCGAGCGTATCCGCATTCTGCTTACCCATTTGCATATCAGCGAAGTCGCTCAATGTAAAAGAACTAGACCAAGCCAAGCGTTTTGTACCTAAGTTCCAATGTGCGTGGCCAGTGTGTTCGCTATTAGCAGAGGCATAACGTGTGAGCGCTTGAGCAGAGAAGACTACTTTCTTGTCTGTTGCAAACTGTGCTTTGCGGGTTTGGAAGTTCATAACACCACCGAGTGCATCGCTGCCATAAATAACCGAGCCTGGCCCAAAAATCACCTCGGCCTGCTCCATGCTGTTGGCATCTAGCTGAATGACATTCTGTAAGTTACCGCCACGGAAAATGGCATTGTTCATACGCACGCCGTCCACTACAATCAATACAGCATTGGCATTAAAGCCCCTAATCATAGGGCTGCCACCACCCATTTGGCTTTTTTGAATATAGATTTCGCCAGAGCGCCCCAGTAGGTCTGCCGATGTTTGTGGGTCAGTAAAGGCAATAGATTTGGCCGTTACGGTCATCACTTGGTTAGGGGTTTCGGCACGCTTGAGCGCTGTTTTGCTGGCCGTAACAACAATCTCCTCTTGCTCAAACAGTTTTTCAGTCATATCAATCTTTTGCTTCGCAATGGCTTCTGAAACGGTCATACGCTCCGAAAAAAAGCTAGAATGCGAAAAAACAATATTCAAAGACGCATCTATCTGGCTCAAATCAACGATTCCACGCTCGTTGCTCATGGTTAGGACACGGCCTGCTGCATCTAGTACATACACGCTGCTCACAGGCTCTTGATTGGTTGCGTCTTTGAGAAGAACGCTGCTGCTTTGCGCCCACAAAGCAAGGGGCATCAAAATCAATGATGCCAATATCAGGAATAAACGATTCATTTTTTTGAAGTTATGGCTATGCGAGGACAGCCCAAAAGGCTGCCCCGCGAGTTGCTAAAATTTTAAAGATACACCTACTACTGTGATATCAAATTCTGAGAAAAGTACCCCCACAAGCCCTCATGCCTTATTTTATCAATCAGAATACACTAACTTAAATGCAAGTGTTTGATTCTAAAGAGGTTTTGGGAGGGTACTTTGGCATTTTCGTATATAGAAAAGCTATAAAAGCGTCCTATATGGTAGCTGGGTGCTTTAGCGCGGTGGCGGAATCCATACTTCAGAATACGGATTACAAAGAATGAGCTGATAAAAACCGAGCTTGGGGCAGAGTTTATACCATAAAAAATTAAAAAAACTCTTGAAGTAACTCGATAGCAAAAGCAGAAAATCAGAGGCAAAAAATAATTTAGGTATGCTCAAGAGCAATAATTGAGTTTGCTGTTGTATAGGGGCAGTTTGCTTTTCCAAAGTTGGAACAAGTTTAAATACTGAAAGCAAGTGCTCCTCCTTGTGGTCTTGGACGCAATAAATGTGTAATAAACCATTGCGGATTTCTTGATACCGCACGTCATAGAGTTTGCCTTCCCACGTAAATTCTCGGCTATGTTCCCAGCTTAAGAGTTGGTTGGCAGCATCAAAGGCCTCATGGCTGGGGAATACCAGATACTGGCATTCTCTAAGAGGAACTTTTGGCAAAGAGGCCTTCACTTGCATACGCACGCGCTCCCTAGCCACGCTGAAAACCAGCCAGTAAGACAGGTTTTGGACGAGTATCAATGCAGCAAGCGATATGGCAATGAGTACCTTGAGCAAATTTCGAAAGAGAATAACCAGACACAAAGTTAAGCAAAAGGCTTGGTACTGACAAAGGAAAGTCTGCGCAAAAGCACAAAAAAAATTATTCAATAGCCTGATTTTGCTATATACTCGCCCTCTTGTTTTCAGAGGAGAAGTATTTTCGCTGAGTTCATGCTATCTCTTATATTTTTTATTGTGAGCAGTTTCTTCGTATTAGGGCGCGAGCCATAGGCGGCGAAGTATGGCTTGTAATCGTTTTAATCTTAATCGGTTTAAGATACTCTACAAAAAACCTCTCAAAAGCCCATAAACGGCATTTTCTAGCAGTCAATGCACCAAAAGCAAAAATGCTCTATAAATGGTAAACATTCATAGAGCATTTGGGTCTTATTCAAAAATCAGTTATTATAGTTTTCGTTTTTTAGCTTCTACAGTCTGTTGTGTATGAGGGACTATTCTTAGTCTTTCCTTAGAAATAAGCGTACCTGTATCTAAACAAATACCATAAGTGCCATTTTTGATTCTAAAGTGGGCTTTCTCTAAGTCCATGATGTACTTTTGTAGCCTGGCTGCCAACTGGTTAAGATGCTCTTTCTCTTGTGCTTCGGAGCCATCGTCAATATTGCCCGCAGTTTTGCCTCCCTCACCTTCTAAACGCGCAATAGAACCTTTTAGGTTGGCTAAATCGTCGCGAGACTTTTGTAATTTCTCGACGATAATCTCTTCAAATTCTTTCAAATCGTCTTGACTGTACCTCAAATTTGTCTTCATTATGCAATAACTCGTTGGGTAAAACAAAGAATAGTTCAGCACTCAAAAAAAAACGAAAAACGCAAACGCTGTGATTTAGAGCCACAACGCACTTTTGAGTGCGCAAAATTAACGAATAGAATTGACTATTTCTACGTATTTTTATGAATTTTCGTTGTCTTTTAATGAATAAATGACACATCGCAACAGGCTGCCATCCAACTCTACTTTATTTTATTAAGCGCTTTTTCTAAAAATATGCTGAACATAAAAATTAGTGTTTACTTTTGCAGTATAAAAATCTTCCACCCAAAAGCGCTCTATTCATCATGCTTCGCGACGATAAAATATTTAGCCTAATTGCCCAAGAAAAAACACGCCAAGAACATGGCCTTGAACTCATTGCATCAGAGAACTTTGTATCAGAACAAGTTATGCAAGCCATGGGCAGCGTCCTGACCAATAAATATGCAGAGGGATTGCCCGGTAAGCGCTACTATGGTGGTTGTCAGGTGGTGGACGAAGTAGAAAATTTGGCCATAGAGCGCATCAAAAAACTTTTTGGGGCCGAATGGGCTAACGTACAACCGCATTCGGGCGCTCAAGCCAATGCTGCCGTTATGCTTGGTATCTTGAACCCAGGTGATTCTATCTTAGGTTTTGACCTTTCGCATGGCGGGCATTTAACACACGGCTCACCTGTTAATTTTTCGGGTAAGCTCTATAAACCGTCTTTCTACGGAGTAGAGCGCGAAACAGGGCTTATTGACTGGAACAAAGTAGAAGAAAAAGCACATCAAGCGAAACCCAAATTGATTATTTGTGGCGCGTCAGCTTATAGCCGCGACTGGGACTATAAACGCCTTCGTCAAATAGCTGATGCTGTTGGAGCACTGCTTTTGGCCGATATCTCTCACCCCGCAGGCCTTATTGCCAAGGGCTTGTTAGAAAATCCTGTTCCGCATTGCCACATCATAACTACAACCACCCATAAAACGTTGCGTGGGCCGCGTGGCGGGCTTATCTTCATGGGCAAGGACTTTGAAAATACGCTTGGGCAACGCACTCCTAAAGGCGACTTAAAGATGATGTCGGCCATTCTGGACGGTGCGGTGTTTCCGGGTACGCAGGGTGGCCCTCTAGAGCACGTCATTGCGGCTAAAGCAGTGGCCTTCGGTGAAGCGCTTTCGGAGCAATATACACGCTACATCAAACAGGTATCTCATAACGCACAAGCCTTATCAAAAGCGCTGACTAACAGGGACTTTCAGGTGGTGTCTAATGGTACAGATAACCATTTAATGCTTATTGACCTAAGGAATAAAGGCGTAACTGGCAAAGTGGCCGAAGCAGCCCTCGTAGAAGCTGATATAACTGCCAATAAAAACATGGTGCCTTTCGACGATAAATCGCCTTTTGTTACTTCTGGTATCAGATTGGGCACGGCTGCTATTACCACACGCGGTCTTGTAGAAACAGATATGGAGCGCATAGCTGCTTACATAGATGAGGTCATCAAAGCACCCACAGACCAAGCCAAACTAAAAGCAATTCGCCAAGAGATTAACGAGTGGATGGCAGGAAGGCCACTTTTTGTGGCTTAAATCTATCAATAAGTACTTGGCATAAGTTCGGCTAGCGACAAGTACGCTTATACATTTGTAAAGGGCTTTTTGTCCCACAGCATCTGCCCATTTTATCATCAACCTTTTTGTTGCTGTAAACCACCTTGTAAAGTTGGTAGAGGCTGTCGCTTGCTTGCAAAGTTATTTTTGCATTCGAGGGTTGATATGTTTTTAAGAGCGCCTGCACACGTTCGTTTGCGGACTTTTGGCGTGTAAAGTCTACCGATAAGACTATAAAATTAGGTTTAAATTCATTCAAAATACGTTTTAATCGGCAACTGTCTTCTGTTTCTAGAAGTTTGTCGTGGTCAAAAAAAACTTTATGTTGCCAGTTTTTTCCATAAAAAATGGCTGGTGGAGCATTTATAGCATAAATTTTTGATTCCGCATTCAAATCATTGAAGTATTGATAAATTTGAATAGATTTTTTGTTTACTTTTTTATCCATTTGCTCTTCTACTTCATATCCGTTCAATTTATTATTAGGTAAAACTCTGTGTATGACTGGTGCAATAACAAGTAAAATAATTAAACTCATAACAATAAAGTTTCTAATACTTTGCGTAACTCTATACTTAAATGCAGTTACATTTAAAATACGAATACGATAACTTATGAATTTCTTTAAAAAAGTTAATATTTCTATATAAAAAAAAGATAAAAACCAAAAAGAGCTAATAAAAAATGGCATTCCTAAACGTATCTGCCATTTTGAATTTTCTACTGACGTGCCATGAAGTGTATAAGGTGTCATGATAAAAACTAAAAATGTACAAAAACAAAAACTAATAGGTGCGTAGGTTTCGAAACGACTCCAAAAATTTTTACTTTTAAGCATATTAATAAAAATTGCTAAAAACATAAAAACTACACATAACAAAAATAAAATTGTTTCTATTTGTGGATAGAATATTTTTGTGTTTAAAACATTAAACACGATACTTCTATCAAATGCAGCATTCCAATAACTATCATTTAGTGCATGAAATTGAATTAAATTTCTATAAACAAAAATACCGCCAAGAGAAAATACAATTAAATTGAATAAGCAGAAAATTTTTACTGTATTTTTGAGCTGACTTTTGACGGAGAAAAATAATGCGTATAAAATTAAACAATTAAAATATGGCAAATAAGCAATACTGGTTGGCTTTGTTAGTAAACTTAAACTAAAAGATGCAGCACTTCCTAAAAGTAAAATTATTTTTGAGGAAGATAAACGTATAGGCGATAATTTTTTAAAAAATTCTAGAAGAAAAGCCAACGTTCCTAGAAGAGTGGCAGTTTGAAAAATATCGTTTTTTCCAAAAGCATTTATTTTAGATTGAAAACAAATAAAAAAGGCAGAAAGAATACAAAAGGTAAATATATTTTTTCCGAAATGGATTTTATTTTCGTCTGAAAAAATATAAATTCTATTGGCCAAAACAATAATACTGACTATTAAAAAGAAAACTGCATACTGATTAAGCACCAAAAGACTCCATGTTTGTTTGCTCAAAACGCTTGTCAAGAAGCCAATCAACTCATAACCGTAGTAGTAACTCTGAAAGGGATTTCTAAAAGTCCAAAGAGTTTCTTGTTGGTAAAACTCAACCAGTGCCGGATAATGATAAATGAGCGTGTCCCAGCAAAAAATTATGCTATTGGGTTCTGTTACTGCCGTACTGATGACATAGAGATGCTTCGTAAAGACGTAAGCAGATGGAAGCAGTACCAACATACCAAGCACGGAGAGCAGGTGGATACTCCTGGTTTGTACTTTATCTGTGCTGCCTGTTACAACTGTTTCGCGCACCAATAGCAAATGTTTTTTCCTTCGGAAGTAATTATCGCACAATAAAATGGATAAAAAATTTATCCCTATGAAGCCTGAAAAAACAACGGTGAGCGTCAGCAGGCCAAACAGCCCTGCTACCAAAACGGGTAATAACCAAAACCAAGCCCCCACCACGCAAAGCAACAAGGACACAGGTAGACGCTTATGCAAAACCACACGCCTGATGGTGTACATATTCCATGTAAAAATTGCAAAAGCAGAGTATATACCCAATAAATCCATATTCAGAAGGCTAAGTAATCCGTTGTAAATGCAAAAATACCTTATCTTTTCGTAAGACAAGGTATTCTTGCATTAAACCCCAATTAAAATCAAACCAATTATTGTAAAAATTATGAGCTTTATAACCTCATTTTGGCTAAAATCTCAACTAGCCACGTTGATAAAAACTGCATAGAAGCTATAACTGCTCCTTTTTGCAAATATGGAATGTTATTGCTACAAAAAATGTTAATAAAATGTTAAATCTGCCGACACCATGCGTAGGATAAACTTTGGCCTATGATTTTTTTTCTATAAACTCACCAACTGATAACAAAATTATCATCTTGTTTGAATTTTTTGTTTAGTGGTGTGTTTTTTTCTTATGCCCAATGACAAGCAAATGACGTTCGTAACGGAAAAGAGCAAGATAAATATTGGCCATGTTATGTTGCCAAGAAGCTATCAAAAATACTTGTTTTAAACGATACCCAATATTTTACTGTAGAGTTTATAGATTTTATGAGCTTGATACGGTTTTGAGCATTAAATTCTATAACTTTGCGCCTCAAATTGTGCGCCTTTGCTTTTCTTTTGCGTGTTTTAGCCCAATAGTTAGAATGAACCACAAAGCCTTTATCGTTGATGTAGAGGAATGTATTGCTACGAATCGCCTTGCGGAAGCAGTGGCCATGTTGGTGCGTTTTCTGCGCGACCGCGACCTGAGCCTTTACCAAGTAGCGCTGACTCAGCAGGCACGACTCAATGAACTCATTGAAGCCCGTACTATGCAAAGCATAGAGGTACACGATGCCGAAAATGAACGCGCAAGGGTGCGTGGGGCGCTTAACTACATAGTGGCTAAAGTAGCAGAGTTGCCGCCTAGCGACTCAAAAGGGCAAGAATTTAAGCAAGACATTTACAAACGTATTGTTTTTATTGAAAGTGAACTCACTCACTTACAGCAGCTTCTCGAGAAGCTCAAAGAACAGCGCAAACTTGTAGAAGAGAATGCTGTGGCCGAAGAACGCTACGATGAACAAATTGCAGAGTTTGAGGCTTGGATTGCAGAGTATCAGGAAGAGTTAAAAGCACTCAAAAAATAAAGTCCATTTGATGAAATTTTCAGACAAAATATATGTAGCAGGAGCAAATGGTATGGTAGGCTCCGCCATCGTGCGGCAGCTCAAAGCACTAGGCTATCATAACTTGCTTACGCCAAGCTCAAAACAACTCAACTTGCTGAACCAAGCTGATGTCAATGCTTTTTTTGAATACGAAAAGCCCCAATTTGTCTTTTTGGCGGCTGCCAAAGTAGGTGGTATATGGGCTAACAACACGCAGCGTGCCGACTTTATCTACCAAAATCTTCTGATTGAAATAAACGTCATTCATGCAGCTCATGCCAACAATACCAGTAAACTCTTGTTCTTGGGGTCTTCGTGCATTTACCCAAAAATGGCACCACAGCCGCTCAAGGAAGATTATTTACTTACAGGTTTGCTAGAGGCCACCAACGAGCCTTATGCTATTGCCAAAATTGCGGGTATAAAACTTTGTGAATCTTATAGGCTACAATATCAGCGCAACTTTATTTCAGTCATGCCCACGAATTTGTATGGCACTCATGATAACTACGACCTACACAATTCGCACGTACTGCCCGCGCTTATTCGCAAGTGTTTTTTGGCCAAAGCCTTACAGAATAACGATACAGAAGCTATTGCTAAAGATTTGGCCAAACATCCTATTCAGGCAGCAACGCATAAACAAGACAACGAAACAGATTTAAACGCACTTTTGGCTAACTACGGCATCTTAAAGCAGCATGGACGCAGCAGTGTTACCGTTTGGGGAACAGGCACGCCGCTTCGCGAGTTTCTTTATGCAGACGATTTGGCCGAAGCCTGTGTGTTTTTGATGAAAAATTATAACGACCTGCAATTTGTTAATATTGGCACTGGTAAAGAGCTTTCTATTAAAGATTTAGCTTTGATGATTAAAGAGATAGTAGGCTTTGATGGAGACCTTCTTTTTAATACAGACAAACCCGACGGCACACCGAGAAAACTGCTTGATGTTTCCAGATTAAATGCTTTAGGTTGGACGGCACGCACCTCTTTGCGTGAAGGTATCAGTAAAACATATCAGGAATATCTGGCTGGTTTGGGCTTGCGGCCATGAACGCGGCCAACGCAATACAACGTTTGAGATGAGTATAGAAACGTTTGATGTAGTCGTCATTGGTAGCGGTATGGGTAGCCTAACAGCAAGTTGCTTATTGGCTGCCGACCTGAACTTAAAAGTAGGTATTCTTGAACAAAATTTTCTTCCGGGTGGTTGTACGAGTGCCTATCCACGTAAGGGTTATGTTTTTGAAAGTGGGGCTACTACGCTTGTAGGGCTAGATAAAGGTATGGCTCTGGCTTATTTGCTTCAAAAAATAGGCATCAGCCTAGACGCATGGCCTCTCGAGCTGCCGATGCAGGTGCATTTTAAGGGACGGGTAATTAATCGCTACGCTCAGCTAGAGGCATGGATTAAGGAAGTAGAAAAGCATTTTCCGCACCCCAATCAGGCAAAATTTTGGCGTTTTGCGCACCAAGTTAGCCAAAAAGTATGGCAGACTTCTCTCAAACAACTGCACTTCCCGCCCTCGAGTTTCAAAGATGTTTGGGCTTGCGCAAAGAACATCTCTTTAGAACAAGCAAGCCTTTTGCCTTATCTTTTTCAAAGCACATGGCATTTGCTCAAACGCTTTGACTTACACCGTAACCCTGATTTTATAAAATTTATTGACCAGCAACTTCTCATCACGGCACAGAACACCTGCCAAGAAGTAAATGGTCTTTTTGGCTGCACAGCACTTTGCTATACACTACAAAAAAATTTTTATGTCAAAGGGGGCCTTATCAACTTGGTTCAGCCCCTAGTGGATTTTCTCAAAACTAAAGGTAGTAGTTTAGCTTTGAAACAGAAGGTGGTACAGGTTCAGAAAAAGGATAATTTTTACATCGTACAAACTGACAAAGGCATCACTTATCGTTCACGCTTGTTGCTGAGCGGTATTCCTCTCAATAATACCATACCACTTCTTCAGTACACAACGAAAAGAACCAAGCTACTACCGAGTTATTTGATGCCTTCAAGCCAGCTAGTGAGTGCTTTTCAGCTTGGTATTGGTTTTGAGGAGTTTAGAACTTACGACAGCATACATCATCAGATTCATTTGGCCAAACCTTTGCCGATTATTGGGAGCGAAAGCATCTTCTTGAGCCTAAACCACCCACAGGATACAAGCCGCTGTCGTTTACCGAATCATCGTGTGGCTTCGGTCAGTACGCACATACACAAGCCTGAAGAGCATACCGCTTTGAATAAGGATATACTGGAAGAGGCTATCCTTGAAGCACTTGAGGAGAATGGTTTGATTGAGCGCTCAGCCACACGGTATTTGCATTCCTCTGGCCCCAGTTCATGGGCACACTGGACGCAGCGCGCATACGGCGCTGTGGGGGGCTATCCGCAACAAATGCGCATAAAAACTTGGCAAATGAAAGATGCAAGACTAGACGGCGAAGGAGCTTATATTTGTGGAGATAGTACCTATCCCGGACAAGGCATACCAGGCGTGGCGCTGTCAGGGCTTATTGCCTTTCAAAAAATAAAATCAGATTTTTTTGCTTGATTTAATGTAACAGCAAAGAAAAGCGCTCGGAACGTTTTGCTATCTCTTTTCTAATTTTTCAAATTTTGCTTGCAGGTCTTTCAACATAATTTTAGCTTTTTCAGAGCTAATTTTATCGCTTTTACGCTTTTTGTCAAAGAAACCATCGCTTTCAAGTCCCACAATGAGTTGGTCTAGCTGCTCATTATAAACAACCAGATTAGCCATAACTTTTTCATAGTCTTGCAGTGCTTTGGCATACTCCACCTGCAAGTTGTCATACCTTTGCTTGCTTAACTTTTGCTCTTGTTGAAGTTGCTTGAGTTGTGCGTCCGAGGTTCTATTTTGCATATTGTCTAGCTGAGTTCTTACAACTTCTTCGGCTTCTACTTCCTCAAGTTTTTGATTCAGGTTTTTAATTTTACGCATCGTTAGCTCTAAGCGCGCCAATGCGTCTGTGGCTTCAACTTCCTTCTTTTTGGCCTCTTCTGCTTGCTTTTGGGCGAGTTCGGCTGCCTCTATGGTCTTTTGTCGCAAATTTTCTACTTTCATTCGGTTAATAATAGCCCATGCACCAAAAATGATAGACATAACCAAAGCAATACTAACCGCCATAGAGAATATTTGATTTCGCTTAGCGCGTTTGAATCGCTGTTCTCTTTTGTGATTAACCTCTTTTTCACTAGCTGTTATGTAGCTTATTTGCAGTGCAGTAGGTATAGGTATCTTTTGTTGCGCAATAGCCTCTTCATACCACTCCCTAGCCATAATACACTGCGCATCAGGGAGCAAAAACTCTGTTGTTTTGAGCCTAATGGCCTCTTTAATGGTCTCCTTCTGTTGCAATAAAAGTTGCTTTTTTGCGAGGGCTTTTTCCCACTCCTGCGCTTTTAGCTGCCAACGCTGATGTAACTGCAAATGGTGCTTGTCCACCTCTCTAAGGCTAGCGAGTAGTTCGGCAGTACCTTCGTGCAAGGTCTTTTGTCTGAAATCAATATGCGTAGCCTCAGCCAGAACGGCTGGCTTTTGCACTTCTGCACTGCCAATAATGCCTACAAAACACTTTTTGCCTACTTTCATGGCGTGTTCAATTTCAGCCAAAATCTGCGCACTTTGGGAAGTATCCTGGCTGCATATCACGCAAAAATTAAGCGCATTATCTATGCCTTTCAACACTTCGCTTTGCGCCATTTCTGCATCTTTGGGCAGATAAGGACGGTCTTGCCAAACCGTATGCCCCAACATTTGTAACTCGGCGCTAAACTTTTGAGCAAATTCATTGTCGGCGTGCAAATGACTCAAAAAAACATCTGTCCCTACCTCGTCTTTGTGCTGTTCGCAAGCGGCTAAAAATGTCTTGTGCAGGTCTGTTGGCTGCTGATGAGCCTTTTTGAGGGCCAAGTCGCGCCAGCTAATGGCTTGCTGTAAGGCATAACCCCGTAAAAGCATACTTAATGCTTTGTTTTGCTGCTCCCATCGTAAAGCATGGCAGAGATAGAGCGTATAGGCTTGCACATGGGCTTTGTCGTGCTCTATTTGCCTAATAAGCTCGCTCATAGGCGCACGCAGTAAGTCTTTTAAAGCTTCGCTATCGGCCAAATCTCGGTTTGCAGCATAACTCTTGAAGTTAATCGGTCGCAAACGCTTGATAATTTCTGGGGAGTCTGTTTCTGCAAGGTTATTCAGAAGCAGCGGAACAACCCTTTTGCCAAGCGCCACGGCATACTCCAGTTCTTTGAGATTAGAGGCTGAACTGAGCGTACTTTCAGTCATTAGAAAGATGAAATTATCAGCATTCGCGATACCTTTTTTGATTCCCAGGTCAATATTTATGCCAGGTACTAGGTCAGAGGTATAGTCCCATGTCGTATAAGCCAAACGATGCAAATAATTTTTGATGGGCAGTACAAGGTGTTCGTTGTCTGCATGGCAAAAGTAAACATCAGCCTGCTGATTATTTGCATTTTGTGTACTTTCACAAATAAAATCTGCCATCAGGGCAGTTGGTTCGCAGGGGGCTTGCTCAGGCGCTCTAAACTCAGTTTTTAACCACTCCACAGCTTTTTGGCGCTCCTGTCCAGTCAAAAAGAGTCGTGTAGAATAATTCTGGCTTTGCCAATAAAGGGCTTGCAAAAGCAAGTGTGTATGATAGCTTGTATAATCCTTATTTTTTTCAATGAGGCTTTTCAACTCTATGAAAGCAGACTCAAAAGAATCTAAAGAAGGGAAACCAGTGAAATACTGCCACTGTTTGAGCAAGTAATTATCTTGCAAGTTCGCCCATTCTTGCGCATCAGCCCAAGCACGCAGGTCATCTAGGCTGCCTAGCTGCTCACGCATACTTACCCAGTCGCGTTTACGGATAGCTTTACGCGCTTCCTCACGCATTTTTGCCCAAGAAGAAGATTCGGGCTGAATATGCAAAATAGGAATAATACGCTTACCCAATTGAATGGCTAGTTCTACCTCTTTGGCACAATTAACAGACTCTACGGAGCGCGGTGCAATGACGAACAAAAAAATATGGGCGCTTTCAATGCCATTGTCAATGCGCTTTTGGTAGTCGTCCCCAGCCGGAATATTAACTTGGTCAAACCAGGCGCTGTAACCATCTGCTACCAGTTTTTGGTAAAGTTTGGAAGCAAAACCTAAACTTTCGCGTCTGCCATACGATATGAAAACGTCCTTTATAAGCATTGTGTAAAAAAGCAGCATTTGCCAAAACTGGTAAAACAAATGCGCATATAGTTCTGGTTATATTTGAAGAGCAAATAACATCTCTTTTGGCGGTTTTACAAAACAAAAGATTAAAATTATTGAGGTTTAAGAGTCAAAAACTATTTTTGGGGGTTATTGAGCAATTACCTAAAAAAGTAATACAGCAAGATTCAAACGGAATCCATGAGTATCATTTAGCTGATTTTTGAGTACTTGTATAGGGCAAGTACACTCTATAAAATCCATTTCGCTTTTTTGACATAATAATCTGAAGCCCAAAATTGGTAAGATACCCAATCAGGATACAGAATATAAAGGATACTGTTGCTCAGTAAAATATTCTGTGCCTCATATTTTTTTTGCCTCTTTTAAAAGACTCTGGTTACTTTTTTGCACCTTTGGGCATCTGTCTATAAGAAAACATAAATTCTATAAGATGCTTTTATCCCCAAAAAAACAAAAAGCTATGTTTCGTTCTATATCCCAAAAGCTAATAGGCTTCGCATTTGGACTATTTATGCTCGCAGATAATGCTTATTCACAAGAGGAGTTCAAAATACTACCCATCAAGAGCGGCAACAAACAAGGCGTTATGAATGCCGCAGGAAAGATTCTTGTGCCTCCTCAGTTTGACCAAGTGGGCGCGCTATCGCATAACCGCTATATCCTGACTCGGAATGGCACGCTTTATGGCCTTTATAGCATCAATGGCCAAGAAATTCTGCCAACAAAATTTCCGAAGATAGAAAGCTTGGACACGCTCATTGTTCAATTTACAGACGGACAAAAATATGGTTTGGTTTGTGGCCAGAACAAAGTGTATGAGGCTATTTTGGACGATATAATTCCGCTCAACAAAAACTTAATCGGATTCAGACAAAATGGTAAATGTGGCTTTGCGAGCACAAAAGGCCAGATTGTGGTGCAGCCTACCTTGGATAGCCTCTCTCATTTAGATAATTTTCTGCCAAACCGCAGCAATCTTATCTTGGGACAAAAAGGCAAAGAAAAAATCATCTATGACGCACAAGGCAAGGTTCTAGCTCAAAATTTTGCCGAAACGCAAACCATGTCCAATGGTTATATCTTTTTTGGACAGGCAGGCAGCTACAAACTCATGGATTTTGAAGGCAAAATAGTTATCAATGAGCCTGTTAAAGACTTTTATTTTCTTTCTAGCGTTTTTTTAGCTGTTAAGAACAACACCGATAAGTGGGCGCTTTTCTCTTTGAATCCTAACCGAATTGTTACGCCCTTTGAATTTACGCTTTTTCAGCCTATAGAAAACGTGGCGGCGGCTGGTGCTTGGTTTGTCAAAGCCAAAAAAGATAAATTTTTTGGCTTGTTAGATGAACAAGGGCGCGAGGTATTGGCTTACAATTATCAAAACATTCATGCAATAGGACAGCGCTTGTTTTCAGCCAAAAAAGATGACAAATGGGGAGTTATTAAGCTCAAAGACCTTGTTCAAACATCTTTTGAGTATGATTTAATTTACGATTTTCCGGAAGAGGGTATTTTTACAAAAGCACGCAAAAACAATTTAGAGGGCTTAATTAATGCCGAGGGCAGAGTAAGCATAACCCCTGACTACGACTTGCTAGAACTCTATCCATCAGTAGGTTACAACCTAGATGCTAAGTCGGAGTACGACCATATAGCGCTTGCTTACAAAGGCAATGCTGTATCCGTGATATGGCTGCTAAAGGATAAAAAACTGCGTGAAGAAAACTACAACCACTTTACCGAATTACCCTTTGACCCTGAAGATTTGTCTGACCGCGTCAGCTTTACTTACAGTGTTGTTGAGCGTGGCAATGGTCTTCGTTGGTGGCAAAATAACCGCAAAAAATGGTTGCTCATTACCCCCACACGCAAGGCTGTTCTGGGCGACCAGTACGATGATATTCGCCTTGACCCTTACGTCCAACTCACGCTTGGCCGAAAATACGACCAGAGCGGGCGCATCATTGGCGCGGCGGTTATTGACCACGTGAACGGCAAAGTGGTGTTTAGTTCAAACGTCAGCTATATTGAAATTGGCGATTTTCGTTTTTCGGGTGTGGCACGTGTTATGAAAGACAGCCTCTATAACGCTATTGTGAGCCGTGACGGCAAAATGACCGAACTTTTTGGTGGGGCCGAGGCTGACTCCATCGGTGAGTTTGTTGAAACCAGACTCTTGGTTCGCTTACGCAACAGAAAAGTAGGCTTCCTAGACGGACAGGGGCAGCTCGTTATTCCTGCTACTTTTGACAGCGCGGGTACTTTCCAAAACGGCTTCTCTAAGGTTAAAATAGCAGGAAAATATGGCTACATCAACACAGAGGGCAAACTCATTGTGTCGGCCAGCTATGATGCACTAAGCCCCCTTGTTAGTGGTTATGCCATAGCAATACAGGGCGGAAAATCAGGCTTAGTGAGTAAAGAGGGCGTTTTGAGCATTCCCTGTCTGTACGAGCGGTTGAGCTTAGTGCATAAAGGCTTGGTTCGGGCGCGCAAAAACCAGCGTTGGGGCATTGTGAGTCCTACTAATCAAACCATATTGGAGTTCAATTACAATCAAATAGGTGATTTCAATAATGGCTTCGCCAAAATTAAATTAGGGCCTCAATGCGGTCTTATCAATGAAAAAGGCCAGGTCGTGTTGCCTCCTCAAATCAATGCAGACGATATCGGAAGTGTTCAAAATGGCGTATTCTGGATAGGCTTAGGCAAGTTCACTGACCCTAACGACCCGCTCAAACGCCCGAATTTTAAGCAGATTGGCTATGCCAATACTACTGGGAAAATTATTGTGGAACCAGTTTATGAGCAAATCACCAACTTTGAAAACGTTTATGCAGCCCAGTATGGCTTTGCGGAAGTGATTAAAAATGGCAAAATTGGCTTTATTGACCATACCGGCAAAGAAATTGTGCCGACTGTCTATGAGAGCATAGAAGGCGATTTCTTGCAAAATTATCAAAACAGCAAAGCTATTTTTAAAGTACAGAAAGACGGACTCTATGGCTACATTAACAGTAAAGGGCAGAGCGTCTTAACCCCAAAATATACTCGAATTGAACATTTTGAAGAAATATTTGTTGCACAGAATAGTAAAGGGGTGGCGGCAGTTCAGGAAGGTAGCAAACACGGCGGCATCAATCTAAAGGGTGAAACTGTTGTGCCTTTTGACTACGAGTTTACGGGCATGAGTCCCTACAACGATACGCTCGTAGTTGTGCGTAAAAATAACAAATGGGGCGTAGTTTCGGCTCAGAATAAAGTCATTCTCCCGTTGGAATATGACAAACTGAAGTATCTCTATAAAAATGGGCAAGCACTTTTTGAATTATTCAAAAACCAAAGCAAGTTTATTTATTTCAATGACAAGGGTGAGGTTTTGACTGCCCTAGTGGCCGACAACGCCGGAATGCTGGCCGAAGGATTGATTCCTTTCAAAACCAATGGCAAATGGGGCTACACTGATGGCACTCAAACAAAAATTGCAGCTAGCTACGACAGCGCGCTACAATTTGCCGAAGGCATGGCTGCTGTCCAACAAAACGGCAAGTGGGGTTTTATTGACAAAACAGGCAAAATGCTCATTAATCCACGCTTTCAAAATGCTGGAATTTTCTCTAAAAACACTGCACCCGTCCAAGACAATGGTTTCTGGGGTCTCATCAACAAGCAAGGAGCATGGGCATATCCTGCGGAATGTTCGCAAATACAGCCCTTTGACGCTAACGGCCTTTGCGTAGCACAAAAAGAGGTGAAAGGTACTATGCTTTGTTGTTTTTTGAACAACGAAGGTAAGATAGTGGGCAAAAAGTTTGCTTACAGAGCGCTGGGACTATTCTCAGAGGGGCTTGCGCCTGCACTTTCGGCAGACGATGATGTTTCCAGGCAACTTTGGGGCTATCTGGACTTGCAAGGTAACTTAAAAATTACACATCAGTTTGCGCAAGCACAGCCATTCGCGGGTGGCTATGGGCGTGTGAAGCTCGGCAAAACCAGCAAGCAGTGGAGTTATGTGGACAGAAGCGGAGCGCTTGTCATCAAAGCCCGCTACCAAAATAGCAGCGATTTTGGTGAGGGTGCGGCTGTTGGAGATGGCGGCCTTATCTTTGATGCACAAACAAAAATTATAGGACAAATGCAAGATAGTAAGGTGCGGGTCAGTGCAGGTTTTGTAGAGGGCAAAATTGCAGCCCAAGCCCACGACGGCTTTTGTCATTTCCGCAAAGACGGAAAGCCGCTCTACAAAGCACGCTATGACAGCATTACGAACTTCATGAATGGCATTGCTTTTGCCAAAGCTGGCGAGATTTGGGAACTGACCCGAAAAGTGGAAAACGCCGAGTCAAAAGGCAAACTAGATGAGACCAAACTCAACTTTACGAAACCTAAAATGATGGAATACATTGCCGAAAATGGCAAAGATAAGCTCGTAGTCAATAAAAAATATGGCGAAGCTTTCAAAGATGTGGGTTGGAAGCGCACACATGAAGGCAAATGGTATATGCTGGACGAAAATGGCTCATTGGAAAGCCCCGCTGAATATGAGGGCATGGCCGGTTTTGGAACTCGCACAATCCAAGTGCGGGCGCAAGGCACATTTGGTTATGCTACCACAAACGGCACTATCATAATACCAGCTGAATACGACGTGCGCAAATATCTTTATGAAGGCACTATTATTCGCTTAGAGTCTGGTGGCAAGGTGCAATACTTGAACCTGAACGGGCAGAAGATAGGTTTGTAGAACTAAAATCACAAAAACGCACAGGAACTCTGAGGTTTGTGTGCGTTTTTGTGGCCTCTTTCTCACCAATCAGAATTACTCTCCAAGAAGCCCTGCAACATAAGCTGTACTCCAAGCCGCTTGAAAATTAAAGCCGCCCGTAATCCCGTCTATATCTAAAATCTCACCTGCAAAGTACAAATTAGGCACGTGGCGCGACTGCATCGTATCAAAATTGACATCACTAAGAGCCACACCACCCGCCGTAACAAATTCTTCTTTGAAGGTCGTCTTACCACTTACTTCAAATACATCATTGGTCAGAAGGCTTTGTAACTTATTGACTTGCTGCTTGCTCAACTCTACCCACTTTCTATTTTCTTCAATACCACCTCGCTTACAGAGATTCTCCCAGAGTCGTTTAGGTAGTTGGTAACTAGGGCTTTGGGTACATACAAATTTTTGCGGGTGCATGGTGCGAAAATTCTGTAAGATAGCACCCACCTCTTCCTCGCGGCCAGTGCCTAACCAAGCAATACTTACCTGAAAAGTATAGTTCAGCCCATGCAAAATACGAGCACCCCAGGCCGATATACGCAGCACAGCAGGCCCGCTAAAACCCCAGTGTGTAATAAGTAAAGGCCCTTTTTCTAATAATTTTTGTCCTGCTATGCGTACCTGTGCGTGAGGTACACTCAAGCCCATTAAGTCTGCCAAAGGGTGAGAAGGAACATTAAATGTAAACAAAGACGGGACAGGCTCAATGATTTGATGGCCAAGTCGTTTTAGCCAATCAAAACCTGCTAATTTAGGGCTACCACCCGCTGCAACAATCAATTTGTGCGTCTTTATTTGGCCAATACCTTTAACTTCTAAGTCAAAATAATTTTTTTGAGGCTCAATACGCAGTACTTCCGCTCTGGTTTTTATGACCACTTTCAGGCTATCGGCTGCATCAATCAAACAATTCGCTATGGTTTCAGAGTTATCGGTCGTAGGAAACATTCGTCCATCAGCTTCTGTTTTCAGAGCAACACCGCGTTGTTTGAACCACGCAATTGTTTCAGTCGGCGAAAAACGCTCAAATATTTTGCGGAGTGCCTTTTCGCCACGCGGATAATGTTTAGCCAGTTCATTCGTTTGAAAACAGGCATGGGTTACATTGCAACGCCCACCACCCGAAATCCGCACTTTGGTAAGCAAATTAGGGCTTTTTTCTAAAATCAAAACATTGTTGCCCTGTATCTTAGCAGCCTGAATAGCCGCAAAGAAGCCTGCTGCTCCACCACCTATCACTACAGTTTGCATGAAAAGGACGTTTTTTAGAAATCAGTCCAAGACTCTGCAATATACGGATATGTACCACCATTGTCTTTACAAATCTGCATGGCGCGCTGATTAGCAATTTCGCGATTGGTCTCGCCCGCACAAACACCAAAGACTGGCTTTCCGTCTTTATCGCGGCCAACGGCCAAACAACCATAGCCTTTACCGCTCATGTACATAATAACGGAAGGTTTTAGAGCCCCCCTGTCTAAAGAACGATTTTTTGAACACTCATTGACATCGCTCTCACCGTAGCAGACGGCAAAAATGCCAGTCTCTCTACAAGCAGAAACAGCGCTCTGTGCCTTGGCCATTGTAAAACAGCCACAAAGCAAGACAGATAATACAAACGGAGTGATAAAGCGTAACATATTGGTCATGAGTTTTTTAACCGGATAAATAGAAGTTTGCAAAGCAATATAGCGCGTGGCTATTCATTTCAATAGTTCAATTAAATTGCCTTATTGCATTTGATAGCTCTAGATAAAACAAGCTACTCCCAAAGAGTTAAACGAAGTATTTGACAGAGTGTTGTATTTTACAAAAAAAACAACAAGGAAAGCCAGTTCAGCGGTGTTCTTGCGCACAAAAAACTGCTTAGGTTTACTATCGCTAAGCAGTTTTTGTACGTATTGTAACTGTCAAAAAAGAAGGTTCTATCTAAAACGAAGCGGACAAACTACGCTTTCGGGTGCTAGAATGTAAGAAAGATGGAAGCCCGATACAAGATATACGTCGCGGTCGCGGCTATTGCCACGGATATTGTCCACATTGTTTTCATTGCCAAAGCCAATGAAAGTAGTATATGTTTTACCATCAACACCCGTAAAAGTTTCAGAGTTTTTAGCACCCCAATAGGCGAGTGAGCCTTCGTCAAGCATTGCAGCCAAACGGTCTGCACGACCATTTTCGCGTGAGCGGTCATGCAAAGCTCTGCCAAGTTCATCGTCGCCGAATACGCCTGGGTCTACGTATTTGCGGCTTACGTCATCAAAGTAGTCGGTAAGCATAAAACGGTAGTTGATTTCAAATGCCAAATCCCATTTAGGGCTGAGTTTTTTACGGAAGCCAATGCCGAGCGGGAAGCAAACCTGCCAACGTGAATACTTGTCACCGTAGTTAATCGTTTTGACAACTGTATCCATTGTTACTTCGCGAGTCCTGCCTTGCCCTTCCGTACCAATTGGTTGTAAAGAAACCCAGTCTCCACCAAACTGTGTAGGCGTTTTGGTTTTAGGGTTGTGGTAAAATACGCCAATACCCAAAGTTACATAAGGAATAATACCAGTAGGGCGTTTATAATATTCTTTGTTCAAACGTGTTTCGCTCGCCAAATCAATGTTAATAGAGTTTGTAAACTCCACTACATCATTACGGAAAGAGGCATTCCTGATATAACGGAATGTGTCATGGGTGTTCTTAGGGTCTGCGGAAGTACTATCTGCACCAGCCGCACGCCCCCAGCCAATCATAAAACGCCAGGTGAGTTGCGGTCTGAAGCGCTTGGTAACAAAAGCACTAATGTATGGTCTCGTAAAACGTATATCTGTGCTGGTAAAATCTGGACGCGGGACGATATCACCAAAATAGTTCATGCCGCTAACGTTCAAACCTACTGTCCAATATTCACGTCTTTTTGACCATATCCAGCGGTGATTGTGCGGTGCGCGACGGATAACATTCCGTTTATACCAGTATTTATAGCCACCTTTGGCTTGGTTTACTCCGTCTGCGCCAGCAGTACCAATACCGCCACCTCTAACCTTTTGGGCGTGTGCCTCAAAAGCAAAGCAGCTCACCAAAAGTATGGCAAGTAGTGTCCAAAAAGTATTTTTCATTGTTTGCATCATTTTTATTGTGATAAACGTCCGTTGGGTTATTTTATCCTTTTTTTGATGAGTAGTGCTTTTGATTACGCACAATACACTCAAATAACAGCGCAAATTGCTAAAAATTTTGCAGAGGTACAAAAAAATTATGATTATTTTTTGTGCCACATTTATCACGCCTAAACAATGAGCCTCAAAATCTTAGCCAGACTAAGACACAAATCTAGATTTTTATACCAATTCTTTAAATAATACCACGCTATTTAGCCAGTCCCTAATGTTTTGGCTGCCTGCCATGATTACTATCCGCATCGGCTTTCTATAGCTTTCGGTGTTCACACAGCCAACTCTTTTGTTATTTGGGCATCAAAGAAATTGAAAAAGTTGCTTTGCTTATCATTTTCTTTTGGTATGAGGCCAGCCTAAGAAAAACCTTCTTTTGTTTTAAACCCAAGTCATGGATAATAGAACGCTGTTAAGATTTCAAAAAAACGCTAGATATTAGTCTTTTACAAACCTAAACATACATATTATGTTGTGTAGGTAACTCGCGAAAAGAAATTTTGTAACCCACGAACAGTGCTGTGGCATAGAAAAATAAATCTGGGTAGGTAAAACGGTCTTCTAGAAGATGTATCAAAAAAGAAAAATCAAAAATCATAATTGTTTCCCAGTAACTGATGTCAAAATGCTCTACGACATAAGCCACTACGCTAAAAAGGTTACCGAGCAAACAGCCCAAAAGCACGATGCTGAAACCTATCCAGCCAAAGCGCTTTTCTACGCCCTTTCCAAGTAGTCTTATAGAGAAACCTACCAAAAGACCTACCAGAACGGCCATGTAAGCGTACTTGTGGTCGTCCAAAATGATGGCAGTTTCTGCCCAAATGATTGCGCCAAGTATGGCAGCAGCAAAGCCTCCAAAAGCTCCCAAAATGATGCTCTGGCGCTGTAAAATACTCATAATCTGTTGTTTGCGGTCTATTTCCATTGCATTTGACATAGTTTCAGTAGCATTTGTTGCGCTACCCAAGGACTCTTCCTTCTTCAACTTATCGTCTGCGGGTAGCTGAGGATTCAAAGGTTCAGGATTCTGATTGGGCGTGTCCATGACGAGCGCGTTGGTTGATTTTGATTAATTTGAAAGAGTTTTGTTTGTGGCTATCCGTATTTTCTAACTAAAGTTGGCACGATGCACTATACTACAGAGTATTCAATTTCTATGCCTTTTTTATGAGAACCCAAACGCTTTTGAAAATATTAACAAATTGAACTATTACAAGTTCAAATGCTTTTAGCAAGCGATAATCATATATTTTTTGTACTTTTCTTAGCTACAAAGTAAATATATGTTTTCGTTTAATCCTAATGCCAAAAACCAAATAACGATAGATTAGGTATAATCATAGACAAAGCCATGCTTTTTTTCGGTTAAGTAAAACATCAAATTTTGGCTGTTTTACTTGGAAACTCGGCATAGAATAGAGTACTTGCTGTTCTCTATATCAATCAACTTAATAGACTTATCTGTTATTGTTATTCTACAAAGGTACGGCTGTTTTTGTTATATCTGCAACTTTGTTGCACCTTTTTTTTTGTTAGCTAAACAAAATACTGTTTAGGTGGTTTTGTGCTGTAACATTGTTTATGATTTATAAAAGATTGCTTTTCTCATTAAACCCAAAACATACATCATGGAGCTCTTTAATAAAGTGTCTTTAGAATGTAGCAAGCTGATAACCAAGCGCTACAGTACTTCTTTTACTTTAGGTATTCAAACACTAGATGTCCGTTTGCATTTACCTATTTATGGTATTTATGGGTATGTGCGTTGTGCTGATGAGATTGTAGATACTTTTCATGGTTATGACAAAAAAACGCTTTTAGACGAGTTTCGTGTACTGACTTATAAGGCAATAGAAAATAAGATTAGTACGAACCCAATTCTTCATGCCTTTCAGTTAGTTGTTAACGAGTACCAAATAGATAGAACGCTTATTGATGCCTTTTTGGACAGTATGGAAATGGATTTGTATAAACAAAGCTATAAAAACGAAAGCTATGACACCTATATTTATGGTTCGGCAGAAGTGGTAGGCTTAATGTGTTTGAAAGTCTTTTGCAAAGGCAATGAATCTGAATATCAACACCTTAAAGCGCCAGCACAAAAGCTAGGAGCAGCTTTCCAAAAAGTAAATTTTCTGCGCGATATGGCCAGCGATTTTGAAGAGAGAGGGCGCGTTTATTTTCCTGGTGTTTACTATGAGCGCTTTGATGCGCAAAGTAAAAGACTAATTGAAGCTGATATTGCCAAAGATTTTGAGGAGGCTTACAAAGGCATACTTGGGCTACCACGTGAAGCGCGTCTGGGAGTTTATCTGGCTTATAAATATTACATTAAGCTCTTCAATAAGATTAAAAATATGCCAGCTGACTCTTTGCTTGAAGCACGTGTGCGTGTGCCCAACTCTCGCAAAATGCTCTTGCTGGTGTCTTCCTACGTTAAACATAGGCTACATTTGATATAAAGCAGCGCATAAAATGACCTTTTTTGCATTCGTTTAAAGATTTTTACTTAGATTTGTCCCTCATAAAATCCTTTTAGCCTGTTTTATTTGTTGCATTTTAGTACATGGAAAATATTATCAAACAACTCCAAGCCGATATAGTATTGGCTCTCAAAAAAATATATAACTTTGATTGTGAGCTAAATAGCATCAGTTTTCAAAACACCAGAAAAGAATTTGAAGGTACACACACCTTTGTTGTTTTTCCTTATACAAAAGCCCTTCGCCTAAAACCAGACCAAATAGCGCAAGGTATTGGGCAATTTTTGCATGAAAATACTGAATATTTAGCGTCTTATAACGTCGTTCAAGGGTTTTTAAATTTGAGTTTTAAAGTGGAGGTTTGGCTACAAGCCTTTTCCGAAATTATTGATAATGAGCATTTTGGACAAGCACCAAAGCAGCACAGAAAGGTCATGGTGGAATACTCTTCGCCTAATACCAATAAGCCTTTGCATTTGGGGCATTTGCGCACAAACTTTTTGGGTTTTGCGGCTGCCAATATGCTTGAAGCTGCTGGTTATGACGTTATTAAATCCAATGTGGTCAATGACCGTGGCATACACATTTGCAAATCCATGCTTGCCTACCAGCTATTTGGGCACGGCGAAACTCCCGAAAGCTCTGGCATAAAAGGCGACCACTTGGTAGGCGATTATTATGTGAAGTACGACCAAACCTTTAAAGCCCAAGTAAAAGAGTTGGTAGCAGACCTGAGAAGCAAAAATACAGATTTGAGCGAAGAGAAGGCACAAGAAATGGCTGCTAAAAACGCCCCTATCCTGCTTGAAGCCAAAAAAATGCTCCAAGATTGGGAAAATGCTGTGCCGGAAGTCATGCACTTATGGAAGCGCATGAACGCATGGGTCTATGCTGGTTTTGAGAAAACATATCAAACAATAGGCGTAAACTTTGATAGATTTTATTATGAATCAGAAACCTATTTGTCGGGAAAAGAGGTCGTTAAAAAAGGATTAGAAAGTCAGCATTTCTTCCAGAAAGAAGACGGTTCAGTATGGATAGACCTCACCGAAGAGGGGCTAGACCAGAAATTATTGTTGCGCGCTGATGGCACTTCGGTTTATATCACGCAAGATTTGGGCACTGCCGACCTTAAATACAAAGAGTATGGCATGGAAAAATCAGTTTATGTGGTGGGTAACGAACAGGATTATCACTTTCAGGTTTTGTTCCAGATTCTTAAAAAGCTGGGTCGCCCATACGCTGAGGGTCTTTTTCATCTTTCTTATGGCATGATAGAGTTGCCATCTGGCAGAATGAAATCTCGTGAGGGAACTGTGGTAGATGCAGACGATTTGGTAGCAGAAATGAAACAGGTAGCCGCTCAAAGAACTGCAGAACTTGGTAAGATTGAAGATTTTGATGACGCACAGCAAGAAAAACTTTATGCGCAGTTGGCTCTGGGCGCGCTCAAGTACTATTTACTGAAAGTAGACCCCAAAAAGAAAATGATATTCAACCCTGAAGAATCTATTGATTTTCAAGGAAATACAGGCGTTTATTTGCAATATACCCACGCCAAAATATGTGCTATTCTGCGCAAAGCCAAGCAATTAGACATTCAATATCGTACGGACTTCAAAACACTTAATAGCATAGAGCCTTTAGAGCTGGAGCTTTTGAGCGGCATGATGCTTTATCCAAACTTAGTAACAGAAGCGGCAGAGAGTTATTCGCCCGCGCTGATTGCTAATTACATTTATGATTTGGCGCGGCTCTATGGGCGCTTTTATGCAGAATTATCCATCTTTGCAGAACCAAACAGAGCTAAATGTGCATTCCGCATAGCTATTTCGGCAAAAGTAGGGCAAATCTTGCAACACGGCCTCATGCTTTTGGGCATAGAAGCACCAGAGCGTATGTAATTTAACCCACAACAATTGGCATGATAATCCACACGAAAGGTCTCGTTCTGAGCCAATTTAAGTACGGAGATAATGGCCTTATCGTTAAAATTTATACTGAAGCCCAGGGTATCAAGTCTTTCATGGTGGATAAGGGCAAAGCAAGGAAAGGTAAAATACCCAAATCTGCTATTTATCAGCCACTTTATTTGCTAGAGTTGGTTACCTTTTGGCAAGAAAAGTTCACTTTTGGCCGCATCAATGAGAGTCAAGTCCTCAAGCCTTTTCATGCGATACAAATGAACGCCCACAAACGCGCCTTATCTATGTTTTTGCTTGAAGTTTTGCTCAAGTGCCTCAAAGAAGAGGAAGAGAATGTGCCTTTATTTGCATTTTTGAACGAAAGTTTTTCCTGGCTCAATAGCGCCGAAGACGGGAACTTTGAGGTGTTCCATTTGTCTTTTTTATTAGAACTCTCTGTTTTTTTAGGTTTTGGTGTTTCCGAAGAGGCCGTCCTTTTGGAACAAAGCGGTGTCGTGGAAGAACTCTCGTCAGAAAGCAGCCAATATTTATCGCATTTACTGAACAGCCGTTACGACAGCGTCAAGCCTATGCCGCGTTCTGTAAGACCAGTTTTGCTGAGTTTGTTACTCAACTTTTATGCGCAAAATATCCCTGATTTTGGGCAAATCAAATCCCTTACTGTTTTGCGTGAGGTCTTTCTGTGAAGTTGTAGCTTTTTGCCAGCTTTATCCTTTTATTTAGTAGTCCCTAAAGATATGTCTAAAATATTTATTATCAGCAAATTAAATAAGTATTTCATCTTTAAAATAGCTTAGTTTTTAGCTTATTTTATCCAATAACTGGCAAAATCTCAAGGGCTTCTTACAGCCTGCCACCCCTCATCTCTTACATCTAGTCTTTTCAATATTTCTTCTTTTTATACAATTCTATTGGGGCGTTCCTGCTTCGCGGTCGTTCGTCTTTGGGCTTCGCTTCGCTTCGGTGCTACGCACTAAACCCGCCGCCTCCCTAACGCAAATACTGGCCAATAGACGTACTCAATAACAAAAAAAAGAATAAAGTAGCAAACCCGCTTGATGCCTAAAAATTGCTTTTATCCTATTTTGCCTCAGCTATAGCATAGCCGTATGATAGCCGTATGATAGCCGTATCATAGCCGTAGTTGGCCGTACTTTAAAAGTAAAGCCTCTATCTTAGAAAAGTACAATTATTCGCTTTCTAAAACTTACATCTCTCAGAGAGGTTAATTAAGAGCCTGTTTTATAAAAACGCCCAATCAAAGAAAAAGCCACCCAAAATCAGGAGGGTGTTCCTAAAGCAGATAAACCACATCAATCAATTGATGTGCTTGTGCTTATGCCGACTTTTTAGTCGCTCAATTCACTCTTCATCTTTGCTTGCCCATTGCGACGAGGCCAAATCTAATTCTCTGGGCAAATAGTTAGGATAAATAGTTAGGTGCTTCTTTTGAATTTCTTGCCATAAAACCTGTTTCAGCTCATCAATATTCAATTTCTGAAATGCGGAAACAAATACAGAAGCTCGGTTTTCAGAATTTTCCTTACCCAAATAAGATTGCATAAGCTCCTCCAGCGTTGGCGGAAAAATCAAGTACTTATCCGCTACCAAGGGCTTGTTCAGATACTGGTCAATCTTGTTAAAAACATAAATCATTGGCTTATCAGAGGCTTTTATGTCTTGCAAGGTCTGGTTCACTACCGCAATTTGCTCTTCAAAACCTTGGTGCGATACATCAATAACGTGGAGCAGAACATCTGCCTCCACAATTTCGGCTAATGTGGACTTAAAGCTCTCTACCAAGGTGGTGGGTAGCTTCCTAATAAAACCTACCGTATCTGAAAGCAAAAAGGGTACACTGCTCCAATTCAGTTTGCGCACAGTGGAATCTACCGTTGCAAAGAGTTTGTTTTCTGCAAAAACGTCTGCCTTTGTGAGCAAGCGCATCAGCGTAGATTTGCCTACGTTGGTGTAGCCTACAAGCGCCACCCGCACCACTCCGCTCCTGCTTTTGCGGCGTGTATTGGCTTGTTGCTCTATTTTTTTTAGTTTTTCTTTGAGAAAGGAAATTTTGTCCTTAATAATACGACGGTCTGTTTCTATTTCCTTCTCTCCAGCGCCTTTCATGCCTATACCACCACGCTGGCGCGAAAGGTGCGTCCACATACGGGTAAGCCGAGGAAGCATATATTGGTAACGTGCCAAATCTACCTGCGTGTGCGCCTGTGCGGTTTGGGCTCTAAACCTAAAAATTTCAAGAATCAAGGAACTTCTGTCCAAGAGCTGCACTTTATCAAGTTTTTCATTTTTGAGAGTGCGCTCTATATTGCGGAGATGAGTAGCGCTTAGCTCATCATCAAAAATGAGTAAATTAGCTTCGCTTTGTCTCAAAAAATCTACGATTTCCAATAACTTCCCGCTTTTGATAAAGGTCTGACGGTCTGGTCTGTCTAAATTCTGAGTAAAACGTTTAATCGTTTGTACGCCTAAGGTTTCAGCCAAAAAAGCCAATTCGTCCAGATACTCCGTGGTTTTATGCGCAGCTTGTTTTTGGCTTGTTATACCCACCAAAACAGCTTTTTCGGCCTCATCGGCTAATGTAGAAAGCATAGAGTTAATTTTTAGTGTGCAAAGATGCTCATTTTTAGCGCAAAAGCAATCGGCCCCTTACAGATTTTGAGTTTTCTGAATCAAAAACCAGTTTTACACCAAATTAAGGTTCGGGTAAAGTAAATAAATAGTCGTTACTGAATGTATAACTAAAACTTTTTGTTATCAGTAAATTAACCAATATTTTCATGTTTAAAATATCTTACTTTTTAGCCTATTTTGTCAGATAACTGGTAAAACCTCAAGGGCTTCTTACGGCCTGCACTGCCTCGCATCAGACAAAAGCGAATGGCTCAATTGTCAGAGGGTGAGATTTTCTGTGCAATCATGTTTTATGAAAGCACTCAATCAAAGAAAAAGCCATTCACTGTTTTAGATGAAAAAAGTTATTTTTCATCTAAATTGGCCTTTTGTGAGGCTTGATTTTTTTGCTATGCCCTACGGTCGGAACTTTCAGTTCGCGCTTTAGTTCTGCATCAAGGCAAAAAGTAGAGAAGCGAAGTCTATCAAAGGCCGTCAATATGTTCCCAAAATTGGTGAACCATTCTCCTTAAATTTAGCTTGCATCTATTGAATGTACTTTTTAAGGGACGACTACATACTTTTAAAGAGGAAGCCTCGCATAGAGCACAAGATTTTGTCCCATATATCCAAAAATCATTTATCCCTTTGTCTATTGCAGCTTGCTAATCAGGCGCTTACCTACTAGTATCTTGAGCCAGAGTACACCCAAAGAGAGACTAAGGCCGCTCAAATGACGAATCTTGTGCCAAAATGAAAAGGCCTGAGAACGGTCGCCGAGCAAATAGGCATGAACCAAGCAAAGTTTGTAGGCATTTAGTCTAAGTGTGTCTACTTGCTTAGGGCTTAATTTCAGCATTTTTTCTACATAATTCACGGCGCGTAGCTTGGCCTCTATCACTTTTTGATGCTGCGCCATAGAACGTTCTCCATCGTCCTTAACTGTTATCGTAACTGCATCAATGACGAAAATGTTGGATTCTTGCAAATTTTGCAAATTAAAAATCCAGTCTTCACAGATGTTAAACTCTTTTGCAAATGGCACAAGTGGTTTGCCTTCTCGCTTGATACAGAGCAAAGTTCCGTACCAGTTGCCCTCTAGCAGCTTCTCCCAGCTATAGTGGGCGGCTGGCCAATGCGCGATATGCGAGGCTTGTACGCGCTTACCGTCGTCCATCTGAAATTTTGTGGTGAAAAAGCGCGTTTCAGGGTTTTGGGCAATGGCCGCTCTAAAAGTGCTCAAATGATTAGGGTGCATGAAGTCGTCCGAATCAAAAAAAACAGTAAACTGCCCCTGAGCCTTACTGAGTCCATAATTGCGTGCTAAAGAGCGCTCCTCGTTTTTTTTTGGCAAATAAATAATGCGTGAGTCTTGCGCAACAAGCACTTGAACGGTAGCTGCGGTATGGTCTGTGCTGCCATCGTCCACTATGAGCAGCTCAAAGTTTGTAAAATCTTGCGCCAAAATGCTCAAAATAGTGTTTTTGAGTTTTTCTGCACGGTTATAGGTAGGCACAATAACCGAAAAAAAAGGAGATTGCTGCATAACTTTTGTCCTTTATTGGGTTTTGTGTACCATACCAGAGGCTGCCTGCTTGGTTGGTAATATTAAAACATCTGCCAAATTAACATGAGGTGGTGCGGCCAGCATATAAGCAATGAGTTCAGCTAAATCTTGCGCTTGTAGCGGTTCGTAGCCTTCATAAACCTTCTGGGCGCGTTCCTTATCACCCTTGAAGCGTACCAACGAAAATTCTGTTTCTACCAAGCCAGGCTTTATCTCACTAACCTTGATGTTTTTTGTGTATAAATCCATACGCAAGCCTTGTGTAAAAGCATGAACGGCGGCCTTTGAAGCACAATACACGTTGCCATTAGGATAAATCTGTATGCCTGCCACAGAACCTATATTAATGATATGCCCGCTATTTTGCGCCAACATTAGTGGCAAAACAGCCTTCGTGAGATAAATAAGCCCTTTCACATTAAGGTCTATCATATTGTCCCAATCTGCCAACTGGCCGTCTTGCACCGCACCCAGGCCGTGCGCATTGCCGGCATTATTGAGCAAAACATCAATGCGCTTCCATGCGAGAGGCAGGCTTTCAATAGCCTTAAAAACAGCATTTTGCAAGGTTATATCAAAGCAAAGCGTATGCACTGAGGTTAGCTGCCCAAGCGTTTGAGCTGCCTCCGCCAAACGCTCGGCTCGCCGCCCACAAAGGATTAAATGATAGCCTTGCTTGGCCAAATGCTGGGCAGTAGCTGCACCAATACCTGAAGTTGCTCCTGAAATAAGGACGATTTTAGCCATATTTTTTCATAAAAAAGACGCACAAAGGTAATACGCTCTAAGCTAGTAATTGTTTTTCTGTTCAAAAATTAAAAATTAAAATTCATGGGCTGCCGGCTTTGTCTGTTGGAGAATAAGCCCTGTTATTTTATCTTTGCGAATATCGTTTGGATTGTATTCAGAAAGTTAGCTATGCTATGGCCTATTTTAACCAAAAAAACTTTGCAGATTTACGGGACGCTGTCCTTCAAAAGCGCCAAAAGGCCGCACTCAGTCAGCAGTTCCCTAAGTGGCACACGCCCGAAGCCATAGAGGTAAATGCGTTTTATGGCTCTCAAGACCGCCGTTTTCTCAAAGAAATGGTCTATTCCGCAGGCATAGCGCCTTTCTTGCGTGGCCCTTACAGCACCATGTACGTTCAGAACCCCTGGACGATTCGGCAATATGCAGGTTTTAGTACAGCGGAGGCTTCCAATGCTTTTTATAGAAGAAATTTGGCTGCTGGCCAAAAGGGCCTTTCTGTGGCTTTTGACCTCGCTACGCATCGTGGCTATGATTCTGACCACCCTCGCGTAGTAGGCGATGTAGGCAAAGCTGGTGTTGCGATTGATTCGGTAGAGGACATGAAAATTCTCTTTGACGGTATTCCGCTAGATAAAATGTCCGTGTCTATGACCATGAATGGCGCTGTTATTCCCATTTTGGCCTTTTATATCGTGGCGGCAGAAGAGCAGGGCGTTCCTCCTCATTTATTGAGCGGAACTATCCAAAACGACATTCTTAAGGAGTTTATGGTTCGGAACACCTACATTTACCCACCCGAGCAGAGTATGCGGATTGTGGCCGATATTTTCAAGTACACCGCCGAAAATATGCCCAAATTCAACTCCATTAGCATCAGCGGCTACCATATGCAAGAGGCTGGAGCTACCAACGACCTCGAGTTGGCTTACACCCTTGCCGACGGTCTTGAGTACGTGCGCACAGGCATAAAGGCAGGCTTGAATATAGACGATTTTGCACCCCGTCTTTCTTTTTTTTGGGCGGTAGGCATGAATTTTTTTATGGAAATAGCCAAAATGCGCGCTGGCAGGTTGCTGTGGGCAAAAATTATACATGAGTTTAAGCCCAAAAACGCCAAGTCTATGGTTTTGCGGACGCATTGCCAAACGTCGGGCTGGTCATTAACCGAACAAGACCCCTTCAATAACGTAGGCCGTACTTGTTTAGAGGCTATGGCTGCTGTGTTGGGGCACACACAATCCTTGCACACCAACTCGCTGGACGAGGCCATAGCCTTACCTACCGACTTTTCGGCCAAAATTGCCCGTGATACCCAGCTTTTTATCCAAAAACAGACTGATATTTGCAAGGGCATAGACCCCTTTGGAGGTTCTTATTATTTAGAGTACCTCACCAATAGCCTTGTAGAACGGGCATGGGCCTTGATTCAGGAGGTGGAAAGCTATGGCGGAATGTCTAAAGCCATTGAGGCTGGTTTGCCAAAACTTCGTATAGAAGAGGCCGCCGCTCGCAAACAAGCCCGTATAGACAGTGGAAAAGATACCATCGTGGGCGTAAATAAATACAAAGTAGAAAGCCAGCCCAACGAGCTAGAGCTGCTAGATGTGGATAACGCACAGGTACGCAATGCCCAGATTAATCGCCTCATGGAACTTTGTACAAAACGCGACGCAAAGGCCGTCCAAGAAGCGCTTGATGCCATCACCAATGCAGCAAAAACGGGCGAGGGCAACCTTTTAGCCTTAGCTGTTGTGGCTGCTCGTGCAAGGGCTTCGCTAGGCGAAATTTCTATGGCTATGGAATCGGTTTTTGGGCGCTACCAAGCTACCACACGTGCTGTTTCGGGTATTTATGCAGGCGAAAGTGGTCATAACGACTTGTTCAAACAGGCTAAAAACCTTTCGGATACTTTTGCAAAAGCGGAAGGCCGTCGTCCTCGTATTATGGTGGCTAAAATGGGGCAAGATGGCCACGACAGAGGTGCTAAAGTAGTAGCCACCAGTTTTGCAGACTTGGGTTTTGATGTAGACATTGGGCCACTATTCCAAACACCAGAAGAAGTAGCGCGGCAGGCTGCCGAAAACGACGTACATATTGTAGGCGTTTCTTCGCTGGCAGCTGGGCACAAAACCCTTATGCCACAACTGATTACTGAGCTTAAACGCATTGGTCGTCCTGATATTCTGGTGGTGGCGGGTGGAGTTATTCCACCAAAGGATTATAAATTTTTGTATGAATGTGGCGTAACAGCTATTTTTGGGCCAGGCACGGTTATTCCACAAGCTGCTATTAACTTGCTTCAAAAAATGTTAGATTAGACCACCCCTCACCCCATTTTTGTATGGCAATTCAATCAAAACTGCCGCACGTAGGCACAAGTATCTTTGCAAAAATGTCTGCTCTGGCTGCGCAGCACCAAGCTGTTAATCTTTCGCAGGGCTTCCCAGATTTTCCTTGCGACCCTAAGCTGCTGGCGCTTGTAACAGAAGCCATGCAAAATGGGCAAAATCAATATGCTCCTTTCATTGGGCTTTTGCCTCTTCGTGAACAAATTAGCCAAAAAGTGGCTGCTAGCTATCAAGTGAACTACAGCCCAGAAACGGAGATTACCATTACTTCTGGTGGTACGGAAGCCCTTTTTTGTGCCATCAGTGCACTTGTGCGCATGGGCGACGAGATTATCATTTTTGAGCCGGCCTACGATAGTTATGCACCAGTGATTGCACTCTGTGGCGGAGTGGTCAAGCGTATTGCTCTCAAATACCCTCACTACAAAGTGGATTGGGATGAAGTGAAACGCCTCATTAGCCCACGAACAAAAGCCATCATCCTCAACACACCTCATAATCCATGTGGAACAGTTTGGAGCAGAAATGATATGCTTGCATTGAGCGCTCTGGTACAGCAGAATAATTTAACTGTTATCAGCGACGAGGTGTATGAACATCTGATATTTGACAATGTGCGGCATGAGAGCGTTTTGCGCTACCCTGAACTCCGGGAGCGTAGTTTTGTTGTTTTTTCTTTTGGCAAAACCTTCCACGCCACAGGCTGGAAAGTGGGTTATTGTCTTGCCCCAAAAGCCCTGAGCGGAGAGTTCCGAAAAGTACATCAATTTGTAACCTTTTCTACCAGTACGCCCTTCCAAGTGGCCATTGCCAAATATTTAGAAAATCCTGCACATTATGAAATTCTGCCTGACTTTTATCAGCAAAAGCGCGACTATTTCTTGAAGTCCTTACATCAAACACCTTTTCAGTTTAAACCGTCAGCTGGTACTTACTTCCAACTGGCCTATTACGGGCACCTGTCCGACGAGCCAGATGTGGCCTTTGCCGAACGCCTTACCCGCGATTATGGCGTAGCGGTTATTCCTGTATCGGCCTTTTATTCAGATGGTACAGATGAAAAGGTGATACGCTTTTGCTTTGCCAAAAGAGAAGAAACCCTAGACCTAGCAGCCCAAAGACTGGAGCTACTTGCAAAACTATTGGTTTGATGCAAGGTAAATTCAAGGAGGTAGTCAATAAAAGTTAGTCGTTTTTGAATCTTATAACCTGTTCGCAAGGTTTAGTCTAAGCAACAGACTCTGGCCTATGCTCACTACTTGTTTGGTTCTCGGAAGCGAGTGAAAGAAAAGTAACTACTTGTAAGGCAGAATCTTGTGCGCATATTGCCTGAATGCGGCCAAAAAGAGATAGCTTTATGATTTAGAAATAACATCAACCTCGTTGTTTCTTAAATAAAATATATATTTTTTTGTTTCCAAATAGTTTCATAGCATACACACACAGATAATAGATGACTTCTGTTCTTGATTTAATAGAACCCATTAACTGGCAGGCTTTTAAAGACGTACCAGGGCGCGGCAACTGGCTAGAAATGCTACAAAAGCAAGCAAAGATTCCATTAGAACAAGCAGACCTTGCTGTCATTACCCTGCTTGACAGCCCAAAATCGGCATTGACATTTAGACAAAAACTTTATTCGCATAAAAAAGGCTCTGCCAATCAACGCATTATAGATTTGGGCGAATGGCCAGCCAAACACAGAGAGAAGCTCTCTGAGCTTTGTGCGGCTCTACTTACCAAAGGGATTGTGCCTTTGGTGCTTGCTGCACAAACCACTGCGGCTTGTGCGCATTTGGCAGCACATTATCAGTTCCAGAAAGCGCTTAATGTTCTGATGGTACTACCTACAGTGGAATGGGATTTGGGCGCTACCTACACTTCGCCTACTCTCTTGTGGCTCAAAGAACAGCACTTTAGCAACATAGAGCATCTTTCAGTGCTGGGCTACAAAGAGTACGAATCCGAGCGGGCTGCTTTGTCTTACCTGCTTCGTTTGGGTTACGATACGCTGAGCATAGGCCGCATGCGCGATTTGGGTGCGCATCTTGAACCGATTGTACGCACGGCACAGGCTGCAATATTTGAGCTAGACACCATAAAAATACCGAGTAACAAAAGGGCTTATCAGTCTATCTTTGGTTTGAATCCTGAAGAGGCTGTTCGTTTGGCTTGGTATGCAGGTAATAGCGAGCAGATGCAGTCTATGGGCTTGTATGGTTTACAGCAGACCATGACGTGGCAACAAGCAGAACTTTGCGCCACCATGATTTGGTATTTTGCAGAAGGCTTTTATCATCGTCAGCAGGCTTCGGCAGAAAATTGTTTAAAATATTACGTCCCTGTTCATGAATTTGGCCAGAATATGTTGGTCTTTTACAAAAATAAATCTGCGCCTGTTTGGTGGATAGAGCTTCCTCAAACACTCTACAGACCGGCCAAACTGCTGCCTTGTTCGGCGCATGACTACCAAGAGGCGCTCAAAGGCGAAGTTCCTGAACGTTGGTTGCGTTTTTTACAAAAGCGTTAAGTTATTCGGTTTCTTTCAAGACCGGCCTTGTGTTTTTCTTAATTTCAAAAACACGGTCTGCTCGTTTTGCTAAAAGAGGATTGTGCGTAACAACCACGAAGGTTTGTCCAAATTTTTCGCGCAGCAGAAAGAACAAGTCATGTAATTCCTTAGCGTTCTGCTCGTCCAAATTACCACTTGGCTCATCTGCAAAGACAATTTTTGGGGAATTGATGAGTGCGCGCCCCACCGAAATACGTTGTTGTTCGCCGCCAGATAGCTCAGATGGTTTATGCGAAGCACGCTCCCACACGTCTAGAATCTGCATCAATTCACGCGCTTTTTTTTCAGCTTCTGTTTTGCTCAAACCTCCTAAAAGAGCTGGCATACAAATATTTTCTAGTGCTGTAAACTCCGGGAGGAGGTTATGTGCCTGAAAGACCATGCCCAAGCGCTGATTACGGAACTTAGCCAGACGATTTCCTTTGAGGGTCTTTGTATTGACTCCATCAAGATACACTGAGCCTTTGTCTGCGGTGTCTAAAGTAGCTAAAATATGTAACAAAGTGCTTTTGCCAGCACCAGAACTGCCTGTAATGCACAAAAACTCACTTTGTTGGACACTCAAGCTGACCTCGCTCAAAATTCTGAGTGCGCCATAACTTTTACATATTTCAGTTGCTTCTATCATACTTGCTTTTGTATTGCCGCAAATATCGTTGTTTTTTTTGAAAGATATGTCTTCAAAACATTTATGCGTGATGCTGAAAAATAAAATGCAACAATGTTGCATTTAAAAATCTTGCCATTTACCTTTGCGTCATCAAGAAAATGAATCCTTCACCTCACTAAAGCCATGCGTCAAGAACCGTTCAAGCTAAGCATAAAAGTCGCTTTAGGGTTTCTATACGCATTTTTAACGTTTTTTAGCGTTAATGCCCAGCATTGCAAGCATCATTTTGAGGGTGAGGTACAAGATGCTGAGGGTAGCCCCATCGCTTTTGCAGGCTTGTACATTCCTGATTTACAGATTGGCATACAGGCAGACTCTAGTGGTTTTTTTCATTATCATCATATCTGTAAGCAAAACTACGTTGTTTTGGTAAGTGCGGTGGGCTACAAGCAAGGCCGTTTTGAAGTCCGCATTCCTTATGAAGCGCCTCTGGTTTACAGGCTTGAATTAGATTCGGCTAACCTACTCGAAGAGGTAGAAGTGCGCTATTCCAAACGGTTTTTGATGTCGGCGAGTTCAGAGTTGTTGCGTGGTTATGAAATAGACAAAAAAAGCGGACAATCTTTGGCAGAAATGATTTCTGGCCTAAGCGGCGTAAGTAGCTTGAAAACGGGTGCAAATATTCAAAAGCCTGTCATACACGGTCTTCACAGCAACCGTGTTTTGATTCTGAACAACGGCATTCGGCACGAATCCCAGCAGTGGGGCAGCGAACACGCTCCCGAAATAGACCCTACTTTTGCCCAGAAATTAACTGTTCTGAAAGGTGCCATGGCCATGCGTTATGGCTCTGATGCCATTGGTGGAGTCGTATTAGTTGAGCCTGCTCCTATGCCTTTGAGCAAGCATTTGAGCGGTTTTGTCAATGTTGGTGCGGCTAGCAATGGGGGTATGCACACCGCCACCCTACAAATGCAAAAACATTCTGGGAAAGTGAATGGCTTAGCCTGGCGCGCACATGGCTCTTTTAGGCGTTCGGGCAACTTGCATACGCCCGATTATCTACTAGGCAATACAGGCACTAGAGAGTATAACGCTGCTTTTGCTTTGCGTAAAACCTTCAAAAAAGCAGCTTTAGACGTTTTTTATAGCATTTTCAGTACGCAAATAGGGATTCTGTCTGCCGCACATATCGGCAACTTAACGGATTTGTATGAGGCCATCCAGCGAAGCCAACCGCTTGATACAGCTAGTTTTAGTTATAAGATTCATAATCCGAAGCAAGATGTTCAGCACCATTTGTTGAAGTTACGCTATGAGAAAACAATGCCGGTAGGAAATTTAGAGGTTGTTTATGCTTTTCAGTACAACAAAAGACAAGAGTATGACAAACACAAGCCACGCGGCAGCAGAGGCAATCGCCCGGCGGTAGATTATGATTTGTTTACAAACTTGGCAGAATTTGTGTTCTTGCCAAAGTTGAAATCTAAGGCGTGGACTGTGCAAACAGGCTTGCAGGCTTGGTTGCAGTATAATTTTTATACAGGAGGGCAGCCAATAGTACCCGATTTTGTGCAGCACAACAGCGCTGTTTTTGCGAGTACGAGGTATGAAAAAAATGATTGGGCTTTAGAACTTGGGTTGCGTGGAGATTTGCGCTATGCCAAAACTTTTCAGAGCCGTCGCGATAGCAGCTTTTCAAACGAATTTTTGTATCAAAATCCTGCTTTTAATGCCTCACTTACAAGACATTTGGGCACTTGGGGGCAGATAGCTGCCTCTTATACCTCCGCGTGGCGGCCGCCTAGTATGAATGAACTTTTTAGCGACGGTGTACATCATGGTTCTGCTGCCTATGAAAAAGGCGATATCAACTTAAAACCAGAACGCGCTCATAATTTTAGTTTGGATTATACTTTTCAAGGTAAGTACTTCAGCTTCCATAGCTCCTTTTTTTATAATAAAATAACAGATTTCATTTACTTAAAACCACAGTTTCCTGCAATTTTGACCATACGTGGGGCTTTTCCTGCCTTTGCACATACACAAACAAGCGTGTTCATGCGTGGCGTAGATGCGGAGGCTACTGTACCCTATCGCGAGTGGAAGTATAAGGTGCAAGCCTCTTACCTGCGCGTAACGGACAAAAACAGTCAATATCTGGTAGGAATAATGCCCAACCGCTTGACGCATGGCCTTGCTTATGAAGCAGAGCGCGAAGGTAAAAAAATATGCTTGGTACAGGTAGAAATCCGTCAGACTTGGGTAGCAGCACAGCGCGATGTACCTCCCAACAGCGATTACAGCCCACCGCCAAAGGCTTTTATGCTTTGGGAGGCAGAGTTAGGTTGTTTTTTTTGGTTGAAGAACCAAGAATTTAAACTGGCGCTTTCTGTCCAGAATGCTCTTAATATGCGTTACCGCGACTACATGAACCGCTTGCGTTACTATGCAGACGAGACAGGCCGCAACGTATCCTTACGCCTTAAAATACCTTTCTAGCTTTCTTTTAATTCCTTTGTTTAACTTCTAAATTAATTCAGTTTATGTTCAAAACCCAATCTTTATTGCCCCTTGCTATCTTGGCTACCCTTCTTACATTTGGCTCTTGCAAAAAAGATGACCATAACCATTCTGAAGGTGAGGTTATTACAACCCTCAAACTAACATTCAAAGAAAAAACTACTGGCGTTGCACAAACCTTTAGCTTTGCTGACAAAGACGGTGTGGGAGGTGCAAACCCTACGCAAGATGCCATTGTATTGCCTGATGGTGCAAATTATGAGCTTACCTTACAGGTTTTGGACGAGTCTGGCGCAGCAGCCAAAGACATTACTCCTGAAGTGATTGCGGAAGGCGAGGCGCATCAATTCTTCTTCACTAACTCGGCTGTGGGGGCGCTTGTAAACGTCAAATACGAAGACAAAGACGCTAAAGGCAACCCTATTGGTCAGCGCAACACCGTATCAACCATCCGTGCTGGTAAAGGCAAGTTCAGAGTAAGCCTTCGCCATGAACCAAACAAAAGCGCAGCAGGTGTAAAAGACGGCCAGATGACCAATGCGGGCGGCGAAACTGACATCGAGGCAGACTTTGATATTTCAGTTATCTAGTACTTGTGCCTATTTTGTTTGTAAAGTAGCACAATTTTGTATCTTTGTGCTTGCGTTGAAGCACTTTGGGAGCAGACAACCAAGAAACAAAAAACTCAATTAGCAGTAACCGAGTGGGTGTTTTTAAGCACTTACTCGGTTTGCCTGTTGCTTTGAGATAAACACAAAACAAAAATGGCAGAGAGAAGCAGTATTTTTGATATGATAGGTCCCGTCATGATTGGGCCTTCAAGCTCGCATACAGCGGGTGTGGTGCGCATTGCGCGAGCAGCAGTTAAGATTATGGGAGGTAGCCCAGAAAGTGCTGAAATTGTTTTTTATAATTCATTTGCACGCACTTATGAAGGACACGGCAGCGACCGCGCCATTATAGCGGGTCTGCTAGACTTTGCGCCAGACGATACGCGGATTAAAACAGCCTTTGACCATGCCAAAGAACAAGGCTTGAATTACACCTTCAAATCCATAGGCAATGCTTCTACACACCACCCCAACACGATACGCCTGCAACTAAAGCGCGATGGTATAAACCGCGAAGTGGTGGGCATCAGCAAGGGTGGCGGAATCATAGAAATTGAAGAGGTAGATGGCTTCAAAGCGGGTTTTTCTGGGCAACTACATACGCTGATAGTCATGGCGGAAGACCGCAAAGGCAGTATTTCATTCATTGCAAACGTACTTTCTAACGATGACTGCAATATAGCCACCATGACGGTTTCAAGAAAGGGAAAGAACGACCGCGCTTGTTTGGTTATTGAGGTGGACTCTGCTCCGCGTGCAATCAGTATGGAGTATCTCCGAGAGTTATCCTGGGTAGAGTCTGTTACTTACATTGCGGCAGAGTAAGATTCCACACGCTTCATTTTACTTAAAAAAAACGGCTTCTAGCTCACGTTCTATTTGTTCTAGTCGCATCAAGATAGCAGGGTCGTCTTTGGTGTCTTCTTTGAAGACCTCTCGGCGTATGCCACGCACATACAACTTAGTTTCTATAAGTCGCTCTACTAGAATATCGCCATGACTAAATTTTTCAAGTATGGCTTCAATTTTTAATTTGGTTCGTCCGCTCATGATTGTAACAGTTTGTGCACAAAGGCTTGTTTCAGTAGTTTGACAATTATAAGTAAGTTATTTTTACCATTTTTATCAAATACTTGTTACAAAAAAAAATAAAAATTTTACATACTGTTGCTTTTTCTTTGTGAACAGTAAACGGATTTTTCAAAATTTTGTGCTGACTTATTAATTTTAGCTATCCCGATTGAGCTTATCATTTCTTTATCTGTTTGGCCGCATTTTGCAATCTGACAGCAGCCTGATTAACATAGGATTGTAGCAGAGCGTCTTGTGGTGCATATTTCAGTGCTTTTTTATAGGCAATATAAGCCTTTGTGAGGTCAAGAGAGGTGTAGCAGTGCCCTAAATTAGTCAGTAGAAACTGCATATCTTCAGAGTCTGCACTGGGGTCTGCTATGGCTTTTTCATAACTTGTTGCTGCTGTTGCATAGTCCTTGAGTGCGTGTGCAGCCACTCCCATTTCTTGGTTATAAAGCAAGGGGTCAAAAGCCCAATCAGCGGGCTGCATGGCTTTGAGTAAGCTCATGGCTTGTGTACTGCTTCGTGTGGGTGTGTTTTGTCTATTGTAACAAAAGGCTAAAAAAAGAGCAGCTTCTTTAGGTGCATTTTTGTATTTTTTGTTTTTGAGCGCTTCAAATTCTGTAGTGGCAGAATCTAGTTTTCCGCTAATGAGATAAGCCTGAGCCAATTTAAATCGGGCTTCGGTCATGTAAGGCTCTATGGCCAAACACCGCTTAAAGTACATGATAGCGGCAGGTAGTGCATCAGTCTGGCCTTCATTTTGCGCTTTGGCAAGTTGGGTTTTGGCCGCATTTAGCTGCAAAAGGCAATTTCGGGGGCTTGTTTCTGCATCTTTTGTAAAAAGCGTTTCGGCACTTTTCCAGTCTGCATTTCTGCCCACAGTCTGCGGGATATAAAACATGAGCAGCAATGCCGGTACGATGTAGTAAAAGCCTGCATCAACAGAGTCTGCACCGGCCTTGCGCTTTTTTTCTGCCCAAAAAGCACCACCAAGCGCCAAAGTCAGACAAAACGCTACCGAAGGCACAAAAAGCCAGCGTTCACCTAGCAAGTTGTTGAGTGTGTAAAAAGTGTTAGAATACAAGGAAAGCGTCAACAAAAAGAATGCGGCGCAGTAAGAAAATGGCTTTTTAGACATTAAGCCCATGATTGCTACCACTACTACACCGCCGTACAAAGCCACCGCTAACAAGCTACGCCAATGCGTGAATGAAACAATAGGGATAGCATCAAAATAATAACTACTCACCAAGGGCTGAGGTATAACCAACAAACGCAGATGCTCACTCAATGCCCAGAGGCGCGTTCCTATACTTTCGGAGTGGCTTTTTGCCAACAAAACAGGGTTGTCTAGGTAGGTAAACTCATACACATTCTGTGCGTCCGTCAGCACCCACATACGTATCAGCAAGACCACACCCGCTGCTGTGCAATACACCACAAAAGGCAGCACTATTTGTTTGATTTGGATATTCTTGCAAAAGAAATACAAGGTTAGCGGCATGACGGCCAGCATTGTAAGGGCGGACTCCTTACAAAATAAAGCCAAGAGATAGGCCAAGAAGCCGACATTGCGCCAAAATAAAGGTCTAGCACGTTGCTCCTCGAAGGATTTGAGTAAGGTATAGAGGGAGAGCACACAAAATAGCAAACAAAGTAATTCGTCTCGGCTCTTAATATTGGCCACCACCTCCGTATGCAAGGGGTGTGCAGCAAAAAGCGTAGCGGCCACCAAAGCCACTATGCGCCCATTTGGTAGCTTAAATGCCGCAAACAAGCGGTAGAGCAAGGCACATAATAAACCATAATAAAGCACCTGCATCAAATGATAACCAAAAGGTTTTAGCCCAAAAAATTCATACTCGAATGCAAAGAAAGCCAAAGAGAGCGGACGATAGATAGGGAAATCCATAACGGTTTTATCTATCTGCTTGTGGCCTTCCCATGTTCTGTTTATAAAAATATCAGGAATGCCTGCTATGCCTTTTTGCACAAATGCGTTTTGCTCAAGTACGCCCGTATCGTCCATTACGAAACCATGCTGTAGGGTATTCGTATAGAGCACAAAAGCAATAACAAAGACAGCAATAGCAGCGACGCGGTGTGTAAGCCATTCTGATTCAGGTTTTTCAGGGCTATTTTTTGATGCCGATTTGGCATTTGGGTTAATTGTCAGCATGGGGTTGTTGGATACGGTACTACTCTCCCTAAAAGCACGTTTTATAAATGTTTTTTAGGAATCAAATAGTTTTGAACATAATCCTTAATGCCCTCTTCAAGGCTTCGGAAAGGCTTTTTGTAGCCTTGCGCTATAAGTTTGCTCATGCTTGCCTCTGTAAAGTACTGATACTTGTCGCGAATATCCTCTGGCGTATCTACGAAAGCAATCTCTTGGGGCACGTTCATCGCTTTGAAGGTGCTTTTAGCCAAATCCAAAAAGGTACGCGCTCTGCCAGTACCCAAATTGTAGATACCAGACTCTGGACGGCGTGCGTACATAAACAAAAGCACTTCGCAAACATCTTTGACGTACACAAAATCGCGGAGCTGTTCACCATCTTGAAAGTTGGGATTGTGCGAACGAAAGAGCTTCATTGAGCCTTTTTCTTTGATTTGATTGTAGGTATGGAAAACAACTGAGGCCATTCGTCCTTTATGGTACTCGTTAGGGCCATACACATTAAAGAATTTAAGACCAGCCCAGAATGGCGGAGAAGTGCTTTGCTCTAGCGCCCAAATGTCAAAATCGTTTTTAGAATCGCCGTAAGGATTGAGCGGTTTAAGTAACTTAGAAAGAGCGTGGTCATCTTTGTAGCCGTGTTCGCCATTGCCATAAGTGGCAGCAGAAGAAGCGTACACAAGCGGTATGCCTAAACGAGCGCATATACGCCACACCATTTTGGAATAGTTGAGATTGAGTTCATCAAAAATGGCTTGGTCAAACTCTGTCGTGTCTGTCCTAGCCCCCAAATGATAAACAAACTGAATGTCATGAGCGTGTTTTTGTAGCCAGTCCTCTAATTCTAGCCTTTCCACACGTCCATAAATGATTTTGCCCGCCAGATTAGCCTTCTTTTGAGTTTTAGAAAAATCATCTACTGCTACCACCCGCGCACTGCTCACCGAGCTAAGCACCGTATTGACAAAACAACTCCCTATAAAGCCGTAGGCACCTGTTATGACTATCATTTTTTTATTAGATATTGTTATTAAAAACGTAAAAAAGTGAGGCACAAATTTAAGAAAAATTACGGTTTAGAGTAAAAAAAAATAGAATACTTGCATAGCTCTGACCAGACGAGTCCTTGTCAATGATTGATTATAAAAAAACCACCAGAGCCTCATGTTTTATAACCTTGATTATCAAAGATTTATATAATATTCCTTTAAAAAGCACATTCAATAGATGCAAGCTAAATTTAAGGAGAATAGTTTACCTATTTTGGGAACATATTGATGGCCTTTGATAGACTTCTCTACTTTTTGCCTTGATGCAGAACTGAGCCGAAGCCCAAAGACGAACGACCGCGAAGCGGGAACGCCCAAGAAATTGAATAAAAACAATAATGCGTCCTTGATGTAAGGGGCGCGTAGCCTCTTGCACAACTGTTAAAAGGTGTGGTACTTACCAAGTAGTAGAAACCTATACCTATCTCTGGCGCGTAAAAGAGTCTGCTTTTAGGAAAACAGCACTTGTATTTTTAGGTACTTTCACCTAATTTTGCGCCTACAATTCTAAAAGGCCATGAAAAAGTTGAGTTTGTCTTTCGCGTATTATTTTTTGCTCTCCATGAGCATTGTATGGTGGCTCACCTCTTGCAGTGAGGCAGACAATACGGGAGAGTATGAGGGTTATGTGGTTCCTAACAGACCCGACAGTACCCTTATTGTACGTGGAAATACCACAGCCGTAAGAGGTGGTGAACGTATTTATTTATATAAAATGGACGCTCAAGGTAACTTAGAACTTGTAGCAGCGCAGTATCCCGGTGCTAAGGGAAGTTTTGAGTTCACGGTTACTGTAACCGAACCCACTTTTTTTGCATTAAACTTTTATCAGCGCCAGCAAGAGGGTTTTTGGCTCTACAAAAGCGATGTAACCGTCAGTGCAGAGGCCATTAATAGGGACAGTTATTTTCAAGTGGCAGGCTGCCGCGACAATGACCTTTTTAGAGAATTTGATGCGCTGCAAGGAGCAGTAGGTGCGCAAATGCAACAAATGAAACCCGAAGAACACAGTGCTTTTCGTCGTAAAAAAGTCAAAGATTTTTTAGAAAAAGCTGGCTCGTCTATTGTTGGTTTAAGCGTCGCTAATTTGTTAATTCCGGAGGAAGACCTCAGCATCATGGAAGACATAGGCGAGAACCTGCAAAAATATTATCCGCGCTCTGCTTATGTCAGCAACTACATAAAAAACCTGAATTTGGCTAAGTTGCTCATGGTGGGGCAGCCCGCTCCCGACATCAAGTTTAGGACTTCAAAAGGCCAGGAAATGAGCTTGAGCAGCTTTAAAGGGAAGTATGTTTTTCTAGACTTTTGGAGCTCCACCATGCCGAACATACAACAATCTATGCTGCAATTGCAAGCACTTTATGCAGCTTATCAGCCAAAAGGTGTGGAGTTTATCAGTATCTGTATGGATAAAGACCATGAGGCTTTTGTGGCTAATTCAGGAAAAAATGTTTGGCCACACGTAGAAGACCAGCTAGACAGCCTCAGTAACTGCATGAACGCCTATGCGGTAAAAATGCAGAATGGGCCTATGTTTGGTTACTTTATTGACCCCGACGGCAAAATAGTAGCAAAAGGTGGGCTAAGAGGCCAAAAAATAGCAACGCTGCTACCCAAAATTGAAAAATAAACTTCAACTTTTTTATCAATAAACCCCTCTAATCCTGTGCGTTACTCTATCCATATTTTTAGCCTTGTCTTGGCGCTGGCTGCTGCCATGCTCCTTATCGTTGCGTGTGCTGGGGCCAGTATGCCCAACAGTACCGATTCAAGCACTAACACTTATAGCAACAAAGTAAGCAGCAAAGCGCCCGAAACAACTGCCTCTGGTTGGGTTGGCTCATACATTACGAATGTTAGCCTAGGTACTATCGCAGATGATATGCCCATTAGTGTTGGCATAGAGATAAAATTCTTTGAAGATAATGGCCAACTTATGGCAGAATACAATGCAGACGGCTATCAAACTATGAGTCGACAGATATTTATAGTAAAGCAAATTTCACCTACTAAGGCAGAACTCGTTTTTGAGCGCCATGGCGAGGAAGATGCCTTCAAAAGAGATGATTTCAAAAAAGGCGATGTGCTGCTTACGCTTTCCAAAACTTCAGACAAAGAAATTGAAGCTGCTTATAGTCCAGTTTTTGAAGTAGAAGGTATAAAAACGCTAAAGTTTGAAAAAACTGGTGGTTAGTCTGTAATTTTTGTTCTTTTTACTTGTTTGCGTGCATATTTTGCCTTTTATTTGGGCACAACTCAATCCAAAAACATTCAACGGGTAGGTATTTATATGCCTCAGCCTAAAACCCCGTCTTAATCATGCGTTATAACCTATCTTTTGCCCTTCTATTGGCCACCATACTGGCATTAGCCGCCACTTGTAAATCTTCGGTCAGTAAACAAGTGATTAAGCTGCCACCAGAACTCTTTAAAAGTGATTTCTATAAAAAGATAATTGCCAAGCAAGTTGTTACAACTTCGGCTAGCTCTGCCCTACCCAACAGCGATTACACACTTTGGTATGTGCGTTATCAACGCAACGGAGCCGAAAGCGCACATGACAAAGCAGATATGGAAGATGGCTACATTTTTGTACTGGACAATAAAAAAACAGTTCAAGAAGTACTTAGTCAGTCTATCAACACCGAATTAGGTGCGGACAAAAAGTTTGACCAATCCTTTTGCGGTGGTTTAGGCTCTTTAGATACCGAAATGTTTATGCCAGACCAAAATGGGGTAAAAGTGGAGCAGTTTTATGCACCTGGTGCAGAACGCAGCACTTGCACCTGCCGCCTTGTATGGGATTCCTCTACCAAAAAAATTATCATTACAGACAAAAAACAAGAAACAAATGTTCAAAACTAAATTTTTTATTGCACTCTTTTTTACAATACTTGCTTTTTCAGCATCTGCCCAAAACAAAAACTCTGGCGGTACTATAGTTGGTACATGGAAAACTATTGATGACGAAACAGGCAAACCGCGCTCATTGGTGCAGATTTATGAGCAAAATGGCAAAATATATGGCAAAGTCATCAAACTTTTCCGCGAGCCAAATGAAGAGGCCAACCCTCTTTGCGACGAGTGTAAGGGCGCAAAAAAGGATAAACCTGTTCTCGGCATGGTCATCATTGAAGGCCTTAAAAAAGTGGGAAGTGAATGGAAAGACGGCACTATCCTTGACCCTGAAAAAGGTTCCGTTTATGACTGCAAAATTTGGCTAGACGGCAAAAACCTGAAAGTGCGCGGCTATATTGCTTTCCTTTTCCGAACCCAAACGTGGTTGCCAGCCTAAGAAAAAAATTGCTAAGAATGACTTTTATTAAATAAATGACCATTCTTTAATTATGTTCATTGAATTCAACTAGAAAATAGTGAGAATCAAATGTGTTGGAGGGCTTAAAGAAGAGCCTTAGACCAATGACTCAGAGTTTTGTCTTAAACCCACAAGGGCCACAAAATTCTATGGCCAAAGTTTTGGAAATGTTGCGCACTTTTCTAACTTGCTGCTTTCTTATTCTAAACTAAACCTTTTAGGGCTATGTTAGAGCAATTCATGCAGCAATGGCTTGAGGTAAAAACATTCATCATTGCGCACTTACCAAATATCATTTATGGGTTACTGACCTTGATTTTGGGTTGGTTGATGATTACGCTAATTATTCGTTTTTCCTCGCGCGCTATTGAACGCAGCTTACGCGATGCGACTCTGGGCAGCTTCTTGCGCACGAGTTTGGCTATTTTGCTCAAAGTAGTCCTTTTTGTAACGGTTTTATCCGTTTTGGGTGTGGACACTGCCTCGTTTACTGCTGTTATTGGTGCTTGTAGCTTGGCTATTGGCCTTTCTTTTAGAGGAATCATTGCCAACTTTGCGGCAGGAGCGCTTATTATTATTCTCAAGCCTTTTCAGGTTGGGGACTTTATTACAACGGCCACACACAGCGGCACTGTTATTGAGTTGCGCTTTTTTAATACCTTTCTGCAAACAACAGACAATCGCATTATCATTTTGCCGAATGAATCGCTTATCGTAGGGGCTGTAACGAACCATACGCATCAAAAACAAAGGCGTGTTGATGTGCTTTTTACTGTGCCCTACCACTGCAATTTAGAAAATTTACGCTCAAGCCTACTCAAAAATATTGCTAAAAGCAAATACACCAGCACAACGCCTGCTGCTGAGCTTATTGTGAGCGAACTGGCTGATAATCAAGTCAAATTATGCTTGTCTGTATGGGTGCTTTCCAAAGACTATTTTTTGGCGCTTCCTGCTTTTTCCGAAATGGTTAAATCAGAACTTGAGCAGCTTGCTATAAAAAAAGCAGCTTAAAAATCATCTCAATCAACCACAAAACCATCGCTTACATGGATAGTATAATGGATTTAGGGCTTGTAATGGCTATGGGTGTTGCAATGAGTGCTTGCTGCGGCTTTAGGCTGCTTATTCCGCCCACGGTTATGGCTTATATGGCGATGTTTGGCTGGCTAGATTACAGTGGCACCGAATTTGCCTTTCTAGGCTCACCCCTTACGGTTATTTTGCTAACCGTAGCCGCTTTGGTTGAAGTAGGCGCATACTACCTACCTTGGCTAGATAATCTTTTGGATACTATGGGCGCGCCTATATGTGCCTTTATGGGCATGGCCGTCTGTTTTATCAGTCTGTATGAATTGCCCGAGGGCATACAGTGGGCAGCAGCGATAGTAGCAGGCGGCGGCACAGCTTTGCTAACCCATACAGGTACTGGGTTGGTGCGCGCAAGCTCAAGCGTCGGTACGGGGGGATTAGGAAATGCTCTTTGGGCTACCTTTGAACTATTTTTGGCAGTGGCAGGCTCTCTCTTATCAATTTATTTTCCTATTGTTATGGGAGTTTGCACGTTTGTTTTATTGATAGTTATGCTACTCATCATTGCCAAACTGTGGAATAAGCGCCGAGCAAAACAAAAAATAAAAGGATAGAACCGTTTTTTTATGATAACCATGACCAACTATCCACGCATTAGTATTGTTACACCTAACTTGAACCAGGTTGGTTTTATTGAAGAAACCATAGACTCTGTGCTGTCGCAGAATTATCCGAATTTGGAGTATGTTATCATAGACGGTGGTAGTACGGACGGCAGTTTAGAGATTATCAAAAAATATAGCAAGTACCTCAAATACTGGGAGAGTGTCCCTGACGATGGCTTGTATCATGCCGTGCAGAAGGGTTTCACACACACTAGCGGCGAGGTAATGGCTTGGATTAACTCCGACGACCGCTACCATCGTCAGTGTTTTTATACGGTTGCAGAGCTATTTGGCGAGCACCCACACGTGAACTGGCTCATGGGCACACCCTCACTTATAGACGAAAAAGGAAGGATTGTGCAGGTAGATATTTTTAAACGTTGGTCTAAGTACATGGTCTATATGGGCGATTTCAGGTGGTTTCAGCAAGAATCCATGTTTTGGCGACGCAGTTTGTGGGAGCGTGCTGGTGGCAGTTTAGACCTAAGAAAGCGCTATGCGGCAGACTTTGAACTTTGGTTGCGGTTCTTTCGCTATGAACCACTCTATTTATCCAGAGCTCCTTTAGGCTGTTTTAGAGCACGCCAGAGCGGGAGTGTGAGTGTGCAGCACTATGACCGCTACATGGAAGAACTCCAACAAATGCTTAGAGAAGAACCGCTTTCTTCAGAGCAAAAGCATACCATAAAGCGCATCAAATTTTATCAGAAAGTAGAAAAATGGCCTATTTTAAGGCGTTTCTTGAAAAGCGAAAAGCATTTGCGCCAACTGTATGACTTTCCGCCCTATTTCATTTTTCATCAAAAAGAACAGAAATTTGGGACTATGCGCTGAGTGCCTCGCCCATAAAAAAGTTTGTACTCTTTTTGAAGTTCGGTAAATTTTGAAGTGTTTGTGGGGTCTGCTTTTTTAGGGAAGCTAGGCCAGTATCTGCTTATGGTGTTCTTTGGAACGCACTTTGAGAATTATCTTTGAGATAACTCCTGCCTCATCAATCAGAAAGGTGTTGCGATGCACGCCAATATACGTTCGGCCATACATTTTTTTCTCTGCCCAGGTGCCATATAGCGTCATTACCTCTTTGTTTGGGTCAGAAAGCAACATAAAAGGCAAATCAAATTTCTTGATAAACCGTTGGTGGCTTTCTGGGTTATCTGGACTTAAACCTAGCACTTTAAAACCAGCCTTGAGGAGTTCTGCATGATTGTCGCGCAGGTTACAAGCCTGTATGTTACAGGTAGGAGAATCGTCTTCGGGATAAAAATACAGGGCTATCTTCTGACCTCGCAGCGCCGAGAGCTTTGTTTTTTGTCCAAGATGATTAAAAAGTTCAAAATCTGGTGCTGGGTCGCCTACATTCAGTTGCATAAGTCCACTAAAGCTATCTAGGGGTATATTTTACACCTTAAAACACAAATTTTGAGTAATTGTTTTACAATGGGCAAAAAGCATAACCAGTTGCTCAACCTAACAAGCGTATTCATTTTAAACGTTCAAATGACCAACAATAATGCAATCCGTTTTGTAACTTGCTGCCTCTAACCATTGTTGAATGTATTGTTCATGGAGTTAAGTAGCGAAGAAAAAAAGCGCTTTGCGCGGCATATAACCTTACCTGAAATGGGAGAAACAGCACAAATTGACCTTAAAAAAGCAAAAGTGCTGATAGTGGGCGTAGGAGGGCTGGGCTGCCCCGCCGCACAATATTTAGCAGCAGCTGGCGTGGGGCATTTGTGTTTGATAGACCACGACCTTATAACAGACTCTAACCTGCAAAGACAAATCTTGTTTAGTCCTCACGATTTAGGTAAGCCCAAAGCAGAAGTAGCGGCATATAAGCTCAACAGACTACATTTTTACAAAAACGTATTGGGTATTGCTCAGCGTTTTGATACACACAATATGACGCTTGCGCAGAATTTTGACCTTATTCTGGATTGCACGGACGGCATTCAAAACAAATATTTTCTTAATGATGTCGCCCTGTATTACAACAAACCTCTTGTCTATGCGGCTGTCAATCAATTTGAAGGCTGTTTGTCTGTTTTTAATTACAAAGGCAGTCCCCATTATCGCGACCTTTATCCTATCATGCCCCCTGCACAGGAAGTGCCCTCATGTGCTGAAAATGGCATTTTAGGTTCATTTGCAGGCGTAATAGGCACTATGCAAGCCACCGAAGCTATCAAGTGTCTTCTTAACCTTGCGGGGGTGTTGAGTGGTAGAATATGTTTCGTAAACGCATTGACTTGGCAACAACGTTGTTTTAAGTTTAAGAGTAGGGATTTCGCTAAGGTTTATCCTGCCTTAAATGAAGAAGCAGCTTGTTCTTACATCAAAATTACATACAGTACCTTCGCTAGCTGGCAGAACTCTAATCAGCGCATTTATGTCTTAGATATACGCGAAACGCATGAACGCACCAAGATTTATCCAGAAGCATATTGTTGGGCTTGGAGTACTTGGCAGCATGACCCAGCACCTGTATTGCCATTCTCATATACGGCAGATGATAAGCTCGTACTTTACTGTCAAAGTGGTTTGCGAAGCCAAAAAGCAGCCATTAAACTCAGAGATTTAGGGCTTACAAACGTCTATGATTTAGGAGGTTGCCAGAACTGGGAACATTTGCTTTAGCCCCAGTAATCAAAAAAACTGCCCTTAGTAGGACAGCTTTTTTCACTCACAACAGCATATCAACCTATTTATTCACAATCGCAGAGAAATAGTCCATTATATTCCCTATTTTCTACGACACAAAACAAGCTATTAATAAGATTCTATCCAAATTTTTTTTTACTTTTTTTTACTTTTTTTCACCTATTACATTTGGTATCTTTTTATAAATACTATTATTGTTTAAATTAATAATAATTTATTTATTTGAAAATAAATTACATAAAAAGCACTTAATCTAAATAAAGTCAGAGATTCACTTTTAATTGTCTGTATTTAAATGACTTATACCAATATAAAATACAGGCTTTCTAATAATTTTTCATTGTTGTATAGGAAGCGCATCTGAACATTTTTTTACACAAAAAACTAGCTGTAACAACCGATTCAAGCCTCAAAACCATTTTTATACATTCTGTAAGAAAGAACAACTCTCAGAACAAAACTATGCTTCACCTGAAACTTATTACATCAATAAAAATAAAAGCTGACTTAACCAAGAAACCTGCTTTGTAGAAAAATAACAAAATACTGCCTATAAACCTTTAAAAACTGTCTCTGAATACCTAAATTTGTGGCGGCTGAATTAAAACCTTTATTTGCATTATAGGTTTTTAATAGCATATTGTTCAACACGCTTTATTTATCATTTAACTCAAACAGGATAGTCTGATGTCATTAGTTAATAAACCTGCGCCCCAGTTTAGCGCTGCCGCCGTCATTAATGGTAATGAAATAGTCAAAAACTTTAGTCTAGAGCAGTACATAGACAAGAAATATGTAGTGCTTTTCTTTTATCCAAAAGATTTTTCAGGTCTTTGTCCTAGTGAATTAATTGCTTTTCAGGATAGATTAGCCGAGTTTGAGGCTATAGACTGTGCAATAGTTGCCTGCTCAACGGATAGCGACGAGACGCACCGTGTTTGGTTATCTACGCCCCGCAATAAAGGCGGCATAGAGGGTATTACGTATCCTCTTGTAGCGGATATGGCCAAGACTATTTCTAATAACTATGGAGTGTTGGGTGGCGAATATTTTTATAACGAAGAAGGTGAGTTTAGCTTTGAAGGCGCGCCTATTGCTTTGCGTGGCACATTTATTATTAATAAAAAAGGTATAATTAAACATTGCGCTATTAATGATTTTCCTCTTGGGCGTGGTATAGGCGAAACGCTCCGTACGGTCAAGGCGATTGCGCACATGGACAAAAATGGTGGCATTTGTTTGGCCAACTGGGACGAGAACTAGAACTTGTTGCTCATTTAGAAAGCATAAAAAAAGCCACCCCAATAAAAAGGTGGCTTTTTTGCATTAAAAGAGGTGTTAAAAGAGGCTACTCTTCGTCCTCGTGGCCGTCTTGGTCTTGGCCACGCAAATCGGACTGTTGTTCGCCTTGCTCATTGGTTGTATCATTGTTCCTATGGAAATTGACTTCCACATCTTGGCCTGCTTGGTTCGTAATACGGAACTCGGAAAGTGCAAGCGAAGTATCCGCGACACATTTTATCCATTTGCCGTATTTAAAAAACCATTGCATACGCTTAGAATACAACCCTTTAGTAAAGAACGCAAAAAGGTATGGGTGAACAGTTAGAACAAGGCCCTTTTCATTCTGCTTGGTAAGCAAATAATCCAAGCGGCTTTCAATAAGGTCTGCTATACCAATAGAGGCCGTTGTTTTGCCTGTTCCGTTACAAGTAGGGCAGGTTTCAAGAGTTACAATATTAACCTCAGGCCGTACACGCTGCCGTGTAATTTGCATAAGCCCAAACTTGCTGAGCGGAAGTACCGTAAACTTAGAACGGTCTCTAGACATTTCATCTTTGATGTGCGTATAAAGTTGCTTTTTATGCTCAATTTTACGCATATCAATAAAATCAACAACAATTATACCCCCCATGTCGCGTAGGCGTAGTTGTCGTGCAACTTCAGCGGCAGCCTCGAGATTTACCTTGAGTGCTGTGGACTCTTGGTCCGACTCCGAAGAGGATTTATTTCCACTGTTTACATCGATGACGTGCAATGCTTCGGTATGCTCTATGATGAGATAACCACCAGAAGGCAGGCTGACTGTCTTACCAAATAAAAGTTTGAGCTGTTTTTCTATCCCAAACTGTTCAAATATTTTAGCTTTTCCAGTATAAAAACGCACGATTTTTTCTTTTTCGGGCGCAATATCATGGATATAACTTTTGATAGATTCAGACATTTCTTTGTCATCTACCACAATGCTGTCAAAACTTTCATTAAGCATATCGCGCAACATAGAACTAGTCCGCGTCATTTCGCCAATCATTTTTTCATTGGGCTTGGCGGTAGCTAATTTGGCAGCACCTTTATTCCACTTTTCAATCAAAGAACTGAGATCTCTATCTAGTTCCGCTACATCTTTGCCTTCGGCCATTGTTCTAACAATTACACCAAAATTTTCGGGTTTGAGCGAGTTCAGAAGTTTCTGAAGCCTGCGTCTTTCATTTTTGTCTGTAATTTTTCTAGAAATATTGACCTCGTTTGAAAAAGGCACTAATACAAGATAACGTCCTGCTAAGGAAAGCTGACACGAAAGTCGTGGGCCTTTGGTAGAAATAGGCTCTTTGACGACTTGCACAAGTATCTGCTGATTGTTTTTGAGGACATCTGCCATCTTGCCGAGCTTGTCTATGGGTTCGTCCAGCGGATAGCTGCCCAGTTTAAGCTGTGGTGGCTTTTTGTTGGCAACACGAACACTCTTGGTATATTTCATGAGCGTTGTTACGTTTGGCCCCAAATCTAAATAATGCAGGAAAGCGTCTTTTTCGTAACCAATATCAATAAAGGCGGCATTAAGACCCGGCACAATGCGCCGAACCGTACCTAAATAAATATCGCCTACCGAAAAATTTTCGCTGTTATTTTCGTAGTGGAACTCAACAAGACCTTTGTTCTGTAAGAGTGCAATGCGACCACCACTCGGCGAGGCATTGATTACAAGTTCGCTTGTCAAGGCATTTGGAAGTTTTAAAGTGAATACTATTCAAAACAAAACTAAAAAGTGAACGGCTCGCACGTGCGAGGTTCAAGTTGTGAGGGTTGCTCTGATTTTTTATTATTAAAAGGGAATTATGTTGTTTAGCAGAGCGGCCATTTTTTGTTTAGAAAACCGATGGCCGCTCGTTGGCTATAACAACGCACACAGCAATTTTGAGCTGATTGCTGCGCGCCGAACACCATAAGAATCTATTTCTTTTTGTGTCTGTTCTTTCTGAGGCGCTTTTTGCGCTTGTGCGTCGCTATTTTATGACGCTTTCTTTTCTTTCCGCAAGGCATAGCTTTAGGGGTTTAGAAGGGTGAAAATAATTTTTATGGTTTTGAACCTGTAAGGTAATTTTAAGCAAGGATTGAGTTTTGGCTCAAAACTTTGCTGGCATAAGTAATTCTATAACGCATCTTACTGACGAAGTTCGTCCGCGAGTCGTTTGGCTTCTAGCTTCAGTAGGGTGTCGGAGGCTGACTTTAAAACAGCATCTAGCTCTACTAAGGCTTGTTCTTTTTTACCCAAGTTGGCCAAACTTATTCCTAGATTTAGGCGAGCATTTTGGTCGTTTGGATACTTTGAGAGCAAGGTTTTAAAGCGCTCTACAGCCTTATCATATTGGCCAGATTGTATGGATAGAACACCTAGCTGAAACAGAGCTTCCTGATTAGCAGGGTCATCATTAAGGACTTCCCGCAAATAGCGGATAGCGTTCATGGGTTGCTGAGAAACCGTAAAGGTGAGCGCGTATCTTACTTTTGCACTATAATTTTTAGGCTCGGCTTGCAACACTTTCTCATAGAGAGTACGTGCATTTTCGGCGAGCGCAGTATTTTTTTCTGGATTAACCGCAAAACCAAAGGCTTCAAAGTAACCGTCTGCGGCTTTGAGATAGTCTTGGGTGTTTTGGGTTTGCTCAGCAAAAAGTGATAAATAGTGTGCCGCACTGTCATATAAATTGGCTGAACGGTACACCTGACTTAGAGAATCAAGCACCTCTTTTTTACTTTTTGCGTTCGTTATGTCAAAGAACTTTTGGCGAAGTCTATTTATCGCCGTCTGTGCTTCTACCGAAACGGGCGTATGATGCTCGTTGGCTTGTGAAGCGCTGGTACTTTCGGCTTTGTTGCCGGCTTGCTGTGCTTCAGTTTTAGTGATGTTCGTGTCATTTTCTACAACCACACGCGGCAAGCACATCAAGAAAACTATGGCAGCTAAGGCAACACCCAAAACCGCTATTTGAACTTTGTTCATTGGTAGATTTATAAGTGTTAAATACTACCGCATTAGGTGAGTAATACGGTAGTATATCTTTTTAGCCTTTTAAACAAAGCATTTTGCAGAAAAGCAAGCACTTAGGCGGAAACACCATTGCGCACTTTATCGCTTTTTTTAACAGTTTCTACAAAAGACTTCGATGGTTTAAAGCTGGGCACGTAATGCTCAGGAATTTCCATTGAAACTTTCTTAGAAATGTTGCGGGCTACTTTCTTAGCGCGACGCTTGTTGATAAAACTACCAAAACCACGAACATAAATGTTCTCGCCTTCGGCCATATTTTCTTTCACTACGTCAAAAAAAGCCTCTACGGCTATCTGAACGCTCATTTTGTCCATATTGGTCTTCTGAGCAATCTTTGCAATAATATCTGCCTTTGTCACTTTGTTCTAAAATGTTTTAGTAATTAACTTGCTATAAATCAATTCTTTTAGCGGTGCAAAAGTAGGAGTTCTTTTTTTATACTCCAAATGATTTCTAATTATTTTTGTTATTTATTTCTAAAGTACGTTCGTAAACCGCTGATAGCAAGTAGCAAAAATAAACTAATTCCATGTAAAGCCATCAGGAAGTAAGCCTCTTTGACAAAAAGACTGCTCAAATTACCTCAATTAATACGAAACTTAGCCGCCATATTTTTTGATTGTACGCAGAGCAGTCTTTTCAGAGCTTTATTTTAGACCAACTAATTTTTTACAAAGCGCTTAATTATCTGCTGATTATCAGCTACTAAACGTACCAGATACATACCCGCTGGGAGTTTTTGCGTGGCTTCTATGGTTTGCTCAGCTTCACCCGCCACAAGCGTTTGTGATAACAAAATACGCCCCATAACATCTTGAATATCAAGATTCCATGCCATTTTTTGAGCGTGTGTACCTAAGTTAAGGCGCAGTTGCTGGTTGTCTAGCGGATTAGGAAAAAGGGCTACTTCAGCAGCCAGTGGGCTATTCTCTATCCCTGTTACGGCAGCCCATTGCGCCCTGACGAAGTTAGGAATGCCATAACCAATAAATTCATTGGGCTTACTGTAAATAGAACCCGATTTCCGAATCGCTTGAACCACTTGCAGCGCTGTCAATGAAGGATTAGCTTGCCAAAAACCAACTACCATACCGCAAAGGATAGGAGCAGCAAATGAAGTTCCATTGCCAGTAATTGGTACATTGTCATCATGACTCCAAACAGCAGCATCTGAACCCATTACTGAAATGTCTGGCTTTACGCGCTTATCGGCTGTAGGGCCACGTGAACTAAAGGGCGCATACTCTTCTAAGCGATTGACAGCCCCAACCGCCAAAACATTAACGGCATCGGCTGGCGCACTGATAATTCCCCAGTCGCCTCGTCCTGAATTACCAGCACTGACCACCACTACCATACCAGTAGCAACTGCCATGTCAGCCGCACGCGATATGAAGGTCGTTTTACCGTCCATCTGCTCTTTGGCATAGTCAAATGATTTAGTATCAAAACTATAATAGCCCAAAGACGAATTGATAACGTCCACACCAAGGCTATCGGCACGTTCTGCTGCTACTGTCCAATAAAGCTCCTCTGCTGGTTCTTCATCTGCTGTGTCTTCTGTCTTAAACAAATAGTAAGAAGCCTCGTAGGCGGGCGAAACGAGTAAATTAGGCGCATAAGCAGCCATAGCAGATAGTACTTGTGCGCCGTGCGGATTTTCAGCATAGACCTCTTTTTTGTCATTCACAAAGTCCCATGTTCCGAGTACTTTCAAGTTATCAAAACATTTAGAAACATTCACGTTGTTATAGCCGCCGTCCATCAAAGCAACCGTCATTCCTTTGCCTGTGTAGCCTTTTTTGTGCATCTCAGGTATGCCAATCATATTGTTTTGAACATCGCCAGCGCCATAAATATCTTTAACTTGTAAAACGTTGTATGATTTTTTGCTAGAAAAAGCAAAGTAATCGTCCGCAGCAGCCAAATTACTGCTACCTAAACCACCCTGAAAACGATTATCTGGAGCAGTAACTTCATTGAAAGCCAAGTTCCTTGTGCTCTTCACAAAAGGTAAAGCCTCAATCAGAGGAAGAGCGTTGTCTTCACAAAAAACGATAGCGCCATTAAACCAGCGTGTAGTATAACGTATCTTGATGCCCAAAGCAGCTAAGCCACTTACATACAAAGGACTGACAGGCAGGTCGTTTTCGGTAACAGCTATTCGTTGGTTTTCACGACGCTTAATGGCCTTAGCACTCAAAAACGTACTGGGGTTACTGATGCTGTGTGGCGTACCAACCTTGTCTTTAAAAAGAACAAGTCGCACTTTTTTTTGAGCTGCTGCGCTAAACGCCAAACAGGACAAAAAGGTAATAAGAAGCAGCTTTTTCATGGCTAGTTATTTTTTGTAAATTATGTATGATAATTTAATACGTTTTTGTGTGTTCTAAAGCATTTGTACGCTAAAATGTTAGCTTACGCTGCACAAATTTATAGATTTTTCAAAAGAAATCCTCCAAAGGCAACCTAAAATATTTCATCAATATCCAGCAAATGCCTTAACAAAAACCTTATCACAAACTCCAAATTGATATTCTTATCCATTAATAGCTGAAACTTGTTGTGCTTTTTGTAGGCTACTAGATGTCTAATCTGTATCTGGTTCTCTGAAAAGAGGTTGGCACTGCACAATCAACTGTTCGGCCACCAAGCGCAACCAATCAACTGTCGTGTATTCGCCACTCCTGAGCAATTTACGCATTTTTTCCTCTTCTAATTTCGGTATCTTTGACATGATTTTTGTCCCGCTCAAACTGTAATCTACTTTATAATTACCTTTATTACAGTTGATAATGAAAGCATCAGAAGCAAATATCTTCCAAGCATAACCGTTGGCTTCGGCATAATTGATACGTATGCTCATTTTGGTAGCATCTTCGGTCAAAAAAAGATTTGTCTGGAAGACCTGTTTAATTTCATACTCCTCGTCCTCATTGAGTTCCATAGTACGGAACAGAATGCTATATTGGCCAGCTCTGCCCAGTCCTGGCATAATCTCATATTGATAATCAACGTTTTTGTAATGAAATTCGCCCAAAAGTTTATCGCTGTTAGGCGCAGGATTATTCATTAACTTTTTGAATATTTGTGCATAACGCAGAACCGCCATTTTTGCAGCCGCGTTGAAGTCCGTTTTACTTGCATCAAATACTTGCTCTTGAAGCAAACTGTTATCAGCCGATTTGCTAAGATTCACTCCCACTATTTTTGTACTCATTTTGCCTTTCATGTAATCAAAAGTTACATCAAGATATTCATTTTTATCAATGAGCCAGAAAAAACCATTAGCTTGGCTAAAAAGTACCTTAATTTTCAGCAAATGAGGTTCTGCCAAATCTACTTTAGGTTCATAAACCGTTTGGTATTCTGAAGTTATCGTACCACCTTGCACTTTTTGCAGGATTAACTCACATTGCTTATTATTGTGAACACGGCGCTGTGACTTAATTGCGTAGTCTGAGCCAGTTTCTGCACTTGTTGCACTAAACGTGTAGGGGTCAGGAAGCTCAGTCGGGAAGTTCTGCTTAAAAGTTCTAATGTAATGTTTAATCGTAGATTTAAACATTTCTTTATAGCCAAGTGTTGTTTCTTGCTTATCTACACGATTGCCCTTGCCCTCTGTATCCATGCCTATCATTCGTTCACCCACCAGTTCGTAAGTGGTATGGCCGTTATTTCTATTAAAGGTGGCCTTCAAATAGTTATCTGGTACAATCTTCCATTTAAAAGCACCATCTGGCTCCGCCAAAAACATCTGCATAATAACCATTCCCGCGTCTGTTACATCTGTATATCTAAGTACAGTTTGCATAAACTCAGTTCTACCAAAAGCCTCATTAGGCTTCCGAAGCGATACATACAAGGTATTAGGTGTTTTAGCTGCCTTTTTAGACGCATACGAAAAACTTTGCCCACCCACTTTATAGCGTGCCGAGATAGTACCACTAAGGTCGCGGGCATCATTTTGCGCTTTCACCTGACTAATCATAGGTAAAAAAAGCAGCAAACAAGACATTAAAAAAGCGTTTTTCAACATGACTTTTTATTTATGGTGAATATATACCAAACAAAATGAAGAATATCTGAAGAGTCGGAGAGCAGTTTTAAGCATCAGTCGGCACAAACCTACAAAAAACAAGTTACCCACACAAATCTTTTTTTAGGGGGAGATTGATGTGGGTATCTTGTTTTGTTGTTTGTTTTGCTATTTAATTATCTACCTCATGAGGGTAAAACTACCGCT
>JAAFJX010000045.1 GCA_013299045.1 Cytophagales bacterium | reverse complement strand
TGGGGCTGGAAGCGGAGGCGAGTCCGAGCGTAGTGCCGAGTACTACTTCTGGGGCCGCACCAGTAGCTAATGAAGTGAAAGCAGAAGTTAAAAGCGACGACCTACCCGATGCCCCCATGCTCGAACCCATCAAAGAAATGCCTACACTCGCCAGCGCAGGGCCTAACGTAGAGATGACTTTAGAAAAGATGCCTGTTCCAGAGCAGCCTGAGGGTGATGATGGGGGCGGCAACGAAAGCGGCGCTGTTGCAGAAGAAAATAACATTGAACATCAGCTTAATGCGGCGAAAAGCTGGGGGAATGGGGGTGGAAAAGGTGCTTATGGAGAAACTCAATATAAACTGACGGGAAGCCGAAATCTGATGATTACTCTACTAGATGAAGGTGTAACTTTTGACAAAGCTTCAATGGATAAAAATAGTGGTCAGTGGGACTACATCGCTGCTCAAAGCCCAGATAAAGCACTTGAGATACTAGAAAAGTATTATCCTAATGGTAATGGAATGATAAATAACTTTGTTATGAGGTCGCATGGGGTTGCCTCAGCAGGCATTAGGTATTGTGGCTTGCACTCCTATTATCCAGAAAAAGAAGACTGCTTTTTGTTTGTACGTGGTTTATTGTCTGATAAAGCAAATGTTTCTTTCACTGCCTGTCAAATGTTGAAGGATTATACTAGTGCAGATGATGAAAAGAGTGTTGATGCACAAAGCACAGCAGAGCGATTCGCGGGTTTTTTCATAAATGGTACTAATCGCACCTTTTATGCCAATAGCTCTGAAAGTTTTAGCCGTGGGGAATGGACAGATACAAATGGCAAGAAACACGATTATTGCTTTTTTGGTACATGGCTTGCTCACGGCAACACCTTTTTGAGTTTTTCATCTCGCAAAGGAAAAATAATCAATACAGGTGGTTGTAATATGATGTATCAGGCAGCAGGCACACCCATTAAAACGCGGGAAAGAATGACAAGTGTAGTCCGCTGATACAAAAACCTTCTTTAAAATTGAATGTTCTCTTATTTCAACTTTCAATATTTCTTAAATCTCACGAAATGAAAAATATCTTAATAATCTCAATACTTTCATGCGTTTTCTCTTGTACCCAGAAAGTGCATGACAACAAAACGCTACAGAAATACAAGTTTAATTCAGATAGCTGTAGCGTAGTATTTGCTGAATTTGATTATCCAAAAGCACTCAAAGCCATGTCTAAAAGGGATTATCGTTGTAATGATACTTCATTTTTAGAGCGATTTCCAGCGTTGCGTGGTGTTGGTCACCGAATGGCTTTTCAAGATAAAAATTATCTATTGTTGGACATACAAGATACAAAAGTTGCCATCTATACTAAATTACTCTGGGATAAAAGACGCGATATGCTCATCTGTTTCTCTATACCCTCAAGTGATGGTGATTTTGCCCCTGACAATATATGTATGGTAACTTTCTTGACCAAAGACCTCCTTCCTACTCATTTGATTATGTGTCCACCATTTATAAGACTAAATGGTGAAACTTTCTTTGACAAATTGGTATTGCTAAAAGGAGGAACAAAGGAAATCAAGAACCAGCATCTAATTCTTAAAGGCGAAATGTTGCCAAGATTAGCAAAGATGTCTTATAACGATTTACTCAAATTTGATAGCTTATTTAAAAATAGCAGATATAGAGTTAGCGATTCTGTAAAATGCTCAATAGATGTATATGACTGGCTAGGTTACACGTTGGAAGATGATTAGCTATTCCGCAATGCTAAGGGGGAAATACACCAAGATGCTAAGAATATGGTAGGCAACTTTTACAATTTTTTTATAAAAGGAACTGAGCGCAGTATGTATATGAATCAAGGAGCTTGTTACGGACTACAGACCATAACGGTAGAAGGTGTTGTTACTACACATTTCTACAAGTTTAACAGAACAATGGCCTATAAACCTACCTTTATGCGTATCTCTGGTGTTTCTCAGATAAAGACCATGCCTGGTTATACTATTTCATTGCAATCAGATTGGTGGCGGTCTGCCATTCTTCCCTCAAAATAGTTTTATAAATCATCTTAAAACACTGTGCTACACATATTATTACTATGACAAGAAAAACATTAATTACCTCACTTTTGTTTTTAGTATTTATTAATCTAACATCAGGCTGCATTAAGAAAGCACCAAATGCTGAAACTCTGATAATTGATAAGCATAAATTCAACTTTGACACTTGCGATGTTATATTTTCTGAGTTTAAGTATCCAGAAGATGTTGTGAATATGTCAAAAACGGCGCTACAGGTGCAAGGACAGTACATTTTTGCGACGCTTTCCGAATCTTCGGAATATCAGCTACAAAGTATCCTTTCAAGATAAAAACTTCTTGCTGTTAGATGTTGAATGTGAGCCTCGTTTTGTACTTTCTAAGCTATTGTGGGATAAACGGAATGATTTACTAATATGCTTTCGCATTTACATAAGTACACAGTCATTTGCACCTGAAAATTTGCAGCATATTTATTATCTAGATAGTAATTTATCACCTAAACATTCAATTAGAAATTATGGTAGAGATGAGACTAACTTTTGTAAGCTTGTTTTGGATAGTCTAGTTGATGGCGTATTGTCATATCCTATTAATCTTGTTGGCGATACATTGCCGCCCCTTGAAAAAATGACATATAAAGAATTATTAAAATTTGATAGCATGGTAAAGGACAACAGATTTAGAACAGAAAAACGAGACGCGATAGAGGAGGTAGATGACTGGTATAGGTAAAAAACCCATTCTAAGCTTCGCCCATTTGAGGCACGTTTTTTGTGGCCTATTTTTGGTAAGAAAGCGCCTACCACTCCGCCGAGCACCACGCCGCGAGCCTTTTTGAGGGTGCGTTATTTTGATGCAGGCGGGTCTTTTGTGGGTATGGAAGAGCGCCAAATGACGGACTTAGCCTACTGCCAAACGATGCGCCTCACGAGCCAAGTGCCTACAGACGGCAGCGCCACAGTCAGCGTAGAATACGAAGGCTCGTTGCTCTACCGCGCCTATTTTGATGACCTTTCTATCGTACTCATGACCGAACCCATAGCCAAAGCCGTACAAGAAAACCACTACGACCCTTTTGGTCTGAACCTGAAGGGCCTAGAAACGCAAGGGGACTTCCGCTGGCTCTATAACGCCCAAAACGAATTAGAAACCCTGCATGAGCTAGACCTCTACGAAACGCCTTTCCGTTCCTACGACGCACAACTAGGGCGTTTCCACCAAGCAGACCCACTCGCCCCCCTCTACGACGGCATCAGCCCCTACCAATACGCCTACAATAACCCTATCAGTTTTAATGACCCCATGGGGCTGGAAGCGGAGGCGAGTCCGAGCGTAGTGCCGAGTACTACTTCTGGGGCAGCACCAGTAGCTAATGAAGTGAAAGCAGAAGTTAAAAGCGACGACCTACCCGATGCCCCCATGCTCGAACCTATCAAAGAGATGCCTACACTCGCCAGCGCAGGGCCTAACGTAGAGATGACTTTAGAAAAACAAGAAGTTCTTACACCAAAGAAAGAAGAATCAAATGATAGTGGTTCTGGTGTAATGGTCATTGGCCAATTCTTGAGAGAGAATACTGATGGCTCGCGTCCTTCTGGACAATACTATAAGGCTGATGGAACTTATCAGGGTTCGGTAAAAGGTAACAATATGAATCAAGTACACGTTTTAATGGCTGATGCGTTTGGTGATGAGCACGCTGTAACATTACCAATAACTTGCTTTGAGTTTGACCAAAGTGCGGCCTATGTTCATAATGAGGCAGGCTCACATTTAGGATTAATGCAACGAACTGCAAGTGCGTTAAATAACGATTGGCAACGAAGGAAAGAGGAACGCTTTAAAGCCAATAAAAGCGCACCTTCCTATCAAGTAACACTTGATACAAGAAGGTTTGTAGGAAGTAATAGCCAAACATCGGATAGTCACGAATTAAGAATGTCGTCAAGATGTACAAATCCAATAAAAGGTGATGCGATTGGGAATGGTGTGCTCACATCTTGGATACGAACAAGGGACTATGCCGCGTTCTTTAATACTTCAAGAGCAGCAAGGAACGGCAGTATTCCTATGAAAAATGCTTGTGCTGTTGTCATAGAGGTATTTGGCTTGGGTACTGACTATGCAAAGGGCGCTACACATTGGCTAGCACCAGGTGATATTAGTGATTATGCTGTTGGTGTAGTTCAAAAAGTGGGAGGCGCTACTGTAAAAATTACAGACATGATGAATACTGAAATTTTTTATCATTTCGTGGATATACCTGGCTCAACAATAAATTTCAATTATAGCTACAACATATATGGCACTAAAACTGTGCCTGTGGGTTATTGATAAAAAATAACAATTTATAGCATATGAAAATGTTCTTTAATTTCGTCCTAAAGTATAGTGTTGTTCTTATTGCTCTATCTGCTTGCCAGTCAAAAGGATTTGCATTTAAAGAAATAAACCATCAAAGAAAAAGCGAAAAAATAATGCTGAATGATAATGAGGAGGAGCTACAAGAAATATTCTCTTTCTTAGATAGTCAGTATAGTATAGTTTGCTTTGATAGATTTCAGATAGATAAAGAGCCTCTCCCTGAAAATATTGATGCGGAAATAGGAATAAAGCCGTGTGGTAACCCTTTTGTTAGATACTGGGCTGAGGAGTGTCATCTAAAGTCGGGCGTAAGTTATGAAAATGATTCTATAACAGGTATAACACAACTCTACGACTTTAATACAAATACTTTCCTTCCATCTAAGTTTAACATATTGAAAAGCATGGCGGAAGAATTACCTATTAGCGTTTTCTACAATGAAGAAAAAAAGATTATTCTTTGCCTTTTAAATGGAAGACAATCCAAACATTATTATTACTTTGGAATAGTAGTAAATCTTAAAGAAAAACGACAAGGAAAGCCTCTCTACGTTGTAGCTGGCTATTTGCGCTCCGAGTACGACCACGATGAGCGTGTAAAAAACCAAATGGCTTTTGTGAAAAAAAATATGAAGGACTGCCAAAATCGTTGGTTTCGTTTAGCGGAACAATTATGTAAAAGTAAAAATTAATTCTCACGGCACGTTTTTTGTGGCCTATTTTTGGTAAGAAAGCGCCTACCACTCCGCCGAGCACCACGCCGCGAGCCTTTTTGAGGGTGCGTTATTTTGATGCAGGCGGGTCTTTTGTGGGTATGGAAGAGCGCCAAATGACGGACTTAGCCTACTGCCAAACGATGCGCCTCACGAGCCAAGTGCCTACAGATGGCAGCGCCACAGTCAGCGTAGAATACGAAGGCTCGTTGCTCTACCGCGCCTATTTTGACGACCTTTCTATCGTGCTCATGACCGAACCCATCGCCAAAGCTGTACAAGAAAACCACTACGACCCTTTTGGTCTGAACCTGAAGGGCCTAGAAACGCAAGGGGACTTCCGCTGGCTCTACAACGCCCAAAACGAACTAGAAACCCTGCATGAGCTAGACCTCTACGAAACGCCTTTCCGTTCCTACGACGCACAACTGGGGCGTTTCCACCAAGCAGACCCACTCGCCCCCCTCTACGACGGCATCAGCCCCTACCAATACGCCTACAACAACCCTATCAGTTTTAATGACCCCATGGGGCTGGAAGCGGAGGCGAGTCCGAGCGTAGTGCCGAGTACTACTTCTGGGGCCGCACCAGCAGCTAATGAAGTGAAAGCAGAAGGCGACAAACCCTCCATGGTGGGTCGGATAGCAAAAACCATTATGAACTTCTTTAAGGGTATAGTCTGCCCTGACCTAGAAGGAAAACGAACTACGCCAAAAATAAAAGGCAATATGAAAGATAAGGACGATAAACCTAAAAAGGGAAAAAGCGGTAATTCTGGCGGTGGTGTACTGCCAGGTGGTGATGGCAGCAGCAGCAAACTCACAGGCAGTAAAAGTTTGCTGGTATATATTCTGGAAAGAGATGGACAAGGACAATTTGATTATAACCAGATGCACAAAAAATCAGGTCAGTGGGACTTCGTGGCAGTGCCAGACATAAAAACGGCAGAGAATCTTCTTAGAAAGTACTATGCAGGTGGCGCGCCACATCTCAATCAACTTGTTATCAATGCACATGGCAATATGAATACTGGTATGGTTTGTACTCAAGATGGTTTGCTAGAGAATGCAAGCGGGAATGAGTCTTTAAAATATATCTCTTCATTACTTGCCAATAATGTTAATGTCTGTATCACAGCTTGTTGTCTTATACAAGATTATGGCAGCATTAGTAAGGAAGGTATTAAAGCAACAAGACTTGGAAATCAATTTGTAGATGTATTCCTAGCTGGAACAAATCGCACCTTGTATATGAACACCATGGATGCTATTACTATAGGCTCTTATGATACTGATAATGTACTTGGCTTCACGGACAAGGATATTTATTGGTTCTGGTTTGATTCGCAGCTAATTAAAAATAGTGAAAAAGGTAGAGGATTTTTAAAATTTTCTTACGATTGCAACAAACGATTAAGCGTTGTTCCTGATAATGGTATGATTATAAAATCAGGAAGAAATGCAGTACGCTTGTTTGGTTCAAAATTTCGAGGTATTACACCAAATGCAAGATGAGTTTTCTTTATAAAAAGTTAAGTTTTATTTAAGCAGACAAAATAAAAAATGTTAAGGCTCACTTTATATGTCGTTTCCTTTGTAATTGTATTCTCGTGCCAGCAAACTACTAAACGGGATAATCAGGTATTAGATAAAAGTTTAAAAGAAGTTAAATTAAATTTCGCGTATGAGCCAGACAGTTGTAGGGTAGTTTTTTCCCAGTTTAAATACCCCGAGGATATCAATAGTATGTGTGTGCAGAATTATATTTGTAAGGATAGTACTTTTTGGCATAAATATCATAAAATAAGAAATCTAAGGCACAAAGTTCTTTTTCAGGATAATAATTACCTTCTCATACAAGCCGAGCTTGACCCCAGTACTTACAGGTCTTGTTTGTTGTGGGACAAGCAGAAGGATAAAGTTATTGTAATTGAGCGTTATTTAAAACGAGGGGAATTTACACGAGACAATATAAAAAGTATATATTTCTTAGATAAAAATATGCAACTATCATATTTGATTAGAAAATCAGATGAAGATATTAAAACTCTGGAGGTATCTATGATTAAAATCAGACACAAAGAACCAGATACAGGCGATGAATACCAGTTAGAGCTATACAAACCAATTCCGCCTTTAAAAGATATGAACTATGCAGATATTCTAGAATTGGAACAAGTGCTTCAAGATAAAACATACAAGACACATAAAATGAAGTATGAATTCAGAATGAATTCTTGGTGGCACTGATGCGGGAATACAAGAAACATAAATGGCTCTACAACGCCCAAAACGAACTAGAAACCCTGCATGAGCTAGACCTCTACGAAACGCCTTTCCGTTCCTACGACGCACAACTAGGGCGTTTCCACCAAGCAGACCCACTCGCCCCCCTCTACGACGGCATCAGCCCCTACCAATACGCCTACAATAACCCTATCAGTTTTAATGACCCCATGGGGCTGGAAGCGGAGGCGAGTCCGAGCGTAGTGCCGAGTACTACTTCTGGGGCCGCACCAGTAGCTAATGAAGTGAAAGCAGAAGTTAAAAGCGACGACCTACCCGATGCCCCCATGCTCGAACCCATCAAAGAGATGCCTACACTCGCCAGCGCAGGGCCTAACGTCGAAATGACTTTAGAAAAGATGCCTGTTCCAGAGCAGTCTGCGGGTTCTGATGGAAATGATGATGGCAACGCTAGCGGCGCTATTGGAGAAGAAAATAGCATTGAACATCAGCTTAATGCGGCGAAAAGCTGGGGGAATGGGGGTGGAAAAGGTGCTTATGGAGAAACTCAATATAAAACTGACGGGAAGCCGAAATCTGATGCTCTGTATTTTAGAAAAAGAAAAGACACTTGATGCGGCTACGATGCGAAAGAAAAGCGGTCAATGGGACTACATCGCTGTTCCTAATCTTGATGCTGCTCTTGAGGTACTCAATAAAACCTATGAAGCGGGAGTTAGCAATCAAATAGATAATTTCGTTTTGCGGTCGCATGGAAGTACTTGTATGGGGATGTTTATTGATAATAAACACCTATCAAATCCTGCCACCGAAGAATCCCTTGTTTTTATTCGTTCAATATTGAGTAATGATGCCAATATTTGCTTTACTGCTTGTGATATGTTAAATTCTTACGGTTCTCACGATGCTAAAAATACAAGCCGTATTTTTTCGCAGGCAACAGCCGAAAGATTTACTGATTTTTTCTTAACAGGTACTAAACGCTCATTTTATGCCAATACGAAGGAAAGCACATCACGTTTAGTTATCAAGGGTTTATGGTATTGTGTATTTGACGTTCCTTTGGCACAATCAGGAGACACCTTCATACATTTCAAATACAATCCAGGCGCAGGTAAATCAAGTGCCTTAGGGTATACAAATGTAAACTTGCAGTCCAAAGGTGTTCCCATGAAAGCGGGAGCAGTAGGTCGGTTGAGTAGGATTACCAGCGTTTTGCGTTAATGTATTATTGAAATGGAATATTCACTTTAAAATTACAGAAATAATGAAACTAACATTAAGTCAATTCCTTTTTTTTACCATTTTTATTACAAATTGTACAAGTAAGCCACCTAAACTACCTGAGGGACATTATTATGATATTCCCCCAAAGTATGATAAATCGCAGAAACATTTGTTTAATACAGATACCTGCGACGTGCTATTTTCTGATTTTAATTATCCTGAAGATGTAGTGAATATGTCTGAAAAAAAGTATGTTTGTGCAGATACATTATTCTTGACGCGTTTTCCAAATCTGCGCAATATAGACTACAGAGCTGTTTTTCAGGACAAGAACTTTTTGTTATTGGACATAATCCCACGTGAGCGTGGCTGGGTTGTATCTAAGCTCCTCTGGGATAAGCAACGTGATTTATTGATTTGTTTTACAACATTAGCATCAAATGGGGATTTTGAGCCTGGTAGTTTACGATACCATTTTTTTTTAGACGACAATCTTATTCCAACTCATACCGTAAGATATGCGTATACGGAAAATGAGCAAACCGTGTTTGAAAAGTTGTCGATTGCAGATTCGACAGGAATGATGTGGATGCATCAATTTGTGCTTAAAAATGACACACTACCACCATTAGAAAAAATGTCTTATAAACACTTGCTGAAATTTGATAGTATCTTCAAACAAGGTCAGTACAGCATTGGTAAACGAGTATTTGAGTATAGAATGCATATTAATGCCTGGCAACACTAGTTTTTTCGCAGGCTTGAAGTTATAATCCTTCTACTTGCAAGGCGCTCGTTTGCGCAAATACGGCTACGTGAACGGTGTATTGAAGCGGTGGACGGACTACGAGAACAGCATGGTTTATGAGATGGATAGCATGGCCTTTGTGGGTATGCCTGAAGGCAGGCTGGTG
>JAAFJX010000004.1 GCA_013299045.1 Cytophagales bacterium | reverse complement strand
CACTTTTTTTATGATGATTAATAAGCTCCGTTTCTTGTTCAGATGTCAAGCTAATTGTTAAAACTCTTCCCATAGTTTTGGGGGCAAAGATACAAAATAATCTAAAATAATTTATTCTTAATACTTAAGCTAAATTTAAGGAGGATAGTTTATCTATTTTGGGAACACCTTGACGGCCTTTGATAGACTTCTCTACTTTTTGCCTTGATGCAGAACTGAAGCGCGAGCTGAAATAGGGCATAGCAAAAAAATCAAGCCTCGCAAAAGGCCAATTTAGGTGAAAAAACAACCTTTTTTCATCTAAAACAGCGAATGGCTTTTTCTTTGATTCATTCTCTTACAAAACAGGCTCTTAATTAACCTCTCTGAGAGATGTACGTTTTAGGAAGCGAATAATTGTACTTTTCTAAGATAGAGGCTTTACTTTTAAAGTACGGCCAACTACGGCTATGATACGGCTATCATACGGCTATGATACGGTCGTGCTAGGGCTAAGGCAAAATAGGACAAAAGCAATTTTTAGGCATCAAGCGGGTTTGCCGCTTTATCTCTTTTTTTTGTTATTGAGTACGTCTATTGGCCTGTATTGGCGTTAGAGAGGCGGCGGGTTTAGTGCGTAGCACCGAAGCGAAGCGCAGCCCAAAGACGAACGACCGCGAAGCGGGAACGCCCCAATAGAATTGTAGAAAAACAATCATTAGTCAAAAAGTCAGATGTAAGTAATTTGACAAAAAGTTATTTGAAAACGCGAGAAAAGGGCCTCTACAAGGGACAAAAGAGGGCAATTAGAACTTAAAAAACTTAAAAAGGGCTTTTTGACGACTCAAGAGAGGTTAGTTTAAGAGGCTGCTTTCGTTCACCCCCCCCCGCAACTCTGCGGAAAGGACGGTTTTAATAAACGACTAAGAGGTTTTAAAGATGAAATGCTTGTTTAATTTACTGACAATAAATGCCTTAGATATTTTTTAAGGGAAGACTATTTAAACAAAAGCACGCTATTTGAGCATAACACCGAGTAGGGTGATGTCGTCGCGCTGCACTTCGCGGCCCTTGTGCGCTTCAAAAACAGACCAAATATGCTCCTTTTGCTGCTGCATACTCATACCATTTGTGCTCATAATGAGTAATCTAAGTTGGTTTGAGCCTAGCTTCTTTTTGTTTTGGTTGTGTTGGTCTGCAATGCCATCTGTACCCATATAAATTTGGTCTCCCGCACGTGCTTGTATAAGGTGCTGTACGAAGTGGTTGCCATGTCGTTTATCGCGCCCGCCAATAGAGCGGCGGTCGCCCTTGATGAGTTCGTGTGTATCTTGTCCCAAATACAGCATAGAGCGTTTAGCTCCTGCAAAATAGATATTTCTTGCTTCAGAATGCGGGACTTGTTCTACACAGCAGAGGGCAATGTCCATACCGTCGTCGTTTTGTTCGCGTTCTTGTCTCAGGGCAGTCCGCACCTGTACGTGTAGTTCCTCTAAAATGGCTTTGGGCTGAGAAAAACGCTCGTTAGATACAATTTCTGTCAGTAGGCGAATGCCTATCATAGACATAAACGCGCCTGGCACGCCGTGCCCTGTACAGTCTGCTACCGCCATGTAGGTTCTGCCATTGTATTCCTTCAACCAATAGAAATCGCCAGAAACAAGGTCTTTGGGCTGATAAATAACAAAAAAGTCCCTCGTAAGTGTTTTGAAACCTTCGGCAAGCGGCAACATGGCGGTCTGTATGGTTTGCGCATAACGGATGCTGTCCATGAGCGCCAAATTGTTGCCTTCAATGATTTTTTTAGCTGACTTGAGGTCTTCGTAAGCGTGAGCGTTATCTAGCGCTATTGAGATATAAGAGGCAAGAGTTTTAAGAATTGTAAGATGCTGGCGCGTGTAGGCTCCTTTTTTAAAACTCTGAACAGTAATAACACCCACCGGACGATTTTTGACGGAAAGAGGCAAATAAATAAGTGATTCGGACTGCTGGCCTTCCGTAATTTGTATTTCTCCTGCTATGTAACGGCTGTATTCTTTGGATACGTCGTTCATAAATATTTCCTCTTGGTGGTGTAAACACCAAATGGACAGGGAGTTTTTGGAGGTAGTTTCGTCAAAATGAACGGGAAGAATCTGGTTGTTTTCTACAAACCCTCTAAATTCCAAAATTTGTTTTTCTTCGTCATGTATGCCTATACCAAAACCAGACGCGTCCATCAGGGAGTTGATGTGGTCATAAACGACTTGTGCAAGATGCCCCAAATCTAGAATGGTTGTAATCTCTTGGCCTATGTCGCTCAAAATACGAATGTTGTTGAACGAACGCTCAAGTTCATTGCGTTGGCGCTCTATATCGTCGCGCTGAGCAAGTATCTCTTCTTGTTTTTGCTTGAGGTCTATGTTTTTTTCTAAAATTTCATTATTTTTATTCAAGTTGTCTTGGTAAGCCAACTCTAATTTCTCTTTTTCGTGCTGCAACTCTCTTGTTCTTTGCTTGACTAAGCGAGAAAGTCTTTGTTTCTGACGCTCCATCTGCGTAACACGGATTCTGTATGCGCCTACCAAAAGCCCCACTACCAGCACAACAAGGCCTACTCTGAACCACCATGTAGCCCAATAAGGTGGTTTGATGATGAGAGTTATTGCCATGCCTGTTTCATTCCAAACGCCGTCGTTATTGGAGGCTTTAACTCTAAAAACATACTGTCCAGGCGGAATATTGGTATAAGAGGCCGTTCTATTGCTGGCGTTGGTATAATTCCAATTCTCTTCAAAGTTTTCTAAACGAAAGGCGTATTGATTTTTTTGAGCCAAACGGAAGTTAAGAGCCACAAAATCAAAGGAAAAGAAATTCTGGTCGTAAGCAAGTTCTACGGACTTGGTATCAAAAATACTGCTAGAAAACAGAGAGTCTTCAGATACCAAAACGCTCTTATTGAACAACTTAAAATCAGTAATTCTGACAGGTGGCACAAAGGTATTGTCTTTGACCGATGCAGGTTTAAAAACAATCAAACCATTAATACTACCCAAAACCAACTCGCGCTGAAAGGTGAAAAGGGCTGCATTTGGCGTAAAGCGGTTGCTTTTGAGCCCATCGCTACTATCAAAAACCCTAAACTGGGTTCGGCGCGTATTAAAGCGCACTAATCCTTTGTTTGTAGTAAGCCAAAGTTGTTTTTCAGCATCTTCGCAAATGGCGTAAACGACACCATTAGGCAGGCCCTCGCGCTCCGTAAAATGCTCAAAATCGCCTGTTTGGTTGTTGTAACGGTTTAGGCCTCCTCCGTGTGTTCCAAACCAAAGTATGCCGGCATGGTCTTCAAAAATGGATACAACGTAATTGTTGCTCAAAGATTTTGCCTTGTTGGATTTGTAGTAGGATACAAAGCGTCCGCTTTCTCTGTCAAAACGATTGAGCCCCAGTGAAGTACCTACCCATAAAACCCCGAATTTATCCTCGCGTATGCACCAAACATTGTTGTCGCTGATTCGGCCTGCTTCACGGTTTTCGGAGCGCTGGTAGCGTGTTACTTTACCGTCTTTTTTCTGAATGCTGTTTAAGCCACCCGAAGTGCCTACCCAGATGGTGTTGTTCTTGTCTTCGTAAATGGCATTGATATAGTTATCAGAGAGGCTGTTTTCTAAACTTTCATTATGAGCAAACAGGTCAAAGGTCTGTGTGTTGCGATTGTAGCGCTGCAAGCCTCCACCGTGCGTTCCAATCCAAACAAGGCCCTCACTATCTTCAAAAATAGTGCTGATGTCGTCATTGCAAAGTTTGGAATTACTGGTATTTAGCAAGGAACTGGCGTAGGTATTATCGGACTGTGGGCTTAGAATCCAAATTCCCTCCTCAGTACCTACCCAAACCATCGCATTACGCAACTGGCATACCGCCGATACTTCGCCAGTTTTTTGCAAAGTTGCGTACTGTAATGGGCTACGGTAAGCCGCCAAAACATCGCGCTCTTCATCGTATTTATCCAAACCGTTATAAGTGCCAATCCAGATAATACCACTTTTGTCCTCATAGAGTGTGTTCACGATGTCATGGCTCAGCGAGGAGGTTTGATTGTCGCTATGTACAATCTGCTCAATTTGGCCGTTCGGGGTCAATACATTCAAGCCTCCGCCCTGTGTGCCTGCCCATATATAGCCTTTGCTATCTTGTAAAATACTGGTAATAACGGGGAAAGAAATTTTGCTAAGGCCTCTTCTGCTAGTGTCATAAGCATATTCTTTAACCTGGCCATTTTCATAAATACAAAAAAGTCCGTTGTTTGTACCTACCCAAATTCTTTTTCTAGAATCACTGTAGAGCGTCAAAATAGAGGCTGTCATCAATGGTTCAGGCTGTGGGGAGTTCAGGCTCAGCTTTTTAGGGTCTAGTGCATAAAGTCCTGTTTCCGTGCCTACCCATAAGTTTCCATTCTTTCCTTTCAAAAGGCTCAAAACTGCTAAGCCTTCAGTACTTTTGACTATTTCAAAACCAGATGTTTGTGTATTGAAGCGTTTTAGCCCACCATCTGTTCCTACCCAAATTTGTTTATCCTCTGTTTCGGCAAAACATTTGATGTTTTCGGTCAGCATATTTTCGCGCTTTTCGGCCTCTTCTTGATACTGCTGAAAGGTTTTTGTGAAAGGGTTATAAAGATTGATACCTTCTGCTGTACCTATCCATATACGATTTTGGCTATCCTGAAAAATACTGTTGATGTAAGACGAGGATAGTGTGTTGCCATCACCTGAAATGCTCGTAAAAGTCTGAAAAGCATAACCGTCATAAAAATTAAGGCCATCTTGGGTAGCAAACCACAAAAAGCCTAAATGGTCTTGCATGATGCCGTTGATGCTCCCTTGCGATAAACCTCGGTCTGTTGTATAATGCTCAAAACGCGCTTGAGAGTCGCGCCCATAACCCACTGTTACAAAAAACAGAGAGTTTAGCAGAAACAACATTCTCAAATAACAACGAATTGGCATTTTAAAATTGTATAAATGAAATAAAGGTCATTGTGTTGATTAACAGCAATTTAAGCAATAGTATGAGTCATAGACAGTTGTATTGCTAGAACCGCTTAGGCTGGTTGTCTAATCTATAATTCAAAATGCTAGCCAAAGTATTCTTTTTTCTCCAAATAATTCAAATTAATTACCCAAAAATATATATAGACTTTATTTAGAGCAACTTTTTTTTGATAAGTTCGATTAAATCCTTTTTTTCAAAGACTAAAGCCCTAGCCTCTTTCAAGTCTTTTGAGCTGCTTTTTTGAGTTATATTTTGGTTTCAAATCAAAAAAAACACAAAATTGTATTGTTATGGATACTTTTTTAGTTATAATTGTGTTCTCATTATAGTTGCTGCTTTACAGCATCTCTATATTTTGCTTATCCTATTGCTCTGTACGATTGAATGAATTGCATCATAGTTGACGACGAAGAGTTCTCTAGAAACGTGGTAAAACACTACGTAGGGAAGACCGACGGGCTAAAGCTCGTAGCTGAATGTGAAAGCGCTACCGATGCTTTTAACGTTTTGAAATCCAATGAAGTAGATATTGTTTTTTTGGATGTAGAAATGCCCGAAATGAGCGGCTTAGATTTAATGAAAGCCCTTGATGACACACCCCAAATTATTATGATTACTTCGCGCCCCAACTATGCGGTAGAGGCTTTTGAGTATAAAGTAACAGACTATTTGGTAAAGCCAGTCAATTATGCACGCTTCCTAAAGGCGGTCAATAAGGCAGAGTCTAACCTCAAAGCTACGAACGTAACTGTTGAAAATCAAAAAGATGAGGTCTTTGTAAAAGCGGATAATAAAATAATAAAGCTCAAGCTGAGCGAAATTTTGTTTGTGGAAGCGCTCTCAGATTATGTTATTCTTAATACAGCGAAGCGCAAATATATCATTCACTCCACCATGAAAGGCTTGGAAAAAAAACTACCTGAGTCCGATTTTATTCGCGTACACCGCTCCTATATTATCAATATGAATAAAATTGAAGCCATTGAGGATTTAAGCGTGAATATGCCAGGCAAGGCCATACCGATAGGCGCATCTTTCAAGAATAGCTTTATGAAGCGTTTGAACTTATTGTAATAAAAATGCAGCAGTCTGCCTACAATGCCACACCTGAACATCTTGACAAAGCCATTCGGCTGGCTGCCAATGCACATTTTGGCTTTCGGGATAAGAGCGGACAGCCCTACACCATGCACGTTTTGCGTGTTATGATGCGCGGTCAGACCCTCATGGAGCAGATATGCGGAGTTCTGCATGACCTCATTGAAGATACCAATTATAGTGAAAAAGACCTTGAAAACGAAGGCTTTAGTGAAGATATTATTGCGGTTGTAAAGCTTCTTACGCACCACAAACATGAGTCTTATGAGGTGTATATACAGCGCCTTGCTATGCACCCCGTGGCTCGGCGCGTCAAGCTCAACGACCTTCAAGATAACATGGATATAAGGCGAATCGTTCAGTTGCAAGACAGAGATATGGAACGTTCCAATAAATATTTACGAAATTATCGCTGGCTGCTAGAGCTGGACGAGCAGAGCGCTAAAATATAACGGATAGCAATAATTATGAGCCTAGAAGTTAAAGAATTAACAAAAATTTATGGTACGCAGAAGGCTGTGGACAACATATCTTTTTCGGCTCAAAAAGGCGAAATTGTAGGCTTTTTAGGCCCCAACGGTGCAGGAAAATCAACTACCATGAAGATTGCGACTGGTTTTTTGATGCCTACAAACGGCTCAGTAGAAGTCTGTGGTATTTCCGTACAAAAGGACTCCTTGTCCGCTCGCAAAAAGCTGGGCTATTTGGCCGAGCACAATCCGCTTTATTTGGATATGTATGTCCCTGAATATCTAAAGTTTAGTGCAGAATTGCATAACATAAAAGGACAGGCTTTTAAAAATAAATTACAAAATATCATCAATCTTTGCGGCTTAGAAGCCAGTAAGGGCAAGCAGATAGGCCAGCTTTCAAAGGGCTATAGACAGCGAGTAGGTTTGGCGCAAGCGCTCATTCACGACCCCGAAGTACTTATCCTAGACGAGCCTACGACTGGTCTAGACCCGAACCAAATATCGGAAATGCGTGCCGTTATCAAACAAATTAGTGCCCAAAAAACCATTGTTTTTTCTACACACATCATGCAGGAGGTACAGGCGCTCTGCCATCGTGTTGTTATTATCAATAAGGGCAAAATTGTAGCCAACGCCTCTTTGCAAGATTTACGCGCCGAAACCAGCAATAAAATTCTTCTTGTTACCTTTGCAGGCGAAGCCTCTTTACAAAAAATAGCTGAACTGGAGGGTGTAAAGAATGTTGAGAATCCATCAGACTACCAATCATTCACCTACAAGATTTGGCTTGAGCAAGAAAATAATGGGCAAATCGACGTGCGTGCTGCTCTCTTTAAACTAGCCGTGGCAGAAGGCTGGACGCTCCTAGAACAAAAAGAAATTGAAAATTCTTTGGAAAGTATTTTTAAAAAACTCACGGAGGCCTGATATTTGTAAAAATTTGGCAGCATACTTTGGCTCTGGTTCTGAGCATAATGCTGATACAGCCGTTATCTTGGTCTTACTAGCCTACTCACCACTAAACTCATTTTGAACATGAGCCTAACTTTATCCAAGTGCAGAATAAGCTTTTTTCTGTGTATTTTTTTAGCCTTTGCGGCTTTTTTTGCTGTGCCCTCTTGCAAAAGTAAAAAACCAGACCTGAATGCAAGTGAAGAGAAAAAAAAGAAAAAAAAGAAAGTTAAGAAGTGCAAAATGCCCTTCTGCCATGTGCGCATGAACCACTACCACGACGGCGCGGAATTTAGAGGCAAAAGAGGTGGCGGTTTTACGGCCTGGTTTGCGCCCAAACAGCCACGTTACGGCCAGGCAAACCCTAAGTATAAAAAGAAAACACGCTAAAGCGCCAAGAAAGGCAAAACTCATGCAAGAGAACACGCAAAGTAGTCATATACTGCCTGTTATGGAGCAGTTTTATACCATACAAGGCGAGGGGTTTTATCAGGGGCATGCCGCTTACTTTATTCGTTTAGCGGGCTGCGACGTTGGCTGTACGTGGTGCGATGTAAAAGAGTCTTGGGACGCAACAAAACATCCTCTGCTAACTGCTGAAAGCATTATAGAAAAAGCAAAAGTACACCCCGCCCGCTTAGCAGTTATTACAGGAGGCGAGCCGCTTCTTTACAACTTAGAGGTGCTCACAACAATTCTACAAAATGCTGGTTTCCGAACGAACCTGGAAACCTCTGGCGCGCATCCTCTTACTGGCCAATGGGATTGGATTTGCCTCTCCCCAAAAAAGTTCAAAAAACCCCTACCAAGCATCTGCAGCAAGGCGCACGAACTAAAAATGATTGTGCATAGTCATACAGATTTCCGCTGGGCCGAACAATATGCTGATTTAGTAAACTCTGATTGTTTGCTCTTTTTGCAGCCAGAGTGGGAACGCGCTGAAGAAATGCTACCCTCCCTGATTCGCTACGTGCAAGCAAACCCCAAGTGGCAAATTTCCTTGCAAACACATAAATACTTGAACATTCCATAGCTGATGAGTCATTCTATACCATCAAAAATTCAAGTCATTGGCCGTAATGAACTGGTCAGTTTTCCTCAGTTAGGCTTGTATGACTTAGTGGCAAAAATAGATACAGGCGCATATAGTACTGCCATACATTGCTATAAGGCTTCGGTGAGTAAAAACCTAAATGGACTAGAGATTTTAGAGGTGCAGCTAGAACAAGATAGTGCTGTAATAAGATTTGAGAGTTTCAGCCAACGAAAGGTAAAAAGCTCAAACGGTAAAGTTAGCTCACGATTTACGCTCAGAACCTCTATTGTGGTAGGAGCAAAGCGTATCAAAGGCTCTATTAGCTTTGCAGACCGCAGCGATATGCGTTTTACGGTGCTCATTGGTCGTAAAATACTTAAAAAGCGCTTTTGGGTGGACGTAAGTCGTGAATTTTTGTTAGCAAGTAAGTCATCAACTGATACGAAAATAGACTAAACAACAAAAAGGCGACCATTTGAAATGAGCGCCTTTTTGTTAAATCTATTATGAGAGCAGCCAAAACTTACAGATTGGGCTGCTTACTACCTAGTAGTAATTGTCTATGTAGTTTTTAGATTTGGTGATGTGCTGCAATGCCCTGAAAATATCTGTATTGAGTGTATTGGTTCGGTCTTGCTGCACTTGTAATTTAAACTGATTGTAATCCGCAACTTCTGCTGCTTTATCCACTTTTACCAGCTCTATCATACAAACAGCGTTCTCGTCTATAAAAAAGCCTGTTTTTTCCCCATCTTTCATAGCACCTAACTTACCAATAGCCCTTGGCGAAAAACCAGCGCCTGTTAGTGTGTAAGTACCAAAGGAAAATGCAGCCGCGTTGTTGTAGAAAGCATCTTTGCCATAAGCCTTAGCCATAGACTCGGCAGAGCCCTTGGGCAACTTATTGAGTTTGTCCATAATCATTTTTGCTTTCAACTCTTTACGAACTTCTGGCAGAATGTCCTCCTTAACGCGCTCAAGTGGTGCTATCTCGCCTTCTTCAAGGTCATATTTTTCTCTTAAAAGTGCCACTATATACTTGTCTTCAAGCTCAAATACATCTGACACATCGCCTTTGTTAGTTTCCTTATTAAAGCCCCAGAGAATAATATCGCGTACAGCAGGCCCATAAATATTGTTCAAATTTGCAGCGGAACGTTTAACAGTATTGGCCTGTAAGAGCATCATGTCTTTTTCTTTTGAAAGCAAATCCGTAAAGGCTTTAACATTTTCAGTATTTACAAAAGCGCCAGCACGTTGATAGATAGCATCTCGTGTAGCACTAGAGGCTATAAATTTGCGACTAACACAAGCGTAAGACATAAGCGTCTTTTGCTTTGGCTCAGTAACCTCTACAACGTGAAAACCAAAATCTGTTTCTACCAAGCTCGGTAATAATTGACGGCTGCTCGCACCCATAACAGCTTTTTCAAATGGTGCAACCATAGCTTTTTCGCTAAACCAACCCAAATCTCCACCAACGTTGCGTGTACCGTCTGACCCATACTGCGATGCCAAAGAACTGAAAGATTCGCCACGTTTCACGCGGTCAAGTATGTCTTGTGCTTTCTTACGAGCTTCTGCCTTGCGCACCTCTTTACTTTTAGTGGTATCGGAGTCATCAACTTTAATAAGAATGTGCTTCGCTCTCATGGAGTAAACAGAATCTTGCTTTTTTCCTAAATACTTATATATCTGCATATTATCTCCTTCTGCAAAAGGCCCGATAACATCGCCAACATTCAGGCTATCTGTTTTCATTTTCTTGAGCAAGTCGGGCAGCTCCTGAGGGCGTGCTAAAATGAATGGCTTAACATTAGAGCCTGCCGTTACATCAGAATTTTGATTTACAAAAGCAGAATCATTCTCAGCGCTTTTGAAAGCTGTAGCCAAATTATTAAGTTCCTTTCTAACATCATTGGAATCCAAGGCAGAAGGCTTGACATCAAATACCAAGTAATCTAGCGAAACAGCAGCCTTGTCTTTGAAACGGTGTTTATTCTTATCATAATAGGCTTTAAGCTCTTCGTCTGAAACCTTAATGGTAGAATCGCTGATAGTAGCATAATTAACCACCATGTAGTTGAAATTGTATTTGTTGTTCTGAGCATCAAAGCGGCTGCGAGCTTCAGCGTTCGTAACGAAGGTAGTCATACGAAGCAGATTGGTATATTTTTCCAACAAACGGCGTGGCTTGAGCGTCTGCTCAAATGCCAAAAATGACATACGGTCTTCTGGAGCTGCTTTTTGCAAATTTTGTATAAACTCAATGGCTTTGTTTTTATCCACTTGTCCTGTGGATTTATTGGTAAAAATTGAGGCCAATTCAGGAACAATGTTGTTGCCCTGAACCATATCCACCAACTCTTGCTGAGTAACCTCTATACCAAGTTTTTTGTATTCTTTGTCAAGAATGTACTCTTGGACGAGGCGTTCCCATGCACGACCACGAGCGAAAACAGCTTCACGCTCACTAATATCCACATTATTGACCACTTTCATTTCTGCCTTAAACTCCTCATATTCTTCGGCAAAACGATTGCGAGTAATATCCTCACCGTCAAGAGTACCTATAATCTGCTCGTTAGAGAAAATAGAAGAGGGATTAATGAGGTCAGAACCTACAATAAACAAGCCCATAGCCACGGCGATAACACCAATAGCTAGTCCTGCACGATTACGTATCTTATTGACAATTGCCATATTTACAGACTTCTAAAAGCCAAATTTGAGAATCAGACCGCAAAGTTCTTGAATATATTTTTGATTTCCAAATTTATTTCTCTTATATTTAATCGCTCTTTTTCAGAAAAGCTAATTTGTAGGCATAAAACCAAGCAGGCAAAAAGGTCGTTCTGTGCTTAAAGGAAGGCTGCCTTCGCTTACCACAATGTTATAGCGGAGTCCGATGCGCTGAACCGAACTCCGCTATAAATAATGATTAACCTTAATTTTTAATTTTCTCTACAGTTGCCTTTTACTGTTTTACATACTTCTCTACCAGCCAAAGCCCTTCAGTTTCAATGAGAAGCGTATAAGTGCCTGCCGAAAGAAAACCTACTTGAACAGGCACTGACAACTGCCCACCGCTAGCTTCTGCGCTTTGCGTATGCACGGCTCTGCCGCTCAAATCCCAGATACTAATTTTTACTTGACCTTTAAGGTCTGGCTTATGGTATTCCACCGTAAATTGGCCTCTGTTAGGATTTGGATAGAGAATTGCGCCATCATGCCTCTCTGTTTCGCCAATTTGTACCTCAAACGACTCACTCACAGCCACCTCACCACTCTCATCGGTTGTCAGTACTTGATAATAACCACTTTTATTCACGCTTAGTGTGCCTCTGGTTTGGCTCTTGAGTGTGTCGCCGTTCAGCAACCAAATGTATTGAATTTTGCCTTTCATAGTGCCCTGCGCCACAAGATTAACGTCTTCGGTGCCGCTTGCTCTGTAGGCTATGCGTGTTTTGAACGTATTGCTACACGGCCTCACGACGTAACAGAAAGGCACACGTGGGCTACTACATCCATTCAAAGTGGCTTGTGCCCAAATAACAACCACACCAGAAATCAGCTGAGGTGGAGTTACATAAACAGCACCTGCATGGATTGGCGAGCCCCCTGTAGGTGTAGTAAACCACTCGTAAGTAGCGCTGGGTACAGAGCCGCCAGCCACAAAAGTACCTATTTGGCCTCTGCAAACAAACGTAGCGCCACTTATCCAAGGGACGTTAGGAACAGGTTTTACGTTGATACGTGCACGAAGGGTATCGCCGCAGCCCAACAAGCAAGAGGAGCCTGGCAAAACGTAGGTTAAGGTATGTGTACCCACACCTGCTACACCAGGGTTAAAAGTACTGCCGCTAACGCCTGGGCCTGAAAATGCACCTACGTCCACACTCGTATAAAGCGATAAGTCAAATGCTGCTGAATTGACGCACACATCAGGCAGAGGGCCAAAAGTAGCGCCACCAGAAGCGCCTACTGTTATGTTGCGCCTAACAGACTTAGAACAACCCGTGGCGGGGTCGGTGTAAGTGTAGGTAATGCTATGTGTGCCACTACCTGCCAAGACTGGGTCAAAGACGTGCCCACCAGTTACCCCAATGCCCGAGAACGTACCGCCCGTAGGAGTAGCGAAACTCGTCAAGTTCAATGGCGGATTGAAAGCACACATACGCGGCAAGGCACTCATTGTTACTGTTGGCAGGGGCATAACTTGTATGATGATGCCAGCCGAAGCCGTACAGCCTGTTACACAATCCGTATAATTGTAGGCAATCGTGTAAATGCCTGGCGGCACAAGTGAAGGGTCAAAGTCTGTACCTACTAAACCCGTAGAGCCAAAGAAAGTTCCTGTGTTTGGGCTAACGTAGGAGAGCAAGCTAATCGGCGGTGCATTTTGGCAGATGCGCAACGGAAAAGGAGCTGTTACAGTAACGGTTGGAGAAGGGTTTACAGTAATCGTCAAAGCGGCGCTGCCTGTACAGCCTCCGGGCGAGGTATAGGTGTATGTAACGGTGAATGTACCAACACCACTCATAGCAGGATTAAAAGTACTGCCGCTTACACCAGTTCCACTAAAAACTCCTCCTAAGGGAGTTACAAAAGTATTCAAATTCAAAGGAGTACTGCTAAGGCAGAGCGTGGGCGGCGTGGTAGTTGCTATACTGACCCCTGTTCCTACTGTAATGCTGCTGTAAGCTGTATCTGCACAGGTGCCAGAGGTAATGTAGCGAATTGTATGTACACCCAAGCCAGCTGTAGCAGGATTAAATGTAGAGCCTACAACGCCCGCCCCTGAAAATGTGCCGCCAACGGGTGTGCCATAAGGCAATAAGCTAAACGGAGGTGAGCCTAAGCAAATCGCGGGTAGAGGTGAAATAACGGCCTCGGGGCCTGCTACGATGTATACCAGTAAGTTCGCTGTATTAGAGCAACCTGTTGCAGGGTCGGTGTAAGTGTAGGTGAGTGTACGCGGCGTAGTAGGGCCAGGGCTAGAGGGGTCAAAGAAATGCCCGCTCACGCCTAAACCAGCAAAGATACCACCTGTCGGAACTCCATAAGGTCTTAAATCTATTGGATTCCAATTAGAGCAAGCAGTTATAACGCCCGCAAACACACTCGGTTTGGGCTTTACGGTTACTAGCAAAGTAGCAATTCCGCTTCCACAAGCGCTAGTAACAGTGTAAAAAACAGGGAAAGAGCCTGCTGTTATCGGATTAAATGTTGTACCACTCACTCCAGCACCTGAGAACGTGCCACCCGGAGGCGAAACATAAAGCGTTAAGTCTATAGGGGCACTGCCTACGCATACAGAAGGCATACTTGTAGCGACCACCGACACACTCGGCATAACGCTAATAACGCGAGTGGCTGTGTCATAACAACCACCACCACCTACTATGTATGAAATGGTGTGCGAGCCTATACCCGCAGTTGCTGGGCTGAAACTTGTCCCGGAAACGCCAGTGCCATAAAACGTACCACCAGCCGGTGAAGAATATGGTAACAAACTCAAAACTGGGCTACCCACGCACACCGAAGGCAGGGAATCTAAATTAGCCGTAGGGCCTGGGACAATGAATACAAACAAGCTGCTCGTTCCATAACAACCAGTGCTAGGATTGGTGTAGGTATAAGTCAATATACGCGGTGTGGAAGGGCCTGGGCTGCTAGCATCTAACCAATGACCGCCCACCACGCCCACACCTGAAAACGTGCCGCCTGCCGGGCTTGTATGCGGGCGCAAATCCACCAGACCCATTGTAGAGCAGACCGTCAGAGTACCGCCTGTTACAGCTGGTGTTGTACTGACAACGGCCACTTGTGTAACTACGTCTGAGCAAGCCCCACCGCTATAAGAATAAATGATTGGAAATGAGCCAGCACCCGATACAGAGGGGTCAAAAAAGTGGCCTCCTGTAACACCTGTACCCGAAAACGTGCCTCCTGTTGGGCTTACGTACAAGCTCAAGTCAATAGGAGCAGAGTAGGTACACAAACGCGGTAGCATAGAAAAAGTAGCGCCTGCACCACCCGTGTAAGGGAATTTACTAATGAAAGCATCATTGATACCGCTCTTGGCTGCTTGATTATAAGCACCAGTTGCTGCCGAAGCCTGAATTGGGAAAGTAGCGCCGCTTGTGCCACCTGTAACCCACAAATAGTTGGTATCTGAGCAAATGGCTGTGTTGGTTTCTGTGCCATTCCCACCATAAAAAGTAGCCCAGTCGCGGACGTTTGTGTTGGAGTTAAAACGCAATAAAAATGCGTCTTGCGTCCCTTCAAAAAAGTTTCGCTGATAAGAACAAGCCAAAGATTGGAGCGGAAGATTGGTGCTTGCCGATAAGCCACCAAACCAAACGTAAGCACCCACTTTACTAATGCTGACGATGTCATCGTGGCCGCTACCGCCGTAGCAAGTAGCCCATTGCCTTACGCCTGTGCTGCTGAATTTAAGAATTGTGCCATCAAAAATGGGGCCGCCAGACATAGGTGCTCCCTGAAAATAAGCCCCACCGCCAGGGTTTAGGGTTGGAAAGTCCGTACTGCCCGTAGAACCACCTACCCAAACAGAAGTGCCGTCTGAAAAAATACTGTTCCCAGCATCTAGGCCAGAACCCCCATAGTAGGTAGCCCATTGGCGCACACCGCTGTTGCTAAACTTCAGAACGTAGCTGTCCTGAGTAAAGCCCCCAGCCACTTGATTGTATGCGCCCGATAAGTTTTGGAGCGGGAAACTTGTACTGTTCGTCCAGCCTGTAACCCAGAGAGAGTTTAAGTCGCTGTGTATGCCTTTGCATACATCTGTGCCAGGCCCACCATAGTAAGTAGCCCATAAACGGACACCAGCCATACTGAACTTTAACAAAAAGGCATCGGATATCCCCCCCAAAAAAGGCTGATTATAAGCGCCTGCTAAGGTCTGGAGCGGCATACCATTTTGGGCTGTACCACCTACCCAAACACCGGCGCTGTTTTGGTGAATGCTTTGCCCACTCTCATCGCCCGTACCACCATAGTAGGTAGCCCATTTTCTCGCACCCGAAGCCTCAAAAGCCAACAAAAAGGCATCTTTACCTCCGCCTGGCAAGCTTTGGTTATATGCGCCAGCCAGGTTCTGACAGGGAAAATCCATGCTATTCGTCCAGCCAGTAAGCCAAAGTGTTGTGCCATCAAAGTACAAAGACTGGCCTATTTCAGAGCCAGAACCACCATAATAAGTAGCCCAAAGCATTTTGCCAAGCATATCAAATTGCGCAACGAATACATCTTGAGAGCCTGTCAGTATTCCAGAATAGTAGGCCCCCGATAAGGAGCTAACAGGAAAGTCTATGCTTTTGCTCATGCCTGTAATCCAAATATGCGTTGCGTTAGAATAAACGGCTGTGCCTTCCTCCTCTGCACTCCCACCAACGTAAGAAGACCACGCCAAATTGATGGGGTCTATCACCAACGTTTTAGTGTTAGTAGGTAGTGCAGTTATCTGGTAAGAGATACTTGACTCTTTGTGTTCTAATACAACTTTAACTTCCTGACCATCTGCATAAGCTACTGGCGCTTTGTCAGTAAAACCACCTAAGTCTGTTTTTATCCCAAAAGTATTGTCAGTTGCGATAGACGAAGCTGCTGGTGCAATAGTTTGCAGCTTTATCTGACGGTAATCGCCACCTTCATGCACCACAAAGTCATGCTTGAACCCTGTTTTAAAATGAGGGTCGGCATACAGCACCCAGTCTATATTTGGATAAATGTCTTTTACGACCAGACGCGAAACCGTCTTTTGCGAAACAACACTGGAGTTGCCTCTGTAAAAATGGATAGTAGGAGCATCAGCGGCCATTTCTTCTATAACATTTTCAGGCTTAATAACAGCGCCAATAAGCTGAACGTCAGCGCGCCTGAATTCAAAATCCAATGTAGTGTTCTTCAAAGAAGCACTCAGTTCGTTGGACTCTGCGGGTTTAAGAAAATAATAAGTGAGGCCATTCGTAGTCAGAAAGACAGAAGCACCCGCATTGCGAACTTCGTAAAGAACTTCTGACTGCACCCGACCATTCGGAGCGCGTACCTGCCCTTGATTTTTAAGAAAACTGACCTGTGTGTCTTCTTGTTGTGCAAAACCACTAAAAGCCCAACAACTAAGCAGTAAGGCTATAAAAATACGTAGAATTTTAATCATAAACGTAGAGTTTTTTCAAGTGCAAGTAGGATTAAGTTAAACTTTGAATCAAAAAATTACCCATTGGACTCCCAAAGTTTATAAAAAAGTAAGACTTTTGCAAGCAAAATAGAAAAATAATAGCAACATTACAAGAAATATCAAAAATAGCATGAACCTAGAGTTAGATAGGCGCTTCATGCTGCGCGCCATGCAATTAGCAGAGCTAGGAATGGGTAAAGTAAGTCCTAATCCACTAGTGGGTTGTGTCGTCGTTTATGATGGTCGTATTATAGGCGAAGGCTGGCATAAGTATTATGGTGGCCCTCATGCAGAAGTCTATGCTTTGCAAGACCTGAACGACAGCAAAATTCTTTCAGAATCAACAGTCTATGTAACACTCGAACCTTGCTGCCATTTCGGAAAAACCCCTCCTTGCGCCGATTTGTTGCTCGCAAAAGGAATAAAACGCCTCATCGTTGCTCAAAAAGACCCGAACCCTATCGTGGCAGGCAAGGGCTTAGCCAAACTCCAAAATGCGGGTGTAGAGGTTATGCAAGGGCTTTTAGAAGCGGAAGCAAAATTCCAGAATAGACGGTTCTGGAAAAATATGCTAGAAAAAAGACCTTACATTGTATTGAAATATGCACAAACAGCAGATGGATTCATAGCCCAAAGCAACAGCAAGCCTTTAGCTATCTCAAATTCATTGAGTAACCGGCTTGTCCATAGCTGGCGGGCACAAGAAGATGCCATTCTGGTTGGTAGCGGTACGGTTCGTGCGGATAATCCTCTGCTTACGGCGCGTTTTGGGCAGCAAAAACAACCTCAGATTGTAGTGCTAGACCGCTTTTTGAGATTAACTACAGACTATGTTCTCAAAAATAATCCTCATGTATGGTTCATGCACCAAGCTTTAGAGTCGGAATTTAGGGCAGGTTATTATTCCATTCTAAATGAAGATTTTTGGGTGGGTGTTTTTCAGAAATTGCTTCAACTTGGCATAGGGTCTGTGTTGGTAGAGGGTGGTTTAACGGTTCACAATGCGCTGATTGAGAGGAATCTTTGGGACGAGGCACGCATCATTGTATCAAACAAAAAACTTGGGCAGGGTTTGGAAGCGCCTAAGGGCTTAAATACAGGGCAGGCAAACATTGAAAAAATAGGGCATGATAGTCATTTCAGGTATTTTAAGCCCTGATTATGCACGCATCAAGGTAGGCTTTCTAGGAATAATACCCTCAAAAACTTTGCGCGCACACCAAAAAACCTTTACAAAGTTTTTAAGGCTCTGTAAAGGTTTAAGCATGAGCCACCCCCTGCGCGCCGAGCAAACAGCAGACCAGGACAAATAAGTAGCCGTCCCTTAAAAAGTCTGCAAAGAACATATCAATCAATTGATGTACTTGTTCTTATGCCAACTTTTTAGGAGATGACTATTTAATGCAGTTGGTTGCTTGAGATTGAAGTTCTCATATTTTTAAGGTATCTGTCTTTAAAAATTCATTTTTTGCTTACCTTAGTGGCATCAAAAAAAATACCCTATGCACAAAATCTGGCTCGTTATCTGTTTTTTTTTATATGCAGCCTGCTCTCAGAAGCAAAGCGGCTCGCTTTATAATGATAACCTGAAGGGAGAAATTCAAGCCTCTTTTGTTCTTGAAAAGATTAAACAAGACCATAGTATCAGTCTGCAAAACAAAACAATTAAAGGCGTACTGGACTTAACAAGCCTTGCTCAAGCTCGCAAAAGGGCACTTATTAATAGCCAACTCACTTTTAAAGATTGTGTTTTTGAAGATTCTTTAGTGGCTTTTAGGCTTGCAAAGCAAAAGGCTACTTTTTGTCTATTCAGAGGCGATGTTACTTTTGATAACTGCCAATTTGATGATGGGTTTTATGCCAAAGAGGCTTTTTTTGATTTAAACGTTCAGTTTAGTCAATGCTTTTTTAAGAAGACAGCCTCTTTTGAAGGCGCTACATTTAGAGGACAATACCTCTTGTTTCGCGACTGTCATTTTGCTGCCGAAGCCCAATTCCAACGCATAGAGAGCTGGGGCACAACGGATTTTTTACGCACACAGTTTGGAGGCATTGCGAGTTTTGCGCAAGCTATCTGCTATGGCAAGGCGCTTTTTGCATCTACGAAATTTTTACGTTACGCGGATTTTAGTGGGTTTAGTGCGCAAAGAAACATTGCGTTTAATTATGCACTTTTCTATGACCAAGCCGTTTTTAGCGAAGGGGCTTTCCTAAACCGCGCTGAGTGGATTAAGGCAGTATTTACGAAAGCTGCTCTATTTGAAAGCACGCACTTCTCTGGCGCTGTTCAAATGAATGAAGCGCACTTCAAAGACTCACTGGTGCTTCGTAATACTTTTTTTGGGAAGACCAAGCCAGACGTTTCAGGCTGTCGCTTTGATGAACCCAATAAAAAGAATAAAGACGGTGCTAAAACTGTCCAATCTTTACCCTTTAGCTGGGAGGATTAGCTGTTGCATCTGCTTTGGGCTTGTTCTTCTTAAACCTATGCTGGTTTTTAAAGCGCCAGTCCAAATAATAGCCCACAAGCGGAAAGGTGGCGCTCAAAGTCATAATCAATACTACTATCTCAACGGTCATGGGTCTAATGCGCTTTATGATTTTGAATGATACTTCATTTATTAAAATGCTATTTTGTCGCAAAGGTACTAAAAGTATAGCATCTATTCGCAAAATTTAGCTCATATTCATAGAGCGTTTCTTTGCCAAAAACTGCTTTTATCAAAGAACGTTTGACACGGTAAAGCTAAAAAGTTTTTCATAGGCAGTTAAGGATAAAGAAGAAATATCTTAGGTGGGCTGTTAGTTACATTTTTACGCGTGTTCAAGCTGTTTTATACGAAACCACTTTTCCTGCCCCTTAATTCAAATTAAAAAAAAATCTTGGTGCTATCCCTGCCTCAAAAGCAAGATAAATTTATGTTCTGAAAATACAGCACTCAAAATTGGTTAAAAAACTTTAAATTTTAGCGCTTTTAGCGCTTTCATGCACGATTACTTCATCTAAAAGCGTAATTTTGTGCTTATAACTTATGTCCAGTCATTCTGGCTTTAATAAATCTTGCATAAATGCACTCTGTGTTTTATACCTCCACCATGTCCCTTTCGCCAAAAAAAGCTCTTTGGGCTATGTTTTGCGTATTTTTATTACTGGTCAGTACGCCTCTTTGGGCGCAGCAAGATTATTCTAAAACAGCCAAAGAAGGCATGAAGGGATTTGGCTTTTTTAATAAAGGTAAAAAGCGTGTGCCTAACCCCGACAAAGACTTTCCTAAACGAAAAATGTACCCGCGCAAAGACCAAATGCCAGTTAAAGACCCTAAAGCGGCTAAAGTGATAAGACCACTTACTGCCGACACCATACGCGGGGGCAAGCGCATTGAGTTGGTTTATGCGGGTGTTCTGGAAGGCGATGTGCTTTTTGAAGAACCAGTCCGTATTGTGCGCCGCGATACTGCCGGTCAGGTGCACTTTGTTCATAAAAACACTGTTTTGTTTTGCGATAGCGCCTTTCAGTATATTACGCGCAACAAAGTGATGGCGCTAGGTAACATCAAGTTCATTGAAAACGACAGCATGACCATTACTGGCGACACCCTCTATTATGACGGCAATACCCGGCTAGCGCAACTGCGCGGTAATGTATTGGTGGTTGATGAGGTTCGTACTATCAAAACGAAACATTTGGACTATGATTTAAACGCTCGCGTGGCCTACTACTTCAATGGTGGCAGCGTAGAAGATGACAGCTTAAAACTAACCAGCGACCGAGGCTACTATTATACGGATACCAAAAAATCGGAGTTCAAGGGCAAGGTGCGTGTTGTGGGCGATGAGTTAAACCTAAAGTCTGATTCGCTGCGCTATGATGCCAATACAAAAATTGTTGCATTTGAGTCTGAAACTACCATAAAAACACGCGACGGTAACATTGTGGCCAATGCGGGCAGTGAGTACAATACCCTGCTTGGCACGAGCAAAATGGTGGCTAAGCCAGGCGAAAAAGTGAAGGTAGAAACCAAAGAATACATTATCAGTGCCGATTCACTAGACCGAGATAACCTCACCGAAAAGGGCAAGGCGCGCGGTAAAGTGGAGTTTTATAGTAAAAAAGAGAACTTCACTGTTTATGGAGACGCTGGCAACTACGATGGCCTCAAAGACAAAGTAGAAGTTTTTGGTAGGGCACTCCTCGTTAGGCCACTAAGCAACGATACGCTTTACCTCACTGCCGACACACTCATTGCATACGACGACACCACCAACCGCAAACGCGAAATGCACGCTTATCCGCAGGTCAAGGTCTTTAAGTCTGATATGCAGGCTATATGCGATACTTTGCACTATCTGCTGCGCGACAGCACCATACAGTTCCGTGAAGACCCGGTCATCTGGAGCTTAGCTAACCAACTTACAGCCAAAGTTATAGATGTAAGAATGGTGAATAATACCTTGGATAAAATGTTTATGAAAGAGCGTGCGTATGTAGTGGCGCAGGATACTTTTAAAAATTTTAATCAAATAAAAGGTCGCCTGATGACTGCCTTTTTTAGCGATAAAGGCCGCTTGAGCCTGCTAGACGTAGTGGGCAACGGCGAATGTATTTACAATTTGCTAGATGAAACTCCTGGCGATGTGCGTTATCAAGGCCAAAACAATATCAGTTGTAGCAATATGAAATTTTATTTCAATGACAAAAATGCTAAACTGCGCAGAATTTCTTTTCTGCAAACACCCGAAGGCCGCGTTATTCCGCCACATGAGCTTAAAGAAAAAGACAAAACCCTCAAAGATTTTCAATGGCGAGAAGCCGAACGTCCTAGTCTAGACTCTGTCCTGGGGAGTCATGCGCAAGCCTTTTATGCTTCTCAGTTTCGTCCTAAGGGTGTTTTAGAAATAGACGATAAGCTACAAGTCTATAGAACACGCTCTATGCTTACGTTCTACAAAGTAGGTGCTGCGCCCGTAGACCTTGAAAATGATGTTTTCTTGCAAATAACTCCACGAAAAGTAGAAGACCTCAGCCCAGAATGGCGTAAAAAAGGCTTACAAGTTATTATTTTCAAGATACCTGCATCAGCCATTCAATACGGAATTTTGAATTTCAATTATGAGTTACCTTTCTACAGCATTGAATCTGTCATTGTTGGGCAGCAGATAACAGGCAAAGGTCGCGTCTGGCAGAAAGCCATTAACTTCAGCAAAACAGAAGAAGCAGAGTTTTGAAGTATGTACCTCTCATACAAGCAGGCTAATTTTTTATAAATAAAAAAAAATCCGATAAGATATCGGATTCTTTTCTGTAACTTACAACTTAACCCTATTGAAATGACCTTAAAATGTCTTGATGAAATACTGTTAAAAGAAATGGCAACTTCTGTGTGTGTGTAAAAAGCATTCCGCCAAACTTTATTCTGTATTTACACCATTAATACGAATCCTATATAACCTTTGTTACTATATGTGGTGCTATTAACAGATTATTTAACAAAAAATAACAGACCTACCTCTGTTTCTTTGACTTTTATTGAACGCTCAAAAGCGCAAACTACATCTTCTACTTTTTTAAAACAGCTATGGCGTGTCATTTTAGTTCAATTTTCTGTATGTTTGCGGCAAAATTTAATAAGTTCTAATAAAACGAATGACTGCCCAATGCAATCTACTAAGCGCGCTACCGATTTGGCCATAGAAAAACCTAGCCGTGTGGCCTTTCTGGACGAAGTGCCGATAGCGCTCAAATTGTTAGAACTAGGCATTACTCCCTCGTCTAGGCTAGTATTAGTACGCAAAGCTCCGCTGGGCTGCCCTCTTTATTTTTATGTAAACGAGCAGTCTTTTGCGTTGCGGCAAGCTGAAGCAGCTTGTATATGGGTAACGGAACTTTAATAGCAAAGCACTATGACGCAAATAAAATCCGTACAAATTTTTTTAGTAGGAAATCCAAACGCGGGAAAAACCTCTGTTTTTAATCGTCTGACGGGTTTAAATCAAAAAATAGGCAATTTCCCAGGCGTTACGGTAGAAAAAAAAGAAGGCCGAGTGGCGCTCACTGATGGGAGTTTTTGTACGCTTACAGACCTGCCCGGCACTTACAGCTTGCACCCAAAGTCGCCCGACGAGCGCATCGTCTTACAGACTATTTGTAAGCTAGCAGATAAACAACAACAAAATCAAAGTTTGATTTTCTATATTGCTGATTTACTAAATTTAGAACGGCACTTGCTATTGCTCTCCCAGCTCAAGAGCTTGGATTTGCCCATCGTTTTAGGGCTTACTATGGCAGACTTGGCCGACGATAAAGGATATATACTGGACAAAGACAAACTTTCAGAGGCACTCGCTATGCCCGTCTTTTTGTTGAATGCCCGCAACGGCGACGGCTTAGATGCTTTCAAAGCATGGATTCTGAATACTAGAACAGATAGTTTGATAAAAAAAACAACGCTGTTTGAAACAGAAAAACTTGCGCCAGACTTTATCCTCGAACTCAAAACGCTTTTGGGTACAGATTCCGCTTATTTCGCGTTACTGAAAGCTCAGCATCAAGACTATTTTTTGGATTTGAGCGTGGAACAACAAAAAGGCATTAATGACCTTTTTCAAAAGTATGGGCAGACAAACCTGACGCTCCAAATACAAGAAACTTTGGGCAGATTTGCACGCCTTGCGCCTTTGGTCAGGAGCTGCCTCCTGCCAACAAAGAATGCAGCCCAAGTAGGTTTTTCGGGACGGGCAGACCAAATACTGACACATAAATTGTGGGGCACACTTTGCTTCTTTATCTTACTTTTGCTCATTTTTCAGGCCACTTTTGATTGGGCAACTTATCCCATGGACGCAATAGAGACTGCTTTTGGCTGGTTTGGCGAGCAGGTACGTGGCTTAGGGGGTGAGAGTATTTGGGCAAACTTCATGGTAGATGGCGTTTTGGCTGGTTTGGCTGGTATTGTGGTTTTTATACCCCAAATCTCAATTTTATTCTGTTTCATTGCCATTCTTGAGGAAGTGGGCTATATGGCACGAGCGGTTTATCTTTCGGATAACCTCATGAGGCGCTTCGGTTTAAATGGCCGCAGCATTGTGTCTATCTTTTCGGGAATGGCCTGCGCCGTGCCAGCCATTATGGCCACCCGCACCATCTCTAACTGGCGTGAACGACTGATAACCCTACTCGTTACGCCATTTGTATCTTGTTCGGCTCGCATACCTGTTTATACGGTTCTGGTGGCTATGGTAGTGCCAGCACAAAGTAAGTGGGGCTTTTTTAATGCGCAAGGTCTCATTCTTCTAGGACTTTATATGCTTGGAATTATGACCGCGCTTTTGGCAGCCTATATTTTGCGTTTTTTTGTCCCCGTCATGGATATGAGCCTTCTGACCATGGAACTGCCAGCCTACAAACCGCCTGTTTGGGCTAATGTCGGCATTATGGTTTGGAACAAAGTCAAAGACTTTTTGTGGGAAGCTGGCCGTATCATTCTTTGCATTGCCGTAATTTTGTGGTTTCTGGCCTCCTTCGGCCCCGCCGATTCCTTAGAAGCAGCAGAAAAAAAGATTAGAGCTGAATTTAATCTGAAGCCACAAACAGAGGAACACCTGAGCGACATGAACAACGCCATAGCTTCGGAACGCCTATCTGCTTCATATATTGGCCGAGTAGGACACTTTATTGAACCTGCCATTCGGCCACTGGGTTTTGACTGGAAAATAGGCATCGCGCTACTCTCGTCCTTTGCTGCCCGCGAGGTTTTTGTTGGCACAATGGCTACCATTTACGCCGTTGGTAGCAACGATGATGGCTCAAATATACAAACAAAAATGCAAAAAGATGTGCATTCCGATACAGGAGAAGCTGTCTATACGCCTGTTACTAGCTTTGGCCTGATGCTCTTCTATGCCTTTGCAATGCAGTGTATGAGTACTTTTGCGGTAGTGAGGCGAGAAACCAATTCATGGCGATATCCTATCATGCAGTTTGTGTGTATGACGGCTCTGGCCTATTTATCCAGCTTATTGGTCTATACGATTTGGGGCTAAGTACTGAGCGGTGCTCAAACCGCGTTGTCTGTTGAACTAGTTAAGCCCTAGTAGATTAATTTTTAGCGCCTAATTTTTAATTTTTAATCCGCAATTACCTAACTTTGCAGCATGGAAACCAAATTAAATCAAGATAGCCCCAAAGACGGCAAAAACCTTTCTGCAAGTGCGCCGAGTGGTAGTGATTTGTTTCAAAAAATTGTGTCGCACGCCAAAGAATACGGTTTCGTGTTTCAGTCCAGCGATATTTATGACGGTCTGCAAGCTGTTTATGACTATGGCTCTAATGGTGTAGAACTAAAAAATAATTTGCGCTATTTGTGGTGGCAAGCCATGACACGCCTCCAAGACAACATTGTGGGCATTGATGCGGCTATTTTTATGCACCCCACCGTTTGGAAAGCCTCTGGCCATGTGGACAGTTTCAACGACCCCATGATAGACAACAAGGATTCTAAAAAGCGCTATCGTGCCGACCAAATCATTGAAGAGAAAATACGAGAGTATGCCCTCTCTGGCCAAAAAGATGCTGAAAAAAGCCTGCAAGAAGGCTTAGATAAGGCGCTGGAAAAAGACGACCTTAACGCACTCCGCGGCCTCATTGAAGACCATAAAATTTTGTGCCCTATATCAAAAACCTGTAACTGGACGGACGTGAGGCAGTTTAATTTGATGTTTTCTACACAAATTGGCTCCTTAGCCGACGACAGCAGCACGGTTTACTTGCGCCCCGAAACCGCACAAGGTATTTTTGTCAATTTTTTAAACGTTCAGAAAACAGCCCGAATGAAAGTGCCCTTTGGCATTGCGCAAACAGGTAAGGCTTTCCGAAACGAAGTTGTTGCGCGCCAATTCATCATGCGTATGCGTGAGTTTGAGCAAATGGAAATGCAGTTTTTTGTACGCCCCGGCACACAGGCTGAATGGTATGAGTATTGGAAGGAAAAACGCATGAATTGGCACTTGGCGCTCGGAACACCTGCTTCTAAGTTGCGTTTTCATAAGCACGTTAAGCTCGCCCACTACGCCGATGCCGCTGCCGACATTGAATTTGAGTTTCCAATTGGCTTCAAAGAAGTGGAGGGTATTCATTCACGTACAGACTTTGACCTCAAGCAACACGAGGCCTTCACCCGCAAAAAATTACGCTACCAAGACCCAGAACTTAACCAAAGTTATGTGCCTTACGTCATTGAAACTTCCATAGGGCTTGACAGGCTTTTCCTACTCACACTCTGCAACGCCTACACCGAAACCGAGGGCGCTGATGCAGACGGTGGAGCTAAAACACGTACTTTCTTGGACTTGCACCCTGCTCTTGCCCCCATCAAACTGGCTATTTTTCCGCTCATCAAAAAAGAGCCTCTACAAGAGTTAGGCATGAAAATATTTGATGACCTCAAATTTGACTTCAAAGTTTTTTATGAAGAGCAAGCCGCTATTGGCAAGCGCTATACGCGCCAAGACCTGATTGGTACGCCTTTCTGTGCGACTGTGGATTTTGAAAGCCTTGAAGACCAGTGTGTTACTTTGCGTTACCGCAATACCACCGAGCAAAAACGTGTGCCTATTGCTGCCCTACGCGATATAGTTCAGAAGGAAATTTCGGTGTCGGATATTCTTAAAAAAATTTGATAACAACTGGCCATACTTGCCCAATAACCGCATTATTGTTTTGCGGTTATTTTTTTGAATGGAGTCATATTCCCCACAGCCCACTACGAAAATTTGTTTTAGAAAAGAGCAACCTATTGCTTTTGTGCCTTGTCATGTAAGTATCATGTATCTTCATAAAACGGCTCATTTTATACAAAAGGCTTTTCCTAGTTTTTTGTGGCAGAAACCAACCAGCGAAAAAGTCTTGTATCTGACTTTCGACGACGGCCCCATTCCTTCCGAAACGGAATTTGTCCTGGACACACTCAAACTCTTTAGCGCTAAGGCTACATTCTTCTGCGTGGGCGACAATGTTCGTAAACACCCTAGCATCTTTGGACGAATTTTACATGAGGGGCATCAGGTGGGCAACCACACCTACAATCATCTAAACGGCTGGAGTACTTGCCCTCAGACTTACCTCGAGAATGTAGGCACTTGCACAACCATCATGCAAAATACAGCCAATTTGCTGGGCTTAGACCTCAAGGTCAGGCTTTTTAGACCACCTTACGGCAGACTCAGCAGACCTCAGAGCCAAGCCATTAGGCAGCAATACGATATTGTGATGTGGGACGTATTAACTGGCGATTTTGACCAAGACCTTAGCCCCGTGGTGTGTTATGAAAAAGCCGTTAAGAATACCGAGTATGGCTCAATTATCATTTTTCACGATAGCCTGAAAGCTTCCCGCACCATGCGCTTTGTGCTGCCGCTTTACTTAGACTATTTCGCGAACTTAGGCTACCGCTTCGCTGCTTTGCCAAGTCATAATACACACCATATATGAACTATCGGATAAAAGACCTAACCGATTTTCTGGAGAGCCATGCGCCCTTGCATTTACAAGAATCCTACGACAATGCGGGGCTTTTAGTAGGACAGCACGACACGACCATTAAAAGCGTTTTGGTGGCTCTAGATACCACAGAGGCTGTTATTGAAGAAGCCATGCGACTGGGCGCAAATCTGGTAGTGGCGCACCACCCCATCATTTTTGGCGGCATCAAACGCCTCAACGGCTACAATTACGTAGAAAAAGCCCTGCTCAAAGCCATTAAGAATGATGTGGCCATTTATGCGACGCACACCAATTTAGACAACGTATATGAAGGTGTTAATCAGGAAATTGCGAAGCGGCTTGGGCTACAAAACACCAAAATTCTGAGCCCTAAGCAAGAAAACATAGGTGCAGGTATGATTGGTGATTTGCCACAAGCCCTACCAGAAGAGGCTTTTTTGTGGTTTTTGAGCAAGGCCATGCAAACAGCGGCTTTCAAATATACACGCTGGGCGGAGCGACCTATCCAAAAAGTGGCTCTTTGTGGCGGTGCAGGTAGTTTTCTCATCAAAGAGGCCTACAGGCAAGGTGCAGATGTGTACATCACCTCAGACCTCAAATATCACGAATTTTTTGAGGCGCAAGGCCAAATGTTGCTCGTTGATTTAGGACACTACGAAAGCGAGCAGTTCACCCAAGACTTGCTTTGCGGCTGGCTTAAAGAGGCTTTTTCTAGTCTTTCTGTTCAAAAAACAACGGAAAATACCAATCCTGTACGTTGGTTTGGGCTGACAGAGAAAAGGTAAATCCTGGTAGGATAAAGAGATAACATTTGTTTATTTTGCTAAAAATCAAATAGTTAAAATACATATTAAGGAAAGACTACTTACAAAAGCAATCGTTTCAGAGAATATACTGGCTTAAATCTCGGTTTTTGAGCATTGGTGTTAGTTTTTCTTCTACCAGTTCGCGGGTGATAACCAAATGGGCGTTGGGGCCAATTTTGTCTGGAATATCAAACAAAAACTCATTTAGCAAATGGCTCATAACGGTATGCAAACGCCGTGCACCAATGTTTTCTACCTCTTGGTTAAGTGTAAAAGCCATTTCGGCTAGGGCTTCAAGCGCATCGTCATTAAAACTTAAATGAACGTTCTCGGCAAGCAAAAGTGCCTCATACTGCTTTGTAAGCGCATTTTTGGGTGCTTTCAATATGCGGTAGAAATCGTCTTTGGTGAGCTTGTTTAGTTCTACACGAATCGGGAAGCGTCCTTGTAGCTCGGGAATAAGGTCTGAGGGTTTGGCTACATGAAAAGCACCAGCCGCCACAAACAAGATGTGGTCGGTGTTGATTGTCCCATATTTGGTGGTAACGGCGCTGCCTTCTACGATGGGGAGCAAGTCGCGCTGCACACCCTCGCGGCTTACGTCCGGGCCGCTACCGCCCTTGTTAGAGGAGGCTATTTTGTCTATTTCATCTATAAAAATAATGCCTGAATTTTCGGCACGACTCACGGCCTCTTCCTTCACCTCGTCCATGTCTATCAGTTTGGACATTTCTTCATCAATGAGCATGGTTCTGGCCTCGGCAATGGTAACTTTGCGTTTTTTTGTGCGTTTTGGCAGCATACCGCTCAGCATTTCTTGGAGGTTCATCATCGTAACCTCATCTACAGCCCCACCCACAACGCCTGTGGGCGCACTGCGTTGCTCTAATTCAATATCAATTTTACGGTGTTCTAGCTCGCCTGCGCGTAATTTTTCTCTAAAACGCTCTCTTGTGCGTTCGTTGAGTTCTTGGTCAGGATTTTTAGTGCCGTCTTCTTGGTAGCTGTGTGCATGAATAGGCGGAATGAGCGCATCCAAGATGACCTCTTCCACCGCCACAATGGCTTTGGCGCGGACGGCCTCTTTCTTTTCGCGGCTCACCATTTTAATAGCCTGCTCTGCGAGGTCGCGCACCATGCTTTCTACGTCGCGGCCTACGTAGCCCACTTCCGTAAACTTAGAAGCCTCAACCTTGACAAAAGGAGCCTGCGCAATTTTGGCCAAACGACGCGCAATTTCGGTTTTGCCCACACCAGTAGCACCAATGAGTAAAATATTATTCGGAACAATTTCGCGCTGCATATCACTTTTTACCTGCATACGCCTCCATCGGTTGCGGAGCGCAATGGCCATACTTCGCTTGGCATCATGCTGACCTATGATGTATTTATCTAGTTCTTCTACGATTTGCCTAGGCGTATAGAAAGCGCCTTCTTCTAGCAGAATGGCCTGCTGATTGTCCTGAAAAGTCATATTGTATTTGTCCAATAATGTTTTTTTGGTGATATGGCAGCCTCTAATCAAAGCGGTTGCACTTTATAACTGCAAATCTAAACCCTGCATTGAGAATAAACAAATTTGGAGCATTTAAATCCAAAGGCAGCGGGTTTTGCAAGGGGACTATAAGCGTTCAAAAACGCCCGCCACACCTTGCCCACCACCTACACAAGCCGTAACAAGGCCGTATTTTTGTTTGCGGCGCTCCATTTCGTTGAGCAGTTGTATGGAGAGCTTAGCGCCTGAGCAACCCAGGGGGTGGCCTAATGCGATAGCACCACCGTTTAAGTTCACAATATCGGGGTTGATGTCAAGGGTTTGTATAACGGCTAGCGCTTGTGATGCAAAAGCCTCATTGAGTTCTACTTGCTCAATATCGGACTGCCTGATGCCTGCAATTTTCAGCGCTTTGGGTACAGCCGCCACAGGCCCTATGCCCATAATGCGTGGCTCTACACCCTCGGCAGTGTAAGCCAGCAAGCGCGCTATTGGTTTTAAATTTAGCTCATTGACGAGAGCTTCGGACATAACCAGAACAAAAGCAGCACCGTCAGAGGTTTGTGAGGCATTACCTGCCGTAACGCTTCCGTCTGCCGCAAAAACGGGTTTAAGTTTGCCGAGTACTTGCAAGGTGGTGTCAGCACGAGGCCCTTCGTCAGTATCCACAGTATAGGTTTTTGTTTTGCTCTTTTGGGTTTGGGGGTCGTAAAAGGTGTCTTCTACCTGAAAAGGCACAATTTCGTTTTTGAATAGTCCATTTTGTATGGCTTTTGTGGCTTTCTGATGCGACTGATACGCAAATTCATCTTGAGCGCTGCGGCTTATTTTATACTGCCGTGCCACCTCTTCTGCCGTTAGCCCCATGCTCAAGTAATAATCAGGGTGCTTTTCGGCTATACACCAGTTTAAGGCCGGTTTGTAGCCCATCATCGGAATTTGCGACATGGACTCAGCCCCGCCTGCCAGAATGCAGTCTGCCATACCGGCGTGTATGCGTGCAGAAGCCAGCGCAATGGCCTCAAGCCCTGAGCCGCAATAGCGGTTGATAGTCATACCAGGTACACGCAGCGGTAGCTCGGCCAAAAGCGCAATCATTCTGCCAATTTGCATACCTTGTTCAGCCTCTGGAATAGCACAGCCCACTATGAGGTCATCAATACGGGCGGGGTCAAGGTTAGGAACTGCGCCTAGTAAGTGCTTGATAACATGAGCTGCCAAGTCATCGGCACGGGTATTTTTGAAACCTCCTTTTTTAGCTTTACCTATAGCGGTACGATAGCCTGTTACGATGTATGCGTTCATAAGTGCAATTTTCTCAGGTTTTTATAAGGCTGCAATATAAGAATTTTTATGGCATGGCTCTATTCTATAGCAGATATTTTTAGTCGTGCCGCATACGCAAGCAAGCATGGGGGCGTGCGCTTGCGTTTCCTGCGCTGCTGAACTGAGCGGTCTGTTTATTCTTTTTTTAAAGCCTGAGTTGTGTTTGTATAGACACTAAAAAATGGGAATTCCTGATAGGTTTTCCGCATCAAAAATACTTGTATATTCAGGCTTAACTTTTACCTATGCCTATAAGTTCATATTTTAGTGTCGTCCAAGATTTTCGTGAAAAAATAAGTAGTCTTCTCTTAAAAAGTACATTCAATAGATGTAAGCTAAATTTAAGGAGGATAGTTTACCTATTTTGGGAACACCTTGACGGCCTTTGATAGACTTCTCTTCTCTACTTTTGCCTTGATGCAGAACTGAAGCGCGAGCTGAAAGTTCCGACCGTAGGGCATAGCAAAAAAATCAAGCCTCGCAAAAGGCCAATTTAGATGAAAAAACAGCCTTTTTTCATCTAAACCAGCGAATGGCTTTTTCTTTGATTGGGTGCTTTTACAAAACAAGCTCTTAATTAACCTCTCTGAGAGATGTACGTTTTAGGAAGCGAATAATTGTACTTTTCTAAGATAGAGGCTTTACTTTTAAAGTACGGCCAACTACGGCTATGATACGGCTATCATACGGCTATGATACGGCTATGCTATGGCTGAGGCAAAATAGGACAAAAGCAATTTTTAGGCATCAAGCGGGTTTGCGACTTTATTCTTTTTTTGTTATTGAGTACGTCTATTGGCCTGTATTTGCGTTAGAGAGGCGGCGGGTTTAGTGCGTAGCACCGAAGCGAAGCGAAGCCCAAAGACGAACGACCGCGAAGCGGGAACGCCCAATAAATTGTAGAAAAACAATCATTAGTCAAAAAGTTAGATATAAGGCATTTGGCAAAAAGTTATTTGAAAACGCGAGAAGATGGCCTCTACAAGGGACAAAAGAGGGCAATTAGAACTTAAAAAACTCAAAAAGGGCTTTTTGACGACTCAAGAGAGGTTAATTTAAGAGCTTGCTTTCGTTCAAAAACCTCCGCAACTCTGCGGAAAGGACGATTTTAATAAACGACATGATTGCACAGAAAATCTCACTCTCTGACATTTGAGCCATTCGCTTTTGTCTGATGCGAGGCAGTGCAGGCCGTAAGAAGCTCTTGAGGTTTTACCAGTTTTTGACAAAATAGGCTAAAAACTAAGAGATTTTAAAGATGAAATGCTTGTTTAATTTTCTGATAACAAACACCTTAGATATATTTTAAGGGAAGACTAAGTATAAAAAGAAAACGAAAAAAAGCACACCGAGACAACCTCTATCTCTTGAAACTATTATCCTAAATTTTGATGCGGAAAACCTGAATTCCTGATGCACTATTTGTGAAATCGCCTTATTTTTTGCATCTTGTGGACGAGTTTCGTTTATATTTCTCAATAAAAAAATAAGATTGTATGAAAAAACTGCCTTGTTTCGTCTTAGTAATAGGTCTTGCCCTATCTTTGTATAGTGTTGCGCAAGCGCAAACGGCAATAAAAAGCCAAAAAGTATCAGTGTTTAAGAATGCTAGTGGCTTTTTTGTCAAAACTATAGAAGCCAACATGAGCGATAAGACCGTTCGTGTTACGGATTTGCCAGTAGCTTCACTTGGCTCATTATGGTTTTCTTGCGCTGACAACACCATGCGCAGTATCAAGTCGTTGAACAAGGAAGTAGATGCAGAAGTTCCGGTAGGTGGTAAGTGGCCAAGTATGATTGCCGCAAACACGGGTAAAACAATCAAACTAACCCTACACGACGGCACAAACTATGAGGGCAAGATTGAGTCTGTTACAGAGGATATTGTTTATCTTAGCAATGCACAGGGCTGGTCTGCCATCAATGCTGCTAACTGCAAACACGTTGTTTTTACGACTGCCCCAAAGCTAAGCACCACCATTAAAAACATTGCGCGCATTTTTGAAATAGACTTTGAGAAGGCGGTGCCTAAGCAACAAGTAGAAATGATGTATTTGCAGAGCAATATTTCTTGGCTGCCTATGTATAAAGTAACCTTGTTAGACGATACACGCGCCCGCATCAACCTTTCGGCTAACTTGGTAAACGATGCGGAAGACTTGATAAATGCCGATGTGAATTTGGTGGTGGGCGTACCTAACTTTAGCCATGCGCGCTATGCCTCGCCGCTTGTGTCTGGCCGCGATGCCACAAGTTTGCTCTACGATTTAACTACCTCAAACAATAACGCCATGTACTATGAGCGTCGTTCTATGCAGCAGATGCAGAGTTTTTCTAATGCCGTTATGTCAGAGGCAGACGATGCAGAAACTGGTGAGCTATCCGCGGTAGTAGGCACAGATAATGCGGACGGCGACACGCAAGAAGATTTGTTTTTTTATAGGTTAGAAAAACTTAGTTTACCGAAAGGCGGCCGTTCACATACCACACTTTTTGAGGCAGAAGTACCTTATAAGCACCTCTACGAAGTTAGCTTGCCAAGTAATGTTTTCAACAATTATGGGATAGTCAATGACCCTAGCAGCAAGCAGCCTAATAGAGTTTGGCATTCCATTGAGCTTCAGAACAAAACCAACTATCCGTGGACAACCGGCCCTGCACTTGTCTTAAAGGGCAGCGACCCACTTAGCCAAGACGTAAGCAAATACACTGCAAAAAATGGCCGTTCTTTGATTAAAATAACCGTCTCGCCCGACATTATAGTCAAAGATAACGATGAGCAAATTTCTAGAGAGGCAGGTCCAAAGGTGCGTGGCCGAACCTATGATATGCTGCTTATTGAGGGCACTATCGAGATTAAAAACAACAAGGAAAAGGAGATAGAGCTAGACCTAACGCGGACTGTAACGGGTGTGCCAAAAACCACTTCAATAGACTGGAAGATGAGCAAAAAACCAAACCCTAGCGAAGTACAGAACCCGTACAATTACATCAACTGGACAGTGAAGCTAGCGGCAGGCGAAGAGAAAAAAATTACCTACCAGTACACTGTTTACATACAAACAAGCAAGTATTAAAGAGATTTTAAGTGCCCAAAGGCCTTGTTTTGAGAGTTTTTGGGCACTCATTTGCTTTTTTTAACTTTTTTTGTGCCTAAAGGTGCGTAAGCATTTGGCTGCCTCCGTTATAGTGGAGTAAAGAGGCGTTTGCTTGTGTGTTTCAGCATATCCTTTGTACCTTTGGCTTTTCTCTACTCAAAAAGACAGATGGCATATTGCACACAGGCGCAAAGGTAGATGATTGCGCAACTTATTGCCCAAACACACAATAATTTCTATTGCAGAGGCTATTGGCAATAATGAATTAATAGTTAGCAGAGCAATAAAGGGCAATGAGATGCAAAAAACCGATTTGTGCCACAAAAAGAAACCAAGAAAATTGCATTTAGCCAAGAAGTTGAGCCGTTTATTCGGGAATATTTAGCCCTTGATTATAATTCTGAACAAGTAGTGGGTATGGCTAAAATTCCGAGTAAAGGCCTCATTGAGATAGCATGACCACAGACAATGACAAAGAGGCGCTAATGAAAATTTAAATGGGCTTATTAGGCAATATTTTCTTAAAAAAACTAATTTTGAATGCGTGTGGGAACGAGATATTTTAATCATTCAAAACAAAACCAAGGATAGACCCAAGAAAAGATTAGGCTTTAAAACACCTCAACAGCTTAGCCAAATGACTATCTATAAGGTTGCATTTTATTGCCAGAATTCACCGATTAAAAAAGCAGGATAAAAAATAAAGTTTTGTGTTTGTTAGAAATTAGATTTATTTATATTTGCAAACTCAAAGAACCGCATTATACGGCATTAAAAGTTTACAATCAGTCAATTATAGTTTAAAAATTGCATAACGCATGAACTACGTACCTGCAGATTATTTCCCCATTCTTATCCAATTTGGCGTGGCTATGGCTTTTGTTGCTGTTACAATGGCTTTGACGCATTTGGTTGGGCCTAAGGTTTTTGGTAAGAAGAAAGTAGAATCTTTTGAGTGCGGCATAGAATCGGAGGGCGATGCACGTTCGCCGATAGCTGTCAAATATTTTCTAATTGCGATACTGTTCGTTTTGTTTGATGTGGAGATTATTTTCATGTACCCTTGGGCTGTTAATTTTAAGTCTGCGCTTGCGAGTGGGGAGGGAGTGCCTTATCTGGTAGAAATGGTGTTGTTCATGGTCTTTATTTTGGTAGGCTTTTTCTACATCGTTAAGAAGGGTGTTTTGAAGTGGGAGGAATAAGCCAAAGAATGGGATTGTCATACAAAAAATTACTACAAATTTTGAACAAAATTATTCATTAGGTGTTTCATTTCTGGTAGAAATATATAGTTGATAGAACACTTAAACGCTTGTAAAAATGGCTGATGTAAACATAGAAAAAGCCCCATCTGGGCAAGAGGGACAAGGTTTTTTTGCTACTACGCTTGATGGTGCTGTAGGGCTTGCGCGTAAAAACTCGCTTTGGCCTCTGCCGTTTGCTACCTCTTGCTGTGGTATAGAATTTATGGCCACTATGGGTTCGCACTATGATTTGGCGCGTTTTGGTGCAGAGCGTGTTAGTTTTTCTCCTCGTCAGGCTGATTTACTAATGGTTATGGGCACTATTGCAAAAAAGATGGCCCCTATCGTTAAGGCTGTTTATGAGCAAATGACCGAGCCGCGTTGGGTGATTGCTGTTGGTGCGTGTGCATCTAGCGGTGGTATTTTTGATACTTACAGTGTTCTGCAAGGCATAGACCGCATTATTCCTGTTGATGTTTATGTACCAGGCTGCCCGCCTCGTCCCGAACAAATCATTGAGGGAATTCTCAAAATACAGCATTTGGCTTCTACAGAGTCCTTGCGTAGGCGCGAATCCGAAGAATATAAAACTCTTTTGGCATCATACAACATCAACCAATAGCTATGATTACTTCAGAACAGGTCTGGACAGACCTTCAGAATCGCTTTGGAGCGGCAGTTTTTGATAACTCAGAGCCTAGTGGCTTACTAACGTTCACCACGAACCCAACGCACCTTGTTGAAGTGGCCAAGTATCTTTATGACCACAAGACTTTTCAGGTTCAGTTTCTGACTGACCTCTGCGGGGTGCATTATCCAAACAAAAAAGGGGGAGAACTGGCTGTTGTCTATCACTTTCATAGCCTTATTCATAACTTTAGGCTGCGCGTTAAAGTTTTTGTGCCCATACAGAAACCTCATGTGCCTACATTAAGTGCTTTGTATGCCACTGCAAACTGGCAAGAGCGCGAAACTTATGACTTCTACGGAATTATTTTTGAAGGGCACCCTAATTTGGTTCGGATTCTGAACGTAGATGATATGGATTATTTCCCACTCCGCAAAGAGTATCCACTCGAAGACCCCACACGACGCGATAAAGACGATTCTATGTTTGGGCGTTGATTTTAGCTCCGTAAAACTCGTTCAAAAATAGCCTCACGCATCTGTGGGGCTATTTTTATTTTTGGCGGTAAGGTTATTGCATGGCTTAGAGGAGAGTGTCCGTTACGATAGTCATTTATTTTTTGGTTAAAAAATTGCATAGAATAATTTTAGATGTAAAATTACGTCTTAAAATTGTACTCAATTCTTTCACAATCCACATAAAAGTCAGTTTCACTTATCAACAAAAACGGTATGGTAACAATGTTCAGCAAAATGTTTTTGGCCTGTGCAGCGCTTATGGCCTTATTTTCCTTCCAACCCAAGCCTGAAGTGTCTGAAGACGAGCTGCTTATACGTTCATTGTCGGACGCTATGGGCGCATTGGCAGAACCTAAGCAGGACAATCCACGTGGCCTTATACTTTGCCCTGACGGCAAATTGAAATGGGAGCTACAAATCCAGACGATGTCTAATATTCCCAATGAATATGTTTTGAAAATTGTACGCGAAAAAGATGGCAAATCCCGTTTGGTTTATTCTTCTCTTATTTATCTGATAGATAAGCCAGAAGGCTATGCTGTAAAAATTACCTTAGGTAAAGAGGGCGCGGGTTCATGGGAACCTGACCGCCGCTCATGGTTAAAGGCCACCTATAAGTCTGACTCTGACTATTCTTATGAAATTGAGGGTACTATGAAAAGCATGGAATTTAACAAGTACAAGCTCACTGAGGACCAAATCAAGGAAAAGTGCAGACCCAATGCCACCAAGTTTAATTCTAAGCGCGGACGCTACACCGAAGCCGCTTGTTGTTACTTGGTTTATAAATATGGCAAAGCATTGAAATTTAGTCATATATAAGTAGTTAATCCACCTAACTACTTATGTGGGCTTTCTTATACAAGTAGTTAGGTTTTTATCCAGTACTCGCCTAAAAGGACACACCCACCTAAAATTTAAGCACTATGATACGCACAATTTCTTTGATTCTCGTCATATTCATCTGGGCAGTTTCTGCCAGCTCGGCCCAAATAAACAAAGTAACACTGAAGGATTTAAAAGCTCTGAATGGCACCTGGTTTGGCAGCCTCACTTATTTGGACTATACCTCTGGCAAGCCCTACACCATGCCAGCAGATGTAAAGGTGAGTATCATAAAGAAAAAAAACTGCCTCCTGCTCGTCAATATCTATCCAAACGAGCCTAGTGCAAACTCAACAGACAGCCTCAAAATTAGCAAAGACGGCGCTTACATGAACAAAGGAGCTGTTAAGACGGTAGAAAAGCTCGCCGATGGCAGTCTAAAGATTACTACAGAACACTTGGGTTTTGATGGTAATGATGGCAAAGCCGCCACTATCCGACATACTTATACTGTTGGCAATCAATCTTTTATTATTCGTAAGGACGTAAAATTCAACGACCAGGCGGAATGGATAAAAAGACATGAGTTTAGCTACAAACGCATAAAATCTTAGCCTAATTCTCTAAATATTTAAGGCAAAATGTGAAACATTTTTTGAGTCCTTAGGTTATTCGTGGGTATCAAACACGAATTAGCATCTATCTACAAGCTTTATTATTTTTACCGCTGCTTGCTTTACTCAACAAAATGGATTTCCAGATAATTATTTCAAATTTAACCAATCCTACGCTTCTCTTTTTCTTGCTAGGTATCTTTGCAACTTTTGTTAAGAGTGATTTGGAAATTCCTCAGTCCTCCAGTAGGTTTATTTCCCTTTATCTACTTTTTGCCATTGGCTTTAAGGGAGGCCAAGAGCTTGCACACAGCAACTTTGGAAGTGAAATAGCGCTTTCTATTCTTTTTGGACTTGCAGTGGCATCTTTGATTCCCTTCTATACATTTTTTATACTCAAAAGACGCATGAGTGCTAGCGATGCGGGTGCTGTAGCCGCTACGTATGGTTCGGTAAGCGCTGTTACATTTGTGTCCGCAGCTGCTTTTTTGGAAGCCCAGCAAATTTCTTTTAGTGGGCATATGGTGGCAGTTATGGCTTTTATGGAGTCTCCTGCTATTATCATTGGCGTTATAATGATAAAACATTATGATAAGGAATCCGATGGCAAAACATCTATTGGCTCTATCATCAAGCATTCTTTGACTAATGGCAGTGTCTTGCTCATTTTGGGCAGTTTGTTGATTGGCATCATCGCAGACAGCAAACAAGCCGAAGGCATTAAGCCTTTCACAACCGATATTTTTAAAGGCTTTTTGGCCATATTTTTACTAGAAATGGGTATTGTTACAGCACAACGCTTTTCTGCTTTCAAAAAATACGGCTTCTTTCTAACAGTTTTTGCCGTGCTTGTACCAGCCTTGAATGGCTGCATAGTAGCTTTTGTAAGTGCTCTCGTAACCAATGACATTGGTAACAGATTCATTTTTGCGGTTTTGGCAGCCAGTGCGTCCTATATAGCCGTACCCGCTGCCATGAAATTAGCTGCACCCAAAGCAGACCCTGGTTTGTATATCCCAATGGCTCTGGGCGTTACCTTTCCTTTCAATATTTCATTAGGTATGCCGCTTTATTACACGATTATAAATTGTTGTTAGAATATAATGAATAAAAAAAACGGCACACTTAGTTTCTAAATGTGCCGCCGGGTGGAATAGTCGCTCTTTTGTTGGCGCAATGTCGTGTCTAACAACCATGCACTTATAAAGACCAGAAAATGACAATTTGCGTTGCATCGGTTTTCAAAAATAAAAAAAATAGTTAAAAATATTTTAAGACCTCATAGATGCAAGTGCGATAGAGCTTCCTAACTTTGTTGCTTTCATCATGTACCAAAACATCATCTCACCTATGGAGTCCTTTCTGAAGCACCATATCCGTTTATTTTTTACAGCACTTATGTTCTATACCCGTGTTCCATGCCCTTCCTGGGTAGACCATGACGAAGAATATCTGAATAAGGCCACTATCTATTTTCCCGTTATTGGCTGGCTGGTGGGCGGAATAGCCATAGGAGTCTTTTTGATATCTGAGTTTTTCTTTGGGCTATGGCCTGCTGCTATCCTCAGTCTAATCGCGTCTGTATTGATAACAGGGGCCTTCCATGAAGACGGCTGGGCAGATGTCTGTGATGCTTTTGGTGGTGGCTGGAGCAAAACTCAAATTCTAACCATCATGAAAGATAGCCGCCTCGGCACTTATGGTGTGGTAGGTTTGTTTTTGATTCTCACGCTTAAATTAACGTTATTGTTGGAGATGTGCGCACTTTTACCGCTACCTAGCCTTTCTATGGCTTATTTGGCTGCGCACAGCCTGAGTCGTGCGGGAGCGGTTTGTATCATCTATACCACAGACTATGCGCGCGAAGACGCGGACAGCAAATCCAAACCAGTAGCCAAGAAACTGAGCATTTCGGAGTTCGGATTAACGTTATGCTTTGGTTTGCTCCCTTTTTTGGTATTTTGTTGGCTGCAAGGGCAATTTTCTTATTTGCTTACATTTTTGATATTAGCCTTTTTCCTATTTCGTGCAAGGCTTTATTTTTTGAAATGGATAGAAGGCTATACAGGAGACTGCCTTGGCGCAACACAACAACTGGGTGAAATAATCATTTACTTGAGCGTTGTGTTATTCACAAAATACGCCTTTTTTTAGTTTTGGTCGCATAAATTTCAGCAAATTCGTGCTTTTTTTGTTACTTTGCGCTTTTAGAACTTGATATGCTGTACTTAGTGCCCACCCCCATAGGGAATTTGCAAGATATAACGCTTCGCGCCATTGAAATCCTCAAAAGCGCTGATTTAATTCTTTGCGAAGATACCCGTACCTCTGGCGTGCTGCTCAAACATTTGGGTATTAGTAGGCCGCTCAAGAGTTATCATGCTTTTAATGAGCATATTATTCTTGCCCAACTTATTCCGCAGCTCAAAGAAGGTAAGAATATGGCGCTCATATCTGATGCGGGCACACCTGGCATTGCAGACCCTGGCTTTTTGCTTGCACGTGCTTGCCTACGCGAAGGTATAGAGGTGCAGTGTCTGCCTGGCCCTACAGCCTTCGTGCCAGCCTTGCTAAAGTCTGGCTTAGCCGCAGACCGTTTCGTGTTTGAAGGCTTTTTGCCCGTCAAGAAAGGAAGAAAAACACGCTTAGAAAGCCTCAAAACCGAAGCAAGAACACTTGTTTTTTATGAGTCTCCGCACCGCATCGGCAAAACCTTACAAGAGCTGTCGGACTTTTGGGGAGCTGAACGCCTCGCCTCTGTTTCTCGCGAGCTTACAAAGATGTTTGAAGAAACCAAAAACGGCACTTTGGCGGAGTTAGCAGCGTATTTTGCCAACCGAGCCGTTAAAGGCGAAATTGTTGTTGTGGTAGAGGGCTGCTCAAGCTAAACCAATAGGAAAATAAGCCTTTAGCCACCAATATCTACGTGAAGATAGCCATTTATACGCCAAACTTTCCGCCAGAAATAGGAGCTTGTGCTAACCGAATGGGCTTTTTGGCCGCAAAAATGGCAGAGGCGGGCTGGGAAGTTCATGTTTTTACAGGTGTGCCTTCCTATCCTTACACGCGTGTTCTTGAAGGTTATCAGAACGGAAAAAGAATTTGGCGAGAAAGCTACAAAGGCTGCCAACTTTATCGTTATCCTTTGCAACCCGCACACCGCAACGGTTTTTTGGGGCGCTTGCAAAACGTCTTAGGATTGATGCGCTGGCCTTGGCAGAGCCGTAACTTACTAACAGAAATCCGTCCAGACTGGGTTTTGGTACAAAGCCCTCCACCAACTTTGGCTTGGGTGGTTCATTTTATTTGCCAAAAAGCAGGCTTACGTTGTTTAGTGAATGTTTCTGACCTTTGGCAAGAGGTACTCCCTCATTTGGATATTCCCCTCAAGCCTACAGTAAGGTGGCTGGTGAATGGCCTAGAGAATCAAATTTTTAGAAAAAACCATTCCTTTTTGGCGCAGTCCCAAGAAATAGAGCACTATCTGAAACAAAGAAATAAACAAGCAGAGGTTTTTCTTTACCGAAATGGAGTTCAGCCAGCGTTTTTAAGGGCTTTAACCAATCCGAAAATAGAAATACAAGATGTAAAAACGCTCAAAGTGCTTTACGTGGGGCTTTTGGGCATGGCACAAGGCTTGTTGAACTTGTGCCAAAATGTAGATTTTGCTGCTCAAAATGCAGCATTACACATTTACGGTGAAGGCGTGGAGCGCAGTGCTGTGGCCGAGTTAGCCAATGCACGCACCGATATACATTTGCACGATAGCGTCCAACATACAGAAATTCCCAATTTATTGCGCCAGCATGATATTCTTTTAGTCTCTCTCCGTGCTTACTTGTATGGTACTGTGCCGAGTAAGATTTATGAAGGCATAGCAGCAGGTTTGCCTATTATTTTTTTGGGTGAAGGCGAAGGCGCTACGCTGGTTAAAGAAAACGAGGCGGGCTGGGTACTTAGGCCCAAAGACTATCAAGGACTTGAAGATTTGCTAAAGGGCTTGAGTCCTAAAAAATTAAGGGAGGCTTCAGATAAAAAAGCAGCACTCAAAACATTGAATGCTGCACTAGATGCTGAAGTTATTGTTGCTAGCTTTCTACTGTGGCTAAAAAAGCTGCCATATAAAAAGGAAACCTGAAGTTTATTCAAAACTAACGATTTCAGTGTTGGGCAGCGCTTTCTTGAGTGCCTCAATATCCGCTTCTGTTAGACCGTCCGGAATCCAGAGTTCCTTTAGCGTGGTAAGACGCTTGAGTTTTTCTAATTCTGCCTGAAAGTTTGTCAATTTGATAGAGCGCAAATCTAACTTTTTAAGTGCCTTCATTTGAAAAACAACTTCGGGCAACGTCTGCATTGGATTGTTGGCCAAAATCAACTCGTGCAAGTCTGCAAGCTGTGCCATAGATGCGGGCAGTGTTGTGAGTTTGTTGTTCGTTAGGTCAAGAATTGAAAGTTTTTTAAGGCCAGCAATCTCGTCTGGAATAGCAGCAATGTTGTTATCTGCCAAATTGATTTTGGTAAGCGTTGTATTTTGTGCAAGCAGCTTAAGATTTCCTTTAAGGTCAAGTCCTTGGTTGCTAGCATCCATTTCGTCGCTAAAGGTGCTGTTGCCGTTAAGAGCCAACTCTTTTAATTTTTTGAGCTTGGTTATATCGGGCGGGAGCATTTTTATCTGATTACCACTTAGATTCAGTATTTGCAAAGCGGGTAGCTTGCTCAATGAGGCGATTGCGCTTGTAAGGTCTAAACTAGGGTTGTCGTTTAACCAAATTTCTTGCAGATTGGTAAGCTGAGGTACTTCAGGCGGTAAGGTAGTCCGGTTTTCTTCCCATAAATACAACTTATAGACAGGGTCTGACGACACAATGGCTTCTTCAATAGAAAGAAAAGGGTGTGCCTGTGCAAGCTCTGCATCAGACAGCAATTTAACTTGCGCATTTACCTGAAACGCGAATACTAAACCGCAAAAGAGCAGCAGGTACTTAGTCATAGCTGTTAAAAAAAGGTTTCGTTTAGCCAATGAAAATGAAGGCTTTTGCCGTATTATATTAGAGATAGAAAACAAATTTTTCTACTCCAAAGCACTATAATTTGTGAAACAAACGTAAGGCTTTGTATTGTCATATCCAAATATTTTGCCAAATTTTGTTTGATACACAATAAGTGCTATATTTTCCTGACAAAAAATTATAGGTCTTGACTACTTAATCAAATCTTAGGCATACCGTAAAATATCAGACTCATCAGGTAAATGCTAAAAGCCTGAACCGAAACGCCCAACGCCAAGCCAGATAATAGCGATTGATACCCGACTCTGCCATAAGCGCTTTGAGTTCTTTGTGTTTGAAAGCGCGTAGAACAGATAGAGGCGCATCATGCTGCACCAGATAAGAACCTCGGAACACCCGCGTCAGAAACTTGATGCCATAATAAGCCAAGGGATGACGGTGTAAATCGTTGATGACGAAACCAATATCGCAATTTTGGCGTAAGCTCTTAAAGATGCTGACAAGTTCTTGGTGGGAAAAATGATGACAAAACAAACTGCATATTGCCAAATCATAGCGTTCATTGGCAAAAGATGGGTTAAAAATATCCATTTTCTGCCATTGAATTTCGGGATAATCTTGGCTTTTTCGTTCACAATATTCAAGCATAAAGTCGTTGAAATCTAACCCAATTAGCTCCAGCTTTAAATTTTGTTTTCGTGCCCAGCGCGCCACACAGCGGAGGGTATCGCCACCGCCGCAGCCTACATCTACAATGCGTATAGGTTTTGCTGCTTTAAAAAAGCCTGCAATATGCAAATGCTCGAGCGTATCGAGAATAATTGCATAACCTCCAAGCCAGATATTCACTTGCTCTAACTCTTCCAAATTTTGCTGGAGGGCATCGCCACGGAGCGTGGGGTCGTCCATGAGTTCAATCTGGTTGCTACGGCTCTTAAATTTTTTGTTCCAGAACATAAAAAAAGGCTTTGGGTTAAGAACTAGCGCTTGTTAAGCAGATAAGCGGCATCAGGGTTCACTGCTACAATACCGGCTGGGGTACTGTAAACCAAACTTTGTTCGTTCAGCACCTTGCAAGCTAAGGATTGCAACACTGCAAAGTCCTGGCTGCGTCTGATGTTTAGTACGTCGTCGCAAGCCTCAAAAATAAGCCCGTGTTGTGCATCTATCGGCCTATAGCCAAAGGTCTTTAGAGCAGAAACTGCCACGCTTGAGAGCCCCATTTCCATATTTTGGATATTAAAAAACCTGTACTCTAGGCTCATTTCCTGCTCGGCAGCCTTGTTTTGAATCCGCTTACGAACGGCAGCTATTCCGCAATTACCCACCACCTTCACATCATAAACCATATCACGCACAGCTACCGTCGTAAGGGTTTTTCCTGAATTGTAAAAGATGTATTGCTTACCGCCTACATTTTGAACTAAACCATCACGCACGATAAACCCTTTTCCATGCACTTGTGTTTGAGAAGTGGCCAAATTATTTTGAATTATTTGGTCTAGCTGCAAATATTTCAAGAAATTTTCTTCTACAACCGCCAAAATAGCCCCAAAAGGCATGAATCGGCTACCTGTTTTGAAAGAAAAATTTTGGATTGGCACAAAGCCCATTTGTTGGTCATAAGCCAAAAGTTGCTCGCCGTCTTTTTTGAGTAAGCGCTCTTGTCCCACAAAACAGTACTCTTGTCCGTTTGATGGTAAAGCGGCTATCTGCTGTACAAAACCATTGTTGGCAGTATTCAAAAAAAAGTGCCTCTGGGTTGTACTGATAAAGCCAATGCCGCCATTAAACTGCGCATCAATGATTTCTTCTTCTGGTTTGAGGTCTAACAATGGCTTAATAGTCAGTTCTTGACTATCCGATACTTGCAGGATAGGCGGAGGCGGGGCAGCGGCTTGTGCCGGCACTTGCGAAAGAGAGGTACTTAGACTATAGCGCTTTCCTTCCAAGTAAAAATCTTCAAACTGTGCCTGCCATATAGCCTGAGAAATTGGCTCATAAACTTTGGGAACAGTCAGGAGTGGGTCTTTTTTAAAAATAGGAATCTTATGAATCATGCGCTCCGCCAGGGTTTGAAAGCTCTGATGTATGCCCTTAAAGGGGTGTGTAAAGGTGAGCATATTAAAAGCCAGCACTGAAAATGCAAAATAGTCGCTGTGTATGCTTACGCGGCCCTGGTAGAGATAGTCGCGAATGTCGTCCAGAAGATAGTGAGAATGCACTTGTGCGCTGGTTTGGTAGCTATCTACATCAATGAGCTTGATGTCGGCCTGCGGATTGACCATTGTGTTTAGGCCGCTAAAGTCGCCGATTACAATTTGCTGCTGATGAGCCATTTGCATAGCGCGCTGCATATTTTCCAAGACCCTGATTTTGAAGGTCGTATCTACACGATGCTTGGCGCAGTAGGGCTTATTGAAAAGGCTAGCCAGCGGAATGAAGTTAAGCGGCAGCCATTGCATGGTGTAGCCCACAATGTCCTGCGTACTGCCAGCTTGTTTGCCTGCACCAGCCCAGCCCGAGGGTGCTACGTAATTCATGCCACCTTTGGGTGGGTAAATGAGAAGCTCTGGCTTAACAAAAAAGTGCGCATCTAATACACTGAGCGCATCTTTTTGCATTCTGGTAATCGTCTTGTCTGGCAGCAGGAATATTTTTGCTACCTTGTCGGGCATTTCGGGTATGCTCATAATACGCCCTTCGCCACCGCGTGCTATTTCATTTTGGTCATCTATGGTAATTTCCTTGCCGTTTTCTAGGAGTAATTTCATCTTTTTTTTGATAAATATTAGTTGGCACAAATTCAAAGCTAAACAATAGGCGGCCTGCAAGCACTGCGGTAGGCTTTTTGCCAATATTCCCATTGAAAAAGAGCTTCTTCTACCACTCCGCGTTTCGTAGAGGTGTGTATGAAGGTAATTTCTTCGGGTTTGGTGCTGCTCTTCGTGATAAGGCCTACGTGCGAGATGTAATTGGGGTCTGTTCCGGTAGCAAAAAAGACAAGGTCGCCAGGTTGTAGTTGGTTTTTTTCAATAGCTTGGCCAATTTTGGCTTGGTCGCGGGAGGAGCGTGGAATATTTATACCAGCAGTTTTATAGGCACTAGAGGTAAGCCCCGAACAATCAATACCTTTAGGGTCAATGCTCAAGTGTTTTGTGCCTATCAAGGCTCTGGCTGCCAAAATAGCATTTTGAATAATATGCGGCACTTTGCTCAGTGTCTGTGTGTCTGCTGTGTTGGTAGATGTACTTTTAGCTTGCAGAGCCGTCTCAAAAAAACGCTCAAAAAGCGCACGGTATTCGTTTAAATCAATAACAGCCTTAATGGGTGTTCCTTTTTCGTCTTTTATAAATTCTATACCTTTCATACGCTTTAAAGTTTTGGTTTAGAAAACAGCACTGCTTTCGGCAAATGTAAATATTATTTTCAGAATTTGCTTGGGGTTTTGTTTTTTTTTCTGATAAAAAAACAGGGTCAGGAGCAAGATAAACTTACTTCTGACCCTGTTTTTTTGAGGCAAAATCAAAAATGAATTAAGCTATTTGGCCGTCTAGTTTAGTTTCTAGGTTTTTCTGAGATACCAGCCCCACCATGCGCTCTACCATTTCGCCATCTTTGAAAATCATAACAGTAGGAATACTGCGGATACCGAACTTCATGGAAAGTTGCTGGTTGTCGTCCACGTTTACCTTGCCAATAATGGCTTTTCCGTCATACTTTTCGGCGACGGCTTCAATGATGGGCGACAACTGTACGCAGGGGCCACACCACTCTGCCCAGAAGTCAATCAGGACAGGCTTACCAGACTTAACAAGCTCTTCAAAGTTCTTGTCAGTAACTTCCAATGCTTTAGATGATGTTTTCATTACTTTTTTTTGTGTTTTTATTTTTTTTGTAACATAAACAAAGTGAATGCTTTTAGGCTTATCAATAGTGCATTCAGCAAAAGTGACCATTCATTATTGAAGCGAAGAAAGCAAATGATGCTATTCTATGTGCCAAATGTACGCATTTTTCAAAGTTTTATATAGACTGAAACGTATTTTTTTTATAAAAGTTTAAGCCGAAAAATGAGCATCTGCATACTCACCCACAAAGGTTATGAATTTTGCTTGTCTTCGGCAATAGCGTTGCTCAAATTTTGAAACCCAAACAAAGAACATCATCAATTTGAGTATGAGTTCCTTTCCAATTATCAAAGTCTGCTTCCAAAGCATCTTTTTGAGGCTCTAAGTCTAAACTGCTATTTTTTAGGAGTACGTTTGCCAATTCCTTTCTGCCAAATTTAACATTGGTTGGGCCACCGAATTGGTCTTGATAACCGTCTGAACAAAGGTAGCAAAGGGTAGGCTCAGAGGCTAAGATTTGGTGTTGGGTGAATTTTTTTGGTCTTAAATCATTGCCCGCTATGCCGTGTTTGTCGCCTCTAAAAATTTGCATTTTTTCATTCTGAACCACATAGAGTGCTTGATGCGCGCCTGCAAACTCGAGTGTTTTTTGAGTATTATTCAGCACAACAAGCGATATATCCATACCGTCGCGGTTTTTATTGTCTTTTTCCTCGTGTTTGAGTGCACGATGTATGCAAATATCCAAAGCGAGTAGAATATCGTCGGGGTTAGTCATGCCTTTTTGTACAATGAGCAAACTTAAATAAGCATCGCCGATAAGGGACATAAAAGCGCCCGGTACGCCGTGCCCCGTGCAGTCCACCACCGCCACAAAAGTATGGATGGTTGTTTTGTGCAACCAATAAAAATCGCCAGAAACGATGTCTTTGGGCCTAAACATAATAAAATGATGAGGCAAAGCCATTTTGAGCTGCTCCTTTGAAGGAAGCATAGCGGTCTGAATGCGTTGCGCATAACGAATACTGCTTTCAATTTTTGTGCTTTTGCTCTCCAGCAGTTCTAAGACTTGGTTAAGTTGCTTGTTTTTTTGGCTGATGTTGTCGCGCTGCGCCAGTATTTCTTCATTAGACTGCATAAGCTCCTCGCTAGCTTGCTCAATTTGTTCATTTTTCTCTTGTAGCCCTTCGTTTATCTTTAAAATTTGCAGTTTTTGTTCTTCCAGCTCCCTGTTTTTGATAGAAATAAGTTCGCCCTGAGCTTGGAGCTGCCTATTGATTTTGGCACGTTCCCTGCTTTTTCTGAAACTCATATAGGCCACCACACCCATAAAAATTGTGGCTATGGCTACGAGTGCAAGGGTTAAATTTTTATTATCAATTTCTTTTTTATTGAGTTCTTCTTGACTTTTGAAAACGAGCAACTGTCTATCTTTTTCATCAGAGCTAAATTTGGCATTCATTTCCTCTACCATTCGCTTCTTTTCTAAGCTAAAAACGCTGTCTCGCACGGCAATATAACGTTTGAAGTAGTACATGGCCATCTTGAAATCGCCTTTTGCCTCGCTCAACTCATGCATGGTGTTCAAACACTCAGTGTAGCGGTCTCTTGCACCAATCCTTTGGGCACTTTCTAAGGCCATTTTAAGATAATATTCTGCTCTCGCATAGTCCTTTTTTAGTAACAATACTTTAGCCAGACGGTTGTATGAAGCCACAATAAAAGTCTGGTCACCAAGTGCTTGCCTCATTTCAAGAGCGAGAGAATGGTACTCAAGGGCCTTTTCTAATTGACCTTGTTTTTCGGCAATTATGCCTAAATAGTTATAGGTGTTCCCTTCGTTACGGCGGTCGCCCAATTTTTTATGTATATCTAGAGCTTTGTTTTGGTAGGCAATCGCTTTTTCTATCTCATTTTTTTTCTCATAAACACCTCCTATGTTATTATAACTGGTTGCTATACCTGCTTCGTCTTTGATACTCTCTCTAATTTTCAGCGCGCGCTCCAAATACATCAAAGCACGGTCATAGTCGTTTAGAACACGGTAAAGTACACCAATATTCGTGATAGAAAGAGCCTGACCTGTTTTGTCATTAATTTTTTCTCTTATCTCTAAAGCTTTGAGACAATACTCTAAGGCTTTGCTATGATTGCCCTGCCCCCACGCCACATTGCCGTAATAAGTGTAAGTATCGCCGAGTTCTTTTTGCTTGCCCAGACGCAAATAAATAGCTTCTGCCTTGCTGATATAGCTATTTGCAGCATTAAAATAACCTAAAAGTTGCTGTGCAGAACCCATTTGATTGTATGCGCCTGCTTCCGAGTAATCGTCTTTGTTTTTTTGGCTTAGTTTAAGCGCCTCCTCCGCAAAAACAACGGTTTGTTCAGGGTTCACATTGTTATACTCAGTGGCCAAAATAAGCAGAAGGCGTATGCGCGTTGAATCCACGGTGCTCTTGTTCAACAACACCCTTAAACTGTCTAGCCTTTTTTGTTGCGCACAAACTTCCTCTGTGCTTAAAAGTGCAAAGTAGAGTATAAATACAGTCCAGAAGCGGTTTCGGAGTCCATTAAACATAGTTCAGTCAGATTGGGGTCTGCTAACAAGAATTGTTTAACGCTAAAGGTAAGAGTAAAACAACTAGAGTCTTACAAATTTTATGCTTTTTTTTCTATTTAGCTAAAAAGTTGCAGTTTATTTTATTTGATAAGCAGCCAATATGTATTTTTTTGATGCTCTATAACCCCCAAAAAAATGTTGCGTGTATGGCTGCAAGTCATTAAACAAACTTTCAGCTTCAAACACGCAACGTTCAATATGACAATGGTCTCAAACTATTTTTTCCACTTGATAGAACAACCAACTGCTTTGGTTTCTGTAACAGACACTTTCTTGTTTTTAAGTAGTGCTTCAACGGCATCAGCCACATAAGCGTGCGCGTCTGGTTTATCTTTTTTAGGATTATCGTCTACAGCACCTATGTATTCCACTTTAAGTTTCTTGTCTTTTTTAGACAAAACGTAAACGTGTGGGGTTTTGGTTGCGCCATATTTTTTGGCTACGTCTTGGCTCTCGTCAAAAAGATAAGGAAAGGGATAAGCCTTTTCTTTGGCCAACTCTACCATTTTTTCAAAGGAATCATCTGGCTCTACGGCCGGGTCATTTGAGCTTATTGCTATAACAGGGAATCCTTTGGGTTTATAGGTATTATCAAGGTCAATGATACGCTGTTCATAAAGTTTTGAAAAAGGACAATGGTTACAAGTAAAAACCACTATAAATCCTTTAGCATCAGAATATTGGCTCATAGTTACCATTTTGCCGTCTACGTTCTTTAGCTTAAAGTCTGTGGCAACATCGCCTACTTTATGCCCTGTCATCTCTTTGTCATCAAGAGTTTGTGTTTTGAGAGCCAGAGCGCTCAAAGTACCGAAAAGCAGAAGCAGAATTTTGGCACTAGCATACATTGTTTTCATAAATCAATCAGAGTTTGGCGTTAGATAAAATGAGTGTTTGTTTTATTACAAATTAAACGACCGTATGGCCGCAAAAGTGTGCTTGGCGTTGGGGGAATGCTAGCGAAAACCATGCGTTATTTGGTTTTTAGTATCTTCTTTGTACTCTTAGTAGTCAGTTTTTCAGCTTTTGAAGGAGGTATCGGTAGCTTGCGCTTAGTGCGCCTATACTGCATATAGAACGGAACGCCCAAAGCCAACATAAAGAGCCAGTAACTAGCCCCCATACCAAAATACATATATTGGTGTACGCCAATGCCAAATGCGGCTACCGAAACCGATAGCAACAAATAGTCCTTCAAATCAAAATCAAATTGCATATAGAATTTTACTTAGTCATCTTTTTTGAGAAATTAAAATTCGTCTGCCTCTTCTGTTTCTGTGGCAGGCGGAATGCTAAGACCAGCTAAAATGCGCTCAATTTTATCAAATTCTTGTTGTGCATCGTCCATATAAAACTGTAAATGTGGAACTATACGAAGTTGGTTACGAACCCTGCGAGCGAGTTCTTGTCTAATACTTTTGTTGTGCTCGTTGATGCGCTTCAGAAAATCTGGTGTGGGCGCACTCAAAATGGTGCTCAAATACACTCTGGCAATGGCCAAGTCTTTGGTCATGCGTACAACAGGTATGGTAACAAACGCATTGCCGAACCATTCAGGGTACTTCTGCACAATGGCGCTGAGGTCTTTTTGAATTAACCGCCCCACCTGTTTTTGTCTAATAGACTCTTCCATTTTGTTTTTTGATACTATTTTGATAAAAAATGAATAAAACCCTTTACTAGAACGCAAAGTTCTAAAAAAAGTCTTGTTTTTTTTAGATATTTTTTTGCCTAAAATAATGACAAGAAATTTTAGCTGCATTATAATTGCGTTATCCTACTTTCTTTCTGATTCAATAGGTCTAGTAAGAGAGAGTTTTAGGTGCACCACTTGCTTATTGCTCCAGTTTGCCTAATTTTGTGTTCTCAAAAACAGTTTATGCTCAAAACCCGGTTAGCGCCCACACCAAGTGGCTTTTTGCATTTAGGAAATGCCTTTTCTTTTGTCCTTACTTGGCTCTGGAGCAGGCGGCACGGCGCAGAACTTTTTTTACGCATTGATGACGCTGATACACAAAGGGTGCGACCCAGTTATTTGGAAGATGTATTTTATACCTTAGATTTTTTGGGCATTACTCCAGACTCTGGCCCTGCATCTGTGTCAGAATTTGAAGCCAATTATTCTCAAAAACATCGTCAGGAACTATACATGACGGCTTTTGAGCAACTTAAAGCCCAAAAAATTCTCTTCTTCTGTGTTTGTAGCCGCGCCCAACTAGCCCAAAAGCAGGCTTGTTTGTGTAAAGACAAACCCTGTTCGCAGGCGGAAGGAGCTTGGCGTTTGGATACAGAAGTTATTGGTTATCAGGAAATTATAGACTGGAAGGCGGGCGCGCACAACGTGCATCTGCATAGGCAAATGCCACACACAGTCATACGCAAGCGAGACGGTGGGCTGGCCTACCAACTCTGTTCCTTAATGGACGACCTACACTTTGGCATCAATGTCGTTATCCGTGGGGCAGACTTATGGGCTTCTAGCGCTATTCAGTTAGCTTTGGCGAAGCAATTGAGGTGCAAAGACTTTTTAGATGCTGTTTTTTATCATCACCCGCTTTTGCTGACTGATAACGGCGAAAAAATGGCGAAGTCTCATGGTTCGGACTCGGTGCATAACTGGCGTAAAAGTCAATCAGTACGGGCTGTTTACGAAACTTTAGCCTCGCTTTTAGCCTTACCTAAACCGCATCTGGTCTGCTCTTTGAAGGACTTAGAAGAGGCCAGTGCATTTTTGATTTGGCCTAAAATAGCCCTAGAATATGAATAAGTACCTCAATATAGCGCGTTTTGCAAGCCAAGACCTCAAAAGAAACTATGCCTTGTTCTTTTACAATGGTTTTGTCCTTATGCTTATTGCCTTTTTGGTGGGCGCTTCGGTGAGCTTTAGCGCTTCGCTGAGCCGTGAAACAGAACAAATTACTAAAAATATGCCTCAAGTCTGGGTACAGCAGTTGCAAGGAGGGCGGCTTGTGCCCTTGCATGATTCGGTACGGCAGGGTGTTCGGCAAATGCGCGGCATCAAGGCTGTTTGGCCGCGTCTTTGGGGGTTTTATGCCGACGAAATGTCCAATTCTGTTTTTTGTTTGATGTCTTTGGACAGCATGAGCGCTGCTTGGCCTTATCTAAAGCTAAGCAATCCGGCACCTCAGCTTCTGAACGATTCTAGTTGCGTGGCGGGTAGTGGCTTTTTGCGAAGTAGCGGGCTTGATTTGGGCGATTTTTTGAGTATGGGCAACCAACAAAAACAGAAAAAAAACTACCAAATTGTTGGTAAATTTGATACAGAGGCAGATATTTTGACGCACAATATTCTTTTTTTATCCCAAAAAAGTTTGCGTAGCCTCTGGCAAATGCCCGATTCTGTCTATACGGATTTAGGTATTTGTATGCACAATGAAGCAGAAGCAGACAATTTGGCCAGAAAGATAGCTGCTCAATACCCTTACCTGCGTGTTTTTACGAGCGAAGCCATCCGCAGCAGCTATACAGCTATCTGGGGCTGGCGAGGCGGTGTGGTTATTTATGGAGTCATTCCCGCCCTTTTGTGTTTTTTGGTACTGGCCTGGGCGCGCCTGAGCGGGAGCAGCAAATCTGACTATTTTGGCGCTGCTTTGCTTAAAGGATTGGGCTGGACGATTCGGGAAGTTATAGGTCTTAAATTGATGCAGCATGGTTACGTGGGGCTGCTGGCAGTAGGAACAGGCTTGCTAATGGCCTACTTACACAACACCTGGCTTGATGCTGTGTTTTTGCGACCTCTCCTGGTGGGGCGTTCTCAAATTTATCCTGACTTCAGCGTTTATTTTGACATGAGCATCGGCGACGTGCTGACCGTGTTGTGCTTTACGCTCGTACCTTATCTGGCCATCAGCCTTGTTCCTATATGGCGACTAGCCGTTGTTCCACCAGCAGAAGCGCTAAGGTAGGAATGCTTCTTGTTTGCTTTGCAAGGCACAAAAAAGCGCGGTAAGGACTTATTGGTTGAGAGGATAAAAAAATATTTTTAAGATAATTACATCGTTTTGGGGCAGTCAATATTCTTTTATCTTACTTCTGCGCCAACGTCTGTTAAAGCTACTTGCTCCAGATGAACTGGTGTCTTGCTAGGCCCTCATTTATCTAAAAAAAAACTCAGTCATTAAATTTTGTATCCTTTACCTCTAAAATTACCAAAAAAATGCTAATTTGCCGCCGACTCCAAATAAAGCAGAGCTAAGATATGCAAATAGGACAAAACCTCAATGAAGAAATTAGACGTATTTTTACGGCTTATTTAGAAAACAAAAGCCTTCGCAAAACTCCTGAACGTTTTGCTATTTTAGAAGAAATTTATTCCCGAAACGACCATTTTGAGGTAGAGTCTTTGTATGTGAGTATGAAAAATAAGAACTACCGCGTGAGCCGTGCCACAGTTTACAATACGCTAGACCTGCTCGTGGAGTGCAATCTGGTTTCTAAGCATCAGTTCGGCAAGGGCATATCGCTTTATGAAAAAAGCTATGGTTACAAGCAACACGACCACCTGATATGCACGGACTGTTACAAAGTGGTGGAGTTCTGCGACCCACGCCTCCAGAACATTCAAAACATGGTAGGCCAGCTTCTGAACTTTGAAATTTCGCACCATTCGCTCATTTTTTATGGCAAATGCACCAAAGAAGGCTGCACAGAAAGACCACAAAATGTTTAAAAAAGATATTTAACTTTAATTTAAATTTCAAAAAAAATGACTTACAAAACGGAGCTTACTGAGGGTATTCTTGTCATTCGTATGAGCGGCGACCTGCTAGGCACAGCCGACGAAAACGATATTTTTATAACCATTCAAAAGCATATTGAAGCAGGCCAAGTACACTGTGCTACCCAAATTTCGGACATCAACTACATGAATAGCACTGGCCTAAGTGTTTTGATTCGTATGCTGACTAAGTTCAGGAATAGCGGAGGCGAAATGTTTTTGGTAAAACCCTCTCAGCAAGCAGAAAAGTTGCTTCTTATAACCAAACTGAACAGCATTTTTTCAGTGGCCGATACTGTAGAAAATGCCATCTCAGAACTTAAAGCTAAGATATAGGTTTAATTTTTCAGACTTTAAAAGCCCAAAATTATGTACAGCGCCAATTCTAGTGAACAAGAACTTATAGCCAAGCATTTGGAAGCACTCGCCGTTAAGTATGATGCCAGCGGACAGAGCTTGCCCAGTTATTTGGAAGGCTTGCTACACGCCAACTATCTCACATACTGGAATTATGCGCAAATAGACACCCTGCTCACGCTGCAAAATCCGCGTACAGACTTCCCCGACGAAATGATTTTTGTGCTCTACCACCAAATTACAGAGCTTTATTTCAAGGCTATTATCTGGGAAATGGAGCAACTGATACATCAAGAAGAGCCGAATGACCCAATTTTTTTGATGAAACTAGGCCGCATTACGCGCTACATGAAGCATTTGGTGCATTCTTTTGATGTGATGGTGGACGGCATGGAGCCTGCGCAGTTTTTAAAATATAGAATGAGTTTGATGCCGGCTAGTGGCTTTCAGTCCTTTCAATTCCGTAAAATTGAGATATTAGCGACGAGTTTTCATCATTTATTAGGCAATGAGCACAAAGACAAGTTCAATGCAGAGTCCAATGTATCGGATATTTACGAGCATATATATTGGCGACGTGGCGCTACGGAGCTGGCTACTGGCAAAAAAACGCTCACACTCAAGCAGTTTGAAGAACGCTACTCACAAGCCTTTTTGAGCATTGCGGCTGAGGTCAAAGATAGGAATTTGTATGCTTTGTTCCAAAAGCATTATGCCACTTCTACGCTCAAAGACAAAATTGTACAGGAGCTCAAGGACTTTGACGCGCTCCTGAACATAGATTGGTGCTTGTCGCACTACAAATCGGCGGTGCGTTATTTGGCGCGTGAAGCACAGCCCGTAAACGCAACAGGCGGCACAAACTGGCAACAATACTTGCCTCCACGCTTTCAGCGCATTATTTTTTATCCTGAGCTTTGGTCTGAAGCCGAAAAGGCCGAATGGGGTAAAAGCTGGGTGGTGGCCAATGTAGGGCAGCGCACTACGAAGAATGGTTAGGTAATTTCTGTCTGCTCATAAATTAATTTCGACGGTCTCGGACATAGCCGTCCCGAAGCGGAACTTGATAAAAAGCCGTTCTGTGCCTATTTCCAAGGGAACTATCTCCTTGATGGTGTAGGGTCGCCAGTCTGTATCCACAAAGTCAGGGTTCTGCGAAATAATCATTTGGTCTGCACCCACTGCAAAAATTTTCATGAGCACCACTCCTTGCACCAGTTGTTTTTTATTAATAGCAATGCCCACCAAGAGTGGTTTAGCGGCTAAGGTATCTTGGTTGGGTAGTTGGCCGTAGGAATACTGTATGAGATTGGTGGTGGCAGAATAAACACTGCTTTTAACAACTCCTTTTTTTTCCAAGAGTTGTAAGTACTTCATATACTCTAAAATAGCCTCATGGTGCGCACCTTTGGTTTGGTAAATATCTCCCAGAATACTATGAAACTCAGGCAGAGAAGGGTGGGCCGAATATAAACCTTGCATAAGACTGGTACACAGACTTTCAGCTTTTTCTAGCTCCATGCGTAGCAAATAGAGTTTAATAATTTCTTGTGTAACAGATAGATAACGCACGTCTTTACTGCCATAAAGCCTGTTCAGTTTTTTGAGATACAATTCAAAAAAGAACTCTGCTTTGGGATAGTTGGTGGTGCGTTGGAAGTAACGCGCTAAACTGATTTGTGCGAGAGTGTCGCCATCTTGGGCATTTTTTTCAGCTTCTTTGGCCGTGCAAAGCAAAATGCCTTCAAAAAGAATGGGCTTTTCAGGAAAAAATGCACACAAATCTACATATTTTATTTTGTCATAGTCTATGCCGGCGAAGCCCAAAGCAAATTGATAAGAAACTTGACCGTCTTGGCAGTTCAAATGCCTGCTCTCGGGCACAGAGCGTGTGCTTAAAAGCGGCAAAAATTTATCTTTATACTTTAGTCTAAAAGCATTGGCGGAGTCCGCGGGGTTTACAAAAAGTCCTTCTGGCTCAAAACACGTAAAGTCTAGTTCTAGCCAAGTGCTGTCTTTTTTGCAAACAATGCGTTTTATTTCGAGTACGTCAGTGTTTTGGCCTGCTATAATAGGCTGATTGACAATGTATTCACGCGAACTGACCGCTTGCCCTTTGCCCAGCAAATGGTTCAACAGCAAAAAAACAAACAGGAGGCTTGGGCAAAATTTAGGCATAGTTTCAGTAGATAGGCACTTCAATCATTATATAAAAAGTAGGCCAAAAGTAAAAAACAGGGATATTTTATGCAATTCATTGGCCATCAAGCGCCATCACGAAGTGTGGAATGTCGCATTCGTGAAACAACCGCCCCTCTTTAACAAAACCAAAACGCTCATAAAAAGGCATGGCGTGTACTTGTGCGTGCATATACACATAAGCGCGCTGCGATTCGTTGTGCAAGTCTTGCAAAATAAGTTGCAAAATAGCTGCTCCTACGCCCTTGTTTCGGAAGCGCTCCAAAACCGCAAAGCGCTCTAGTTTGATGCCTTTTTCGGTAAATCGCCAACGCGCCGTACCGCAGGCTGTGCCGCTCCACGTAGCCAAATAGTGGGTAGAAACGTTTTCATAAGTATCGTACTCTTCTTCGGAGGGTACGTTCTGACCAATTACGAATACATCGTGCCGTATCTGAAACGCCTTTTCTAGCTCAGTAGGCAGGGTAATTTTTTGAACTTGCAACATTATAACTCTGATTAATAGGTTAAAATTTAACGCTACGCGAGGCAATAAACCAAGCAAAAAGCCGATTTTTATCATTGAACAAACAAACCAACTGCGCATTCGGATAAGCCCACAAGCTGCCGCCTGCCAGCTCCATTTCCAAAAAGGAGCTGCCGCAAACAGCTTGTATGTCGGTTTTGGTGCTGCCATAGCGCAAATATTTGGCAGAGGCTGCCGACTGCAAAGTTTTGTCAAAAAGCAGGGTATAGTCAATACGCTCTGTTTGCAGAATCATAACACCTTTGCTGTGCCAATCGGCATTATAAAGAATTTTGACATAGGGTTTTTCGCTTACTTTCAGGAAGAGTGTGGTTTGCTTGGGCGGTATAGCCTGCCTACTGAGTTCTTCAGGAAACCTGACTCCGTTTTGCTTTTGGGGTGCGTCCACCTCCTCAAACCATTCTGCTAACCAATCTATAAAACCAGAAAAAGCATTTTTGTTGTACTTTTGAAATACTTTGGCATTATGCTCGGCCATATAAGCGCCTCTAGTTTGGGCTTTTATAAAGTTGTCTTCGGCGCTATCATAATCTTTTTTGAGAAAGTAAACAACAGCCTTGAGCGTGTAAAAATTAGGGTTGGGCTTTTTTTGGGCAGCCATACCTTGTTCAAGTTGTGCTAATGCCAATTCTAGTTTGTTGTCTAAAATATAGGCAATGGCTAAATTAAGGACTGTACTGGCTTCGTTGGGCTTGATTCTCTGCAAACGCTCTAGGGCATTGATGGCCTTGCTTACATATATTTGCTTGCTATTTGTCCAATTATTTTTAACCAAAAAACGATTGCGCGGTTTTGTTTCTACAGGTAGCATAAAAGGCAGCTCGTTGGGGTTGGTCATACTTAAAGCGGCTTGTAGAGCAGAAGCACCTGTATTGTTAAGGACTTCGCCGCACGGAAAGCGTTGTAAAAACTCAAAGCAAGCCGTGGCGGCCACGAAATTTTGGGCAGCATACAAGAACTGCCCTGCCGTAAAAACAATAGCATTGCCTTGAATATCAGCGCTTTGTTTTCTGATGTTTGTAATGCGTTCTTGGCGCGTTGGGTAGCCGTTCAGCTTGTCGGGGAGTTTGAAGTGCATATAAACTTTATTCAGAACATTCTCAAAAATATTGTGTGTATCAAAACCACTCAAAAAACTATAAAAGCAGCCTTTGGTATCAGCATCTAGTTCATAGTAAGCGGACTGTGTTAGCTCGTTTGCGCTCAGCGTGTTCTTGGTGTCGTAGTGAGCATGGCCTTGATGCCGCTCATAATGATGCACTAATTCGTGTGAGAGCAGGGTAGCGAGTGCGTTCGAGGAGTCTGCCCCAAAGGTCATGCAGAGGTTGTAAACCCCTTCGCTGAGCCGCAAAGTGGGGCTGGGCTTGCTGAAGTATTTGAGTACTAAATTGTCGGTATCCACTACTTCCAAATCAGGCTCGTTCATGCCATTCTGAAAAGCCAAATTGAGAGTTTTGAAAACGCGCTGTGTATGTTTGAACTTGTAATGCGTGGGCTTGAGCAAACTTTGGGCACATACAGTAAAACTTGCGCTTCCTAACAATAAAAAGCAGAAGGTGCTTTTTGTGAGCCAATGCTGCATAAATGGTTTATTGAATTTGAAATCAAGCATACAATTTTAGTAATTTTCAACGTGCTTTAAAGGCTGCCCACTCCGCTATCAACGCTTCAGAAATGGCTTTGGCAAAAGCATAATGACCTTTTTCAGTAAGATGGCCGTCCGAATACACCCACTTTTTCTTGAGCCATGCGCCCAGGTTAGGCTGGCTACCCATAAGCGCATAGGTATCAAAAAAAGCCACTTCATGCGTTATGGCCAAGTCTTTGAGCATATCTCTAAAATGACGCGCATTGCCGTAGGCTATGTAGCGACCATTGATGCGTCTAGCCATTTCGCCAGGCGAAACCAATAGAATGGAAGCCTCAGGGCATATCTCCTTGACTTTTTGAATCATCTTACTAAATTCTTTGCGCATATACTGATACTCTTTGGGACTATTGATGTAGGGTATGGCATTGGCCCCAAACTGCAAAAGAACAAGGCGAGTATTGAGTGCTTTGTGCTGAGATGCCATAAAAGAGGCATTCGCAAACAAAAAACCATTGCCCGAGTGCCCTAAAAGCCCATAGTTATCTATTTGAAGCCCCTTTCTGCTTTCGTACAGATACAAGCCGAATACATCTACACTACTTTTGCTCAAAAACTCAAACTTAACCTTTGAAACGGCTTCTGGCCAATACACTACGTGGAAATGCGTGTGCGAAAGGGAGTCTGCTTCCAAAGTGTCAGAGACGATACGTTTCCAATTTTCGGCATTATAAACATTGATGATTAAAGGCTTATTCGTTTTTCCATAACTTAACAAATAGCCCCTGTGCTTCATGTTTCGGAAGTTCAGCTTGAGCGTGGCGCTAGGCGCATAAAACTTAAAAGCCATGCCCGATGCTCCATAACGTTTGCTGGGGTGCTTTTTGTCAAAAAAAGAATATTTTTGCCATTTGCCACCCAAATTTTTGTTCACAGACATATTGGTAGAGCGTTCAATTATGGGCACAAAACCAAGCGCATTCTGACAGTTCATGGACTCGCCAAGCAAAGGACGCATATTGGACGTAACGCGGTCGCCTTCAATTTGTGAGTCGCCATAAAATGCAAGATGTATGTGGTCTGTATCTGCTACGCTCTGAAGGGCCTCAAAGAACTTGTCAAGTGGTGCGTTGTTCTGAGACGTAGGGTTGTTCTGTAGAAAGTAGTTGGATTTAGGGCTTTCTGGCTTGAACAGGCTTTCATTGAGCTTAGGTTTGACGACCGCCTGCCTGCCTGTTTCGGCTTTGGTAGTATCAGTGTTGCTGGCTGCATCTGTGCCCAATGCCGTATCACGGGCAGCACTTACTGCGTTCTGGAGCGTATCCCAGCGACTAGCCAAGCCTACCTGACTGTGTTCAGAGCCTAGCCAAAACCATGCAACTATCAACAAAAAGAATATGCTAAAAATGACAGCTCCCCAAGCAAGCCATTTGCTGTGTGTTATCTTGTTCAATGCGCTAAAAGTTTGTTTATTGCCTTGCAAATTTAGGTGAGTTATTGTAATTTTTTTTCTAGATTCCAAAGTTTTTTTGCGAGGTACTAAACCAATAGTCATTTAGAATAGCATTGAAAGTTATTCTTGCAGATAAATCAGCAGTTTTTTATTTTTTTATAAAATGTCTTTTATTAAAATATAATTGTTTTTTTTATATTTAATTACTTCAAAATAACGTCAAATCCAGTTTGCATTTTTTTTTGTAAGAATATCCGCAAAGTGTTTTTTTATACAGAATATACCTTAAATTTGCAGCTGTATAGTTTTGCCAAAGCAACAAATTGGTAATCTTTTGATTGTATTTTTATCAAAAAAATTAATATAGCATACAAAAACATTTATTTGAGTCAATTATACCATAGTTCATGTATCTATCGAGAATTATTAGCTGTATATTATGGTTTGCTATTTTTCTGTTTGGCAAGGATTTGATGGCGCAGGCAGAGGTTAAGTTTCATCGTGTCAAACTACAAGACCCATACATCAATGCAATTACCCAAGATAAGTACGGATTTATTTGGCTAGGAACTCCAAGCGGCTTGATGCGCTATGATGGCAAAAGCACCAAACTTTTTAAGCCTGTAGAGGTGGATACGCTTGAACACGAACACAACACAGTGTCTGGTTTGTTTATAGACTCTAAAAAACGGCTCTGGCTCTGCACAGATACCGACGGCGCTTTTTTGTTTGATTTAGAGCGCGAAACCTTCAAAAATTTGGCAGCTGAGAAGGACAACCCCAAGGCGCTCAGGAGTAACCGCGTGTTCCAAATCATGGAAGACCAACAAAAGAATATTTGGATTACCGCTGGCGGTTTTTTTAAGCTAGATGAAAAGACATGGACAATCAGCGAAAGGATTGCGCCAAAGTCCAGAGAAACCCGTGAGGATAGTCCTTCACCTTTTACAAATGGTATTGCGCTGCAAGACCGTACGGGGCGTTTTTGGATGGCTACTTGGCAAGATGATGTGGGTGTGGATACCTTTAGAATGGGGCAACAAAGATTTTACCACTTGCCCGCCGACCGCAACAAAATAGATTCACCGACCAACGGCCCCCAAGCAGTGCGTAAGATTTTTATGGATAAGAGCGGCGATGTCTGGTTTGGTACTTACCGCGGCTTGTACTGGTACAACCAGAAAACAGGCAATTTTAGGTCTTTTGTTACAGACCTCAAAAACAATAACGGCTTGTCTGCCGATAATATCAGCGATATTGTAGAAGATGCGGAGGGCAATATCTGGGTAGGAACTCTTGGCGGAGGGCTTTGCAAATATGACCGCAAAATGGATATGTTTACTAGCTTTACAAGCAACTCCAACAACATCAACTCCATTCCTGATGACAACGTTTCTGCCTTGTTTATTGACCGCGAGGGTATTCTCTGGGTTGGCACTTCTGCTGGGCTAGCCTACTTGAATCCGCGTGTTAGTAAGTTTCATATACTCAAGCACAAAGTCCGTGATTTTCAAGATTACTCCTTTGGAGGCAGAGTTATTGCAGAAACGGCCAACGGATGGATTTGGAGCGGCTTGCAGAAGGGTGCTGACGATTTGGGTGCTGCTTATGCTGGTGTTGTGGGGCAAAACCCTAAAACAGGAGATTTTGTGCACTACCTCCCCAAGTATATGCACAATATGCGATTAGTTGAATCCCGCTTAGAGTCCGTACAAGAAGTAGCGCCAAACAAACTTTGGCTACATTTCAGAGATGCAGAGTTTGTAGAATACCACGAGGGTAAATTTAAGCTCGTAAATGATTTCCAAATTGATATCAATTTATCGCCGATAAACTTTTGGCTAACTGCTGATAAACGTCTTTTTGTGAATACCTATGGTCTTTTTTCAGTTATTGACAAAGGCCAGAGGCGACAAAGAAAACTCAAAAACGAACCAGGAACGGAAGATTTTACTGAAATGTATATTTGGGAAGACCCTTTCAAAACGATTTGGTATTTGAATAGAGTAGATACTCTTTACCGCTATAACGAAGCTATCAAGGATATAGAACGTATTGCTATTCCTATCAATAAAGACTACCATGACCTCAGAATAGCAGGAGCAGTCATGTATGAGAAAGATAAAATGTGGATAGCTTCGTATTTGGGTTTACAACTCATAGACCTCAAAACAGGGGCAGTACTAAAGACTTTAGGCAAAAGCGCAGGCCTACCCTCCGACCCTGCCTTTAGCTTGAATAAAGACAGGAACGGCTTTATGTGGCTGACTACCTCACAGGGCATTAGCCGAATTGCACCCACCACTTACCGAGTAGATAACTTTTATCTGGAGCGAGACCTACCAGTAAACCTAATTTATACCACTCATCACGGACGAGCCATATATGCCATGGGCGCTCATACAGGCAACATTTACATCAAAACAAACGAGGGAGTGCTCTTTTTTGACCCTGCTCAAATAAATGCAGTCAATAACATTGCTAACATCGTCTTTTCTGATTTAAAAGTAGGCGACAAGAGCCTAAAGCTGGACTCACTACTAACCCTCAAAAAAATAGTAGAACTCCCTCCCGATGCCGACATGGTTACTATAGAATTTGCGCTACTGAACTATGCCAACTCAGAATTCAATACCTATTCTTATCAGCTCGTGGGTTTTGACAAAAAGGTAGTGGATATTGCCGAACGAAATTATGCTACCTATGCAAACCTCCCGCCTGGTGAATACACGTTCAAAGTGTGGGCAAAGAATGACAAAGGTTTGGCTACCAGCATCTCAAAAGATCTTATCATTATCAAAAAACCCTATTTTTGGCAAAGATTGGACTTTAGAATAGCCGTGTTATTGCTTGTTTGTGGGCTTTTGAGTTTTGCCGTTTATTGGCGAATAAGAGAACTCAGCAGAAACCAAGTTAGGCTGGAAGAGAAAGTAGCCGAACGTACCGCCACCGTAGAAAAGAAAAGCAACGAAATCATAGCCAGTATCAATTACGCCAAGCGCATACAAACAGCCATGCTGCCACAGAAAGAGCATTATTCTAGGTTTGTACCGCCTTACTGGGTCGTTTATAAGCCCAAGGATATTGTGAGTGGTGATTTTTATTGGGTGAACGAAATCAAAATGGGCAATACCCGAAGGCGAGTTCTTATCGCTGCCGTGGATTGCACCGGGCATGGTGTACCTGGAGCCATGATGGCCATGATGGGGCACAATTTGTTGGACGAAATAACAGGAACGCTTGAAGTCTTTGTGCCTAACCTCATTCTGGACGAAATGAACAAGCTCATTCGCAAAAACTTGCGCCAGTTTGATACCGAAAACAGAGACGGCATGGCTATTTCGCTGGTGGCTATGGACATGGTTTTACGTGCCGAAACACAATCTATTCGCTGCGAAGCTATTTTCTTTGCGGGTGCAGGGCAGTCTATGACCTATCAGGCCAAAAACGGCGAACTCATAAGTATCAAAGGCAATGTAGCTAATGTGGGAGGCCATGAGCGCACTGCAAAAATGCCTTTTCTACTGCATGAAGTGCCTCTTCGGTTGGAAACAATTTATCTTTTCTCTGATGGTTTCCAAGACCAGTTTGGTGGACCTCAAAACAAAAGATACTCCAAAAAACAGCTCGTACAATTTATCAGCACTCTGCATAACCTCAAACCCGAAGAAAAAATAGATAAGCTCTATGCTGAACATGAAAATTGGCAAAAACAGTCTGTAGAGCTACAAACCGACGATGTTCTCGTGATGGGTATTGAATTAAAAGACTATCTGGCATACACAAACTGGGCTTAGGCGTGTCGTTATTTTTTTGTAAAAATTGACTATCTTTGCGCACTCTCAAATTCTGCGGCACCAAGCCATTCGTCCCTCATGTTCATTAAACTCTTCGGAAAACGCCACACAAGCCTAACGGACGAAGAACTCGTTGCCGAATACAAAGATTCTGGCGACGAAAAAGCAGCCTCTGTGCTTTTTGAACGCTATACACTCTTGGTGTTTGGTGTTTGTATGAAATACCTCAAAGACGAAGACGAAAGCAAAGATGCCGTTTTAGAAATCTTTGAGAAGTTGCTGAGCAGCCTCAAAAAGCATGAAGTAGAAAACTTTAGGGCATGGCTGCACACCGTCAGTAAAAACTTCTGCCTTATGGCGCTCCGCAAGCGGAAATTGGAAGTCAGTGTTCAGCATCTTGAAAATTTGAGCGAACAGGATATGGAAAATGCTAACTCAGCGCATCTTATCCATGAAACACAAGAAGAGCAACAAGAAAAGCTACTTGGCTTGAACGCCGCACTCAGCAGCCTAAATGCCGAGCAACGCATTTGCGTGGAACTCTTTTTTTTAGAAGAAAAGAGCTATCAACAAATCGTAGAAACAACTGGTTTTAGCATGAATCAGGTTAAAAGCTATATCCAAAATGGGAAACGCAACCTCAGAATCAAGCTAGAAAAACTGGGCATTTGGCTATTTGTTTGTTATTTATTCGTTTGAAAAACCACACAGAACAGCATAAATAGGCCAAGTCATGGAAGACAAGCACTCCAATATCAAAAAACTCATAGAAAGCGCCAACACGCCCCCCGAAGACAAAATCGTGAACGCCGATGAACTCAGGCAGTATCTTGCTGGTGGCCTCAAAAGCAATGAGCAGCACCGTCTGGAAAAGAAAATTTTGCATGATGGCCTTGCCAATGACTCCTTAGATGGTCTTTCTGAAATTAATCCGCCCCAGCGCCTTAGCCAAATTGAGCTGGAGCTTCAGAGTAAACTCAACAAAAAACTCAAAAAACGCCCTCAATTATTGCTCAAACAACGAACAACAAGCTGGGCAGTGGCAGCCACGCTGCTCCTAATAGCTGTTTGCGCCATATCCACCATTTTTATTTTGCAGAATTATAACAAAGAAAAAGCAAGCACCATGACAGAAGTGGCCATGTCTCCACCTCAAGACCTGCCCGAAGAGGCTGCCCCACATCAAAATCCTCAAATGCGGACAGAACCCACCCAAGAAGAAGCCACAAAAAGCACTAATTTAGCGCTCAACAAAATCTCGCCGAGTAGCCCACATCTCGAGAATAAACTGCCCTCACTTAGCCGAAAAACAACTTCTCTGCCAGAATTAAGCACGAGCCCAGTAAAAAACTACGAAAACGAAGGCGTAAACAACAAAGCTGAAAGCATGAAGGAAGATGCCAGTGCAGGAATAAGCATAGCCGAAGAAAAAGCGGAAGAAAAAATGGCAGATGATGAAGTAAGCGAAAGCGCAACTGTTTATACAGATAAAAATCTTGAGGCCAAAGACCTTGCAAGTGGACAAACTTCACAAAACTCAGACGCAAGAAAGAAAAGTGCAGGTAAAGTTTCTAACACAAATGCTTATACAGACAAATTGGCTCTCGCGCAGCAACTCTTTGACAATGCCCAGTATGAAAAAGCACTTATTGCACTCAAAAAAACCAATATCAGCAAGAAATCTACAGACTATGTGGACTTTCTCTGGCTGCGCGCCAACACCAATCTGAAACTTAACAATTTAACAGAAAGCAAAAAAGACCTAGCAATTTTGGCTAGTGGGCAGTCCCAGCACCGTGCGGCAGCTTCCTCTCTTCTGAAGGCTCTGAAATAGGCGCTCTGCCCAATAAAGCCCAAACAAGCGCCATCAACCACCAAGGGTGTAGTACGTGCCCCACTTGCACGAACATATACACTGACGCATGAAAAAGAAAAGCTGCCAGCCAAAAATAACGCTGATAACAAGTATTTTGCCAGGCTACCAGCGCACTTAATTGAAATAACAAAACAACCCACCCCTGCCATGCCGCCCCGCTATATTGCCACGACAAACCACTTTGCAGCAACTTTTCGGCGGCGGCCAGCGTGTATGGTACACAAACCACCATACCTATCAAAAAATGCAGCTTTTTGATATTTGATGGGCTTTGAAAAATATCTTTAAAGAAAAAAAGTGGCATCAGCCAACAAAGCAAGTGCATACTCGCGTAGAGATGGTCTGTTTTGCCAAAACACCAAAAAAAACCTTGCAAAAAACTCAAAAAAGCAGCCACGAATAAGCCTGTCCGGAAGCCTCCATACCCAAGTAAGATAAGAAAAATACCCAGAATAGCCATTAGCCAAAACCCGTAGAAAAAGAATATTGACGGATATTCTTCAAAAAACAAAGCGTACAATGGCGTTGGGGCATAAAAAGCCTTATAAAAGCGCTGCTCCGAAAGCAAAAAAGCCCAGTCGCGAACTAAAAAAAGCAGTAGGGCATAGAACACCCTAAGCGCCCAGGTGGGTAGAACGTTTGGGGTATAAAAAACCAATGGCTCCTTCGGAAATGACCGCCATTTGCAGATAAAAAAGGCTAAAAAAAGTAAGACTAACACAAAACGATACGGTATTTGAGCCAAGCGTCTTAGCAAATAGGAGCGCTCAGTTTGCTCAATTTTCTGAGCAACAGCAGGACAATAGTTCTCCAGAAAAGACATTAAAACAGGCCAAAAATAAGCCTCCTCGTCCGAAAAAAAATGCTTACCGTCTGCCACAAGCCATAAAAGCAGCCCTGCTGTTCCCAAAACAAGGATTAAGCCCCAAAGCCAATACTTGGTGCCAGATATTAAACCTTGGTTAGCTTGATGGCAGCCCATTCTTCAAGGCTTTTGTGGCCGACAAAGACCAGTTGATGTGCCTGCGCGGCTTCTACAAGCATCTGTACGTCTGTATCATAGAAACCACTCAACAGCAAAGCACCGCCTTGGTTGAGCAAACGGCTATAAGTAGACATTTCTTCCAGAAGCACATTGCGTGTGATGTTGGCTATAACCACATCAAAACGCTCATTATCAGGCAAAATATTGGCCGTACCGAGCCGTATCTCCATAGGCGTTTCATTCAGCAAGCAGTTGTCTTGGGCGTTTTCGGTGGCTTTGGGGTCGTTGTCTATGCCAAGCACTTCCAGCGCTCCCATTTTGTGCGCCAGAATACCCAAAATGGCCGTTCCGCAGCCAGTGTCCAAGACGCGCTTTTTGTAGGGCGGAAAGGCCAACAAATATTCTAAAATAAGTTGCGTTGTTTCGTGGTGTCCTGTCCCAAAAGCCATTTTGGGCGTAATGACAATTTCGTATGGAAACTGAGGAAATGGCTCATGGAACTCTGCACGTACCGCACACTGTCCCGCAATAACAATAGGCTGAAAATTAGATTCCCAGAGCGCATTCCAATTTTCTTCTTCTACAATACTCTGCTTAAATTGGAACTGGTAACGCTCGGCCAAGGCCTGTAAATCCGAGGTATCTGCTTCGTCTTGAAGCGCGGAAGCCTCAAATTCTAGCTCGTTTTTTTCTAAAAATGTGTCAAAGCCACGAACAGAAAGTTCAGCCTGAATCATCTCAGCTTGCTGAGGCTGGCAGTTTATTTCCAAATTTACAAAAAGGCGCATGATATTTTAAACAAGTGGCAGAAATGACGTTTTGAACGCACAAACATACAAAATTTATTATTCGGAAAGAAGACTTGTTCGTCTCAAATGTAAAGCCCTTGCATTAAAGTTGGTTTCATTTAGCCAATACCCTCAAAAACTTTGCGCGCACAAAAAAAACATTACAAAGTTTTAAGCTCTATAAAGGTTTAAGCATAAGACTCCACCCCCTGCTCGCCAAGCAAACAGCAGACCAGAATCAATAAATAATTTCTTCATGGTTTATTTCCGTATAACGAGAATGTCAGTATCCAAACCTTCGTAACTAGTTGCTATGATGTCAATCGCATTAGTAGGTAAAATTCCGTCGCCACTTTGTGTGTAGCGTCCATTCCAATAGTAATCAATCTTGTGAGATGCCTGAACGCAGGGGTCTGAGTAAGGTTTAGATTTCGTGAAACCCGCCAATGTATCAGGCTTAGAGCCGTCAGGGTAGCGCACTACTGCATAAAAAGCATAGCGTCCTCCAGGATAAACAACCTCAAGATATGTTTTTGAACCATGTTGTTGTGAGGGCATTTCCACAGAGTCTCTCATCCAACAAACAAGGCCAAGATTCCACAAAAAGCAGCAGCGCTAAGGGGATTAAATATTTGATGGTCATGGTATTACGGAATGAAAGAATGAAATTAAACAGCTTATATTCGCAAAGGTAAGACAAAATAAATCTTCAGAAAACTTCCAAATTTTCTTGAAGTTTTTTTGATATTTTTTTAAGGTGGGCATTCAAGTAAAAAACATCAACTCTGTTTCGTTCGTGCGATACAAACGACGGCAATGTGTTGCTCCTTAGGGCTATTTCCGCAAAGCAGCACAGCTACTATAAGAGTATTATGCCCCTAGTTTGGGTACGCACGAACAACACCTCAAAGTTCAAGTATTAGCTTTCTGGTTTCTAAATTATTCTGGTTTCAGCCTATTCTGAAAGGCCGTCATAAACTCATCTTTGCGTTCTCGCGCTACCGTAACCTCAAGCCCATTAGAAAGAGTAAGCGCTCCACCTTCGCTTTTCTGATAGTGCCGGACGTGGTCTATATTCACCAAATAGGAGCGGTGCGTGCGTAAGAAACAAGGATATTGCTGCAAAAGTTGTTCAAAATGTTTCAAATTTTTAGAAACCATAATAGGCTTTGGTCTATTTGCCAGATAAATGTCCGTGTAAGACCCATCGGCAGCAAAACATATGAGGTCTTTGGCTTCCATAAAAAATATACCTTCGGAGGTAGGCAAAGCTATTTTTTGAGAGTTGGCGCTCTCATAGTGCGATTTAAGAACATTCAATCGTTCGCCAGTACTGAGGTTGGCCTTTTTGGTTAATTTTTCACAGGCTTTAATGAGCAAATCAATGTCAATAGGTTTTAACAGATAATCAAGCGCTGAAAGCTGGAAGGCTTTGATGGCATATTCTTGATAGGCAGTTGTAAAAATAACTTCAAAAGTAGGTTTTTCAAAGAATTCCAGTATTTGTAAGCCCGAATATTCAGGCATTTCTATATCTAAAAAGACCACCTCAGGTTTTTTTTCTTTGATAATTGCAGCCGCGTCGGGTAGGTTTGCTGCCTGACCAACCACTTCTATATCAGGGCAATAATCCGTTAGCAGGGTATTCAAGATGCTGCGTGCTTTAGGCTCGTCATCAACAATTATGGCATTGAGCATGGTCGTATGTGTTTTTGGACAGCAAGGTAATGTTTTCAAGAACACCAACACGTTTTTTGCTACGGTTGTTTTGTCAAGTGCGTATTTTTATATACGAACAGTTGCCGAACAAGAACAGTACAAGAAACTCATGTTCAATTTTTTCTAATGAAGCATGGTTGTTTATTGATTTTTTTGATAGCCTATTATTTATCAACAAAAATAAAAATAAAGGATACAAAATTTATTGTATATCAATACTTTTTACTAAATTTGCGCCGCTAAAATTAATCAAATCTTAGAATTCTCTTTTTTAGAACAACATAAGACAATGTCCGCGAGTAAAGACCTAAAGTTCCGCAGAAATATCGGCATCATGGCCCACATTGACGCTGGTAAAACCACCACCACAGAGCGTGTACTCTACTACACAGGCCTTACGCACAAGATTGGCGAGGTACACGAGGGTGCAGCCACCATGGACTGGATGGAGCAAGAGCAGGAGCGTGGTATCACTATCACCTCTGCCGCTACTACCACCTATTGGAACTACCCAACCGAGCAAGGTGAGCTAACAAAAGACACCACGTCCTATCAAATCAACATCATTGACACCCCTGGCCACGTAGATTTTACTGTGGAAGTGGAACGCTCATTGCGTGTTTTGGACGGTGCCGTGGCACTTTTCTGCGCTGTTTCGGGCGTTGAGCCTCAGTCTGAAACTGTTTGGCGACAAGCAGACAAATACGGTGTTCCGCGTATTTGCTTCGTTAATAAAATGGACAGAGCAGGGGCAGACTTCTTCAAGGCTGTTCACGAAATAAAAGAAATGCTTGGTGCTAACGCTATTCCTCTGCAAATTCCTATTGGCGCAGAAGATACGTTTAAGGGTGTTGTGGATTTGGTTACCAACGAGGCCATAGTTTGGAATGATACAGACCAAGGCCGAACTTACAAAGTGATTCCTATTCCAGACGACATCAAGGAAGAGGTTACTATTTATCGCGACAAACTCATCGAAGAAGTAGCTGGCATGAACGAAGACCTCATGGCGCGTTATTTTGACGACCCTAACTCTATTACTGCTGCTGAGATTCGCGCCTGTATCCGCGAAGCTACTATGAGCATGAAAGTTTTCCCGGTGCTTTGCGGCTCTGCTTTCAAGAACAAAGGCGTACAAGCTATGCTTGATGGCGTTTGTCAATATTTGCCTTCTCCGATGGATATGCCGGCTGTTATGGGTACAAACCCAGACACTGGTGCAGAAGAAGAGCGCACGCCAGACGAAAGCCTGCCTTTTACGGCACTTGCTTTCAAAATTGCGACCGACCCTTACGTAGGCCGTTTGTGCTTTATGCGCGTCTATGCGGGTGCCCTGAACGCTGGTTCATACATTTTGAACAACCGTACTGGCAAAAAAGAACGTATCTCTCGTCTTTTGCAAATGCACGCCAACAAACAAAACCCAATTGACCGCGTAGGTGCTGGTGATATTTGCGCCGGTGTTGGCTTTAAGGACATCAAAACAGGCGATACGCTTACCTCGGAAGACCATCCGCTCAACTTGGAAGAAATATCCTTCCCAGAGCCTGTTATCGGTATCGCTATTGAGCCTAAAAAATCTGCTGACCAAGACAAAATGTCTATCGCTATTGGTAAGCTGCTTGAAGAAGACCCAACTTTGTCTGTATTTACTGACCAAGAAACAGGCCAAACTGTATTGCGTGGTATGGGTGAGCTTCATTTGGAAATCATTTTGGACCGTATGAAGCGCGAGTTCAAAGTAGAAGTGAGTCAAGGTGCGCCGCAGGTTGCTTATAAAGAAACATTTACGGCTTCAGTAGAACACCGTGAAGTATTCAAAAAGCAGACTGGTGGCCGTGGTAAGTTCGCCGATATTCAGTTTGAGTTGATTCCTGGCGACCCTAACAAACCAGGTATGGAGTTTGTGGACGAAATCAAAGGTGGTGTTATCCCTAAAGAATTTATCCCTGCTATCCGCAAAGGCTTTGAAGAGGCTATGAAAAACGGTGTTTTGGCTGGTTTCCCGGTGGAATCTCTCAAAGTTCGTTTGTTCTTTGGCTCTTTCCACAACGTGGACTCAGACGCACTTTCTTTTGAAATGGCTGCTCGAATTGGTTATAAGGCTGCTGGCAAATTGGCCACGCCACGTATCCTTGAGCCAATCATGTCTGTTGAGGTGGTTTGCCCAGACGAGTACACTGGTACTGTTATTGGCGATTTGAACCGCCGCCGCGGTATGCCTAAAGGCCAAGCTGTTAAAGGAACTGGTGTCGTGATTAAAGCTGATGTCCCTTTATCAGAACTGTTCGGTTATGTAACGACCCTACGTACACTGACCTCTGGCCGTGGAGCCGCATCATTAACTTTCTCACATTACTCTATGGTGCCGCCAAACTTTGCTGAAGGCATCATTTCTGCACAAAAAGCCAGCGCCAACGCTTAGCTTCTTTGTTGTTAGAGATTCTCAAAAGGCTGCTCTGCATGGGGTAGCCTTTTGTTTTGGGGTGTAACACAACCAAAATACCTTTTTTCTTGCAAAGACCAAGTCTATACTGTAAAATTGTAACTTGCAATATTAATTGCTAACAACCCGCCAAAGGCTTAGGCTGTTCATCAGACTACATTTTACTTGGAAAAACCTGTTCAGAAAATACGGCACTATATCTTTTTGAAAGATGCACTCTGGATTGCCCTAACCGCTTTTGGGGGGCCACAGGCACATATTGCATTGTTTCTGGACGTTTTTGTTAAAAGAAGGGCTTATTTAACCGAAGCAGAGTTGATAGAACTCCATGCGCTCTGCCAGATTCTGCCAGGCCCCAGTACAACGCAAACTCTTACAGCTATTGCATTCAAAAAAGGTGGCACAGGCTTGGCTTTTTTGGCTTTAATCGTTTGGACGCTACCTGCTGTTGTTCTGATGACGGGCTTTGCTGCTGGCTTAGTTTATTTCCAAAACAACAATCTTTCTTTGAATTTTACCAAGTACATTCAACCTATTGCGCTGGGTTTGGTGAGCTACTCTGCCTATCTCTTTACGCGCAAAACTGTAGAAACCAAAACAGCCTTTCTGATCTTTACTCTGGCAGGTGTTATTTGTTATTTGTGGCGCACACCCTATGCTTTTCCAATAGTGCTTCTGCTGGGTGGTGGTGCTAGCGCTTACAAGTTTGAGCAACAAGAAAAGATGCCCAAAGAGCGCTTTGATTTAGCATGGCATTATTTCGTACTCTACGCTTCGGTATTCGCTTTGGCTGTTTTTTTAGGTGCTTTTACACACTACAAACCTATTCGTTTGTTTGAAAACTTTTACCGAAATGGCAGCTTAGTTTTTGGCGGTGGGCAAGTGCTGATTCCCGCACTTTTTTATGAATTTGTCAGTTTCAAAAAGTATTTACTCAAGGAGGAATTTTTATTGGGTTATGCGCTGGAGCAAAGTATGCCTGGCCCTGTTTTTTCCTTTAGCTCTTTTGTGGGTGCGCTCAGCTTGCGTGAATATGGTTTTTGGGGTATTGTGGGTGGTGGTTTAATAGCAGCATTAGGCATTTTTCTGCCTGGTACTTTCTTAATATTTTTTGTCATTCGCTTCTGGGAACAGCTCAAAAAGTTCAGGGTGGTGCGTGCGTCCTTAGAAGGTATCAATGCAGCTGGGGCGGGTTTAGTGCTGGCGGGAGCCTTGGTTATGCTCAAAAGTTTGTCTTTGGACTGGCTCAGCTTGAGTATTTTTGTGCTTACCTTTGGTCTAAAACTATCAGAAAAAGTACCTACACCTATCATTATTGGTCTTGGGCTTTTGGCAGGGCTTATGTTTGCGTTTTGATTTCAAAGACAAAATACTTATTCAGTTGTCCTTTAAAAAGTACATTCAATAGATGTAAGCTAAATTTAAGGAGGATAGTTTATCTATTTTGGGAACACCTTGACGGCCTTTGATAGACTTCTCTTCTCTACTTTTTGCCTTGATGCAGCACTGAAGCGCAAACTGAAAGTTCCGACCGTAGGGCATAGCAAAAAATCAAGCCTCGCAAAAGGCCAATTTAGGTGAAAAATAACTTTTTCATCTAAACCAGCGAATGGCTTTTTCTCTGATTCAATCTCTTACAAAACAAGCTCTTAATTAACCTCTCTAAGAGATGTACGTTTTAGGAAGCGAATAATTGTACTTTTCTAAGATAGAGGCTTTACTTTTAAAGTACGGCCAACTACGGCTATCATACGGCTATCATACGGCTATGATACGGCTATCCTATGGCTGAGGCAAAATAGGACAAAAGCAATTTTTAGGCATCAAGCGGGTTTGCCGCTTTATCTCTTTTTTTTGTTATTGAGCACGTCTATTGGCCAGTATTTGCGTTAGAGAGGCGGCGGGTTTAGTGCGTAACACCGAAGCGAAGCCCAAAGACGAACGACCGCGAAGCGGGAACGCCCAATAAATTGTAGAAAAACAACAATACGTCAAAAAGTTAGATATAAGGAATTTGACAAAAAGTTATTTGAAAACGCGAGAAAATGGCCTCTACAAGGGACAAAAGAGGGCAATTAGAACTTAAAAAACTCAAAAAGGGCTTTTTGACGACTCAAGAGAGGTTAATTGAAGAGGCTGATTTCGTTCAAAAAACCTCCGCAACTCTGAGGAAAGCACGGTTTTAATAAACGACTAAGATATTTTGAAGATGAAACGCTTGTTTAATTTGCTGATAACAAACACCTTAGATATATTTTAAGGGGCGACTAGTTATGGTGTCTTTCCAAGAGTATTTCATAGCTTAGCCAATACCACAAGCTCCCTGTATTTGCGCCTGCCCAATTCATTTCGCGTGTTTCGTGCCTATTGTAACGTATCAAATAATGGTCTGGCACGACGTAACCCACATAAGCCCCATTAAAACTTGTAAAGACCCTTTTGGGCGCACTCGGCGGTAAATTTGCTTGCAACTGGGCTGCCAAAACACCTGAAAAATCAGCAGGATAACTTAACCAACACCAATCACCAAGTGTGAGAACTTGCATAAAAGGCTGCTGAGCATATAGAAAAGCCTCAAAGAACCAAGTATTCAGCTCCCAGTTTTGGCTAAGGCGCATGGTCTGTTTTAAATTTTTTAAAGGGAGTTTTTGGAGTGCTAAGCGAGGAGTTTTGACGCTCTTTTTTTTATTGAGAGTCTCGTTTGCTCTTTTCGCGAGTTCTTTACCTAAAAAGTCAATCAATACTTGGTCTTTTTTGCCAAATTCAGTAGGGTTTTGGCTACCAACCGCTCCCGCCATAAAAGCTACCAAATCTGCATTTTCATTTTTTTGTAGCTGTTTGCAGAAAGCCGTTGGGTAGTCGCCGCAAAGCGCTGTGCTGCGGCTGCTCATACAGGTGGCGTGCGCACCATAAACTGCCCAAATAGCCTTTTTGCCATCTTTTTGCACGCACTCCAGTAAGTGCATGACTCCAAAAACTTCGTTGCTTTTTTGTGAAATTCGGTTATTGAGGTAAGCAGGCTCATCAGATTCTGCCATAAAAAGGTCTGCTACTTGGCAGTTTGCCTCGGCAATTTTTAACGTTTCTGCAATTTTTTTGGCAACAAAAAGAGGCAGTTCTGGCTGATAGCTACCAGCAGCAAAGTGCCCCAAAAGGCCGCTAGCCCAGCCGCCCATGCCAGAATGTGTATGCGTAGCGCCCATATAGAGTTCGTTTTGTGTCCAGTTGCTTTGCTTGAGTTCCTGCCTCAGGAGTTGATAGATATTAGGCGGCACTAAGAGTAGGTCTAAGCTCACAAAGGCCATTTTTTTTGTGGCAAGTCTTAAAACTAATACCTTGACGCAGGGAGTATCTAAGATGCTTTCAAATTCTGAACGCGGCTTGTAACCCGCTATAGGTGTTTTGAACGGGGGCAGAATAGATAACTGTGCCCAACCAGCTTCAAATTTGTAGGAGTATTGCTCTCTTCTATTTTTTTGCGCGTTTTTGAAAGAGGTCAGCAGCGCTTGGTAGTCTTTGAATGTTGGATTGAGCGTGTAAGGCAAGGTTTGTACTGGCCGTGTTACTAGAGCGGCCAAGCCAGCCAGCAATAGAGTAAGTGCAAACAGGGTCAGTGCCAAACGCTTTATAAACTGATTTTTTTTTCGCAGAGCGCTCATTCAGGCGAAGCATTAGGTGCTTTAAAAGGCACAATTTTTACGTTTTTATCGGCCATAATGGGCATCTCCCAGAGCTTGAGTAATACTTGTGCCGTAAGGGCTACATCAAGGCAGCAATAGTCTGCTATACTTTTTAGGTCGTTATTGTGGTAATAAACGTGATTGACACGGCTGCCATCTAGCTCTGTTTTAGACGATTGCAGGTCAAAGATATGAGCGAGTAAGTCTAGGGAAACAAAGTGCTTGAAGTCTCCAAACTTCCAAAGCTCGAGGGTATCTAGGTGGTTTTGCTCCCAAGGTTTTTTGCCTTGTAACTGCCGAATGACTTTGGGTACTGTCATGCCATTGCTCATATAGCGCCTGCCGAGATAAGGAAAGTCAAACTCTTTGCCATTGTGAGCACATAGCCGTATTTTTTCAGTGTTTAACTTATTTTCTACCAAGTCATAGAACTGTTCTAGAATCCATTTTTCATTATCTGAGGCTATAGACGTAACCTTAAACGCCAGTTCTTGTTCTTCGTTCAGATAGTATTTGCCCACACCTATTGTAACAATTTTACCAAACTCGGCATAAATAGCCGCCGCATCAAAGAAAATGTCTGCACCAGTTTGGCCTTCTTTAATCAAAAAGCGGGCTTTTCTTTCCCATAACTTCTGCCAAGCCGGGGACAAGTCTGCAAAACTAGCGGCCATTGGTACCGTTTCAAGGTCTATGACGAGTACGTCCTTTAGTTTTTGAAACAAATTTTTGGCGTTATGGTCTTGCATTCGGCGAGTTTTTGTGTGGCTATTTTACAATTTTAAAGTCATTAACGAGCGAACTATGTTCCCACGGCACTTGCAAGCCATTAGATTCCTGGAGAACATCTCCTCGCACTTTTTTGAGCATAGTTTCTATACTCAAGCCAGGACTATCCATGTATTTGAGGAAAAAGCTAGTAAAAAGGCCATTTCTGCCCAAACCGTCTGCTGCTACGCGGCCAGGTGCTGTTGCAAATACAAAGAGCGTATTGATGTGTGCTGTTACTGAAGCTAAACCTTTGTGGCCAGTACTTTCAGAAAAGGGATTTGTTCGGCAGGCATCTAAAATAATGATTTTATTTTTAGGATTTGCGCTTTCTATGGCTTGCAAGAGGTTTTCCATGGAATAACACTGCGAAGCGATTTGATTGCTGTTTTCTATGTGTGCGTCCACTGGCACGAGGTAATTGTGCTGCCCATCTTGGAGAGCATGACCAGCATAATAAACCAAGGCATTTTTTACGCCGCCTTTTTCTCCTTGCTGATTAAACTCTGCTATTGCTTGATTAAAGCCCTGATAAGTAAGGTCTTTATACATCATTACTTCATAACCTTCAATCTGTCTAAATTTATTTGCTACATCTTCTGCATCATTAGCAGGATTTTTGAGGGCGGTGCCATGTTGGTATTTGGAGTTGCCTATCACCAAAACGAGCTGTCGTTCGCTTGTATGCGTAACTTTGACTCTTTCGGGCACAAAGTTTATTGTTCTTTCGTCTGACTCACAGAGCAGAATACTTCTGTCCGATGCCTTTCGTACCTGTACTTGTATTTTGTTGGGGCCTTCGCGAAGCGGCAAAGTTACATTAACTGTTTGAGCACACTCCTGGCCATCTTCGGTTAAAACTTGCCCTCTGAATGAAATAAGGTTGTTGTCGCGGTCATAGTGGCGCACTTCCAGAACGTAATCTGTTGTTTGTGTTTGTAAGCAAAGTTCTAGCTTATAGTTCCCCGAGGCTGTTGAGCTGACCATATTCCCGCTCTGCCATTGTATGGTAGGTTTGGGCAGTACATTATTACTGCTTTTGTCCATATAACTTAGTAAATTGCAAGCATTTTTTTCGGCCTTTGCCAGGCTGTTGGCCAACAAAATATTGTACCCACTTACTTCCATTGACTTGATAACCTGATTCGGAAAGTAATCTTGCCAGAGCAGGTCTCCTTTGTCTGTGTCTAGCTTAAACAACCAGCCCTTAACCTCCGCAGAATTATCATCGGCATACTTCCCTGCAATAAGTACTTGGTTATCAGCAGCTATACGCATAGAATATACTTCATCAGTACCGCTTCCACCATAACTTTTATCATACCCCCAAACGGTGTTACCATTTGAACTCACCTTAACAACTTTTATGTCTGTGCTTCCGAATGATTTTTCTTCGGTGTTTAGTGCTAATAGCACTCCCCCGCTGCTTTGTAAGATGACCGCTTGTGCTTGGTCATAACCCTTGTCGTCGCCATAGGTTCTTTCCCAAAGCGTGCTGTAAGTTTCAGTGTTAATTTTGGCTACCCAAGCATCTTCCGTGCTAGCATTGGTAAGCCGACACTGCCCAGCCACCACAACCGTATTGTTTACTACCTTTGAGATGCAAGACGCTTCATGATTCCCGTCCGGAAGTTCTATTTTGTTTTCTTTCTCAAATACCCCGTTTTTGTCAATCTTTATAATAGAAGTACTTTTTTGATGGTTTTCTTTGCTAGAGACATTGCTTACGAGCAGTAAATGTCCGTTAGGAAGCTCTGCCGCCCCCACACCTATTTCGTTCTGACTCTCTGAGCCAAAGGATTTATCCCATATTGTTTCATCTAGAGAAGGGAGGAGTTTGGTAACTTTTGTATTATCGTGCAAAGAGGCAAGGTCTTCAGTACTTTTTACCTCATAGCCAACAACTAAAATATTGCCGTCAGTCAGAATTTCTACGGCATTATAGCGCGAGTTTAAAGAAGAGTTATTGACATAGCGCCCAATCATCTCGTTCTGAGCATTAATTTTTAGCACAATGCCCATTAGGGGTGCGTGTGTACTAACTTGTATAAAGCCAGCTAAATAGGTGTGCTGTTTTTTTTCGTCAAAAGCCGAGGCAATAATGGTTAATGAATGTTCCTCCCTTATTGTTGTTTTGTCAATAATAGACTCTTGAGCAAAGACCCATGTTTTTAGTAGAGAGAACATTAAACAAATAGAAACTAGCCTCATAACTTTGGGGGTGTTTAGAGAGTCGCGGAAAAATATATAGCGAAGTAGCGGCCTCAAATTTAAGCACTCTTTTTTTGATTTTTCAAACTTTTTCGGAAATATCAATAAGTTTGATGAAATTTATATGACTTTTCTGTAAAGAATTGGTTGTTAGGCATTGAAATACATCATATAAAAATATAAGCATGGCCAGACGCAGGTTTTACCAACAAAAAAAATGAGCGTTTATTTGGCACTTCGCAAACTAAGGAGAATAAAAGCAGAAAGCACTGTGGTAGGGCTGGTTATTCTCCCCATTTTTTAAACTTGAATCAGTTACAAAATAAATTTATGCGTTTTAGAATTTTGCTTCAACAAGAATCTATTAGTTTTGTGTGCTCAAATAACGTATTTCCGAAAAACCCTCAGAATGAACGTATCGCCACAGTTACCCTTCACTATTGTCTATTCGCTTTTGCAACACGAGTTTCTGGGTGTATTGTTTCAGTCCTCGGTGGTGCAATTAGATGCCAATAATAGGCTCATGCTTACGTACCAGCATATTTCTCAGGGTAATGTCAAAGATTTTGCGCACCGTTTGGACAAAAGAGACTTGTTGCTGGTCAGGCTCATGGACGAGTTGCGCATGGAGCACATAGTCAGGCAGTTTTCTACCAAAAAAATAAGCCCTCAGGAGTTTTTCTTGAAGTACTTTAAAGGCGAAAAAGGTGCCTTCAATGGCGTACAAAATACTGTTATAGAACACGTTGAAAAACGAAAATCTCAAATCATCACGCTGCTGGACAATCGCCTCATTTTTGAAACCAGTAATGACGGTAATCCCACACACAAACGCCTGTATTTAGAAAAAGAACCAGCCTCGGTCTTGTTTCATTTTTTTAAGAACAGCGACAACACCCACTATTTTCCTACCATCAAGCACCAAGGCCAAAAATTGGACTTTAGAGGCCGGCGCGATGCCGTAGTGGTTTGCAACGAACCTGCCTGTTTGCTTCTGGACGAGCGCCTTTATCTGTTCAAACAAGCCATTAATGGTAAAAAATTACAGCCTTTTATTCAAAAAAAGTTCATGTCCATTCCACAGCGCGTAGAAAAAGAATACTATAAAAAGTTTGTAGCGCCGCTGATTGCGGAGTTTGAGGTACACGCCGAAGGCTTCAAGATTCAAGATGAATTTGGCAACTTATCCGCAAAATTGTACTTTTCGGAGGTAGGCAGCGCCCGTCTTTTTGAAAGCAGTGAAGTAAGCCAACGTTCATTGGAAGAACCCAACGATGTAATTTTATATATAAGATTGGACTTTTTTTATGGGCAGCGGCAAGTCAGAACCATCACCGAGTTAAGTGCGCAAGTTTTTGTGGAGGAGGAGGCCGAGCGTATTTCTTTTGTGAAAGTTCGGCGACGCTTGGACGAAGAGCATAGCCTCTTGGCTTGGTTGCTTGAACGGGGTTTGGACTTCAAAAAAGGTTATACCGAATGCGAAAGAGGTAATTTCTTTGGCTGGCTTAGCCAAAATGCAGATTTCTTGGCTGCTCAAAATATTGAACTTTTGCAAGAACCTAACGCTCAAAAGCGCTATTTTGTGGGCAAGTCCTCTTTCACGATGTCTATTGAGGAAGGTATGGATTGGTTTGATATAGCTGGCAAAGTACTTTTTGGGCCTTATCTAATCCCTTTTATAAAAATTAGGCAATACATTCTCAAAGGCCAACAAGAATTTAAGCTACCCAATGGCGAAATGGCCGTCATTCCTACAGAATGGTTCAGCAAATACGCTGATTTTTTAGAACTTGCCCAGTTAGACCCCAATAACGAAAACGGTGCGTACTTGCCCAAGTTTCACTTCGCACTAGCCCAAAAATTACACGACGACAGCCACATCAAGGTGCTTTTGTCCAGAAACTTACAACAGCTTCTGAATTTTGAGTCGCTAGAATCTGCACCCATTCCTGCCGCTTTCAAAGGCACACTAAGGCCCTATCAGAAAGCTGGTTACGACTGGCTTTGCTTTCTGCAAAAGTTTCATTTTGGTGGTTGTTTGGCAGACGATATGGGGCTTGGTAAAACCGTTCAAACGCTTGCACTTTTAGCAGGCAGGCTGCCCAGCCAAAGAGCCAGTTTGCTGGTAGTGCCCAATTCTTTGCTTTATAATTGGCAAATCGAAATCAAGCGTTTTGCGCCTGATATGCGGGTCTATATGCACAAGGGCACAGAACGCAGCACAAGTACCTTGCCCTTTCAAATGACGGATTTGGTCATTACCTCCTACGGCACGCTGCGTTCGGACGCACAGATGATGATGCAGTTTCACTTTGACTACATCGTGCTGGACGAGGCGCAGGCTATCAAAAATCCGCTTTCGCAGCTTACCAAAACCGTTTTTGAGCTGAAGTCCAATCATAAATTGGTGCTAACAGGTACGCCCATAGAAAACTCCGCCTCAGACCTTTGGTCTTTGATGAATTTTACAAACAGAGGACTGCTTGGCACATTCAGCTACTTCAAAACCTCGTTCTTGCAGCCCATAGAAAAAAAGAACAGTCAAGACCAATTAGATAAGCTCCGTGCGATTGTCAAACCCTTTATGATGAGACGCTTAAAAACACAGGTGGCTACAGACCTTCCCGAAAAAGTGGAGCAAATTTGCTACGTAGAAATGTCTGAAGAACAGAAAAAAGTGTATGAAACCACAAAATCTGTCTTTCGTAATAATATACTGGAGCGCATAGAAAATTTTGGACTGGCGCAATCTCAAATATTTATATTACAAGGTATCAATGCTTTACGTCAAGTAGCCAACCACCCACAAATGTTGGACGAAAACTATACTTTTGATTCTGGCAAACTCAACGCCATTATGGAAAATTTAGATAACGCCCTCAAAAATGGCCATAAAGTGTTGGTTTTTAGCTCTTATGTCAGGCATTTGCAGATAGTTCGCAAGGAGCTGGACGCACTACAAATCTCATACAGTTATCTGGACGGCCAAACTCAAGATAGAAAATCGCAAATAGATGCTTTTCAAGAGGACGGCCAGCGACGTGTCTTCTTATTGTCCCTCAAAGCTGGTGGAGTCGGTTTGAACCTCACGGCGGCAGACTATGTTTTTTTGCTAGACCCTTGGTGGAACCCGGCGGCAGAAATGCAGGCCACAGACCGCGCACACCGCATTGGGCAAGTGAAATCCGTCTTTATTTACAAATTTATTAGTCAGGAAAGTATAGAAGAGAAAATAGTAGAAATGCAAAAAGCTAAATTGAGGCTCTCAGATGAACTTATTTTATCTGAAGATGGTTTTATGAAACAGCTTGACCGCGCTGATATTGAAAAACTGTTTGAGTAGAACAACCCGGCAATGCGCTTACAGTCTGTTTTTTTGATATTGCTTACAAAACTGCTGCTTTTTCTAAAATTATACAAAAGGCTCAAAGTAACTCCTGAGCAGGAATCCACAAGTACTGCTCAAAGTTTTGAATCTGGTCTGCCACAACAGGTATCCCTTCCGCAACAAGCAACTCGGCCATACGTGTGGGTGTAGGAAAAAACAAGCGACCAGTCAAAGCACCAGAACTGTTTACTACGCGGTGTGCAGGCACATCGGCAGGAGATTGGCGCATAGCCCAGCCTACAGTCCGCGCATTAAAGCCAATACCCAAATATTTGGCTATTTGTCCATAACTCGTAACGCGCCCTTCTGGAACGAGCTTAACCACCTCAAAAACCTGATAAAATTTGAGGTTAAGCCCCTCGGCATATTTGCCAACAGCCTTAACCTCTTTTTTATTTTTATCTGGCTTCATGTAAGCTTATTTTTAGTGCGTAGGCACGTCTAGAAGCATACGCGTCTGCACAGGGTGCATCTTGCTCAATTTTTCGTAGTTAGACCAAAGCGGATAAACAACGCCCAGTTTTTCTTTCATACCTTTTTTGAGCATGGTTTCAGAGCCAGTGTCCAAAAGGCGCTCAAGAAGAGGCTTTTGAAAAGGGTAGTACTTGAGCATATAGTCGCCGCTTTTGAGTTTAGCCAGTTCTGCTGCTACGGCTATGGCCTTGTCCAAACCACCTAGCTCGTCCACCAAACCCACCTCTTTGGCTTGCAAACCAGTCCATACACGACCGCTGGCGTATTTTTTGAGTTCATCTTGAGTCATATTACGTCCTTGTGCTGCTTTTGCTGTAAAGGTTTCATAACCTTTGTTTATCATGTCCTGAATGATTTGCTGCTCACTAGCCGAAAGCGATTTGGTCAGTAGCGCGCTATTGAGCCCTGCCATTTTGCCAGTGCTGACGTGGTCGTAAGTAATGCCGAGTTTGTCGCGCATGGCCTCATCTACCTGAAAAAGCATACCAAAGATACCAATAGAGCCGGTAATAGTATTGGGTAGTGCCACAATTTTAGAGCAGCCCATAGACATATAATAGCCACCAGAAGCCGCCAAATCGGACATGGAAGCCACCACAGGTTTTTCTTTTTTGAGCAACTGAATTTCTCGCCACATCACGTCGGAAGCCAGCGCACTGCCACCGGGCGAGTTCACGCGCAAAACAACCGCTTTAATGTTTTTGTCCAAACGGACTTTGCGCAACTCTGCCACCACAGCCTCAGAGCCAATTTCACCGTCGCCGCCTTTACCGCTCACGATGTCGCCTTGTGTTGTAATGATAGCAATTTTTGTTTCTGCGTAGTTTTCGGGTAGAACGGTCTTTTTATAAGTGTTTAAGCTCACAAAAGGCAATTTTTTGTCAGCCTCTAAGCCGATGCGCTTACGTAGGTCAGCTTCCACTTCGTCGTAGTAAGCTAGGGCATCAACGAGGCGATATTTGAGCAAATCCTCTTGTTTGCGTGCAAGCATTTCCGCAGAGGTTATTCTGAGCGAATCAGCATTGATATTCCGCGAAGCGGCCACTTCTGCCAAAAACGTACCATACAGTGAGTTGAGGTATTCTGTTACTTGGTAGCGGTTTTCGTCGCTCATTTTGTCTTTCAGAAAAGGCTCAACGGCACTTTTATACTGCCCAACACGGAAAATTTGTGGTTTTACGCCGAGTTTATCAAAAGCTCCTTTAAAAAACATGATTTCAGCATGAAGCCCATCAAACTCCATAAAGCCTTCGGGGTTCAAATAAATTTTATCTGCCACCGAAGCCAAATAATACTCGCTTTCGCTCATTATCTCGCTGTAAGCCACTATGAATTTTTTAGACTGCTTAAAGTCCAAAAGTGCATCGCGGATTTCTTTGTGTGTAGCCCAGCCACAGGGCTGCATAGCGAGCTGTAAATAAATGCCTTTGATGTTATCGTCAGTTTTAGCATTCTTGATGCTGCGCAAAATCTGCACAAGCCCGTCTTTAGGCTCTAGGCCAGCCAATGAAGCATATTCACTCATACCCGGAATTTCCTCATCATCAGGCGCTTGCTCTACAATGGGTCGGCTCAAATCCAATTTGAGGATAGAAGCCTCGTCAAGAACTGTCGTGCTACTGCCGCTGCCCACTGCCATGCCAATAAGCGCTACTGCAAAAAGGAAGAGAAAGAGAAACAGCCAAATGCCTGCTGCTGTTGCAAACATATATTTGATAAACTGCAAGATGCCGCGCCCAAAGGAGGTGCGTTTAACGACTATGGGTTGTTGTTCCATACAATTTGTATTCAAATTTTGTCTTAATTTTTAACAAATAACTTTTTGAACGGCTTTTGGTTTATTGCGTATATTTGCCGAGCGCCTCAGCAAACTTTTTGGCAAGTGCAGCGTATTCTTTTTGGCGTTTTTCTAGCTCGGGAAGCTCTTTTGCCGCATCAGGCACTAGGGCATCTTGTTTGGCGGCTTGCGCCTGCTTAATGTAGTCTATGCGCTGGGAGGCTCTGCTTTCGGCGGCGCGATAAACAGCAGAAAGCTGCTGCATAAGGAACTGAGAACGCATTTGTAGGTCTTCATAGCTAAAGTCGGATTGCAACTGGTGCTTGCGGATAAACTCTATACTCTCTTGGGCTCGGCCGAAGACTTTATTAGCCACCTCAAGGGCTTCCTTGTCCATATCCAAAAGCAACATGACATCTACAAAGCGCGGCATATAGTAGTTATAGGGCATGGCAGGGTCTGGCAGTTTGGTCATACAATTTTTGATAACCTTGCGTGCCTCTTCTTTTTTACCCTCGCCCATGAGCGCATAAGCCAAACGCAGGTAAACGTTTCGGTAGTTAGAGCCGAACTTACGGAACTCCTCGTCATGGTAGTTGTTTATATCTTGCAAACCTCTGAAGGCAAATTTTTCAAGGTTTTTCAGCGTAGCTTCTGTATTGACTTCGCCTGTTTCACCGTCATTTTCACCCACGATAGGCAAGAAGCGGTAAGCCATGCCCTCCATTTGTAAATACTTCAAAAAGCTCAAATTGGTGGTGTTTGCAGAAGTGTTATTGAAGTAGATGGGTCTGTCCCAGTTGCTAGAGGCAATCATATCCAGAATCATGAGGTCATTTTTGAAAATGTGGCTACCACCCACTTCAATCTCAATAAATTTAGGAATACGATTTTCTTTTCCCTTAGGAATAATGCCTTTCGCTATAACGGCAGCAGAGTCCACGGCGAGTTGCAGTTTTTTGGAAGGCAATGTACCTGTATAGGTGCCGTCGGAAAGCTGCACCAAAACGCGGGAGTCGTTTTTATTGAGCAACTCCAGCCACTTTTTGAGCATGATAGGACGGTTGGTGTTGTCGCGGTCTACCACCGGTACATAGTCGTTTTTACCTTGTAAATAATTCAATTTGTCCAAAGAAATAGGCAAAGGCTTGGACTCGTGCGACTGGCGCTTGAGTTGGTCAATGTACCAGTCTGTGCTGAGGTAGCTCAAAACTACCACGCGCACGTCCTGACGGAATTTTTCTACTTCCTGTACGTACCAGAGCGGAAAGGTGTCATTGTCGCCACCCGTAAAGAGGACGGCATTTGGCGCACAACTTGCCAGCGTATTGCGAGCTTGGTCAACGGACAAGAAGCGGTTGTTACGGTTGTGGTTATCCCAACTTTTAAAGCCCATTAGGAATGGTACAATCAAGCAAATAAGCGTAGCTACCGAAGCGCCCGCTATGCCTTTCAAATATTTTTGGAACAGCTCCCAAACAGCCTGAACTCCCAAACCTATCCAGATAGTAAAGGCATAAAAAGCTCCCACATACACATAGTCGCGCTCACGTGGCTCAACAGGCGGTGAGTTTAAATAAAACACAAGAATAGGCCCCAGAATCATGAACAAGACCATAACGATACCCCAGCCATTGCGTTCTTTGGAATAATGAAAGAAGAATCCTAGTAAACCCAAAATGAGCGGAAGCATATAAAAATTATCATAAGATTTTGTCAAGGCTACTTCTTCGGGAGGTGAAGAAGGCGACCAAGGACGCAGCCAGTCTGCTTCTTTGTCATCACCAGCACGGCCAGAGAAATTCCACATAAAGTAGCGCAGGAACATATGCCCAAACTGGAACTTGAAGAAAAAGCGAACATTATCTCCCATAGTAGGTTTTTCGCCTTCTTTCAGACCTAGCCACTCGCGGTAGAGGCGTACGTGGTCGCCGTCGCTGCTATAAATACGCGGAAATAGCATTTGATTTTCATTATCAAAGACAGGAATTGGCTTTCGGTCAAAGACTACATATTTACCTGATACTTCGTCTTTGCGGTAGAGTTCTTCCCCAATTTCGGTGTCAATGCGCTCTGCAGCGAAGGTTTGTCCAAAGATAAGGGGGCGGTCGCCATACTGTTCACGTTTAAGGTAAGAGACGAAAGTCATAACATCTTCTGGGTTATTCTCATCAATAGGCGGGTTTTGGTTAGAGCGAATCAGTACCAAGCCGTAGCTCATGTAACCTACCAAAATAAAAACCAAAGACAAGAGACCAGTATTAAGCCATAGGTTCTGTTGCTTGACGGAATACCAAATGCCATAAACAAGCGCGCCTACCAGCAGCATGATAAAAAAGGCAGCACCTGTACCGAAAGGCATACTCAGACCATTGACAAAAATGAGTTCAAACTTGGCAGCCAAACTAGGGAAACCCGGTATGATGCCAAAATTGATGAAGCCTACAATCAAACCACAAACGGCGAAGTTAATACCGAGTGTGTACCAGCTAAAAATTTTGTTCTTTTTAAAGTAGTAAACTAGCCCAAGCGCGGGAATAGTCAGCAAGTTGAGCAAGTGAACGCCAATAGAAAGCCCCATCATGTAGGCGATAAAAATAATCCAACGGTTTGCAGCAGCTTCATCTTCAATGTGTTCCCACTTGAGCATAGCCCAAACAACAAGGGCTGTGAAGAAAGAGGACATGGCATAGACCTCAGCCTCAACAGCAGAAAACCAGAAAGAATCTGAAAAAGTATAAGTGAGCGCACCTACTATGCCAGAGCCTATCATGCCTGCTACCTGCCCCATATCAAACTGACCGTTGAGGTCTGGTGTAGTAAATTTACGCGCCAATAGTACGATTGTCCAGTACAAGAATAGAATGGTGAAGGAACTAGAAAAAACGGACAGCATATTTATCCAATAGGCGATTTGCAAATCGTCAGCGGCTAAAAAGGAGGCCATTCTGCCTAACAACAAGAAAAAAGGCGCGCCAGGCGGGTGAGGCACCATCAATTTACTAGACACGGCTATGAACTCGCCACAATCCCAAAAGCTTGCTGTTCTTTCTACCGTAATGGCATAAACAAGGGTAGCAACCAAAAATACTAGCCAGCCTGCAATGTTGTTGGCTCGCCTGAATGCTTGTAAGGATAGCATAGATTATACTTAACAGATTAATTTTGAAGAATTTAATAGGTGCTCTATAAAAAGAACATCATGCTAACTCTTTGATTTAAACCGCGAATATAGAGATATTATTTGAACAGAAACCCTAATGGCTTGCTTTTTTAACAAGTTTTTTGAGTTTTTAACACAGGCCGTGCAGCTTATTGACTTTAAAGATAACGCTGCTGAATGGTCTCAATAGTTCCTGGAATCCGTTTAGAATCAACCGCTTCGCCAATACTCTGAAAGACCCAGTCGCGTCCGTCACGGTAGAACTTAGCCATCACGACGGACACCTTGCCCTCAAAGGCATCGTCTGCCGCCAAACTGAAATTTGTAATGATGCGGTCGGTGGCCTTATCGTCCATGCCCTGATAAATAGTTATCTTGGTGTAAGGAATTTGAGAAAAATCTTGCCCCTTAAAACTGTTCATAAAAAAAACAATTTGATGAACATTCGGATTAACCTTCGCAAAATCAAGAGTTACTACCTCATTGTCTTCCTTATCGTCGCCAAAATGGTCTCCCACTAAATCGTCTCCACTGTGTTTGATAGCATTATCATAGGACTCTAGCTTTTTGTAATAGACCTGGTCAATAAGATTTTTATTTTTGTCAAAAATAGCCACGCTTCCGTCTAAATCTACAGCCTCTTTGTTGCGAATAAGGCCAAAAAATGCAGTTTTTTTAATAATGCCCCAATTTAAACCTATTGTGATAGACAAAACAGGCTCTTGACTCTCCTTATCTACTAGTTTGTAAATAGCCCCTTTTTCTAGTTGGGACGGTGTATTTTTACTTGGCAGGGACATTGGCAAGAGGCAGAACTAAAATGGGTTGCTTATTAGGAAAGGCGCGTAAGAGCGGCGCAAACCTACTAGCATTTCTTGCAATTTCCAAAAAATAGCGGCTTTTTATTCGGTTCAAGGAGTGTGGTTTGCCATTCATTTTAGAAGGTTTCGCGAATCAAGTAGGCGATTAAGTCATTATAATTCAAATATTTATGGGTTATATGTATGAAAAACTAACACACACTTATTATCTGTGGTATAAAAAGCCTGTTCCTGAAAAATTCCAAAAAGCATCTTGGCCGTATAGACTTGGTCTAGCGCTACATGATAGTCTCTTTCAAAAGAAAGCATAAAGTTGCGTAAAGTTGGGTTGCTTTTGGCAAAACCTCCAAAATGAAAATCTGTTTTGAGCAATAGGCGTTTGTTGAGCTGCTCAACCGTGGCGGTAGGCCGGAGCGTTCTTAATTGTGTGAAGATGGCCTCACGTAAAAAATCGCCACCTTTTAGTGCGGAATAGACCACAATTTTGGTAGGGCTTTCCCAAAAAAAGTTCAGCAAGCCCGTGGCTGTTGCGCCTGTTCCCGCAGGAACGCACACATAGGTGGGTTCTGGAAAAATGCTCTTTCTGACAAGTAGGCCAATTTCTGAAGCACCCTGAACAGCCATTGCATTCGCTCCGCCTTCGGGCAAGATGTAGCTTTTCGGAAATTCTTTGCGCCATACCTCGTAGTCCGTTTCACGGAACGTCTTATATTCTGAGCGGCTTACAAACAGCAACTTAGCACCACACCCTTCTAGGTGTTCAAAGAGCAGACTATTGTTTCGTTCGCCTCGCACAACCGCCAAAAGCGGAATTTGGTGTTTGTATGTTACATCTGCAACAGCGCGCAAATGATTGGAATGTGCTCCGCCGAACGTGATTAATTGGTCGTAATCATTCCTCAGATAGTGTATGATGTTGTACTTGAGTTTAAAGGGCTTGTTGCCGCCTAACTCATCAAGCCGACAAAGATGCACATTGGCGAATAGATGTTGAATTTGCATAATGTTTCAGCCCAATGAAAGCACAAAACTACTACAAAAACATTAGGAAAAAAGCTTATTGAACTCAAAAACAACGATTACAGAGAAAACGACAAACCAAACAGAGTTGCACAGAAAATCTCACCCTCTCACCTTTGAGCCATTCGCTTTTGTCTGATGCGAGGCAGTGCAGACCGCGAGTAGTCCTTACAATTTTGCCAGTTATTTGACAAAATAGGCTAAAAGCTAAGAGATTTTGAAGATGAAATGCTTGTTTAATTTGCTGACAATAAACACCTGAGATATATTTTAAGGGACGATTAGGTAAGCTATTCTCCTTGATTTAGCTTACATCTGTTGAAAGTGCTTTTTAAGAGGCTACGCTAAAAGCAAAAAAAGAGCTACCCCAAACTCCCCCAAAACCACAGCGCTTTGCAGCACTTTGCAGCTAGTAAAAACAGAACAAGTACTAATAAAATACGACTGAGCTGCCTTAAAAAGATATCAAACGAAGTAACTGTTTTCATCTCGGAGTTTGCAATTTGCCAAAGGGGAAGCACAAGCAGCCAAATGGGCAGCAAATAACGTTCGCTTTCGCTAGCAATATTCATGCGGAGTAATAGCAAACCTAGCACATACATCAGCACTAAGCAAGCCCAGCGCCGTACCCACAAAGCCGCCCATGTACGATAAAGTAAAACGACGAAAAAGACTAAAAATGCCAGTCCTAAAATTACTTTAAATACACAGGGCAAAGATTCTGCACTTAGCCAGCTGCCCAGCGTTTCGGTATAAGACAGCGCGCTTTCTTGCAAACTGACCGCGCCCATAGCCTGCCGATAATCTTTGGCATTTTCTACAAAAAAAACAGTGCGAACCTGCCAGCAGGCAAAAGAGAAAGATGAGGCAACTAGCCATAGCGCTGTTTTCTTGAAACCAAGCCGCTCAAAAAGCACGATGCTACCAGCCAAAATCCAAAAAATGCCGGCATGACGACTCAAACAAGCTAGATTGAGACATAAAACAGTTGCCCAAAAGCATTTTTTTTCTTCAAAAGAGTCTAAATCTGCGCTTAAAAAGCGCTCTATGCCAACAAAAGCCCAAACCGAAGCGCATAAAAAGAGCATTTCTGACCATAGAAAAACAGCACAGAGCATTAGAAAGGGGCAGAAAGCCGCGCCCAATAAACGCAATAAAATACCAGAACTTTTTTGTGGCGGCATTAAGTAACAAAAACCCAAAACCGTTCCAAAAAGTGCCAAAGCTTGTAGCCAAGAAGCCCAGAGTGGAATATTGAGCGGGAAAAATGAGAGCAGAAAAGGATACAGAGGCGGCCAGTTTGTATAAAGTTGCCCCAGATGGTCATGCCAAAGGTTATGTAAGCCTACATTCTGGGCAGTGGCCTCATAATACTTTGAATCATGTGTTCGCATAAGCCCAGCCCAGCAACACCAGCGCTGCATCAAAAAAGCACACAAACTAGCCCCCAAAGCTGAAAAAAGGCGACCTTGTGGGCTAGTTAACTTTCTTGAAAAATAGGCCAACTGAGCTTGCATTAAAGCACTTTTTCAAACAATTCTAAAATGCGGCGGTACTCGTCATGCCATGAACTGCCGTGTACGAACCCATGGTCTTCGAGCGGATAAATGGCCATCTCCCAGTTCGTCTTCCCAAGTTCAATGAGGCGTTGCGACAGCCGCACCACGTCCTGAAAATGAACATTCGTGTCTATCATACCATGACAAATGAGCAGATGTCCTTTGAGACCTTCCGCAAAATAAATGGGTGAGCTACGCTGAAAGGCTTTGGGGTCTAGAACAGGCGTATTTAGAATGTTGGAGGTATAGCCATGATTATAATGCGCCCAGTCCGTAACGGAGCGTAAAGCCGCCCCAGCCTTGAAGAGGTCTGGGTGGTTAAACATGGCCATTAGCGTTATAAAACCACCATAAGAACCACCATAAATGCCTATTCGTTTGGCATCTATGCCGCATTTTTCTACCAAAAACTTTGCGCCGTCCACGTGGTCAGAAAGGTCTAGCCCTCCCATGTGCCTGTATATGCCCGTGCGCCACGCCCGCCCGTAGCCTTCCGAAGCTCGATAATCAATGTCTAGAATAGTATAGCCTTTTTCCAAGAGCAGGTTATGAAACATATACTCGCGAAAGTAATGACTCCAACCTTTGTGGACGTTCTGTAAATAGCCTGCGCCATGCACAAAAATAACGGCCTTTTCGCTTTTAACGCTATTTTTTCTATACAAGCGCGCATATACGTTCGCGCCGTCTTGGGCTTTAAAAGTTACAATCTCGGGCAAGTGCCAGTTGTACTTTTTAAAATTTTCGGTAGTAGAGTTGGTTATCTGATGAGCCTTTGCGCCAGCTTTATTCTCCTGTACATAAAGCTCCCACGGCTTGGTCATAAAAGAATAGCGGTCAATGAGCCACTTATCGTCATTGGAAAGTACAACTTGATGAAGTCCCTCATTTTGAGTAATTTGCACCATGCTTCCGCCACTAACGGACAGTTGGTAAAAATGATATTCGCCTGGGTGATTTTTATTGGCCGAAAATAAAAAATTCTGTTTGTTGCGAGATAGCCTCAGCTCAGATACTTCAAAAAGCCCAGAGGTAAGCGCTCTGACAGTTTTTGTAGGTATGTGGTAGGTATAAATGTGTGAATAACCGCTTTCTTCAGACTGAAAATAAAACGTAGCATTATCGCTCAAAAAGCCCATTGCACCTCTAGCCTCTTCCCATTCATCAATACCAGGGCCGCCAATCCATGCCTCATCGTGCTGTTGGTTGAGGCATTCCAGAGTACCGTTTTGGGTATTTAGCAACACAAGCCAGCGGTCCTTGTTGTCTTGGGAACGCACGTCCATCAACGCATACTGGCTGTCGTCCGACCAAAGCACACGGGTAGGCGCTATGGGGCGGTCTTTTTTGGGTTTGTTGTATTGGTAATCCTTATAGTAAGCTGGCTCGGCCTGAATATTTGGTAGCTTACTGAAAGATAAGCGATAAACAGTGTCCTTTTCTACGTCCATGAGATAGCTTTCATAAAGCGCCTCATACTGACCCACGTTGGCGCGCGCATTGAGGTTTTCTGTAAAGCCGGATTCTGTTACATAGCTTGGTACTAGAGTTGCCTTATCCTCTAAGGCTGTGTAGGCATTAAAGGCTACAAATTTGGCATTAGGGCTTGGCGAAAAATCATAGGGGGAGAGGTCGCCCAAATGAAATACTTTAGCTGCTTTTGGTAGTTGTCGTGGTTGGCTTTCGGGCGCATTTTTGAAAATACCGATGAGCTTTTTCTCTTCGCTTTGCAGCCATTTGTCAGACTCAGATGCGGCCTGAACTGGTGCTGCGTAACCCTTTTTCAGGTTTGTTAGCTGCGTCCAGAAGCCATTTTGTCGGTTGAACAAGCATAAATTATCCTGTTTTTCATAAAAGATTTTTGTACCGCTGGCATCAAAACTTGGGCTGTTTTCGCGCTCTGGTGTTTGACAAAGCCTAAAACGCTGTTTGCTGATAAGGTCATACAAAAATAAGTCGCCTTCGGCTTCAAATACTTTTTGTTTGAAAGTAGTATTATACGCGCCTTCATCAGGAATAAGTTGCTCTTTTTCAGAAGCTTCTACTATGTACGGCTCGCCCTCTGGCTGACCATTCTTGAGCTTTTGGCCATAAAGCTCTATTTTGCCATGTTGATTGGGTTTCCACTTGAAATAAACACGTGAAGCCTCTTCGTTAAAGTAGGCATCTTGTGGCAAATGCCCCACAAACTGATGACCATTCATTATTTCTGCCAAAGTGGGTATATTTTGTGCCAGCGCCGAGCTGTAAATAGCTTGTGTGGCCAACCAAAAAGCCAGCACTACCAATCCATACAAAGTGTCTTTTTTGAGCATAAGAGTTTGATAACAAAGGAGAAAGCCCGAGCATTTGTGAGGCCGAAGAACGCAATATTAAGGAAAAGACAAAAAAATAGCAAATAGAGAGAATTGAAAAACCTTTGCATAAATTCTGAGGCCTTAGTCATAAAAAAAGCTAATGCCTTATTTATCTGCTATTTATCTTCTTGAAGCGGAATTTTGAACATAAAACTTTTGCCTTTCGGTACATCAAAAGTATAGTCGCCGCCTTCAAGCCAAGGATTATAATATTTGAGTATTTTGTAATTGATACCTTGCTCTTTAGCAAAGTCAGCTAAACTGGGAATGGTGGCTTTTACCTCTACTTCCGTGTAGCGAAAAGGCGGGAGCTTATCGCTTTCTTCTATCATAAAGCCGTAGCGGGCTGGGTTCTCAAAAATAAGTTTGAGCGCCAATATTCTAAAAATATAGTGCTTGGTTTCTGGGTTTAGATAGAGGTCGTAGTAAGAGCTTACTTTTTGGCCGTCTATGGCTCTTTGCAGGCCAGCCATGCCGCGGTTATAAGACGCTGCGGCGCTTGTCCAGTTCCCAAATTTTTTATGTGCTTGTTTGAAATATTTGCAAACGGCTATGGTCGTCAGAATAGGGTCGCGGCGTTGGTCTAGCTCCTCGTTCATTTCTAGCCCCATTTCAAGAGCTGTTTCCTTCATAAATTGCCATATTCCGAGCGCTCCTCTGTGCGACTCCGCATAATAGTTGAGGTCGCTTTCGCATACAGCCACATAATAGATATCGTCTGGTATGCCTTGTTCGCGCAATTTCTTGATGAGCGGTTCACGCCAGCGCCCATCTAGCTTCAGCGTCCAGAGCATACGTGCATGGCGGTAGGTATTGAGCAAAAGTTCGTAGTCCAGCCGCTCTCGGACATCGGGGTCTTCCAGCGGAACGCGCTCGCCGCAGAAATAGAGGGTATCAGGGATACAGACGGACGTAACTTTTTGCGGAGCGGGGTCATACACCTGCGCACGAAGCCCTAAACAAAGGCCAAAACAAAGCGCAAGAGTCAATACAAAAAATTTTAGAGTGGGCATGGTGCTATGTTAGTTCAACTGATAAATGCAACGTTACAGGCTTAGCATTGTGGCTTGACGGAACAGTTGTTTAGGCGTTTTAAATTCCAACCTTTTCTGGGGGGCTTTCGTTTGTTTTTGTTTTGAATGATTAAAATGTCTTGTTCCGACACGCGTTCAAAATTAGTTGTTTTTGGGGAAAGATTGTTTAATTAAGTTCGTTTAAATTTTCGGTAGCGGTTTAGAATGTACGCTGATAAAGTCCTTATACCATTTTTAAATACTATTATGCTTTTTGCACTACCACCCCCCAAAAATGAATGGCTAAATCGGCAGGGGCAGATGAAGGCGCACGCATTAAACTGACAGAAAAGCATTTGGACTGGGCATACATCATTTTTGTTATGGAAAACGAGCAAAGACAACTCATCAAACGGAAGTTTCAAACCTATTTTGACCGTAGCAAAATCGTTGTTCTGGATACTCCCGATGAATACGAATAGATGGACGAAGAACTCATTTTATGTCTTGAAACAGCCGTAAAACCATACTTAGAAAGCAATATCTAAACCCTGTTTTCGTAGGCTTCCACCAAAAAGTACGTGGCTACACCCGCCCAAATGTGCTTGAGTGCATGGCCGCCCACAATGTGCCCAAACTCAAAAATGGCAGCGTCATAATGCTCGCTTACTTTGGCTAAGGCATAAAACAAGGCCATTTTCAGAAAGGCTTGGCGCTGTTTGGGGTTGGGGTGTTCAAAAAGCATGACAATCATAGGAATAAACACCAAAGTATAAAACTGCACAACACCGTAGAGCCTCAAATCGCCACGCCCAATTTCTTCTGTATAGCTCCAATAAAGCACACTAAAAATACCTAAAACAAGCAGAGGTACAAACAAAATGCGGCCCATTTGCAGATGTACGCGTTCTGCCAAACAGATGCCCAACAAACCCATAAAAACCACAGCCATTGGTAGCCTATCCCACAACAAAGTGCCATTACTGGGCTGCCAGTGGTAGTAAGCCGAACCAAAACCAATGGCGGCAATCCCCGTAAAAACAATGAAATAAGCCCTTTTTTGAAAGTCGGTACTGACTTTGTTGGCTTTTTTTTCATGCTTCTGCCAAACCAAAAAGCCAGTCAATCCTACTGCCACAAAAATCCAGTTCGAGAGTACATCAAGACAGTTAGGAATACCCCAAAAAGCGCGTTGGTCTGCAAAGTTGTGGTAGGCTGGGTCTTGCGGAATTGATGGAATAAACCAGACCAAACAAAGAACTGTTAGGCTAGAAACTACCAACAAATAAGTTTTGAGGACTTTCCGCTGGCTAAGGCTGAGAGGTTTTTTCTGGCTCATGGCGTATGCTTATTCCACGCTTTTGAACTGGAACATAGGCCCTGTGGCGTAATTATTGGCTATTTCGGAGGCTGGCGCGCCGCCACTCACCTTTGAAATAGTTTTGAAATCGGTGTCGGTAGGCGTTGTAAACATTTCGTCCACCTGCATACGGAAGGTCATGGTACGTGTTTGTTTGGCTTCGCTGCGCAACTCATTCGCTTTGTCCAATCTGAATTTCAGCGTTTTATAGTTTTTGTCTTCGCCTATATGGAATATGAGCGGCTCGCCGTCTGTAGTATTGGTATAATGTAAACCTTCCATCACGACAAATTTATAGCCAGTGTTCCAGTCCCATGCCATGTTGTTAGATGGGTCTAGGTCGCCATCGCGGTCTATGCTCGTGTTGTGGGCGTTGTCAATGCCAATAGCGAACTCTATTTCCGAAAAACTACCGAGCGGAATGCTATCTATTTCAAAAGTAAGGATACTGCCTTTGTTGTTGTTACGCAAGAGGTGGTAGCTTTCTTTTTCGCTGAAAAATAGGCCAGAAGAGAGGTTTCTCAAACGAAAATTGCTCAGGTAGTAGTCCAACTTTTCAACATTGTAGGCTTGCCCCAGTTTATTTTTGTAGCGGTTTTCGCCCACTAAAAATGGCTCATTACCCACAAAATGCTCTATTTTGATAATGAGTTTGCCTGTTTCGGAATTAGATTTGACGGGGTCATCTCCCCCACAAGAGGAGATAAGCAAAAGGGCTGCTGCCCATGTTCGGACGGATTTAGATACTTTTTTTAGCATTTTTTGTCAATTCAAATGGCATTTATTTGCCGCCGTTAAGTCTTTTGAAATACTCATTTACCTCTTGTTTGTAGTAAGGCATCAGTGAGGCAGGAATGGTTTTGAGCAATTCCACTTGCTTTTCCTTTTCCTTGAGGTATTCGGCGTACTCCTTGGGTGGAGATTTGTCTTTGTCTTTGGCTTGCTCAGCCTCTCGTTTTTCTTCAAATCCGCGTTCCTTTTGTGCTTTTTCATGCTCTAGGAGGCGCGTCAAAATATCTTTTTGGCGTTCAATAAGCTCGCGAGTGAGGCGTTTGTTGGCTATGTCCTCTTCGGTTTTTTCCATCTGCTCAAGCATTTTGCTCAGGTTTCCGCCTTTGCCATCTATACCTCCGTCATTCTGCCCATTTTTACCGTCCTTACCTTCTTTCCCAGGTTGCTTTCCTGGTTTTTTGCCTCCTTCTTTTTCTAGCATACGCCGCACTTGTTCTTGCTGGGCGAGTATTTTAGCGAGCTGTTCAGACATACTCTTGCCCGACTTGCCGCTTTTCATTAGCTCCTGTATCTGTTGGCCAATTTCTTGCTGCATTTGCCCCATGCCTTTATTTTTGCCTGGCTTGTTGCAAGACTGCTGCCCTGGCATACTGGCTGCCATTTGCGCTTGCATTTGCTGCAAAACGTCGTTGAGCAAAAGCGCTAAGTTGTTCATAGAAGTCATGGCTTGCTGTTGTTTGCCAGCAGCAATATCCGGACGGCGTTTTTTGATGGCATCAGTGGACTGGTCCATGTAGTCGTTCATATCCGCAACCTCGCGTGTAACGAAAGCCTCAATTTGGAACACACGTTTGGCGAGCGAGCGCAGGCTGTCTTCAATGATTTTAACGTCGTCTTTGAGTTTGAGTTGGCGCTGGCTGAGCTCCAAGAACTGTGGATTGCGCTGCTCTATGCCTTTAAAACCCTTCATAAGGTCTTCTTGCTCATAAGAAGCAGTCAGTAGGTTTTCCAAAATTTGGCGTAGGTCTTCGTAGTTTTCGCTGGCTTCGGCTTGCTGCATTTCGCTCTGCATACTCTCCATTTTTTCGGCCATTTTTTTCATTTTTTGGGCAGCGCTTTTCTGAGACTTGGCCGCTTGCTTATTTTCTTTTTGCTGAAGTTGCTCCGAGCTTTTTTCTTGCTCTTGGTCAATGGATTGCTCTTCCTGTTCGGTATTTTCCATGTCCTTTTTGTTTTCCAGCTCCTCGTTCATTTTTTTGAGTTCGTCCATCTCTTTTTTAACGTTCTCAAACTCCTTGTTGAGTTTTTCTTGCTCTTTTTTAAGGTCTTCTTGCTTGGCAGCATCATCTTTGGGTGCTTCTTTGGTTTCTTCGGCCAGTTTGTCTTGCTCTTTGCTGAGTTCCTCAAGTTGCTTAATGATGTCTTCCAGCTTGTTTTCAAACTGAAGCTGCTTGAACATTTCTAAAGCGCGGTCTAGGTCTTTTTCAATGTTCTCGTTCTTATTTTGGAGTTTGTCCAACTCCTCTTTGATTTTATCTTCGTTGGCCTTCTGCTCAAGGAGTTCTTCCAGCTTTTCAAGCATTTTCTTGGTTTCGTCGTCCATCACCTGCTCCATGAGCTTTTGAAGCTGCTTAGTTTTTTCGGCCAGTTCTTCCGATTTTGGGTCAAAGCGCTCTTGTTTTTGGTTGAGCTGTTCGTTTTGCTTGCTGATGTCCTCCATTTGCTTTTGCAAATCCTTGTGTTGCTTCAGCAGTTGCTCAAGGGCTTTTTTGTCTTGAAAAGACATGGCGTTTTTGCCTTTGAGCTTATTTTGCATTTCCTCAAGGCTTTTTTGGAGTTCTTTGGTTTTCTCTAGGGCTTTATCTATCTGTTTTTCGGTGGCTTGAGCGGCCTTATCTACTTCGGCGCTGAACTCCGATTTTTCGGGCAGTTTGTACTCAAGTTCGGGGGTTTTGGCACTTTTTGCGCCCTGCACACCGTCGTTGTCCCACACTTGTACGTAATAGGAGAGCCTATCGCCTGGCTTGAGGCCGAGTTCGTTGATATCCAGTTGGTGGTAGTACTTTTGGTTGATGGCAGCAGGGTTATGTTTGAGCACAACCGTCTTGTAGTCCGTATTTTTGTTATCCTCATTCAAAATTCTGTATTTAAGTTGCAAGCGCGAAATGCCGTAGTCGTCCGCAATGCTGCCGTCCAGCATGAGGTAATTGTGCAACATGGAGTCTTGATACTGTGCCAAATTAACAGTAGGGTATTCATCGGGAATGACGTTCAGAAAGTAGCGAATGGCTTCTTTATTACTGCTGTGAGGATTTTGAAGTTTTACTTGGTAGGGCGTGGAACTTAGAAAGCGTTTTTTGAACTCAAAAAGCTGGTCGTTGGTCTGCTGGGCAGCAACGCTCTGGCTGTCTGACTCAAAAATAAGGTTTAGCTTATCGGACTGATTGGTTTTAAACTGCCAACTGATGGTCGTGCCAGCTGGTACAATGAGATTACCCGTATTTTCTACGCGCTCGTCTTTTTTGCCCACATACTTCGGGTAACTCAAATAAACGCTGAAATTAGACAGGTTGGGTCTTTCAAAGACCTCTATTTTGTAGGGAATGGAACTAAAACCCGCTGCTTCAAACTGAAACTGAAAGTTTTTTTGCACTTGGTTGAAAGTGTAGGCATAAAGGCCGCGCTCCGTACTTTCCATTTTTATTTTTCGGCCATTGTCCGTCAATAAAAACACCTCGGAAGGCATTACCGAACCAGTCAAGTGCAGTTTTACTTCATAATTCTCGTTTCTGAACGTTTTGAAATCCTTGTTTTGAAGCACAAAAGAAAAAGGTGCTTTGGGCGTATAGGCTTGGTCGTAATTGAGAATACGCTCGGTGCTTTCAGAAAAAAAAGACGGCGCAAAAAGACCAATCAGAATCAAAAGACCCAATAAAACAACGAAATATCCAAAATAACGACGGTTGCTCTCATAACGAATGGCATCGGCAAATCTGATGTGTATCATTTGCGAGGCTTTTTGACCAATGCTGGCCTGGAGTAGCTCACGGCTGCCGTACTTGACTTGCTGCATTTGCAAGACGTTCAATAACTTATCGCTGACTTCAGGAAAAAATCTACCTATCTGTTTGGCAGCAGATTCGTTGGAAAATTGCCAAACTTTATGACTCAAAATAGCTATGGGCTTTAGAACCCAAAACACCAAACTGAACAAACCTATACCTAAAAACGAGTAAAAAAGCCCAGCGCGCAGCGTTTGGTTCAGGTTTCCGAAGTACTCAAGGGTGGTGAAAAGCAAAAAGGCAGACACCAAGCAAATGGCAGTCAGAATACTTCCTTTGAGCAAAATGTTCTTGTAGTATTTGTTTTTATAGGCATCAATGCCTTTTTGGAGTTCTTGTAATGGCTGATTAGTCATGGTCTTATGATAGGTTTTGGGCTAACCTTGTGGGCTTGCGCCAAAGTTTTGTATGTGTGCGTAGTACGAATGACAAATATATATATAAAATGAATGGACTCGGCAAGGGCAGCGCAATATTTTTTTATGATGCTCTTAGTTTCTCCGTACTGGCTATTTAAACGCGAACATTCTAACTTTTGTTTTAGGGAATTTGTAATAGGATTTTTAGTTAAAAATTTCGTTAAGAATAAAAAAAAGAGCATTTTTGCACATTAAAACTCATAGATAATACCACCACCAAACCGCGCCCCAACGTTGGAAGATTTAATCAGCATCAAGAACCGATTTGACATCATTGGCAACTCCGAAAGCCTTGAGAATGCTCTGCGTGTTGCTATTCAGGTAGCGCCAACGGACATGAGTGTCCTCATTGTGGGTGAGAGCGGTACAGGTAAAGAATCCTTCTCTAAAATCATTCATCAGTTAAGCGCACGTAAGCACAAAAATTTTGTAGCCATCAACTGTGGAGCTATTCCAGAGGGCACGATTGATTCCGAGCTTTTTGGACACGAAAAAGGAGCTTTCACGGGGGCTTTAGAGGCCAGAAAAGGCTATTTTGAAGAAGTAAACGGCGGCACAATCTTTCTGGACGAAATCGGCGAAATGCCTTTGGCAACACAAGCACGCCTGTTGCGTATTCTTGAAAATGGCGAATATATTCGTGTTGGCTCGTCAAAAGCCCAAAAAGTAGATGTGCGCGTAGTAGCAGCCACCAACGTCAATCTGAAAGATGCCATTATGAAGCGTAAGTTCCGCGAGGATTTGTACTTCAGGCTAAACACAGTTCCTATTTTGGTGCCGCCTTTGCGAGAGCGTGGCCAAGATATAGACCTGCTGTTTCGTAAATTTGCAGGAGACTACGCCCAAAAATACAAAATGCCCACGCTCAAGCTCACACCAGATGCCGTAGAGCTCTTGCTTAAATGCCGTTTTTCTGGCAATGTTAGACAATTAAAGAATCTCGTTGACCAGATTTCGGTCATGGAAAAAAATCGTTCCATCACTGCCGATATCTTACAGAAATACCTACGCGACACAGATTTTAGCACACCTCCAGCTCTGCTGCCCAACAGTGGCGATAGTGGCTCTGGTTCATGGGAACGCGATATGTTTGTTAAGGTCATCTTTAAACTCAAAGAAGACGTTGAAGAACTCAAGAAGGCTGTTTCTTTGCTCCTGAAAGGCGACTTAGGGGCCGAGGCTATGAATACTTACAGCAATGTGTTGAATCATGGATTTGATGCGCCTAATTCTAGCACGTTTTTATTGGAAGCAGGCTCAAAAGACCAATTCAAAGAGCATAGCTCAGGTAGTTTGTCTGCACCACAAACGATTGAAATTAAAAACAATCCGATAGAGGAAGATGAACGCGATTCGCTTTCTTGGGAGAACCATGAGCGGGAGTTGATTGTGCGTGCTCTCAAAAAGCACCGTAACCGTCGTCGCAATGCCGCCCTAGATTTGGGAATGTCCGAACGCACACTTTATCGTAAAATTAAGCAATACAATCTTGAAAATATCAAGAAAAAATAAATATACCTCTATGAACATTGATACCAATTTATTGAGAAACTTGGCGCATTTGGCACGCTTGGAATTTTCGGAAGCCGAGGAGGCCAAAATGGTTCAGGATATGAACGGCATTTTAGGCTGGATAGAAAAACTTGAAGAAGTGCCTACCGACGGCGTAGTGCCCCTCATACACCTGTGCGAGCATACAAACGTTCTGCGAGCAGACGAGGTTAAAAATCATCTTTCACGGGCGCAAGGGCTTAAAAATGCTCCTCAAAAAGACTCTAATTATTTCCGTGTGCCTAAAGTTTTGGAATAAAAAAAGGCATCAGGAACGATTCTGCTGCTTTTTGCGCCAGTAAAATCTCAACAATGCTATCAAAATGACGATAAGGACTGGTGCCACTACATTGACAATCTGCCAGAAAGACTTATCTTCCTTCACTTTGAAAGTATCCAGAGGACGCATTTTGATTTCTTTGTTTCTGCTGCTTACTAGGCCATTTTCGTCCGTCAGGTAAGCCAAGGCATTGTTCAAAAAATCTTTGTTAGAAAACGTCTGACCGTTGATGGGGTCTAAACCAAGCGGCATAGGCTCGCGTGTGCGTGGATTAAGTTCATTGCGTATAAAATCGCCGTCCGATACAACTACAATTTTGGTAGGCACAACTGCTTCCTGCCTGAAATCTTGACGGCTTTCGCCTTCTGGCGGAAAAATTCCGGCATAAGCCGACTTGAACTTGCCTTCTAACAAGTATGCCACCGGAATAGCGCTTTTGTTGTAGTCTTGTGCGTTCAGGTCTTTCTTCACTTCGTCAAGGTCAATGGTATTGGGGCAGCGTTTGATGCGACTATAAGCGGAAGTAAAAAGCAATGGGGTTTTTTTAATGCCCTTAGCCTTGACGGTATCAATAGATGAGAAAAAACGCATATAAACAGCATCGAGTCCCTTGGTGAGGGGGTGTTTGCCAAAACTGTTCAGAACCGAGTAATACGGAAAGCGGACGGGCTGTATGTTGGGCTTATCGCCAAACTTACCCACGTTGAGCAAAATGGCACCCATATTTTTGTCTTGAACCAAGTCCATGTTTACGCGCACACCATACCTAAAAAGCATATCCTCTATGTTCAAATCGTAGCCAAAAGCATAAGTTCCGCCCAGTGGAATACTGTCCAGATTCATTTGGATAGCATCAAGGAAGAAAAGCGCTTTTCCACCTTTCATCAAAAACTGGTCTAGACGATAGCGCTCACGCTCCGAAAATTTGGTTTTGGGTTGTGCCACAATAACAGCAGAGTAGCCGTCTAGAGTGCGCTGGCGCAAATTAACGCGCTCCAGAATGTAGCGGTCGCTGAAGCTATTGAAAACATCAAAAACATCTTGTACGCGAAGCTCGTCGTGCCCATCAACAAAGGCGATGGAAGGTTTGCGCGTAGCGGTCAGGTTTCGTATGGCCGAAATTAGTTCAAATTCTATGTTTTCTATAGATGCGCTGAGGTCTGCAAGAGGGTTAGCCGAATTACCTCCTTTGAGTAGGAGTACACCCTTTTCTTTGTTTTTATAGTAAATTAGGACACCCGGTATGACCAATTTTTGCTTCTTTTCTGTTTGGTCTTCTTCAAAAAGCGTGGTGGGCGGAAGCCCTTTGTTGGCTAGTTCTTCATAAAAACGGGTGCGTGTTTCTTCGTCGCCAATAGACTCTGGGTCAATAAAACTGTATCGCAATCTGCTCCCTGCTTGCGCCTGAAAGCTCTGCAAATTTTCGCGTATAGCGCGCTGAAACTGCTGAAATGAGCCGTTCAACTCGCCTTCCAAAAAGACCTCAATGTAAATATCGTCGTCTAGGTCTTTCAGAACTTTTTTAGAAGCATCTGAAAGCGTATAGCGCTTTTCTTCAGTAAAGTCAATCTGAAAAACAAATTTTTGAGCAAGTATGTTGGCCAGGATAAGGACTTGTAGCAAGACCACAAAGGCGACTATATCTTCCCACTTGCGTATATTTTTGAGGGACATAAACCCACTTAGTATTAAATGACTGCACTTCTAAAGAGTTTTAACGCTCCTTAAAGCACAAAAGTATGTAATAATTCCCAAAAAATCAAAAGGGAAGAATTTAGTGTTTCCGCATCAAAAAAACCTTTACAGAGCACGGATAACTTTGTAAAGGTTTAATAATGAAATTAATACAGATTATTCCACGTTCAAGCGCAAATACTCTATTTTTGAGCCGTTCTGCACATAAACGATGTAAATACCGACGGACAAAGTGCTGATATCCAAGCTCGTTTCGCGGGTTTGGCTCTGCACGGCTATTTTTTCTAGGCCATACATATCCTTGATGCGAATATCCAGGCCACCTTGCGCTATTGGTATTTCACTCCTGACCGTTACTGTTACTTGGTTTTGGGCAGGGTTGGGCGCAAGGGAAGCCATGCGGCCACCAGGGTCGCCCGTATCGCAGTCTATAATTTGATATTGATAAGTCGCTGAAAAAGGCGACCAACCACAGCTGTTGTAGGTTCTTGCTTTGACATGATACCAACCGTACTCAAATCCTGCAAAAATCTGATAATTGACACTTGATAGAATAAGCCAATTTTCACCAGTTAGAGGTCTATAAACAGTCCATTCTACGCTATCAGCCCCTGGTGAATTTACAATCATTCTGTCTAGATATTTACATTGTCGTCCAAATCCACTAGTAAAACTGATAGTAGGGTTTTTAGGTCTTCCCGCCCAGAGTGTATAGGTGTAAACGGGACTAGTACCGCAGTTTGCACCGGGGGGGAGTGTGGAAGCCAACTGAAGTTGCAAGACTATAGGCCCGCTGTACGTGGGGTCGGAATTTATGATAACTGCTACGTGTGGATTACCCGGTAGCGTACTGAGCGTAATCAAAGGAGATGGACTGCTCGCAAAGCTCCACACATAGTTCACACTAGCGTAGAGCGCTGCTGAAACGAGCCTAACCGAGCCAAAGCAATAGCACCAGTCGGAATATTGGTTTTGGGGCTTGATAGCTGGGCTATGCAGTTATTGCCGTCCATAAAAGCACCGTTACGGTCGGCTAAGGCGCATTGCATACGGGCAGCCTGCTCTTTGGTAAACATCATTCTACAGCTCGTATAGTTCATGATATTTTCATCCATATCCTTACCCGGCTCAGGACAGGTATTGGCTGCCCCTGTGCAAACACCCACCCAACCCATAACATTTTCTCTTGGCGTATCTTCGCAGAAATCGCCAGCAGTATAATCACAATCGCCAGAACAGCCATCAGTAAAGGTATGGTATAAATTTAGCCAATGCCCTATTTCATGCGCCAGTGTTGACCTTGGTTTACTTATCAGGTGTATGTCAAGCATCACCGGCGTTTGCAGAAAGCAACTTGGCTCTACTACCACACCCGAAAACTGAGGAAAGTAGGTATCCCATTTGGGCAAGGTGGCAAAGCCAGAGGCAACATCACCCACATGGTCGGCTATATCGCAGACCCAGATATTCAGGTATTTGTTGTGAGGCCATGCCTTGCTCCCACCATCTAAGATGCGCTTGACGCTGGGAATAGGGTTTGTGGTTATTTCATAATCATCTCCGTTATATTTCGTGGCATCATACGGGTCGATAGGGTCTAACATCATAAAAGAGTCTATTTGAGTATCTATCCTAATGATGCCTGAATGGGGAAGACCTGCGGTATCTACGGCAGCCAATACAAACTTGATTTTGGTGTCGCCGGCATAAACAGAAGAGAAGGCTGGGTCGGCAATCAGTTGGTCTGGGTGGGTGCCCGCAAAGTACTGATTGAGTTCCTTGAGGGTTTTGTGTACGGCAGAGTCAGCAATAAAAGGGTCTCCGCCTGCTTTTGTGTTTCGGACAATGTGTACTACAACCGGAATGGTGTAAGTAGCTGTTGGGCAGTCTTGATAGATGTTGTAGCAGTCGCTACCGATGCGCCCATTTTTGCCGGCACGCATTTTTTGCTTCATTTCGGCGCGCTCTTGGGCATGGGTGTAAGCGTCTAGCTTAGTGCCACAAAAATCTTGGGCGAGAATCCCCCCCCCCCATTAAAAATCGTGCCAAAAAACACGATAAGGCTGAATATTATTTTATTTGTTTTCATTTTTGTTAAAAGTTGAGGGTTATGGTCTGCGTTTATAGATAAGATGATAGACCTCAATGTCAGCAGACCATAAATTTTTATTTCTTAGATAGTTGTAATCAACCACCAAGGTAGAATCCCCATTGCAGAGATAAAGATAAACACGCTCCTTGCCCATAGTCCCATCGGGGTTTTTATAGTCCAAATCCCTATACATACCAATTTTACCCTTAGGAGTCAGGCCAATATTGTATTTCCTTGTTGATATTGAGATAACTTCGCCTTCCCTAGAGTGCTTGTGATAATAAGACGAGTCATTCGCTTTGTACAGAGTGTAGTTTTTCGTAACAACTTCCTTAAAAGATGGGCGAGTTTCAAAGCGGTAACTCAGGGTGTACTCTCCTACCTGTACCCACTTGCCCACAAGTGCAGCCTTGAACTCTTCAAAGGTTTTGAAGTCGGCGGCCTCAGCCTCTCGGCAGAAGTTGGTATCATAGGTAATAGGCTTTACGGGGTCTTCTTTGGGGTCTTCCTTCGGGTCTTCTTTGGGCTTAGCCACTTCCTCTTTTTTACATCCACTAGCAGCCAACACAGCCACTAGCACAAAAGGCAGCAGCCAGTAGAGTTTCATGGTTTTTAACATGAGTTTTGTTTGTTTTTGGGTTAAAATTTAAAAGAAAAAGCCGAAACAAGAGCGTTTCAGTCCGCAAAGACAAAACCTTGCCTAATACATAGACCCAAAAAGTATGGTAAAAGAAATAGAAAAAGTAAATTTTTTTTTAAATAGTTAGTCGCCCCTTAAAAAGACCGCATAAGAACAAGCACATCAATTGATTTATCTGCTTTAGGAACACCTTGACGGCCTTTGATAGACTTCTCTACTTTTTAGTCTTCCCTTAAAAAGTATATAAAGTATTTATTGTCAGTAAATTAAACAAGCATTTTATCTTTAAAAACTAAGCTATTTCAAAGTTGAAATACTTGTTAATTTTCTGATAACAAATACCTTAGATATATTTTAAGGGAAGACTAATTAAAAACGAGCGAAACAAGCTCTTTGTCTGCAAAAATAAGTAAATTGCAATTCCAAATCCTTAAAAAATGCCTGTTTTCTCTCATTTACACGTACATAGCCAATTCTCCTTGCTAGATGGCGCGGCCAGTATTGACGGCCTCATCAAGAAAGCCCAACAAGACGGTATGCCTGCTGTGGCACTCACCGACCACGGTAATATGTTCGGGGCTTTTAAGTTTGTGGCGGCAGCAGAAAAGGCCAACATCAAACCGATTGTGGGCTGCGAATTTTATATGGTGGAAGACCGCCACCGCAAAAAGTTTGAAAAAGGCCAAAAAGACGTACGTTTTCACCAGTTGTTGCTCGCCAAAAATGCAGAGGGTTATAAGAATCTCTCTAAGCTCTGCTCCCTGGGCTACATTGAGGGCTATTACAGCAAATACCCGCGCATTGACAAGGAAATATTGCTCAAATACCACAAAGGATTGATTGCTACCTCTTGCTGCATTGGCGCGGAAGTTCCACAAGCTATTTTGAATGAAGGCGAAGAAGCTGCCGAAAAAAAATTGAAGTGGTGGCTAGACCTTTTTGGGCAAGACTACTACATAGAGCTCCAGCGGCACGGCCTCACGAATCTGGACAACACAGGCATTAGCCAAGAGGACATCAACCAAGTGCTTTTAAAATGGTCTAAAAAGTATAATTTAAAAGTAATTGCTACCAACGACTCGCACTACATCAACGAAGAAGATGCCAATGCCCATGATATTTTGCTTTGTATCAACACAGGCTCTAAGAAATCTGACCCCACCAACAAAGGCCAGATGCTTGTAGAGGGCAAAGAGGAAGAGGAGATGCCGCGCAAAAAGTACCGCTTTGCCTTCCCGAACAACCTTTTTTTCTTCAAAACACAGGCTGAAATGCTCAAAACGTTTTCAGACCTGCCCGAAGCGCTAGACAACACCAATGAAATTGTAGACAAGATAGAAAAGCTCAAGCTCAAGCGCGATATTTTGCTTCCCAACTTTCCGCTGCCTGCTGCGTATAAAACCCAAGACGATTATTTGGAGTTTCTTACCTACCAAGGCGCTAAAAAGCGCTATAAGGTGCTCACACCCGAAATTGACGAGCGCCTTCGCCTAGAGCTGCAAACAATTCGCAACATGGGCTTTTCGGGCTATTTTTTGATTGTTCAGGATTTTATTGCTGAAGCACGCCAGAACGGGGTGTCGGTGGGGCCAGGACGCGGCTCGGCGGCAGGCTCGGCTGTGGCTTACTGCACAGGCATTACAAACATAGACCCCATTGCTTACAATCTGCTTTTTGAGCGCTTTCTGAACCCTGAACGTGTGTCCATGCCCGATATTGACGTGGACTTTGATGATGCAAACAGGCAGCGCGTCATAGACAGCGTAGTAGAAAAATACGGCAAAAGTCAGGTGGCGCAAATCGTTACCTACGGCACTATGGCGGCCAAAATGTCTATTAAAGATGTGAGTCGCGTTATGGAGCTTCCGCTTGAGACCGCCAACGCCATAGCCAAACTCGTGCCGAATAAACCCGGCATAACCCTCAAAAAAGCCTTTGAGGAGGTGCCCGAACTCAACGATATTCTCAACGCCAACGATGCCCGTGCTGAAGTCCTACGCGAAGCGCAAATTCTAGAAGGCTCAGTACGCAATACTGGTTTGCACGCTGCCGGAGTCATTATTGCGCCTTCAGACCTCACAGACCATATTCCTATTTGTGTGTCTAAGGACTCCGACCTTTACGTAACGCAGTTCGACGGCAAGTACATAGAGAGTGCTGGTATGCTCAAAATGGACTTTCTGGGTCTAAAAACCCTCACGGTTATTAAAGATGCCATCACACTCATTGAAAAAAATCATGGCGTTAAAATTGACCCCGACGAAATTCCGCTCATAGACGAAAAAACTTACCAACTCTACCAACGTGGCGAAACCGTAGGCACTTTCCAGTTTGAATCTTCGGGTATGCGCAAATATCTCAAAATGCTCAAACCGAATAATATTGAGGATTTGATTGCCATGAACGCCCTTTATCGCCCTGGCCCTTTGGACTTTATTCCGCTCTACATTGACCGCAAGCATGGGCGCGTACCGGTGGAGTATCCACACGAGCTTCTCAAAGGCATTCTTGAGCCTACTTATGGCATTTTTATTTATCAAGAGCAAATTATGCAGGCAGCCCAAATTTTGGCCGGCTACTCGCTCGGTGGCGCGGATATCTTGCGCCGCGCTATGGGCAAAAAGGACGTGAAGGAAATGGAGCGGCAGGGTGTGATATTCGTAGAGGGCGCTGCCCAAAAACACGGCATAAAGGCCGAAAAAGCGCAAGAGGTATTTGACGTTATGAAGCGCTTTGCCGAATATGGGTTTAACCGCTCACACTCTGCGGCCTACTCCGTGGTGGCTTTCCAAACAGCCTACCTCAAAGCCAATTACACGGCTGAGTACATGGCTGCAGTACTGACCCACAACATGGATATTGAAAACATTACGTTCTTTATTGAAGAATGCAAAGCCTTAGGTTTGGCTGTTTTGGGGCCAGATGTCAATGAAAGCGAAGCCACTTTTAGCGTCAATAAGAGAGGGCAAATTCGCTTTGGCTTAGCGGGTATCAAAGGGGCGGGCGAAGTGGCTGTCCGCGCCATTATTGAAGACCGCAGTAAAAACGGTAGCTTCAAAGATGTTTTTGAGTTTTCTAAACGCTTGGCTGCTGCCGAAGATGCCGAAGGCCAACGAAAGGCCAATATGCTCAACAAACGTGTTTTTGAGTCTCTTTCTATGGCAGGTGCTTTTGATTCCTTCGAGGGCATACATAGAGCGCAGTATCTCTATAAAGCAGACAACGAAAACTTAGCCAATTTTGAAAAAATTATCAAATACGGCACCAGCGCTGCCAACGATAAAGCTAACGAAGGCTCTTCCTTATTTGGCGGAAGCCCTGCCGCGCAAGGCGAAAGCACTCCCAAACTCGCCAACTGCGCGCCCTGGACAGTCATTGAGCAACTCAATAAAGAAAAAGAGGTCGTAGGTTTTTTCCTTTCTGGCCACCCCCTAGACCAATTCAAATTAGCCATAAAAAGCCATGCCACAGCCCAAATTACGCAATCTGAAAACATTGCACTTGGTAAGGAAGTCGTGCTGACTGGTATGGTTACTTCTGTCATGCGCAAAACCACTAAAAATGGAAAAGGCTTTGTGGATTTTGTGTTTGAAGATTTTTCTGGTTCAGACAAGCTCACTTACTGGGAAGACGGCGCACCCAAAGGCGCAATACTTGTGGCGGACGGCGCTTTTTTGATGATAAAAACCAAACGCGAAGACCGCTTCAATTCCCGCTATACAATTAAGGAAATTTTGAGCCTTGAGGAACAAAAAGCGAAGCAGTTTGCAGAAATTAAAATTTCTATCAAGCCAAGTTTACTTACCAGAACGCTGATTGATGACCTTGAAGCCCTTTGTTTTGAGCATTCGGGCAGCTCTAAGCTCAAATTTAACGTTCAAGATGTGGCCTCCTCCATCAGCATAGATTTATTTTCCTCTAAACTGGCTGTTAATCCAAGCCCGCTATTGTTTGATGCACTAGAAAAACTAGAACTAACTTACGAGCTGAGATAGCACCAATTGGAGACTATGTTGTTTATTTATTCTTTCATAACTCTTTGACAATAAATAGACTATAAAAAGTAAACACTCTAAAACCGTCAATCAAAGGAATACCATTTGTTGGCCATCATGAGGGAATGTTTAGGCACTGATGCTTTTGCCAAGCTTCGCGCTAAAATACTATCCCGAAGATGGCCATTCAGTGCTTTATAAATCCTAATCAACGATTCATTCACTCTTTTAATGATTAGCATAGTTTTTGAGGCTTGTCTTTGGAAAACTAATGAGTAATCTTTAGTTACCAAAATTGTGCTTAAACTTAAGGATAAAGGCTTAGACCTTTCAGTACCAAACTAGACCGCGTTATGTCAGATTCTTCCCAGAACAAAAAATGGATTCCTTTAATCATCATCATAGTACTACTTTCTATTGCACTGATTGTATTAGGTTTACACACTTATAATCTAACAGAATCCGAAAACAAGGCATGGACATCTTCTAAACAAAAAGATGCAGAACTCGCGCTGGCGTATAAAAAAATGGATTCTGTAGAGAAGGAACTCAGCGTTCGTGTGGCAGAAGTAGAGCGCCTAGGTGGCGACGTTAGTTCTCTGAAAAATATCATTCAGCAAATTAAGCGCGAAAAAAATGAACTCGCCCAAAAAGAGAATGTACAGTATGCGCGCTACCAAGAGTTAGAAGGGAAGATAGCAGGTTACGAGGAGCTTATATTGCTTAAAGACGCTCAAATTCAAGAACTTAAAGTACAAAATGAAGCGCTCAACTCAGAAAACGCAAACCTCAAACAAGGCAAAGATAGCCTCAGTCGCCGAATTGATGATTTGGCACAAAACAATTCTAAGCTCAACCGTAAACTGAAAGCCGCTGCTATTCTTAAAACACAGTCCATTACTTTTTTGGGCATAACCGAAAGCGGTAAAGAAAAAGTAGGTGATGAGTTCAAGGGTAAGCAATTAGAAAAACTCAAGATAAGTGTTAGAATAGCCGAAAACAATGCTGTTGAGGCGGGTAATATCCGTGTGGCCTTACAGCTTTTAGGCCCCGAAAAGACAATTCTTACTAACACCAGCACAGGTGGTGGCAGTATGGAAGTAAACGGCAAAAGCATGGTTTATACCTTAGTGAAGAATATTTTATTCAGCAACCAAGAGCAAGAAATTAATTTTATATTCGTAGACGAGATATTTAAGTCTAAGCGAGGGCAATACAGTGTGGTTATCTTTAGCGAGCAAGGCGAAATGGGCAGAGGGAGTTTTATCATTAAGTAATTGTTTATTTGTTAACTTATAAGTTCAGTATGTGTATTGAAAGCCTTTTTCTTCGGCTATTTATCTGTTTTATTTTTTATTTTGGGATTTGCCCCTGTCAATCAACATTTGCGCAACAAACAGATACTTATCTGCAAAAGTATGATAGCATTCTTGCTATTGAATACAACCTGCTAGATGATGGTACAGAGCGCTATCTGGCTCTTGCCGCACAAATAGAACAAAATAAGGCGCAGGAGTCTAAGGCTTATCCACTAACTCTTGAAAGAATCGCGAATGTTTATTTTGCCGAGTTGGACTATCCAAATGCTAAACTTTATGCACAAAGACAAATACAAGCTCGTGAACGCTACCATGCCCAAGATTTCTACAAAACTGCACAGGCTTGCGTCATGCTGGGCGAGGTCTATCAGATGAGCGCTTCCTACGACTCCATAGAACTAGCCTTTGACAAAGCCAAAAAGTACCTCAAACAGTTTGATAATCCTGATTCTTCAGCCTGGCTATACAGCCGTATGTATGTTTGTAGGGCGCGAATGGCCTTGAATAAGGAGGACGAGGCACTCGCTGAAAAATACCTGCTAGAAAGTATCCGTTATTGCATAACTGATTACAAAACGCAGGCGACGCAAGCCTTTATGAATATGAATTATACTATCAATGTCATAGCGGAAACACTCATCAAAAAGCGCAGAGAAGATAAGATAATTAACTATATAGACAAAACAAAAACGTTGTTCTATGACCTTTATCCACAACCACGAGCAGCACAAGAACTATTTTTGGCCTTAACTTTACACAAGTTGTATAACGCCATGACGGAGCACGCCAAAGGGCTTGAGGTTCTCCTATCTTGTCAATCTAAATGGGCATTACAGCTTAGCGTTGAAGAACTTTTTACATTAAACAATCACATAATCAGCAATTACTCTTGTATGGGTGTGATTCCAGAGGCAGAGCAATTGTTTTTACTTCAGAGGCAGTATAGCGACAGTATTTGTAGAGAAAGACCAGAAAGCAAAAAACGTGTTGAAAGAGAAACTCTGCACACAGAGCATATTCTGAAAGAAGCAAGCCTCTCAGCGAAAGAGTATTGCGCCTATTTTCGTAAAATAGAGCCTCAAATGAACGCTGTGTTTAAAATAAAAGACAGGCTGACCTATTATGAATCTTATGTTGCCAAATTGATTGATGCTGAAGAATATGACTCCGCTTTGCTACAAGCAGACATCATCATATCATACGTCAAGAATAACCGTTCGCGCGCCGCGGAATATTTAAGGTACATGAGCTTACAAGGCTTGGCTTATGCGGGCAAAAATGACCTTGCTAACTACGAAAAATTGCTCTTGCTCTTGCTCAGCGAAATTGAACGCCTAAATGGTCTTCCTACGCTTCAGGCCGAAACTTTGAACAACCTAGCCCGCTGCTACGAAAGCAAAGGAGATGTGAACAATACGAAAATTTACTACCAGAAGGCCATCAAGTTCTGCAAACAAAGCAAGTTAGAGAATAGCGTAGAAACCTTTGCTGTTTATAACAACTACGCTTCTTTTTTACTAAAAAATAAAGATTACCAAAAAGCAGAAATACTCTTTAAAGCAGCCTTGAACATTGCAAACACAAAAGGTGCTGCTTTTAATGATTATACACCCTACATTTGCAACAACTATGCTGGTCTTTACCGCGAAGTGGGCAACTACGAAAAAGCTATTCCCTTATTTGAACAGAGCATCAAGCTCTTTAAAGAAGCTCTTGGCGACGACCACCCCAACGTTCTGAAGGTCATGTCCAATTTGGCAATTTGCGAACTCCGCAGCGGAGCAGGGAAAGAATCCTCTTCAAAAGTTCTCTATATCAAAGACCGCTTAGAGCAAAAGCAGTTGACAAAATCTATGTTTTATCCGCAAGTACTTACTGATTTGGCAAGCGTATATGCCCTACAAAAGAACTATGACAGCGCTGCCCATTATGCTAAGCTATCCAAAGAAATTGCACAAAAAAATGGCTTCGCCACTACAGCCGAATACTTCCAGCTCGGTATGAATGCCATGCAAACTCAGCTTTTTACCGACTGCCAAGCAGTTATTCAACTAAGCCAAGAGCTTGAAGACCTACACACAAAGCAGTTCCCGAACAGCCCGAACCTCAAAATACAACTTTATGCCAATACCATGAAGGCTTACTTTAAGCTCAAACAGCTAGAAAATGCTGAAAAGGAAGCCCAGAAGCTGCTCATTCTTTATTACGATTTGCTCAATACTTTCTTCAGAGGCCTCAGCGAAAAAGAAAAAGGGAGTTTTAGCAGCACTTTTGAAGATAACATCAACAGTTTCAACCTCTTTGCGCTTGCTTATTATGACACGCAACCCCGCATCAGCCAAACCATTTATAACAACCAGCTCCGCACCAAAGCACTTCTTTTGCAAAGCAACAACCAACTTCGCGAACGCGTTTGGCGAAGCAACAATAAAAAACTAAAAGCCCAGTACGAAGAGCTTAAAATACAAAGAGAACACCTCGCCAACCTCTACAAACTTTCCGACGCACAAATTAAGACACAGAAAATTAACTTAGATTCTATTAACGAAGCAGCCAACGCCCTAGAAAAAGAGGTTTTAGCCACTTCTGAAAAATACAAGGCAAACCACGAAAAGCAAATGCCTACTTGGCAGGCCGTGCAAAAGAAACTTAAACCTAACGAGGTTGCCGTAGAAGTAGTCAGAATCTCGGACGAATCCAAGGTGTACTACGCTATGCTTATCGTTAGCCAGCAAACCAAAGAGCAGCCTGTATTGATTCGCTTAGACTCTGGTCATTATCTTGAAAACGAAGGCCTTATGTTCTACCGAAACGCCATACAGCTAGAAATAGAAGATACGCTTTCCTACAAAAACTACTGGCTGCCACTTATGCAAAACCCTGCTCTGAAGGGCATCAAAAAACTCTACTTTTCTGCCGATGGCGTTTATAATTCAATCAATATCAATACACTTTATAATCCAGAATCCAAAAAATATGTTATTGATGAGCTAGAGCTAATTTTGCTCACCAATACCAACGAGTTACTTCTTGAAAAAAGCAAGCAAAGTAACAACAATTCTGCTATGCTTTATGGCTTTCCTGATTATACAGTCGCCCAAAACAATTCTATAGAGTATGAAACAGACGAGAACGGTCAGCCCCAAACACTGGAGCGGTTCTTTACATTTGGCGGCAAAATAAGCGTGCTGCCCGGAACCAAAGCCGAAATAGAGAGCATTAGCCAAACGCTGCGCAACCAAAACGCCAAATATGAAGTCTATATGCTGCGTGAGGCTTCCGAAGACAATATCAAGAAAATACAAAGCCCTTCGGTGTTGCACGTGGCCACGCACGGTTTCTTTTTGAGTAATAGAGAAATGATGTCTTTATCTAAACGCGCTGCCGAGAACCCGCTTTTTCGCTCTGGTTTGCTGCTTGCTGGTGCTGAAGGTGGTATGCTGCAGCCCAATATGTCCATAGAAAACCTACTGAGCCAGGATTCTACCTATGAAGACGGCATCTTGACGGCTTACGAAGCGGCTAATTTACAGTTGCAGGGCACCAAGCTCGTTGTGCTTTCGGCCTGCGAAACAGGACTTGGCGAAGTGAAGAACGGTGAAGGTGTTTATGGCTTGCAGCGCGCCTTTAAAGTGGCGGGGGCAGAAGGCATCATGATGAGCCTTTGGAAGGTGGACGATGCCACCACCCAAGAATTGATGACGCTTTTTTATCGCTTTGCTCAGAAAAAAACTACGCGCCAAGCCTTTGAAGCGGCACAACTAGAACTCCGAAAAAAGAACCCGCAGCCTTATCATTGGGGAGCATTTGTCTTTTTGGGGCAGTAGCCTCATACCGACTTTACTCAAAAAGTATTTTTTATTTTTGCTCAAATGCGCTTCAAGTACGCAGCGTACCTTTTGCAACAGATAAAGCGCCCAACGCACAACACAAAGTACTGGCATAACATGATAATAGCCAAATGACAAGCCTTTGTTTGGACTTATCATTTGGCTATTTAGAGTTTACACAGGGCAAAGTACTTGTTTACTTTAAAAACTTTTCAACATCAACAGACGGAAGCCCGAACGCATCGCCTACACTTTTGTAAACAATTTCGTTGTTGATAACATTAAGCCCTAGTTTTAGTTCTAAATTGTCTTGACAAGCCTTTTTCCAGCCCTTGTTGGCCAGTTGAATAGCGTAAGGCAAAGTTGCATTGGTTAGTGCAACTGTTGAGGTATAAGGAACAGCGCCTGGCATATTCGTTACGGCGTAGTGAACAACGTCATGTTCAATATAAATAGGCGATTCATGGGTTGTAGGCCGCGTAGTTTCAAAACAACCACCTTGGTCAACGGCTACATCAACCATAACAGTACCTGGACGCATCTCTTTAAGCATTTCGCGTGTAATAAGATGCGGTGCTTTAGCGCCTGGTATCAATACACCACCAATAATTAAATCGCTGTGCTTGACTGCATCTTTTATATTGTAGCGATTAGACATCATAGTCGTTACATTAGCGGCCATCACGTCATCAAGGTAGCGCAAACGTGGCAAACTAACGTCCATAATAGTAACATTAGCGCCCATACCAGCCGCCATCTTGGCTGCTTGCGTGCCTACAACGCCTCCACCCAAAACAAGTACGTTTGCAGGCTTGACTCCCGGAACTCCACCTAACAAAATACCGCGTCCTTTTTGCGGTTTCTCCAAATATTTAGCACCTTGTTGGATTGACATACGCCCTGCAACTTCTGACATAGGCACAAGTAAAGGCAAAGAACGGTCTGCTTTCTCTACAGTTTCGTATGCTAAACAAATAGCATTCGTTTTAAGCATGGCATGGGTCAATTCTTCGGACGAAGCAAAGTGAAAGTAAGTAAATACAAGCTGATTGCTTTTGATAAGTCCATACTCAGCGGCAATAGGTTCTTTTACCTTAATGATCATATCCGCAATACCGTACACATCGGCGGCTGTAGCCAAAATTTCAGCCCCTGCAAGGACGTATTCTGCATCTGGAAAACCACTACTATAGCCTGCATTGGTTTGAACATAAACTTTATGGTTATAAAGTTTTAGTTCAGCGACTCCGGCAGGCGTTAGTGCGACTCTGTTTTCGTTGTTTTTAATTTCTTTAGGGACACCAATAATCATAAGCGATAATTTATTAGTTAATAATCAAATAATAGTGAGTAAATAGGTTGATATGCTGCTGCATTTGCCTCCTCATGACGGAGATTTTGAAAAAGACTTAGTTTAATAACCAATAGTAGTGCTTTATTATTCCAAAAGTATGGTTTATTAAGCAAAAACTCTGGTTACTTTCAGCTTAGTAGGCTATAAGACTAAGTTTTTAATGAGTCCATATTCCGAAGAATTGGCTCCATAATTTGCTTTAACGTATGCTTTGATTCGTGTACCTCTTGCAGCTAAGTCAAGATAAAGTTCACGGCGAACAGTCTTGGCTGCTTTGAGCTTTTGATAATTTATGGCAACGTTGTTATTTAAATCAGTTAAAGATGCTAAGAATGCTTGTAGCTGTGTTACTTGCAATTCTGACCGTGTAGGATTATAATTAGGAAAAGTAGAAAGTGTATTGACTAAATCACTAAAAAACTGTGTTGATGAACCATAAGATTGCTCTGATTGCGAGACTTTAGCTTCGGTGTAGTTCTCTGCATTAACAACTTTAGTCAATTTTTTACTTCGTATTTTGCCTATAATTGTATCAATCTGTTTATATTGGACTGAATCTTTGCCGTATTGTGCAACAACAGAGTTTCTAATAGGCGAAAGTATTTTAAAAAGACTTAAATCATTGGTTCTAAAAGCATCATAACGGTTTGTAACAAAGCCATTATAAGTTTGTTGAATGACAGTTTCTTCTGAGTTAGCCGCTACCATACTAGAAATAAGTGTATTAAGAGATACAATTGTTTCTTCAGAGCGAGGAGGGTTATAATTAACGAAACCTGAAAGGTATGCTGTTAAATCTTGGGCGTGTCGTAGCCTTGCACCAAATGAACGTTCAGATGTAGAAGCCATATTATTTTTTTAATAAAAAGAATGTTTTGTTTAACACTTGATAACGCATTTATGATAAGATGGTGCAATTAAAAAATAAAATTCATTGCTTACAAATTATTTAACATTTTTTTTTTTACATAAAACCACCTTGTCTGTATATTTTAAAACGATATATTTATAAAAAAAAACAAGTTGTTAATCTTCCAATTTAAGACTTTAGGTTTTAAATTTGTAGGTGTAACCTTATACTTTAACTTTTTATTATACAAAAGTGGTTGTTTAATAAAACAATTTTATTTATTTATAAGGCTTAGTAATGTATTATAACTACAGTTTTACTTTTACACTATAGAATTTACCACTTTCACTAATTAATTTACTCGTTACACTTTATAATTTAATTGTTTCACTATATAATTTACAATTTGCACTACAAAATTTATAAATAAAACAAAGCAATGTATTCGTTTCACTTTAAAATATACTGCTTACACAAGGCCATATACTCTTTTCACAAATCCGTACACTTTTTTCATAAGACCATATACTTTTTTCAATAAACAATTTACTATTTTCATTCATCAATTTATAATTTTATTGTATTCATGTACTTTTTTTATATTTTATTTTATAAATTACACAAGCAATAATTAACTTACTCTTCCCCACTTTTTTGAAGTATCGTTGCGTTCTACATTCAAATACTCTAAAATTACGGCATTATCAACAGACTTTAATTGATTATCTGTTTCTAGTATTTTAATAACAGCCAAACGTGCTGCTTGCAGTATGTCATGGTCTTTTGCCAAATTAGCTAGTTTTAGTTCCACAAGACCACTTTGTTGTGTCCCTTCTAATGCTCCTGGCCCACGAAGCTTTAGGTCTAGTTCAGAGAGCTTAAATCCATCAGTCGTTTCGGTCATTGCTTTTATACGTTGGCGAGAGTCTGAAGACAAATTGTACTCTGTTAGTAAAATACAATAAGATTGTGTATCACTACGGCCTACTCTTCCTCTCAGTTGATGCAGTTGAGATAAACCGAAGCGGTCTGCATTTTCAATAAGAATAATGTTTGCATTCGGAACGTTCACTCCAACTTCCACAACGGTTGTTGCAATCATCACTTGGGTCTTTCCTTCTGTAAAAGCAGCCATGCTTGCTTCTTTTTCTTTTGATGACATTTTACCATGCAAAACACTTACTGACACATGAGGCAGTTGTTTTTGCAGAATCTCAATTCCTTCTTGTAAGCTCTTGTAGTTTAGATTTTCATTTTCTTCTATAAGAGGATAAACGATGTATGCTTGATGCCCTTTGCGTAGTTGGTCGTCAATAAAGGCGTATATTTGTTGCCTATTGTTTGTGTAGCGATGCACAGTTTTTATTGGTTTTCTACCAGCAGGCATTTCGTCTATAACAGATACGTCCAAATCTCCATAAAGCGTCATTGCTAGTGTACGAGGGATTGGTGTTGCAGTCATAACCAATACGTGCGGATACACACGTTGCTGCTTTTGCCACAGTTTAGCGCGTTGAGCTACACCAAAGCGGTGTTGTTCATCAATAACGCACAATCCTAAATTCTGAAACTGTACTTCATCTTCAATAAGAGCGTGTGTGCCAGTAATGAGCTTTAATTCTCCTTTAGCAAGGCTCTGTAGAGTTTTACTACGTTCGGATTTTTTTGTAGAGCCAGTTAGTAGCGCCATATTAAGCCCTAGTTTTTCTGCCATAGCTGTCAATCCTTTATAATGCTGCTCTGCTAGAACTTCAGTGGGTGCCATTAAGCAAGCCTGAGCGTTGTTGTCAATAGCCATAAGCATTGCCATAAAAGCGACAACGGTCTTTCCACTTCCCACGTCGCCCTGCAACAAACGATTCATTTGCTTCATGTTATTTACATCTTTGTATATTTCTTTAATAACTCGCTTTTGGGCATTAGTTAAAGGAAAAGGCAAATGCTCATTATAAAATAAGTTATGCAGATGCAACTTATTAAATTGCATACCAGCGTGTTTAGTTAGCCTATCGCTACGCAAGCGCAACAGTTTAAGCTGCACAAAAAATAACTCTTCAAACTTTAGTCGTTTAATAGACTTGTATAAAATATCAGTATTTGGTGGAAAATGAATGCCATAAAGTGCGTTTATACGACTGTAAAGTTGATTTTCATGAAGCGTCTGGACGGGTATATTTTCAGAAATTTTTTCTTTAACAAGCTCTAGTAGATTTTTAATAAGCTTTGCCAAGCCTTTACTATCTAGATTGTTGGCTTTCAGCTTTTCGGTGCTATGATACACAGGCATTAGTGCATTTTGCACTTCGTTCTGCAAGAAAATTTCAAATTCTGGGTGAGGCATAGAAAAGTTCCTTCCAAAAATATTAGGCTTTCCGAAAACTACATATTCAATATTTTCTTTTAGCCTTTGCCTCACGAAGTGAATAGCCTGAAACCATACCAATTTAATTTGACCAGTTTCATCTTCAAGAACAGCCTCTAAGCGCTTCTTAGCAACATCTCCTGCACTCATAATGCTGTGTACTCGTCCCTTAACTTGCACGTAGGGTGAATCTTCGGTCAGCGATGCTATAGTATGAAACTTTGTTCGGTCATCGTAACGGAAGGGGAAAAAATAGAGTAAATCTGCAAATGTAAATAAGCTCAATTCTTCAGCCAAGAGTTTTGCTCGATTTTCACCAACGCCCTTTAAGAACATCAAAGACGTATGCAAGAAATGATTAGATGACTTTTCCATTGAATTATAAGCCTTTATAATTTTTTTATAAAAAAGTTTAATTTACAGACTATTTTGTTGTTATTTTATGGCGCAATGAACTCGTTGCAAATATACGTGTATAATTTAAGTGTTGTAAAGTAAGGATTAAAAGTTTTATGAGAATTGTTTTGTTGTTTAGTTTACTGTTTGCCTTAAGCACTTCATGCCATTCACAGAACAATTTAAAGCTTGAAGCGAATAGATTTAAAAATGATTCAACTTTAAGAATACTGTATGATTATCAAAATAAAAAGGAAGTAGATTCTTTGTTAGTTTATTTGAATCATGCAGAAGAGACGTATCGTTTAGCAGCAGTTTCAGCTTTTGCATCAATACAAGATACAAACGCTATAGCAGAATTATGGCGCGTTTGTATGAAAGATAATTCAAGTTTAGTCAGGCAAGAAGCCGCATTTGCACTTGGTCAAATAGGAAGTGAGAGTGCCGAAAGTCGTTTAATATTTGCATATAGCCGTGAAAAAGATGCGCTTGTCAATGCACGGGTATTAGAAGCTATTGGTCAGTGTGCAAGCTTTGCTGGTTGCGAATTTTTAGCCGATTTATCTTTTGATAATGATACTTTAAGACTTGGACAGGCATACGGTTTGTATAGAGCAGCCTCAAGACGAGTTACACAAGAGGGAGTAAGTCTTCCAATAATCACTTTAGAGGGTACATTTAAAATTTCAGAACTTTTATTGCTTAGTAGAAACGAAAAAGTAAGAAAAGTAGCGTCTGCATATTTTGCTAGAAACAGAAAATACATCAAAGAAACAGATTACAAACATCAATGTAGGCAATTAGCACAGTTTGATAACGATGCAATAGTTCGTTTACAAATGACACAAGCCCTAGAACTGCACGATGATGACACTTCATTTGTTGCACTAAAGAATATTTTAGAAAAAGAAAAAGACTATAGAGTTCTTGTAAGCGCATTTAGAGCCTTAAAAGCATATAATCTAGAAAAGAAAGAGCGTGCAGAAATTATAAAACAAATGCTAGAAAAATATTTTGAAGATGTTAATACGAATCCTAATATTTTAATAGCAGCAGCAGAAATGTGCGAAAATACACGTTTTAAACCAGCGGTTGAAGACGTTTTAGTATGGGCGCAACTCACCGAAAACTATCGTGCACGTGCTATTTTATGGGGTTTAGCAGCCAAAACATCTGAACAAGGACTTATGCGCCTAAAAGAAACACTCACAAATAGCAATAACCCTTACGAAACAGCCGTTACACTAAGCGTAATGCCAGTTCAGCAAGATAATCTAGACTTTTTTTGGGCTTATGTATTCGATAAAAAGCAGGCTGCAATAGTCAAAACAAGCGCTATGGAAGTGATACAAGGCTTACACAGCGATAAAACTTTTTTAGCAGCTTTGAATCAGGACAAAGTCCTGGCTGCACGTTGCCTTCAAAATTTGACAAAGGCTGTTTCACTTCATGACGAAGCCGTTTCGGCGCTTGCAGCAGCAATTTTAAGAGTTGAAGAGACTCCCTATAAAGTGCAAATAGGCAGTAATATAGGTTTTTTGGAGAATGCCGGAAGCTATTTTGCGAAGCCCAAAGACATAGAAAGCTATATAGAAATTGCACAAACACTTGCATACTTAAAAGGTAGCGTCTATAAAAAACCAGAGGCACAAGCCCATAGTTTACGAAGCTGGGCGGAAGTGGTGGCTATTCCTGTGGGGCAGTGTGTGCGGCTTGAAACCACCAAAGGGGACGTTATTGTAGAACTTTTGGTGAATGAAACGCCATTTTCGGTGGCTAATTTTTTGAATTTGGTCAGGAAAGGGTTTTATACGAACAGATTTTTTCATAGGGTAGTCCAAAATTTTGTAGCACAGGGCGGCTGCCCGCGTGGCGACGGCTGGGGCGGCAGTGAGGGAGTCATTCGCTCAGAATTTACCGCTCGGCGCTATGATACGGGCGTTTTAGGTTTGGCTTCGGCAGGCAAAGATACAGAGAGTTGTCAGTGGTTTTTTACGCATTGTCCTACGCCGCACCTAGACGGGCGCTATACGATTTTTGGTAAAATAGTAATAGGGCAATACGTTATAGATGCCTTGGAAATAGGCGATAGAATCAAACGGATAGAGATTTTAGGCGAGTAACCCTTATGGAGTGGCTTAAAGAGGAGCAGAATGTATTTGAAAAAACTTTGATAAAAGTAAAAGATTTGCTTGTTATCCTAAAATAAAGACTTACCTTTGTGGCTCAATTCTGAAAATCCTCCAAAAGATGAAAAGAACATACCAACCCTCAAATCGCAAGCGCCGTAACAAACATGGCTTCCGTGCGCGTATGGCTACAAAAGATGGCCGTGCTGTATTGGCTCGTCGTCGTGGCCGTGGCCGTAAAAGATTGACGGTATCAGACGAAGGCAACAAGGCTTAATGCTTATGCTAACCGTTGTGTACTAAAAAGTTCGGCGTTGTTACCATCACAACGCTTACTTTTTGTGCCTAAGTTTTTAAGATAATCATACACCCTATTGAAAATTTTATTGTTATGAAAGCAAGAGTAGCAAAAAAGATTTTGACGAACGAGCAGAGTCTAAACTACAACAAAGCACAAGTAAAAAAGGCTAAAACAGTAGCCAGCCGTGCAGCAAAAAGAGCAGAAAACGCTAAAAAGGCCTAAGTTGTATGTGTGCGGCTTCAGAGCAGCATACTATTAAGCCGTTTGGCCTGCCCAGAGCGCAAATCATGCGCGCTCAAAAAGCCATAGAGGAGCTGTTTCATAAGAGTTCCTCTTCTTTTTTGTATCCCTACAAAGCGGTTTATTGTTTACAAAACTCTAATGCGTCAGTTTCGCAGGTTCTTTTTGTTGTGCCTAAAAAGCAATTCAGGAAAGCGCACGAGCGGAATCGTATTCGTAGGCTGATGCGTGAGGCTTACAGACTTTTGCCAGTTGAAAGTCGGTTCACGCGGCCTATCCAGCTTGGTTTGATTTATGTGGGCAAAAAAGAAGAGGATTTGGCCATGTTGCAGAAGCGTATGCAGAAATTGTGTGTTGAGATAAGCAAACAAATACTTGATTTGGAGTGATTTTTACCTCTTGATTTTTAAAAGATTGTACTTTTTTTGAAAAACTTGTATTTTTTTATGTTACTTATTTTCAGATGGTTACAAAAATGGTATAAAAAAAATTACGTTTTTACCGAAAAAAACCATATTTTTATCTAACAAAATTTGGAGATTCTATTTTAATTTTAAAAATTTGCGCTGTTTGAGTGAGTTACATTAAAGCATCGTTAGCCTCGTTGGTTTGGTTGATGTCGTTCATTGTGGAAGGGTCTTGATGGTTCAGTGCGTAACAACGATACGTGCCGGGAATAATTAGGATTCGGCTCTTTGGGCTAGTTGATTTGAGCGCAGTGGTTGGTAATGTGCATAGGTGGTTCCCGAGCATTTCAGTTTGTTGAATTTTTAGAGGGCAAACAAGCAGTAGTAAGGGCTAGTGCTTCGGCTACAAAAAACCAAAACGCGGGAGCGATTGGTTCTTATGAGGGTTTGCATTTTAGAGGTAAGACCAACTGGCATTCTGGTGGCTGGTCCGTACAAGCGGCTATGACACTTCAGGAGCGTACACAAAGCAGCCTAAACTATGAGTGGGTCTTGCGGAGGTGGTTTTTGGAGGGGTTGAAAACAGTTTATCGTATGTTTTTTCTCAAACTTAATTTTCATCACATTTCAAACAAAAAAAGTTAAAAAAAATGGCTTTACATGTTGAAACCGGTTTGGAGCGCATCTATCGTGTTGTTGTTCCTAAAGTAACATCAGTAGGTGCTGCTGTCGTTGTAACGGGCGCACTTTTCAAAATTATGCACTGGCCTGGTGCTGGTATTATGCTTACTGTTGGTCTTTTGACTGAAGCGTTCCTCTTCTTGTTGGGCGGTATCCAACCAGCCCCTCCGGCAGAGCAACACTACCACTGGGAATTGGCGTACCCTGCATTGGCGAGCAACAAGCCAGTTCAAAAAATTGACGAAGGCTCTACAGGTATGGCTGTATTGACGCATTTGGACGCTATGTTGAAAGAGGCCAATCTTTCTACAGACGCATTCAAGAAGTTCGGACAAGGCATTCAGTCTTTGAACGACACTGCCAAGAACATGAAAGACCTCACGAACGCGGTTGGTGCTACTAACGAGTACTCTACGAACGTTAAGGCGGCTTCTGCTTCATTGACTAGCTTGAACAAGGCGTACTCTACAACCGTTAGCGCTATGTCTGAGATGGCAAATGCTTCTAAAGACGCTAAGGATTACCACACACAAGTTCAAAACATCACCAAAAACTTGGGTGCTTTGAACGCCGTGTATGAAATGGAAATCAAAGATGCGGACAGCCACCTCAAGGCTATGAACAAATTCTATGGTAACCTGACTTCTGCTATGCAGAATATGTCTGATACCATGAAAGACTCAGAGTTGCTCAAAACGCAAATGTCGCAGCTTACTACGCACCTCACTTCATTGAACAAGGTTTATGGCAATATGCTCACTGCCATGAAGGGTTAATTTGAGCCTCCTTTAGTTTTGCTAAAATAATTTTCTAATCTTTTAAAACAGAAGCAAAAAGATGGCAGGTGGCGCAAAAGAAACACCCCGACAGAGGATGATTGGTATGATGTACTTGGTACTCACCGCTCTCCTCGCCCTTCAAGTAAGTAACTCTCTATTGGACAAGTTCCAATTCATTGACGAAACCCTCCAAAACGCAGTAGCTGTTACACGCAAAAGTAATAAGATGCTTGCAGAGGGCGTAAAGTCTATGATTGAGAAAAATGGTAACAAACCAGCAGACGTGGCTGTGTATAATAAAGCCCTAGAGGCCATTAAAACCACAGACGGCATGATGAACTATTTTTCTGCTTATCGTCAAGAAGTCATTGACAAATCTGGTGGTTTGCAAGAAGATGGCCGCTACACAGGCGCTAAAGACCAAGGTATTGTAGAAGAGTTGCTCATTGGGCCTGAAGGCTCTAAAAGCGGCAAAGGCTATGAACTTGAGAAAAAGCTCAATGCCTATGTAGCTGATATGCAAAAAATTGCGGACAATTCTATCCCGGACGGTGTCAAAGAAGGCAAGCCTAAGATTGAAAAAATCGCGAAGGCCGCTTCTGAGTATGCGGTGTTCAAAAACAACGAAGAACAAAAAACAAAGGACTTCGTTTATTTGAGCTACCAAGGTACTCCTATGGTTGCGTCTTTGGCTATCACGAGCCAGATGCAGTCAGAGGCTGTTAAAGCAGAAACTGCTATCATTGAAGCATTGGCTAAATTGGTTGGTATCAACGAAATCAAGTTTGACAAAATTTTTGCTCGTGTAACGGCTGAGTCAAAAGTGGTAGCTGCTGGTACTAAGTACAAGGCTAGTATGTTCATTGCAGCTACATCTTCGTCTATCACTCCACGCATGACTTGCTCTGCTGGCGGTGTAAAAATGAACGCTGACGGTATTGGTGAAATTGAATTCACAGCACAAGGCGGCGCTTATGACAAAGAAGGCAAAGCAGAAAAATCATGGAAAGGCTCTATCACTATCAAAACACCAACTGGTCGTGATACTACATTTACTGTTGATGAAAAATATACGGTTGTTAAGCCAGTTATAGACATTCAGGCAGCTAACGTAGCCTCACTTTACTTGCGTTGCGGCAACGAATTGAACGTACAAGTTCCGGCTCTTGGTCAGCAGTACTCTCCGCGTTTCACTTGTTCAGACACGGAGGTTATTCCGGGTGGCACTAAAGGCATGGTAACGCTTGTTCCTAAAGCTGCTAAAGTTACTTTGACTGTTTATAGTGGTTCTGACCTTATCGGCTCACGTGACCTCAAAGTAAGCCTTGTGCCTAAGCCTGAAATCAAATTCAAGGCTGGTGGCAAGGAGCTTGACAGCAAGCGCGGCGGCCCAATGCCACGTTCCGTACAGTGTGTGGCTGAAGCAGACGAAAGCTTTAAGAAGTTTTTGCCTAAAGATGCACGCTACCGTGTTACTGAAGCTGAAGTCATGATTGGTCGCGGCAAAAAGGCTGTGTTCGGGCCTACTGTTATGAGCGGCCCTGAAATTAACCTCAATAGCGCGGCAGCACAAGCACAAGCTGGCGACCGTTTGATTATTGACGTGAAGAAAGTGGAGCGTATGAACTTCAAGAACGAACGCGAAAACGTAAGCATGGGTCAAATCATCTTCGTTTACCCAATTAACTAAGACAAATAAGGTGCGCTTTGGCTACGGTCGTGCGCGCTTCTATTTAATACAAACAATAAAGGCAGTCTCTTTGAGGCTGCTTTTGTTGTTTGTAACAGTTTTGCTTTTTTTAATCATAGATTCAACAGATATAAATGCAACGTTTAGAGTAAGGCCATGCTATGGACAATATGCGCTTATTCATCGCGGCCAGTGGTTATTCAGAAACCTTTGTTCAGAGCAAATAGCAGGGCAAGCGGGTCAGAAAACACCTATACAAACCCTGTCAGTCGTCCCTTAAAAAGCCTGCATAGTCTTCTCTTAAAAAGTACATTCAATAGATGTAAGCTAAATTTAAGGAGGATAGCTTGCCTATTTTGGGAACACCTTGACGGCCTTTGATAGACTTCTCTTCTCTACTGTTTGCCTTGATGCCGAACTGAAGCGCGAGCTGAAAGTTCTAGGGCATAGCAAAAAAATCAAGCCTCGCAAAAGGCCAATTTAGATGAAAAATAACTTTTTTCATCTAAACCAGCGAATGGCTTTTTCTTTGATTCACTCTCTGACATTTGAGCCATTCGCTTTTGTCTGATGCGAGGCAGTGCAGGACGTAAAAAGCCCTTGCGGTTTTACCAGTTATTTGACAAAATAGGCTAAAAACTAAGAGATTTTAAAGATGAAATGCTTGTTTAATTTTCTGGTAATAAATATCTTAGATGTATTTTAAGGGACGACTACTTAGATATATTTTCAGGGACGACTAACTAACTAAAAAGTATGCACAAAAAAACACGATTAGTAAAAACCAACCGTGTTTTTTTTTATTCTTGATGCTACCTTTTAATTCAAGGTACGCTTAACTTCTTTGCTTTCAAATACTTCAAGCTCGTCATCTTGCTCAATATCATTGAAGTTATGCAAAGAAAGGCCGCACTCAAAGCCGTGTTTAACTTCTGAAGCATCTTCTTTGAAGCGTTTGAGAGAGCTTACATCTCCAGTGAAAAGCACAATGCCGCCGCGAATCAAACGTACTTTAGATTTACGCGTGATACTACCGTCCGTAACATAGCACCCTGCAATAGTTCCAATCTTAGAAATTTTGAACACTTCACGTACCACAACGTTGCCTGTAATAACTTCTTCCATTTTCGGTGCAAGTAAGCCTTCAATAGCTGCCTTTATTTCGTCAATGGTCTGGAATATGACTGAGTACAAACGAATTTCTATTTTCTCTCTATCGGCCAATACACGCGCCTGACGCGAAGGGCGTACCTGAAAGCCAATGAGGATGGCATCAGATGCTGAAGCCAAAAGTACATCGGACTCTGAAATTTGCCCCATTGCCTTGTGAATGATTTGCACTTCTACTTCCTCATTTGAAAGTTTCAAGAGTGAATCTGCGAGTGCCTCAACCGAGCCGTCCACGTCGCCTTTAACAATGAGTTTGAGCTGATGGAAATTGCCAAGTGCTTTCCTACGACCAATGTCATTAAGGGTGAGTCTTCGGGTGGCTCTTACGGACTGCTCTCGGATAATTTGTTCGCGTTTGGTGGCAATTTCTCGGGCTTCGCGTTCTGTACTGAGTACATTGAACCTATCTCCCGCTTGTGGCGCTCCACTCAAGCCGAGTATCTGAACTGGCGTACAAGGGCCAGCGGTTTTAATATTTTTGCCCGTGTGGTCAAACATTGCTCTTACACGCGCAAAGTGCGCACCTGCCAGCATAATATCTCCTACTTTTAGAGTGCCAGATTGCACCAGAACGGTAGTAACATAACCGCGTCCTTTATCCAAAGAAGCTTCAATAACTGCACCGTTGGCTGCTTTGCTAGCATTTGCCTTGAGGTCAAGAAACTCAGCCTGTATGAGAACTTTCTCTAAAAGTAAATCAACATTGAGTCCTTTCTTAGCCGAAATTTCTTGACATTGGTACTTGCCACCCCACTCTTCGACCAAAACATTTAAATCGGCGAGTTCTTGGCGAATCTTCTCGGGGTTTGCGTTGGGCTTATCCATTTTATTGATAGCCACTACAATAGGTACGCCTGCCACCAAAGCATGATTGATAGCTTCCTTCGTTTGAGGCATAACACCGTCATCGGCAGCTACCACAATAATAACAATATCAGTAACCTTAGCACCCCGCGCCCGCATGGCCGTAAAGGCTTCGTGGCCAGGAGTATCTAAGAAAGTAATACTCTTTCCGCTGCTGGTTTGCACGCTATATGCCCCTATGTGCTGCGTAATACCTCCTGCTTCTCCTCCTGCAACATTTGCTTTGCGGATATGGTCGAGAAGAGTCGTTTTACCGTGGTCAACGTGCCCCATAATAGTTACGATAGGCGCGCGCTCTTGCAAGCTTTCAGGAGGGTCATTTTCGTTGAAGTCCAAAGACTTATTTATTTCTTCTTCTGCTGACACAAACTGTGCTTCAAAACCAAATTCGTCGGCAATTAGCATGATATTATCTGCTTCCAAACGCTGATTGATAGAAACCATAAGCCCCATTTGCAAACACTTGGCAATGAGAGCACTTATACTGACTTCCATCAGGTTGGCTAACTCATTAGCAGTAATAAATTCGCTTACCTTCAAGAGCTTTGCGTCTTCGGCAGCCTTGATAATTTCTTCGTTGCGCGCACGCTCAAAAGCATGACGCTTTTCTTTTTTGAAGTTTTTACGGTTTCCAGCACCACTCGAGCCACTCATCTTGGCAAGTGTGGCTTTTACCTGTTGCTGGACATCACGGTCGGAGAAATTTTGGCCGCCAGGTTTATGCCCCTTACCGCCAGTGCCACCTCTGCGGTCGTTGCTAACGCGTCTGTCATTTCCTGTACCAGTTATAGGTCTATGACCACCAGCAGTATTAACAAAAGGAGTGCCTACAAATTTTGGCTTATTATCGCCTTTGGACTGTTCCAAACTTTTGAGAGAAGCGTCTGAAATATTATCGGCCAGAGAAACGCCGTCATCACCTTTCTTCTTTTTCTTTTTCTTTCTATTTTTATCCGCTTCAGCAGCGGAAGCCGAATAGCTTGTGGAGGTAGTGTTCGTTGCGGGGGTTTGTCCCTGTCCCTGCGTAGGAAACTGAAAACGCTTGTTGGGTTCGCCGCCTGAACGGTTATCACCGCTGCGGTCGTTGTTATTACCGCGATTAAAATTTTGCGAATTGCCGCCGCTATTATCCTTGTTGTTGGGCAGGGAGTCCGATGAGGCAACAGGTCGGAGGGTTTTTTTCTTTTTCTTTTTCTTTTTAGCAGCAGCTTTGGGGTCTACTATATCAATTTTACCCAATATTCTAAGCCCCTGTAACTGTCCTGCTTTAGCCTTTATAGTCTCCTCATCTTCATGGGATTCGGGCAAGTCGCCTTTAGCAACCGTGTCTATGGGTGTAAGCGTGTCTTTTGGTTTTTGGACAGGGACAGACTGTGGCGCATCTTTTTTGGCTGTTTCGTTGTTTTTCTGTTGAAGAGATTCGGCCAAAGGTTTTTGAGTAAAACCTCCTTGATGATTTTTATAGGTTTGCTTGTTGTCTTGAGCAAACGGCTTGTTAGCATGATTTTCCTTACTGGCGTTAGACTTATTCTTATCGTCTGTCCTTGTAAAGTTACTTTTATTGTCTTTCTGCAAAGGTTTTGAAGCGTTATTTTGAGGGTGGTCAGGAGTGGTAGATTTTACCGAGGGCGTGTCTTTTTTAGTAACAGATGTCTCTGTTTTTACCTTATTTGCCGCATCTTTAGAAGCTGCTATTTTTGTATCTTCATCGCTAGCCGTCGCAAGGTTCTCTTTTACTTCTGGCTGAACGGGAGTTACAGTAGTTCCTTTTACAACAGGCTCAACAACTTTTGTTATAACGTCGTTATCAGAACTTGTTTTTTCTAATGCTGGTGTAATAGGTTGAGATTTTTTAGGTTCTGAGCCAACGGCTTGAATGGTTTTGTTTTTTGCATTCAGGTCTATTGTGCCCAATACCTTAGTGCCCTGCAAACCACCTTTGATAGTTTCATGTTCTTTATTTGCTGTGTTATCCTTGATTTTCACAGACTTAATTGGGTCAGTATTGCTCTTAACTAACAATTCGCGCTCTTCGTCCTCTGCATCTCCGGCTTTGTTGTTCTTTTTGGCATCAATCGTAACATTGCCAACAGGGCTTTTGCCAATTGTAACCGCAGAAGCCTCTTTTTTGAGTTGCTTGGAGTCTGCAAACTCTTTGGCAATCAGCTCATAGTGCTCACCTGAGATTTTGGCGTTCGGGTCTCTTTTGAAACCGTCCACTTTTTTAACCAAAAAATCGAGGAGCGAACTAGTGCCTACGCCAAATTCTTTTGCAACTGACGAGAGTCTTTTATCGTTTTTGTTATCAGACATACTTTGTTTTTGATGTAAGCCCAAAATGCACCTGCGCAGCATCGGACCTTAACGTATTCATTAAAACGATTGTGGATACATATAAGTTACTGAAAATCAAAAAAATAATGATTAAATTTTGGACGGTTTCTAATCATTAGAAGAACTAAGTTGTTCTTTACTTTAATTTCCACTTGTTTTTTTTATTGGTACTCACAATCAGACCACAAAAGTATAAAAAAATATTGCCTAAACCAAACAATCAATGAAAATATTTTGTGTTCATGCTTTATAAAAAGCGCATATAAAAATCTACTGAAGCCTGAAAATTAATACTTTAGACTCTCTAGACTATATGCGACTATGCTGAACGCCTGCTTTAGCTCTGAGTAAATATGAATTGAACTTTCATAAGAATTGGATAGCTTGAGGTAAGTTTTAGGGCTTGAAATGAGATTCATAGTTTGTAAACATCAGCAAAATGTATCCGATATGTCGCTTTTTTGTTATATTTTTCACAAAAATACAAAAACGGAATTTTTTTTGATTAGAACTTCATATAACTTCTGTGAAAAAACGAGTCTATAAAAATTATACGCCTAACCTAATAAATTTTAAGTTATGAAAAATTATTACATTCTATTATTCTGTTTTTTTATTCTGTTTCCTGTTTCTGAGGTTCTTGCCCAGAATAACCCGCCTGATAGCATACCTCTGCCTGCTTTTTTGCGCAAACGCAAGGATTTGGCCATGCAAAAAAGACTTCAGAAAGAGCTACAAAAAAGAGCAGAAGAAGAAAATCGAAAGCGTAAATCTTTGGGAATAGTAGCGCCCACTATGCGTTTTAAGAATATTAATCGCCCGAACGTCCCTTTTTATAGCAATAAGCGGGACTTAGAGCGCATTAAAACCCTGCGTTTTGGTGAAGACCGCGAGGCGCTTTTCAAAGAACTCTACAAATATGTTAGCAATTTTGGAATCAAAAATTTTGTAAATGACATTGGCTTGCTCTACGACCTGGCGCGTCTTTCGCAGGCTATGGGCAAACAGGCGCTCAGCACCGAGCTTTATGCCCTGATTATCAAGCATTATCGCGGGTCTTTGGAAGTGCCTAAACACGTTTACGATTCTGTAGCGGGAGACCCTCAAAAAGTCTATCTGAACCTAGACGAATATAAAGCCTTTGTGGAGCACATTCAACTAGCCGACTCGCTCAAACCCGAAGTGGATTCATTAGACTTGAACATGGGCGAGGAGATAAACTCTAAGTCGGAAGATTACGGCCTCTCTATTTCCAAGAATGATAGTGTTATTGTCTTTACTTCTCAGCGAAACCGCAATCCGAATAACCCTGACTTAAAAAATGAAGATATCTTCCTCACAAGCAAAGACGAGGACGGTTATTGGCAGCCAGCCCAGCAGATACCAGGGCTAAACACTGAATACAATGAAGGGTCGCCTTGCTTGAGTCCGGACGGCAAAAAGTTGGTATTTTCGCGTTGTTTTTCGCCCACAGGCTATGGCAACTGCGACTTGTTCATTTCAGAATATATGCCCGACAGCGCTTCATGGAGTCAGCCACGCAACTTAGGCCCCTACATCAACTCTACGGCTTGGGACTCACAACCCACGTTTAACCCCAAAGGCGACACGCTGTTTTTTGCTTCGGATAGGCTGAGCGGTTTTGGTGGTAGCGATTTGTACTTTTCTAAGTTGGGGCGGGGTGGAATATGGCTGCCTGCCGAGAACTTAGGCCCCGTGGTAAACACCCGCAACGACGAGGTAAGCCCCTTTTACCACACCGACAAGATGGTGCTTTATTTTAGTTCGAGCGGCCAGCTTTTGAACTTTGGCGGCTTTGATATTTACAAAACTTATGGGGTGGATAGCCTTTGGAGTGAGCCAATCAATTTAGGCTCTTTTGTAAATACAAAGGGAGACGAGTACTATTTTGCCATCAACGGCGACTCTAAACTTATTTTTTATGCACACTCCGACACAGCCCGAATGGATATGGATTTGTATTCTTTCCCGCTGCCGATGGATGCCCACCCAGACGCATTCGTTACCTTTTCAGGGGTCTTGCGCGAAGAAAAAACAGGGGAGGTTTTTACGGGTACGGTAGGAGTCTTTGACCTTGAGGAGCGCCGCATGATAGCGCCACGCCGCACCAAAGAAGACGGTTCTTTTGAGTTCAATCTGATTAACAAGCGCAAATATATGCTGGTGGTGGACGGTGAAAACTTCTTCCGTTTGGAACAAATTTTCTTTCTGGACGGCCCCAAAAAAGAGGATATTCAGCTCAAAAATATACAGACTGTACAGTTCAAATCCGTTGAATTTGAGCTAGGTAGCTCACGCCTAAGCCCAGAGATGGAAAATGATTTACACCTAGTTATCAAGTTTTTGATTGACCACCCAGACTTCCATTTGAGCATAGAAGGCCACACGGATACCTCTGGCTATCATGTGGAGAATAAAAAACTATCCCAAGAAAGAGCCGACGTGATTAAGGAATACATTGTTTCCTACGGCAAGTTTGAGGGTGAGCGTGTGGCGGCTATTGGCTATGGTGAAGAGCGCCCGCTTGTTCGTGAGATTACCGAAGCAGACCGTAAAACCAACCGCCGTGTAGAATTTAGGCTTTTTAAGCGCGTGCTGGACGACAGCCTCAAGCTAGAAGATAGCGACGATAAAGACAAAGCCCCCGAACTCCCCACAGATGAGTTTCCGGACGGCAAAGGAGAAGAAGACGGAGGCTAGGGAAAATCAAGGCAACAAAAAACTTCCCAAAGGCCCATACCAAAGATAAACGCCTAGCGGTATCCCACAGAGAGCAGCCGCCCAGACAGTTATTCTCTCGGAAGGCTCTAGCGCATACCAGAACAGATAAATCAAAGCGATGCTGCCTATGATGCCATTCAGAATAATGAAAGAATAGTCCCAGCTAGGCTGATTACTAAAAAACAGCATACGGAAGTCATAGCCCATTCCAAAGCTATCATGACTACGAAACCTATCTGAGCCTCTTATCAAGTCCAAAACGATAAAACAAAAATACGTAAAAAACTTAGGCAAAGCTATAGCAAGACAGAATTTTAATTTCTGAGGTAAGCTGACTAAAAAACTATCCGTCAAACTGATACGCAGCAAAGCAAGGCCGATTAATCCAATCATGAGATTGACGATTTGACCGCCTGCGGTAAACCAAAAACTAGAAATATGCTTGCGGCGTACCGCTTTTTTAAACTCTGGATATGCTTCATCTTGTTTATGGTCTGCAGATTCCCTCATTCGCTTTGAAAGAGAATCCAAGCGTTCCTTTTGTGGATAAGTACCGCGAACACACGCATAATGAAGTGTGATGTTCTTGTAACCCAGCGCATGAGCAAAGGAAAAATGCCCCAGCTCATGCGTGAGGGTGTGCAGCCCAACCGAAACCATAAACAAAACAGCTAATATGAAGCACTGCTTGGCATTAAAAGTTTTTAAATCAATAAATTGGAACATTGCAGGCAGGTAGATAAAAGTTAGTAACTGGTCTTTATGGCAGCCCAGGCTTGCGTAGCAGTAAGGCCTACTAAACTATTCAAGTTCAGTTTATTGAGCATAAAATTCAAATCAGTAGCTAAAGAGCCTTGTGAGCCATTTGCTGCGATAATACTGGAAATAAAATTATTAATTTCCAAAACAAGGCTTGCAGTAATAATATTTCCGCTGTTGTTGGCATTATTTGCAAAATCAAGGAAATAAGGTGTAAGACTTATCATTAAATTATAAGAAGACTGCATTAAAGAGGCATCATGAAGTACCAAATATTGAACTCTTGCACTATGAATATCATAAAAGTTAAGAATATCAAGACTAACAGGCGAGTCATCGGCTATCAACTTGCGTCTGGTCAGTTCAAAAGGATTGACAAAACCTGTTGGATTTGAAGCCTTAGCACGAGCAACAGTAATTACAAAACAAACTCCACCATTATCTATGTCATCCATGATTTTTCTAGTACAGCCACAACCAGGACAAAACTTTTTCCACGTATCAGCATAAGCAGAACAGCATTCTTCACAGGTATCGAATTCACCACCGGCTATAACAAGAGGTAAATTAGCATCAGCAATTAAATCTTCAACGGACTTACTACAACTACCAAGCAGCAAGACAAAAAGACTACAAACTACAACGAAGAACGAAGAACGAAGAACGAACGGAGTTTTTCATAATAACTAGACGGATTAGAGTTTATTATAATTATATTGTGTACGAAAAAGTTACAAAAAGCAACTCATACACGGAACGAAAAAACAATGAGCTTATTGTGTACGAAAACACCCCCGTTACGCAATAGCGCCTGCCACAGTAGCAGAGAGCATACAGGCCAAAGAAGCGCCCAAAAGTGCTTTTAAGCCCAAGCGAGACAGGTTAGTTTGCTGCGAAGGAGCCATGCCGCCTATGCCGCCTATCTGTATAGCAATAGAACTGAAGTTAGAAAAACCGCAGAGCGCAAAGGTACTTATCAAAATAGATTTGCTCTGCAAAACACCCACATTCTTCATTTCTGCCAACTGCTGATAAGCCACAAACTCGTTGATAACCGTTTTTTGGCCAAGCAAACTGCCTACGGCCAGGCAGTCGCGCCACTCTACACCCATCACAAAGGCCGCCAAACGAAATAGCTGCCCAAGCAAATACTCTAAAGAGAGTTTGTCAAACTGGCCGTTGGTAGAGGTTTTGATATAGTCATTGACGCTGCTCCAGCTATCCGAAAAGAGGTAAAAGAGCGGGTCTATGAGTTTTTGGCCAATCAAATCAAAGCCATAGTTGCAGAGCGCAATGACCGCAATAAAAGCCAAAAGCATACCGCCTACATTCAAGGCCAGTTTGAGGCCATCCGCCGCCCCCATAGACATTGCGTCAATGAGGTTTGCGCCCAAGCTCTCTTTGTTTACTTCTAGCTTTGTATTGAGGGCCTCTGGGTCGGTTTCGGGCTGAATCATTTTGGCCATCACGATGGCTGCTGGTGCATTCATAATAGAGGCGCTCAGTAAAAACGAGGCATAAATAGCCTGTTGTTCAGGGTCTGAGCCACCCAGAAACGTTACGTAAGCCGCCAACACACCGCCCGCAAGCGTGGCCATGCCGCCCGTCATCAGGCAGTTGAGTTCCGAAATGCTCATTCTTTCTACAAAAGGGCGCACCAAAAGTGGTGCTTCGGTTTGCCCCATAAAAATATTGCCCGCCGCCGAAAGACTCTCTGCACCCGACAAACGCATGGTTTTAGACATCACCCAGGCAATACCAAAAACCACTTTTTGCAAAACACCCAAATAATAAAGCCCGGAGGAGACCGTAGAAAAAAAGATAATAGTGGGCAATACCTGAAAGGCAAAAATAAAGCCCAGCTTGTCGCTTTTGGCCAAATCGCCAAACAAAAACTGCGCACCAGAGGTAGAAAAGCTCAATATTTTGACGAAGCCCCTGCTGATAACATCAAAAACAGCTGCCACTTGAGGCACTTTCATAACCAGAATCCCAAAAATAATTTGCAAGGCAAAACCAGCACCAACGAGCTTCCAGTTAATGGCTTTGCGGTTGTTGGAAGCCCAATACGCCACAGCAGCCAGCACTATCAATCCTATAATTCCTTGTAAAATATCCATTTAGAATAAATTTTTTATGATAAAATGCTTTGTTTAAAAAAAAGATTATTTCATGTTGTCTGTCAGAATTTTGAACTCTACGGCAGGCGATATTTTTTCGTAGAGGATGTTGTAGGTGGCTGTTGTAATGGGCATAGAAACGCCGTATTCGCGGTTTATTTCCGAAATACTCTTAACGGCATAGTAGCCCTCGGCTATCATATTCATCTCCATTTGTGCCGATTTGACGGAGTAGCCTCGCCCTATCATGCTGCCAAAAGTGCGGTTTCGGCTAAACTGCGAGTAGGCCGTAACGAGCAAGTCTCCCAAATAGGCCGAACCGCTGAGGTCGCGTTCTGCAAAAGGCGCAACCGTATCCAAATAACGTTTGATTTCTTGTAAAGCATTAGAAACCAACACAGACTGAAAATTGTCGCCATAGTTCAAGCCTTTAGCAATCCCGCAAGCCAGCGCCACAATATTTTTGAGGACAAAGCAGTATTGCGTTCCGCGGGGGTCGGTGTTTGTGGCGCAACGCACATAACGGTTACGTATGAGAGCCGCAAACTGGGTGGCATTTGCGAGGCTTTCGGACGCAATGGTCAGGTAGGACTGCCTCTCTAGGGCTACTTCTTCGGCATGACAAGGGCCGGCTACCACGAGCAAATTCTCCTCGGGAACGCCATAAACGGCCTTCATGTAGTCCGTAATCGTTGCTTGGTGGGAGGCAATCATGCCCTTGATGGCCGTAACAACCTTTTTGCCTTTAAAATGCTCAGCAGTGAGTGGCTTGAGTGCATCTTGTAAGAAGGCAGAAGGCACAGCCACCAACACAAACTCAGCCTCGCGCACGGCTTCCTGTATGTTTTCGTAAGGAATGACCTTGTTCAAGTCCAGCCTAACAGAAGAGAGGTAATCGGGATTGTTGCCATGCGTTTTGATGTGCTTGATGGCCTCTCGCGAACGCAGCCACCAGCGTATGGACACGTTGTTTTCTGAAAGGATTTTGACAAGCGCAGTAGCCCAGCTTCCGCCACCAATAACGGCAATGGGCGTGGGTTTTTGGAAAGAAGCGGGCTGTGTCATGCTATAAAATTGGGCTGACGTTGATTAAAACAAGATTGAACAGCCCAAAAGTAAGGATTATTTTATATGCAAAAGGCTAAAAATTATTTTTTTTGGAACTTATTTGCGGGTTCATTCTAAAAAAACATCAAAAAAATGGCCAACATCTATCATTTTGTTCTAAAATCTCCAAAGCACAACAAACCTATTCTCTTAGACCTTAGCCTAAGCGAGCCAGAAAAGCCCCAACCACTCGTTGTTTTGGTGCATGGTTTCAAAAGTTTTAAGGACTGGGGCGCTTTTCCGAGCTTAGCCGCCTACTTTGCAGAGCGAGGCTATGCTTTTGCGCGCTTTAGTTTTTCACATAACGGCACAAGCCCTGAAGCCCCTCTTGATTTTCCTGATTTAGACGCTTTTGGCAATAATAATTTTGAAATAGAGCTAGACGACCTTGCAGTGGTTATTGATGCGCTTGCGCAGCAGCATATTCTCAAACCTACATTTCTTGGCCTTATTGGCCATAGCCGTGGCGGAGGCGTGGCTCTGCTCAAAGCTGCCGAAGACCAGCGCGTGCAAGCTGTGGCTACGTGGGCTTCTATTGCAGATATGCGTATGAACTTTGACAAACAAGATATTGTGGCGGTATGGAAAAAGAATGGGGTTGTTTATGTCCCTAATACCCGCACGAACCAAGAAATGCCGCTCTATTTTCAGCTATATGAAAACACCATACGAAATTGGGCGCGCCTAGATTTGGCCTCTCTGCTGCCTAAAATGACGCAACCCGTTCTGGCTTTTCATGGCTCAGCAGACAAAACCGTTCCAGAAAGTGATGCCCATTTGCTCAAAAAATACCAACCAGCCATTGATTTGCGGATTATTGCAGAAGCAGACCATACCTTTGGCATACGCCACCCTCATACAGGAGTTTGGACGGAGCATTTCCAAACAGTTGTTGATGAAACATTTAATTTTTTTGAGCAAAGCCGAATGAACGTTTTATAAAAGAAAAAAACCTCTACAAAATGCAGAGGCTTTAGTCAATTATCAAATAAACCAAATAAAAATCCCAAAACGTAAATGTTATGTTTGTATATATAACTAAACTCCAAAGAGAAATGACAAAAGAATTAAATAAATGCTTGGGAAGCTCCTAAGACCTATTTCAGTGTATCCTATCCTAAAACCAAGCCTTGTGCGCCTTTGCAGACGCTGCGGGCTTGTATCTCTATAAATCCAACTATTGAACCAAAAATAACAAAAAACATCTGCCAACTTGAAATTGTCGGTAGAAACAGAAAATTATCAGACAGAATACACGTTTAGGTCGGCAAAAATTTATGAGTTATTGAATACCCTCAGGCCCCAGAAAGTTATTTTACTCTCTTGAGACGCTTCTCGGAACCATCTTTGAAAGGCTCAAAACAGACCATACCGTTTTCGCAGTTGGCTATTATCTTGTATTCGCCGAGCTTAAAAACTGAGTTTTCTACATAATCAAAGTTGATGATGCCTTGCTCTAAATCAATGCGGCCTGTATAACCTTCGCCACCCTTTCCACGCGGGAAAACAGTATAGCTAAACTCACCTTTGCTACCAGAAAGCGACAGGTCAAATATACGGACGTTTTTAGTAAATTCTGCACCTAGCTCATTGTCAAAAAGGACACCACGGTACTCACCCAAAATGTCGCTTTCTGCTAGAACTCGTGCGCTGGGGTTCGCCTCGCTCTCATTTGTTTCGGAATTAGTGTTGGCTTTTTCAGAGTTATTCTCTTCCGATTGCTCAGTTACGGTATTGTCGCTGAGTGTGTTTTCGTTGGTGCTTTTTTTGTTGATGTAGTACGTAACTGCAAAAGCGAGGAGGGCTATGACCAAGATGCCACCCACCGCATACCATACGAAGTTATTATTTTTACTAGAAGATTCTTTTTGAATATTGTCAGTCATTTTTGTATTTTTTTGAGGGTTCTTAGGCGTAGTTTGTGTTGTCGTGTTATTGTTTGTAACTGGCTCAGGAGTGGCACTAGGTGTATTCTCGCGGACTACCTTGATGCCATCTTCCTGAAAAATTTCTTCCAAAGTGCCCTTATTGCCGCCTATGTTGCGTGCCTTGAGGGTCAGCAAATCCACCTCTTGGTAAGTCAGTACATTTTTATTAACGGCATTGTGTAGATGATTATGCACCAACTTTCGCACTAGGTCTTTGATGTCTATGATATCAATATTCAGTCCTTTGAGGATTTGGCTTAGACCGTTTTCGCTAAGCCCGTCCTTAGCAGCCTGGGCCACTAAGGCTAGCCACTTATTCCTCAAAATATTTAGGCCATTTTCTTCGGCCTGCTCTTTAATTTTTTGGGTGTAATTCTGGAGCGCCTTGCGGTTGTACTGCAAATTAAGCCCTGTCAGAATATCGCGTTTGAAACTAGCACTGCTCACATCTTCCACTTGCTTATGCAATGTTCGCAAACCATGCCCCAGCGCACTGCTGGTAAGGCTGTCGCCGAGCAGGAACACTTTTTCGAGCGGTATTTCGGCCTTATAATTACTCGAATTAATTTGAAATTGGTTCAGGACGTGGTCTGGCCTAAAAAGCAAAGATGTAGCCTCTGCTTTGTTCAAAATGGCCAAACTCTGATTGCCAAAATCAAACCCCACCCAGACATCTATCTGTGTTTCGCGCTGTGTACGCTCATACCATTCTTTAGCCTTAGGAATCAGCTTTTTATAACCGTTCTGGCGCTCTTCTTCGCTAATGTGAAAAGTGGCGGAAGCCAAAGCCCTCTCAAAAACCAATTTACTCAGCTTGACATCAAGGTCGTCTTGGTTAATCGTTTCGGCCAATTCGCGCCTGCCTTGTGAGCCTACGTAGGTGTGTATGAATATGTGCTCGTGCGTGGCTTCCAGCAGCATAATGCGTGCATTAGTGGGCATGGCGCTGTAACGTGATGCCAAAAAGGCTTCCGTAGGGTTATTTTCAACATACACCAAATGAAACCCTTTATTGCTCAGAAAGCGGCGTATTTTTTGTTTGTTATTGTCGCTGATTTGGTCTTCAAAAACCGCAACCACTGGCACTTGCTCAAGGTCTGCAAGGTTATAGCGCAATTTATACTGCTGGCGATAGGCTTCCAGAGGGGAACTTAAAAAATGCTCTACGCCAACTATTGTACCGCCCATCTCAAAGGTATTTTCGCGCTCTACCATCTGCCAAAAATTACCATAAACGCGGCTATCAAAGTCTTTACGTGCTTTGTATTCAGATTCTTTGAGTGGTAGAATTTCTAAGCCAACTTGTTCAAAAAACAAAGGAAGTACGTCTTCGCTGCGATAAGGCAATAATTCTACGGCCTCGCTGTGATTGGCGTGTTGTTTAGGAAGGGCGGCCAAAAGTTCATTCTGACCAAAGTAAAATGCTAATACCTGCTCCATAGATGCAAGAAAGTGTTATGTACCCACAAAGTTCTTATTTTTTAGCTTAGAAACAAAAAAACTCTCAAAACAGCGTTCAAAAAGTCATATACTTTGCTCATCGTTGATATTCTAAATGATTCTCTCACAACAAAAAACCCTAAGAATTTTGAAAACTCTTAGGGTTTTTATTATCTGAAAACTTTTGTAAGGTGCTTAAAATGAAAGCCTTATTCTAATGTAATTTCCAGAGCCAAGCCGCGCAGTTCGTGAATCAATACATTGAAAGATTCAGGAATATTAGGCTCAGGCATATTCTCACCTTTTACAATGGCTTCATAAGCCTTAGCACGACCAATTACATCATCGGACTTAACGGTCAGAATTTCGCGCAGAACGTGAGAAGCACCAAAAGCCTCTAGCGCCCACACTTCCATTTCGCCAAAGCGCTGACCACCAAATTGCGCCTTGCCGCCAAGAGGCTGCTGCGTAATGAGTGAGTAGGGGCCAATAGAACGGGCGTGCATCTTGTCGTCCACCAAGTGGCCTAGTTTAAGCATATAAATGATGCCCACCGTAACAGGTTGCTCAAAAAGTTCACCCGTCAGACCGTCATAAACCATAGACTTACACCAGTTAGAAAGCCCAGCCGCCGTAATTTCATCTTCCACTTCTTTTTCTGAAGCCCCGTCAAAAATAGGTGTGGCATAGCGCTTATTCATTTTTTGGCCAGCCCAGCCCAAAAGCGTTTCATAAATTTGGCCAATGTTCATACGCGAAGGTACACCAAGCGGGTTCAGAACAATGTCCACAGGCGTACCGTCGGCCAAGTAAGGCATATCTTCTTCACGCACAATACGCGCTACGACTCCTTTGTTACCGTGGCGGCCTGCCATTTTATCCCCTACTTTGAGCTTGCGTTTTTTGGCCACATAAACTTTGGCTAATTTGACGATACCAGCAGGAAGTTCGTCGCCTACTTCTAGCGCAAAGCGTTCGCGTTTGAAAGCAGCCGTAATCTCATTGCGTTTTTCGTTATAGAATCGGATTAACTGACCTACGAGCATATTGACGTGCTGGTCGTTTGTCCAGTTTTCCTGCACCAAGTCGGCAATAAAGTTGGCCTCTTCAGGGACGCTATATTGGCTTTCGTCCTGATACACATTGCGCTCTGGGAAGAAGTTTTCGGTAATATTTTTCTTAGAGAACTTAGCGCCCTTAGCGAGTTCTAGGTTGCCAAATTTATGACGAACGCCCATAGACACTTTGTCCTCGAGCAGTTGTATCATTTTGACAATCATTTCTTCGCGTACTTTTCGCAAATCAGCACTATACTGCTTCTTGAGGGCTTCAACTTCCTTGCGTGCTTTGGCTCTCAAATCTTTGTCCTTTTTAGGACGCGAGAAGAGTTTTGTGTTGATGATAACACCGCGCAAAGAAGCTGGTGCGCGCAGCGAGGCATCTTTTACGTCGCCAGCTTTGTCGCCAAAGATAGCGCGTAAGAGTTTTTCTTCAGGCGTTGGGTCAGACTCTCCCTTTGGTGTGGTTTTACCGATAAGAATATCGCCCTCTTTAACTTCCGCACCAATACGAACAATGCCATTATCGTCAAGGTGTTTTACGGCCTCTTCGCTTACGTTCGGAATATCTTGGGTCAGTTCCTCTTCGCCACGCTTGGTGTCGCGCACTTCTAGCTCAAACTGTTCAATGTGCAAGGAAGTATAAATATCATCGCGAACAACTTTTTCCGAGATAACAATCGCATCTTCAAAGTTATAACCTTGCCAAGGCATGAAGGCCACTTTAAGGTTACGGCCTAAAGCCAATTCACCTTTTTCAGTCGCGTAACCATCGCAAAGAACGTCCCCCTTTTTGATTTTTTGTCCTTGCAAAACAATAGGCTTGAGGTTAATGCAGGTATCTTGGTTGGTGCGTCGGAATTTTACTAAATTATATGTTTTAAAGTCGCCGTCAAAACGAACAAGGCTATCGTCCGCCGACCAGTCGTATTTCACCACAATTTTAGTTGCGTCCACATAGTATATGTAACCATCTCCTTCTGCCACGACCAAGGCACGTGAGTCTAGCGCCGCTCTGCGTTCTAGGCCAGTACCCACAATAGGCGCTTCAGGCTTGAGAAGCGGAACAGCCTGACGCTGCATGTTCGAGCCCATGAGCGCACGGTTAGCGTCATCATGTTCCAAGAAAGGAATCAAAGAAGCAGCTACTGACACAATCTGGTTAGTGGCTACGTCCATGTATTTCACTTCGTCTGGCCCCATGAGCGGGAAGTCCCCTTCAAAACGGCATTTGACAATATCGGAGTCAAAACTGCCAGTTTCATTACTTGAGGCATTGGCTTGCGCAAAATAGTAGCCGTCTTCCTCTTCTGCGGTCAGGAATACGATGTTTTTGGTGGCTTTGCCGCTTTCTACCAAACGATAAGGCGTTTCAATAAAGCCCATGCCATTGATGCGAGCGTGTACGCAAAGCGAAGATATCAAACCAATGTTTGGGCCTTCGGGGGTTTCAATGGTACAAAGACGACCGTAGTGCGTATAGTGAACGTCGCGCACCTCAAAGCCTGCGCGCTCACGCGAGAGGCCACCAGGCCCCAAAGCAGAGAGTCTACGCTTGTGCGTAACCTCTGCAAGTGGGTTGGTTTGGTCCATAAACTGCGAAAGTTGGTTAGTACCAAAGAAAGAGTTGATGACCGAGGAGAGCGTCCTTGCGTTAATCAAATCTACTGGTTTAAAATCTTCATTATCACGTACGTTCATACGCTCCTTGATGGTACGCGCCATACGCGCCAAACCTACGCCGAATTGTCCGTATAACTGTTCGCCCACAGTACGCACACGACGGTTGGAAAGGTGGTCAATATCATCGACTACCGCACGTGAATTGATAAGCGTGATAAGGTGCTTAATGATTTCAATAATATCTTCCTTGGTGAGCACTTTTACGTCCATGCTCGTTTGGAGGCTTAACTTTTTATTGATTCTGTAACGGCCTACATCGCCTAGGTCGTAGCGTTTTTCGCTAAAGAAAAGGCTATGGATAATATCGCGGGCTGTTTGTTCGTCAGGGGCTTCCGCATTACGGAGTTGGCGATAAATTTGCTCTACGGCTTCTTTTTCGGTGTTACAGTTATCCTTCTGCAAGGTGTTATAAATGATAGCGTAATCTGTGATGTTCACATCGGCACGGTGTAGAATAACGGTTGCTGTTTGTGTATCCAAGATGCTATCAATATCCTCAGCTTCAATCATGTGGTCGCGCTCAAGGATAACGTCGTTACGAACTATGGTAACGACCTCACCCGTGTCTTCGTCCACGAAGTCCTCAGTCCAAGTCTTAAGAACTCTGGCAGCCAACTTGCGGCCTACCATTTTTTCTAGGTTAGCACGCGTAGCCTTGAGCTCTTCCGAAAGGCCGAACAAATCTAAGATTTCGCGGTCTGAGCCAAAGCCGATAGCGCGGAGGAGAGTCGTTACAGGAAATTTCTTTTTACGGTCAATGTAAGCATACATGACATTGCTCACGTCTGTAGCAAACTCAATCCAAGAGCCTTTGAATGGAATAATACGCGCCGAGTAAAGTTTTGTCCCGTTGGTGTGCTTGCTCATAGCAAAAAACACGCCAGGCGAGCGGTGTAACTGCGATACAATAACACGCTCTGCACCGTTTATGATGAAAGACCCACGCTCACTCATGTAGGGCACATTGCCCAAAAAAACTTCCTGTTCAATGGTTTCAAACTCTTCGTTATCATCATCATTACAAGAAAGTCTCAATTTTGCTTTGAGTGGTACTGCAAAGGTCAGTCCACGGTCAATACACTCGTCCACCGAATATTTGGGCGGGTCTATGGTGTAATCAATGAATTCAAGCAAATAATTCTCTCTGGAATCACTGATAGGGAAGTTCTCTTTAAAAACTTTATAGAGACCTTCGTGCTTACGCTTTTCAGGGGGCGTACCTATCTGGAAAAACTCTCTGAAGGACTGAAACTGAATGTCCAGAAAATCTGGAAACTCAACAACCGTCTTACTCTTGCTGAAATTAACGCGACCGTCTTTTAGAATAGCCAAGGCAGTATCTTTTTTGAGTTTGTATATATAACTTGCGCAAATAAGCCGCAAAGCTAACACTTTTTTTTGAGCTACAATAAATTATCTTTAAATTTTCATCAAATTTATTCGAATCTAAAATTGTTTAAGGTTGGTGCAAAAACTCGGCATGGAGAGTATTCCTTATATTCCACAGATATATGCAACGGCTTGTGGCATAAAGAGGCGATTTGCCTCTGTAACTTTGCTTTTTTCTACTCAAAAAAGACAGATGGTACACCCAACACAAGTACAAAGGTACATGATTGCGCAAATCATTATAAAAATACACAACAACGTCTATTACAGAGGCTATTTGCAAGTATAAGTCGCTTAAAATACTTTAGATGTATTTTAAGGAGCGACTAGTTAGATGTTTCAGGAAGAACTAAATTTAAAAAACCAGCAGTAAGCATTCTGTGTTTTGAGCAAACTCTCTCATACAGCTATCCCATCTGCTCGTAAATGCTTTCCCAATGGGCTGTAGCTACTTCTAGTTGTTTTTTAAGCGTGTTGTACTGAACAGTCAGCTCTTGGCTCTTTTTGAGGTCGCTCACGTTTTGGGGCAGCACCATATCGGCCTCAAGGTTTTGTATGCGTTTTTCTAAGTCTTCCACGGCTTTTTCTGCCTTTTCTAGCTCTTGTTGAAGTTTTTTAGTATTGGGCAGGTTTGTGTTATTGTTCTTGGGTTGGGCAGCCGCTTGAATATTTTTTGGCTTATTATCCGTTTTATTGGCAGTTGGGTTATTCTTTTGTGCTAGAGCTTGCCGAGCTTGCCATTCTTGGTACTCTTCAAAAGTGCCCGGATAGGTTTTGAGTTTGTGTTCTTCTATGTAGGCAATGCGGTTAGCAATTTGGCTGACGAAGTGGCGGTCGTGCGATACAACCAAAAAAGAGCCTTCATATTTTTTGAGCGCCTCAATCAGAATATTTACCGAGGTAATATCTAAGTGGTTGGTAGGCTCGTCCAGCAACAAAAAATTGGCTTGTGAGAGTAAAGTTTTAGCAAGGGCTACCCTAGATTTTTCGCCACCAGATAGCACCCGCACGCGCTTGAGAGCATCTTCGCCTGAAAACAAAAAGCAGCCTAAGATGGTTCTAAGCTCGTTTTCGTTGCGGTTTGGGGAAGAAGAAGCCAGTTCTTCTACCAGCGTATTTTCAAGTTGTAGGGCTTCTAGCTGGTGTTGCGCAAAAAAAGTAGCCTGAACGTTATGCCCCAGCGTGCGTTCGCCCTGAATGTTCTCTGTGCCTGCTACAATACGGAGAAGTGTGGATTTTCCCTTCCCGTTTGCTCCAATGAGGGCAATTTTGTCGCCACGTTCTATAGTGAGTTCAGCCTTTTCAAGAATTTGTAGGTCGCCGAATGCCTTGCTTACATCGCGGAGCTCTGCCACAATACGGCCAGATGGCTGCCCAAGCGTAAAACGCATACTCATTGCAGCAGCAGGGCCGTCCACGTCCTCGATGATGTCCATTCGCCCAAGTGCTTTTACGCGGGACTGCACCTGAACCGCCTTGGTCGCTTTGGCCTTAAAACGCTCAATAAAGCGTTCGGTATCCTTTATTTTTTGCTGTTGGTTTTCGTAGGCTTGTTTTTGTATGGTTTGACGAAGGGTTTTTTCCTCCAAGAAAAAATCGTAGTTTCCGCTGTAACGGTGTAGCTCTCCGGCATTTACATCAACAATCACGTTGGCCAGAGTACTTAGCAAATAACGGTCGTGCGACACAATTACGACTGCCCCTTCATAAGCGCGCAGGTAATTTTCAAGCCATTCGATGGAGGGCAAGTCCAAGTGGTTGGTAGGTTCGTCCAGCAAAAGCAGGGCGGGCTTCTGTAAGAGTAATTTGGCTAACATCACGCGCATACGCCAGCCGCCAGAAAATTCGCGCAGTGGGCGCTGCAAATCGGACGTATGGAAACCTAAACCCTCTAAAATTTCTTCGGCCTGCGAACGCAAACTGTAGCCGCCCAAACCCTCAAACTCGGACTGCAAATCTGCCAGACGGTTAATAACCTCGTCGCTGGTATCATGCTCAAGTCGTTGAAGGAGTTTGTTAATTTCTGCCTCTATGCGGTTTTCTCGCTCAAAGGCCAGCATCGCAATTTCTATAATAGGCTCGTCGCTCTGGAAGGAAAGCAAATCTTGGTTCAAATAACCCAGTGTACAATCATTGCTGCGGCTTATGCTTCCGCCATCAGGGCTGTATTCGCCAACAATCAGCCTAAGCAAGGTAGATTTGCCCGTGCCGTTTGCACCCACCAGGCCAATGCGCTCTTTGGGTTTTATTTGCAAAGAAGCATTTTGGTAAATGATACGGCTGCCGTAACGAAACTCTAGCTGATGAATAGTGAGCATTTTTTTAGATTTTTGAATTTTCAGGCCGCAAAGTTAGTGTTTTTTGATAAAAAAATGCGCTTTTTGTAGCTTTTTATCAAGTAAAATCAATTACCACCCGCAGCGTCGCGGTCTGCCTCGGCGGCTTCAGCTTTCACTAAATCTACGAGTGGTGTGCCTACTACATAAACTTTGCGCGCTATCTTCTTGCTTTTGTACAAGCCATTCAAACTGGTAATAGCTGTATAAGATGCGTCAAGCTCTTTGAGCAGTGCCATGTTCTTGAGTGGCGACAAGTCAGACACTTTGGTATTAGAAATATCTAAATTTTCTAGTTCCGTCAGTGGTAAAATAGGGTTTAAGTCAGTTAGGTCGGTGTTTGCTGCAATAAGAGTTTTAAGGTTTTTCAAGAGGCCTATTGAGTCTAAATCACTAATTTTGTTATTCGTAAAGTTCAGTTCTTTCAATTTTTGTAGTGCCGCTATCCCATGTAAGCTCAAAACTTTTGTCTTGGAAATATCTAGCATTTCTAGGTTCTGGCAGCCTGCCAAATCTTTCAAATGACTAAAAGATGTTTCCTTTAAATGCAACTTTTTAAGGGCGCTTAAAGTCCCTAATGGGCTAAAGTCTGTCGTTAGGGTGCGGTCTAGGGTTAGTACTTCCAGCTTTTTGAGATTCGCCAAGGGCGCAAGGCTTACTACCTTATTTTTTTGAATAAACAACTCACGCAATTCCGTCAAGTTCGCGAGCGGCATCAAATCAGTAACCAGAGTTTCGCTCATAGAAAGCCTTTCTAAGCGGGCAAGTTTAGCAAGCGGACTCAGGTCTTGCACGTTTGTCCAGTTAATGAAAAGTTCTTTTAGGCCAGTGAGATGAGCTAAAGGCGCAAGGTCGGTAATTTTTGTTTTCCAGAGGAGGAGTGATTCTAGTTTTTTTAGTCCTTGTAGCGGGCTAAGGTCGTTTACTTGGGTTTCAACAAGCCCTAGCTTGGTCAGATTTTGTAGGGCGCTCAAAGGCGCTAGGTCGCTTACCTTTGTCTTGGAAATATACAATCTTTCTAGCTGTTTGAGTTCGGCTAGTGGTGTTAAATCGGTTACTGAGGTTTCAGAAATTGACAATTTTTTAAGCGCTTTGCAAGCACGGAGTGGTGCCAATTCTAAGAGTTCGGGGCAGCCCTGCGCCCAAATTTCGGTCAAGAGTGGCAATTCGGCCAAGGGGCTCAAATCCGTTACATTCGTTTCTTCAAAGCGCACTATTCTCAACTTTTTGAGTTTGGCAAGTGGCGCTACGGAACTAACAGGTGTAAAAGAGATATTAACTTCCTCTAAATTAGACAGATAAGCTAAAGCGCGAATATCCATGATATTGCGGTTGAAGCGCATAGGCTGGCCAGCACAGTTGAATCGTTTGAGTGCTTTAATCTTCTCAAAATCTGCTGAAGTAGGGTTTTCTGAGAGTTTAAGTGAATCTTTGAAGTGCTTTTTCCATCCCTCTGGCAGAGCTGCCCACCATGCCGCGCCCACACTCGTAATAGGGGTAGTACCTGCCTGAAGCGTACCTGCATATAAAAAAAATACAAAAAAAATCCAAGTTTTTTTTGTGGTAGATAATTGAAATTTCTGTTGGTTCATTGCGTCTTAGTATTAGGATAGTGTAGCCATGTTTTCAGTAAAACGCCTCAAAAATGATTTCATTACGCACAGCCTTGTTAAAGATTTGCAAAAGTAGTAGGTGCAACGCAATACCTAAAACATGGCGTAAGAATCTTCAAAAAAACTAAGTTCTAAAGTTCCAGGCCAACGACCAACACATCATCAGTTTGGGGTATTTCGCCGCGCCAGTTTTGGATATACCCTTCCAGATAAAGTTTTTGTTCAGCGAAAGGTTTGGTATTAATCTGCCCAATCATTTCCTTAAAGTGCTTGGATAGTAACTTGCGGCCTGTCTGTTCACCAAATTGGTCTGGGTAGCCGTCCGTGTAGAGGTAAAATTTATCATTAGGCAGCGCGTCTAGTAGGTGTTCTTCATAAACTTTTTCATAGCCATAAGAGCTACCAATAGGAAAACGTGAACCTTTAGTTTCCGTTAAAATGTGGTTACGAAGCAGTAAAAATGGCCTTTTAGCGCTACTAAAGCGTATTTTCTGTTCTGATGTCGTGTAGCAAAGCAAACAAATATCCATGCCGTCGTTCACGTTGTTGTCCTCCTCGTCTTGCTTCAAAGTGCTGATGATGGCTTTATCAAGCTCTGCGAGAATAGCAGCAGGCGCATAAACCTCATTTTCGTTGATGATTTGGTTCAGTAAAGTATTGCTGATGAGCGTCATAAAAGCTCCCGGCACACCATGCCCTGTGCAGTCTGCCACTGCCAAAAACTTATGCTGCTCCGTTTTTGTAAACCAGTAAAAATCCCCTGAAACAATGTCTTTGGGCAAAAAAAGTACAAAAATATCTTTGAAAGCAGCAGTCAAGACTTCGTGAGGTGGTAGCATAGCTTGTTGAATACGCTTAGCGTAATTGATGGAAGCTACTATATTTTCATTCTTGTACTGAATTTCATTGCGTTGTGTTTCTACTACTTGCAGTGTTTGCAAAATTTCTTCTTTCTGCTGCCCTATTTCTTCATTGAGTTCTTTTAGTTTAATGCTTTGCGCTTCAATTTCGTTCTTTTGCTTCGTAATGCGGTCTTTGGCGCGGAGCAAGGATTTGTTTGCCTTATCCACCACAAACCCAAACAGAATACAGTAGCCAGCCAAGCAAGACAAAGATAAGAATAGCAGAGGTTCAGAAATAGCAAACGTTATGCTTATGGGGTGAAAAAGCGACACAAAACCAAGCCCTAAACCTATACACAAAACACCCCAGAATAGGTGCTTAATGCCTCTTGAAGCCGTAACGTTCATTAAGCTCATCAAGCCGAGTACAATAGAGCTAGGCAGGCCAAAATGCAAAATAACGATAGCTCCACCAGCCCAGAAGCAATCCATAAAGAGCGACACGTGCTCTACACGCCTGCTGTTCCCTCTTAGCCAATAAGCTAAAAGTGAGGCATTGGGCTGCAGCACAACCAGAGTCATGTAAAAATAGGCAACCGTATTCCAAGAATCGTTTTCTGTTCTATCCAAATAGACCATAGCAGCAGCCATGCTATATGCCACTACACGTATTGGATAGTAGAATATGCCGGCACCCGCTAGTTTTTTGTGTTTGAATCTGCTAAGCACCTTAGGTAGGGGTAAATTCTAAAAAAGATGAACCAAATCTGTTATGTTTTAACTGTAAAGTATCAAATTGATGCTTTTTATAAGACCATAAAGATAAGCTATAAAAAGTATAAAACTAATTTTATTGCGTCATTTATACAAAAAAAATATTACGTCTTTTCTATACCATACTCTTTGCAGATGAGGCACTTTTCTACAGAATGCGAACGTGCTGGGCAGTATTCGCGCCCATAAAAAATAATTTGCAGATGCAGGCTATTCCAATACTTGGCGGCATAAAGCGCTTTTAGGTCGCGCTCGGTTTGTACCACGTTCTTACCACTTGAAAGCCCCCAGCGTGCTGCCAGCCTATGAATGTGTGTATCCACAGGAAATGCAGGCACCCCAAAGGCTTGGCTCATCACCACGGAGGCCGTTTTATGCCCTACTCCGGGTAGTTCTTCGAGCAAAGCCATGTCTTGGGGTACTGCTCCTGCATATTTTTCTAGCAAAATGCCCGAAAGCGTATGAATTGCTTTACTCTTAGTGCCAGAAAGCCCGCAAGGTCTAATGATTTGTTGAATTTCCTCAACGCTCAAAAGCATCATGGTTGCGGGCGTTTTGGCGCGCTCAAAAAGAAATGGCGTAACTTCATTAACGCGCTTATCCGTACATTGTGCAGAGAGCAAAACGGCTATCAAGAGCGTATAGGGGTCTTCGTGTAAGAGCGGCACAGGCGTTTCTGGATAGAGTTCTTCCAATATCTGGCGAATAGCTTGTGCCTTTCTTTTAAGAGTCATAAGAAAGGTTCTTAAAAAGAATAAGATGGCTTGCTTTTGAGCGGCTCTATATTCAAGACATGAGGTTTGTACCACTCTGCGCGTTCCGGTACCTGGTTGTTTTTAAGCATTTCTTGCCACTTTTCGTCTGTTAAGCGCTCCTCTGTGGGCTGCTTGAACTCATAATGACTTAGAACTGCTCCTCGTGCCATATACAAAAAGCCGTCTATATCCACCACTACATAAATCTCGTCGGGGTGGCCTATGCCTTCTTCTAAGCAAAAACCCTTGTAGGTATAAACATCAGCCGCAATCGCAATGGATTTGTCAGGACTTTGTATGCTATAAAAATCCATACTTTCTAGAATGTCTAGGGTTAGGCTTTCTACTTCGCCGCCTATCCAAGTGAGGCGTTCATGGTCATTAGGGCTTAACGCTATCCCTGAAAGCTGCTTTTGACTACAAGCGAGCAGAAATTCTGCCATGCTGCGCAAACTTTTTTGTCTGTTATCCAATTTTTCGGAACTCACGCCAAGGTCTTTGAGCATCTTTTCGTTGCGTTCCAACAAAGCGAGTGCGTTCTTCCAGAAGGCAATATTGGGTTCTACATAGGCTATATGGCGCGGTGGGGGTGGCCCGCCTCCCTGCCCAGCCTGCGCCGCAAAGGGCTGCTTGACGTATAGCAACATATCGTGCTTGAGCTGCGTCCAGCCGGCGAGCATAGTATTCAGGTTTTTGTGTGCCCAAGCAGGATTTTTCATATAAAAAGGGGCGTTTTCGGGAGTTGCCTGCAAGCCAATAACCATGTTCATAAATTGGCTGTAAACGTTTGCGTCCCAGGCCGAAAAGTTTTTGAACTGTTTTTGTAAGGTTTTGAGTGTGTCGGGAAACTGCGGCCAGTTTTTTTGCTCTTGATAAACGTTCTTGAGTATGTTTTCTGCTTCGGTATTGCCAAAAGTGGCAAAAATATCTAAACCTTTTGGGAAGGGGCGTTTAGGCTCTGCTCCCATGACGTGTATGAGGCGTTGCATAATTTCGGCATCAAACGTATAGCGGCCAGGCAGAAAAAAGGCTTTTTTGGCCTGTAAAAGTGCGTCTGAAACAGGGTTTGTTCCCTTGCCTTTAATGCGTTCGGGGTCGAGACTCACGAGCATTCGCAAAACGCTTGCTTGAGTTTTGGCATTGGCCAAATCGTTGAGAGAGCGCGTTCCTATGGCCTCCATGGCATGAGAAAGACTCAAATTGTCTTCTTCGCCCGCCAAAAAACGCACCGTCTGTGCGTAAGCCTTGTAATCTGCCAAAATATTAGGGTCTGATTTAACAAAGTGCGCCAACATTAAAAACTGTAAGGTTTTAGCTGGTTCAAGGCCTGTTGTGCCTGGCATATCTTCAAACAAAAACGGAGAAACAGCCAGCCACTTAACCGCCTGAAAATAGCGGCGGAGCGTATCTGTTCGGGTGTAGTTGCCGCGTGGCTGTATTTGGGAATAGTCCATTTGTTGCTCGCCAGTGAGCGGACTCGGAACAAAGCCACCAGACTTTGCGCTAATCTTGCTTCTTTCTGCCTCATAAATACCTTGCATAGAGGCAGGTACGGCATTGGTTTCGTTTGTGAGCAGCCAAAGCGCCAAGCTAGTGTATGCCATGTTCCACTCAGCCGCTTTTTTGATGATAGGGTTGTTTTCCTTAGCAACACTTTCTTTTGCTTTACCATAAAGTCCTTTCATTACAAAAGTAAGACGGTTGATGAGCGCAACTTCTTCCAAAAGTTGTATTTGCTTGCTTAAATGTATGTGCAAAACCTGCAAATAAAGGTCTGTCGTTACAAATGAAGGAATGTAGTCATAATGATTGCGGTCATAGGTATAAAACAACTGCTCATCTTTTTCTTTGGTAGGCACTAGCGCAAAACCATCATTGACAACATGGCTTTTGAGTGCGTCAGGAATGACAAGGAACTGCTGTAAATTCTGCAAATTGTCAAAATTAGCGAGCTGTAAGCCATTTTTTTGACTATAATCCGCTGTATGCAGCTTATTTTCGGCATCGGCAATGCGGCGTATGTATGCTTTTTCTGCGTCTGTCAGATAAACTTTAAAATCTTCTACGTCATAAATGGGCTGATACCACTTAAATTGATTAAAATGAGCGCGTAAGATAGCATCTTGGAAGAGGTATCCCTTTCGTGCAAATACATCATAGCGCATGAGGCGCAATTCGTGTGCGCTTTTGCCTTCAAGAGCGGCAGTAAGGTCTAGCGCTGGTGCTTTGATGCGTTTTTCGTAAAATTCTTTTATGTAGTCAATTTTATAGTATTTTTCAAGGTCTATTGGTTTGTCTGAAAGCGGTACTTGTTCGTCCCGCTCCATTACGTCTGTTCTATTGATAAGTGGGTTGTTATCAGCAACAGTCTTGCTTTTGTACGGCGGGTCTGTAGCCCAAAGGAGTGTCTGGCAGAGCCAGAATACAACGAACAATGAGATATGCTTCTGCATGATTTTACGGATAAGACGAGTGGGTATTTATAGCGCAATTACGCAAAAAAATGGAATAAATTGCAAAAAAACAGAACAAAATCTACCACTTATGAAAAATAACAAAAACTGCCGCTACCATTAACCCAAATCCTAAGATATAGTTCCATCGGATTTCCTCGCCCAAATAATAGATGCTAAAGCCTATGAATACAAGTAAATTTGTGGCTTCTTGAATAGTTTTGAGTTGTACGGCATTGAAAGTGGCGTGCCCCCAACGATTGGCCGGCACATGAAAACAGTATTCTATAAAGGCTATGCCCCAGCTAATCAAAATAACCTTCCAAATAGGCACGTCCTTATGCTTGAGGTGGCCGTACCAGGCAATCGTCATAAAAATATTAGACAGCAAGAGTAAAACAATCGTCTTCATGGCTTAAAAAGGCACATCGTTCGCATTAATGTCAAACTCGGGAGGCAGGCTACCATCTGTTTTGATATTGAGGGTATCTAAATTACTGTTTGCTTTACTGCTGAAAGTCTGGCCTCCACCAACATTGGCGCTCACTTCTAAAATAGGTTCTAAACCGCCCATATCCATACTAAAACCCTGGTCTTCCCAATCTTTGAACTTGGTAAATTCTTTCAGGAAGCGCAAACGAACGGTGTCTAATGCGCCATGACGGTTCTTGGCTATGATAATTTCGGCAGAGCCGTTGGTGCTTTGGCCGTCCTCATAGTTAGTAATGCCATAATACTCTGGCCTAAAAACAAACATGACCATATCGGCATCTTGCTCAATACTGCCCGACTCACGCAAATCGGAAAGCATAGGTTTTTTGTCGCCTCCTCGCGTTTCTACAGCACGGCTAAGTTGGGAAAGCGCAATGACGGGAACATTTAACTCCTTGGCTAATTGTTTGAGTGAACGAGAGATTGAAGATATTTCCTGCTCCCTATTGCCAGTGGACTTGTCGCCGGTCATTAGCTGCAAATAGTCAATAATTATGAGGCCAATATCGTGCTGTTTGCGCAAACGCCGCGCTTTGGTGCGTAGCTCCATAACCGAAATGGCGGGTGTGTCGTCAATAAACAATCTAACTTGCGAGAGAGCCGTAGTACGCTCAAAAAGTTGCTGCCAGTCGTGGTCAGAAAAATTACCGTTCTTCAGCTTATAATTGTCTATCTCCGCCTCTGCAGCAATCAAACGATTAACGAGCTGGGCTGTGGCCATTTCTAATGAAAAAAAGGCTACTCCTTTACCAAACATAACAGCTGCATTTCTGGCCACAGTTAATACAAAGGCGGTTTTGCCCATACCAGGACGCGCCGCAAGGATGACCAAATCCGAAGGCTGCCAGCCAGATGTAATGCGGTCTAGGCCAGTAAAGCCAGTGCCTATGCCGGTCAAATCTTCAACGCGGTTGCGCTTTATCTCTAGGTCTTTGATAGCATCAAGCATGGCGGAACGAATATCCACCACGTCCTTGCGAGCGTTTGTTTCGGCTATATCAAACAAGTCTTGCTGGGATTTGTCCATAAGTTCTTGAACGTCCGTGGAGTCCTCAAAAGCAGCTTGCTGAACTTCCATACCCACCCGAATAAGCTCGCGCCGTAAGAATCGTTCGGATATAATGTGTGCATGGCGGCGTATATGTTCGGCAGCGCTCACGTGGTAGGTGAGTTGCGCCAATGCAAAAGCCCCCCCAATAAGCTCTAAATGGCCATTTTTGCGCAACTGTTCCGAGACCGTCAGCAAATCTATTGGCTCACCGTCGCCATAGAGGTCTAATACAGCCTTGTAGATATGCTGGTGCTTGTCGCTATAAAACATTTCTGAGCGCAGAAACTCTACTATTTCACCAACAGCGTTTTTGTCCAACATAACGGCACCCAATACAGCCTTTTCGGCATCAAGGGCTTGGGGCGGTACTTTTCCAAGGTTCAAGTCTTGCCAATTAATGCCAGAACTGGCTACATTGCGCTTTTTGGTGGTATTTTGCGGTTTCATATTACAAAAATAATCAAAAAAGACTAGCTAAGGAAATCCACTATGAATTATTTTCTAGCGACTCTGCTAGGAGTGCTGGAGGCCTTTTTGAGTGTTTTTTTGGGGAAGCTAGTGCCTATGCGCACTAAAGTCAAGCAGCAACAATCCCCTATGAGTTTATAAAAAAATCAATAGGGGATTGTTTTAATGATTAGATAATGCAACAAGCATTTATTTATTTTCCACCACCCGAACTAGAGCGCGAGCGCGAAAAACTATTAGAGCCACTATAGCCAGAGCCAGAACGCGACACTTTATTGTTCACGTTGTTTTTGAAGCCAGAAGCCAAAGACGAACCCAACTTGCCGCTAGAGGCAGCTTGTTTGAGGTTACCATAGCTACCACTACGGCTCACAAAACCGTTTACCTTTGTTTTGAAACCATTTTTTGAAGCAGTCTGATGCCATGTACTATTTGTGCCATACATACGTGTAAGCCCTGCGCCAGTTCCATAATAAGACGATTTGTACTTATGTTTTCTTTTGTAGGAATCAAAGTCCATAAAGAAAATAGGCCAATACATACCATAAAAACCAGGTATGTAGTTATACTGTTGATTAAAGACCCATACTTTTTCACCATTTTCGCCTACCTGCCATTTTCCGTAGCGCTCGTCGCCTACATAGCGTGTATAACCCGCTGGGGAAGAGGTCATGTGCAGAGTGCCATTATCCATGGTGGCTATTTCCATGCCTAGGTCTTCAATTTTATCTGCAAAAAATTCTGGCGTAACTTCCATAAAGTCGGTATCTTCCTTTACAGGAGTACCATTCTTGTCTTTCACTATGGTATATTTATGTTTGAAGACCTCTCCGTCTTCCGAAATATCCATATCAGCAAGGACGATAGAGTAGTTCTGCTCGTCGGCAAGTTTTATTTCAATAAGTTCCTGAAAACCGTCAGTAGTTGTTGTGCAGGCAGTCAGCCCTACAAGCATGGGCCAAGAAACTAGAGCAATGCGCATTAAAGTTTGAGAAAAGGAGTGCATAACCACAGGTTTGAGTAATATGTAATTGGTTATAAAGCAATTATTTGAAAGCAAAATTACAAAGAATCTGGTTGATAAACAAAGAATATGTATTTATAGGCTTAATTTTTTACAAAAGAGCATTCAAGGGGTAGCAGGGTCACTGCTTTCTTCAATTTCTTGGAAGAGCTTGAACGAAAAACGTTTGATAGATAGGTTTCTAACCTCTAGTTCAATTTGCCTATTTTGGGCATTATTGCGGAAGCTCTCTATAACCTGCACAATATCATGGTCTATGAATTTGGCATTGGTAGCATCAATAACAACTTTACTGCCATTTTCAACCCTATCTAGGGCTTGCCTAAGTATAAATTTATTCAAAAAAGAAACGTCCTTAGTCATGGTAATAACAACTAGGTTAGGCTCATCTCCCTTGGTTACGTGTATGGTAGAGTGGAAATTGATAATGATAACAAAAATGACCCCAAAACAAATACCAATGAGTACACCCGTCAGCAGACCAGCCCAAACGATGGCGGCTATTGTCATAACAAAAGGAACGAGTTGGTCCCAGCCTTCCTGATATTTTTTCTTAAAAAAAGCAGGGTCGGCCAGTTTATAGCCCGTCATGATAAGAATAGCAGCCAAGCACGATAGGGGGATTTTATTCAAATACTGGCTCAGAAACAAGACAGAAACTGCCAAAAATAACCCCTGTGTTACAGTTACCCACTTTCGGACAGCTCCTGAATTAATGGCAACACTGCTGCGAACTATGACTGAGGTGATGGGAAGACCACCAATGCTTGCCGACACGATATTGGCCAAACCCTGCGCCATGAGTTCTCGGTTGGGCTCGCTTTGTCTTTTGTAGGGGTCTACTTGGTCAACCGCTTCTAGCGTAAGCAAAGTTTCTAAGCTAGCCACCAAGCCTAAAGTAAGTGCTACTTCCAATACGCCTACACTGAAACCTTTGTAGTCTGGCCAAACAAACTCCATAGTAATGTCGGTTAGTTTTTCAAAGTGCGGCAAATTTACCAGGTGCTGCTCCATGTGCAAGGCCAAATAAGATTCGGAATATTGCAGCAACTCATTGCCCACAATGCCAAAAATGACCACAGCAAGCGGGCCTGGCATCCAAGTAATATTCTTCAACTTGGTTTGCTGCCAAGTAATCAGAATAATAAAAGAAAAAAAACCAAAGAATATAGAGCCAACGGTTATATTGGCTTGCGCAATAATCATAAACGTTTCAAAATCGCTGGCCGAGGGCAGAGCTACTTTATCCAGTCTGTATTGCTGAACATCATAACCCAAGAGATAAGGCAACTGGTTAATCATCAATATCAAGCCGATGCCCGCTAGCATTCCTTTGATGACAGCAGTGGGAAAAAAGTAGGTAATTTTACCAGCTTTCAGCAAACCCAAAACCACCTGAAAACAACCGGCTATAAGTGCAGCCAGCAAAAACTTTTCATAGCTCTGCAACTGCTCAATACCCGCAATGACTAAAGAAGTAAGCCCTGCAGCAGGCCCAGCCACACTCAGCTCTGATTTGCTGAAGATGGGAACAAGCAAGCCACCAAGCGCACCCGCCACTATGCCCGAAAGCAAAGGCGCACCAGAAGCCAAGGCAATGCCTAAACAAAGAGGTAGAGCCACCAAAAAAACCACTAGACCAGCAGGTATATCGTTTTTTAATGTGCCGAACCTAGAATTTATATCAACTTGAGATGCCATTTAAAAACAGAATATGCTGAATAGAAAATGCAAGAATTTGGCCAAAATTACAGCTAAATGGCATACGGAAAGAAAGATTCGCTATAAAAAATCAAAATAAGACATAAAAAAAGCACATCAGGTATTTTGAAATTTGCCTAACGTGCTATAAATCAAATAATTAAAAACAAATGCTTACTCTACATAATGTGCTTTTATGAAGCAGCCCGCAAAACCAGCCTCTTTGACAGATGCTAAATAAGTATTGACATAACTGCGCTCGCCTTCAGAAGCCATGATACGGAATATCTTGGGTTTGTTTGGTTCGGACGTTACTTGCACAAATACCTTGTCCACGCCAGCGTCCAGAAGTTTTTGCCCAGCCCGTACCGCATTGTTCAAATCACCATAAGAGGCTACTTGTATGCCCATGCCCTTTGGCTTTTGCAAACTGCCGTGAATGTCATAAACGCGAGTTTCTGAACTTTTTTTAACGGGCAGCGGAATTGGCTTATTTTCGGGACTGGGGCTTGTTTTAGGCTCTGGCGCTGGTTCAACTTTTTTGGGTTCTGTCTTTCTAACAGGCTCAATCTTTTTCTTGTCGGGGGCTAGCTCTTGGCCAGTGTCGCCAACTCTCAACACACGGACTTTTACCTGCCCCACACCATCTTTAACGAGGTCTATTATCTTGGCTGCACCACCCGAAAGGTCTATCAAACGGGTAGGTTTATGCGGCCCCCGGTCATTGATGCGCACAACAATCGTCTTGTTGTTCTTGAGGTTAGTAACCTCTACTAGGCTACCAAATTTGAGTTCGCGGTGCGCGGCTGTCATGGCATACATATTGAAAGGCTCACCGCTTGCTGTGGGCCGTCCATGAAACTTATCTGCATAATAGGACGCTTCACCCTGAACCTCGTGGCCCAGCGTGCTGTAGTTCGTGCTCAACTCTAAGGCTGCCAAAGGATATAAAAACCCTAGAAACAACCATTTGGATTTAATCGTAAACATAGTTTGAACATTTGTTGGTTTGAGTTGAAGATACAAAAGAAAAAGAACGCAAAAAGTGTTTTACAAAAACCACGTCGCTTTCTGCCAAAAAAGGCTAATCTTCGGCCAAAATACTTTTTTTTTCGTTTGCGAGATTCTTGTAACCCAAATTAATGCTTTCTTTGTTTGGTTAAGTAGCTTTGATAAATCTACGAGCTCCTTGTTCTAAGAATCAGAACCTTTCTAAGCCGCTTAGTTCTCCCAGCTCAAAGCACCACGCCCACCCGCGCTTGGGCGGCGTTCGGCTGGGCGCAAATTGGCATAGAAACGAGCCGAAATGGATAAGTCTCGAAAAGACCCTACTTCGTACATAAAACTGTTCCAAGAGCCACCGCGCCACCGCAGCCAGTCTGCTGCCTCGCCTATAGACCAAGCATCGGCCTCGCCCTTTTGCAAACGTCCGTTCCCGTTTTGGGGTAAAAAGCCTAAACCCTTGTCATTAGGGCTTGCGCAAAGTTCCCATAAATTACCGCTCATTTCGCGTAAGCCAAAAAAAGATGCGCCAGCTTGCAATCTATTGGAAGTAGAGCTCCCACCAAAACCCACGCGCAGAGGGCCTTGCAACTGAGCAATACTCAAACCAGAATGAAAAGAGGCCAAACCGTATTCTGAAGTGGCTTTTTCGCGCACGGTTTCATTTGTTTCTGCATCTTGGACGGGGCTATTGGCATCTTGGGCTTCGGTGCTTCCCCATACCATTTCTCCTCTTTGGCTTTCAGCAAAACCTCGGCAGGCTTTTTCAAATTCTAATTCGCTGAGAGGCCGCAAGCCTGCCCAGTCTAAATATGCCAATAAGTCATTGGCATTCAAAAAATTACAGGCTCTCAGCGCTCCCAAACCCGCTTCTATGTAGGCTGGGCGTTGCCATTCTGCTTGACCATTGTGTTGAATACGAAGCGTGTTGCGGTGTTGCTCGGCCAATGCTCCAAAAACGTACTCTCCTACGCCCGCATCAGGCTTTGCGCTCATGCGGAGGGCTTGTTCTGAATAAGACAAGGTGTTCAGAAAATCGGCATATTGGGCTTGCGTTATTTCGTATTTCATAGCGTAAAATGCCTTGTAGCCCTTCGGGAAGGTTTCGGGAATGCTCCGTGGTGGAGTCCAATCTAAATCGTTGCGGCCAAAAAGAGCATCAGATTGTAGACCTACGCGAATTTGTGCTTCAGAAGCCACCAAATAGGGCAGCACCTTAGTAGAATCTTGTGCAAAAGTGCCTGTTCGGAAAGCGTTTTGTGAACCCACGCCATCACCAAGCCAAAAACTGCCTTCAGGTACATAGACCATACTCAAGGCCATAAAAGCCAACAGATGCGTGTCGTCGTTCCAGTCTGAGTGCAGCACACAACTCAAAGTGGTGCTCATATCGCCATTTTGGCGGCTTTTGAGCAAAATGCCAAGTCCATCGGGGCGGGTGCTTGCTTCCACACTGGGGTCATAACGCAGAGAGGTAGGCGAAGTATCAAAAACGATAGACTGCCATTGCGTGCCTTGTTTGGCTTTGCCAAAGAGCCAAACGGCATCATGCCAGCCGTTTGTTTCGTACCAAGCATTCTCCCAGGTCAGGCGCAATTCTACACGGCGCTCGCTGGGCGAAAAATTGAGTACCGAAACCTGTAAATTGTTGGCAAAAGAAGGCTTGCTAAAAAACAACAAAACAATACCCAAAAAAGTACAGCAAAATTTAAGGAGCGTCATAGAATACTTTTTTAATTTTTAAGCGTCCAAATCTTCGTTCAAGGTAGCCAAAATACGGCTGTTGCAGTAGCGATGCGGCCATTCTTGCCAGTTTTTTACCAAACCCGCTTTAATGGGATTGTTCATCATGTAGCGCAGAATACGCTCAAACTCGCCTTCATCGCGGACGAGGTGGTCGTAGCTTTCGTGCGCCCAGAACTTGAATTTTTCTTGATAGAGCTTTTGTGCAAAAAGCGTGGTGAGGCGCTTGTGTTGCTGCAAAATATCAAAAAAAGGCACTTCTGCATGGCTGATAGTCAAGAGCAGATGCACGTGGTTCGGCATGAGCACAAAAGCCCAGAGATTGAAATAAATACCCGCCATTTTATGTATGGCCTCCACCGTGTAGGCGCTCATTTGTGGGTGTGCGAGGCTGTACTTAGGGGCTGTTTGTTGGTCTAGGTAGGTATCAAATTTACCAAAATAGCGCTTTTGTGCTTTGTAGAGTTCTTCTTTGCGCTGCTCTGGGTCGGTGTAGGCAATCATGACGTTGCCCTCGTCGGTTTCGTAGTCTTGGCGGAGCTTGTCTAGAACGGCTAGAGGAATAGAGTGGTTTAAGCGGTATGTAACAAATAGCGTTAGGCCGTTTCTTTCTACCATGTTGAGTTTGGCATCAAAGGGAACGGTTTTGGGCTGGGAGGTTTGCATACGGCTCGTTTTTTTAATTGGATTGGGCTAGCGTTTGGCATTTATACGCAAAATAGCCGCTTTTGTTGCCTCCTAGCACCAACCCAAATCGGCCTCAAATGTATAATACCTTGCGGAAAAAGGCAAATTTTAAGGAATTAGTTCTCGCAATTATCAAAAATGCAAAATGGCTATTGATAAAAATTAACACCACTATTAACAAAAAAAATAACAAAAAATTTGGATAATTTGAATTTGAATTTTGTTGAATCGTTAAGCGATAATGTTTGATTTCTTGTTTAATTCATTCAATAAACCCTTTTCAAGTATGAAAACTCTCAAATTCAAAATCTTGATTCTCCTTGTTTTATTTGTATTTTACTTTCAGGAAGCTGTTTTTGCGCAAGATGAGCTTAGTCCTGTTATCAACATCAATATACAAGTTTACAGAGGTACCAGAGCAAATAATGACCCCGATACACCAAATCCGTGCGATGGTAGAATGATTTGTTTTGTAAGCGGCAGGCCAGCCAGAATTATACAAGGCAGTTTTGCACCCGATGGTATCGCCTACAAAGTAAGCCTTGGTAAACTCGCTAATGGCAAGTTTCTTGATAGGGTTTATAAAACTGACATAACACCTTCTTGCGCTCAAATTGTGTTTGGTGATGGTAAATTTGTGATGGATGCTGATTGCGCTTTTGACGGGGATATTCTTCAAGCACTTGGTGTGAATTCATGTATCATCAAAAAAGGGAATCATACGCTTAATGTGAAACCTACTTATACAGAATTTGAATTTTAACTTTATCAATTTAGGGCTGTAATTTACCTAACATAAACTACAGCCCTAAATTTAGTTTATTACCTACCTCAAAACAGTAACGATGAAACTCTCAAAATACTTTTGCCTCTTTTGGTGTTTGTTCGTCTTCACTTCTTGCTCTAAGTTGCTCACCAAAGCATACTTTGGAGCTTTGGGCATCAAAAAGATAAAAATTATTGTTTTTCTACAATTTATTGGGCGTTCCCGCTTCGCGGTCGTTCGTCTTTGGGCTTCGCTTCGGTGCTACGCACTAAACCCGCCGCCTCTCTAACGCAAAACAGGCCAATAGACGTACTAAATAACAAAAAAAGGATAAAGTCGCAAACCCGCTTGATGCGTAAAAATTGCTTTTGTCCTATTTTGCCTCAGCCATAGGATAGCCGTATCATAGCCGTATCATAGCCGTATGATAGCCGTAGTTGGCCGTACTTTAAAAGTAAAGCCTCTATCTTAGAAAAGTACAATTATTCGCTTTCCAAAACTTACATCTCTCAGAGAGGTTAATTAAGAGCTTGTTTTTAGCCTATTTTGTCAAATAACTGGCAAAATCTCAAGGGCTTTTTACGGCCTGCAAGGCTTGTTTTGTAAAAAAAAACATCAAAGAAGAAGCCACCAACTAAAAAAGACAATCATACCTACTGACGAAAGCAGGTTTAAGTACATGGTATTCTGAAAATTAGCAGCATTGGTGTCTTTGTGGCAGAGCCAAAACCAATACAAAAAGAAAAGGAGGGTAGGACTCAGACACACTTGGAAGACGAGCATCGGTTCTGTACCAAAAAAGAACAGAAAATAATAAGCAAAGCCACCCATCGTTAGCACAAAACAGGCCGCTGTAAATAAAAACGTCCCCTTAATGCCCAAAACTAAACTCACGGTGCGGTCGCCACGAGCCGCATCTTCTTCATGCTGATAAATTTGAGTCATAGGATAAGAACCACTCAAAAAGGCAAAGCAAAGCCCAGCTGGCCAGAGTATGCTCGGGTGCAAACAGTCTGAAAGTTGTAGGTTGTCCAGGCCCACCAACACCATGCAGTAAGTCCAAGTACCTTGAAAAAAGCCAATCACAAAAAGAGCTGCCCATGTCATTTTTTTTAGTCTAATCTTGGGGTGGCTGTAGGCTTTGGAAACCAGGCCATAGCCCAAAAGTAAGGCCGCAAACAAAGCCCCAAAGCGCCAGAATCCATAAACAAGTGCTATTACATCAAAAACAAGCGCCCAGAAAAGTAAATCTTCTGTAACCTTGGGTGGAACTTTTAAGCCACCAATACTCCCCTCGTCGCGGTCATAGTAGCTATTGTAGCCGTTGCTGGCTGGGTACACCAATAAATGCAAAATAATAAACATTTCTAAGTAGCTCAGCCATGTAACAGCAGAACTCCGAGCCGCTGCAAAAGCAAAAATAGGCATCAGAAAAACCGAAAAAGGGATTCTCAAATGTTTGAGCGTGGAACTTGTCAGCATAAAATTAGCCATCACATAGACAAAGTCTTTTGGGAGCTTTGCGAAGCAATAACAGAAAATAGCTTCAAAAAGTATCTTAATCATCAATTATTATTGTTCAAATACAGAACGACCAGTACTGGGTAAGCATATTTGTTCACAGCAAATCATTGTACCTTTCTAAAGATGGCTATTTCGTTTTCATTTCCCCACCTTAAAAAAATATCAAAAAAACTTCAAAAAAATTTGGAAGTTTTCTGAAGATTTATTTTGTCTTACCTTTGCGAATATAAGCTGTTTAATTTCATTCTTTCATTCCGTAATGCCATGACCATCAAATATTTAATTCCCTTAGCGTTGCTGCTTTTTGTGGAATCTTGGCCTTGTTTGTTGGATTAGAGACTCTGTGGAAATGCCCTCACAACAACATGGTTCAAAGGCATATCTTGACGCTGTTTATCATGGAGGACGCTATGCTTTTTATGCAGTAGTGCGCTACCCTGACGGCTCTAAGCCTGATACATTGGCGGGTTTCACGAAATCTAAACCTTACTCAGCCCCCTGCGTTCAGGCATCTTACAAGATTGATTACTATTGAATGTACTTTTTAAGGGACTACTAATTAAAAAGTAATATGAAAAACGACCCATTTTTTTCGCTCATTAATGTTTTGTTTGGCACTTTTTCTTATATTTGTTTCAGTAACATACACTTCATTTTTATGACCTCACTACTTTAATCCCTTACAATCTAGATTGCTAGCTTTATGAAAAACAGATTAAAACCCTACTGGCTGCTGCCATGGGTGGTGTTGGCTATACTGACGACCAGCGCCTGCAAAAAAGAAGATAACCCTGCGGACTTTTGCCGTGAGAATGAGGCCGCAGACTTCAAAACAGCTGAAGAATTTAAAGCGGCGCTGCTGGGTAAGTGGGCACAGATGGGTTACTATGGTGAATATACCGATATACCAACTGGTAAGGAATTCATCATGGAGGCTGGTGAGCCTATTGAGTACCGTGCCAATGACAGCGTTTACTCGCGTATTTTGCGGCGCAACGCCCAAGGCGATACCCTTGAGAACCGCATAGTAGGTAAATTTTATACGATAGGCTTAACGCCTAAGGGTAAAATTGGCCTTTATGAAGATAGAGACTTCAAAGATTTTGTAACTGGGGGCTATCGGAAAGAGCGTGTCTATTACTATCTTTGCAAGGATAAAAAAACTTTGATACTAGACTTTAACTACAGCAAAGCATCTAGCCAGATTAGTTCTCATATTAGCATCTACAATATCATTTTTAATCGTCAACAGTAATTTAGCCTTCCAACCTAAATTTTTCAAAGCAATGAAAAAAAATAAAATCTTATCGGTATTAATTGTGTTTTTTGGCACGATTTTAATTGGGGGGGGGGCTCGCCCAAGATTGCAACACGCAGCTAAGTGAGGCTGCTCGCGCGGTTATGCGTGCGGCGTTAGAGCAAAAAATGCGCGGCAAGAGTAATGGACGCACAACAACAGACTGCCAGAGTCCATATTCCGACTGCCCCAAAATCCACTTTACCATTCCTGTAGTTTTCCATGTGGTACGGAATCAAGCCAATGACCCAGAGGTATATGACTCGGAAATATATGCAGCCATAGAAGAACTGAATCAATATTACAGCGGCACGCACCCCGACCACTCTGGTATCAATCCAATATTTTCCTCCGTTTTTGCTGGAGACACCCAAATAAAATTTGTGTTGGCCACTGTGGACCCATGGGGAAATACGCACAGCGGGATCATTCGTAAAAATACGCAAAACCCTATTTTTCTAGGGCGCGATCCCAAAAATGCGACAGGTACTGCTGAAGTCTTTTATCTTACAGACCCCTGCATTAAAAGAGAAAATGAAGGAGGAAGCGCAGCTTGGCCACATACAAAATACCTCAACATCTGGGTAGGGAACTTTAACGCGCCCGCTCGTGGTTTTGCAACCTTTCCTATTGATGATATCATATTCCCACAGTTTTCGGGTATAGTGGTACGTCCACAAGTTATCAAAGAAACTACTTTTAGTAGCGTACCCATGAATAGAACCACTGTAGCGCATGAAATAGGGCACTGGTTAAATTTGTTACACACTTTTACAGACGACTGCTTAGATGGCTGCGACTATCTGATTGGCGATTTTTGTAAGGATACTCCACGCGACGACACTGGCGGCCCAGCATTCCTTTGTGCTGGCGATAATAGATGCACAGAATCTCCTGTAGACTTACCCGATATGGACGAGAATATGATGGATTATGCTGCACCCTGCCGCAGCATATTTACCAAAGATCAGGCAGACCGTATGCGTTGTGCAGCCTCTAGCCGTAGTGGTGAGTTTTGGGGCTCAGGTGGCTGCATCGCCCAACTTTCTAATCCTAACGTCATCATGCCGAATGGTTCTATTTGTTTTGGAACAAATACTACGCTAACTGCTGCTCTGTATCCCGACATCAGCTATACATGGATTTTGGAAACCTCAGTGCCTGACATTAACATGACAACAAGTGGCAATACAGCGACTATCTTCAACTATAATCCTAGCTATTTTGGTCAGGTTAAAATCAAACTTCAAATGGCCTCTACTTTGCAGCCAGGTATAAATTGCGGCACAAGTCGGTTTTATGAATATAATCTTTGGGTAGGTACGCCAAATACAGCACCCACCATAGTTGTACAAAATCCAAAACTTGGCACAACTTACGATATGTGCAAAGATTTGAGTATCATACGAGTTACTGCACCTTTGCCTATTGGCACAACCTATGAATGGAATATTAAAAGACCTGGCTCTGGCGCTCCCGAATATGTTGTCATAGACGGTGCCGAGATTGACGCTATTACCCATTTTTCGTCTTTTGGCAGCGGTACAGGGCATTTCCATGTAAGGGCAAGGCAGCTAAACAACTGTGGTTATTCACCTTATTCCATAACGCTGCAAATTCGCATACAGCGCTGTGGCAGGCCGCCTGGCTCTGGTGAAAGATACGCCTCCCTCACCCCCAACCCTGCCCAGAGCCAAGTTACAGTGAAAGTAGCAGAGGAGGTAGCTATTGCGCAAGGTGGTTTGGATATCCGCATCAAGGATATGTTTGGTCTAGAAAAACTGGCCGTACAGAGCCAAACCCGCGAAACTACTCTCAACATCAGCAGCTTGCAAGCGGGCATCTACATCGTGTACGTTCAGAATGGCGCAAACATAGAATACCTGCGCCTGAACGTGGAATAATAATCTGTTTGACGTTAAGAATTAAAACCCTCACAGAGTATTGAAGGCTTTGTGAGGGCTTTTTTGATGTAGAAGCCTTCGTTTTTTTACGGATACATTTTTGGCCACTACAAAAAGAGGGTGTATATTTGTGGCATTATTTTTTTTAATACTGCTTCAAAAACACCGTGTGCGAGCTTTATCAGTAAAGCTCTCCGCTTTATAGATAAAGATAAAAAAATGGGTTGTAGTACGTGTAGCACCAAAAGCGGCGGCGAAAAAAGCGGTGGGTGCAGTTCGGGAGGTGGCTGTGGCTGCAACAAAAAAAATACTTTTGACTGGCTGGCCGAAATGGATATGCCTGGGGCAAGTTTTCCTTTGGTGGAGGTGCGTTTCAAGGGCGGCAGAAAAGAGTTTTTTCGCAATATGCGTCATTTAGACCTTACCACAGGCGATTTTGTGGTAGTAGAAACACCCAAGGGTCACCATTTAGGCACTCTTTCCTTGCAAGGTGAGCTAGTCCGCTTACAAATGCGCAAAAAAGGGGTTGCTACAACAGACGAGAGTCTTCTAAGTATTTTGAGAATAGCCACCCCAAAAGATGTTCAACTTTTTGAACAAGCCCAGAACCGTGAGCTGCCTACCCTTTATCGAGCCCGCGAAATCATTACCCGTACGCAACTCAAGATGAAATTGTCGGACGTAGAATACCAAGCAGATAACACAAAGGCTACTTTTTATTATTCTGCAAATAACCGAATAGATTTTCGTGAGCTTATCAAAGAGCTAGCAGCGGAGTTCCGTGTAAGGATTGAAATGCGTCAGATTAGCCTGCGTGAGGAAGCAGGACGGTTGGGTGGCATAGGAGTCTGCGGTCTTGAGCTATGTTGTTCTACCTGGATGACAGGCTTCAAGAACGTCAGTACTAGTGCGGCACGCTACCAGAACCTCGCGCTGAACCCGGCCAAACTATCGGGGCAGTGTGGTCGTTTGAAGTGCTGCCTCAACTATGAGCTTGATACCTACATAGATGCGCTGCGCGAAATTCCGAAAGTGGACCAACTCAAAACAGAAAAAGGCGTACTCGCCCACCGCAAAACAGATATTTTTAAGCAAATTTTGTGGTTTAGTTATCCCAACGAAGATGCTTGGTATCCGCTTAACTTAGAGCAGGTAAACCGCTTTCTGGACTTGAATAAAAAAGGCCAAAAAGCACCCGCCCCAGCTGCCGAAGCTGCCAAGCACTCACACCATCTTGAACAACCTATTTCCTTTGAAATAGACCTATCTGAATTGGAGGACGACTCTGAGGCCAGCGAGAAGGAGTCCGACAGAGGCAGTAAGCATGGCCAAAAACAACGCGGTAATAGACCACAAGAACGAAACCTACATCAAAAAAATAGAGAGAGCAAGCCTTTCATAAAGCCAAAGCAGCCGCTGAAACCAGAACACAAACCAGAAAGAAAGGGAATTGTACCAGAAAAAACTCAAACCAACGAGTTGATTGTCCGCAATAATGACAGAAAGCATAACAATGATGCGTCAATACCGCCAAGTGTAAAAATACCTCCTCGCCAAAAAAGTAATCAAGACCATCAGAAGCATACCATTAAAGAAAACAATCATAAAAATCAATTGCCTAAGCGGGAGAACCCACTCACCGAAGGCAGCAAGTCCAACATAACGCCGCCCAAAGCAGCTATCAAGCAAAACCCGGCAAGATTAGACACCAACAGCCCAGGTAAATTCAAAAAGCCGCAAGACAAGCGCCCCTTTAACAAAAAACCTAAAAACCCATCAGGCAGAGAAGAATGATGGACAAGAACTTACTTGTTTTTTCTAATTTATCCCTTTTTTGCAACTTTTTTGATAAACAAAGGGTCTTATAGCTACAACCGTTCCAGAACTATTTGGCATTAAAAGCAAAGCGCAGCACTAAGACCTCGAAATAATGGGGTGGCGTGGTGGCTTCGTATTTTTTAATGTAACTTTGCAGCAAAATTCAACACATTATCTTTTCAGAGAAATTACTGACCATGAAAAAAGATAAAATGGGCGCTTTTTTATGCGCTCTAATCGCATTTTTATATGTAGGACAAGCCTGGGCGCAGAGTGCAGACTCCCTACGTATGGTGGACTTTTACAACAAAGCCAATGGTTCGGCGTGGCTCAAGAAAAAAAATTGGCTCTCTAGCGACAGCGCCTACCGCAAATGGTTTGGTTTGCGTACCAACACTGCTACAAACCGCGTAACAAGTATTATTCTTCCTCAAAATAATTTGACGGGTCAGATTACGCCCGAAATTAAAGATTGCTCCGAACTCCGCACATTGAACCTAGCTCAGAACGGAATTGGCGGCGAAATACGCTGGCAAATATTTAACCCACCGAACATAGAGCGCATTAAACTAGACTCTAATTTTTTGACGGGCAAAGTGCCAGCGCAGGTGCTTACTGCTTATAACCTACGTGCTTTATACCTCAGTACCAATAGCTTGAATGATATTCCTTCTGCCATTTCGGCTATGCCCTACTTGGATACATTGGACATCAGCAATAACTTTTTTACCTTTGACGACATACGTTATATTCTTGGAGGAGGGATTAATGTATTCAAGTATTTACCACAGCGCCGTGTGGGAGATTTATTAAACGTGAATATACTTAAAAGCCAAAGCTACACCCTCGATGCTATTGTTACAGATTTGGGCAGCACCTACCAGTGGTTCAAGGACGGTAGCCTAATAGCAGGTGCTACAAACCGGACTTATACCATTCTGGACGCAAAGGTCAGCGATGCGGGCACATACTCCTGCAACATTAAAAACCCAGACGTGCCGCTCCTAACGTTACAGCGCAACAACATCAAAATCAATGTGGATAACAGTGTGGATAGAGTCAAGGATTCTCTTGCGCTCGTTTTGTTCTATAATTCTACAAACGGCCCTAATTGGACTAATAAGACCAACTGGCTCACAGGAAAATTGAATACTTGGTATGGCGTTACTATATCGGCAGATAATCGTGTAACAGAATTGAACCTTAACAATAATAATTTAGAAGGGAATCTGCCCTCTGCTATTTCTGAAATTGAAATGCTGGAAGTTTTGAATTTAGCACAAAACAAACTCTACGGCACAATAACCGAAAATATTAGAGAATTGCCCAAACTCAAAATTTTAGACTTGTCCCAAAATCAGTTCAACGGGGCGCTGCCCAATTTAAGTACGCTGACGCTTCTTGAGTACTTGGATTTATCCAACAATTTGCTCGCTGGCAGCCTAAGCACTGGCTTTGGTAGCTTGGACTTACTCAAAAATTTGCGCCTCAACAACAATCAGTTTACAGACGTAACAAGCGCAGGCTTGGCGGGCATGGCAGCTCTCGAACGGTTGAACCTAGCCAATAACCATCTCGTCGACTTGCCTAAGCTCAAGAGTATCAGTACACTCACCGAATTGATGGTTGAAAACAACAAATTAATTTTTAATGATATACTCCCCAATATTGGCATTACCCTCTATACCTATTCGCCTCAAGCTAATTTAGATAACACCGAGTTAGTTCTGGCTGCAGACGGGGCTTCGCTTACCTTTTCGGTGAGTTTAGACTCCGCTCAGTTTGACCACAAATGGTTCAAAAACGACAAAATTCTGCCAGCCGACACACTCGCCACCTTAAACTTTCCGTCTGCAAAAGAAAAAGACGAAGGAGTATATCACGTGGCTATATCCTACCCACCTGTGCCGGGTTTAGTGCTTTTACGCAATCCTATCACTCTTTTTGTGAACACAAGCGGAGAGCGCCGCCAAGACTCTTTGGCGCTTGTGGCGCTCTATAACTCTACCGCTGGCCCTGCCTGGCGCAGAAGCGACAACTGGGTGTCGGCACGCCCTCTTGACGAATGGTTTGGGCTGACCATGAGGAGCGGACGTGTAGCCACCGTTAATTTGGCAAACAATAATTTAAGAGGCGCTCTGCCTAATGAAATAGGCAATTTGTCGGGCTGCGAAACTTTCAATTTAAACCGGAATGTCCTGACTGGCTTTATTCCTGCAACGGTTGGCAATATGACGTTTCTTAAAAATTTGTTGCTTGCAGAAACCAAAGACCCTGATTTTCCTAATAATGAAACACTTGGTTTACGCGGAGAAGTGCCTTATGCCTTGAATCAGCTCAAAAACCTAAGCGTACTAGACCTCAGCAGCAACCGCTTAACGGCCACACTAGACCTCCATGAACTAGACCAAATAGAAGAGATTAAAATCCGCCAGAATAGTTTTGCCGTAATGATACTCAGCAACAAATTGAAAGCACTCAAGATTCTTGATGTACGCGAAAACAATTTGGCTGTCTTGCCCAAGCTGAACGGGATTCCTACTATGCAAATGCTTTTGGCAGACCAAAATCGCTTTACTTTTGAAGACTTGGAATATAATGTAGGCATTCCTATTTTTACTTACGACCAGCAGGCAAAAGTCAGTGAGCGTGAAGTCATTATCGTCAAACCTGGGCTGCCTTACACTTTTTCTTGCATCGTTGGTGGTACAGCAAATGTTTATCAATGGCGTAAGGACGGCAACCCTGTTAGCGGCAAAGTAAATCCAACAATCGGTGGTTCTAGTGCAGACCGCTCCGAACAGGGTGTTTATGAATGTATTGTTACAAACACCATAGCAACCAACACAGCGCTTATTTCTGAAATCAAAATCTTGTTCGTCGTTACGCCCGAAGACCTCCGCAAGGACTCCTTGGCTCTGGTATCCTTGTTTAATGCCACCAACGGCCTAGAATGGGGGGTGCGCTGGAACTGGCTCTCAAAAGGTGTGCCCATTGCCAAATGGGAAGGTGTAAAAACCAACTTAGCAGGACGTGTAACTTCTATCGTTTTGCCTAGCAACGAGCTAGATGGCAGAATACCTCCTTCCATACGCGACCTTGAGGCCCTAGAAGTTTTAAACCTAAACGGCAATAAATTGGGTCTGAATGCAGCACTGACAGATTTGCAACTTCTGCGCGACTTGCGCCTCAGGGGCAGTCAAATTGACTCGCTGGTGGACTTTAAGAAAAATGCTGGCCTCAAAAATCTGGATTTATCGGGCAACAAACTAGAATTTAATGACCTAGAGCCATTCCAAAGCCTTGCTTTTATGAACTACGAAAAGCAAGACAGCGTGGGTATTGCCTATAATTTGCGCCCTGAAGTGGGCAAAAGTTATCGTCTTTTTATGCACACTCGCGGCTCAGATTTGAGCTTCCGTTGGTTCAAAAACGGGATACCACTCACCGACCGTTTTGATAGCGCCTTTACGCTTAACTTTCGCTCCGATGCCGACACTGGCCTCTATGTGTGTGAAGCCGCTAGCCCCTATTTTCCTAAACTAAAACTCTATAGCAGAGCGTTTTATATCAGTAATTTTGCCGTAGTGAGCGGTCTTTCGGACGAAATACTGAGCCAGAGTATAGGCTTGTACCCCAATCCGGCCAAGGCCAACAGCCCCCTGTTCTTTCGAGTTAATTCTGGAGCATTGAGCCTGCAATCAGAAGTTTGGATTTATACAAATACTGGGCAGCTTCATAGCCAACTTAGTCTGGGGCAAGATGGTAGTTGTACTTTGCCAAACATAAGCAAGGGGCTTTTTTGGCTTAAAATAGCAACCACAAAGGGTTTTGTTCTAAAGCGACTGATTATTGAATAGTTTTTTGTAAAAAAATAAAACAGACTTACAACCATTTGGTTAGAAAGTGGGTCATTCATACAGAAGCGAGTTTGTTTTTGGAACAGCCGCTAACGCAATTTTCGTATGAATACTTAGGTAGCTCATTGTAATTTGCAACTACCCTTTACTACATTTTATTGCGCTAAAGAGGGTTACTCCAAAACCCTCTTTAACGTCAAACAATAAACCAACTAAGATTGAATAACCGTACAAACATGGATTACCATTGGTTCAATTTTAAACCAAAACAAGTTTCAATTAGGGAGAATTTTTAATATTTTATAGCCATAGTTAGTAAACTGATAAACAAGGCCGTTCATAACAGCCTTGTTTTTTTTGTGGGCATATAAAAAAAAGTTATGCTTTTTGTTACAGAATCTGTTTTTTGGCTATATTGCAGCCAATAGCGCTATGAATGAGGGTGTGCTATAACTATTGAGTTTAATACATACAGAATATCAGAACTGCCTTTTTAACATTAAGCATAGCAATAATGAGCGAGTTTCTACACAATGCAGATGCGCTGTTGGTTTTTAAAGATGATATAGAAAACCGCAATTTTTGGGATTGGATAAAGGCTAGGGCGGCTTTTTCTGAGCCACTCCATAAATACCGAGGTGTAGTCCGCTTGAACGCGAAATATTTTGAGTTTGAAGGCAATGACCGCGAAACCAGCAAGCCAATGTTGCTGACTTTCAATTATAAACAACTTGCCGACGTTTTTTTAGGTTTTGATAATGTTTTTACAACTTTTGAAGACCGTTCCTTGGGGCTTACCTATCAGCCACTGCGAATGCGAATAGAAAATGGCAACCACGAGTTTGTTGTTTACATCATCTTCAATTACAATCGCTTTATGCGTACCGCAGATAACCGCAACTGGTTTGAAGTTCTGAGCAAGTGGCAGAAAGGCGTATCCAGCAATACTGCAATTTAAGCCTCAATAAGTACTAAGAATGCTTTATATTTTAAGGGAAGACTAGCTAGTCGTCCCTTAAAAAGCTGGCATAAGAACAAGCACATCAATTGATTGATATGATTTATCTGCTTTTGGAACACGCTCATGATTTGGGGGGGCTTTTTCTCTCTACTTTTTGCCTTGATGCAAAAAGTAGCAAAAAAATCAAGCCTCGCAAAAGGCCAATTTAGATGAAAAAAGCAGCCTTTTTTCATCTAAACCAGCGAATGGCTTTTTCTTTGATTCATTCTCTTAAAAAGCATAGTGGCACAGAAAATCTCACCCTCTGACCTTTGAGCCATTCGCTTTTGTCTGATGCGAGGCGTGACAGGCCGTAAGAAGCCCTTGAGGTTTTGCCAATTATTTGACAAAACAGGCTAAAAACTAGTAGATTTTAAAGATAAAAATATTGGTTAATTTTCTGATAATAAATACTTTATGTATTTTTTAAGGGAAGGCTAGCTACCATGGTTGGAGTAGCAGTTGATAAAACACACCAAAATAGAAACAACAAACAAAACCCGTATGGGAAGTGTTTTGTTTGTTGTTTCTTGCGTTGAATATGGTTCTATAAACCTATTGCGAAAAAGAGTTTACGTCCTTCTTGCGTAATTCCTTCTAATAGCAGGCCACCGGTTCGGTCTGCAAGTGCAGTACGTAGCTCGGATACCGAACTTACTTTTTCTTTTTCTACATGAGTTATAATGAAGCCAATAGGAATATTAGACTCCTTGAGTTTACTACCTTCAAGAAGGCGCGTAACAACCACACCGCCTGTGCTGTGTTTTTGCTTTTCTTCGTCTGTCATTTCTCTGAACTCCGCGCCCACATTACTCAAAAAGGTATTATTTTCTTCTGTTGTTTGCTGTACTATATCGGTGTTGCCGTCTTTATTCTTGAGTTTTACGTCTAAGTCCACCGTTTCGGAATCGCGGAGTAGTTTAACTTTCACCACGTCGCCAGGTCTATGCCTTGCCACGCTTTCTTGTAGCTCTGGCACGGAATTGACTGGCTGCCCATCTATGCTCAGAATCAAATCTCCAGCCACGATACCAGCACTCTTGGCAGCTCCCTGCGCGGTGAGGCTTTCTACATAAACGCCTTTTATCTCACTCATTTTTAGTTTAGTTGCTATTTCAGGTGTAACTTCTTTAATCGTTACACCAAGCAGGCCGCGTTGAACTGAACCAAATTCTTTGAGGTCTTGAACCACTTTGCGGGCAATAGCAGCAGGTACAGCAAAAGAATACCCTGAATAAGAGCCTGTTTGTGTGGCAATAGCCGTATTAATGCCAATGAGTTCACCTTTCAAATTTACCAATGCACCACCGCTATTGCCAGGGTTTACTGCCGCATCTGTTTGAATAAAAGACTCAACACCCATACCATCAGCACGTCGTAAGATATTGATACTTCTTGCTTTAGCACTCACTATACCAGCCGTAACAGTTGAAGTCAAATCAAAGGGATTGCCAACTGCCAAAACCCATTCGCCAATTTGTACCGCATCAGAGTTACCATAACCCAAAAATGGCAAGCGTTCTGCTTCAATTTTCAGAAGCGCTAAATCGGTGGTGGGGTCAGTACCAATTAGTTTGGCATCATATTCTTTTTTGTTGTCCAATGCCACAACAATTTTTTCTGCTCCATCAATGACGTGGTTATTCGTAACGATAAAGCCATTTGCCTCAATAATAACTCCCGAACCTGAGGATAAACGTTGATTGTCTGGGTCGCCGTCTTGGCGGCGCTCTGGCCCACCAAAAAAGTCTCGCATCATGTCGTCAAACATTTGATTCCCAGAGGTCATGGCTTGGGCGTTGCCAAAAGTTTTGATGTGCACCACGGCTGGGGTAACTGCTTTGGCAACAGGCGTAAAGTCTAGGTTCTGAGGGCCGCCATAACTGGCCTGCCTGACCAAACCTTGCAGAGCCTCCTGCTGCGAATAGTGCCCTGAATTTGTTTCCAAAAGTTGTGTATAGGCCATCAGCGACAAGATGCCGCCCATAAATGCAGCCACCACAAGGCCGGCTAGATAAAGATAAGTTCGGTTATTAATTTCCATCGCTTTGATAAACAGTTTGTTAATGCGTAAATTACATTTTTTGGCTTTTTTTTGCCCGAATTTGATGTAACGTATACGCAATTTCAAAGCCTTTTGTTTTAAGAATAATGGCAAGAAAGGCCATTTATTTACGAACAAACAGCGTTTATCTTTCTTCTGGTTTTGTAGCCTTTATTTTCTGCTTCAGTACCTCAAATTTTTCAAGGTTGATGGGTTGAAAATAGCTCTGTTGCCTTGTAGGGTGCTTTTTTAATAACTTTTTTGGTCGTGTTGGTCTTTTTTCAAAGCCGCCGCAGCAGTTTGGGCAAACGTTTTCTAAGATGGTCTCTACACAGGTTTTACAAAATGTGCATTCAAAAGTGCAAATCATGGCTTCTGTGCTGTCGTTTGGCAAATCCTTACAACAATTTTCACAATTTGGTCTAATTTCCAACATGATTTTACTCGTTTAAGAGTGGATAATATCTTTCTTCTAGCACTTTAAAGTGCCAACGCTGATGCCCAGCCAGCATAAAGCCCAAAGACAGGGGGCAATAGCGCATTTTGCCAGCGCCTCTGCCTTGCTGGTGCAGCATTTCGGTATTGAAAGATTTAAACAAGGCAATCGTCCCTTTCCTGACCAGAATTAACTCTTCTAAAAGGTCTTCAATGGTTCGGTTGTTTGCAGTCGTATTTTTGGCATAATCCTCTTCGTTGTAGGGAGTCATTCTTTGCTTTTCGCCACGCGCAATGGCCGTAATGCGATAAACAAACACCCGTTCTGTATCCAGGTAGTGTTGCAAAATATCCTTGAGTGTCCATTTCCCTTCGGCATAAACTTTGTCGCCGAGCGCTCTCCATTTTTTGAGGGGTGCTTTTTCAAGCTCTTTCAAGCTGATTTGCAAAGAGTCTAGGAGCGAAACGTCCTCAGCCAAATTGATGTATCTATCAAAATAAGGCGGCATGAGTTTGATGTCAGATTTTTTCATTTTTCAAAGGGTTAAAGTAAAGCGTAATTTTTCTTTAGAGGTAGCCCCAATTCGGTTATAGAACTTGATGGCGCGATGATTAAAAACAGGAGTTTGCCACTCTATATGGCTGGCCTTTATTTGCGTGGCGTAGGCTAAAACTTGTTTGATAAGTGCTCTGCCAATACCTAAACCGCGATAATCTTCTTTCAAAAACAAGCAATCTAGATGCACATAAAAGCTGGCGTTCCAGGTGGAACATTCGCGGCTAAAGGTGGTATAGCCAATGATTTCGTTCTCAATTTCTGCTACTAGGCCATGCAGCTGGGGATGTTGGCAAAAAAGCATTCTTGCAAGGAGCTCAGCCTTGCCTAAAGCTTGGTAGTGTGTCTTTTCATACACAGCGTGCTCGGCGCAAAGTGCCACTACACTATCCAAATCGCTTTTTTGAATTGTTCTTATGGTATGTTGCATCATCAATCAGCGTTCAGTTGGTCGTTCAGATAAGCCTCAAAATCAGGCTTTTGATATTTGCTCAAGATGTGCTTCACCCATGCGTTTCGTTCGTGCCAAAGCACTGCCATTTCCCATACACAAGTGGTGATGCCCTTGTCTGAAAACAATTCAAAGTCTGTTTTCCCATTGCGGCGTAAATAAACAAAGTTTTGTAACATATTTTCATCAATCCACCAGTTTATGATTGCAAAGCAGCCTTCGCGCCCTTCGTGTATAATGAGTGTGGCTACTTTATAGGTATCCAAGTTGTAGAGTTCGCTTTTTTTTAGCCAGTTAGGTATTTCAGACTTGCAATATATGAGGTCTGAATCTGATACCAATTCGTTCCTGACCGAAATACTGTACAGTTTGATAGACCAACCTTCGTATTGCAAAATTTCTAGAAAACGAATGGGGCGAGCTTGGTAAGCGTATTTTATCTTCATTTTTTGATGGATTCTAAATACTGATTTTCATAGTTGGTTATGGCCTCAATCATGGCAGCATCTTTTTGGTATTTTTGCTTCAAAAGCACATAAATTTCTTTGGCGCGCTCGTCTGACAAAAGATTAATGAGTTGCACATTCTGAAAAATATCATTCACGTCATTATCTTGTAGGGACTTCTTAAAGCGCTCAAAAAGAATAGGGTAGCCGAGTTCTGCCTTGCCCAGCGCTACCAATGTATTGACTGCTGCGAAAGGATAGTCCCAAACAGGAGTGGCCAGATACCAGCGCGGCGATTGATTGTCCGCAATACACTTTAGCGCATAGTCCGTTGCTTTTACGTCGCCTAATTGCTGCAAGCCATTTAGCGCGCTGATTCTGTTTTGATTCTTCCAAGAAGATTTATTTTCTAAGTTGAGTAGTATTTCAAGGGCATCTGCGCTTTTTGTTTTGCCTAAGGCAATGGCTGCTGCATTAACTACGCGGTCGCTTTCATCAGTTAAAGCATTGATATAAAGATTTTTGTATTCTGAATTATTGCTTCTGCCGAGCATTGTAATAGCTGTGCTTTTGAGCCATGATTTTTCTTTTTGGATAGCCTCTTTCAAAAAGGCAATCGTAGTGTTGGAGTAAGGTAAAGGCCAAATCTTTTGCAAAGAACCCAAAACATACCATCGGTAGCGCCAATATTGCTCAGACTGAAACTCAGCAACCATAGCTTGCGAAATTTTTTCTTTCAATGATGAACTTACGGTGCTGTCTTGCACTATTTCTACCAATTTATCCAACGCTTTTTGTTTGGCAAGTACATCATTGCTGTTTTGTAGTTGATGAAGATACTCTTCTGGTGTTTTGTCAAAAGATGTTTCGCAGAGAAAGCGCTCTTCTACATTGAAATTGACAAATTTTGGATTTTCTGGCCAAGAAAAAGCAAAGGTGTTTTCTGCTTGAGGCTTCAAAAGTATCGTTTCTATGCGTCCATCAATTTCTATATCAATTTTACCTTCAAAAAATGTAACTTTTTGATAATCTGTATCATAATCTTGACTTTGTATCTGTTTGACAGTCAATAAAAGCTGCTTTTGATGAGTATTGTAGTTTTTTGTTACGAGGAATGCTGGCAAACCAATTCTATAAAGCCATTGCTGAAAGAACCACTCGTAGGACTTGCCCGTTATTTTTTCTACAGCTTTTTGAAAATCTTTGGTGCTCACCTGCCTGCCTGCATTCGTTTGCACGTAATAACGCATGGCTTTCCACCAATTCTCATCGCCGATTTCCTGCTGTAACATTCTTAAAACCAGCGCCCCACGAAATTTTGAGTAACTATCTGTTGTAAAAGAAAGAAGGTCTTTTACCTGAAGAGGTACGATGGGGTGCTTGTTGTTGGCGTTCCAATCTCCCATAATGTTGGATTTTTCAAATGGATAGTAGTAAGCCAGATACTCTTCTTTACCATTACATTTGGCGGTGTAAAGTCCTGCAAAATAATACGCAAAGGCATTATTGAGCCAAAGGTCTTCCCAAGATTTGGGCATGATGAGGTTTCCAAACCATTGGTTAGCTAAGGCTTGCATGGCCACACCGTCCCACAAATATTTGAAGTCCTTATGAACACCGTAGTCATCAATGTAATTATCAGAGAGCATAACGGCTGCATTTTGTCCAACCAAGCCAGGGTAGGGATAATCCTGTACAACCACCTGGCTATAATGCTTAAAAGGATAATCATGGCCAATTTTCTCCTCCAAAAACTGCATCATGTTCGGTAACAACTCAACAGTAGCACTGACTGCCTCTTTTTCGTGCGGATAACCGTAGTTGTGTATGGCAGTATTCTTACTTTTTTGTAAAATATCTTCGTATTCGCCCACTACAAAAGACACCAAATAGTTTGGAAAAGGCACTTCTGATTGATAATGAAAGGTTCTTGTATTATCTTGATTGTCAATAATTTTTACAAGATTCCCGTTACTGATAAGCATCAGGGGCTTTTCAACGGTTGCCTTAATTTCGGTGGTATGAATATCGGCTATGTCCTCATTGCAAGGAAACCAATATTTGTTGTTTTCTGGCTCGCCACTGCTCCAAATTTGCTTGCGCTTAGTGGGTGTGGTGGTGGTAGCTTGCAGGAATCTTAGTCCTTTGCCAAAACTACCCCATATTGCTGCTGGATTTGCGCGGTTTTCGTGTAGGGTTCGGTAGTCAATTTTCAGGCGAAATGTTTCGCTTGGGCTGTATGCTCTATCAAGAGTTACTTCCAGATTGTTGTCCAAACTGCTGCTATCATACATGAAGGGTAATTTCTTTTGGTTCAATTCAATAAAATTTATCAATAAATGACCTGCGTCCAAATAAATTTTATTGCCCTTTTTAAGCACTGAGGCTGTTATTTGGGCTGTTCCGAAGGCTTGTTTTTTTTGCCAATCAAATTGCAGGTTCAGCGCAAGGTGTTTGGTGTCTATATTTTGCCCAAGTAAAACCATGGGGTAAAGATAAAATAAGAATGTTATGGACTTCAAGTAATTCATTTCAGTGGTTTGTTAAGATTCTGAGTAATTGTTTTTCACTTTGTAAGCCCACTTTGTTGGCAATTTCTATTCTAGATAAATCAGGGTTTTTGAGGTATTCTCTCGCTTTAGCCTTGCGCACTGCATTGATGTAAGCAAGAACCGTCGTGCCTGTTTCTTTCTTGAAAATTCGCGTAAAATTGCGCTCGCTCATGTCGGCTAAGTCGGCATAATCAAGCAAAGCACTCTTTTTTTGAATATTCTCAAAAATAAAATCTTGTACGCGGTGAATGCCCGAATGCAAGTGATTTCTGAACTTCAAAAACTCACTTTCTTGACTATCAGTACCGTTTCTTCTGCTAAAAACGACGAGCTCGCGCGCCACCAAATGCGCAAAATGACTCCCTTGTAGTTGCTCAATGATATGTAAAGTCAAATCAATACCTGAGGCAATGCCCGCACTCGTATAAATGCCGTTTTGTTCTGTGAACAGAATGTTGTCTTGGACTTGGATTTTGGGGTATTTCTCTCGTAACGCCTTTGTCTTTTTGAAGTGTGTGGTGCAGTTTTTGTTGTTAAGCAAGCCAGATTCGGCCAAAACGAAAGCACCCATGCAGATACTACACACCGAAACGCCACTGTTGTACAAATTTTTTATCCAAAGAAACAACTCTTTCTGTTGCAAAAAAAGCTTGGAAGTCAAGTAGTTATATGAACTTCCTGGTATTAGCAAAAAATCCCCCGTTTTGAATTTTACTTCCGAGAAGTGCTTGAGCGCTCCTACAGGCAGCCCGCTGGTGGTTATCAGCGCTTGCCCAATGCTGCAATGCTCAATTTCAAAGTCTGCACCGTAGTCTATAGCTTCATGAATAGCTTGATCGGGGCCGGCTAAATCCAGGATATGCACCTGTGGCAGAAGAAGGAAAATGAATTTTGTAGCCATTCTGAATGCTTTAGTTTCTGCTACAAAAGTACGCGGATTTATACCAACTAAAAAGCCAACATAAGGACATATTCGGCCAAGTTGTTACTGCTTTAATTTGCTATTTAGCAGTACAAAATTACAGAAAGTACAATTTTATTGGAGAAAAATGTTGCTTTATACAGATTAAAGACCATCTCTAAAAAACTACAGTATGAATACTTTTTTATTTTAGTGTGTTTGATTTTTTTATGTTCAATAGGTTTTGCTGCAATAAGTTGTTTCAATTTAGGTTTCAAGAGCATTCTCACGGCAAAATTATTGTTAATATGAAAAAAAATCTTTAAAAAGCGCAATTTTTTCTACTTTGTGTCAGTTTATAATAGCAAATAGATTAAAAATTTTGCCGCAACGTAATATCTACCATAAAAGAATAAAACTGAACTGACTTTATTTTACTGCAAAGCAATACCCGTATGGTTATCAGGATTGTTAGAATGACCTTTAAAACAAGTGAGGTAGATAATTTTTTAAGACTTTTCGGAAGCATAAAAGAGCGCATAAAGGAGTTCGATGGTTGCATGAATTTGGCCCTTTACCGCGACGCAAAAGAACAAAATGTACTTATCACGCATAGCCAATGGGTATCCGAAGAAGCCCTTAATAGCTATCGCACCTCCTCTTTCTTTGCCGAAACCTGGCTCAAAACAAAGTCCATGTTTGCTGAACGCCCCGTAGCCTTTTCTATGGAGTCGGTAGAGGCTTATGTCTAGCAATGGCTTAAAACAAATACCACGCGACAGCGAACAGAGATTTCCTTAAAATCACAAAAGCGCAACTTCTGATGCTCGGGTGCCACACTCTTTTGATTATTGAGCGCCCAATGATTAAGGACTTAAATATTACTCACCATTAGCGCTATTTCAATAAACCGCCACCAGTTGTTGAGAACTCTGTTTGATATATTTTAAATCAAAACAACAAAAAAAACGTTGTTCCTATGGTTTTTAAAACTTCAATTTCTATCTTTGCGGCAAAATTTTGGTTTTTATTATAGCCAAAGCTATTTAATAAAGTGATAATGGCAAACTTAGGTAAAATTATACAGGTCATTGGGCCTGTTGTGGACGTGAGCTTTTCTGGCTCTACGCTTCCTAGTATCTTGGACGCTCTGCGCGTCAAGAAAGAAAATGGTCAGGAGGTAATCCTTGAGTGCCAGCAGCACCTTGGCGAAGACCGTGTGCGTACTATTGCTATGGATAGCACCGAGGGCCTAACGCGCGGTATGGGAGTAGAGGCACTGGGTTCACCCATTTCTGTGCCTGTTGGCGAGGATGTTCGTGGTCGTTTATTCAACGTCGTGGGTACGCCTATCGATGGCTTGAAGCCTATCCAATCAAAGAACCGTCTGTCAATTCACCGTTCTGCGCCTAAGTTTGACGAGCTATCTTCTTCTACTGAAGTACTTTATACAGGTATAAAAGTTATTGACTTGATTGAGCCTTACGCAAAAGGTGGTAAAATCGGCCTTTTTGGTGGTGCAGGTGTAGGCAAAACCGTACTCATCATGGAGCTTATCAACAACATTGCAAAGGCATATTCTGGTCTGTCAGTTTTTGCTGGTGTAGGCGAGCGTACACGTGAGGGCAATGACCTGATGCGTGAGATGATTGAGTCTGGTGTTATGAAATACGGCAAAGCCTTTGAAGAATCCATGGAAAAAGGCGGCTGGGACTTGAGCAAGGTGGACGATGCAGAACTGGCAGAATCTAACATCGCTCTTGTGTTTGGCCAAATGAACGAACCACCAGGAGCGCGTGCGCGTGTGGCGCTCACTGGCTTAACGCTTGCAGAATATTTCCGCGACGGCGACGGACAAGGCAAAGGCAGAGACATTCTATTCTTTGTGGACAACATCTTCCGCTTTACGCAAGCCGGCTCCGAAGTATCAGCCCTCTTGGGTCGTATGCCTTCGGCGGTAGGGTATCAGCCTACTCTAGCGACTGAAATGGGTGCTATGCAAGAGCGTATTACTTCTACAAAACGCGGCTCAATTACTTCAGTACAAGCTGTTTATGTGCCTGCTGATGACTTGACTGACCCCGCTCCTGCAACTACCTTCTCTCACCTAGACGCTACTACGGTACTTTCTCGTAAAATTGCGGAGCTTGGTATTTATCCTTCTGTTGACCCTCTGGATTCTACTTCACGCATTCTTTCACCAGATATTTTGGGTGCAGAACACTACAACACAGCGCAGCGCGTTAAAGAAATTCTACAACGTTACAAAGAACTTCAAGATATTATTGCTATCTTGGGTATGGACGAACTTTCTGAAGAAGATAAGCAGGTGGTACACCGTGCACGTCGTGTTCAACGTTTCTTGTCCCAGCCTTTTCACGTTGCAGAGCAGTTTACTGGCATAAAAGGGGAGTTGGTGGACATCAAAGATACCATCAAGGGCTTCAATATGATTATGGATGGTGCTGTGGACCACCTGCCAGAAAAAGCATTCCTTTTGGTAGGGACTATTGAGCAAGCCATTGAAAAAGGTGAAAAGCTTATCCGTGAAGCCGAAGGCAAATAAATGAATCTTTCAGAGCAAAAATACTCACAATGAACTTAGAAATCATCACACCTGACAAAGTCATCTTCTCTGGCAAAGCCTCTTTAGTGCGTGTGCCAGGTTCAAAAGGTTCTTTTGAAATCTTGGATATGCACGCCGCCATTATCAGTGCTTTAGAAGAAGGAGAGCTTTTTGTCAAAACAGAAGACGGCAATGCGCAGAGCTATTTCATTGATGCTGGCGTTGTAGAGGTTCTGGACAATCGCGTTATTGTTTTGGCAGAGTCCATCAAACAAGGCTCAAGCCCAAAGAAAGAAAGCGCATCGCCTAAAAGTTAGAATTGCTTTTTGAGACTTACCCCCCCAAAAAAACACCCAGTTTCTAAAGCTAGGGTGTTTTTTTGTTCATACAGCCCTTTTGTATCCGAACGCTTCGCTCAATAATCTTTTTCTACTTTTTTACTCTATTGGCCAAACAATTACGCTCTACCTTAGGTTTGAACTTAGAACAAAAAAATAGGCCTTTTGTATCTTTGCATCAAAAAAAGTATTTATTTTGGCTGCCAATAATCCTAAAGTGTCTTGACGTTTATATACACAAGATTTTATCAGGGTTGAATCAACTATTTAATGTCCAAGTTTTTATGAAAATATTGGTTTGCATTACGCACGTACCTGAAACCACATCTAAGATTAAGTTCAAAGACGGCAAGCTAGACAGCACCGGTGTAAATTTTGTGGTTGGCCCCTATGATGATTTCGCGCTCAGCAAGGCCATTGACTTACAAAAAGAACTCAAGGCCAAAGTAACCGTTCTGAACGTAGGTGGTCCCGAAACTGAAAATACAATTCGCAAAGCCTTAGCGCTTGGTGCAGATGACGCAATTCGCGTAAATGCTGAACCGACAGATTCGCTCTTTGTGGCCGAGCAAATTGCTGCTATTGCCAGAAAAGAGCAATATGACCTTATTTTGATGGGGCGGGAGTCTAGCGACTTCAACGGTGGCCAAGTACACGGCATGGTAGCCGAATTGCTCGGAATGCCTGCCATTGTGCCTTGTATGACCATGACTTTTGAGGGACAAACCGCCACAATGACCCGTGAAATTGAAGGGGGCAAAGAAGTTATTTCTTGTGCGCTTCCATTCGTGGCGGGCTGCCAAGAGCCTATTGCCGAATGGAAAATTGCCAATATGCAGGGCATTATGCAGGCTCGCCGTAAACCACTAGCTGTCGTAGAACCTGCACCAAGCGATGTGCCTACCGAAGTTATTGCTTATGAGATGCCGCCAGAGCGTTCGGGCTGCAAAATGATTCCAGCCTCTGACATTCAGGAACTGGTGCGCTTGCTCAAGGAGGAAGCCAAAGTTATTTAATTGATTTTAAACGAATGAAGGCTGTATTTTGGCTCTTTTCATAACAAATAAAAACTATGTCTGTTTTAGTATTCGCAGAAGTTGATAAAGGGATTGTCAAAAAATCTTCCCTAGAGGCCGTGGCCTATGGTGCTGCTGTTGCTCAAAAAATTAATGCCCAGGTAGCTGTTTTGGTAGTTGATGATGCCACCGAAACTACTTTGGCTGCACTTGGCAAATTTGGCGCAAACAAAGTTTTACACGTTCAGGATAGCCGCTTGCAAGCCAAATTGGCGGCTGTAACGGCTGCCATCATCACGGCTGCAGCCGAAGCAGAAAGTGCCAGTGTGGTAGTCATGCCTAAATCCTCTTTGGTTGATGCGGCTGCTCCGCGCATAGGCATACGCTACAAAGCGACCGTGGCTTCAAATGTAACCGAATTGCCTGAAATTGAGGGCGATGTGTGGTCAGTATTGCGCAGCGTCTATACAGGCAAAGCTTTCGCAAAAGTCAAATTGGCTGGGGCACGCAAAATACTCACCATCAAGAAAAATGCGATAGTGCCTACCGAAGGAAGCGGAACTGCTGCTGTTTCAACTTTTGCTCCTAGTATTGCTGATGGCAACTTTGAACTGACTATTCAAAAAGTGGAAAAACAAACAGGAGACATCTTGCTGCCCGAAGCCACTCGTGTTGTATCTGCTGGGCGCGGGTTGAAAGGCCCCGAGAACTGGGGACTTATAGAAGACTTAGCGAAAACGCTTGGCGCTGCTACGGCTTGCTCCAAACCAGTTTCGGATATGGATTGGCGACCACACCACGAGCACGTGGGACAAACTGGTATAAAAATTAGTCCAGACTTATACATTGCTATCGGTATTTCAGGTGCTATACAGCACTTGGCCGGCGTGAGTTCCTCCAAAGTGATTGTCGTCATTAACAAAGATGCGGAAGCCCCTTTCTTTAAAGCAGCAGACTATGGCATTATAGGCGATGCTTTTGATGTATTGCCAAAGCTGAATGACGCATTGAAAGCGGTTGTTTAATTATTTGATTTTCTGATATTTAGTCATAACAAGGGAGCTAGTTCTCCCTTGTTTTTTTGAAGTAAAATTGGATAAACCCCGAATCCATATCGTTTGGTTTAAGCGGGACCTACGGACTCTAGACCACGCTCCTCTCAAGGCCGCTGTTGAAACTGGTGAGCCTGTTTTGGCAATTTACATCATGGAGCCTAGCCTCTGCAAACAGCCTGATTGGGACACACGACATGGCCTTTTTGCCTACCATGCTTTCCTAGACCTTAAACAAACGCTTTCAGGAAGGGGTAAAGAAATTCATTTTTTCTATGCAGAGGCAGACGAAGTGTTCGCTGAGCTATCTACTATTTTTGAGATAGGCCAAGTATTTTCCTATCAGGAAACTGGCACTGGCTTTACTTTTGAGCGCGACAAACGCATCAAAAAACTATTATACAGCTCGGGCATAAAATGGCAGGAGTTTGAAAATGATGCCATACAGCGCGGCAGTACTTATACAAAAAGTAAATGGGCACAAAATTTTGATGCCTACATCAATGCGGATTTACAAAACCCAGACCTTGAAGCCTGGCAGTCTGTTGATTTTGAGCCAGGTATGAACTTTTGGCTAGACCTCAAAATGCAGCGCCAACTCCAAAAATATCCTACTGGTTTACAGCCTCCTGGCCAGACCAAAGCCCTACGTTTGTTAGAATCCTTTGCTGCTAAGCGCGTGAAAGGCTATATGCAATCTATTTCTAAACCAGAGGAGTCAAGGACTTATTGCAGCCGTTTATCTCCCTATCTGGCTTATGGTTGTTTGAGCGCTAGGCAGGCGCATCAGGCATTCAGAAGTGATACTGCTGATATGCAGAAGCAACTATTCAACATCAAAAATTTTCAAACCCGTTTACGATGGCGCTCTTATTTCATGCAAAGGTTTGAACGCCATGTCAATATGGAATGGGAGAATATGAATCCACTTTACACGCAAGATATTGTACAACCAATTAATGATGCTTACATCAAAGCCTGGAAAACTGGGCAAACGGGCTACCCGCTTGTGGACGCTTGTATGCGCGCACTCCTACGCACTGGCTACGTGAACTTTAGAATGCGAAGCATGGTGGTTTCTTTTCTGACGCATTTACTTTGGCAGCCTTGGCAAGAAGTAGCGCATTATTTGGCTAAATTGTTTCTGGACTATGAACCTGGCATACACTATCCACAGTTGCAAATGCAAGCAGGCTCTATGGGCATTCATACCATACGGATTTATAACCCCGTCAAGCAGTCCAAAGAGCATGACTATGAGGCTAAATTTATCAAAAAATGGGTGCCTGAGTTATCAGGAGTGCCTTTTCAACTCATACACGAACCTTGGAAGCTCACCGCCCTAGAATCTGCTTTTTACAACTGCGTACTTGGCGAGCATTACCCTAAGCCAATTGTGCCACTTGAGCAAGCTACCCAGCGCGCCAAAGATTTGCTTTGGGCTTACAAGCGAAAATTTGAGGAAAGTGGAGTGTAATGTTCGGCGTTATCAAGGTCAAATGCGACTTTCATTGAGGTTGTGATGTTTTATAGTACTTTTAGTTTTGGTATTCTTTGATTTTAATTCCGTTGTTGGTTTGATGTTTTTTTTGCTTTGCCGCTATCCAAATAGCGGGATTTTTACCATAAAACTGAATTTGAAAACAATTCCGTCCTAAAGAGTCGTCCCTAAAGAAGACTATAAGGTTGCATTTCTTAGTTGAATTCACCATGTTTTTGCAATACTCAAAAAGAAAAAGCTACATTTGCAATAAAAATGTACCTTGCATCGCCGATGAATATTCATAAGAATTTATTTAGTGCCGTCCAACAAAACTAATCTAGGCTTCAATTCGTTATATTGATGCTGAATTTTTAAGTAATTCGCTCACATATGCAACCACTAACGCCCACTATAAAGAATCTGCTTGGCTTAAATTTTTTAATGTTTTTGCTAGCTCTTGTACTCAATGAAGCCAATATCAATCTCTCTGACTGGCTGGGGCTACACCATTGGGAATCACCAAAGTTTTTTCCTACGCAGTTCTTTACGCATATTTTTATGCACGCTAATTTGTTTCATTTGTTCTCAAATATGCTTTCCTTGTACTTATTTGGTATTTTTTTAGAGCAATATTGGGGAGCAAAAAAGTTCATGATTTACTACTTGGTAACTGGTGTAGGCGCTGGTTTCCTGCACATGGGCACTCATGCTTATGAGTTATACAGCATGAAAACGCTTTGCATGGTTTTTCAAGAAAACCCAAGCCCTGATGCTTTTATGGCATATTTGAGCGAGTACGCGCCCCATATTTTTAGCAGCGAAGAGTTTAATCAGTTCATCAGTTCTTATGACAAGTCCCCTAACGACCCGGCTATCATTGCCAGCGCAACAGAGTTGACGGAAAATATTTATTTCCAGTACCGTGATATGGGCACTGTAGGGGCTTCGGGTTCTGTTTTTGGCATTCTAATGGCTTGTGCTATGCTTTATCCTAACATGGAGCTGCGTATGTTTTTTGTCCCTATGCCTATCAAAATGAAATATTACGTCTTTTTTTATGGCGGCTTAGAAGTGTATCAACTCATAAAGAATAATCCCAATGACAATGTGGCACATTTTGCGCATTTAGGAGGCCTCCTGATTGGGTTTATTCTTTTAAAAATTTGGAAAGAAAAACCTCTTATGTAGATTACTTAGGAAGTTTGAAGCAATAAAAAAAAATATATGTCAAACAGTCCATTTAAAAGCATTACGGACTCCGTTAAAGCGGAGTGGAATCGTACCGACAACAGCTTGGTGGTGCTTATTGCAGCTTTTGTATCGGTGTATTTACTCTTGGCGTTAGTACGTCTGGGGCTTCACCTATTTACGGAAGATGTTATAGCTTTGCACTACAGCACGCTCATTTTTCAGAAGCTAAGCCTCTGTGCAGACTGGCGAACCTTAGTTTTGGCGCAGCCTTGGGCGATTCTGAGCTATTCTTTTGTTTATTTTAGTTTACTGGATTTGTTTTTTGGCATGGTCATTCTGTACAGTTCCGGCCGCCTTTTTATGTATGTTTTTGGAGATGGGAAGTTAATGGCTTTCGCCATTATGTCTGCTTTTATGTCAGCGCTTTTTTATATGTTGCTTTCGCCTACTTTGGAGTTTTTTCAGGTGGCATACGCCCAAAATTTTTCAGGCGGCGCTGCTGGTCTGGCTTATGCTCTCTTGGTGGCTTCTGCCACTATTCGCCCCAACGAGCCTATTCGCGTCTTTATTTTTGGCCCTTTTAAGCTCAAATATGTTGCTATGTTTGTGGTTGGCATTACGTTTCTTGGCTTTTTTGGCAGGCACGTCTCCGGTCATTTGGGCGCGGCTTTGGGCAGTAGTTTACTTGGCTGGGTCTATGCCTTACAGTATCGTTCAGGCCGTGACTGGTCTGCGCCTTTCAATACTATTTTCAATTTTTTGGGTAAGATTTTTGGGCGCAAGCAAAAAAAATATTACTTTCAGAAGCAAGGGTATCGCAGCCAGGGTGAGTCCAAAAAGAGTGCAGGAAAAGCCAGTGGCAATGCCTACAACGATAAGTCTGAACAAGAAATAATTGATGCCATTTTGGACAAAATTAACGAGTCGGGCTACGAAAGCCTTAGCACAGAAGAAAAACAGTTGCTTTTTAAGGCGAGTAAAAAAGGTGGCCGTTCTTAACTCAAGTATTGATTGCCAAAAAATACGATTAACTTCTTTTTTATGCTTAAAAAATTGACCATAGTCAGTCTGCTTGCTTATGGCTTGTTGGTGCAGTTATATGCACAAGACCAACTGAACACACTGACCGCCTACAATCAGATGCTCTACAACCCCGCGCAGGTAGGCATTACACCTCAGTACCGTTTCACGGTGGGGCATCGCAGCCAGTGGTTGCTATTAGGTACGCCTTTACAGAGCCATTATGCAGCCTTTGATTATAGCTTTGGTACGGTAGGTAGTGGGATAGGCCTGCGCGTACAAAACGATTATTTGGGGCAGCTCAATCAAGTAAAGGCAGAATTACTCTATGGCTTTCACTGGCAGCTCACACGCCGCGTTATGGCTTCTGCTGGCCTTCAAGCGGGCTATTGGCAAAGGAATTTGAGCAAAAATCTAATTTTTGAAGACGCTATCATAAACGGCGGCATCAGCCAGGAGATACTTGCGCGCAGCAATACGAAGCAGTTGGATTTGGCTGCTGGTGGACTTATTTATACAGAAAATTTTTGGCTGGGATTGGCTCTACACCACCTCAATAACCCCAATTTGGCATTTTTACAAGATGCAGAGCCTGTTCGTATCCGTACTGCATTCAACGTGGGTGGCCTTATATCTCTACATCAGCAAGCCAAGCTCAAGTTATCCGCCATGGTGAATTATCAAGCGCCTTATTTACAGGTACTTTTGGATACGGAACTGAACATAGCGGGTGTTATGGCGGGTGTAGGCTATCGTAACGCCATGCCGAGCGCTTTAGGCCACTCAGTTTTTTTGCATGGGGGTTTCCAAAAAGATTCTTGGGCTATGCAGTTGGCTTATGACTGGCATTTTGAAAGAGCACTTGGAGGAAGTATTGAAATAGGATTGGCCTACGCTCTGCCTTACAATGACCGCCCCCGAAAATCTTACTACGATATCAGATGCCCAATTTATTATTAAAATTAAAACTTGAATGCTTTTAAGCATAGAAAGGGCTTTTTAACGCTATTCCATAAACTTGCGAAAAACCTTTAAAAGCCAAGGACGAAGGCGTTTGATGCCCCTGCTTTGCTGCTTTATGGCTCTGGTTATCTTTTCTACGCAGTGCTGAAAAAGCCACTCTTGGGGGTATAAGCTCGCACCGCGATAGGCCAATTCTAACGCTGTTGTTAGATAATCATAGAGTAAGGCAGCCACAATTCCAAGCAACAAACCTCGCACATCTTGCGAACTTTCGTGTGTATGCGTGTTCAGGAAAGTCATTTCTGCCCAGGCTGGTGCTTGGCGCTGTGCTTTAAAGACACTCTTGCTACTTTTCTTGATAGCAAGTTCTGTAAATCCCTTTTTTACACGCTCCGCATAGCGTAAATGGAACTCCGCTAGCCAAAAGCTAGGGTCTGCGTCCATAAAAGCCAGTATTTCATGCAATTTATCTTCGCCCAAGTAGGCATTAATGAAGCCTGGTTCAAACTCTGCTGCTGCAAGTTTGAGTCTGATGCCTATGGGCAGGCTTTTATAAATGCGAAGGTCTGCACCCTGTGAGTCTGTTTTAAAGAAATCTACATAATTAACTTTCAACTCTTTAAGCACTAGCGGAAGGGTGGTTGTACGCATTTGCACCACTTGTTTCACTTTGAATGCCTCCGCAAAACTAAAAGCAGAAAGCCCAAGTTCGTCGGGTGGCAGGAGGCTAGAGCAGAAAGGCGATTCCGTTAAGTAGAATTGACTCTGCTCGCGGGCTTCTTCGTCCACCAAAGCATTGAAAACAAAGAGTTTGAGATAGCCAGAGTGGGCTTTTTCAGCAAAACCAAATTCGCGCTCATCTGCATCAAAGGCAATGCAATAGCTATAAGGCGCAATAGCTTTCCATTTGCCATGAATTTCGCCCGAAGCACCCACATCAATCAGAACAGGTGGTTTTTCTATAAATACAGGGTGTGTGAGAATATACTGAATGAGCTTTTGCATGGCTTAGAGCGATATTTAGCAGCAAAATTACATAAAAAATTTTAACATCTGACCTTTTTTTATACCCACCAAAGATGGCATTCAGAATAGGAAAGTAAAAAATCATAAAACAAGGCAAGCCCAGCGCTGTTTGATAAAAAGCACTACCTTTGTGCCCAAACCCACACATAAAGTTCTGCAATGGAAGACAAAGACCCTACTGCCGAAAACCGCAAAAGCGACCATATTGAACTGGCTTTTAAGTCCCAAGTAGCCTCTGCTGCACTAGACCCTCGTTTTTATTATGAGCCTCTGCTGGCAGCTCATCCACCCGAATCCATGACGATTGGCCTTGATTTCCTGGGCTTTAAGTTTCGTGTGCCTATGTGGGTTAGTAGCATGACGGGCGGAACGCAAATGGCTGGTTTTATCAATCAGAATTTGGCGCGGGCTTGTCATGAATTTGGTTTTGGTATGGGCTTAGGTTCTTGCCGCAGCTTGCTGTTTTCGGACGAGCATCTCAAAGACTTTGACGTAAAGGGCATTATAGGTTCTGAACAGCCACTTTATGCCAATTTAGGCATTGCACAAATAGAAAAACTATTTGAGGCTGGACAAGAAGCACTCATGAACGAGCTCCTCGACAAACTGAATGCCGATGGGCTTATTATTCACGTGAATCCATTGCAAGAGTGGCTTCAGCCCGAAGGCGACCGCTTCACTCACCCACCGCTATATACCATTCAAAAGACGCTTCAGGCAGTAAAAAAGCCAATTATCGTCAAGGAAGTAGGGCAGGGTATGGGGCCTAAAAGCCTGCGCAGTTTATTAGAGTTACCGCTTGCTGCTGTGGACTTTGCGGCTGCTGGCGGCACTAACTTTGCCCTCTTGGAACTGCTCCGCAGCGATGATTTTGCCAAGGAACAATGGCTACCGCTAACACACAGCGGACACAGCGCCTCTCAAATGATACAGTTTTTGAGGAAGTTACGCCAAGATGATGCTTTTTCTTTGCACTGTGGCGGCATCATTGTTTCGGGCGGCATACAAAATTTTCTAGACGGGCACTATGCCTTGCAAAAGGTAGAATTTCCTGCTGTTTATGGTCAGGCCTCAGCACTTTTACGCCATGCACGCCAAGATTACAGCACCTTAAAAAAATACATTTCGCTGCAAATTAGAGGCTTACAAATAGCCAAGGCCTATTTGCATACGATTTAGGCCAGTAAAACAAGCTCTTAATTAACTTCTCTGAGAGATGTAAGTTTTAGGAAGCGAATAATTGTATTTTTCCAAGATAGGGGTTTTACTTTTAAAGTACGGCTATTATACGGCTATCCTATGGCTGAGGCAAAATAGGACAAAAGCAATTTTTAGGCATCAAGCGGTTTTGCCGCTTTATCTCTTTTTTTTGTTATTGAGTACGTCTATTGGCCTGTATCTGCGTTAGAGAGGCGGCGGGTTTAGTGCGTAGCACCGAAGCGAAGCCCAAAGACGAACGACCGCGAAGCGGGAACGCCCAATAAATTGTACAAAAACAATCATTAGTCAAAAAGTTAGATGTAAGGCATTTGACAAAAAGTTATTTGAAAACGCGAGAAAATGGCCTCTACAAAAGTGAAAAGAGGGCAATTAGAACTTAAAAAACTCAAAAAGGGCTTTTTGACGACTCAAGAGAGGTTAATTTAAGAGCTTGCTTTCGTTCAAAAACCCCCGCAACTCTGCGGAAAGCACGGTTTTAATAAACAACAGAGTTGCACAGAAAATCTCACCGTCTGACATTTGAGCCATTCGCTTTTGTCTGATGCGAGGCAGTGCAGGCCGCAAGAAGCCCTTGAGGTATTACCAGTTTCTTGACAAAATAGACTAAAATCTAAGATATTTTAAAGATGAAATGCTTGTTTAATTTACTGGTAATAAATACTTTAGATATATTTTAAGGGACGGCTATTTAGTGTTATCTTTCTTCCAAACAAGCTAAAGCGTATTTTTAGGGTGCTAAAAGAGCTTGTTACATTAATTTGGAGATTTGAAATAAAGCACGTATCTTGCGGGCGGTTTATAAATAATTGATAACCAAATAATAGCCAAAAATGCTTTGGCCTCTGTTTTTATACTAATTTTGCAATTTTACGCTATCCCGTTCAATACAAAATTTTGATTATGTTTGGCAAGAAAAAAAACGGCACACTGTCCTCTAGTGATATTGAAATTAGTAGCATCATCGGCAAGAGTACAGTGGTTGCGGGCTACATGAAAACAACAGGAAATATCCGTATTGATGGTATCTGGAAAGGCAACATTGAATCAAGAGCCAAAGTGGCAATAGGTGATGGGGCCATTATTGAAGGCAGTATTTATGCACAAAATATAGAAATACAGGGGGAGGTTTTGGGTGATATTGTGTCTTTGGATACCGTTGTGCTGCGCTCTTCGTCAGTAGTAAAAGGCAATGTTTACAGTGTGCGTATGATTATGGAGTCAGGCGCGCGCCTGAATGGTGAGATAAAAATGGACGATAGCATAGCAGAAGTAGCCGAAAAAGTGATTAAGACCATTGTGCGCGACGTGCAGGTAGAGCGTGTGGATACTTACAAGGCACAGCCTCATGCCGTACAAGCCTAGTCCATTTCTAAAATACACTGGTTTGGCCTTCGAGATGATTGCTGCCCTTATTTTAGGTGGATTTTTAGGTCATTGGTTAGATACCAGATGGCAAAATAAAACCCCTTATTGTACCATGCTCTTTGCTTTTTTAGGTCTTGCCGCTGCTTTTTGGCATTTTATACTGAGCATAAAAAACACCAATGATAAAGACTAAGAATAGCAATGTTGCTTTTCGAACCCAATATTTACCATGTGGCGTTCTGTTTTAATAGCGTTTGGTTTGTTTCTTATTATCCTTTCTGCCTTACCCAGCTGGGGACAAGCCAATAAAAAATTCAGGAGCACGGACTCCAGCTTTTTTAGACCAAGAATCGTAGATTTTAAGCATCAATTTGCTGTAACCACTTTCTTGGCAGCGCGTAATCTTTCTATCTTGATTCGCCCTGAACTGAGCAACAAATTGCACAAAGACTCACTTCGCGAAATTGAGTACCAACCCAACGCGCGGCAGCAGCTAGGACTGGGGCTCATCTATAAAAACGTATCTGTTTCGGTGGGGCTACTCAAAATTGCCGACCCTAATCGCAATAAAGACCGCTTCGGTTCTACGCGCTACACTGATGTAAACGTACAGGCTCTGGGCAATTCTTTTGCCATAGAAGCACTTTACAAGAGCTTTAGTGGCTTTGCACAAATTCCCAACCCTGAAACTGAAAAAAATAAAAAGTTTCGTCCTAATATTCGTCCTGATATTGCTTTGCGTTACATCAAACTGAAAGGACTTTACATTACATCACCCAACAAGTTTTCATACAGAGCGGCAATCAACTGCACTCAAAAGCACGTGCGCAGCGGCGGCAGTTGGGCTTTTGTGGCGCACACTTACTACTTCCAAACCAAAAGCGACTCTGCACTGGTGCCTTCGGAGGTACAAAAGCGCCTTTTGGTGGATATTCCCGACCGTGGCATAACAGCAGTAGGCAGTGGTTTGGGGGCAGGCCGCGCACAAGTTTTTGTTTACAAAGGCTTTTACACAGCGCTAGTTTTATCTGTTGGGCTAGACGCTCAAATTAAATCGGCTAATTTATTAAGAATTGCACCGTTATTTGATATGCGCTTGGCTACAGGTTATGCCGCAAAACGCTTTTTTGTAGTTGCGACGCTTATCAACGATTATACATTTTTGAACGGCGAGCGCTTTAAAGCACAAGTGGAATACCGCAACTTTTCATTAGACTTCGGCTACCGTTTTCTTGCCCCTAAGATTTTGCGTCAGCAAAAATTTATTTGAGTTTGCCAGTACTATAGCCCCAATAGTCGTCCCTTAAAAAGTACATTCAATAGATGTAAGCTAAATCTAAGGGACGACCAAATAATGATTCTGAAAAAGACTTACTCAGCGCTCAACAAAACAATACGGTAGCTCATATCAGCGTCTGCCTCGTAATTTTTTAGCCTAAAAACTTGGCTCTTTGCTCTCACCTGGCTAGGCTGCAAGGGCGAGTCAGTCGCACCAATGAGTTGTACTTTTTGCGTGAGGATAACGGCTTGATGTGCGTCAAACCATTGAATTTCAGCATTTAGTTTTTTAATGGCGTGTTTACCTTGATTCTTAACTTCTAGCACCAAACGATGAAAGGTATCGTGCGAAAATTCGCTGTGGCTTAATTTGCTTTCTCGTTCGGCCAGTAGCAACTCTACTTGAGGATTGAAGGAGGGCGAAAAGTCCAGTTCTAAACTTTTTTTGGTTAGGGGCGCACTGCTCAAACTAATTTCATGCACACTCAAACGCACGGAGGCAATCTTTTTGGGGTCAATTTCAACGTCGCGATAGAAGTCTTGAATCTTGAAAGGCAGCGCATCACCCACCTGCGCGGGACTATCGTTCAACTTCAGCGCGTCAATCAACTCGCTCAGTAGGACTTCTTGTTTTGCATTGAGCAACTCTAGCTGTATTTTGAGGCTAGAAATAGGCTTTTGTGTAATGTTTAAAGCACCTTTGAACTCATAACCAAGCGCATCTTCAAAAACGCGCAGGGCAGACTGCTCTACGTTCAGACTAATGTTCTCTTCATTTTCAACAAAAAAAACAGGCACATTCTGTGTTTTAACTATCTGAACTTCAATTGGTTCAGTGGTTATGCGTTGTTGTATAGCTTCCTTGTTCTCTTTAGCAAGACTTACGCCGCGGTCTGCACCAAAGAGAATAACGGCCACACCTATCACCATAGCAAAGAGCACCGTAGCCGTAGAAACAGAAGCAATTTTTTGCTTCAGCGTAAGCTGAGAAGTACTGCTCAGTAGCTTGAGTTCGCTTACTAAGCGCAAGGCTGCATCGTGTTTTGGATTCATTGTCAAACATTTTTTTGCATAAAAGCTCGCTCTTTCTTGATGGCGAATTTGGCGGCTTTCTAACCACAAATTTTTATAGGCCAACGCCAGGCCATAAAGGGCTTCAATATGATTCGGATTTAGGGTAATGACGTGCTTAAACTCTGTAATGGCATCAGCCCAGTTAAAATAACGGCAGTAGCCTTGTCCGCGCTCCAGATGTGCCTGCAAAGCACGCTGAATGCGCTGCCAGTCTTCCTCGTCCATACCCATTTGGAAGGCGAGTTGCTTGAGGTCCTGCTCCGTGAGCGGATAGTCTTGATATATCTTTTGAATATCCAAAATTTTATCGAGGTATGCGTGTAAAGTAAAACGCGCTGGTTCGTTCATGGCTTTATTGACTATTTTGGTGGTTTACTGCTGATTTTTCATTTGAGCATTTGCGCTTAAATAGGCAAAAATGACGCATATTAAGCACTAGAGCAGACCAAAGGCGCTTTAAAGTCGATAAACAAGGCATTAAACTAGACAATACAATCAAGAGCCAGTATTCTCTCTCTATCAACAATTACTCATAGTTAGGCTTTTGTAGCTCATTATGATTTGCCAGAAATAAGGAACTCTTTGCTAATCGCTAAGTTCGGTAAAAGCAACAATCATCCTAAAAAGGCAATGAGGCCTCGGCAAGAGAAAGCCCCTTTGAGTCTAGCAATTTTGTACTTTTTTTAAGATTGCCACCTTGCTTTTTAAGTTGCTAACAGAATGGCTATGATACAGCCATTCTAGCGCTAGAGCAGTAGAAAAACAAAACTTTTCTGAATATTTACTTGCTGTATGCACAACTCAGATTCTTTGCTTTGTAAGTTGCTTGTTTTTCCGCTTATCCTGCATTCGAGATGACCTAAAACAAAGACAAAGCATTTTTCTTCTAAAATCAATACTCTAGCAAGAAGTCCAATATCCGCTACTATCCTCCGAAGGCCACGACCAGCAAGAATAAGAGAAGAAAAGAGAATAGAGGGCTTAATAAGAGAGCACCCACAACTGGCATGGCCAGTCCACGATGCTGCCTATGCTGGCTGTAATAACGCAAACTATAAAACACCAAAATTATTGCTAGAATAGCGCTAATCGTTAAGGTAATAATAAAAATTGGCGCTAAGACAACAGCATTCACCAAAACTGCTGAAAGCATCAAGCCACAAGGATAAGCCGCGCTCATCAAACTGGCATAGGCGCTCCAATGTATGTTGGTTTTTCCCGATTCGTATTTTTTTCCATTTGTATTCTTTTTAGATGCTCTGCCTTGCAGTTTTTGTAGTTTCTTAGTAAGTACTTTTTGCAAAAGTTTTTCTTTAAAAGAGATTTTTGGTGTTTGGCTATGGCGCATAAACGGAGGACTTTTCTTTGCCAAAGGAACGGAGTCTTGCGAACAATAGAAAGGAGAAAAGCTAGCAGCTTTTACGCTCGCCAAAAAGATACTTGAGCTTAGGACTAGAAAACAGACCAGAATTGTTGTTTTATGGAATGGCATAATCATTAGAGATTTTTTTTATTGTTTTTGAAAACTTTAGAAGCTGTAAAGAAAGCGACCATTACACCTTAATCTATCGGAACAGCATAAAAAACAGAGTTAAAGATAAACTAGCCACAAACGGGATAACAATAAGATACATGGCTGCTATGGGATAGCCTAAACCTTTGTATTCTTTGTTATTCGCATAAACTACTAGCGCGTAAGGAATCAAGTAAATTGAAGCAATAAAGCTACATATAATCCAAAAGCTAATCAGGATATTGACACCAGCTATTGTCATAAATGGTAGTAGCAAATAAGGTGCAAAGGCCGTCCAGAAACTTGCGTAGGCGCTCCAATGTATGCGCGGTTTTTGAGGCTTGTCCTCTTTGCGTTTGAGTGTATTCTTTTCAATTTTTTTCTGAAGTTTCTCTAGTCTTCGTTCCAGAATAGCACGTAGCAATTTATGTTTGAATGAAGGCTTCTTAACAGAGTGCTTCGCCAAAAATGAAACAGTGTTAGGGCTAGCAAACTCTTTGTGCAGAGAGTCCTTAGCGATAGAGGAGGCCAGGAAATGAGCGGCACGTAAACTGGGAATGAAAGTTATTTGCAAACAAGCAAATAGCAACATTAGAAGTGCTTTTTTAGACAATGACATGGTATTTATGTTTTTGCAAGTTCTAAACTAAAGTATGTTTGCGCAGGTTTTTAAAAGCTACGCAGCGTATTTAAAGACTCTTGGCGAGCCCAGACAGTCTGTACGACTCAAGCAATATTATTCCACTCCCATACTGAATATTGTAAAAAAGATAATGGCGGCTGCCAACAATAATAGGAAAGGCGATAGAAGTATAGCGGCGGCTATTGGCAAACCTGACCCCTCTGTACTCTTTATGTTTCTTCGCATAAAAAGAAAGGGAGCGGATAGTTGCACTGACTCCTGTAAGAATCACGAAAAGCAACGGAAAAACCAAAGATAAAGCCATACCTCACGCCACAATTATTGCACGAACCCAATACCCCAACAGATACGGCACAATACTCAAAGCAAGACTCGCAATGCCGCTCCAGTGCGCTTTCTTCTTGGTTATCTTCGGAGTACCTTCTCGGCTAATTTTACTTTGGTTCTTGGCTTTTTGCTGGTGCTTTTCTAGTTTTCTTTTCAGAAGACTATGCCGCAATTTTTGCTTAAAAGAGACTTTTTTAGAGGCTATCTGGACTTGGCAAGCTTTGCTTTCAAAAAAAGTAACTCTCTTAAAGAGAGAATCCTCAGACGAATAGGCCGCCGAAAAGCTAGCTGCAAATGAAATATTAGACAGGACTAAGAATAGCCCAAGCAAAATAAAAAACCTTAGTAACGACATAGAGCATGAATTTGGAATGAATGTATGACATAATAAATGAAGTGGTGTGGAACGGTCGTATATGCAATTACTTTCTTTTTATTCAAAAAACAAAAAAAATAAGAAAAAATATAGCAGTGCTTGTGTTTGTTTGCAAAATATAAGAATGCTCCTAGCTATGATTACAAGCATATCCATCAAAATTCAAGCACCAAATATTTTGAACTTTTAAGAGAACTATTTGTTATTTGTATAGATTTAACTTTTATTTGCAATGACTTTAGCTCTAAAACAATTCTAAATTGCCTACTATTTTCACGAGTTTTACTATTTTCACTCAAATAGCATGATGTACTTTGGCGATTTATTGTTACCCATTCTTCTTTTTTCAGTCCCAATTGTGGGCATAGCCGGCTGGACGATTGTGCGCGTAGCAGAGTCTATTTTTGGGCCTGGCAAGCTAAACAAGCAAGAAACCAAGCTCTTGGTTGAAAAAGTAAAGTATTTGGAGCGTGAGAATCAAGACCTCCAAAGACGCACCGAGAACCTAGAAGCCATTATTGCTAATCTCGACGGCGAGCTTTTGGAAGGTTTTATGAAATTACAAACACATACACATCAGGATACTAGCCGCGTTAAGCAATATGCACAGTTTGCTCATTATCAGAGCAATGCTAGTAATAATCAGCAAAGCGCTTTTGATAAAATGGAGGGGTTAGAAAACGTAGAAAAAAATATACGCATAGTTCTCAATAAGTTGCTACAGCGCATAGAGAATTTTATTGACGAAAAACCATCAGAGCATAAACGATTCTAAACTATTAGAGTCGTTCTTTCGTTATAATATTTGCAGTTACGTAAAAACAAGACCGCTAAAGAAAATAGCACTGACTAAACACTTTATAATTAAAAGCAAATGAATACAGCCGTAGAACGCATGGAGCCTAAAATCTTGACACTACATAGACCTATCATGAGTATCTGCAAATACTTTGTGGGTGATTATGTACGTTCTCAGCACTATGTGCAAGAAGTGCAACGCCAACTTATTGCGCACGAGATGCAGTTCCTGAACATGGCTGTCATTGGCGTTTACTATGACGACCCACGTACCGTTCCTGCTGCTCAACAACGTAGTTTGCAAGGAGTTTTGGTAGAAAAACTACCCGCCAAACTACCAGAGGGCTTTGAAGCACTTGTCCTAGAAGGCCGTTTTCTACACATACGCACCACAGACCCACAAAAATTAGGCTTAGCTTACCACGAATTAATTGAGTACGCATTGGCAAATAATTTAAAATTTGCCTCGCCAGAAGGCAAACAAATTGCTACTTTTTCTGATAATAATTTTGCCATAGACATTTACTTCGAACTCCTTCCCGAAGAGGCTTAAGAGTGTTGCAGCATGGATTTTTCAGTCAAAATACCTGTTTTTGAAGGCCCCTTTGACCTCCTCCTTTTCTTTATTGAAAGAGACGAGCTAGACGTTTATGACATTCCTATTGCTAAGATTACGACAGACTTTTTGGACTATTTGCACAGCTTGCAAGAACTGAATATGGAGGTGGCTGGCGATTTTATTGTGGTAGCGGCTACCCTTATGCGAATTAAGTCCAAGATGCTGTTGCCGCGCCCACAACTAGATGAACATGGCAATCTCATTGACCCACGCGAGGAGCTTGTATCGCAAATACTAGAATACAAACGCTATAAGCCAATTATAGACAAACTCATCAGTCTCGAGGAACAAATGCTGGAGCGCGATGTGCGAGGAAATGTCATAGAAGAAATTACGGCTATTGCTGCTGAAAGAAACATTGAACTAGACCTGCAAGAAGTGGATTTGTTCAGACTTTTGCAGGTCTTTCAGCAGGCTATGGTGCTGTATATGAGCCGCCCACGCGACGAAGACATCCGTATAGATAGCATCATTCCATACAGCTATACGCTGGACGGTCAGCGGGCATATTTGTTGGAAAAAGTAGCAGCGCAAAGAATAGTATATTTCTCGACTATTGTGCAAGACCTACAAAGCCGCATAGCACTAATATTTACATTTTTGGCTATGCTCGAAATGCTCCAGCAGCAGTTGCTACACATAGACCTCGGCGAAGGCTTCAATAACTTTAGAATTTCGGCCTTTGACGCATCTGAAGATAATAAAGCCATACGCCGTGAACCTAGAGTGCCTATAACCTAAAAAAAGCATAGAAAGTTTGCTCTTGCGCTCAAGCCTGCTGTCCTCACAAAATTCTTGCGTTCTTTTGCTAATGATAAGGCATTCTGCATATATTTGTGCGTTAGTGGCTATTTTAGGAAACCAACAAACCTAAAAAATGCTACTGTAAAAACAGACAGGGCAAATGGCGATAAACAAACTTATTTTAGGGGACTGTTTGGAAGTCCTAAAAACTATAGACAACGAAACAGTAGATTTAATTTACATAGACCCACCTTTTTTCTCAAACCGCACTTACGAAGTAATTTGGGGCGACAAGGGCGAAATTCGAAGTTTTGAGGACAGATTTTCAGGAGGCATCGACCATTATATTTCTTGGCTTAAAGAACGAATACAAGAAATGCACCGCATTTTGAAACCAACGGGCAGTATTTTCGTGCATTGCGATTGGCACGCCAATGCATATATAAGAGTTTCTATTTTAGATAAAGTTTTTGGTGGTGGTAATTTTATCAATGAAATTACTTGGCAGAGAGCAACTACTCATAATGATACTAAACAGGGTGCAAAGCATTTTGGTAGGATAACAGACACTATTTTTCTTTACTCAAAAGACCATAAATTGTATACCTTTAATCCACAACACGAAAGATATACATCTGATTACATTGCCCAATCTTATAATAAAACAGATGAAAATGGTCGGCGTTTTAAAGCATCTGACCTTTCAGCAGCAAAAGGTGGCGGTGATACTTCGTATGAGTGGAAAGGTAAAAAACCTCCTAAAGGTCGTTATTGGGCATATTCTAAAAAAAATATGGAAAATTTTGAGATAGAAAACAGACTATATTACTCTTCCACAGGCAAACCTTACTTAAAACATTACTTAGATGAAATGCCAGGAACCAGTGTAGATAGTTTGTGGTTTAATTGTGTTTTTAGTAGTAAGCAAGAAAGAATAGGTTATCCTACTCAAAAGCCAGAGGCTTTATTAGAAAGAATTATCAAATGCGGAAGCAACGAAAATGATGTAATTTTAGACTGTTTTGTAGGTGGAGGCACAACCATAGCAGTTGCGGACAAATTGAATAGAAATTGGATAGGTATTGACCAAAGTGTTCAAGCAGTTAAGGTAACAGAATTTAGGCTCAACCAACAACAGAATTTATTTTCGCAACCTTTTACGGTGCAACTTCACAAGTACGATTATGATACTTTGCGATACAAAGACGCATTTGAGTTTGAAAATTGGATAGTCGGGCAGTTTGGCGGACTTGCCAACACAAAACAACGAGGAGATTTAGGGCTTGACGGCAGAACGAGAGAAAATCAACCAATCCAAGTAAAACGCAGCGACAATATTGGACGAAACGTAATTGACAATTTTAAGTCGGCTTGTGAGAGATACGACAAAGTAGGTTTTGAGAAAAATAAAACAGAAAATAAGCCTGTAGGCTTTATTATTGCATTTTCGTTTGGAAAAGGGGCTATTCAAGAAGTAGCAAGATTGAAAAACGAGGAAAATATGATAATCAAATTGGTAACAGTCGAGGAAATCGTACCTATTGCGAAAAAACCAACTTTGCAAGTAGAAATCAAAGATTTAGGTGTAACAAAGAACTTGCGAGAAATTGAGTTTGTAGCAACAGGGCAAAGCGAAGCAGGCATTGAGTTTTTTACTTGGGATTTTTCGTACAACGAAACGAATTTTGTACCCGAAATTTTACTCGACAAAATAGGTAAACAAACGTATTTATTCAAAGCAGGAGAACATAAAATTGCAGTAAAAGTAATTGATAATGAAGGACTTGAAAGTTTAGAAGTTATCAAATTGAAAGTAAACGGAGAAGTAAAACGTAACTAAAACAAGCCTTTGTGCGTAAACAAAAAACAGCCATCAACATGGGCTTGGCAAAAGCGGGGCTAAACTACTTTATTTAGGCTTTTGTGCTAAGATTTCCCCGCCTTCGGCAAGCCTTTTCCGTTAGCAGTCAGGCCAAAAGACCCTTTTGCTAACTATGACTTTGAGTTTTCATAACAATAAAAAATTAAAACATTAAAAAAATGAACAGTAATGACTTTATAACCAGGCTGAATGAAACGACAAATGATATTTTACACACCGTAAATAAATGTACCATAGAACAACTGAATTACAAACAAGGCGAAAGTTGGAATATTCTTGGAATTATTGAACATCTTTATCTCACTGACAAAGTTATTTATACAATAATTTCTCGACCATCGGAAACGATAAACTCCTCTACCGAAATTGTGGGTAAAGAAGCCTTGCAAAAAATAATGCTGGAACAACGCAGTAAAAAAATAACATCACCTGACTTTTTGAAGCCCAAAGGCGAAATAAAAGATTTAACCATACTTATTGATATGCTTGTAAACCAACGAGATGCGTGGAAGAATAGTCTCTCAACAAGTGAAATTTCAATTGACAATCGAGTTCATAAACACCCATTATTAGGTGAAATGACAATTAGCGACTGGCTTAACTTTGCAATCCATCATACACAACGACACACTGAACAGATTAAAGACATCATGAACAATTAATAGAAAATGCCTGAACAGCGAACAAGGTATTGCCAAAATTTGAACTTTTGAATATTTATTGGGGCAATGTGTTAAATTTGGGCTTTTGTGCTGGTTTGCCCCACCTGCGCCAAGCCCTGTCCGTTGTGTGCCATTTTAGGAAAACCCAAAAAATACCTTAACTTTGCAACAAAAATAACTACTATGAATTATTGGACAGAGTTGAGTATTGAATATGCCAACCAAAAATCATATCTTGATGACTTGTTTCACGTTTACCCAACAATTCCCGAAGGAATTAGAGAACTCAATCAAACTTCTTGGGACAAAGTAGAACAAGCATTTTCAAAGCAAGATAACGAGTTGCTAATCAAAGAATTGCTAAAATTAGATTTATTCCCAATCAAAGACAGTTACATTGCTTTTCTAAAACGTGATAGTACTTCAATAGAACGAAATCCGAGAACAATAAACAGAATTTGTGGCAGGTTGTATGAAATGGGGCTTGACAAAATTTTTGAAAAATGCACAGAGCCAAAGGAAACTAACCGACAAATTGGTCCTTTTTTTCGTAGGTGGTTAAACAATAAGTCTTTGGGCATACAACCTGTTGGCTTAGAAGAATTTACAAACTCTAATGAAGATGCTATTTTGAATGGTAGCGACCAAGAATTAGCCAATTTTGGTAGCGAAGTTTTGAACTACAAACGTGATAAAGGGCTTGATTTTGTAGCACGTTTCAATAAACAGTACATTATTGGCGAAAGTAAGTTTTTAACAGACTTTGGCGGGCATCAAAACGCACAATTTGCAGATGCTATTTCTACTTTAGAAACGCCAAACGTAAAAGCCACTAAAATAGCCATTCTTGATGGTGTGTTATATATCAAAGGCAACAACAAAATGTATCGTGATATTACAACCAAATACAAAGATTATTACATTATGAGTGCCTTAGTTTTGAGAGAGTTTTTGTATCAACTTTAAGAATTTTGCGTATCTTTGCAAAAACAAAACGCCAATGTTTTTACAATATCCTAACAAAAAAACGGACGCAGAAATTTACAATCAAATTCTTGATAGTGAGTTTGTTACACAAAATAATATAGCAAGCCAAAACAAGTTGATTTTTGGTGAAAATTTACTTGTTCTCAAAAATTTGATAGAAAAACAAGAATTGGCAGGTAAAATAGACTTAGTTTATATAGACCCACCTTTTGCAACTAACAACACTTTTACATTTTCAGATGAAAGAACAAGCACTATAAGTAACGAAAAAAACGGAAAAATTGCTTATTCAGATAAGTTACAAGGTACAGATTTTTTAGAATTTTTGCGTGAAAGGTTAGTTTTGCTTAAAATGCTTTTATCTGAGCAAGGCTCAATTTATTTGCATATTGACTATAAAATTGGGCATTATGTAAAAATTGTAATGGACGAAATTTTTGGCGTTGAAAACTTTAAAAACGACATCACACGCATAAAATGTAACCCTAAAAACTTTGCACGTAAAGGTTACGGAAATATGAAAGATATGATTTTGTTCTATTCTAAAAGTGATAAGTTGATTTGGAATGAACCCAAAACGCCTTACACAGAAGATGATAAAATTAAACTTTTTCCTAAACTTGACAAAAACGGAAGGCGTTATACTACCATTCCTTTGCACGCACCAAGCGAAACTCAAAATGGTAAGACTTCGCATACTTTCAAAGGAATTTTACCACCAAAGGGCAGACATTGGCGAACAAATGTAGAAACGTTAGAACAATGGGATAATGAAGGTTTAATTGAGTGGTCAGAAAAAGGAAATCCACGTAAAAAAATCTACTTAGACGAACAGGAAGGGAAAAGAGTACAAGATATTTGGGAAATGAAAGACCCACAATATCCTTTGTACCCAACAGAAAAAAATGCAGATTTATTAGATTTGATTATTAAAACATCTTCAAATCTAAATAGTTATGTGTTGGACTGTTTTTGTGGTTCGGGAACAACCATAAAATCTGCACAAAATTTAGGTAGAAATTGGATAGGCATAGACCAATCTGAACAAGCCATTAAAGTAAGTAAAGAAAAGTTAGACAACATTTTAGGCGATATTTTCATTCAAAAACCAATTTATGAACTAATAAAGTGTGAAGGGCAAACCAATAAAAACGGCACACAACATAGGTAACCGTTGCACAACTACGACAAAAATTCAAAAACCAAAATTTCAAAAGATTTCGAGGGCTTAATATTGCGCTCTTGAGGGCATCAAATTGTTGTTTTGCTGAAAAAAACAAATACAACAGGGTCAATAGATTCCTGACCTTCTGTTCCGTAATAATGAGCAGTTTCTCTGTAAATAAACTGTAAATCAGGTACTTGTGCTAATTTGCGATAAAAATTATCTTTGGCATTTTTTTGCAGAATGAAATTAGTTTTGTATTTTTGCGAGCCAAATAAGCCCTACTGCCAACATTACATTGGTGAAAGTGGGGCTGGGGTGCTAAATTTGGGGCTGTTGAATGGGTATTGGGGCAACGTGCTAAATTGGGCTTTCGTGCTTTAAATCCCCACCTGCGCCAAGCCTTTTCCGTTGTGTGCTATTTTGCAGAACCCGACTACCATAAAATATGGATAAAGTAGATTTACTTAAAATAGAACAAGAATTTTCACAAGCAAGAACAAATCTTGTTACAGACAGGCTTGATATGTCTTTTGGAGAAATTATGAATATATACCAAGATGGAGATATTTTAATTTCGCCAGAATTTCAACGACTTTTTAGATGGACAGATTATCAAAAAACAAGATTTATAGAATCTGTATTATTAGGAATACCAATACCACCAATATTTGTTGCTGAAGACGAAGAAGGAAAATGGGAGTTAGTAGATGGGCTTCAAAGACTTTCAACTATTCTTTCATTTTTTGGAATTCTTAAGAAAAATGAAACTGAATTAGATGAAGAAAAAAATAATTGGCTTTTTACAGAAGGAGACCTTATTAATTCATTGGAAGGAAAAACAAGAAATGATTTACCATTAAAACTACAACTTACAATAAAGAGGTCAGTATGCAGGGTAGAACTTTTAAGATACAATGGAAACAACACTGACTTGAAATATGAACTTTTTAATAGATTAAATACAGGTGGTTCAACTGCAACGGAACAAGAAATCAGAAATTGTATATTTAGAGGGAAATCAAGTATTTTCAACGAATTTCTTAAAAAATTAGCCAATAATCCAATCTTGAAAGATTTAATTATTCCTTCAAAAGAACAAATTGAAAAACTTTATTTGGAGGAACAAGTTTTAAGATTTATTTCATTGCACTATGCAACATCAGATATTGACATTTCAGACAATATCTCAAAATATATGACAAACTTTATGCGAAAAAGTGTTATTGATGAAAACTTTAATTATGCTGAAGTGGAAGATGTTTATAATAGAATTCTAATATTATTAAATAAGCTAAATAGTGATAGGGTTTTCAGGTCTGACAGAGGTCCTTTTTCAAGCAATATTTTTGATGTAATAATGTTAGGTGTGGCTAACAATCTAACATATTTTGAAAGCCAAGGAACTAACGTTTTGGCTGATAAATTAACAGAATTAAAATCAAGTGATATTTTAAAAACAACTTCAAGCGGAAAAGTAAGTAGTAAAAATAGAAATACAAAAAGAATTGAATTAGCAAAAACATTTTTCAAAATAGATTAATTCCAAATGAACTATGCCAAATTAGAGGCTGAAATTTTAGCCGAAATAGAATGGCGAGTTAAGGAATTGACTGTTCTAAAAACTTTGCCTATAAAACGAACTTTAAATCTTAAAGAAAAAAACATTGCTATCAAATTTGCTATTCCAAATATCTATTCTACTTGGGAGGGGTTTGTTAAAGTTGCATTTAGGATTTACATTAATGAATTAAATTCATTAAGTCTAAAACACAATGAAATAAACAGTAAAATATTAAGTCATAATTTTGATACTAAATACCCACAACTTACAACAGGGGTAAAAAATGAATTTAAGAGTAAATGCAAGTTTGTAGATGATTTTATTTCCGACTTAACAAGACCTATTTCATTGGAAACAAAATTGCCAACTGAATCAAATGTGAATTGGAAAGTATTAAACAAAATTCTTGAAAGATTTAACCTTGACCTATTCCCCGAAAACCCATTCAAACAAATTTTAAATAACCTTTTATTTATTAGAAATTCTGTTGCGCACGGAGACAATTCAATTCCCATAAATCAGCAATTAATAGACGATAATGTAACTTTTGTAATAAATTTGATGGACGAAACAATGTATAGAATATTAGATGGATGTAAGACAACGAAATATAGAAAATAAACAACAGCACACAACATTGGTAACCGTTGCACAACTACGACAAAAATTCAAAAACCAAGAATTTCAAAAAATTTCGAGGGCTTAATATTGCGCTCTTGAAGGCATTAAATTATTGTTTTGCTGAAAAAAACAAATACAACAGGGTCAATAGATTCCTGACCTTCTGTTCCGTAATAATGAGCAGTTTCTCTATAAATAAACTGTAAATCAAGTACTTGTGCTAATTTGCGATAAAAATTATCTTTGGCATTTTTTTGCATAATGAAATTAGTTTTGTATTTTTGAAAAGCAAGTTGTGCAACAAGCACATAGGCTAGGCGAAAGTGGGGCAAAATTACTTTATTTGGGCTTTTGTGCTGGTTTGCCCCACCTGCGCCAAGCCCTGTGCGTGAAGCGCGTCTTTGGTAGGTCTTTTTTCTGTTATGCAAAAAAAACCTCAAAAGCCGTCTAGCACACCCCAAACCGAATTTATAACCTATAAAATACTTGAATATGTATCAAATTCGAAACTTGCAAGACTATCTGCGCGCCTATCAAGAAAGCGTAGAGCAACCAAAAGCCTTTTGGGCAACCGTAGCAGAGCAGTTTTTATGGTATAAACATTGGGATAATGTACTAGATTGGGACTTTCAGGACTTTAAGTTGGACTGGTTTGCTGGCGCAAAGACCAACATCACACTTAACTGCTTGGACAGGCATCTGCTCGAGCGCGCCGAGCAAGCTGCTTTGATATGGGAGCCTAACTCTACTCAAGAGATTGCTCGCACCCTCACATACCGCGAACTACACCGTGAAGTATGCCGTTTTGCAAATGTTTTGATTCAAAAAGGCATCAAAAAAGGCGAAACAGTCTGTATCTATATGCCTATGATTCCCGAATTAGCCATTGCTGTTTTGGCTTGTGCCAGAATCGGCGCTGTGCATTCGGTCGTTTTTGCAGGCTTTTCGGCTAATGCCCTCGCTGACCGTATCTTAGATGCAGAGGCAAAAATAGTGCTTACAGCCGATGGAGCTTACAGAGGCGCAAAAACTATTCCGCTCAAAAGTGTAGTGGACGAAGCCCTTCAAAAATGCCCTTCCGTACACACCTGTATTGTCTATGTGCGCACCAAAGAGGCCGTTTCTATGCAAACTAGCCGTGATGTTTGGTGGCATGATGCCTTGCTAAGTGCTTCCGAACACAACTCCCCCGAGCCCATGGAAGCAGAGGATACACTTTTTATACTCTACACCTCTGGCTCTACGGGTAAGCCTAAGGGCGTAGTACATAGTACGGCTGGTTATATGGTGTATGCTGGCTACACTTTTGCCAATGTCTTTCAGTACAAGCGTGGCGAAGTATTTTGGTGTACGGCTGATGTGGGCTGGGTAACGGGGCATTCCTACTTGGTTTATGGCCCCTTGCTGAACGGTGCCACAAGTTTGATGTTTGAGGGAGTACCTACCTTTCCTAATCCTGGCCGATTCTGGGAAATTATTGACAAACACCAAGTCAATATCTTTTATACCGCACCCACCGCCATTCGTGCTCTTGAGGCGGAAGGTCTTTCGCATATAAAGCCTTATAAGTTAGATAGTTTAAGAGTTCTGGGAACAGTGGGTGAGCCTATCAATGAAGAGGCTTGGAAGTGGTATCATCAAAACATAGGCAAGGGCCGCTGTCCTATTGTGGATACCTGGTGGCAGACGGAAACAGGCGGCATACTTATCTCACCTCTGGCCGGTATTACGCCTACTAAGCCCACCATGGCTACGCTGCCACTGCCCGGAGTACAGCCAGTTTTGCTAGGCGCAAATGGTGAAGAACTGCACGGGAACGCTGTTGAGGGCAATCTTTGTATCAAATTCCCTTGGCCTTCTATGCTAAGAACCACCTACGGCGACCACGAGCGCTGTAAACAAACCTATTTTGCCACTTACAAAGGCTATTATTTTACTGGCGACGGCTGCCGCCGCGACGAAGACGGCTACTACCGTATTATTGGTCGTGTGGACGATGTTATCAATGTATCCGGACACAGACTAGGCACTGCTGAAATAGAGGACGGCATCAATGCGCACCCCAAAGCAGTGGAGTCCGCTGTGGTTGGTTATCCGCACGACATCAAAGGACAAGGCATATATGCTTTTGTTATTCTGGAGTCAGACGTGAGTTTAGAGGACGTGTCTGTGCTTAAAAAACAGATATTGGATACTGTTAGCAAAGAAATAGGGCCAATCGCAAAGCCAGATAAAATACAGTTTGTTCGTGGCTTGCCCAAAACAAGGTCAGGCAAAATTATGCGCCGTATTCTTCGTAAAATCGCTGAAGGCGATACTGCTAATCTGGGCGATACTTCTACACTCTTAGACCCTAGCATTGTGGAGCATATCCAAAAAGGCGCTATCTAGTCCTTCTTTAAAATCTAGCTAAAATGTTAATAATCAATACATTAAAACAAGTATTTTGCCTTTAAAATCTCTCAGGGTTTAGCGCATTTTGTCAAAAACTGGCAAAATCTCAAGGCTTCTTGCGGCCTGCACTGCCTCGCATCAGACAAAAGCCATTCGCTGGTTTAGATGAAAAAAGGTTGTTATTTATTAAAACCGTGCTTTACGCAGAATTGCGGGGGGCTAATGAAATCAGGCTCTTAAATTAACCTCTCTTCAGTGGTCAAAAAAAACTTTCTGAGCCTTTCAATTTACCCTCTGATTCATTTGGCTAACTTAGAACAATCCGCTTTTTACAAGATTTATGGTGGTAAGAATCAATCCAGTCATGTTTTTTTGAGGCGGAAGACCCATGCAAAAAATCCAAAGTGCTGTATCTTTGTGTATTTTTTTTCTATATTTGGCCGAGAAACTTTTTCTAAAAACTTTGATCCTCAATCAAACTAAACGTTACACAATATTTATGCGTTATACTCCGCTTTCGGCTAATCTTTTTAAAAAAAACAGAGCAAAATTTATCAGCGAAATGCGTCATAACGCCATCGCTGTCTTTAATTCTAACGACATTATGCCCACTAGTGCAGATGGCACAATGCCCTTTCAGCAACACTCGGACATTTACTATTTGTCTGGCATAGACCAAGAGGAGTCTGTTTTGGTGCTCTGCCCCAATGCGCTAAACCCCCGACACCGCGAAATTTTGTTTATGAAGGAAACCAATGAGCATATTGCTGTTTGGGAGGGCGCAAAACTAAGTAAAGCAGAGGCGCGTGAGCGTTCGGGTATTGAAACTATTTATTGGCTTACAGAATTTAATTCCATTCTGAAAGACCTCATGCGGCATTCTGAGCGTATTTATCTAAACCTGAACGAACACTATCGTTCTGGTAACATGACCGAAACACGCGACCGTCGTTTCTATACATTTTGTAAAGACAACTACCCTCTGCATCACTACGAGCGCTCTTTTCCTATCCTTAACCGCATCAGGACAGTCAAAGAAAAGGAAGAGGTAGAGGCCATACAAACTGCCTGCGACATTACAGAAAAGGGCTTTCGCCGCTTATTAAATTTTGTAAAGCCAGGTGTTTGGGAATATGAAGTAGAAGCTGAACTAATACATGAATTTATCCGAAACCGCTCAAAAGGCTTTGCCTATCAGCCCATTATTGCCTCAGGAGCTAGCGCTTGCGTTTTGCACTATACCGAAAACAATAAAGTATGTAAAGATGGAGACCTGCTCTTGCTAGATACTGCTGCCGAATACGCCAACTATAAGTCCGACCTTACACGCACGATACCCGTTAATGGCCGCTTTACACCGCGTCAGAAACAAGTTTACAATGCTGTTTTGTACGTCATGCGCAAAGCCATGAAACTTTTGAGGCCTGATACTTCCGTGGCGAGTTATCATAAAGAAGTATGCAAAATTATGGAAGACCAGCTTATCAAGCTGGGGCTATTCACGGCTGCTGATGTTAAAAATCAAAACCCAGAACAACCTCTTTATCGCAAGTATTATATGCACGGCACCTCCCACTTCTTAGGACTGGACGTACACGACTACGGTGGTTTAGAAATGGGCATTAAGCCAGGCATGGTTTTTACGGTTGAACCAGGCATTTATATTTGGGAAGAGGGTATAGGCATTAGGCTAGAAAACAACATCTTGGTAACTGAAAATGGTTATACAGACCTCATGGCCAATATTCCGCTGGAGGCAGAGCACATTGAAGACCTGATGAACACTGGCCGCTAAAAGTAATTTTTTTTAGAGCTAATAGATTTCATATAAGTCTGTTAGCTCTAAAATTGTAATTTCAGAAAAAAAAGCCTCAGTGGGAAGTCCGTAACATCAAAAACAGAAAACAAAAGAGCATCAAATGACGCTCAGTTGGAACGAAATAAAAGGCCACGCGATTCAATTCTCCAGAGAGTGGGAGCAAACAGTCCGCGAAGAGGCCGATGCTAAGCCATTTTGGGTAGAATTCTTCAGTGTGTTTGGTATTAAAGCAGGCGCGTCTCTTCGTTTGAGTACCGCGTTACGAAGCAGGACGATTCCGATGGCTACATAGTCGTCCCTGAAAATGTATCTAAAGTATTTATTGACAGTAAATTAAACAAGCATTTCATCTTCAAAATATCTTAGTTTTTAGCCTATTTTGTCAAATAACTGATAAAACCTCAAGGGCTTCTTACGGCCTGCACTGCCTCGCATCAGACAAAAGCGAATGGCTCAAATGTCAGAGCGTGAGATTTTCTGTGCTATTATGTTTTGCAAGAGAGTAACTCAAAGAAAAAGCCCCAAAAATCATGAGGGTGTTCCTAAAGCAGATAAATCATATCAATCAATTAATGTGCTTGTTCTTGTGTAGGCTTTTTAAGGGACGACTACCTAAACAAATGTTTGAGCTTCTCAGAGAAAAAAAATGTTTTGAGATGAGTGAGTAAAAATACCGCCTAATAAGTTTTTTTAATATTTAAGCAACAAAATTAGTTTTTCAAAAACGGATAAACTAAACTTGTAACGAACTTTTTACAGACTGTTTTCTATTGAATATGGCACAAAAAATTAAACGCACGGACGCGCTTGACTACCATTCCAAAGGTAAACCAGGCAAGATTGAGGTTATTCCTACCAAAGACACCAAAACTCAACGTGATTTGGCTCTTGCCTACTCGCCCGGTGTAGCGGAACCCTGCAAGGAAATTGCGCAAGACGTTGAAAATGTATATAAATACACGGCCAAAGGAAACTTAGTGGCCGTTATCTCTAATGGAACGGCAGTTTTAGGCTTGGGTAATTTAGGCCCCGAAGCGTCTAAGCCTGTCATGGAGGGAAAAGGTATTCTATTTAAGATATTTGCTGGTATAGACGTTTTTGACCTTGAAATTAATACAACAGATATTGATGAGTTCGTAAAAGTTGTCAAGTTACTTGAGCCTACTTTTGGCGGCATCAACCTTGAGGACATTAAAGCGCCCGATTGTTTTGAAATTGAAGATAGGCTCAAGCGCGAAATGAATATTCCGCTCATGCACGACGACCAGCACGGAACAGCCATTATTACAGGCGCAGCGCTCCTAAATGCGCTTGAGTGTGTAGATAAGCGCATAGAAGAAGTGCAGGTAGTGGTGTCGGGCGCGGGAGCTTCGGCGCTTTCGTCTATTAAAATTTTCCTAGATTTAGGCGTTCGCCTACAAAATATAGTCGTGTGCGATAGCCGCGGCGTGGTACGGGCAGATAATCCAAATCTGGATAAGACCAAACAACGCTTTGCCACCCATCGTACTGATTTGTACACACTCTCTGATGCGCTCAAAAATGCCGATGTATTTCTTGGGCTTTCCAAGGCCAACGTCCTCACGCCTGAAATGTTATTGGAAATGGCCGCGAACCCTATTGTGTTTGCCTTGGCCAATCCTGACCCTGAAATTAATGTAGAGCTAGCTCATGCTACCCGTAAAGATATTATCATGGCGACTGGGCGCTCTGACTACGCCAATCAAGTTAATAATGTATTGGGATTTCCTTTTATCTTCCGAGGTGCGCTGGACGTTCGCGCTACAGAGATTAACGAAAGCATGAAGCTCGCTGCTGTTCGTGCCTTAGCAGAACTCGCCAAACAACCCGTACCAGACGTGGTCAAGCTTGCTTATAATGACAAACATTTGCATTTTGGCCGCGAATACATCATTCCTAAACCACTAGACCCCCGTTTGCTCACTACCGTTGCGCCTGCTGTAGCCAAAGCTGCCATAGAAAGTGGCGTAGCTAAAAAGCCCATCACAGACTGGGACCTCTACGAACGTGAGTTACATTCTCGCATGGGGCATGACGACAGCCTCATACGCCGTCTGTGGGTAAAGGCCAGGCAAGAGCCTCAAAGAGTCGTTTTTGCAGAAGCAGACAACTACAAAATTCTGCAAGCAGCCGAAGAGGTCATGGACGATAAAATTGCGATTCCTATTCTATTAGGCAACAAACAAAAGATTGAAAAAATTATCAAAGACAACAGTTTACACCTAGAGGGTGCAGTTATCATTGACCCACGCAGCGAAGAGGCCAAAGCCAAACGCGACTTGTATGCAGAAATGTTTTTTAAAAAACGCCAGCGCCGAGGCTATAACTTCTATGAAGCCCAAAAGGTACTGCGCGAGCGAAATTATTTTGGCGCTATGATGGTAGAAATGGGTGATGCCGATGTTTTTATTTCTGGCCTTACGCGAAAGTATGCTGATACAATACGCCCTGCGCTTGAAACTATAGGCACTTATAAGGCTGACAGAAAAGTAGCTGGTATGTATCTCATGCTCACCAAACAAGGGCCTATCTTTTTTGCCGATACCACCATGATACCCAATCCCACAGCAGACGAGTTGGTGAATATTGCCTCTATGGCAGCGCACAGTGCCAAAGAGTTTGGTGTTACGCCCCGTGTAGCCATGTTGTCGTATTCTAATTATGGTTCTTCAAACGACCCAGAACCCAAAACAGTAAGAGAGGCTGTAGCAAAACTCAAACAGAGACACCCAGAACTCATTGTGGACGGTGAAATTCAGGCAAATATTGCCTTTAGTCACGACCTACTCGTTGAAAATTATCCTTTCTCTGCCCTGCGCGACGAAGCGCCTAATGTACTGATATTTCCAAATTTAGCCGCTGGGAATATTGCCTACAAGCTCATGCAGTCTATTGGTTCTGCCGAAGCAATAGGGCCTATCCTGATGGGTATGAAAAAAGCCGTACATATATTGCAGTTAGGCAGCTCGGTGCGTGAAATTGTGAACATGGTTACGATTGCCGTAGTAGATGCTCAGCTCAAAAAGAAGCACAGTAACACCGCACAGTAACGAAAAAAAGTGGTAGCCCCCAGTCTTTGGCAGCATTCGCCTTAGGCTGGGGGTTTTCTTTTGCCAGATTTCATCATTTTAAATCTTTTAGCCAATGATTTATTATCAGTATTATAAAACAGACTTAGGTGAGCTTGTTATCGGGGACTTTGAGGGCTCGCTTTGTCTTTGCGATTGGCGCTACCGAAAAATGCGTGAAAGTATTGATGAACGCTTAAAAAAATATTTTAATACTGATTTTGAGTATAAAAAAACTATTTTAATAGAAAATATTACATTACAGTTGAATGCCTATATCCAGCAGAAAATAAACTCGTTTGATGTACCTATCAGCTTTGCAGGAACAGCCTTTCAAAAGAAAGTTTGGGACGCACTCTTGAATATTCCGTATGGTCAAACAAAGAGTTATATGGATTTAGCAAAAGAGGTAAGTACTTCAGAGTCTGTACGCGCCGTAGCATCTGCTAATGGCGCTAACGCTATTTCTATCATAGTACCTTGTCATAGAGTTATTGGAAGCAAGGGAGACTTAGTAGGCTATGCGGGAGGGCTTGCGGCCAAAAAATATCTACTCAAATTAGAGAGTGCCCCTGAAAAAATGAGTCTTTTTTATTGAATAAGACAAATTATTGAATTATTACAAGAAAGTGTAATAAATATCTTATTTTATTGAAACAATTTAGCTAAAAAAATTGTAGATAATATTAGAACAATTTATATTTACGATGCTGAATAAATTGATTGCTCACCTAAGTATGTTCTGAAGTGTTGCAATGCGTTATTCAGTTTACATTCCAAACAACTTTCACAACTACTTCAGTTTCTTTTCACCCTCCCCAAACTCAATTCATTATGAAGATGAATCGTATTTTAGCAGGCTTGGCGACTATGCTTTTGTTTGTTTTGTTGAGCGTATCTGCTCAGGCGCAAGACCTCAAAGCAACGGCTAGCTTAAGCAAGGACTTTGTTATTTCCTTGCAAGGTGCAGCAGGCACAGACGGCGA
>JAAFJX010000011.1 GCA_013299045.1 Cytophagales bacterium | reverse complement strand
TGCTTTCACTTCCTGCCACTTGTAGGATTTTGTTTGCACGTTCTGGCTAAAGAGAGCAGACTTTTTGGACAGGTCTTTTTCTAAATCATTGATTTGGTTTTTCATTCCTTCCAAGTCCAAATTTTGCATTTTTTGTTCTTCTAAGGGCAGTTGGTAGAGCTTGGTGTAGGTTTCGCGTTGCTGCTTCCAGTTGTTGTATTGATTGACTAGAAGAGTATCTCCGCTGCTTAGAATAGCATTTTTCATTTTTTGGGCAGAGGAGAAAATAATGCCTTTGGTGAAGATAGTTTGGTCATAGAGGTTGCCCATGATGGCGGGTTGGTTTGTTACATATCGCCGTGCAAAGCCTGAAAAATTATTGAAATGATAGCAGATAGACAACCAGTTGGCTTGCTTTTCCTGCTCCGAAAACGTAGGAAACTGCTTTTTTATTTGTTCAATTGCATTCTGGGTGGCTTCCACATAAAGCGGTTCTGCCATAGCATAGTTGCCTTGTAATGAGTACAAATTAGCAATACTTGCACAAGATATGGCATAGTCTGGGTGCATTTTGCCCAAAATTTCCTCTTGTATGCGCTTTGCTTCCACATAAAGCAAATTGGCCTTTTCATGCTGGTTTTGGTCTAAATAAAAGTCTGCCATGCCAGTACATAGACTAGCATAATCAGGATTTTTATTTCCTAAAACGTCTTCAAATATTTTTTTTGCTTCTAAATAAAGTGGTTCAGCTTTGTCATAGAATTTCAATTTACGGTATAAACTTGCTAAATTGTAACCTGACCTTGCATGGTCAATATGCTTTGCGCCCAAAGTTTCTTGACGTATCTTCATGGCCTCTAAGCACAAAGGTTCAGCTTTGTCATAAAAGCCATGATTGCTGTACAAGCTTGCTAAATTAGCGCAGGCTATTGCATAATCAGGGTGTGCTTTGCCGAGCACTTCTTCTATAATATCTTTTCCTTCTTTATAAAAAAGCTCTGCTTTTTGAACTAATCCTTGGTTCGCATACAAGGTGGCTAAATTGGTACATGAACGAGAATAGTCTGGGTGTTTTTTGCCTAAAACTTCTTTCCAAATGCTTTTTGCTTCTAAAAAGTAGGGTTCAGCTCTGTCAAAAAAGCCTTGACTTGCATATAAAGTAGCTAAATTATTGCAAGAACTGGCATAACTTATGTGCTTTTTGCCAAATATATCTCCACGTATGTTTAGAGCTTCTTCATTCAGAGCTTTGGCTTTATCATAAAAGCCTCGTTTGCGGTATAAAACAGCAAGGTTATCACATGATTCTGCGTAATCGGGGTGTTTTTTGCCCAAAACTTCTTCTCTTATATTTTTAGCTTCTAAAGTGAGTAATTCGGACTTGCTATAAAACCCTTGCTGGTAATACAAACTTGCCAATACAACACACGATTGCGCATATTCAGGGTGTTTCTTACCAAAAATATCCTCCCGAATGTTTTTTGCCTCAAGCCAAAGCAGTTCAGCCTTATCATTTAAACCTTGTAGTTTACATAGTCTAGCTAAATTGTTGCAAGAACGTACATAAACTGGGTGCTTCTTACCAAAATATTTTTCTATAATTTGCTTACTATCAATCAATAAGGACTCCGCTTTGCCGTAATTTTTCATACTAGAAGATATCATGCCTAAGCTAGCTGCCACTTTTGCATAACTAGTATCCTTGCCATGTTTTAATTCAACTTTTTTCAACGCTATCTGCAAGACAGAATCAGCCTCTTTAAATCTTTTCTGGTCGTTTAAAGTCTGTCCTAAACTATCTAAAACCTGCCAGGTTTGGGCTTGGGCTATTGTGCTCAAAAAGAGAAGAGTAAAATTTAGGAGTATATTGCGCATACAGAATTAGTTACGAGTCCGAGCAAGTTCCAAATATATTGTTTTTTTATCAAAAGCGTTATATATTTTTGTATTTATTATTTTCTCACCAATCCCGTCCTAAACATTTTTTGAGATTCTTTAAATATTTAATCTATGCATCTATTAAAAGTACATTTTTAGATGAAAAAAGAACCTTTTTTCATCTAAACCAGCGAATGGCTTTTTCTTTGATTGGGTGCTTTTACAAAACATGATTGCATAGAAAATCTCACTCTCTGACCTTTGAGCCATTCGCTTTTGTCTGATGCGAGGCATGGCAGACTGCGAGTAGTCCTTACCATTTTGCCAGTTATTTGACAAAATAGGCTAAAAACTAAGCTATTTTGAAGATGAAATGCTTGCTTAATTTACTGATAATAAATATCTTATATGTTTTTTAAGGGACGACTATTTAGGGCGGCATTGTTAAAAGCCTAGTTCGCAAAGAAAACTTGCGCTTTCTATGCGTTTTTTAGATTCAGCCACATAAGGGGCACATAACAAAGCCCAAAAGCATATTCGCATATTAGTGGGTAAAGCCATATCCGTCCGATAGATAGCCTCTTTTTTACAACAAAAAGCCTTTCAAGTCTTTTCTTGAAAGGCTTTTTGTATTTATCCAAACACGGGCTTAATTGATTGTAACATTCCCACTGCCATTGTATGAATGATACTCCGCATCGTACATAGAATCTGCACTCACTGGGCCTAAACGAAATACACCTTTGTTCACCGCTCTAACAACGTAGTAGAAAGACTTGCTCTCGCTTGCTGCTGTTGTAAAGAGATTGATGCGGTCGTCGCGGAAATCAAAATGGTCTGCCTTCTGTGCGTCTTTGGCCCATGCAATGCCTTGTACGTCGCTCAAACGCGGGTTTTCAATTTCAAATCCGGCGGGCAGCATATCTGTAACAACTACATTAGGCACACTGTTGCCACGCACCGAGTTGAGTGTCAATTTTATAACAATCAAGTCGCCTTGTTTGAAATTTCGCGTTGTGAGCTTATTTCCGCTGCGGTCATAGTATTCGCGGCGCACTTTCAGAAACTTGTCCTCTTCAATAAACTCACCCTTAGCGCTGATGCCTTCTACCTCCCAGAAGTAGTAGAGCTTGCCGCCACTTGCCTTTATGCTGAGCGCCTTGCCTACTATGCCTCTGTCAATGATGAGGGTTTCTCCCGCAAAAGTACCTATCGTTTTTCCATCGGACTCTATTGTACCGCTTACGTTCTCGTTGTTGGCTTTTTTAGCCATTTTTCCTAAAGCAAGCAAGGCAAAAACGTTCTCTTGAGTGTTTAAGTAAGGCTCGGTGCGCAAGGCTTGCGAGAGGTGCTTGGCCATGAGCGGTACTTGGGCATTGTCTGGGTCGCTTTCCAACATGACGTTGAGCGCAAGGGCTTCATCGCGTATGTAGGAATAAAAACTGCCATCAAACGCATTTTCAGACTTTTCATCATCAAAACCATTCGGCAATAGCAAACGGTAGCTTTTATCGTCGCCAAGCATCTTATAAGTAAATGCCAAAAGATACTTAGAATCGCGTGCTAAAAGGTGATTATTTTGCTTGTAATAGTTCATCGTAGCAACTTGCTGCTTACCTGCCGCCGCCAAAACGTACAGACCATAAAACGTTTCCTTAGGGGCAATGCGGCGTTTCATCAATACATTGGACGCATTACGATAAAAATAAAACTCGGTGCGTTTGTCGCGAACAGCACTGCTGATGTTTTCCAGAAGTGATTTATAAAACCTATCATTGACTTCAAATCCAAGTTTTTTGGCTTCCATCAAGAAGTGCGTACCATAAACGGTCGCCCATTGGTTTTCTTCTGTACCACCCTGCCAATACACCAAACTACCATTTCCGCTCTGCATGGTTTGCAACTTCGCAATGGCTTCTTTGATGTTATAATTTGGGTCATATTGCGGATTGATGCGTTTCCCGAAAGACTTGCTCAACTCAGCTAAATAGAGCTGAGGGAAGGCAGTGGAAATAGTCTGTTCGACGCAACCGTGCGGATACTGAATGAGATAGTTCAGGTTTTTAGAGAACTGTACCATGGGCGTTTTACCAACAATCAATTTGGCATCTGCCGTAGCTGGTATAAAAGTATGTGCGAGCGTAATTGACTGGCTTCCATTAGCTTGCACCTCACCAGAACCAGTTTGCTTCAGCAAAGATGTCAGAGGACGTACCGTAATATCCGTGTTATTGGTAAAGGTTTCGCCTATGGCCCTAACCGTTACTGCTACATTCGTTTCACCAATTTCATGACTTGCCTCAGCCTCAAAATTAACTAATTTTTCTGAGTTGGCAGGAATCATAACGGTTTGTTGCGCCTCGCCAAGTGTTTTGAGTAATGCGCCTGTGTTGAGGCTGACAATGGCTTCGGCATCAGAGTTTGTGGTATTTGTAACTGTTACAGGCATACTGATGCGGTCTTTGGGGCTTACAAAACGAGGCAGGCCAGAAGAGATAACCACGGGGTCAGCTACTTTCATGCGGCCTTCGGCAGAGCCGAAAGCACTACCCTTTACAGCAACAGCCATGATGCGTAATTCACCTGAAAACTCAGGAATGTCAATGTCAAAACTGGCCTTACCGCTGGCATCGGTTTTGAGCGTACCGCTCCAAAAACGAACAGGCTTAACCCGTTTGTTAGCAAATGGATTGGTGCGCTTGTCCAGACCGTAGCCATCAGCTCCATAGGATTGCTTGCGGGCCTTTATTTCTGGGAAAAGACGCGGATAGAGGTCGTAAGCATCTACTTGCAGCGCTCTTTTTTGGAAGTAAAACTTGAGAGGGTCAGGGGTTTCATAATCTCTGATTTGCAATATACCCTCATCAACAACAGCCAGAGTTACCTCTGCGCCTGCTTTGGCTGCTCCGCTTGCACTGACCGTAATAGTCTGCTTAGTCTTTGAGCGCGACTTTTCAATTGTGCTGACTGTCAGCGGAATGGCGTGCGCATCGCTCGTAACCATAGCGCACTCAAAACCATGCGCCACCGTCAGCGGCACTGCCGAATTATACACCTGAGGTTTAATCAGGGTAGCCGTTACGTATAAGTTCGGTAAGTGTATGTCCGTAATGGGCAAATCCATAACAGCCGAGTTATTATTGACTTCTAAGTATTTGTACTCAAACATTTTATTGCGTTCTACAGTTACGAGCATGCGTCCAGAAAAAGGCGTTTTGAAAAGAACCTTTGCTATTTCGCCAACTTTGTATTCTTTTTTATCAAAAGCAATGGCTACACGCCCGTCCTTGTCTATGTCAAAAGACGAGGCCCCAGCACCCCCATAAGAATAAGCGTAAAAATCTTGCGCCACATAGTAGTCCTTAGCACCTTGCACACTCACACGTACTTCATGATAACCAGGTTTTTTAGGCACAAACCCTACGGTGCTGGAAAGGCCACCCACGTTCAAATCAAAGGAAGCTTCCAAGTATTCTTTGCGTTGCGACACATAACGGTAATTGTCGCCATTGTTCTCCAAAACATTCTGGTAATCATAACGATAAATATCCACACGTGCCTTTGCGCTGCTCAAAAGCTGGCCTCTAGGGCTTACCGCCACAATAGGGAGCTTAATCTGTGTGCGCAAATCGGCATAGTAACTATCTAATGGCTTGAGACCAAAGAATACGTCTTGGGTGTGTACGCCTACAGTCAGTGCGCGGCTTACAGGGCGACCTGTTTCGTCAAAAACGGTCGTGTAGAGCTTGGCTTCATAAAAACCTTTGTTATTCAGTTCATTTGGCAAATCAAATTCTTCACGCAGTTTGCCTTCCTCATCTGTATTGCCGCTCCTCACTTGGTCTTCTAGCTGGGCCTCTTCCGACTCTTTAGTCCTGATGCCAAAATAGTAGCCTTCTAAGCGCTTGCCATCTGCCTTAGGCACAAAATCTTTGCGCTGCATTTGCAAGGTAACTTCATACAAGCGGTCGGCGGCGGGCGGGCCGAACAAATTAACAGCGGTGGCGGTCAGTACAAGAGGTGAGCCACTGCGCACTAAATCGCTACTGGTTTGGGGCGTAACTTTTATGCGTTGCGGCATAAATTCTTCTATGTTGATGTTCTTTGAAGCCAATAGTGTGCCATTGGACAAGAGTACATCAATCGTGTATGAACCAGTAACCGCGCTTTCGGAGGTCGGAATGCTCATTTCAAAAGTTCCTTCGGCATTCAAACTGGCTTTTGAGTTAAAGAAAACATTGCCGTTTGGCAGTTTGGCTTCTACGCGCACAGGCATATCGGCCACTACGCCCCAGCGGTAGCTCCGCACTATGGACTTGAAGTTCACTGTTTCGCCTGGTCTATAGAGGTCGCGCTCTGCATACACAAAAGTTTGGTAGCCATCGCTTGTTTCATCATAGCCCGAAAGCTCAAACTCGCTTTTATTGACAGGGTTTTGGCCAAAGTGCATAAAGTTAAAATCGCCGTTTTTGGTGGCAGAGATTGCCGAAATAGCGAATTTTGTTTGGGCTACGTCTTTAAAAACGGCTACTCCATTAGCATCTGTCTGCGCCATCATGGCTTCTTGATTGCTTTGGCTGAGGAGTTTAACCTGCGCACCTGCAACTGGTGTGGCAGCATGAACCGAATTGACAAAAACGTGTACATCTTCGGCTGTACGCTTAACGATAAAGCCTAGGTCAGATACCGAAAGGATTTTATGGTCTTTGAGCCAGCGGTCGTCGTCGGAGGAAACTTGCAGTAAATAAAAGCCATTGAAAGGGCGAGTGTCAAGGCCGCGAACGCTTTTCATATTGATAATGTAACCTTCGCCGCCGTCCGTCATTAACTCACGAACCTCACGGGTTTCATTGAATATCTCATCACCATAGGCATTTATTTCTTCATAAAAATAACGCGGAAACTCGCTGTACTCATACAAACCAACCGTGTTGCGCATAAAGTGCATGATGTTATTTTCGTAGATTTTATACACACGCACATTTACTTTTTTGAGGCCAAAGAGCTTGACAGCAATGTTCTGCTCGCCCTGATTGGTCAGGTATAGGGCTTTTTGGTCTGCAAAAGAAATGAGTGCTTCTACGTTTCCAAACACCACAAACTGCTCAAAATCATTGTCCATAGTCTTTCCAAAAACTCCTTTGAGTGCTCGGTTAATGGTCATCTTGTAGTTTTGGCCTGTTTCAAAGTTGGCACGAATCAAAAAACCGAAATCAGACGTTTCTACGTCAAAGCTAATAGCTGGGTTAAAAGAAATGAGCGGTTTGATTTGCTCGGCATTCATGGATACAGACTGGTTCGTAAAAATGCGGACAAAAGCCTTGTCTTCAAAGCGCTCCGAAACGGCTTGTGTAATTTCAAAGCGGTCGGCTGGTGGCAGGTCCAATTCATAAACAATAGCTTTGGCCTTGGCAGTGGTGCTAAGCGGTGTTGTAAGCCCTTCTGCAATATTAACAACTACTCGTTTATTGGATAGTGAGTTGGGGTCATTCGTATTGATATTCAAACGTATAGACTGCGAAGCCTCATTGCTAACAACGGCATAATTAACATTTGCACCGTCCACGCTAATTTTGGCTAAGCGGTTAAAGTCTGCTGGATTAACCTTGTAATTGAAGTCCAAATCCAAGAGCAATTTGGCAGAGTTGGAAGCATCTGCAGTCCAATAGGCATCTGCGCTGGCCAAGTTGAGATAGGGGGTATGAAATTTAAATACTTTTTCGTCGTCTAGCTTTAGTTTTTCTTCTTTAACCTTATCCAAAAGTTTCGCGGTGAGTTCGGCAGTATAATCTGTACTGGGTTCAAAGCCTTTTTCGGGCGAAAACACAAGCGTATTTTGGCTAGTCCACTTAAACTTACCCTTTACGCTGGGTGCGATACGGACAAGCCCTTCCTCTGACCATTTTTGGAGGTCTTCGGGCTGCACCAAACTCTTGTTAAAGGTAAAAGTCAGGTTCTGTTTGGCCTGTATTTCGTCTTGAAAGCTTCGTTCGCTAACCCTAACGATGCTCCTGTCCCAGCAGGCAGTAATGAGTATTGCGACGGCAAACAGGGTTAAGCCGCTTAAATAGAACTGTTTATTGGCTTTAAATTTAGCCAGAAAATTGGACACCATTTGGATAATTTTGATTTGAGGGGGTTGCATAATCATTTTTTATTGATGGGGTTTGCAGTTGAAGGGCACAAACCTCAGCCTAAACACCACTAATGTAACGTTTTTTTCAGAGTTTAGCCTATAATTGTGCATATTTTTTTTATGAAGGCCTGTAATAATTTTTTGTAGTGTCCGTCTCACTTTGCAACAAGAACAAGCTCTTACTTAACCTCTCTGAAAGATGTAAGTTTTAGGAAGCAAATAATTGTACTTTTCTAAGATAGGGACTTTACTTTTAAAGTACGGCCAACTACGGCTATGATACGGCTATCATACGGCTATGATACGGTCGTGCTAGGGCTGAGGCAAAATAGGACAAAAGAAATTTTTAGGCATTAAGCGGGTTTGCCGCTTTATCTCTTTTTTTTTGTTATTTGGTCGTCCCTTAAAAAGTATATTCAATAGATGTAAGCTAAATTTAAGGAGGATAGCTTGTCTATTTTGGGAACACCTTGACGGCCTTTGATAGACTTCTCTTCTCTACTTTTTGCCTTGATGCAGCACTGAAGCGCGAGCTGAAAGTTCCGACCGTAGGGCAGTGCAGGCCGTAAGAAGCCCTTAAGATTTTGCCAGTTATTTGACAAAAAAAGGCACTCTATGGTTCAATAACTATATTTGTCTTTCCAGCGCCTCTTCAAAAAATCACGGAGTTCTTTTTCGCGTGCGTTTTCACCAGGCTCATAAAATGCTTCACCACTAATATCTTGTGGTAGATATTCTTGTTCCGCGAAATTGAGGGGAAGGTCATGTGGATAAGTGTAATCTTTGCCATAGCCCATTTTTCGCATAAGTGGGGTGGGTGCATTGCGCAAATGCAAAGGAACTGGCAGATTAGGCTTTTCGCGGCATTTGGCCTGCGCCTTTCTGATAGCTAGATAAGAGGAATTGCTTTTATGAGAAGTAGCCAAATAAGTAACGCATTGGGCTAAAATTAAATCTGATTCTGGCAGCCCCACCATGCTCACTGCCTGAAAAGCGCTGGTTGCTATAACAAGCGCTGTCGGATTGGCATTACCAATATCTTCAGAAGCCAAGATAAGCAAACGGCGCGCGATAAATTTAACGTCCTCGCCGCCTTCCAGCATACGCGCTAGCCAGTAAAGTGCGGCATTGGGGTCGCTGCCACGAATAGACTTAATAAAAGCCGAAATGATGTCATAATGTTGCTCACCTGATTTGTCATAAATGGCCACGTGCTGTTGCGCACTCTGCATAACAGTTTTGTTATCAATTATTTGTCCTGGTGCAAGGTTTAAGACGACGAGTTCCAGTAGGTTAAGCAGTTTACGAGCATCGCCACCCGAAATAGTCCAAAGAGCCTCGAACTCGGTTATGGATTTGACCTGGCTATTTTTCATAAGCTCGTCTGTTTCAAGAGCACGCTGCGCCAGCGCTCTGAGATGATTCTCCTCCAAAGGTTTAAGGTTATAAACTTGGCAGCGCGATAACAATGCGGCATTGACTTCAAAGGAAGGGTTCTCTGTGGTAGCACCAATCAACGTGATGTAACCGCGCTCAACTGCAGCCAGCAGTGCATCTTGCTGGGATTTGTTAAAACGGTGAATCTCATCAATAAACAAGACTGTTTTGCGTTGTGTACGGGCTTGTTCTATAACCTGTCGCACGTCTTTAACACCCGCATTGATGGCACTTAATATTTCAAAAGGCATTTTTACGTATTGTGCCAGCAACGAAGCTAAAGTCGTTTTGCCGGTGCCAGGTGGCCCCCAGAAGATAATAGAAGGTAAAAAGCCACCTTTCAAGGCGCGCTGAAAAACACCACCAACCCCTGTTAGGTGCTCCTGCCCTAGCACATCGCTAAGTTGCTTTGGTCGCATTCTTTCTGCTAAAGGCGGTTGGTGTTTTTGGAACATAAAAAGGAGCTTTAAGATTTTTTTGTAATTGAGAGCAGTTTGTGCTATTCGACTAGGGTTTTACAAGCAATTTTTTTACAAAAAAACCACTGGCTGTATCTACGCGCAGCATATAAAGCCCTTCGGCTAAGCCAGCAACACTTAGCGGCCACGTAGTACCAGTTCGTACAATTTGCCCCTGTAGGTTTGCAAGCGCCCATATACCCGTTTCTGCGCCCTCAGTTTTCAGGAACACAAGGTCTGATGCTGGGTTCGGATACAAAAGAGCTTCTGCATTCTCTCTGCGTTCATTCGTGGCACTCACCACACCCTTGTTCGTAATAGCCCATATCCCAAGCGCCACATCAACGCCGCGTCCGTTCTCGCCAACCGACTTAGAAAATGGCTGCCAAGTGCCTTTTTTTGTCAGTTCCCATGCTGTATTTTTGCCATCAGCAGCCTCCGAAGAAAAAACTGCCAGTTGATGTGTGTTGTCTTCGTCTAGCTCAAAACCGATAAAAAAGCCTGTATTTATTGGCATAGGGCTTGGCAGAATACAACGCAAAGGCAAACCTCTTTTGGCATAATTAGTGGCTGTTTGATAAGAAACTTCCATGCTGTAAAGTACTTCGGCTGGTTTGCCGCTAGCGTCAGTTGCCCAAACTTTAAGCAGAAGCATTTTGTTGGGGTTATTCGTGAATACGTGCGCAAAACGTACATCAAAACCATATACAACGCTCAGCCCTTGTAGCTTAAAATATTCTGCTTTGGCTTTATCAGCGGCAGTATTTGTACCAGCAATGAAGCCGTTGGAAGTTTCGCGAAGGCTCTGTTTGCTGCTACTGTTGTTATTGACACGCATGGCATCAAGAACAGAAATGTAGCCTGATTCAGTCTTTTTTGCTTCGCCTTTGCTGTTTCTGAGCGCAAGAGCAGCTTCATATTTGCCTACGTTATCGTACCAAGTTTTGGTCAGAAAGGGGTCTGTTTGTAGCACTTTTGCTCCCGAAAGCATCCACTCATAGCTTGCAAAATCTTGGCCAATGAACCTATATTTGAGCGTCTCTTTTTCTACTATGGTTTGATAATCAGCTTGAAAATCTGTTAATATCGGCTTTGAAGTAAAACTGGGTGCATTGAGATTGATATTGTCCAAATAAAGTGCATTCCCTCTAGCCGAAATGTTTATAAAGCGAATTTTGAGGCTCTCAGTGCCTTCTACAGGTATTAATAGTTGCACGTTCTTCCAGTCTGCTTCGTTAGTAGCCCTAAAAAGCGTGTTGCGGGTAATGCTTGTGCTTAAATCCCAGCCTCCATGCCTAAAAATGGGTTTGAATGTACCCCCACAGTCAGTGGAATAGAAAATAAGCAAGGAGTCGTACTGGCCTTCGCGGGTGGAATAAGCGTAATCAAAACTCAACCGCATGAGGGTTTGGCCGCGTGTATCCAAGAGCGGGGAGGTGTACTGACATAAACGACCTTGCAAATTCATGCTGTAGTTGTCAATGTGCAAAACTGAGCGCTTGCTTGCGCCCGAACCTAAACTGGTTACCTTCCACGAGTTCTCGGAGGCCTCCCATCCGGCACTTGTAAGGCTATTGTCCTCAAAGTCTTTGCTGAGGGTTGTTGCTGCACCCATAGTGCTTTCTACCGACACAAAATTATTTAAATTCAATGTGTTGGATTCTGTACCGCCACTCACTTCTAAGCGCACAGCAAAAAGCCCTGCTGTATTATAAACTACTTTTGGGTTCTTCTCGGTGGAGGTGGCTGGGCTTCCGCCCTCAAATGTCCAGCGGTAACTGGTGATGCTGCTGCTGCCAAAGGCCATAGATTTATCTGTAAAGCGAACCTCTTGCCCCGCACAAATGCGTTTGCTGGAAGCCACAAAATTTGCAAAAATACCCTTGTCTACAGGGTTAGCCGTGTTGGAAGTTGTGAGTTCCAAACGTCGTGCTGCCACAGCCAAAGCTGCTCGCATACGCTCTACTTGGTCTTTCGTAAAGAGGGTCATGCAGCGGTCATCGGTATAATCCATAAAATTTTGTGCCATATCCAAACTTGTACACGAGGTATTGGCAAGTTCGCAACCATAATTCGCCTTGCGCTGAGGCGGCGTATCGGCACAATAATCTGTAGTGGTTTCGCAGTTGATAACATCGCCCCAAATGTGTATAAGCCCAAGGAAATGCCCCAATTCATGCGTGAGGGTACGCCCAAGATTCAAGTTGCCACCTTCAAGAAGCTGCGGCGTTCTAACCTTGTCAAGGCTGCCAATATTCGTGTAACTCATAACAATACCATCGGTGTTGGCAGGGTCTTCTTCGTCAAGACCAGGTAGGCTGGGTGCAAAAGGGAATTGAGCATAACCTACCAGATTCACATTGCCCATATCGCAGACCCATACGTTGATGTAGCGCTTGGGGTCCCAAATAGTGGCAGGCTTAATGCTATTTTCAAGCTCTGCCATTGTAAAGCGGTTAGAACTATACTGAATGCGATTGATGCCTTTTTCTATGAGAGGAGTGCCATCGGGCGAGACGGTAGCGGGTTTAAAATGAAAACCAGCACTGGTTGCCAAAGACTTGAATGCCGGCACAGTAGACTCTAAGTTGCTATTTTTGAGATTAAAATCTTCTTCTAAAACCTCAAACTGGGAATAAATTTGCGCGGCAGAAATATTTGTTCCTTCGCCCACAGATTCGCCTAAATGCAAGACGTGAACAATAACAGGAAAGTTATATTCCTCACGCTGAAGCCTACCCGTGCGTTCTGTTGCCTGATTGTCTTGAATTTTTTGCTGAATGAGTTGCTCAAGGGCTGGCTTGCCAATATGACCTTTGCTATGGTGCAGGTGAGAGCCACACTGACGTTGCGCCCAGCTAATAGGGAAATTAAAGAAAATAGCGAACAATAATACTGCAAAAAATAGGTTGAAAAAGGTTTTTTTAGGAGCGTAAGTGCCTGTTGGGGTGGCGAAGACTGTTTTTTCTTTCATGTTAGTTTGGGCTTTTTGTAAATCATTTTGGGCAGAACAAAATCACTTTGCTAAGCTTTTGCCATTTTCAAACGCTATTTTATGCAGTTTTGTTTGAGCAAAAATAGGTAAAATATCAGAGTTATCCTAAAAAATGACAGTGGATTGTTCTGAAACCAAACCTTGGTCAAACCCAAAGAAAATTTCTAAACAGTATGCAGTTTAAATCATTACTTTATACCTTTGGCTTTTAAATCATAGAATTAAATGATTTCTTGTTATGTCTAACATGATTAAATTTTTGCTCTTTCTGCTGCTCATATCCTTACAAGCCTGTACTTTAGGCCGGTTCATATTCTATAATTTTGCGGACATTAAAGACCATCGCAAGTTTCCGAACAGAGCCGTTCAAAAAGCAGGTATGCCTTTTCAGTTTACTCCTAGTGGCGATATAGCCAAAAAGATTCCCAAAAGTATCAAAATCAAAGGCAAAGATATGGCTTTTGAAGATTATCTCAAGAAGAACAACACGGTAGCTTTTTTGATTATCCGAAATGATACCCTGCTTTATGAGAATTATTTTGATAATTACAAAGAAAGTTCTGTAGTACCCTCTTTTTCGGTGGCAAAGTCAGTACTCTCTATCCTGATTGGTTGCGCCATAAAGGACAGGCTGATTCAGTCCGTGCAAGAACCGATAACGACTTATATCCCTGAACTCAAGAACAATGGTTTTGAAAAAGTTACGATTGAGCACTTGTTGCAAATGACCTCTGGGCTGGATTTTAATGAAGGCTACTACAATCCTTTTGGGCACGTTGCGTCTTTTTACTATGGCAGAAATTTAAGGCGTAGCCTTTACAAGTTAAAACTAAAAACAGAACCAGGCACTCAGTTTGAGTATAAAAGCGGCAACTCACAGTTACTGGGCTTGGTATTAGAACGAGCGCTCAAAGATAGAACGGTGTCAGCTTATCTCGAACAAAAACTATGGCAACCTCTGGGCATGGAGTATGACGGCTCATGGAGCATAGACCGCAAAAGGAAAGGATTAGAAAAGACCTTCTGCTGCCTCAATGCCCGCGCCCGCGATTATGCCAAAATAGGCAGGCTCTACTTGAATGATGGGAACTGGAACGGTCAGCAAATTGTGCCGAGCGAATGGGTGCATCAATCCATTAAGCAGGATACCAGCATGGGCAGTGCTTCCTATTACCAATACCAATGGTGGCTACCCACCAAGAACGGCGACTTTTTGGCGCAAGGTATTCTGGGGCAATATATTTACGTAAACCCAGCCAAAAAAATAATCATTGTTAGGCTCGGAAAAAATGAGGGCAAAGCGCCATGGTGGTCGCTCCTGCCTCAATTAGCCGAAATGTATTAAATTACACATAAATGATTTACTATGGAGTATCTTAAAAAACAGGCTCTCGCTTATTGTGTTGAGCTAGTTGCGGACAAGATTCAAAGCATTAAAAGCAACATCAACGCTGCTCAGGAATCGGCCAACGAAGAAACAAAGAGTTCGGCTGGGGATAAATACGAAACTGGCCGCGCCATGATGCAGCTTCAAATTGAAAAGGAACAAAAGCGCCTGTTGGAAGCTCAGAATCAAGAGGCTGTTCTCAAACGCATACAAAACCGGCAATCACCATCTGATGCTGTTATTCTGGGAAGTTTGGTGCAAACTAACCAGGGATGGTTTTACATCAGTACAGGTTTAGGAGCTATACAAATCGCGGGTTTGCAGCTATTTGCGGTATCCTTAGAATCTCCAATAGGACGACTCCTGAGTCTAAAAAAAGTGGGGGCAGAGTTTGATATCAACACTAAAAAATTTAAAATAGAAAGTATTTGGTGAGTATTTTCTTTGTTATTTAGAATAAAACATAAACCTGCAAGCTATAAATTGTGTTTAATGATAAGCATTTATAGGTAGTACTCCATGTAAAAAACAAGCAATTATGCAACTTGATTATTATAAGCAAAGCATTCAACTAATTGGCGTAGGCTTAGCCATGACGCTTTTTGTAGTAGCCTGCCAAGACAAAACTACTGGCCCAGAAGAACCAAATAAGCCATTTTTGCTCAAAGCGCCTTACTATTTTGGCGACTACACGCTTCCGCCTGACAACCCGCTTACCGAAGGCGGAGTGGCACTTGGGCGTATGCTTTTTTATGAAAAAAAATTGTCAGTGGACAACACCATTGCTTGTGGCTCATGTCATTTACAAAGCAAAGCCTTCACAGACGGAAAGCCTTTTAGCGAGGGCGTGGCGAGTAAGCGTACAGATGTATCGGCCATGAGCATAGTTAATTTACTATGGGAGAGCCAACTCACGTGGACTGCCAAAGAGCAAACACTTGAAAAGCAGGCGATTATTCCTATGCAGCACCCCAACGAAATGAATCAATCCATAGCAGAGGCTGTTCGTAAATTGCAGTCGGACAGCCGCTACCCACCTTTGTTTAAACGCGCTTTCGGAACAGATAAAATTACAGGAGGCCTGATAACAAATGCTTTGGCTCAGTTCCAGCGTACGGTCATTAGCAAGGATTCAAAATACGACCAGTTTCTGCGCGGGGAGTACACCCCCACTGATTCTGAAATGCGTGGCTTGAGGCTGTTCTTTTCTCACCCCGACCCCATTGCCGGCACACGCGGCGCAAATTGTGGAGATTGCCACCTGCCCGTGCGCCTTGGTGGTAATACCTTAGGCCTTAGTGGCTTTCATAATAACGGGATTGATACAGACGAGAAACTTCGCGACGGCCTCATGTCCACTACTGCCAATCCTAAAGACAAAGGCAAATTTAAAGCACCTAGCCTGCGCAATATTGCCCTGACCGCGCCCTATATGCACGACGGCCGCTTTAAGACGCTTGAGGAGGTTATCAATCATTACAATTCAGGCATCAAACGAAGTGCTACTCTAGACCCACTCATTGTGGCTGCTTCTAACGACCCCCGCTTTAATCCTACCGACCCCATTAAGTTAGGCCTGACCGATTCAGAAAAGAAAGACCTTTTAGCTTTCTTGGATATGCTTACAGATGAGGCATTTCTTAAAAACCCCGACTACTCTGACCCTTTCTAAAATTGTACACATTTGGATTCGTAGTTAAAAACTGCTCGTTTGTCTATAATTTTCATTTATTCAACGAGAGGCTTATGCTATCTGCCTCAAAATTGCAGCACATATCCTCAGGTTTGGGTGAGTAGTTAAAAAGCTGCTTTCTTCAAACCCAAAAATTGCTTTTGAGGCCAATTCATAGCACCAAGCAAAGTTTTTATCAATCAACAATTTATTTAAGAAAACCAAATGAGTACTGCCAAAATTCTAGCTCTGCTATTCTTTTTTGTGTGCGCACTTTGCCTGCCCGCATACGCCCAACAAGGCCGCTTACACGCCATTCTGGCCGCCGAAACAGCCAATACTAATACGGGCGCAGGTCATGCTGCCAACCTCAAGCGTATGAAGACAGAAATGGATACCATTGCCTACATGACTGGTATGCTGCGTAAAGTCTATACACTAGATGGTGCTAATTATAATTTGGCTAGCCTTAAAAAACAACTCAGCAGCCTCAAAGTCAGCCCTAGCGATGTGCTTGTCTTATATGTTTCTGGCAGTGAGCTTATTACACGTTCACGCGAGAACCCTTCAAACTTGATAGAATTTACAGATGATTATGCGGATTATCATAGCCTGACCGAAAGTATTGCAGCACTCAAACCCCGTTTGACGCTTGTTGTTGTCGATTTATGCAATCAGAACGATGACCTAAGCCCTATTTTTATTGATAAAGGAGTAAAAGAGCGCTATGTCTCTTTGTTCTCACAGTCGCAGGGCGTAGTAGAAATAGTTAATCATTTTCCTAAAGAGCAGGCCGAATGCCGCTTGGGCGCGCAAGGTGGCATCTTTACAAATAGTTTTTTGCAAGCCATACACGAAAACACCGAGCCGATTACACAATGGAGCGCAATTGTCAGCCGTTCGCGTTTTCTGACTGTTCGCAATTCTAACGGTGGTCAGAACCCCCAAGCAATGCTTAATATTACACAACAGCCAGAGTCTAGGCCATTTAATAGTTTTGCGAGCGATAACTTGGGCGAGCCAGACCTTCTCAAAACAAAACCAGATAGAACCGACCCTACGGCTGCCAAAGAAACTTCTACGCCCCGTGAAACAGCTGAAGAAGCCTTGATAGACATGGAAGACAGTAAGGTGAATTATTATAGAAATGAGGCTTCCGATAAAGTCCAACTACTTTTAGAAAAGATTTCTACGCTAGCCAAAGGGAGTAGCTCAAACTCTGAAACGGGGAATGATGCCGGTATTATTGAAGAGGTGATGGCACTTTTTAGTGATAATAACCGCGAAATTGAAATCTCAAACTTGTTTAGAAAAAAGTCTAGGCGTAAGGCAAATAAATATTTTACCTCTCTTTATGGTGTTGCCAAAGAATACAGCGTAAGCATTGACTGGTACAAACCTTTAGAAATGGGCGAGTTCAGAAAGGCTGCTGACGGGTCTTTGATTGCAAGTGCGCAAGTTTTTCAAGAGTTTCGCAAGACAGACCGTGAAGGAAAATTGATTTATGGCGACCGCGTCAGCAAAAATGTACAAGTTCTGCTCCTGCCAGATGCCAATGCTACGGGTGGTTATCGTGTTGCGATAGGGAATATTACGGTGGTAGATGGTAGCACAGAAGCAATAATGGATTAACTCTTCAATAAGCCTCTTCACATCATGCGATGAAGTCCCGTTTCAACAATGTTTAAGGTTTAGAATACACCACAGATACCCTATTTTCTAGTCGTAACAGTTTCCTAATTAGTCTTCCCTTAAAAAGTTGGCACAAGAACAAGCACATCAATTTTCATCTAAACCAGCGAATGGCTTTTTCTTTGATTGGCTCATTCTTGCACAGAAAATCTCATTCTCTGACATTTGAGCCATTCGCTTTTGTATGAGGGGAAGCGTGTCAGGCCGTCAAAAATTTTAAGATTTTGCCAGTTTTTGATAAAATAGACAAATCCTAAGAAATTTTAAAGACAAAATCTTTTTTCTACTTTGCTGACAACCAACGCCATAGCGTCTTTTTAAGGAGCAACTAACCAAAAAAAGTATGCTGAACTAGAATAGCGATGCCAGTTAGAATCACATTCAAAATGGACAGTGGAATAAGGGCAGTCCAGCCGAGTTTCATTAATTGGTCATAGCGAAAGCGCGGGATTGTCCAACGAACCCACATAAAAAAGAAAATAAAAGCAAATATTTTCATAAAGAAAACCCCTATGCCAAGAAAAGCAGCCACATTTGAGCCTAAAAGCTCGGCGGCAACGTCCATAAATGGGTAGTTATAACCACCAAAATATAATGCAGACATAACAGCTGATGCCACAAACATATTCACATATTCTGCAAACAAATAAAAACCTAGCTTCATACTGCTATACTCTGTATGATAACCACCAACAAGTTCGGTTTCGCACTCTGGTAGGTCAAATGGTGTGCGGTTAGTTTCAGCAAAGGCACAAATGCAGAATATGATAAAACCAAGCGGCTGATAAAAAATATTCCAGTTCATACCGTGTTGTTGTTCAACTATTTGGTTTAAAGAAAGCGAGCCTGTAAGCATCACCACCGCCACAATAGACAAACCCATAGCCAACTCATAACTAATATTTTGCGAAGCTGCCCGAACAGCGCCCAAAAGCGAATATTTATTATTGGAAGCCCAACCGCCTACCATTACACCATAAACGCCCAACGAAACCACACCAAAAATGTAGAGTATGCCAATATTGATATCCACGGCCTGAGCGGTAAAACTCTCGCCTGCTAGAGTGAGCGTATCGCTAAATGGAATAACAGCGCTCGTCATACAAGCAGTCAGCATGGCCAAGCAGGGTCCCGCTATAAATAGCCATTTGTTGGACGAAGAAGGAATAAACTCTTCTTTGAAAATCATCTTTACACCGTCTGCTAATGGCTGTAACATACCAAAGGGGCCAGCACGGTTCGGCCCTAAACGGTCCTGAAAAAAAGCCGCAATTTTGCGTTCAGCATAAGTAGAATAGGCCGCAATGCCCAATGAGAGCGCAAAAATTATTAGAATAATGATTGCTTTAATAAGAAGAATAGTCATATAAACGTTTACTTAACACGTTCAGAAAAAGGTAGTTGAGACGGCGTACGCTCATCATTAATGGGCTTGTACTCATCTGCTATTTTGGTTGCAAATGCAGGATTAACCGTTTCATTTGTATAATGGTTTTGGCTAATGACAGACGTATGCGAAATATCGCGAGGCCCTTCTATTGTCCAATCGGACGTTTTCTTGGTATCAAAACGACACTTGTTACAAATAAACTCTTCCACTTCGCCCCACTCGTTCTTGCGAGCTGTAACACGCAAGACTTCATCGCCTTTGTACCAAATAACGGCCTTACCGCTGCACTTATCGCACTTGCAATGCGCATTCATAGGTTTTGTAAACCAAACTCGGCTCTTGAAACGGAAAGTCTTGTCGGTTAGCGCGCCAACGGGACAAACATCAATAACATTGCCCGAAAAATCATTTTCAATAGAGTTTTGAATGTAAGTACTGATTTCAGCAATGTCACCACGGTGCATAACACCATGAACACGCTTGTCGGTCAGTTGGTCGGCAGTATAAACACAGCGGTAACACAAGATACAGCGCGTCATGTGCAACTGAATATACTGACCTATGTCAATCTTTTCAAAAGTGCGTCTTTTTTCTTCATAGCGTGTATTGACTTTGCCATGAGAAAAAGAAAAATCTTGCAAGTGGCACTCACCGGCCTGGTCGCAAATAGGACAATCCAACGGATGATTAATCAATAAAAACTCCACTACCCCTTTGCGTGCTTCCAAAACATCGGGATTGGTTGTATTTTCTACCACCATACCATCCTGAACGGGCGTTATGCACGATGCAACGAGCTTGGGCATAGGGCGCGGGTCTTTGGCTGAGCCTTGTGTAACTTTAACCAAACAAGCTCTGCATTTGCCTCCTGTGCCTTTCAAGGACGAATAATAACACATGGCAGGCGGGGCCACGTGCCCACCTATTTTGCGAGCCGCCTGCAAAATACTGGTGCCGTCTGGAATCTCTACTTCAATGCCATCAAACGTTATTTTTGCCATGATTATCAGCCTTTTAAACGTGCTTTTATTTACCTAACACACAAATTTAATCCGCAATTACTACAATACCAATTCTAAAAGCAAGTTTTAAAGAAAATTGTTTATAAAAAAAGCCTAAAGGACTGCAAGCGGAATGATGCCTTGAGTTTCTGTATCAGAAAGAAAGAAATCAGTCTATACTTCTTAGAAAATCAGCGGGTCAAACCCTACAGTCTAGCTACATACCTTTTTAAACTTTAATAATTTGAAAAAACAGAAAGACATAGCCTTTGAAAGAACATTCTATGCGACTAAGAATAATTTAATCAATAGATGTAAACTAAATAGCTGTTCTTAAATATCTAGTTAAATTTTTTATTATCAGCAAATTAAATGAGGGTTTCATTTTAAATAAAAAATGTCTTAGATTCTAATCCATTTATCGTACATTTACTGATAATGCCTTCAAGGGACGACTGACTAATAACATTTTAGGATTCATTAGAAAGCGTTGAGTCAAACAAAAGATAGATTAACGCAAGCGCTCAGAATCTCGTACCATTTTTTCATCACGCCATGCAAACCGACTTGCCAACTGTGAAAATATGACTGCTATAACAGGAAAGAAAAAAGCATATCCAAAAGCACCATATTGCTCAGGGCTAAAAATTTTATTGGCAATAAAATGCACATAGTAAACAACTAAGCCAATATTACTGCAAATCAACACAACGTTAAAGCCACACAGGGTGATTTGTAAACGGCGTTTTTTGTATTGAAAAATAGCATAAATACTGACAATCGCGGACAGCACCGCCGTTACGCCTATGGCGTAGGTGCCTGACTGCCCCACAAGCGCTGCTTTTGAGCTATGCAATAATTGAAATGCGCCAAGTACAACCTGCTCCGCCCCATCAGTGCTGCGCTTTATCCAAAGCGGAAAGGCCAGCATTGCCAACATAAGGGCTGCCGATATGAGCATAAAAACTGTTTGGATTCTCTGTATCATTTTTATTATTTGTTTGAAATAGGTTTTAGACCGCAAAGTTAGTGCTTTTTGAGTTTTTGAAAGCGCCGCGTTTAATTATTTATTTTCAAAAAGCACAAAAGATGTTTCTTTTATTCGCATAAACGGCTAATAGGTTTGCTTATTTATAAACGAATTAAAATAGTATATTTGTATATTCGCATTTTATTCATATAAATAAATAACCGAATATGCAACTATTCAAAATCAAAAGTCAGGAAGTCTTTTTGCTCTTGCTTGGCTGTATAAATACTGGTAGTTGCTTCGTTTTTGTGCCGTAAAAAGCGTTGCACCATAGGTTTCGGTACGCCTTTGTCTATCATTATCTGCGCAACACTGTGGCGGAGACTGTGTGCAGAAACCTTCTCGCCTTTTAAACCTGCCACGCGAAGCCACTGATTGGTTATTTTGCGAACAATACTGGTATTATTAAACTCAAACATTTTGGTTGGGTGCAAAGCTGCTTTGCTTTTATAGAGAGTCAAGATTTTTTCGCAAGCCGTCATGAGCGGAATAAGCTCTTTTTCATTTCTGCCTTTGCTAAGCACTGCCAAATATTTCTTGCCGCCTTTTGAGCGAATATCTACCCATTCAAGGCGCGTAAGTTCTACTGTTCTTAAACCTTGATATGCCATGAGTGCAATGACGGCCTTGTCGCGTGGATTCGTTATCACAGTCATCAGCTGCTCAATTTCTTTTTCGCTAAGGCTCTCTTTACTGTATGTTTGGAAACTACCGCCTGTTTTTAAACTTCTGATACTGCTTATATCGCGAAGTTGCACAACTAGCTCTTGCGATAACTGCAACTCCTCGCGTTTGAGAATGCAGTACTCACTAAACTGCCTGACTGCTGAAAGGTAGTTGTTGATTGTATAAACACTCAGACTTCGCCCATCACGCAGCTCTGTTAAGAATGCCAGAACCGTAGGACGCGAAATTGGTTGCTGAATTTTGGACAAGAACAGTTCCATTTCGTTAAGGGCAATGCTGTACGTCTTTTTACTATTCGGGCGAATTTGTGCGTTAGCCAGAAAGTCTAGCACTGCTGCATTTCCTTCGTAGTTTGCACGTACATCGTCATACACGTTCGCAATACCAGCGTCTTGAGCAAAAGCGATAAATTTTCTACAGGCAGAAAGATAAACAGGCGCTTTACTCTTAGCAAATAGCTTTGCGCTAATTTCATCAATGCTGTACTGTTTGCTGATGATAAAAAGTAAATATTGACGTGCTATACGAACGTAGTTATGTGGTTTAGCCAATGTACCTTCAAAATAAGCTAAAGCTTGGTTAAGACCTGTGCTGCTTCGGGTTTGTTTGCTAAGTTTGCCCATTTTAGTTGATGTTATTGTTAAAATGATTTCTTTTGTATATAACTCTAAAACAAGGGAATATATTATAACAGTTCACAAATATTTATTTGTGTGAATTGTTATATTTATTCTAATTGGCTTTTTTTAAGCAAGTTGTGTTATAACAAAATACTTCAAATAATGCACACGCATTGAAATAGTCTTCTTATTATTTTTGGCTAGCGGGAATGCTCAAACTCTTTTTGGCGCTAAACATATAACTCTATGACTCTTTTAGACTCGCACCAAAATGCGGCCTTTTTATACAAGAGATTGATTCTTTTAACAAAGCACACAAAAATATATTCAAAAAATTGATTATTAATATTTTAGCTAAGAATTTTGTGTCTTAAAATTATCTGCCCTTCGGCAAAAATTAGTTAAAAGTGCGTCTAAATTTGCTAGATGGCATGAAAATAGATATTTTTGCAGCAATGTCCCAAATTGATACAACACGGCAACTTTTAGCGGTGTCCTCCGTCCTAAAAATGAATAACTTAAAACCAGAGGTTCACTCAAGGGAGAGCGAGATTCCCTGGATTGAGCGCAATGTTTCATTGCTATCCATATTGATTGTAGGTACTGGTAGTGCACTTGCAATTGCTTTGCCATACGTTTTGCCATTGCTGCCCTATTTTGATGTAAAAACACCGAATGAAATAGGCGATGCTTTTGGCGGCATCTCGAATCCAGTGGTGGGGCTAATGGGCGTTTGCTTAACCTTTTTGGCTTTCTATATTCAGTACAAGGCCAATATGCGCCAGACTAATGAGATTGAAGCCCAGAAGCGTGAGAACGAATACAAGTTTATTGAGGAGGGTATCCGCGATATTAAAAGCGATATTCGTTCCTTGCGCTACACAAAAGCTGGTGTTACTTACGAGTATGCAGAAGCAATATGGTATTATATGACCGACCATGCTGCCACACCCGAAAGCAAAGCCAAAAAAGGTGCGGTAGAACTTTTGCAGCCTATTCATTATCAAATTGCATACGTTCTGACCTTGTTTGAACCACTCATCAATAACATTGACCACTCGAAGCTGACTGATAAAGAAAAATGCCAACTGCTTCAAAATGTAGATGGTCTTTTTGAAGCCTCTTTGGCTTATGTACTGCGCGTACACGATAACCTAATGGCTGCCAATGACAATCTTTCGCTCAGCAATGCTGCAAAAACCAAAATTGTAATTCCTGCAAAACGCATACGCCAGCAGATAAAAGATGTTTTGCAAGAGTACAAAGAATCGGAAAAAGAACTGTTCAATGCGGCGAGCGAAAAAATACGTGGCGCACAATTTATTAAAACCACGCGCTTTGTAAATGGAAAAGGAACTTTGGTTTTCTTTAAGAATTACAACGAGTATTTTGCAGCCGTGAAAACAAATACTTTGAGCGCCGAAGAATATGAAGAGTATTTTTCTAAAGAGGATAACCTTCATAAACTTTTGATTGTTGAGCCTGTCAAACTGTTAATGAAATTGGAGTTTCTTGAAAAAATAACATTCCAGCTGCCAGCGAATCAGAAGTTCTACAATATGGCAGTAGATAGGAAAGGGCTTGAGGTTTTTATGGGCTATAGTCTGGAGGAATTTAAAATTGACAAAGACCTTTGGCGCGACAAGTTCATGGGGCGCTATATGTATGACCGCAAAGACCGTGAAGCCTACGAAGCAAAGTTTTTAACACTAACAAGCAATAACGTGTAAATTAAATATTTGTATATGCGTTTATACTTTATATATAACATCAAAACGAATATACAATTTTATGTTACGGGCAATCAAGTATGGCGATGGCTTTTTTGAAACCGCTTATGCGGATACTCGCGGAATCAGACTGTGGCCAAACCATTTGCGCCGTTTAAATGCTGCTGCAAGACTACTGGGGTTACGCTTGAATGCGGCTGAGCTAAAATTGGCTCTAGATGAGGCTTGTGAGTCCTTCTTTCTCAAAAATGCTGTACATAGTGCTGTGCGCTTGCGCCTGACTGTGGCGCGCAGCGGAGCTGGCCTTTATCGCCCCGAAACGGACGAGCTGGAGTTTACGATAGAGGTGAGTCCTGTACGGTTGCGGGCTTATGCAGAACGTACTTGGCTCATACACCACTGGCTTTTTCTGGCTGCCACGCCCCTAAGTAATATAAAAAGCATCAATTCGCTACCCTACGTACTCGCCGCCAAGTATGCCGATGAACAGGGAAAAGAGGACTGCATTCTCTTGAATCATTTTGGGCGTGTGGCCGAAGCAGTGAGCGGGAATGTCTTTTGTTTAACACCAAGCGGTATTCTTATAACGCCAGCGCTTAGTGAGGGCTGCATAGCGGGTGTCATGCGGCAGTTTATTTTAGATAATGCGTTTGAATTTGGCATCAAAGTTCAGGAAAGCGAACTGACGGTTCAGGCTCTGCAAGATGCTCATTTTATTTGCACAACCAATGCTATTCATGGCGCAATGCCTCTCAAGACACCCACAGAGAAAAAAGTTGGTCAATTACTTGGCAGGGAGTTCTGTCAAAAATTACACGATATGCTGGCCAATGATAGATGCTTTTAGCACCAAAGGTAAGTTGGCTATTTTGAGTAGGCTAACGCGGCGATGAATACAGGCTGTATTATAACGGCTATCGCACACATATTTTTTTGGTATTCCAAGACTTAAATTTTGTCTTTTTTCTTGATTCTATGTTAAAACTAAAAAAAAATGTATAAAATTACGTCAAAAATTTGGAGGTCGTTTTTTTTTTTACTTTGCGCGCCAAATAAACAAAACACTTGCACACTAAGTGCTTTGTTGTTTGACATACTTCATCCATTGTTTAACTTTAAAATGTATCTAAAAATGAAAAGTATGTTCCTCATTGCTTGCCTGCTCGCAAGCACTACCTTCGCAAGTGCGGCCAGCATTGAAAAAAAAGCGGAAGAGACAACCGTCTCCGTGGCGGTCGTTGAAAACAAAGAAGCAAAGCCAGACGCAGTAGATGTAAGTGCTGCGGCCACGACTGTTATTAAAGTTCAAGACCATAATTGCTTGGTAACCGGCCAAAATGGAGCAATTTATACTTTTACATTTGCTGGAGATGGTATGACTCAAGACATTGGTACCGTCGTTTGTGCATTTATACAAGTATTAGCCAGCATGGGCTGGATACTGGCATAAAAACTGCTTCTGTGAAACCTCTGCCAAAGAATCTTATCTTATAGCGGCTTCATTTATTCGTTTATGCCTACCTTTCTTTAACTCCCAAAACAGTTTAAACAGAGGTAGGCACTCTTTTGTAATCTATTAAATTTCAAAACGATGTATCCAAAATGTTTTCTATTTTTCTTGCTTGTTGTCCTCAAAGCATCAGGTTTGTATGCCCAAACGCCCAGTGTTGCTGTTCAGTATGTAGTGAAAGTTAATTACGATAATCCGCTCAGTAGAACCAATGAGTCTTATAACTTGGTGATAATGAATCAGGAGTCTATTTACTACAACACGCTAAAAGACAGCCTGAGCGACTTTCCACACAAGGCCATTCTTGATGAGCCAAGCAAGATAGGGGTAGGTACTCTGGTAAAAAAAAGCGATGAACTGTTTGTTAATGTATCTCAAGATGTGCTTTACAAGAATTATGCGCAAGACACGATGTTTCTCAACAGCGAGTTGCCATCGACTAGGAACTTTATTCTGCTAAGCGAGCCTTTGCGTCTTTTTGAATGGAGCATTTTACCCAATAGCGATACACTCATCTTGGGCTACAAGTGCCAAGGGGCTAAAGCAGACTTTAGAGGCAGAACTTACACCGCATATTTCAGTTCTCAACTCCACGCTTTTGGTGGCCCTTGGAAGTTTGATGGCCTGCCTGGTCTCATTTTGCAGGTGCAATGTCATGAAAAGTTCTTGGTCATTGAACCCTACAAAATTGTATTGAATGCGCCGCTAGACCCTATCCGAAACCCTTACCCAGAGACCAAAAAACCTGTATTGAACTGGGAACAGTACAAATTTGCCTTTAACAAAAGAAGCATAGAACACTACAGATTTATGAAGGTAAACCTGGCCGAATTTCTGCCAGCTGGCATTACTTTTAAATCGAGCAGCACGAAAGGCCGCTATATTGAAGACCTGGGTGTGGAAGACATCAACGATAGCAACATCAAAGAACTAGAAGAAAAACTAAAAAAGACTGAAGAGAGACTTCAGATGGAAAATAAGTCCGATAATAAAAAATAAAATGCGTTTTTTTTTAGTCATTTTTCTACTTTTGGGGGGCTTTCCAAGTCTCCATGCCCAAACCCTTACTGGCTCGGTTACAAATAGTGAGGGTTTGCCTCTTTCTATGGCCAGTATCCTCATCAAGGAAGCCGACCAACCGCAAAATATTCTGGAGTTTACACAGAGCAAGGCTGGCAAGTTCAGCCTCAAGCTCAGCAAAAGCTATCAGAAGTTGCGCATAGACGTAATGGCCTATAGCCATGCACCCGATTCGGTTATTATACGCAACCCACAGAAAGACAGTATCTATACTTTTCATTTCAAGTTGGCATTTGTGGTGCAGGAACTCAAGGAGGTGGTGGTGGTGGGCAAGAAAAGACCTATAGAGGTGAAGGAAGATACAGTTCTCTATAACGTCAATTCTTTTCGCGACGGCAGCGAAAAAAAGCTAGAAGATGTCCTCAAGAAAATGCCAGGTATCAAAATAGATGAGCAAAGCGGCATCATATCCTACAAAGGCAAACAAGTAGAGGCTGTAACGCTAGAAGGCGATGACCTTTTTGGCAAGAACTACACCATAGGCACGCGCAATATCAATGTGGATATGGTGGAGCAGGTGCAAGCCATAGACAATTACTCGGCCAATCCATTGCTCAAAGACATAGAAGCGAGCGATAAAGTAAGCCTAAACCTTAAAATCAAGAAGAATAGATTTGATTTTTCGGGCAACTTTGATGTGGGGCTGGGTTTGACAGCAGCGGCAGACGCAGCAATTAATGCCAAAGGCACGCTTTTGGGCATTACCCGTAGCTACAAATCTTTTGCCATGCTTGCCCACAATAATTTGGGTATCAATAACACGCCTTATGACCACTTCGCAAACAGTCAGAGCGCGGAACGCACGAAAGAAATGCACTACTACGCTCCCAAAGTGATTGCAGAAAGTAGCACGTCCTCACCATTGGCTGCCAACCGCGTGAATGTCAATCAGCAGTTTTTTGCCAGCCACAACGCGGTGTTTAAGATAGGCAAGCGCTTGAGTGTCAAGAATAATTTATACTTCTTGAAGGACGATATTTATGGGTATCAGCTTTCAAAAGTGGCTTTGATGATAAGTGGGTATGACTTTAACTTTAGCGACCTAACCACAACGCATAAAAGGCCCACTCTGTATAGAAGCGATTTAGAAATCAAATACAACACGTCCAAAACATCCTTGCTGGAGTATAACTTCCGAATCAGCGAAGAGAATATCCAAACGTCCATTCAAACGCGCATGAACGAAAGATTTGATTTTGAATCGCGGCTAGAGTCTCGAGATGTTTACTTACAACAAAGGCTGCTTTTTACCCAAAAAATAGACAAAAAACGCGCTTTACAGCTTCATCTTTGGCAGTCTACAAGCCGTGTGCCTCAGATGCTGACCCTTAGTCCGTCTGCTTTAAGACCCGACACCGCCCAAACGGACAGGCAGGCAAGTAGGTTTCAGAAAGATTATCTCGAGGCCAAAGCGACTCTTCTGGGTGCAGTTGGTAACGGCAAATACTCGTTTTCTTTGGGCCTAAAGCAAGACAAAAGCCCTTATAGGTCTGCTCTTTCTACCTATCTCGCCGAGGGGACGCTATTAGGCTCACCAATTCTGAACCATCTGGTTTCTAAGCAACAAACTATCTATCAAACAGGCGCTTACACACACCTTTACAAGAATTGGAAACTGGGCATGGAGTACGCCGGAAGCTATCTCTATCAAGAACTCATAAGCGAAAAAACACTTCAAAAAAGAGGAGATTTTATAATAGAGCCTACGCTTACTGTTGGCTACAAACTAGCAAAGTATGCTCTTGTGTCGGTGCAAGGAGGCTATAAGCAAGCGTCTATGCCTCAGAATTACCTTTTTAGCCAGGACGTGCTTGTTAATAGCCGCACCACTATCAGCAATACGCCTGTTCTTAGAATACAGAGTCAGCAGTTTTATAGCCTAAACTACTACGTTAATAACATGGAAAAATTCTTCACTATCCACGCCATGGCTATGCACTACAAGATGATGGGTAATTTTTTTGCAGATTTTGCCTTCAAAGAACGCACGGCACGGCTGAATAACTTTTTTCTGTCTGAGCCTTTAGACAATTTGAACCTCATGTTTTCAATAGGTCAGTTTTTTAAGGAGCTGCTATTCAAACTGGACGCAAACACGAACTACAACGTTATGAACTACAAAAACGTAGTGAACAAATCTAAATTACGCAGCAACCAAAGCCGTAGTTTTAGTGGCAATTTGGGGTTTACATCTATCTTTGACTTCCCCGTCAATTTTCGCAATAAAGCAGAATATAGGCAGAGCGCGGCCAGCACTGAAGGCATTAGCGGTACTTTCAAAAACGAGAGTTTCACCAACAACTTTACAGTAACTATTCGACCACACGAAGACTGGTTTATTTCACTTACATCGGACTACTACCTACCCAATCTTAAGCGAAAGACTGATAACTATTGGTTTTTAGATGCAACACTGTCTTATAACCCTTCAAAAAGCCGATTTGATTTCTATCTGACGGGCAAAAATCTATTGAACAAGAAAACCTTTGGGCAAACCCAAACCACCGACTATGGACTTAGCATTCATGAAAGCAATCTCCTGCCGCGCTATGCAACAGGCACGGTCTCTTTTCAGTTTTAGTCCGTAAAATAGGGCGCGCTATAAACTAAAAACAACCTTGCCAAATGCTTTCACAATCAGAAAGGTTGTTTTATAACTATTTGAAGGACAAACTAATACCCACCGTCCATGCCACCAGCATCTGAGTTTCGTTTAACTTCTTTGGCTTTAAAGTTATTCTTCAGCTTGTAAGTAAAACCCAAGAATAATATTTGAGTTTCGCGCTTCCGCATAAAATAGCGGTCAAAACTTGGCGTATTGGCCTTTACCGAAAACTGCTGTGTATCAAAAATATCGCTAAAACGAATATTGATATTGGCGCGGCCTTTCATAATATCTTTTCTTGCGCCAATTTCCATAAAATAGATAGAGTTGATTCGGCCTTGTGCGGTCGGACGCGGTGCAGAATAGCTTCCAGAAAGCTGTAAAACAACTTTTTTGGGCAAAATGAAAGTTGAATTGAGCTTAAAAGTCCAGCTATTGCTCTGGTTGCGCAAGCCGCTTTCTACATTGCCCGCATCAATCACGACGCGGAAAAACGACCAGTCTGCATTCAGCTTCCACCAACGCGCAATATCACCATTCAGAGCGAATTCAAGCCCAGAGGACGTAGAACGGCTAAAATTTTTGAAAGTAACGGCCAAAATACCCGTGTCAAACGGCAGTTGGTAGCGAAAAATAAGGTCGTCTGTGGGTCTATAAAACGCCGTTGCATTAAAGGTATAACTCTGTGTGTTTTTAATATAGCCAAACTCAAAAGCATTGGTGAACTCTGGGTTCAATTTCGGATTCCCATAACGCACATTCAGGGGGTCGGTATAGTCCACAAACGGATTCAACTGCCCTACGCCAGGACGATTGATTCGACGGCTGTAAGATAACTGTAAACTATGCTTGTCGCCAACTTTATGCGTTAGGAATGCTGACGGAAAAAGATTGAGATAGTTGTTGGTATAGCTCAAATCTGAAGTTTTTTGGTCTGATTCTGTGAGCGTTTGCTCGGCTCTAAGCCCAACTTGATATTTAAAAAGAGAAACTTCCCCGCTATAAGTGGCATAAAGACTCAATACATTCTCATCAAATACAAAGCGATTACTTGACAACGGATTAACTATCCATTCTTCCCCCCCTCGGCTATTGCGCATTGTGAAATCGGAATCTATGCGCCTGATGATGGCTTTTGCCCCCATTTCTATTTTGGTTTTAGCATTAATGGGGCGCACAAAGTCTAGCTGTGTGGTGAGTAAACGTACTTTGTCTAAGTTAATCAGGTTCTGGCTGCGCAGCGTAGAGTCAAGGTTTGGCATACCTGATTGAGTAAAATAACTCCAGTCAAAAATAGCATCTTCGTCATTGAGGTTTTCAGAATAATTGGCATCAATATTCAAAGATTGCCCTTTGCGCTCAAAAAGTTGGCGATAATAAATGGCAGCTTCGTAGTTTTGCCCGCCCTTGTCGCTTGCACCCGCCTGCCTATATCGGTTGCGAAAAGTGCCATTGGCAGCCGTTTCCAGATACCGCGTCTGCTCGTCGGAATCATCAATATTCAAGCGCCACTGCGTGGAAAGCGTCAGCACACCGCGTTTTGATAATGAAACGTCGGTGCCCAGTCTAAAGTTATGGGATAAGTTGGCGCGATTACCGTTGTTTTTTTGGTCAAGAACCGTGGTGTCGCCACCAAAAAAAGTGCGTCTATAAATTTCTCCTCGATTAAAACGGGGGTCTTTCCGAAAATCATAAGAGAAAAAGTTATTAAAAATTTTCTTTTTATAACTAAGTTGTAACGAGGCCGTATATTTATCGCGTGTGCCTATCATACCCGTCAGCATACCATTCCAGCCCTCGTCCGCATTGCGCTTCAAGATGATGTTAATAGTCCCGGTGCTGCCATCTGCATCATATTTGGCCGATGGATTCGTAATGATTTCAATGGTTTCTATCTGGCTGGCCGGAATTTGGCTCAAAACAGCCATGCGGTTGCCGCTCCCCCCCATTCCTGTTGGCTTGCCGTTTATCAAGATATTCATGTTGCTACCGCCTCGCATACCAAGATTCCCATCTACGTCTTCGCTCATAGAGGACACATTTTTAAGAACATCTACGGCAGTGCCGCCTGCACTCACAAGGTTCTTACTCACGTTGATAATGCGCTTTTCGGCCTGGTACTCAATGTCGGGTCGGCGCGTTTCCACCACTACGTCTTCCAGCTTGCTGGCTACTTCTTCTACAGTAATCATACCGAGATTGAGGTCTGTTTCAAGGCCCACATCGCTCAATGTTTTATTCTTGTAACCTACAAGCTGCATTTTGATGTAATAATTACCTCTTTCTATACCCTCTAGCTTAAAAAAGCCTGTTTCGTTTGTATAGGCACTCGCTCTGTAAACAGAATCCTTACTGCTAAAAATAGCAATAGCCATCATCTCAACACCTTTTTGCGTTGTGCCCTCAACAATCTGACCTACAACCGCATAGGATTTGATTTGCGCCCACGTCGCGCTTTGGCTCAAAAATAAACACGTGAAACAAGTAGCCCAAAGGCAATAAAACCGAATTGGTTTCATGGTGAATAATGAATTGGGATAAAATTCAATAAAATAATCTCGAATCTGGTTATCAGAGCCTACAATGATTAGTACCGTGTTGTTTTTCCAAGCATACCAATGCAAAAGATTGGTAGAACAGAAGAAGTGTCATTCAAAGTAGTAGGCCGGGGCAGCTAATTGAAATGCAAAGATACATATTTTTTAATCGTCTTGTTGTAAGTCTTTAGTTGTTTATTAAAACCGTTTTTTCCGCAGAGTTGCAGGGGTTTTTGAACGAAATCAACCTCTTAAATTAACCTCTCTTGAGTCGTCAAAAAGCCCTTTTTGAGTTTTTTGAGTTCTAATTGCCCTCTTTTCACTTTTGTAGAGGCCATTTTCTCGCGCTTTCAAATAACTTTTTGTCAAATGCCTTATATTTGACTTTTTGACTAATGATTGTTTTTCTACAATTTATTGGGCGTTCCCGCTTCGCGGTCGTTCGTCTTTGGGCTTCGCTTCGCTTCGGTGCTACGCACTAAACCCGCCGCCTCTCTAACGCTAAATACAAGCCAATAGACGCACTCAATAACAAAAAAAAGAGATAAAGCGGCAAACCCGCTTGATGCCTAAAAATTGCTTTTGTCCTATTTTGCCTCAGCCATAGGATAGCCGTATCATAGCCGTATGATAGCCGTATGATAGCCGTAGTTGGCCGTACTTTAAAAGTAAAGTCCCTATCTTAAAAAAATACAATTATTCGCTTCCTAAAACTTACATCTCTCAGAGAGGTTAATTAAGAGCTTGTTTTTAGGACTTCCGCCTTAGAAAAAAGCATTGCAAAGTTTTAAAGTGTTGTAATGTATCAATTATAGAGGCCATTGTCCTTGAATTTAGCCAGAGTTACACTACCTGAGTTGCCCCCCATTTCCATCTTGCCTGCATTTTACCCCGATATTGCATTTGTGGTATAGAGTAGCCAGATGTAATTTTCATTAAAAATTCTAGTGGTGTTCTGTTGCCATTATAAATATCATTTGCTTACTTGCACTATTGTTTTTTCTTACTCTTAAAATTTATGAAACGTTCAGAATTTTTAAAATCCGTACTACTTGGCATTCCTGCTACCACGCTTTTCCCTTCTGTTTTTGCCTCATGCAGCGGGCCAGACGAGCCAGAAGGTACACCCAAAACAGGCAAACGCGCACTTGTACTAGGGGCAGGAATTGCTGGCTTATCAGCAGCCGTTAAGCTAAAAGCTGACGGTATGATAGTAACCGTTTTGGAGTCTCGCAACCGTATTGGCGGACGTATTTTTACAGACAGAAGTTTGGGCATACCCGCCGACATGGGCGCTTCATGGATACATGGCCCCGAAAAAAACCCAATTACTGCCGTAGCCGAAGCCGCTGGTGCTAAAACAGTTGAAACACCTGATGAACCACTCAACGTTTACGATGCTAAAGGAAAGCTCATTCCTGAAGATACCGTCGATGATTACTATGACAAATATGAAAAACTCATCAAAGACTGCAAGAAGAAAGGCGAAAAGTCTTTTGCTGATGCCATCAAAGAAGTTAATCCAGGATATTTGAGCAATGACTTGATGGTTTGGCAACTTTCTGCCTTTGCAGAATTTGATGCAGGCGGCCCCATAGAAAAGCTATCCAATCTGTATTGGGACGAAGACGAAGCCTACGACGGCGACGATGTGCTTTTCCCTAATGGCTATGATGCTGTTACAAACCATCTGGCTAAAGGATTGGACATTAAAATGGAGCACGTGGTAAAAAAGGTAAACTACTCTGGTGCCGTTACTGTGGTGGAAACGGATAAAGGAAATTTTGAGGCAGACTATGTGGTTTGTACTATACCTCTTGGTGTTTTGAAGGCGGGTAAAGTTGCCTTTGAACCAGCCCTCCCGGCCGCAAAGACAAATGCAATGAGTAGAGTAGAAATGGGTTTGGTGAACAAAGCATTTCTGGTTTTTCCTAAATCTTTTTGGGACGATGAAAATCAATATTTTGCGCTTACTGACCCCGTTAAAGGCCGCTATAATTACTTTTTGAACGTCAATAAATTTGTGCCAGGCTCTAACACCCTGCTCACGTTTGGCTTCGGTAATTATGGACTCACTATGGAGAGCCAAACAGATGCTGAAATCAGCAAGGGTATCATGGAGAATTTACGCAAAATATTTAATGATGCCGTAGAACCTAGTAAAATATTGGTTTCTCGCTGGTCTAAAGACCCACACGCACTGGGGTCTTATAGCTATGCTACTGCCAACTCTACACCCAACGATTTTGCCGAAATGGGTAAAGATGTAAACAAAAAGTTATTCTTTGCAGGCGAGCATACAATTTTTGACTACAAAGGCACAGTGCACGGTGCTTTTCTGACGGGTGAACGCGCTGCACGTGAAATCCGTTTGGCTTAGCAAGATAAGACCTATAATGAGCTATCAAAAATAAAGCGCTAGACACCTTCTAAGAAATCTGGCGCTTTATTTTTTGAGGGCTTATAGAATGTTTAGTTTTTTTAACAAGTGTTTACAAGATTATTAACAGCACCCTTTCGCATGATAGCCTACCTTTGCATTGTTAAGTTAGTGAACAAGCCCCAATCCTGAACATTTCACTTAGCAGACTGTACCATTTTATTTAAAAAAACTCTAAACTTGAATACACTTATGAAAAAGCAAGTCTTACTTTCTCTTCTCCTTGTTCTCTTTGGCAGCTTAGCTGTTATGGCTCAGGACAACACCCAATACGCGGCATTCAAATGGGACAAAACATTACATGAGTTCGGAAACATCATGCAGAACAAACCCGTAACAGCCTCATTCAAATTCACGAACACAAGCAATATGCCTCTGATTATTAGCAATGCGCGTGGTACTTGTGGTTGTACAGGTGTAAAGTATCCTACCGAGCCCATTGCACCGGGTGAGTCTGCTGATATTTCGGCAACTTTCAATGCGGCGGCTGTAGGGGACTTTCATAAAACTGTAACCGTTACAGCGAATATTATTGAAGGTTCTGCTGTTCTGCACATCAAAGGCAAAGTACAGGCTGAAGGCGCTACGGGCGGCGCGCAGTAGTACAAACAGTTATTCCGAATAAAAAAGACTTCTCATTTGTGGTTTGCCCGCAAGTGAAAGGTTTTTTTTATGTCTGGTAAATTCTATTATTGGTTTAAGGCAATCAGGTCATCAAAAACAAAATTTTGTTTGGTAAAGATAGAATCAGAGTAACTACATTTCATTTTTTTAATATATTTGCAACTGTTTTATTGTTCCAAAACTCTGCTATAATTTTATGAATTTCCCTTCAGACTTAAAGTACACCAAAGAACACGAGTGGATACGCCTCAGCGGCGATGTAGCCACTATTGGCATCACAGATTACGCACAAAAAGAACTCGGCGACATCGTTTATGTGGACATTACAACAGTTGGCGAAACTGTCCCTGCTAATGGCGTTTTTGGAACAGTAGAAGCCGTTAAAACAGTTTCTGACCTCTATATGCCCATTGAGGCCGAAGTTCTGGAGTTTAATGAAGCACTAGGTAGCGAACCCGACTCTGTGAATAAAGACCCATACAACACCGGCTGGATGATAAAAGCCAGAGTAAAAAATACTGCTGACGTAGCCAATTTGATGAGTGCAGACGAATACAAAAAGCTCATTGGCGCGTAATTTCTGCATTTAATTCTATTCAAAGCCCTTAGAAAAACCGTATTCTGAGGGCTTTGGATTGTTGCATCTCATAATACCAAAAGAAACAAGCAAAATGGATAGCTCCCTCAAAATTTACAATACGCTCACACGCAAAAAAGAAATTTTTGAACCTCTGCACGCCCCTCATGTGGGTATGTATGTGTGCGGCCCTACGGTTTATAGCGATGTACATTTGGGAAACTGTCGTACTTTTACTACTTTTGACGTGGTAGCGCGCTATTTGCGTTATATGGGCTATAAAGTTCGCTACGTTCGCAACATCACAGACGTTGGGCATTTGGTGGACGATGTGGACGAAGGCGAAGACAAAATTGGCAAACGCGCCAAGCTAGAAAACCTTGAACCTATGGAAATTGTACAACGTTATACAGTTGGTTTTCATTTGGTTATGCAGCAACTCAACAACATAGCACCCAGTATTGAACCCACCGCCACAGGCCATATCATAGAACAAATTAACGTCATTGAGAAAATTATAGCCAAGGGCTATGCTTATGAGGTGGGTGGTTCGGTGTATTTTGATGTGCCGGCTTATCTTAAAAAATACAATTATGGCGAACTTTCTGGCCGCGTGATAGAAGAGCTTTTGAGCAACACCCGCGAGCTTGATGGCCAAAGCGACAAGAAGCACCCCGCTGATTTTGCACTATGGAAAGCGGCTGGAGCTGCCCACATCATGCGTTGGCCTTCGCCGTGGGGCGAGGGTTTTCCGGGTTGGCATATAGAATGTTCGGCTATGAGTACCAAGTATTTAGGCAAGACGTTTGACATACACGGCGGCGGCATGGACTTGCAGTTTCCGCACCACGAATGCGAAATTGCACAGGCACGCGGCGCACACGAAGACGCGCCTGTTCGCTACTGGATGCACGCTAATATGCTGACAATGAACGGCCAAAAAATGAGTAAATCTTTAGGCAATTCTATCTTGCCCGAAGAACTTTTTACTGGCTCTAACCCTTTGCTTTCTCAGGCATTTAGCCCAATGACGCTGCGCTTTGCTTTTTTGCAAACACACTACCGAAGCACGATGGACTTATCCAACGAAGCGCTGAAAGCAGCTCAGATAGGCTATAAAAAATTAATGAATGGTCTTAGAAACGTAAAAGTGCTTGAAAAGCCTACGGAATTTGTAGCGCCAGACGAAAAATTGATAGCTGAAATCCATAAAATTTGCGACAGCATTGTGGCTGGCCTTCATGATGATTTTAATACCGCCATTGCCTTAGCAGGTCTATTTAATTTGGCCAAAAAGGTAAGCCAGTTTCAGGCAGGGCAGCTTCTAACAAGCCAGCTAACTGCCGAAACGTTTGAGCTGATGCAGGCTACTTACATGAATATTACCGAAAATGTATTGGGGCTTTGCGAAGAGAAACCAAGCATAGGCGGCATGGTAACGCACTTGCTCAAGGATTATGCAGAAGCCAAACAAACCAAAAACTTTGAGAAGGTAGATGCCCTTCGCCATGTAGCTAAGTCTTTCGGGCTTGTTTTTAAAGACATGAAAACAGGAATCGATTGGGCTTATGACGAGGTTTAGCGAATCAAAGCCACTGAGCCATGTTTTTGTATAGGCTTGTAGGGCAATTCAGGGCTATAATATTTTAAAATCCAAGAGTATTCACCGCTAGGACAAATTTCACCTTGCCCTTTCATAAGGCCGTTCCAGAACTGCATCTCTTCAATATGCGCACCACTGTTGGCATAAACCAACAAGCCCCATTGGTTATAAACCCAAAAGTCGTAGTTGATACCGTACTTTCCAAAAAGCTGGAAAACGTCGTTGAGTTGGTCATTATTAGGCGTGAAAGCCGTAGGAATCCACACTTCGGCTTTGCAGGCAGGCGTAATGCGCAAGCGGACAGAATCTCTACAGCCCTCCGCATCTACCAAAAACATAAATTCACCGCCCTGTGTAATCAAGCACTCTTTGGAGCTCGCCAAAACTTCCCCTTTTTCATTATGCCAAGCCCATTTGTACGGATAACTGGCCTGTTCATTGAAGATATGCGCATGGAGATAGTCTAGGCTATCGTCCTCAAAACAGGTCAGAGAATCTTTCATAAGCATCAGTTTGGGGATATGCACCACAAAAGTATCAGTGTGAACAGAGGTTTTGCCAAAAGCATCATGAGCAGCCAGCGAAAGCAAAAAAGTGCCTTCCTGCGTTACAGCGTAGCTAAAATCCTTGCTGTCTGTAGTGTGTACCAAAGAGCCAGATACGGCATTTTTGAGTTCCCATTTGTAGGCTGGCTCTACGCTGCCACAAAAAGAGGACTTATTGTGAGCAGTGATGTGTTTGCAAGCGCGATTTGCCTCAAACTTGGCAGACAACGGTGCTTCAAGGGTTACATTTTGGCTTGTTTGAACAACCTTGCCTGTTGGCGAGGTACAGATAAGGGTCAGTAAAAAATTGCCTACAACGGCAGGACGATAGTTCAGCTCGCGGTCTGTGCTGCTCATGATTACTGCTCCGCTCGCGTCTGTAAGCGTCCAGAGGTAGGTGAACTTATCCAAATAGCAGCCTTTTGATAAATTTTTGGTGCTCAGCTTGTCGCACGTAACTTCGTTTGTGAATGCAGCCTCCACTTCTTCTTTAAGAATAGCTGTGCCGCCCCATTTTATTTTGAATGATGAGGTGTTCTTTGAGAAGTTGTCAATAACCATAATATATTTTTCACCAGCCAGAACGTCCATATATTTAGACCAAACAGAACCAGGCCCAGGCCCTTGTGTGATAAAATCTGAATCCAAAGAAAGCCCTGTATCGCCAAATGGCTGCGATGAGTTGCAACGGATAGGTTCGCCCAAATTGTTGCAGTCTGGGTTCGGCCCCCACACCGAAAAATCATAGTCGGTGTTTTCTTTATCGGGGGATAAAACAAACGTCAGGGTGCCCGGCGTTTCAATCTCAAAAACGTACCAGATGGTGTTATTTTCAACAGTCAAACAACCCTTTTTGTTATTTCCGTTAGCAAAATCGTTTTTACCTCTGCCCAGAGGTTTAAAAGTTATATCCACAGAGCCACACAAGGACTGCGCATCATCACAGTCTAAACTTTGATTTTTGGAGCCAGCTTGCGCCCAGCCCAAAGTGATGACTCCAAGTAAAAAGCCTAGCCCCAAAAGGCCTTTTGCAATAAGATAAACTTGCTTCATAAAAATTGTTGGTGATTTTTGTGCGGGAATGATACGTACTAAATTGCATAAAAGCAAGCATATACCCAAAAAAAGTAAAATGACAGCGTGTAATCATTAGAATACGCAGGGTTTGGCTAGCACCTTGTTCTTTTGAAAACTATCTTTTTTTATTACAGATAATATCTTTATCGTTTATTTTTGAGTGTTTAGCGACTTAATTTCTTTTTTTAATCCATATTATACTTCTAAGGCATTGATTTTGTGCTTGGCTTTCTAAATAAACTGAGTAAGCCTAAGTTTTCAGTCAAAAATACTCATGCAACACACCCGAATATCTGAACTTTATGTGCGTTTTAAGGCAGAAACGGCCACGCAACTTCCCGAAAACCAATTTTCCACTTTTGTCATATTTTTCCCTGCTCTGCTCGTTGTCATGGCAGATGGTGAAATAGACGATGATGAGTGGTTTTACGTGGAAAACTTGGCCGAGTTTATGGCCAGAGCGCACTACGAAGACAGCCCCAACGAGGACTTGCGCGGCTCTCATACCCAAGTTTTTCTCAAAGAGATTGAAAAGATTATTCCTTTGCTCAATCATTGGGAAAGCCCTTTTTTAGATACGCTAGCAGCTGTTTTGTTTGACAATCCTGAGTATAAAGAAGATATTGTTGAGTTATTGGAGGTTTTTGCAGACTCGTCGGAGGGCACATCTGATACAGAAAAAGAGCGTATAGAGTTTATTGCCAATCGTTTGGAGCTAGACTTAGAATGATTTGTTACTCTAGGATTTACCAAGTGTTCATCATGAGCAAAAATGGGGTTTTATAGTACATTCTTTTAGCGCTTTACAAAAAAAATTAACTGGTTCTCAATAAATCTTTGAGAATAAAACCACGCTCTTTTGCAAAAGTCAAAATTTGATATAACCTTGCACCCTGTAAGTGATACTCCGGACTACTTACTACGAATAACTATCCTAGCAGACTATATCAATCATTCACTCATGCGTTTATCCACTGTCGTCAGGGCACTGAAGCAGTCTGTTCTGTTTCAGCATTTGGAAGAAGAGGCTCTTAAAATAATTGCTCAAAAAACGAAAACTAGGCAATTTTTTGCTGAAGATGCCATCGTGCATCAAGGCGACCCTAGTAATGCGCTTTATCTTATTACAAACGGTATAGTGGCTGTTAAGCGGCGCAGTGCCACGAACCAAGACCATATTTTGGCTTATTTAATGCCTGGCAATACTTTTGGCGAGGTGGGGATACTAGAAAACCAAACACGTTCGGCAAGCGTGGAGGCGCTTAGCGATGTGGACTTGATTGTTATCAAGCGCGATGATTTTTTGGATATTTTACACCAATTTCCGTCTGTGGCTATCGAGCTTTGTAAAATGTTGGGTCGCTATCTCTTGGAGTCTAACCGCCGAGTAGCAAGAGGCAATAAGAAAACACGTTTGGTGCTGATATTTGATACTTTTGGTAGCTTGGGCGCTACTACCCTCGGTCTTGTTATGGCCGAAAAACTCTATGCACAGCACCAGCAGCCTACAGTTTATACCGAGTACCCAAATGCGCAACAGTTACTCAGCGACATGGCTTTTGACAAAAGAACAAGGAACTTTAAACACCCCAAGGGCTTTGATATTCTGGTAAGCCAAGAAGACGACTCTCTACAGCTCAACGCCCGCACAACTATTATGCTGGATAAATTAATGAGTACGTATGAAAATGTTGTCATCACACTTAACGAAAATGTATCTGAGAGCAGCCGCTATGTGGACGACAACATCGCTGCCATGCTTGACTATGCGAATCAGATTATTCTGCTAACGCCCCCGTCCAAAGATATTTGGAAAGATATAGACGCAGCTCAGAAGCAGTTGCGTAAATACATAAGGCCATACGAAACAACGACCTTTACTCTTGTAAACCGTAGCAAAGCGGAGTATCAAAAGATTAAAATTGACTTTGCTTATGATATGGAGCTGCCTTATTTGAAAGATTTGCCCAAACTTCCTGATTTTAAGAACCCTGAAAATGTTGTACCAAAGGCTTTTATGGACGTGGTGAATGTGCTTACCGACCGGCTTGACCGCACACACCAAATCAGCGTTTTTATTCCTACAACAGTTGATGTAGACCAAATCTTAGACACTTCGGAGGTGGTAGAGCGCACTCTCAAATTTTTGGCGCAACGTTTTGGAGGTGCCACAAGTAAACAAGCACAGGGCGTTTGGAACAGCGATGAGATGGGGCTAGTGGGCGAAACAGTCTTCATCGTCAATACCTTTGTAACACAGGCCGACCTGAATAAATACCTTGATGAAGTGGTAGATTATATCAAACAACTTAAAGACGAACTGCGCCAGGAAGCCATGGCTATGGAAGTAGACCAGAAGCTAACCTTAATCTAAGCATTTTAATTCTTCTTTTCAGCCAAATAATTGGTGGTTTTAAAAGCTTCGTAGGCTTCATTGTAGGCTGTTATTGGATATATCCCGTCCTTGACAATGCGGTAAAGTTGATATTGGTCTTTGAGCAGATAATAAAAATCCTGTAGATAGGTGCGCGAATCAATATTGCAGCCACCAAACTCAAACTGAATGAAATGAATACGGCCAGTTTTCAGCAGTTCCTTAGCGCCCTCAAGAACTTTCAGTTCATGCCCTTCCACGTCCAGCTTCAGAAAATGAATCTGCCTAATTCCTTCCTCTGTACAAAACCCGTCAAGCGTTCGGAGTTCTATGTCTTCTTTTTGGCTTAAAGCAATATTAAAATGGTCTAAACGACGGTCATAGAGGCTTGCCAAACCTGATTCGTCTGCATTGCTGAAAAGCGTTATGCGGGTATTTTCGTTGCCAAAGCCAAAATGATGTGCCTTGACGTTTTTTAGTGTTTGGGTATTGTGCAGAAAGCGCTGATAGGTTTTTAAAGAAGGCTCAAAAGCAAAAATCTGGGCTTTGCTCTTAAAAACCTCACTCAGCAGAAGGCTGTAGTCCCCAGCATTTGCGCCTACATCAAAAAGACAAAAATTTTCATGATGGGTGGCTAACTTGGCTAAAACATACTCGGCAGCTAAGCGCTCACCTGAGTTTTCAGTAGAGCCGCCTTGTCCTATGTTCATTCCCTGTAAGGAAAGATTGAGCATACTTTCAAAAAAGTGTTGGTACTTTTTTTTGCCAGCCATTGCGCCCAGTACTCCGCTGACCATTTTTTTTGCCAAGCCTATCATCTTTTTATTGTTTTAGTTCTTTGCGGAAGCCCCAGGCTGTCCCTCAATGTGTATTGACGGCGCAAAAGTATCAAAAAATAATTTAGAATAGACAATTCTAGCTTGGGTTAGCGAGTCCTGCACAAATATACTTGTAGGAGTTCCGTAAGACAATGAAGATGTGAAGTACAATAATGATAAGCGGCAGAGTGGCCATCACAGCACTTGTCTCGAGCGTTGCGATGTCTGGGTCAACGTACATTAGGCAGGCTATAGGCCAAATAAAAGACCAAAAATTGAAAGCAGCCAAAGCCGCAAGGGCTGTTTTGGGATAAACGCGCATAAACAAAAAGCCTAAAACGCCTAAACCAATCAAGGCCAATACACTCATAAGCAAAACTCCGCTTCCGTCACTTCCGCTACCCATACTATAACCTAAACTGGTAGAAAAGAACAACGCAGAGCAGGATATCACGACCGAAGCCATAAATATTTTCCATTTGAGCAGGCGAAAAGCAAAAAGAAACAAACCAAACGCATAACAAGCAGCCAAAAAGAAGCAGAAAGCCATCCAAAGAGGTTCTATGTCCGCGAATAAACTTTGGTGAGCGTCCCATATTCGGTCTATGTTGTCTTTGGCCATTTGGCTGTGCGTGCCAGTCCAGTCTGGTGGTGTTTCAATATCGCCTATTGCAGCCAAATAAACTGTTTGGGCACTTGGCCATTCTTCACCCATGTACACGCTCGTGTGTTGATATTTGCGCATGGTTTTTATAAAAGCATCAATAATGCGTATCTGTTCTGCTTTGGGCAGCCTCAAAACCTCCTCTATGCTCTTGTATTCTAAGTAGTTGTTCTTGTAAGGGTGCAAAGTTTGTTTGTAGTCATTGCTCAAATCAAAGGGCTTATAAAAGTTATAGCGCAGATGTGCATAGTTATATCGTTCGTCGCCGTCAGCCCTATTGACCGAGTCTGCCACTTGTGCCAAAGGGAGTTTATAGGCATTGAGTTTTTCTAAATTTTCGCCCGAAAACGCATCTGCTTCAGTAAGCGCTTTAATGTCTGCCAGGAGTTCTTCACGGCTTACTGCTGCACGTATGCGCGCTTTACTAGTAAGATGAACAAACAGAAAAGGGAGTAAGAAGAGCAGAGAGGATACAACAAAAAGACCAACTTGCCCTAAAGACACGAATTGATGTTGTTTGCCAAAACCATATTCGCTAATGTGCTTGTTCTGGGCATATAGCCAGTATAAGAAGCCACCCAAAGCGAAGAAAAATATAGCTATTGTTACGGCGTAAGTGTCTGGCACATGGCTCGCTTCAACGGGGGCTAGCGCTACTATACCAACGCCAAAAAGCGTATAAAAAAACAAAAAATAGGCCGCAAAATGTATTCTAGAAGCCCACAAGAGCGGAAAATGTAGCAACAGTTGCTTATCGAAGTCTTTGAGCCATTGCGGTATCAAAAAAGATTTAAACTTGTTCATTTTGCAATTCTGAGTTAAGAGTCATTTGTAAATTCTTTGTATGATACGTATTTCTACGCCTTACATGACGGTAGAATACAGCATTTTGTTTCACGGCAAGAACCAAGAGCTATAGCGCCACTTATGTTTACTTATTGAACGAAAATACGAAGGCTTTGTTTTTATTAATTTTATAATTGGAACTTCGCTATGAGTTTTTTTGACTATTTTTCTTTCTTTTTTGGCTCGCTTTCCATACCAAGATAGCCACCAAGGCAAACATTAACAAAACAAGTCCTTTGGCAGCATCACGATAAAAGATATTGTTCCAGAAACTGCCTTTTGCCAAAACTTGCCCCGATTTTATCTTTTGGCCAACTTGAATAGAATAAGAAGCAGGTTGCTCCAGCCTGTATGTGCGTGTTTTGCTGGTATTTTCAGTAACTATCTCCAGCCAATCCTTTTGTTCGTTAATGCGCTTGATAAATCCGCTTTCTTCAGCCAAAAATTCATGGCTGTAATAACTGCGATTATGAACAATGTCAGCATTAATGAGCTTGCCAAAAATACTTTGCGCGTCAAATTCCCAGCCGTTCTGCAATGCGCCTAGCCAGTCGTTGTCTTTGGGCGTAAATAAAGACCCAAACATAACACCCGCTAGAAAAATAGGCGTTACGTACTTAATGATGGGTTTTAGGATAGAAGGTAGTCGAATATCCGCGCCCGCATTAATCTCTTGCCAGCCTTTTTCCATACCAAACAAATAAACAAAAACAAGGCATTCTACTAGTGCAAAAAAGACCAAAGAAACTGTACCCGCCCAGTAGTCGTATTCGTCCAAAAAGCCATTGCTATAAAAAACCAGAGATGGTAAGCCTACCAAAAGCACCAAGATGCCCAAATAAAGCGCTGCTTTCCGCCGCGTTACCTTAAATTCATCGATTAGAAAATTGACCCAGGGCAGTCCCATAGCCAAGGAGGAGGTTATGCCTGCAAAAAACAATAAACCAAACCACATCATACCACTCAAAGCCCCAAAAAAGCGTCCCCACTGTTCAAACAAAAAGGGCATGGTCTGAAAGGCCATAGCAAAACCAGCATTTTCCTTGAGCCATTCAAGGCCTAAATAGCCCGCTGCAATGGGTATGACAATCCAAGCACCCAGCACAACCTCCACAAATTCATTCGTAAAGCCAGCCGTTAGCGCATTCAAGGCCACATCGTCTTTGGCCTTCAGGTAAGCAGAATAGCATTGTATAGTGCCCATGCCAACGGCTAGTGTAAAAAAGACCTGCCCTGCTGCAGCTAGCCAAACTTTAGGATTTAGCAAACTATCATACTGAGGCTGCCACAGGTAATTGATGCCCAGCATGGCGTTGCAGTCTGTGCAACCAGCCGGGCTGCCGCTTTCACCTAACGTGAGGCCGCGTATGGCTAAGATAAGAGAAAAAAACAACAACATGGGCATTCCTACGAGTCCTATGCGCTCTATGCCTTTACTCAAGCCCAATGACAATACGTAAATGTTTAGCACCAAGCAAATAAGATAAAAGACTAAATTTTCATAAGGAATACCTGTAGAAGTCCCACCAAAAACTAAATAACGCTCAAAAAAACTGACAACATCTGTTTGGCTCATACCCTCAAACGTACCTATAAGCGAGTAGTAAGTATATGCAAGCGTCCAAGATTCAATGTAGCAATAGTAGGCTGCTACAATAATATTGGTAGAAATACTAAAAACTCCCAGATATTTCAAAATGCGCATCTTGCCCATTTTGTCTAGCATGAAAGGGGTGGCATGAATGCCATGCCGTCCGCCATAACGCCCCATTGCCCACTCTATAAGCAAAAGCGGCACACCCATAACCAAAAAACACAAGACGTAAGGAATTATAAAAGCCCCCCCGCCGTTTTGTATGGCTTGTATCGGAAAGCGCAAAAAATTGCCCAGCCCCACTGCATTGCCAGCCACCGCCAGCACCAGCCCTATGCGTGAGCCCCATGATTCTACTTTTGGGTTCATTTTCTTTGTGTTTGAGAGGCAATAAAGTCAATTTATTTCTAAGAAAACAAATGCTGCCCAATAATTTAGATACACCCCTTGCTGTAGAGCAATTTTTACATTTAATTCATTCGCTTGTACTGCAAAGTTCTTTACTTTTTTTGCAATTTTGCGGCAATTCTTAATGACCAAAACCCTCTACGTCTATGACAGTCCACCATGATGCCTTTAAGGCCATACCACCCGCCTGCTACGTGCTTGAAGAGAGCTTATTGCGCAAAAATTTAGAGTTGATGCGCTACGTACAGGCTCAAAGCGGCGGCAAAATTATTTGTGCGCTTAAAGGTTTTGCTATGTTCAGCACCTTTGCTATTGTTCGTGAGTATCTGCCAGGTAGCACGGCCAGTTCGCTCAACGAAGCCCTCTTGGGTCAAGAAGAATTTGGTGGCGAAGTGCATTTGTGCGCACCTGCTTATAATCCCGAGGATTTTAAAGACCTTATGCACTGCTGCGACCATATAACCTTCAATACGCTCACGCAGTGGGAACTTTTTAAACCCCAAATTGAAAATTATCACGAACAGAATAACAAAAAAATATCCTGTGCTATTCGTATCAATCCAGAATATTCTGAAGTAGAAACAGACCTCTATAATCCTTGCATACCAGGCACACGGCTAGGTACAACTGTTGATAAAATTGGAGACAAATTGCCCGATGGGATTGAAGGCCTACACTTTCATACACTTTGTGAAAACAATTCTGACACCCTTGAACGAACTCTGCAACACGTAGAACAAAAATTTGGGCACTTGCTACATCAAGCAAAATGGCTCAATATGGGTGGCGGCCATCATATTACACGTGCCGACTATGATGTAGAGCGTCTCATACGCCTCATCAAGCACATACGAGAAACGTATGAAATAGAGGTGTTTTTAGAGCCAGGCGAAGCTATTGGATGGCAAACAGGCTTTTTGGCAGCTAGAGTTCTGGATATCCTAGATAGTAAAGGTATCAAAGTAGCCGTTTTGAATGTGTCATTTACTGCCCATATGCCTGATTGTTTAGAAATGCCCTACAAGCCACGCATAAGGGGGGCTGCCGACCCTAACGAAAATGATGCCTTTGTTTATAGAATGGGTGGCATGAGTTGCCTTGCTGGCGACCAGATGGGCGATTATGCTTTTCCTGAACCCTTGCAAGTTGGGCAACGGATTATTTTTGAAGATATGATACACTACACAATGGTTAAAACAACCACTTTCAATGGTGTAAATCTGCCCTCAATCGGTATTATAAGACCAAACGGCGCGTTTGAATTAATCAAGAGCTTTGGCTATCAAAATTACAAAAATAGATTGTCATAAAAAAGTTTAGAATCAAACTATGGACTTGTTCGGTAGCCACAATTAATCCACAACCGAACAAGTCCAATCTAACAGGGCAGCTAACGCACGCTTTACCTAAATATCATAAATGAGCCACTCACCACTTTAGTTGTAATCTTGAACCGCAGCATATAGAAGTATGTGCCTTCGGGCAGCGGGTTACCGTTGTTGTTTACCCCATTCCAATCATTGGTATAGTTCTTTTTTGTAAAGACCTCCTCGCCCCAGCGATTGAAAATGGTCAGGGTGTTTTCAGGATAACGCTCCAAGCCTTCTATATAGAAAAATTCGTTTAGGTCGTCTCCATTCGGTACGATGGCATCTACGGCACGTACCTTCGGCACACCATCTACACGTACCTGAATCGTGTCGTAGTTTTTACACCCATTTATGTCTGTTCCCTCAACGATGTAGTCGGTGGTTATAAAAGGCGTAGCTAGTGGGTTCGGAATAGTATCATTATCCAAAGACTCGGCAGGCGACCATCGGTAAGTAATAGCGCCTGTGGCTTTTAAACGAACAGAGAAGCCAATATCTATGGTTGTATCAGAGCCAGCTTCTACTTCAGGCAGACGCAAAACGTTAATAACAACGATGTTGCTGCTATCGGTGAAACAATCGTTTGCAATAATTCGACGGTAGTGGCGGGTGGAGTCCAAAGCGGGTGGCTGATAAGTGGGTTCGTTACTTCGCGCAATGTCTGTCCAGTCTTTGCGGTTTTTGGACACCTGCCATTTATATCTGAACAGCCCAAATTCAGCAAGTGTGTCTAGAATGACTGTGCCTTCAATAAGTGCAGGGATAGAGCGCGCACAAACCGTTTGGTCTGCTTGAATGGTATTGAAACGAATTGGCTGATTAACCGTTATTTTTACAGATACACTTGTGTCCGAAAAGCATCTTGTTTTGACGATACGGCGAAAAAAGGCAGACAAGGCCAAGCGCCCCGGCCCATACCTTTCTTTTGCAGAAACATCTAGCCAAACGCTATCTTTGACAAAACGGCGCTGCCAAAGATATTCATAAAGGCCATCGCCACCAGTAGGTGTATTACCTATGAGGGTATCCACGGTATCGCCCAAACAAATAGTTTGGTCATCAAAAATACGATTATTTTGAATGCGCTTGATAACGATTATCTTAACAACATTGCTCAAATTAGGGTCGCATTCTGCTCGTCTTGTAATGGCACGTCTATAAAAAATATCTTCTCGCGCCACTCCTGGCACAAAGTCCAGTGTATCGCCACCAGCCTTTATCCAGTCTAAACTATCAAAAGACCGCTCCCATGTAATGATGAAGGTGCTATCATAATTGACCGGAATAGTCCCTATCAATTTCGGGATAGAGTCGCCCTCACAAACAGTATGGTCTTTCTCAATAAGGTTGAACTCTACGTTCTCTATAAAAGTTACCTTAGACACATTGCTTGTGTCGGGGGTGCAGCCGCCCAGCACAATACGCCTAAAATAAGTGGTCTGTCGCACTAAGGTATCAGGCACAAAATGTAGGACAGAGCTATCATAGGTAAACCAAGTGCTAGAATCTGGCGAATACTCCCATTGGTAAATGTAACTTCCGCGTGCACGCCGCGGCGGCGTACCAAAAACTACGAGTGTAGTATCGCCCGAACAGATGATACTATCCGAAGGTGTAATTTTGTTCAAACCATAATTAAAAATGACATTTATCTTAACCACATTGCTGGTGTCTATAAAACAAGAGTCAATGACCAAGCGCCTGAAATAGGTGGTATCGGGCAGCGGGAAGTAGCGCATACTTCGAGTGGTATCGCGTACACCCCAGCGGACGCTGTCGTAGGAAATTTGCCAGAAGAACTTGTAGCGCCCCATACCGCCAGTAGGCATAGTGTCCAAAATTGTCCATGTGGTATCTGTTTCGCAAATAGTGAGGGTGTCTGGCGAAAGCAAATTGTTTTGAATTGGTAAAACCAAATCTATTTTAAGCAGGTTACTCACATACTTTACGCAACTATCTACTACCAAGCGCCGCACGTAAAAATCTTCGGGTAAGGGTACAAAAAGGGTGTCTAGTACAGAATCCTGCAAGGTCATGTTCTGGGTAGAGTCTAAGTTTTTCCACGTAATACTGTCCCGAGAGGTCTGCCATAAATAATAAAATCCAGCCGAAACAGGGACACGCTCCCCTTTAAAAACCATGCTGTCGCCATAGCATACACGACGGCGCTCAATAGTGATGTTGTCATTGAAAGGCGATAGGTCGGTGGTTGTAAAAATAGTAACCACATTGCTGGTATCTTTTTGGCAACCGCTAACGGCAATGCGTCTAAAGCGCGTGGTATCTGTTACTGGCTTTGGTAAGTAGCTCGCTATGGAAGAGTCCACCGTAACCCAGAGCGTATCGCCTCGGAAAAATTGCCAATAAAACTGATAAATACCTGTAGCACCTGTGGGCTTAGAGCCTTCAATCAGCTTAGGAACAGCATCTTTACAAATAAACTGGTCTTTTGATATGGTATTTTTTTCTATCTCTGTAATGGCAAACAAAAAGACTACATTGCTGGTATCGGGCTTACACGCACCCAGTACAATGCGCCGTACACGCACCGTATCTGTGATGGCTCCAGCAGGACGGAAGTCTTTAGCAGTGCCGGTGTTTATCCAAGTAGCGCCATTATCATTGGAAATTTGCCATTGATAGCCGAAAGTCTTACCAGAAATGGAAGGTGCTGAACCTCTAATAGTATCGGCAAGTGCGCCACCGCATATTGTTTGGTTTGGCCCTATGGTATTTGCGCCATACTGAGGCACAATATTAACTTTAACAACATTGCTCGTGTCAGTGCAATCTCCCGTAACTAAACGCCTGAAAAAGGTGGTATCAGTTAGCGCCACACTAATAGGAAAGTCTTTGGTAGTAACGGCATTAGCCCAAGTTACACCGTTCGGAGAGGTCTGCCATTGGTATAAAAACACACCTCCTATGCCCTCTACTAATGTGCCTTTGATGACAGGCGGTACAGCCCCAAAACATATTGTTGTGTCTTTTGATATGACATTGGCCGAGATACTAAACACTTGTACGGTGGTTGCACGAAAATAAAGCGTGAGGTTCGTTTCGGGCGAGCTGGGGTCTGTGCATTGCGAGTTTGTTATGTGGCAGATATAAGTACCTGCATCTGTTGGCAACACATCAAGAATATCCAGAACACTGTCTGCCGTGGTGGGGCCAGAAACAACCGCCGGCACTCCTGCCGTATATTTGTACCAGCTATACACATTGAACTTCCCAAGAACCGTTGTGGCTGTATCAAAAAGATTGGTGCCTGGGCAGGTGGCTTTTAAGCTGATTGTGCCTACACTGTCCTGCGGTGCATAAGAAAATCGCGCAATGCCCAGATTAGCCTCTATGGCATCAAACATGAACTTATTATTTTCAAGTTTCAGTGTTGCCAAAACAGGAATAGTAGTCATTTTGGGCATAGACGTTAATTTATTGTTCGCCAAGCCCAAAAAGCGTATGCTGCTTAAACCAGTAAAAGTGGTAGGAACGGCACCAGTCAATTGATTAAAACTCAAATCAAGTGAGTCCAAATTGCTCATGCCGCCAATGGTGGGTGGAATAAGACCAGATAGAGAATTGTTGTTGAGAAGTACTTTGTTCAAAGTGCCTATACCTGTAAAAACGGCACTTACCGCACCCGTGAATAAGTTATTGGATAAGTCCATACGCTCAAGCGCATTCATGCCACCTATGCCGGCAGGCATTGCGCCATTGAATCTGTTATTATTCAAGAGTAAGGAGCGCATTTGGACAAGGCTGCCTACACTGGCAGGCATGGGGCCACTAAAGTTGTTTCGGCTCAAATCCAAGTAGCGGAGCTGCGTAAGGCTACCCAAACTTGCCGTAAGTGTTCCACTCAAAACATTGCTGCGCAAATCCAGAATTTCTAGTTTACTTAAATTACAAAACGCGGCAGGTATGTTGCCTGTAAGGTTATTACTCGGCAAACGCACGGCTGTAACGCAGCGGCTGGCATCTACCGTTACGCCAAACCATGTGTTATATGGTGTGGATAAGTTCCAAGTGGTAGTCCAACTTGCGCCGCCAGTAGCGGTATAGAGCGCTACTAAGTTCGTGGAGTCCGTGGGGCATTGCGCTTGCGCAAAACGCGGAGCTATACTCAAAAAGAGCAGACAGAGCAAGGATTTCGTAAGGACTGACAACCTGCTGTTTATCAAATTAATGGCTTGTTGTTCAGTAATTGGAGTATTCATTTTTTTGCAGAGCTTAGAATATAATTCAATGGGTTAGCACAATCATTAACTCATTGTGCCTTATTCGGTTGCTGTTTTGAGTATTCTTTATACGGCTTTTGGCTAAATGGAGTGCCCTCTTCAACAAAAAGCGCGATAGCAGTATTTTTTATAACTTAAATCGTGCCGTAATTTTGACTAAGCGCAGCACTCAAAACCTTTTGATGTAAACTATCCAAGCGCTAAACCCTCATTCAATGGCCTTTCTTTATAACGCACAGTGCTTGCTTTTTCTTATTTGCAAAAGAAAAAATACAAGTAAGACCTTAGCTTTCTCTGCAAGTGATAGAACAGAATAGGCGCTGGTGCAGGAAGTTTACCCATATAATGAGCGTTTTCAAATATCAGAACAGCAATATCTCTATCATTATTGCATACATTTTTTTTTGACGACAACTGGTTGTATGGATAAAAAAAACTGTTCTGAAAGGAAACAGGAATGATAACTAAAGGTAAATTTATCTTAACATAACATTTAGGAAGTCAATATCTTTTACTAAATTGCTATGCTTTTGGGTGCATACAAACATTTTAAAATCTGGCTCTATTTGCTTATCATTAAAAAAATACAGAACTTCGCGCTCCGGTTTTACTTGTCTATATGGTTTTTACTTGCTAGAATGGCCTATAGCAAAGCGTACTGAAGAGCTTAAAACTTGTATTAAAGAAGTATTCTTTCAACATTTTATCTCAAACAAAACATAAGGCGTATGGCACAAATTGTGGTAGAAACAGAAAAAAATGAAGTGGCGCGTGTCCTTCAAAAATTAGGTATCAAAACGCAGAACCCTGCTTATAGTACGGGGCAAGTTTGGGGCGGCAAAAGCGAAGGTGGCGACCTAAAATCTATTTTTTCGCCAGCAGACGGCTCTCATCTGGCCACTGTGCGCTATGCCAACGCGAAATGCTATGAAAAGGTAATGAAAAGCGCCTCTGAGGCTTTTTTGCAATGGCGACAAATGCCAGCTCCTAAGCGCGGCGAAGTTGTTAGGCAAATTGGTGAGCGTTTACGCGAATACAAAGAGCCTCTTGGCAAACTGGTTACGCTCGAGATGGGCAAGATTTATCAGGAAGGGCTTGGCGAGGTTCAAGAAATGATTGACATCTGTGATTTTGCGGTAGGGCTTTCGCGCCAGCTGTATGGTTTAACGATGCACTCAGAACGTCCGCAACATCGTATGTATGAACAATGGCATCCGATTGGGGTCGTTGGAATTATCTCGGCCTTTAATTTCCCGGTGGCAGTTTGGGCATGGAACGCCATGTTGGCGGCGGTTTGTGGTGATGTGTGTGTGTGGAAACCCTCTGAAAAAACACCGCTCACGGCCATTGCCTGCCAGCACATCATTGCCAAAGTCTTGCGAGAAAATAAGCTGCCTGAAGGTCTCTTTAGCCTCATTATAGGCGATGCGCGTGTAGGCGAGCTGATGGCGCAAGATGAGCGCGTGCCGCTTGTATCCGCCACAGGCTCGGTGCGTATGGGCAAAAAAGTTGCAGCAACTGTTGCTTCACGTTTGGGGCGCTCACTGCTCGAGCTTGGTGGTAACAATGCCATCATTATCTCCGAGAACGCCAATGTAGAGTTGGCTGTGCGGGCTACAGTTTTTGGTGCTGCAGGCACGTGCGGACAACGTTGCACCACCACCCGCCGCTTGCTCGTTCACGAATCTCATTATGACACTGTTAAAGAGCGTTTAGTAAAAATATATAAAAATTTGCCTATAGGACACCCCCTAGACCCCAAAACGCTCGTAGGCCCACTAATTGACAAAGATGCTGTGAATTTGTTTACAAACGCTATTGTGCAAGCCAAAAGCGAAGGCGGCAAGCTGATATGCGGCGGTCAAGTGCTTGAAGGGAAAGGCTTTGAAAGCGGTACTTATGTAAAACCAGCCATCATTGAGGCCGAAAATCATTACAAGATTGTTCAGGACGAAACTTTTGCGCCAATTCTTTATCTTATCAAGTACAAAGGCGAAGTTAAGAATGCCATAGCCTTGCAGAATGGTGTTAAACAAGGACTTTCTTCTTCTGTCTTTACCAACAATATGCAAGAGGCGGAGCTTTTCCTCTCGGCAGAAGGTTCGGATTGTGGCATAGCCAATGTCAATATTGGCACTTCGGGCGCTGAAATAGGTGGGGCTTTTGGCGGTGAGAAAGAAACTGGTGGTGGGCGTGAATCTGGCTCAGATTCATGGAAAGCCTATATGCGCCGCCAGACCAATACGCTTAATTATAGCAAAGACCTCCCGCTCGCACAGGGCATTAAGTTTGATGTATAAACAAAACAAAACTGAACCAGTGTCTGAAAAAAGTAGGCATTGGTTCAGTTTTTGATAACCTTACTCTTAAATTGTTACAAAAACAGCACCAGCTACTCTATAATTTTCAACTTTTTCTGTGGGTAAAATAATTGTCTTATCATTTTTTTTGTTGTTGCAGGCCCAAAGTCTGCGCGCTCAGTTTGTTTGTGATGCAAACATACAAGACCAAGTTCGGAGTTTATCGGAAGTAACTTATTGGCTGAAAGATAGCTTGAATAGAATTGGTATAGAAGAATTAGCTAACCCTAATGCTCAATATAGCTTTACTCCTTGCAAAAGTGCTAGCATTAATCTGGGGCTTACGGAACAGTTTTATTGGTTGCGTTTTACCATTCATAATAAGGAGAATTTTGCTCAGAAGGTGGTCTGGGCAATCAATAGTTGGTACACCGAACGTTTTGTTTGCTACCGACTTAGTAATGGAGATATTAAAGAAATGGAAGAGTTGCCCAAAGCGGCCTCCAATACTTTTTATTTGGAGCTTGCTCCAGGCAGTAATGTTTTTTATGCAAAAATTTTGAATAACAGTAGGTCCTTAAAACCTCAAATTGCAGCAGAGGGCGTTTATGAGTCAAAAACTGTCAATACAGCTATTTTCTGTGGGCTTGTCTTGGGTGTTTTGCTATTCACTTTTTGCGTCAATGCTTACATAGCTATTTCTTCAAAGCGTAGCCTTCATGCAGTCTATGCACTTTTGGTATTGGCTTATGCCACCCATCTTTGTATTCATGGAGGCTTTCATAAGCTTTTGCTCGGCATGGACAATTTTTTAGTTCCTCATACAAATATGTTGTCTAATGTTCTTTTTCAGATAATACTAATTTTTATTTGTCTTTATATCAAATTACTTCTTGAGATAAAAAATAATTTCATCATTTATTCTTTATCTGTTTGTGTGTTTATCCTGTTTTTTATGGATTATTATATGTTCCCGCTGTCATTTTTGCTATCGGAAGTGTTTGGCGTAGCGACGCTTCTTTATGCTATATCTATGACTTATCAAGGCTGGAAAATTAAAAGAGCAGGCAGCTTTTTAGCTCTGTTAGCTTATTCTATTCTATTGGTATTTGGTATTTTAGAAATTATAGGGTTGCATTTTAGCATCTATGAGATTTTTCCGATTAAATATTTGAGTATGGGTTATTTCTTTGAATGCTGTATTTTGGCTTTCGCGGTGGCGCAAAAAACACGCTATGACCAAGAAAAGCTGAAAGAGGCTAAGGAAAATGCAGATAAAGAAAATGCACGCCTTATAGCAGAACAAAATACAATATTAGAACAGCGCGTTTTAGAAAAGACCAACGACCTTCAACTATCCAATGCCGAGTTAATGGCCTCCAACGAAGAACTTTACCAAACGCAAGAGGAGCTATCGGCGCAGCGCGATGCTTTAGAAGCAAGCAATAAGCAGCTAAACATCTTCCAGCGAACCATTACTGATAGTATCCGCTCCGCTGAGTTAATTCAGAAAGCCATTTTGCCCAGCCAGGACATTTTTAAAAACACATTCAAAGACTTTTTTATACTTTACAAACCACAACACATCGTTTCGGGCGATTTTTACTGGCTCCGAACCATCAGTGGCAAAACATTTTTGGCTGTCGGGGACTGTACGGGGCATGGCGTGCGAGGTGCTTTTATGACTATTGTGGCCAGTACACTCCTAGATAGCATCACAGCAAGAGGTATTCTTAATCCTGGTCAGATTATTAAAAGCCTTGATACAGAAGCCAGAAAAACGCTTGACTCCGCGGTAACCAAGAATAGCAGCGGTATGGATATTATGCTCGTGGCTTTTGAAGCCGTGAACAATCAAACTACTGCTTGCTTATCGGGGGCGCATCTTTCTCTTTTTTATTTGCCAAAAGATGGCAAAATACAACGCCTAAAAGGCATATCAAGCAATATTGGCGATGACAGAAAAGCCGACAAACGAGATTTTCAAGAGCAGACCCTGCGTCTGAAGCAAGGCGATAAGTTGTTTTTAACGTCTGATGGCTTCACTGACCAAAATAATGCTGCCAGAAAACGCATGGGTAGCACCAAATTCATCGCGCTATTGGAAGACAGCGCCAACAGCAGCATGAACCAACAAAAGCAGCTATTAGACAATTATCTGATGGCATTCATGGAAAACACTGTGCAGCGCGACGATATCTGTGTAGTGGGTTTAGAGTTGTAATGTTTGGGGGCTTATTGCATCAGTTCTATTGTAAAGCTAAATAGTCGTCCCTTAAAAAGTCGGTATAAGAACAAGCGCATCAATTGATTGATATGATTTATCTGCTTTAGGAACAGCCTCATGGTTTTGGGTGGCTTTTTCTTTGATTCATTCTCTCACAAAACATAGTTGCACAGAAAATCTCACCCTCTGACTTTTGAGCCATTCGCTTTTGTCTGGTGCGAGGCATGGTAGGACTTAAAAAAAACCTTGAGATTTTGCCAGTCATTTGACAAAATAGGCTAAAATCTAAGAGATTTTAAAGATGAAATTCTTATTTAATTAACTAATAATAAACATCTTAAGTGTTTTTAAGGGACGGCTAAATAGCTGCTCAAAATTGAGAACAGTGCTTGTTTAGACTGCTGCTTGATGCGTACTAAAAACATACCAACCTGCTACCGTATAAAATTTAAACAGGTTTAACCAAAAAGTAAAGATAACTTTAAAATAGTATGTAAATTATTGATTTTTAGCAAATTATATTATTTAAACATTTGTTAATATTGCTCTAAAATCTTTTATATACCTTTGCGGCACTATTTGTTTGTACTCTCACTACATTAAAATAACATTGAAAAACATGAGAAATCTGTATTTTCTTTTAAGTTTCCTTTTAGCAATGCTGGGGGCTATGCCTAAAGCATGGGCACAAGGCACTACTACATCTACACTCAGTGGCGCTGTTCTAGAAAAAGAAGGCGAAACCTTGCCCGGTGCAACAGTTCTGGCCGTACACGAACCTACTGGCGCTCGTTTTGGTGTCGCTACTGGCTCTGATGGCGGTTTTTATATTCCAAACATGAGCGTTGGCGGCCCTTACACTATTACAGTGAGTTTTACGGGGTATGAAACTCAAACCAAGAAAGATGTATTTTTGGCGCTTGGCCAAAACCTGAAACTGAGTTTCAATCTTTCTGAAAAATCAGAAGAACTTGACGAGGTGGTAGTTACTTATAAGCGTGAAATCATGGACGGTACTAAAACTGGTGCCAGTTTGGTTATTGATGAGAAGAGCATCTCGTCTTTGCCAACTATATCCCGTGATTTGAATGACTTTGCACGCTTGACTCCACAGGCTAAAATTACAGAACGCGGCGGTCTTTCTGTTGCTGGTATGAACCAACGCTTTAACTCAATTTTTATTGATGGCGCGGTTAATAACGATGTTTTTGGTCTTTCCGACCAAGGCACAAACGGTGGTCAGGCTGGTATTTCGCCTATTAGCGTTGATGCAATTGAAGAAATGCAAGTGGTTATTGCGCCTTATGATGTAAAACTGGGTGGTTTCGCTGGTGGCGGCATCAATGCTGTAACACGTAGCGGTTCTAATAAACTGCAAGGCTCTGCTTACTATCTCTTCCGTAATCAAAGTTTGGCAGGGAAAACACCTACAGATTTGGAAGGCGCTAATCGTACAAAATTGGCAGATTTTTCTTCTCAAACTTACGGTTTCCGCTTGGGCGGCCCCATCATCAAAAACAAGCTCTTCTTCTTTGTAAATGCTGAAATTCAACACGACGAAACTCCTCAGCCTTTTGATTTCAATACTTATAATCCTGGCGATTCTATAAAAGGTAGAGCCAAAAGAGCGGATATTGATGCTATGATTAACAATCTGAAAACTAAGTATAACTATGACCCGGGCGTGTTCAATGACAATACAAGAACCCTTGACGGTCAAAAGTTTTTGGTTCGCTTTGACTACAACATCTCCGATAAGCACAAAATGACTTTCCGCCATAGCTATACACGCGGTACGGCCACTTTGCCTTTGGCTTCAAACAGCAATGTATTGAACTTTAGCAACAATGGTCAGTTTTTCCCTTCTACCACCAACTCTAGCGCGCTTGAATTTAAGTCTAACTTAGGCTCTAAAGCCTCAAACAACTTAATTTTGGGCTTTACGCGCGTATCTGATGACCGCGACCCAATTGGCAAGGACTTCCCATCTATCATCATCAACGAAGGTAACCGTGGCTCTATCCGCATTGGTTCTGAAGCATTTTCTTCTGCTAACAAACTTACTCAGAGTGTATTTACACTCACCAATAACTTTAACCTTTACAAAGGCAAGCATACGCTTACATTTGGTACGCACAATGAGTTTTACCAAATTTATAACTTATTCATCGGCCAAAACTTTGGTGAGTATGTATTCAGTAACTTAGCAGATTTTCAAAACGGGCGACCAGCAAATGAATTTAACCGTTCGTTTTCCTTGGTTGATGGCGTAACCGGCGACGGCTCTGAAGCAGCAGCAAAGTTTAGTGCAGCCCAGTTAGGTTTCTATGTGCAAGATGAACTGCAAATGAGCGAGAAATTCAAGATGACTGCTGGTTTGCGTATTGACGTGCCTATGTTCTTCTCTCAGCCTAGAGAGGACAAGTATTTTAATGACAGCACTGTTGCAAAGATTGAAGCAGCAGGTTACGATATGTTTGGTGCAAAATCGGGCAAAATGCCTACTGCTCAGGTTATGTTTGCGCCACGTGTTGGTTTTAATTACGACGTAAAAGGCGATGGTACACTGCAAATTCGTGGCGGTCTTGGCCTTTTCACGAGCCGTGTGCCTTTCGTGTGGCCTGCTGGTATGTACACCAACAACGGCCTGTCTATTGGTCGCGTACAAAGACTCTTGCGCAATGCTAAAACTGCCGCAGATACTGCCAACTTGGTGTTTGACCCAGCTACGAACCGCTTTGACCCAGACTTGAGCAAAGCAGTTAGGTCATCTGGTCAGATGGACTTGTTCTCTAACAACTTCAGATTCCCACAAGTGCTCCGTGCTAGCTTGGCCGTAGATTACAAATTGCCTTGGGATTTAGTCGCTTCAGGTGAAATCATTGCTACAAAAATCATGAACAACGTGCTGTATTACAACTACAACATTAAAAAATCTGCGAAAACGCTTGGCGCGGACTCATTGCCAGATAATCGTCCTCTCTTTAATCGTGGCGATTTGATAGACCGCCGCTACCAAGGCATCTATGTGGGAACTAATACAGACGAAGGTTACACACTGAACTTTACCGCTTCCTTGCAGAAAACTTTTGACAATGGTTTTGCTGCTACCCTGGCCTACACTTATGGCAATGCGATGTCTGTTTATGATGGTACTTCTTCACAAAACTCTTCGCAGTGGCGTGGTGTCAATAGCATTGATGGCCGTAACAATGTACCTGTTGGCGTTTCTGATTTTGATTTAGGTCATCGTGTAATTGGTGCAGTGTCTTACCGCAAGGCTTACGCAAAATATTTTGCTACTACCATTTCATTATTCTACACAGGCCAATCTGGCGACCGTTTCAGCTATATTTACAACGATAATGGCGGCCTTACTAACGAAGATTCTCGCGAACGCTCTTTGATTTGGGTGCCTAAATCCAAAGATGAAATCATTTTTGGCAAAGTGGATAAGAGTAAAGTAGTCCGTCTTTCTAGTACCGAAGCAGATGCCATGTGGAATGAGTTGAACGCTTACATTGAGCAAGACAAATACTTGAAAGGCCGCCGTGGCGACTATGCAGAAAGAAACGGCGCACGTTTGCCTTTCGTAAGCATTCTGGACTTGCGCATATTGCAAGATTTTTATGTAACCGTAAACGAGAAGAAGCATACACTTCAACTTTCCTTCGACGTATTTAACTTTACAAATATGCTGAACAAAGATTGGGGTCGTCGTTACTTTGCACAGGACGGCCAAGTGGAAATACTAGACTTTGTGGGCATGGACCCTAACAGCAGCAAGAGTATTCCTGTTTTCTCTTTCAAGAAGCCAGTAACTGACCCTTGGGCAATTGATGATAGCGGCACTACTAGCTCACGCTGGCAGGCTCAATTAGGCATTCGCTATATCTTCTAAAATAGAGCAGAATAAAAAATACCGAAAAAGAGGTTGTTCTAATAAAGAGCAGCCTCTTTTTTGTTGCCCCTCTGTGCTACTGTACTTTAAAAAAACACTGCTTTCTTTTGCATGACTCAATTTATTATTACCTTTGTGGCGTGAAATCAACACTACAGAAACTAAGCAACCAAAAACATGAAGGGTACTGCAAAAACAATGATTGACGGCATTTTGAGTAAATACGCACAAGGTGAAGTTCTTACCGAGCGCTTGATTGAAACTAAATTGTATCTGCGTGGGATAAAGCGGACTTCTCTGACCAGCGATACCCCTGATGACCCTGCTCTCATCAGCCGTCTGAACATGATAGACAGGGAGCTTTCTGCACTTTATAACAAGTAGTGGTAGAAGTGGTCGTTATCTTGCCCTTTTATAACTCCAACCCCCTAATTTTTTAAATGCAATACCACTTCCGAAGTGGCTTTGCCTGTTGTATATTGATTTTTTTGCGCAAAACGGGTTAGAATTCATCTATACGCTGACTTGTTTTCAAAAAAAATCTTTATTTTGCGCATCAAATTTTACCCAAACGTTGCTCTCTCGCAGTATGCCCAGTTCACCTGTAACTTCCGATATTGGTTTAGTAACCTTTACGATTTCAGTAGATGGTTCTGCCGTAGAAAGCGGTATGGAAATCTTTTCTATTGAGATTTCTAAAGGTGTTTGTAAAATTCCTAGCGCACGTTTTATTATTGCAGATGCTGGCCCTGAAGAAGGCTCTTTCCCTTTGAGTAACAAGCCGACCTTCAAACCAGGCGCTGTCGTTGAGATTAAAGCGGGCTACCATTCTACAGAAAAAACTGTTTTCAAAGGCTTGATAATTAAGCATGGTGTGCGTGTGTACAAAAAGAAAGCCGCTATTTCTATTGAATGCAAAGGGAAAGCATTAAAAATGACTTTGGGTAGAAAAAACGCCTTTTATGAGAAAAAAACGGACGCTGATATTTTAAAAGCACTCATTGGGAATGCAGGTTTGAGTGCCACGGTAGGCGCACTGAGCATCAAGCACCCCTTTTTTATTCAGCATCAAATATCGGACTGGGACTTACTCATAATGCGCGCGGAGGCCAATGGCTTCATTGTTGTCGCCGATGCCGACAAGGTAAGCGTTGAGGCACCCAAAACCTCTGTAGGCGCTATCTGCAAAGTAGAGTTTGGCAGTACGATTTTAGATATGCACATAGAGCTTGATGCGCGTACACAAATCAAGAAAGCCAAGGCTTTTTCTTGGGATACGGCCACTCAAAAGAACCTGAGCGGGGATTCCAGTAGTACTAGCCCAACGACTCCCGGAAATATTACAAGTAGCACTTTGGCCGCTGTATTAGGGCTTTCGCAGTTTGAGTTGAGAACGTCGGCTGGGCTTACGCAATCTGAGCTAAGCAACTGGGCATCAGGGAAATTGATGAAAGCCGAGTTGTCAAAAGTTAAAGGCCGTGTGAAGTTTCCTGGCAATGCCGATGTCAATCCGGGCACTATGATAGAGCTAGCTGGGCTAGGCGACCGCATCAATGGTAAGTGCCTCGTAGGTGCTGTTACACAACGAATAGAAGACGGCACTTGGGTTACTGAAGCACATTTAGGTCTTGATTTTGAATGGTTTGCAGAGGAGACTCCTCTGGTGCAGCCAGCTGATGCAGCCGCTCTGATGCCAGCGCTTAAGGGTTTGCATTCAGGTATAGTGGCCAATATACACGAAGATGCAGACAGTACTTACAAGATTAAGGTTATGCTGCCGCTGCTCGGCGATACCGCTTACGTATGGGCGCGTTTTGCTAATTTTTATGCCTCCAACAATGCAGGAATTGGCTTTTTCCCTGAAATTGATGATGAAGTTATTGTGGGTTTTTTGAACGAAGACCCACGCTATGCAGTGATTCTTGGCAGCATTTATGGCTCTAAGCATACGCCTCCTATTCCACCCGAAGACAAAAACCCTATAAAAGGCATCAGTACTGTTGAAAAACTTAAACTGCTCTTCAAAGATGCCGATAAAATTATTGAAATTTCAACACCTGAGGGAAATATTATTACCATGGATGACGCAAAAGGCATTACGATAGTAGATAAGAACAAGAACAAAATTGAAATGAACGCCAGCGGCATAGTGATTGAAAGTGCAAAGGATATTGAGATAAAAGCACCAAAAGGCGATATCAAAATGTCTTGCCTAAATATGGAGATAGATGCGAAAACGGCCTTTAAAGCCAAATCTGTGAAAATTGAGGCAGAAGCACAAGCGCAAGTGAAGATAGCGGGCAATGCACAGGCCGAGTTCTCCTCGGGTGGGCAAACAGTTATAAAAGGTAGCCTGGTTCAAATTAACTAGAAGCTGAATGCTTACATATCTTTTGTGGCCTGTCTGTATTTTGATGGGTTTATATTGCTTGGGCATTTTGTGCTTATTGGCAGCATGGTCGCGGATTCCTAAGGCAGATTTTTATCAAGCCGAATCCACAAAGACGGCTCTTCCGTTTGTTTCAGTGGTGGTAGCTGTCCGAAACGAAGAGAAAAATATTTTACGCCTTTTAGAATCTCTTTTTGTTCAGAATTTTGAAAACAATAACTGGGAACTTGTTGTTGTTGATGACCATTCGGTGGACAGCACCTGGGCGCTTTTGCAGCAACAATCCAAGCCGCCTATTTCTTTGCGCGTTTTTAAGCAACGATTAGGCTTACAAGGCAAAAAAGCAGCACTTTCTTTGGGTATTCAAGAAGCACGCGGCGAGATAATTTTGACTACCGACGGCGACTGTATATTGCCTAAAACATGGCTTTGTACGATGTCTAAACCATTTTTAGCAAAAAGTATCAGACCGCCGGATTTAGTAAGCGCGCCTGTTTGTTTTATAACTAATGATACTTTACTCTCTAAATTGTTGGCCGTTGAGTTTGCGTCTCTGATAGGAACAGGAGCAGCGGCTATGTTTTTAAAAGTGCCTTTTATTTGCAATGGAGCAAACCTAGCGTTTCTGAAATCTACCTTTGTTGCTGTGAATGGCTACGAAGGCAATGCGCACGTTGCCTCGGGCGATGATGAATTTTTACTGCGCAAAATCAAGAAATTACCTAATTCGCAAATTTTATTCTTGAAAGACAGGGCTGCTTTGGCCTATACGAAACCACCGGGCAGTTGGTCAGAATTTGTGCAGCAGCGTTTGCGATGGGCTAGCAAATGGCGACTTGGCAATGATTTGACCACGATGAGCCTTGCTGTTTTTATTTTTTTGGTTCATTTGAGCAGAATAGGCCTATTGATTTTGCTTTTTCAAGATGAGAATATCTATTGCATTGCATCGGCTTTACTTTTTCAACTGCTTTTGGATAATGCCTTTGTTGGCAATGTGCTATCGTTTTTTGGACAAAAACGTCTGTGGTACTACCTGCCTATGGTTTGGCTGGCCTACAGTTTCTACACTATTTTTTTTGGTATTCTAGCCAATAAAAATACTTATGAGTGGAAGGATAGAGTACACAGCTAATGCTCAAAAGCCATTTGCTAGCAATAAAATTGTAATGAGATAGTTTTTTGATGATAAAAAGAATCCATCGAAACGGCTATACCATTTACGATGGATTCTTCTGCTACTCAAGCTATGTTTTAGTTGATAGTGCCTACATTAAGCGTGCTAAGCAGTTGGACGTTGCTCGGATTGCTGTAATCGTATTGAAATATTTGGTTGCTGCCTACCATAATCAAGGTTTTCTTTTGACCTACCGGAATGACATCATAAGAGGTAATATTCTGAAAATGACCAATTTGATTGCGCTTAATAGTGTAAGGGTCTTTTGCATCAAATATTTTGAGGCCATCTCTGCCATCGCAAATAAACAAGGTGCTGTTGTCTATACCTAAGCCATGCGGATTGGTAAGTGTATGTGTAACCACCTTGCGTGGGCGCTCTGGCTTACTGATGTCAATAACATCTAATTGATTAACATCGCCTTGACAATCAGTTCCATTACGAAGCGTTACATAAGCATAATTGCCTTCTACCACCACTGGGTCACAGCTGCGTGTATGCTCGTAGTGCCCTAAGCGGGTAGGTGTTTCTGGGTTTGCAATGCTATAAATGTACATACCAGACTGTGAGCCAATAAATAATTTATCTTGGGTCGGGAAGATGGTTTCAATATCAAAATTAACATTTACCTGGCTTCCTATCCGTTGCGGTTCATGTGGTTTGCTCAAGTCAAAAGTATAAAGGCTTTTGCTGTCAATAGCGTAAAGATACTTCCCATTAATAGTGAAGCAAGCCATAGAGCCGCCTTTGCTATTACTGTTGCCCGCTTGGTTTGGCTGATTCATCGCTACCATGCCATTGCCAGCTATGCCGTTGCCCAAAATACCATTTCCCATCAGGCCACCACCATTTGTGCCGAGGTTGCCCAAGTTCAAACGATTGCCAGTAAAGCCATTCAGAATAGCACTCAGAGCATTTTCCATTTGGCTGCCTGTACGCCACGCTACACTACTGCCATTCAGACCATTGCGCGGAATCTGAGAAAACACGCCATTGATGCGGCTCGTTTCTTTGACGTTCTGAAAGTCTGTTACATCTATTGTTACCAAATCATTAAAACTATTAGCGTAGAGTGTAGTTCCTGAAACGGCTAAATCAACGTTGCCCGGAATTTCAATAAAACCAATTTTTTTGGGATTGCGCGGGTCGTAATTTTCTACTATTAAAACGCCTTTGTCAATAATATTAACGTAGAGGTGTCCTTCGTCGTACCAAATTTTACCTGAGTTTACGAATTGCTGCGCCATTGCATGGACGTTGATGCCTAAAAAGGCAACCAGCATAAAGACGGAGAGCGCTATGGCTTTTACTGAGGTTTTCATAGAAATTTTGGGGGGGTTGTGTTTGAAGTATGACTGTTCAATTTTAAGAATTTGTCTTAGACTTTGCCGTTTTGTTTTTGTTGCTTTGTCTGACTAAAAGATGTTTGTTACCAAGGAAAAGTTGCTCACTCTCCAATATTTTTTTTATTTTTCTTTTTGGTCTGCTAATCCTTTAGAATTTCGGTCCAAGAATATTTGTTTGCAATCCAAAAGGCTATATCCAAAAAAAAATAATTAGTTGTCCCTCAGAATACACTAAGATATTTATTATCAGTAAATTAAACAAACATTTCATCTTTAAGATATTTATTTAATATACTGATAATAAAGACTTTAGGTGTATTATGAGGGACGACTAGATAATGCTCATTGAATCATTCACAAAGTTTTAATGTATGGGTTTGCTGCGCATCAAAACTGAGAGGCAAGTTTTAAACTTTGAAAGCTAAAACCAATACATCATCGGTTTGCTTGTTGTTACCTTTCCATGCTGCAAACTCCTCTGCCATAAGTTCTTGTTGCAGTTTGAGGTCTTTTTGGTGAATACTCTCCAAAAAATCTCTGAAACGTTTGGTAGAATATTTTTTATTATGTTCGCCGCCAAACTGGTCTTTGAAGCCATCGGTGAAAAGATACACCACATCGCCTACCTTGAGATTGATTTGCTGACTTTCAATGGGAGACTCGCCTGTGGCCAAATTCTTAAAATTTCTTTCTACACCGCCAATCGTAACCTTTGAAGCATCAAAGATGTGCAAATCTCCCTTTCTGAATAAATAGAGAGGTCTTCTTGCGCCTGCGTACTGCATTTTGAGCGTATCGAGGTCTATGCAACAAAGAGCAATTTCCATACCGTCTTGGCTATTGGTGGTGCTACTGCTTTGGTGTAAACTCTTTTTAATGCCATCGTTCATTTTCTGCAAAATTTGGCGCGGTTTATAACATTTTTCAATAGGAATGATGCTGTTTAGCAAATCGCTTCCTAGCATAGACATAAAGCCACCCGGCACACCATGCCCTGTGCAGTCTGCAACAGCCAGAAAGAAATGAGGTGTTTTGTCTATCTGAATAGGCTCAAACCAGTAGAAATCTCCACCTACAACGTCTTTAGGTTCATAAAAGAGAAGAGTCTCTTGAAAGATTTCTTGAATAACCTGCCATTCGGGAAGCATAGACCTTTGTATACGCTGGGCGTAACGAATACTCTCTGTAAGGTGTGCGTTTATGTCTGCTATGGCATCATAGGCTTTTTGGAGCTGGTCTTGTTGTGTGGCAATGGCCAAATTTTGAGCCTCTATTTGCTTGTTCTTTTGTCTGATGTCAGTAATTTGTTTGAGCATCTGCTCGTTAAGAATAGATAACTGTTCATTGGACTCACCCTGTTCTTTCATTTTTAGCTGCAAGCGTATGGCCATTCGGTTGAAGGCAGAGGCTAGTTTTCCTATCTCGTCATTGGAGCTTACACGAATTGGTCTGTTAAAGTCTTTGCCATCGCCCAGTTCAGTGGCGGCTTCAGTGAGTCGTTTGATGGGTCTGGCTATGAATTTGGAAGCCACATAGGCTGCTACCAAGACGAGTAGAACGATAGGCAGAAGCGTGTAAACAAGCCGTCTTTGCATATCACGGGCATCTGCAAAGGCCACGTCTTGCGGTACGGAAAGGACTAGACTCCATCTGTTGCCACCATACGACTTATAGCCCTTTTGTTGCACACAAAAGTTCAAAAATTGGGTATCGCGCCAACTCGCACAAATTTTTTTGCTGTTGGGTTCAAATTTCAAGCCATTGCGCTCGCTCAAAACTCGTTTGTTGGGTGCAGTGGAGTATAATATCAGTTGATTTTCATCTAGTAAATCTACTTTGGTGTGCTTAGCAACTTCGCGGTCTGTTAATGTTTCGACAAAGGCTTCATAGAGCTTGTCGAGGTGCAAACGCGACACAAACACACCTCTCTTGCGGCCATCTTCGTCGCGTATCATAAAGGCAAAGTGCATCAAGAACAATTGCATGGATTCCGAATAAGAAATATCAATGGCAAAATCAGATTTGTAGATGTCCACCCAGTAGCCTGTCAGCGTGTGTTGCGTGCCAATTTGGCGTTGGCCTGTATCGGCAATACGCACGCGATTGGTGTCAAAAAAACTCATGCTCAAATAATGGGGATATATGCTTTTGAGTTGTTCTAAACGCCGCCCAATTTGTGCATTTGTGCTGTTTTTGGATATAAAAACATCTTCGGAGGCAATGCTGAGTGCGTCAGAGAAACGCTCATAAATGAACTTATCAATACCACTAAAAGCAAAACGAGCCTTTTGCTCTAGTTGCTTGGCTAGTTGCTGCTCGATGGTGTCCGAAAATTCACGGTTGGCAGTCCAGAAAAGTGCGCCGAAAGAAAGCAAAACGATACAGAAACTTAGCAGCGTAATTTTTAAAGAAAAGCGCATAGCAAGGCTGTTTAAAATTCGTTGCAAAGGTAGTCTTGCTATGTTGTTTGGCTATTGAGTCAGAATGACAATAAAATGAACTTTTAACCTCAAAATGAGCCTTTGAGGCATTGGGTTGAATTTTTTATTAAGAAATTTAGAATCCATACCTGATGCCGCGTACTAGCGCGTAAACTTGATGGGGCAGTTGAGCCACTCAAAAGTATAAGCCAAACCAATACTAAACGTATAATACTTGTCTTTATCAAAAGGGTTGGCCCGCCCAAATTTGCCATTGTCGGGATTATCTATAAGTGCGTCTATCTTGTCGGAGAAGGTGAGGCGTGTGCCAAATTCTAAACCCAAATTCCAGTTATAACTCAATGTATATTTAAAACCAAGCCCAAAAGGCACAAGCAAGACAGGCATATATTCTGTGGGTGTGAATGGATTGTCCACACGCAGAAGCGCACCGCCAATACCAGCAAAGAGATATGGACAGTTGCGTTGCCATTCTCGCGGACTGCGGTAATCACGAAAATTATATTCTGCACGGGCGCTAAGCTCATAGGTTGTTGTCCTAAACTGTGCGCCGCGTTTTTGTTGATAAAGGTCTTTGGACTGGGTATCGTCGCCTCTAAAACGTCCTATCAAGGCCCCCATTCGTAAACTGACCGCAGGGCTGGGATTGATTCGGAAGAATACATCTGCATTGGGCCTAACGTCGGTGAGAGTGAGCCGGCCTACGTCTCCCGTATAGAAGCAACCTCCCACATTAAAGCCCATTTCGGTAGGCACAGCGCGCTTTTGAGCATAAACAATGTAACTGCAAAAAATAAAAAAAAGGCACAAAAGAAAGGCTATTTGTTTGGTCTTTAGATTTACCATATTTGGAATGTAACGATTGGAACATTGTTATCAGAATGACTTTTTATGTAGCGCACAAGCGCTTTCTATGTAACGAAGGCGTTGTTCAAAAGTTGCATACGACCCAGTGCTACACGAATTGGCTTCTATGGTGCAAAAAAACGGGTATCATTGGCCATCTGCCTGCATTGCCAGCTTACAAACTGTTCCACGGAGTATTGTGTGCTTACCAAGGGCTTATAATGAAGTGCTTCCCGAATGGCATCAATATCCAGCGTAAGACTTCGCGTAAGCGTAATAGCCCCGTAACGGGTAATAGCAGGTTCTTTTTGACTCTTTCTGAGTTTATACCACCACTCGGAAGCAGTACCCAAGCCATAAAGCACGCCAAAGGGAACTGTTTTGCTTACTGGTTGTAATTTTAGTGCTTCCAAGACATTGTTGATGAGTACCCAAAGCGCAATGGTTTCGCCATTATGTACGTTAAAAATGCGATGCTGTGTCGCTGGCGCATCATGGAGAGCAAGCCAAACGGCATGAGCGAGATTTTCTAAGCTGGTTACGTCCGTGAGAGGCGAATAACCCGATACACGACGCAATTTATTGCTGTGGTAGGCTCTCAATATACGTGGCATAAGCACCGCATCGCCTGCACCAATGAGCGCTCTGGGGCGCAGAATAACGGTTTCGATGTCTTGTTTGCCAAGAATCTGTTCGGCTAAATACTTTGTCTGTGCATAATAATTGACAAATTGAGTCGGCAATTCATGTTCTTTTAGCATTTCTGCATCAGCGTTACGGGCATAAACACTGGCCGAAGAGATATAGATAATTTTTGAAACACTGTTTGCCTCTGCCCAAGTAGCCAGATTTTGCGTGGACAATACATTTTGCCTATAAAACTCGCTATAAGCGCCCCAGGGAGCAGAAAGTGCTGCAGCATGAATAATGTATTGGCAAGGGGGTAATTTTTGGTAGTTTTTAGCTTCCGTAAGGTCTAAATTGAGGCAAGAAAAGCCAAGGTTACGCAAAATTTGTAACTTTGCAATATGACGGCCTACGCCAAGCACATGATAACCTTTATCGGTGAGAGCGTGCAACAAAAAACGACCAATGGCGCTTGTACAACCAGTTAAAAGTACCATAATCTATTCTTGAACACACACAAATTTTTCATAGAAAGCACTTTCAGCATTGCTTTGCAGACACTTCTGCCCTAAACGGTTTAGCATAACAAAAACATACATTTGTGCTTGTTCAATAAATTTTTCGGCTAAGTAAAGAACATTTTTGCTTCCTTTTGTGCTCAAAAGACGTATTTCAGAATATTCTTCGGGCATAAGCCTTCCGCGTACATTGCTGATAAGTCCAAAGTCTTTGCCACTGTGAGTCTTTATAACCAACTCATTATCTGAATTATAAACAATAGAAAATGAGTCAAAAATATCATTGCTGAGCACTAAACTTTGCAAGTTCAGAAACCTCCAGCTTGCAGTGCCGCCCAGCTCCTGAACAAGCACTGTAGAATCGTTCCAAGTAACAACATTGGCAAATGGGGTTTCTATGATTTTAGTATTAAATTTATTGATTATAAATGATTTCCCTTTTGATACAACCTTGAAATGCGTAGCATTGAGCATCGTTGGGCAACGTTCATACAAAGGCTTTATCATTAATTTTTCGTTCTCTTTATAGAGGCCATACTTTTGGGCAGATAGCAACACAAAAGTGTGGGGTTGTCCCTCAATATTTAAAATACCGTCATATATAAAAGGCAAAATTGTGCGTCCATTTAGGTCAAATAAGGCGCGTTTTTTACCCTTTTTAGCCACCAGATAATTCTCGCCCGCCACAAATAAATCAGTTATGTCAGACCTCGTAAAGACTAATTTTTTATTCATATAAAACTCAAATACGTTACTTTTGTTCTTTTTCAGAGTATAAACCCCGCCTGAACAAATACCTATTTGCAGACTTTTGGCGTTGGGGATAAGCACAGAATCCGTGGGTGAGTAGTAAAGGCAAGCTACGCCTTTTCGGAAGCCCAGCGCACAACCCGCTATAACAGTGAGTGAATCATAACTATCAGTCAATAACTGTTTGAAATTAGCTCGGTCAAAAAGATGCCATTTCTTATTATATTTGGCTAGAACAAGGCTATCTTTTAGACGCACGTCTTCAAATAAGGGACTTTCTATCAGTTTATCTGCGAAATTGTAGAGTTTGTAGCCCTCTGTATTCTTAGCGAGAATAAGCTGGTTAAAAAACTCTATTTCAGTGTTTTGCCAGTTTTGCCATTCGCGCGTTTGGCGTTCATAAAAAGTATAATCATTCCTAAATGGCCGCTTGAACAAATAACCATTTGGCCAATACTGCACTAAGTCATAGTCTTTCCTGAGGACTCGTGCAGCCGCTTCGACATCGTAGTCCTTCTCAAAAAGAACTGCCAAGTTTATCTCCCTATTCAACTTTTCTTTCATGCAGAGCATCAATTCTGTGCCCACTCTTATGACGGAGTCGCACCAGCAGAGCGATACTCCCTGCATAGAAAAAACACCTAAACTCTTATCATTTAGTATATTTTTACGCCCTATGACCGCATACCGCGAAAAACTATGAAGTGAGTCATAATCAAAGCCAGAGGTTAAAATGCCATTTTTAAGAGCAATAGCCCATCTTTTTTGACTATTCTGCAAACCTACAAAACCTGGATTCAAAAAGATTATGCTATCATAGATAGTGGGAATCAAACTCTTTTTTGTACGGCTAAAAAGTCCGTATTTTTCAGCCGATTTAATGATAAGCGTTTTGTCTGTTGCTCCTTCGCAGAAGTAGCTTTGTGGGACATCTTCAAAAACAGGCTCTAACATCCTTTTGCCCTGTCCGTCCATAAAGCCTATTTTGCCGTCTTTAATATAAGGCCACCACACTTCCGCCTGCTCATTATAGGGGCTAAACTCTGCTTCTCTTAACCAATACAAGCAGGAACGCGCCTCTGTTACATACTCATTATCAGGATAATGCTGAATAAATTTTTCATAATAAGCGCTTTTAAGAAATGGCGTAGCTAAGCCATAAATACGTTTTTCTATAAGACTTTTCTTGCTCGTATTAGGGTTTTCGTTAAGGTACTTTACAAGCCCATCTAGCGAACCTTCTTTTAATTTTTCTTCATAGAGTAAGTTTTCATACTCTAGTCGCACTTGTTTTGTAAATCTTGATAAAGGATAGCTATCTAAGTATTCTTTAAAATGAATTGCTCTTTTTTTATTGTAAATATCTAACAAAGCTAAACTATCTCTTAAATAAAGAGCATTTGAATAATAAGTATTATTGGGATAGTCTTTAATGAAATTATTAACTAACAATAAATTATTTTGTATGGTATTTTTCTTATATAATGAATAGTCTGTTTCTATAACCTTATTTAAAATAAAATTTGAGTCAATTTTTATTTTAAAAAGCGCTTTTCTTTTTTTATCCGTTAGTTTAGTGAAATCTTTTTGAGCATTAGCGAATGCAGTATAAGCTAGCTCTAAATCGTACTGTGGAGTAACGGAGTCGCAGAAAGCAAGCCCACGCAAGCACCATGTACCAGCATCATGGCCATTTGATGCTGCATATTTATCTATTTTTAGAATTGCTGATTCGTACTTTTTTTTTTCTAAACAATGGTAAATGCTCTTATACTGAGCTGTTACTGAGCTGTGCAAAAAGATAAAAAGTAGTAAAAAAAAACACCTCATTGTTTCAAGTTTAGCGCTTGTGTTGTTAGGATTAACGCCCCGAAATGGCTAAAATTGCAGATACGAAAGGTTTACTTTTCTGAATTTATAACAAAGGCCCTTTTTACAAATCCATAACTTCTTTGATGACCGTTTCGTTAATGTTAGCCATGCGCAAAATTTTTATACCTTTATGTTCTTTCAAAAAGTCTTTGGCGGCGGCCTCGTCAGTAAAAGGAACGAAGTCGTGCCCCATAGGCCCCGTTATGTCGCTCCCAATAACAAAGAAGGCATTAGATGCAGCAATAACCTTTGCCTCATAATAATCCATTACGGTTAAGCTTTTAGCAGACTTGATTTCCGGTTCTTTTTGTATTTTCAAAAAAAGACAACGCGGCGAACAAAAATAGTGCTCATCAGCGCGCGAAACCCACTTAGGAAATTCTAAAGAGGGCATTCCACAATTAGCGCAGTCGGAGTTTTGCTCCGAACTTTCGCTTTGAATACCATCTTCCATAGTGTCGTCAGCAGCCTGCTGCTGCACTCTTGCGCAACCTAAACATAAAAATTGCGCCAATAGAATCACCAGATAAAGTGTTTTCTGCATAATTTTATTTAAAAAACTTAATCATTTCAATATCAAAAACCAGAATTGCGTTGCCAGGAATAGTTCCTGAAACGCCAACACGTCCGTATGCTCTTTCAGACGGAATGTAAAAATTGGCACGGCCACCCTTGGCAAGTAGCAAAACGGCTTCTTCCCAACCCGAAATAACAAGCCCCTTGCCCTGACGAAAACTAAATGGCTCGTCGCGAAAGCGCGAACTATCGAAGCGGTATCCATCTAGCAAACTGCCTGTATAGTGTACCACAACAGAGTCTCCTTTTGAGGGTTTAAACTTAACATCGCCCTCATTGATAACGGTGTAATAAAGACCAGATGCCGTCTTGATGGGGCTTATACTATTCCGTCTAAAATAGTCTTGAAGAATTTTATCATCTCTTTCGGCCTGCGAAAGCGCATTAATACCCGTCTGCTCGCTACAAGCAAAGCCTAAAAAGGCGCTAAGAGAGCAAAACAATAAGAGAATATAAGTAGAACGTATGGTCATATCAAATTGTTTTAGAACCACAAAGGTCGTTTTATGAAACGCTTTATACAAACTTTTTGTTTAAAAACTTAGTAAATCTCTACGATAGAGTTATTCAACAACTGCAATTTTGGTTACAATAATATCTGAGCCATCGGCATTGGTACAAAAAACCAGATAAATGCCGTTTGAAACACGTTTTCCGCCATAATCAAGAGCGTTCCATGTAGCGGTTCCGCCAGCCGCTAAACCCTGAAAGACCAGCCGGCCGTTGATGTCTGTAACTTTAAAAAGAGCGTTTTGCGCCAAGCCTTCTATTGCGATAAGCCCTTTAAAATCAGGCATTACGGGGTTAGGAAAAACTTTAACAAGGCTGCTATGTGTGCTGGTTGCATCTGTGCCAGTGCCGCGGTAAGACACCATGCCCTGCGAAGTGGCCACAAAGAGTTCACCGCTACGTCCTTCTATGGTCAAACCATTGATGCTTTTGGAAAGCAAAGGGCTGTTTTGAGTATTGAAATCTGCTAGTTTTTGAATAAAGTCCGCACTAAAGAGAGCTAAGCCGTCCGAAGAGGCTATCCAGCGCCTGTTGCCTCCGTCGGTAGTTATGGCAGAGATACGCTCTTCACGATAGAGCGCTCTGTTTTCGTAAAATACAAGCTCTGCCTTGCTGCTAGAAGACCAAACGTCCGAAAATTCATAAAATATATTAAGACCGAACTCTGTTCCGATGAGCATATTGCCATCACGGTCTAAGTGAAGGCAGTTCACTTGGTCGCTGATAAGCTCACCGTTTTCACTTCCTTCAAGCAGCAGTCTTGTTTTGGAAAGGTCGTTGCTTATAACGAGCAGGCCGCCGCCCCAGAAGTGGCTCAAGCGCACCCAAATTTGGCCTCTGCTGTCCGCACAAAGCTCGAGAGGGTAAGCAGCCCCCAGGCCGCCAAAACTTACCCCGCGCCAAGTTCCACCTGCATCGCGCTTGAAATAAGTATTTTGGCCGCTTTTTGCGCCATAGCAAGCCACCCAAAGATTTCCTTGCGGGTCTTTACAAACGCCAGAAATTCTGTTCGTAGAAAAGCGAAGTCCGCCCGAAAGCATCGTTGTACTATCTAAACGCTCAAATGAATTGTCTGCAATGTTCCAAACAAGAAGCCCCTCACCAAACGAAGCCATATAAACTTTGTTTTCATCAGGCATAAATGCAGCCTGATTTAAGTCACGACTTTGGGGTGTTCGTATAATGGGAGGCTGGCCGCTGGCATTAAAGTTTTGCCATTTATTTTGTTCAAAGCTATAAAAACCAGCATTGATAAGGCTAGGTTCAGCAAGGTTATTGATGCCGCCAGATAGCGCTAATATTTTATTGCCAAAGTTGTAAAGCCTAAAAGATGCGGCGCTGAAAGGGCCGCTAGGCGTATAAACCTTAAAATTGCCTTCACGATTGCTCAAAAAACCGTTGTTTTGGTCTGCTAGCCAGAGCGTTGTGCCGTCCAGAACAGCTTGCGCGGGCCTAGAGATGGGGCTTTCGCTAAAGCGGGTCAGCGAACGACTACTTGCATCAAAAACACCTACCCACGAAGGGCTGGTCAGTATCAGTTTTGTAGATGCTGCTGTCATATTCACCAGACGAGCATCTACATTAATGGATTCAGGGCTTGCGGAGGGGTCGTTGAGCAAATAGAGATTGTTGTCGTTTTGCGCAAAGTAAATAGCACTGCCCAATACAGCAACACATTCTACACGCTTGGCACTCGTGCTGGGCACTGTCTGCCAATTTCGGAAGTCATTTTTGATAGCTGTAAGTGCCACGTGGCGCAAGCCTTTTGGCGTAGCAGCATAGAGCCGTGTACTGGTGGCAGCCAAACCTAATATGGCTATTTCTGAACCACTTTCGCTCAGGTTTTTATAAATATCCTCTACCAGTTGCCGCTCGAGGTTCAGGACAACCACGCCAAAGTCTGTAGCCAAAAATGCTTGCTTTCCTATAAAGCTAAGCGCATTAATGCGCCTGGAAGCCAAAAAAGGCTCCGAAAGCACAGTGCGAATATTTTTGATGCGCTCTTGCTCGTCCAGTAAATCAATGTTGCCACTGGCGTAGGCTATAACAAGGGTTTTGGTACTTGCTTCGTAGCCAATGCTGGTAATGTCGGTATCAGAAAGGCCATCTATTTTAGTAAAAACGCCTATGCTATTGTCCATCTTGTCAAAAAAGCATAACCCGCCGCCCGTAGCACAGTATATACGATTCGGCGTAAAAGCCACGCTATTCGCCTTGCCGTATGTGAGGTGTGTACGCCAAGTGCCGAGCGGAATTTCCTGTGCCAATGTTTGCTGCCAAAGAACAAGATGAGCGAGCAAAAACAGAGGATAAACGAGTTTGAATATATTTTTTTTGCGCATAAAAGATACAGTGCGTTTGCATTCTCACAAATAGTTCAGAGTGGCGCAAAAGTACTAAAAAATGAAATCAAAGAGAAATGATTCGTCTGTACCATTGCTTTTATTGATGCTACACTCTCTTTTGACAATAAATTAACCTACAAAATAGTTAAAAAGGTTAAAATCTTTTTTGCTTTAAATTTACTGCCTTATTTTTGCAGCACTAAAAGTTTAGAAGCCATAGCGCTCAGACGTGTGTACCCACTAAAAAAATAACCAACCAACAGTTTATCAAGCCAAAAGTAATGATTCACACACGTTTGCTTTTAGTATGCCTCGCTTTTGTTTTGCAGTTTACGTCTTTGAGTGCTTTTTCTCAGAGCACTTCTGGCAAAACGAATCATAAAAACATACCCAAAGCGGCAGAAGTCCCTCTTCTAGTAGGCGACTCCTTAGTTATTCGCAATATTTTTGTCGATTGCCACAAGCGCACCAAAGACCGTATTATTGTGCGCGAATTGGCCATTTCCTCTGGCGACAAGATTGCCAGAGAGCAGCTCAAAACAGTGCTTGACCAAGAGGCCAACAAGGTGTTCAATACTGGTCTTTTTGTAAAGGTGGACGCAGTAGCCGACGAGTTTGAAAAAGGCATTATTGATGTGGTGATTGTTGTACGTGAGCAGTGGTATCTCTTTCCAATTCCGCTCATAGACTTTGCAGACCGCAATATCAACGAATGGATTAAGCAACACAACGCTAGCCTAGACCGTCTTGAGTATGGTATGTATTTTCAGCAAAAGAACTTTAGAGGCCGCAACGAAGACCTTATACTCACTGTTCAGTTGGGCTTTACAAAGCGCGTCGCTCTTGACTACAAAGTGCCTTACATCAACAAAAAGCAAACTATTGGCATGGACGTAGGCGTATCCTACAATGAAAACAAAAACTTGGCCTATGCCACCGACTCTAACAAGTTGAACTTTTTGGACAGCGACCGCCGCTTGCGTTCACGCTTTCAGGCTGGCATTGGCTTTACCAAGCGCAGTAAGTATTATTCGCGGCACTCCGTATCCATGCGCTACCATGAAAACAACATTGCGGATACCATTGCGCGATTGAATGAAAACTACTACCTGAACGGGCGCAAACATCAGCGTTTTTTATCGCTTGAGTATAACTTTACCTACGACCATCGCGACCGCGCTCCTTATCCGCTAAAGGGCGAGTATTTAGCACTTAAAGTGCTCAAACAGGGCATATTACCCTCCGACGACCTCAATTCTGCCGTGCTGACCGCGCACCTCGCTAAGTTTTGGGCTTATAAAGACCGTCTATACTGGAGTACGAGTCTGCTTGGCAAATTGTCTTTGCCACGTCAGCAGCCTTATAGCGAGTTGCGCGGCTTGGGCTATAATAACTTTGTGATGAGAGGCTTTGACCAATTTGTTATTGAAGGACAGCACCTGGCCATTCATAAAACAACCGTTAAAGTTAAACTATTTAATTCTGAAAAGAAAATCAACTTCTTGAACATAGACCAATTCAATTTAGTACCGCTGGCTGCTTACTTTAAAGTCTTTGCAGATTATGGCTTTGTACAGAACACGTCGCCGAATGCAGAACGCAATACTTTTGGTAACCAATGGCTTATGAGCTATGGTGCTGGTATAGACTTTGTTACCTACTACAATTTTGTAGCGCGTTTTGAGTATGTCAAAAATAATTTTGGACAATTTGACGGTTTCTTTTTCAATTTAGGTGCTGATTTCTAGTTGGAATCCTAAACGTTTACTAAAGATTTGGGCATTTGCTCTGCTCTGCTTGCTCATGCTCCCCTTTATCTTTCAGGTGGACGTTTATCCTTTTCTCAAGTTTTCAATGTTTGCACGCCCAAATGCTGCTGTCCAGCCGCAATGCTGGGCGCTGTATTTTCAAACGGGATATGAAAAGCCCGAAGAAGTATTTGTGCCAGAAGCGTATAACATCAGTCCGCACTTTTGGGCGGAATGGCTTAAAAATGCGCAAAATGAGAAGCAGAAACATGAACTTATGTTAAAGGTTAAAGGCCTCGTCAGTCAGAAAAAAGGGGTGCTGGTTCAAAACATTTATTGGAAATCTTGTAAGGAAGGGCACTAAAAAAGTAGGTTTTCCGCATCAAAAATACTTGTATATTTAGGCTTAAATTTTACCTATGCCTATAAGTTCATATTTTAGCGTCGTCCAAGATTTTCGTAAAAAAATGAGTAGTCGTCCCTTAAAAAGTACATTCAATAGATGTAAGCTAAATTTAAGGAGGATAGTTTACCTATTTTGGGAACACCTTGACGGCCTTTGATAGACTTCTCTTCTCTACTTTTTGCCTTGATGCCGAACTGAAGCGCGAGCTGAAAGTTTCGACCGTAGGTCATAGCAAAAAAATCAAGCCTCGCAAAAGGCCAATTTAGATGAAAAAAGAACCTTTTTTCATCTAACCCAGCGAATGGCTTTTTCTTTGATAAACTCTCTTGCCAAACATAGTAGCACAAAAAATCTCACCCTCTGACCTTTGAGCCATTCGCTTTTGTCTGATGCGAGGCAGTGCAGGCTGTAAGAAGCCCTTGAGGTTTTACCAGTTATTTAACAAAATAGGCTAAAAACTAAGATATTTTAAAGATAAAACGCTTGTTTAATTTACTGACAATAAATACTTTAGATATTTTTTAAGGGAAGACTAAGTATAAAAAGAAAACGAAAAAAAGTCCACCAAGACAACCTCTATCTCTTGAAATTATTATCCTAAATTTTGATGCGGAAAACCTGCTAAAAAAGCGTTATTCAATGCGTTTTAGACCCTTTTTTGTTACCTTTGCGGTTTAAGAATGCGCTTGTTACAGTGAGTAGAACTCAATCTTTGATGCCCCCAATGAACAAAAAGTTAATCATTCAAGTGATGTACGGCGGTTTAGGCGACCATCTTTTTGCCACGCCCGTAGCGCGTTTGGCCAAAGAAACAGGTCTTTATCAGGAAGTTTGGGTATCCAATCAGTCCGAATTTCGACACCCCGACTATAAGCGACTTGTATGGGAAATGAATCCATACATTGACGGCTTTACGGACGAGAAGGGCTTGTTTGATTATATAGATATTCTAGAAGAGTTTAAAAAGAAGCCGGGTATTAATCTTATTGATGCCCTGCTCATGCGCTATGGCATTGATGATGGACAGTTTTTCCATGAGCCTGAGCTATACTTTAAACCAAAAATTAGAGACGACCTCCAAAATGCAGTCATTTACGACCCCAACTACGTGTCTAATGTAGGATTGGTTTCTTCGGGCAGCGTGGAGGCTTTCTTTAAAAAACACCAAATTAAAGTGGACTATCAATTAAAAGTACGTGGTCAGACCAATTTCCCTATTGGCTCTCATCAGGATATTTTAGAAACTCCCAGCATTGAGGATTATTGCAGCGTTATTGTTTCTTGCAAGGCTTTTTATTGCCTTACTTCGGGTGGTGCTACGCTTGCTGCCGCACTAGGCAAGCCCTGTACTGCTTTTTATGGCTATGGGCAAGGCCAAATTTTTCACCATTCCAAACGGCATACCTATCAATACGCTGGCTCATTGAATTCCGATTTTAAACGGTTCAAGGATAATTTAAGCCAAAGTACGAAAAAGAAGTTGCCTTTTTTGCATAGCCTTCTGCGCAAACTTTTTGGGCCTCGCTACCCCTAAAGCCATTTCAGAAAATTCCTTATCCTAAAATTGCCTTTTAGTTAGAATTTTGTATATTTACAGCTTAAAAACATTGCTTTCTTTAATAACGATATGAAAAGTATTCTGGTAACTGGCGGCGCGGGCTTTATTGGCTCAAATTTTTTGCCTTACTTTATTGAAAAATACCCCGATTATTTCATTATCAATCTTGATAAACTTACATACGCGGGTAATTTGCAGAACCTTTCCGAGTTGCACGGCCACCCACGCTATAAATTTGTGGAAGGCGATATTTGCAACGCTGGCCTTGTGCAACATCTTTTCAGAGAATATAACATACACGGCGTTGTTCATTTTGCGGCAGAATCGCACGTAGACAATTCTATTTCAGGGCCTGAAGCCTTCATTCAAACCAATGTAAACGGCACTTTTACCCTACTAGATGCGGCGCGCAAGCACTGGATGGAAGGCCCCAATAAGATAAAGGCTGGTTATGAAAACGCTCGTTTTCATCATGTTTCCACCGATGAAGTTTATGGTTCACTTGGTGATACTGGTTATTTTACAGAACGCACGCCTTATGCGCCAAATAGTCCTTACAGTGCCTCAAAGGCCGCTTCAGATATGATTGTGCGCTCCTACGTCAAAACTTATGGCTTCAATGCAGTTATCACGAATTGCTCAAATAATTATGGCCCTAAGCAGCACGACGAAAAATTGATACCAGTCGTCATTCGCAAGGCCATCAACCAGCAGAGCATTCCTATCTATGGTGATGGCAAAAATGTGCGCGACTGGCTTTACGTTTTAGACCATTGCAAGGGGATAGATGATGTTTTTCATACAGGGCGCATCGGTGAAACGTACAATATTGGCTCTGACAACGAGGTGAATAACCTTGAAATTGTGAGTACTATCTGCAATTTGTTAGACGACATGAAACCGCTCGCGGGCATATCTTATAAGTCGTTTATTACTTTTGTTCAAGATAGACCGGGGCACGACAAACGTTATGCCATCGATGCCTCAAAAATGCTCAATGAAATGGGCTGGAAAGCAGAAACCCCTTTTGCGCAAGGTTTGCGGCAAACTATTGCTTGGTATATCGGCAAATATACCAATACGGAAACGCCTGCAGCAAACCAACAAGCTGCTCCACAAAAAACGCCTGTTAGCACACAAAGCACTACACCACACGCCCACACGCCTACTTACACCGACACAAACCCTACGGCCAGCGCATTCTACGGGGGCGCTGCTTCTGGTTCTTTGGCACAGGTGGATACCATTACGGCCAAAATTCAAGCCTATGAAGGCAAAAAAGACTTGGAATCTGCCCAGAATTTACTGGTACAGGTTAGGGCAGATGTTATTTTGGCTGAAAAAAAGAAAGAAGGCTATATGCAGCAATTGCGCCAGCTAGATGAAAATGGTAAAAAGATTGTCTTTAAAGCACAAAAAGGCGAACTAGATTGGGGAAAGGCGAATGAGATTGCTACTACCATTTTGCGTGAACAAGAGGCTCTCAAGCAAAAAATTGCTGATGAGAGTAAGATTGCTGATGCTTTGCGTCAATCTACTTTAAGTGTAGAGGAGTTGATTAGACGCTTAAGGCTCGTGCAAATAGAAAAAAACGCAGCCGCCAAAATGCCCGATTCGCACAATACGCTTTCAATGATGGAGCGCATGAAGTCTAAAATTGATGAAAATGAGGCTCTGAGTGACCTTTACAAGCAAGATACAGACAAAGCCCAAAAAGACCTCAAAACCGAAGGAGACGTAAATAAGGCACTTGGAGGAGCTACCGAAATGTATAAAAGCGAGTTAGAGCGCCTCAAAGCACAACTGGGAATCAAGAAAAACGAGCCATGATTATCCTTGCCATAGAGTCTTCATGCGACGAAACCTCAGCGGCTATCATGGAAAATGGTGTTTTGCGCAGCCATCTTATTGCTACACAGGCGATACATACACAATATGGTGGCGTTGTACCAGAGTTCGCATCAAGGGCGCACGAAGAGAATATTGTGCCTGTTGTGCAAGAAACGCTCAAGCAAGCCAATTTGCAGCTTTCAGATATACAAGCTATCGCTTTTACACAGGGGCCTGGCTTGCTTGGGGCTTTACTCGTAGGCACAAGCTATGCCAAAAGTCTTGCATGGGCGCTCAAGGTGCCGCTTATTGCCGTCAATCACCTCAAAGCGCACGTTCTGGCGCATTTCATTGAAGATGAAAAGCCTACTTGCCCATTTTTGTGCCTGACCGTTAGTGGTGGACATACGCAGATTGTGCTAGTACATACGCCTACAAAAATGCAGATAATTGGGCAAACCCAAGACGATGCCGTGGGCGAGGCTTTTGACAAAGCAGCAAAATTGTTGGGTTTACCATACCCTGGTGGGCGCTGGATAGACCATCATGCAAAAAATGGCAACCCCAATGCCTATCAGTTTCCTACCACTCCGCAGCCTGACCTCAACTTTTCGTTCAGCGGTATCAAAACATCTTTTTTGTACTTTTTACAGAAGCAGATAAAAGCCAATCCTCAATTTGTTGAAGTGAATTTGCCAGATATTTGTGCGTCTTACCAACAGGCGCTTGTATCCATGCTTTTGCACAAAGTCAAACTGGCCGCTAAGCAGCATCATATCAAGCAAATAGCTATTGCAGGTGGGGTTTCTGCTAACTCTGCACTCCGTAGTCAGTTGTTGGATTTGGGTGTAGCCAAAGGCTGGAAGACCTTTATTCCCAAATTTGAATATTGCACTGATAACGCCGCCATGATTGCTATGAGTGCTCATTTTAAGTATTTGGAGCAAGATTTTGAAGGTTTGAGCACAGAAGCCGCTCCGCGTTTGTCATTCTAAAGCCGCCAAAACCGTATAGGCATCTTGCCTAAACTTTCTGATAACCAACTGATTGATAGCTTCCTTACGAAATGGAAACACATAAAGACAAACCCACCTTCTATGCAAGCAGTAGGCAAGAATGGCGAAACTGGCTCATGCAAAACCATAAATCCGAAAAATGTGTTTGGCTCATAATTTACAAGAAGGAAAGCAAAATTCCAACAGTTTATTATCCAGAAGCTGTTGATGAGGCCATTTGTTTTGGCTGGATAGATAGCACCATTAACAAAAGAGATGGGCAGAGCTACTATCAATATTTTGCTAAAAGGAATCCCAAAAGCAATTGGAGCAGAGTTAATAAAGAGAAAGTTGCGCAGCTCCTCAGCACTGGCCTGATGGAGAATGCAGGCTTAAAAATGATACAGCTTGCGCAGGAAAGCGGCACCTGGACTGCTCTCGATGACGTGGAGAATATTTGCATACCTAATGACTTAAAGGCAATTTTAGAGGCGAACAGAGTTGCTTTACAAAACTGGGGGAACTTTCCGCGCTCCTCAAAAAGAAACATCCTTGAATGGATTTTGAATGCCAAAAGACCTGAAACCCGTCAAAAAAGAATAATTGAAGTGGTAGCCTTAGCCGAGAAAAATATAAAGGCCAATCAGGAGAGGCAGTAAGTAGTCTTCCCTTAAAAAGTCTGCATAAGAATAAGCATATCAATTGATTGATATGATTTATCTGCTTTAGGAACACCCTCATGATTTTGGGGGGCTTTTTCTCTCTACTTTTTGCCTTAATGCAGCACTGAAGCGCAAGCTGAAAGTTCCGACCGTAGGGCATAGCAAAAAAATCAAGCCTCGCAAAAGGCCAATTTAGATGAAAAATAACTTTTTTTATCTAAACCAGCGCATGGCTTTTTCTTTGATTCACTCTCTTACAAAACATAGTTGCACAGAAAATCTCACCCTCTGACCTTTGAGCCATTCGCTTTTGTTTCATGCGAGGCAATGCAAGCCGTAAGAAGCCCTTGAGGTACTACTAGCGTTCTAATTTGTTTGGTGCAAAGTGGATTTCTTCGCCAGCCCAGGCTATACCAGTGGTGGTTGCTTCCAAAAGGCTAGTTTTTTGCGTTCGGGCGAGTTGATAGAACTCCCACATCAACCCTGCTTGTATCCAGTAGGGCTTGGGGTCTGCCTTTAGCCAAACTATGTCTTGTGCTTTTTGGAATGCTTTGAACCAAGAGCCAAGTCTTTGCGGCACATAGTTTTTCTTTAAGCCGTCAGTGAGCATAACAGCGCTTAACATAGCAGCCCTGCCTTTCTCTGGTTCTACAGTTATTCCATGGTCAGAATGCCAAAAAGGGACTTTCGGAAGCAGATGTAAACCACTGGTAGCACGGGGGTTACACTCAATGGCATAGAAAAAACCATTCTGCTCGTCTTTTATGAAATCAAAAGCCACCTGGCCCGTGAAGTTTTCGTGCCTCACAAATTTTTCATTAAATTCTTTTATTTGAGGCTCTTTAACAGCCTCAAAGTGATAGCAAGCACCATTTTCACCAGTTCTGTATCGCGCTTCGTAAACTGCAAGTGCTTTTAGTTGCCCTTCGGTCGCGAAGGCATAACTACAAAAGTGTGTGCCCTCTATAAAATCTTGAACAACCCAAGTATTCTGATTATCAACAGAATAGTTTTTTTTTAAGAACCAAGAAATATCTCTTTGACCATTTTGAACAAAGACCTTGGTAGCAAAACGAGAAAACTCGGGCTTTAGGACATACCTTTTCTGCTGACCAATAGCCAGTTCTAATTCTTGCTTATTGTAAAAAATTCGTGTTTGGGGGCTATTCAAGCCTATTTTGGCCAAAAGTTTTGGAAAAAGAAATTTGCTATGGTAGGTGCGGAGGGCTTCAAGACTTGGTGCAACCAGAGTGGCTTCTGGTTTATAAATTTGCCAAAGCGCCGCCCAATAATAGACTTCTTCGCAAGTAGGAAGAACGTGCGTGATGCTGAACTGCTTTAAGCAAGCCAATGCGGCTTTGGCAAATTCGCAGGGTTTGGTTGCTGGTGGTGGCAGTTGTATGTAGGCATTCGTGCTTGCAGATGCTCCTGCAAGGCTATTATGGAGGCAGTCTGCTGCATAAACTTGAGAGCCCTCTGTGCGCAAACGTCTAGCCCAATCTAAGGCCACAGGTGCTCTTGCCCCAGTTACGAGATAAACACGTTTGTGCATGGCATTGGCATTGTGCATTTAGGCTCGCTTCGCTTTGAGAATTAGCAGCGGGATTTTAGTATGATAAACCATTTGTTTGCTGTTACTTCTGTGCAAAAGGCGCTCTACTATACTGCGGTGGTAATTGAGCATAACGAGCAGGTCTGCTGGTTGCTTTTTATGATGTTTTTCTATGCCTTCTTTCAAATTATCGGCTTGTACTAAATGAAAACTGATAACTTGCTCTGATTCAGAACTTGTTTGTTTACTAACATGGGCTTCAAGTTCATGGGTTTTCTTGAGGTCATCCATATAACGGTCAATATCCATACTAACGTGCAAACAATCTATTTTGGCATTCATGGCTGCTGCCCAACGTTTTAAGGTTGCAATCACTTTGGGGTCGTAGCGGTGAAAATCCGTTGCATAAACAATGCGTTTAATTCCTTTGCCAAACTCGGCGGTTTCTGGCACTGCCAAAATAGGAATATTAACTTTTTCGGCCACTTCAGCGGTTACGCTGCCTATAAAGACCTCGCGCAAGCCATTAGCACCGTTAGTACCCATCACTATGATAGATACCTTATCTTGCTCCACACTTCGCTTAATGTCATCAATAAGGGCAGAATAACCTATGTTGGTCGTCCATTCTATGGGCAAGGTGGTGTCGGCGTAGGTACGCTTTTGGTGAGTGCCTATATATTGGTCTATTTTTTTGCGCACGTCAGCGTCTTTTTCCAACAAGAGTTCGCTATAAAGTGCAAACTCTTCGTTGCCATATGAATTTTGTGAACTCAGGCTGTGATGAACAGATATTTTCGCCTTGGTTAAAGAGGCCAAATATACCGCGTAGTCCAAAGCACGTACAGCGCAGGCAGAAAAGTCTGTGGGAATCAAAATATTTTCCATTTCAGAAATAGAATAGGTTTTGCGCAAATATAATCATTTTTGTTTAGGAATAAAGCTATATGCGCACTGCCTCAATAAAAAAAGGCTGGCAAGTTATGAAAAGTGAAAGTCAAATTATCAAAATTTAGCTTGTCCTAAAAAGACGGCATTTAAAACTTAGCTAGCTCTCTTATAATGCTTTAAGTATGCCCTTAAATACATTTCGTGCATTTATGCACGAGCCTAGCAGAATGCGCCAAGTCATAACAAGCCTAGTTCTTCTTTTTGTTCAAATAGTAGTCGTAGGTACAGGAATGGCAGGTAAGTTGATGCTAAAAGTAGAGCCAATATTCTCTTGACTCTCTACGCGAATTGTTCCGTGCATACGCTCTACAAATTCTTGAACAATGACCAGGCCCAAGCCAGTTCCTGTTTCATCAGCCGTGCCGCGTGTGCTATACTTAGTATCTAGCCTAAATAATTGTTTTTGAGCTTGTTCGCTCATACCTACGCCCGTATCCTGCACCAAAATCTCTATTCGGCCAGCGTTGAGAGTCTTGGCCATAATGATTACATTGCCTTGTTCTTTGGTGAATTTAAGTGCATTGGAAACCATATTACGCAACACGGTATTGAGTGCATTATTATCAGCCCAAACTTTGATTTTTGTGTTTGTATCTACGTTCAGTGTAATTTTTTTGCGCTGCGCCACTTCCATAAATAACGTTCTGATGTCATCAAAAACTTCTTCCAAAAGTAACATTTCGGGTTTCATTTCAATAGCGCCAAGCTGTGCTCGTGCCCAAGTGAGGAGATTATCCAGCAATTCATAAAGCCCTTTGAGTGTTTTTTGTTGATTACCCGCCATTTCTTTGATGTCTTCAATGCTAAGTTTGTGGGCGTATTTCGAGAGCAAGTCTGCAAAGCCTTTTTGAGAATTGAGCGGGCTGCGAATGTCATGCGCGATAATAGAGAAAAATTTATCTTTTGTTTGATTCATTTCATTGAGGCGCTTTTCAGATTTTTCTAAACGCCCCTTAATGAGTATTAGCTCTTGATTTTTCTTTTGAAAATCATTATTTCTTTGTTTCAAAATTCGGTTTTTACGCACCCTGTCGCTAATCATAACAATCAGAAGCAACAATACAATAATTGCAGCTATGATAAGAATAATCAGAACGGTTTGTAAGTTCTCTTCGGCCTGAATAGCCTTTTTGTTGGCATCGTTGGTTTTTTCAAGGTTCTTTATTTCGTTGTCTTTTTGTTTGCTATCGAATTCAATCTGCTTGGCCAAAAGTCTGTCTTCAGCGTCTCGTTTATTAATAGAGTCAGAACATTTTGAATATACTTTTTGGTAGTCATAGGCAGCCAAATAGTTGCCTTTTTGTCTTTGCACAAAGGCCATATTCTCATAAATAGAAAGCAAATCTTCCGTGATGCCATATTGTTTGGTTAGGTTAATGGCCTGTGCTAAATAGAATTCTGCCTTATTGTATTGTTTTTGTAGAGTATAAATGCGGGCAATTTCCTTGCTTATCTTGATAGTTAGCAGTTTGTCTTTGGTGGTTTCGGAGAGCTGCTTGGCTCTAAAAAGTCTTTCTAGTGCGCCTTCTAGTTTGTTTTGTTTTTCAAACAAAATAGCCATTACAAAATACAACTCGCTAGCTATTTGGATGTTGGCGAGCTTATCCGTTTGCTTTTTTACCTCGTTCAAATGCTTTTCGGCAGCCGTGAGGTTTTGGTTCTCAATTTCTAAGTAGGCCAAGCCTATTTTTGCACGCGCCCAAAGCAAAATATCGTTGTTAATCGCTTGCATTTTTAGCGCACGCTCAAGATAAGCTTTTGCTACAATTCTATTGTTGAGAAGGCGATAAATCTCTGCCGCTTCTGTAAACACTTTGGCCAGCGTGTATTCATTTTGGGGCAATGAATCATTTTTACAAATTTCTAAAAGGCAGTCTAAGGCGCGGTCATAGTTGCCTAATTTTTTATAGGTATAACTAAGCTCCGAATACATATAAACATCTACTTCTGTTAGCACATTCCTAGATGTAGTTCTTTTGGACTTTAAATCAATGAGGGTTGAAAGTGCCGTTTGATAGCGTTGTTGTTCTATATAGATGTGCGCGATATATACCTCTGCGATACCCCCAATATCACTGCCATCGAGGTCAAATGTTTCAACAAGCCTGATAATATTTCTACAAATTTCCTTTTGTGTTTCTAACTCATGCTTTTTGATAGCATTACTCTCCAAGTACTTGATAAACTCAGAATTAGGCGAGGACTTAGACGTAATTGTTTTCAGCTTAACGACAAGCGAGTCATCAAGGTTATCTTTGAACTGCTGCGCAAAAAGCCGCTCCGCATAAATGAATAGCGGAATAAACGCAAAAATACGCACAGTTCTAAAAGACATGATTCTACTCATCAATTTATTCCATATACAAACCTATTTTCTGAGCTAGCTGTATTCAAAAGCCAATTCACCCCCACCCCTACCACAAAAAAATGATTATTAACAGCTCTTCTAGGTCTTGTTTCCTTGTTATCAGCGTCATACTCAGCCTCTGCTATATAATAGTTGATGGCATCAGCCAAAAAAAGATTGACGTTATAACCTTTCTTGTTCTGATACATCAAATTGATTTTGAAGCGTGTATCGGCTATGAATCTGCTCTCTATGTCCGTCTTAAAGGGCGAGGTAAGGTTTTTGAAGATTTCATAAGAAAGAGTAGGCACAAGGCAGGCATTATCTGAAAGCTCATAACTTTTGCCCAGAACAAGACTCATTCTACCTCTCAAATAATTGCTAAAGAATATGGAGGGTTTGGTTTGCACAACCGCTTCCATGGCTATATACTTTTCAAAAATAAAATTCTTAGGGCTTACGTGCCCAGCATAAACACGTGGGCGAACTGTGGAAGGATTATCGGACTGACCAGGCGCAACGTGATATTGTACCATACCACCAATCAACCAAGTTTTGGAAAGGTTTTTTTCGTGGCCTAAATGTAGGCTATAAAACTCCGTAAATTTTACGCCCGAATCCATTTGAGTCAGAGTTATAGAACTTGACTGAAGCTGCCCGTACCAAACGCCAGCGTCAGCCCTACTACCCTTCATACCACCCAAACCGCCCCAAAGAGACACAAAGTTATAATTGCGTTCACGCGGCAAATTCTGCCCATAAGAAACTGATAGACAGCATAAAATATACCCTAGGCAAAGGACAAAAATAAGGGAAAACTTCATATAAGAGCAGTGAGAAAGACAACATCACAAAAGCCACGATAGCCGCAAAAGTAAGCAAAAATAACATTCTTGTCCAATTTTTTTGAGAATTAAACAAGGCTATCTCATAAAAAAAAGTTTTTTGCACGAAACAATAACTTGTTTTAACCTAAATGAAAAAGCCAAAAAACATCTTACCAGTCAAAAAAGGATTATCTTTAATTTTCCCCTCTTACATTTTTTTAGGCTTTATTTTTTGTATTCTTTGAGGAGCTGTTTATATTTCGGCATTCTTTAGGGTGTTAATGAATCAATTTGCTTTATAAAGCGCCAAAGTTGGGGGTATTAATTAGTTAAACGCGCCAAACTCTAAACCAGCCAGCGCGTACATCATCATAAAAACCTATCGGTAATGAGTACAGAATCAGATAAACGCATTCTTGCCAAGCGAATTTACGAAGTGGAAGAATCGCAAACCTTGGCTATGGCCAAAGCCACGCGCGAACTAAAAAGCAAGGGCATTAATGTTGTTAATTTTACACTTGGTGAGCCAGACTTCCAAACTCCCGATTTTGTCAAAGAAGCTGCCATAAAAGCCATACACGAAGGTAGAACATTTTACACTCCTGTTAGCGGGATTCAAGAACTTCGCGAGGCTATTGCGCACAAACTCGCCAGCCAGAATGGTATCCCCTCAAAGGCAGAAAATATTGTTGTGTCCACTGGGGCCAAGCAGTCTATTGCAAACGCCATGTTTTCATTGGTAGGCGAGGGCGACGAAGTTTTGATTCTCTCCCCTTACTGGGTTTCTTATTCCGGTATTGTACAACTCGCTGGGGCAAAACCTGTTCTCTTAAAAGGTAGCTTAGAAAATGATTATAAAGTAAGCGCTACCGAGCTGGATGCTGCCATTACAAGCCGTACAAAAGTTGTCATCTACTCATCGCCTTGCAACCCTACTGGTTCGGTCTTTACAGAACCTGAACTTCGGAGCTTTGCTAAGGTTCTTGAAAAACACCCCAAGGTTTTCATCATTGCCGACGAAATTTATGAATACATCACCTTCGAGCAGAAGCATTTCAGCATAGGCAGCATTCCCGAAATACAAGAGCGCGTTATAACCATTAATGGCTTCTCGAAAGGCTATGCCATGACGGGTTGGCGTTTGGGTTATATGTCTGCCTCTTTAGAAATAGCCAAAGCCTGCGATAAGATTCAAGGCCAGTTCACTTCTGGTACAAACTCCATTGCGCAATACGCGGCTTTAGCTGCCATCAAAGGCGACCTCACCGAAACACTCCGAATGACGGCCGCCTATAAAGAACGCCGCGCCTTGATGAAATCTTTGCTAGATGGTATTACTGGCCTAAAATGCAATATGCCGGCGGGTGCTTTTTACTTCTTTCCAGACGTGAGCCATTTTTTTGGCAAAAAGTATCAGGATAAAGTCATTGAAAATGCTGACGACCTTTGCCTCTATTTGCTTTATGAAGGACACGTTGCTACTGTTATGGGCGATGCTTTCGGTGAACCAAATTGCATACGCTTGTCTTATGCCACCTCCGAAGCACTTATTCGTGAGGGCATTGCAAAAATGAAAGCAGCTCTCCAAAAACTGCTTTGAATAACAATAGCCGCCAGCGAGTTGGTTATTGACCTTCTATTCTTTGTAACTTATTTGTTATTACGTTTTGTAGAGCCTTCGTGCTCTCTATGGGCTCGGTGTGTGTCATGATTTGATTTTTGGGCATGAAAAACACAAAATTCATACAGGCGCTGTTCCACTATAATTTTTTTTCATACCTTTGACTCCCCTTAGCTACAAGTACCAAACAAAGTTCTATCGGGCGGAGTTATATACATGATTCGTATTTTTTTTCAAAAACTTCATAGATTATGGAAACCCAAAGCCCAAATACCGAAAACAATAGCTTTCTTGAAAAAGACCTTCCCAAAAAGCGTAATTATTTGGCAGTAGGCGAAGTATTTACCTACTTTTTCACAAAACGACCTCATATCAATTTCAATGTTCGTATGATGCACGGCATCAATAAACTTTCTATCATCATGTTCTTGGCTGCGCTTATCTTTTGGATTATCAAGCGTTTAGCTTAAAGAAACGCTTTGCGCCCTAACTTTTTGCTCTGTTTTTACGTATGCTAAACGAGTAAGACAAAGCGATTTTTCTAAGAAGAATAAAATAGTAAAAAATGGCTCACGATTATAATAGCGAAGAACCCGAAGTAGATATTGAACGCTATTTGCAGCTTATGAGCGACCTCGAAAAAAGAAAGGGTATTACTTACCTAGACGAGGACGTTTTTGAGGCTGTTATTATGTACTTTTATGAAAATAATCAGTTTGAGCGTGCTGCCGAAGTCTCTCGTTTAGGCTTAGATATACACCCTTATTCCGCTTTCCTTTGGCACTGGTACGCAAGCGCACTTACGCTCACCAACCACTTTGAAGAAGCCGAAAATGCCATTAACCGTGCTTTGGAGCTTCAGCCAAACTCCCCTGAAATTTTGCACGTCAAGATTCAATTTTTATTAAAAACGGTGCAACCAGACGAAGCTATTCAGCTCTTGAACAAACTATTAAAGATGGAAGATGCTTATAAAGCTGATGTTTACAAATGCTTAGCAATGGCTTGGGAGCTCAAGGAAAACAGCGAAAAAGCACTTAAATATTTAGAAATGGCTATTGAAGAAGACCCCAAAGATTCGGATATTCTTTTATTGCTTTTTGAATATTTGGAAGATAAAACAAAGTTTAAAAAACTTAAAGATTTTTATAACAAACTGCTTGATAAAAACCCACACGACCCTGAGCTTTGGTTCTGTTTGGGGCAAGTGCTGGCGCGTATGCGGGACTTCAAGAAAGCTGGCGAAGCGTTTGAATATGCTGTGCTGCTCAACCCAAAGTATAAGGACGCGCACGAATGCCTTGCTCACACTTGGCTTAACCGAAATGAGCCACAAAAGGCACTTGAAAGTTATCAAGACTGCATAGCACTTAATAGAACAACCTCACCAGGTATGTATTGCCATCTCGGAGCTTGCTACGAACGCCTCAACGAAATCAATGAAGCCAATAAGTGTTACAATAAAGCCATTGAACTAGACCGACTCTGGGATTATGCTTGGTTTGGTCTGGGAACCTGCCTCTTGCGCCAAAACCGCGCTGCAGAGTCCATTTACTACTTTAATAAAGCGCTCCGAATAACCCCTGATAATCCGTTATTTTGGGCGCAACTCGGTAAAGCGGAATCAGCGCTAGGTAATTATCACTCTGCTAATGAGGCTTTTGATACAGCAAATCAACTTTATTTGGACGAGCCAGATTTTTGGCTGGAATGGGCTGAGGTTTTCAAAGCACAGGAGCTTTGGGAGAGAGCCATTGGTGTCATTGAACGCGGTTTAGACGAGTATCCCGACTCGCCAGAGCTGCTTTATGCCTTGGTGGCCTACTGTTTTAAGGCGGGCAAGTATCAAGAAGGCGCTGTACAACTCCAAATTGCGCTTGCTTTGGATTATGAAAAACACACGCTTCTTTACGAGTTTTTTGAGGACTTAGATACTCAGAAAAAAATATACCAACTCATTGAGCGCTTTAAGTAGGCTTCCCTGAAAACATATCTAAAGTATTCATTATAGCCTTTCCTGGGGACTGCTCGTTAGCCTTGCATCTTGATAACGATAGGCAAATAAAATTTGCGTTTTGAAGCATCAATACAAACAGCACCGACCTAGCCAAGTAATTAGTGTCCCGTAAAAAGTCGGCACAAGAACAAACACATCTATTGATTGATATGATTTATCTGCTTTAGGAACACACTCATTTATTCTGGGTAGCTTTTTCTTTCTACTTTTTGCTTTGATGCAGAACTGAAGCGCGAGCTGAAAGTTCCGACCGTAGGTCATAGCAAAAAAAATCAAGCCTCGCAAAAGGCCAATTTAGATGAAAAAAACAACTTTTTTCATCTAAAACAGCGAATGGCTTTTTCGCTGATTCACTCTCTTACAAAATATGATTGCACAGAAAATCTCACCCTCTGACCTTTGAGCCATTCGCTTTTGTCTGATGCGAGGCGTGGCAGTGCAGGATTTAAAAAGCCTCTGAGATTTTGCCAGTTATCTGATAAAATGGACTAAAATCTAAGAGATTTTAAAGTAGAAACACTTGTTTAATTTACTGAAAGCAAATATCTTAGGTATATTTTAAGGGACAACTAATTAGTGCAAAAAATCTAGATTTTTATCTGAAATTTTAGTGTCGTCTATTGTTAAAAACTCCTCCCAAAAATAGTCGCGTGGCAAACCTGCCGTACATTTGAATGGTTCTTTTTTGATGGGGTGAATAAAATCTACACGGCGCGCATGTAGATTTATTTGGCCGTCTTTATTGGGGCGTGCATAGCCGTATTTCACATCACCACGTATAGGGCAGCCCATACTGGCCAGTTGCACGCGAATTTGGTGCGGCCTACCGCTAAGCGGTGTTACTTCTATTAAATGATGCTTATTAACCTCCCCCACGTAACGGTAACGAAGTTCAGCTTTCAGAGCTTCTGGGTGCGGATAATCAAATGCGTGTACACGGTTTCGGGTGCTGTCCTTCAATAACCAGTGGGTAAGCTTCCCCTCTTTTTCGGCAGGGCGGCGGTTTGTAACAGCCCAATATACTTTATGAATTTTTCGGTCTTTAAAAAGCTGATTCATGCGCTCGAGGCATTTGGAGGTTTTGGCCAAAAGCACCAAACCACTTACAGGACGGTCTAGGCGATGAATCAATCCGCAAAAAACGTTGCCAGGCTTGCTGTACTTCTCTCTTAAAAACTCTCTAGCAGCGTCCACGAGCGACAAATCACCGCTTTCATCAGGCTGTGAGGGCACTCCGGCTCGCTTGTTTACCACCAAAAGGTGATTATCTTCATACAATACATCAAAAAGCATGGCTCTATTTTTTTGCAAAAATAATAATTTTATTCTAATAACAGCTAAAAATGTATAAGGTACGGGTAAAGTGCACGAGGTTTTGTCATCATATCAAAATGATTTCAGCAGTAAAGCCATTTCTACGCAATGTAAACTTGAACAAAAAGCAATTGTAAAAGTATGTTTTCTATAAAAAATAGTCATAAAAAATTTGTCTAAGCCAAAAAAATCGTATTTTGCGCCCAATTGAATGGTATTTGCAATTCAGACAATATAAATTTGTTTCTATGAAGCCTTTATTTGACCAAAAAACGTTCACCCGCGAAACCTACCTCTATTGGTATGAAAGCATGATGCTGATGCGCAAATTTGAAGAAAAATGCGCCCAACTCTACGGACAGCAAAAGATACGTGGCTTTTGCCACTTATATATTGGTCAGGAGGCGTGTGTATCAGGGGCTATTACAGCCCTGCAAGCTGGCGATAAATGGATAACAGCCTACCGCGACCACGGCCATCCATTGGGCTTGGGCACGAGTCCTGACGCTATCATGGCTGAACTATTTGCAAAGGCCACTGGCTGCTCCAAAGGCAAAGGAGGCTCTATGCACCTTTTTGACAAAGAGCATAATTTCATTGGTGGGCATGGCATTGTGGGCGGACAAGTACCGCTTGGCGCTGGTATTGCTTTTGCCGAAAAATACAATGGAACGAACAATCTATGTATGTGTTATATGGGCGACGGTGCAGTGCGGCAGGGGGCTTTCCACGAAGCGCTTAATATGGCCATGACCTGGAAACTACCTGTTATTTTTGTCATTGAAAATAATGGCTATGCTATGGGCACGTCTGTTGAGAGAACCTCTAATATGCGCGAGCTTTACCGCTTAGCTGATGCTTTTGATATGCCAGCAGAGCCTGTTGATGCCATGAGCGCAGAGGCTGTACATTTTGCCGTAAAGCAGGCCGCAGACCGCGCGCGCAGCGGAAACGGGCCTACACTTTTGGAGTTCAGAACTTATCGTTACAGAGGGCATTCTATGTCTGACCCGGCCAAATACCGCACCAAGCAAGAACTTGAGGAGTATCGCGCCAAAGACCCCATTGAACAAGTTCGTGAAGCCCTTTTGAGCAAAAAGTATGCTACCGAAGAAGATTTAGCCAAAATAGATGCCGACATCAAAGAGGCGGTAGAAGCCTCTGTCAAGTTTGCAGAAGAATCACCATATCCTGTGCCCGAAGAAATTTACCGTGATGTTTACGCCGAGCCAAACTATCCTTTCATTAAAGACTAAGAAATAAACTCAAAAGCAATTATTATGGCTATTTCACTCACTAAAGGTAGTTCGTTTAATCTTTCTAAAGGAATGCCATCTCTACACAAAGTGATGGTAGGCTTGGGCTGGGAGATGCCTACTAGCTTTCCGCCCCTGGACTTGGACGCTTCTGTTTTTATGGTCAATGCCAATCAAAAAATTCCTTCAGATGATTATTTTGTTTATTACAACAATCTAAAATCAGCTGATGGAAGTGTTTTGCATACTGGCGATAACAGAACTGGTTTCGGCTCAGATGACGACGAGGTTATCCTCATGGATTTGACTGTCGTGAACCCTGCAATTCAAGAAATTATTATTGTAGTTAGCATACACGAGGCACGGGAGCGGCGGCATAATTTTGGCCTTTTGAATAATGCTTATATCCGCATTTACGACGTGGAAGGCAAGCGTGAAATCATGCGTTATGACTTAGACGAGCGCAGTCCCTACCATACGGAAATAGAATTTGGCCGCATACGTCGTCAGGGCACCGAATGGCATTTTATTGCTACGGGCTTAGGCAATAGTTCGGGGCTACAAGGGTTAATCAATCAATTTGCTTAGAGCAGGACTGCGCCTGATATTCAAAAAATAGCGCTTCTCATCTAAACTTCAATTCATACTCACAATTAAAATAGCAGCTAAGTAATAATTTAGCACTCTTGATAATATTTTGAAACCACCAAACATGATACAGTTCCAAAACCAAAAACTTTTAAGAAGTATTTTAATTCTCTGCCTATCCATATTATTAGCGTGTAACTCTGATAAACCCAAAGGCAACTATCTTATAAAAGGCAAGCTCAAAGGCGAAGGACTGGCAAAAATTAAAAGCATAGCGCTCATCAATTTGAATCAAGAAACACCCAATACAGAAGCTACTGCTCTTATTGATGGAAATGGTCAGTTTGAACTATGGCATAACTATAAAGAACCAGGTGCTTTTGTGTTGATGCTCATGGATAAGGATTCAACAACCTCTGCCGAACAAAGACTTTTGATTTTTTCGGATAGTAAGGTTATAGAGCTGGAAGGCGAGGCCAATAACTTTATCAATGCCAAAGTGAGCGGCTCAACGTTGCACCCCGAATTTGATGCCTTTCGGGTTAAGCTCATGGCAGACCAAGACCAACTTGCAGCGCTAGACAAAAAAACAGATGAGGCCAGTGCCCTCAATGATACAGCCAGAGTTAATCAACTGAACGAAGCTAGTGCTAAAATTTCGGCGGGGCAAATGGCTTATATTAAATCTGTTGTCAATAAGAATAAAGACAATGCACTAGGTGCGTTTCTCGCTTGCAGCTATTTAGTAGAAGGAAATGCCCCCTCCTTCCACATACCTGAAGACTGCCGCCTGGTGGTTGCAGACGTGGAACAGGCCATGACCGCAAAGTTTCCTGATTATTATTGGAGCAAAGAGTTACAGAAGATTATGAACTTTGTGCGCGAAGCAGAAAAGCGCACTGCCATCGGTGCAAATGCACCAAGTTTTAAAGCGCTGGATATGAACCAAAAAGAATGCGACTTGCAGACCTACAAAGGAAAAAATACCGTGCTGTTATTTTGGGCTGCCCGTAATGCCAAAAGCAAACAGTGGGCGATTAACTTCCAAGACTATTGCAAGAAACAAAAAGATTTGGTTATTCTGATGGTGTCCGTGGACTATCCGGCTGAGGAGGATTTTTGGCGTTCTACGGCTCTTGGTATCCCCGCTACAGCGCACATCTTTGACCCTGGTGCACGTGAAATTGGTGGCCCTCTCTACAATCTCAAGCTCATTCCTTATGCCATCTTTCTTGATAAGAACGGCAAAATTAAGGCCAAGGATATTCAGGCTGAGGACGTTCCTAACTTGCTTAAATAGCTATGAACCTGAAAGACATCAAGCAGTTCGGCAACATTGAATTGCTCGCACGCCAAATGGTGGAAGGCTTTATTACGGGTTTGCACAAGTCGCCTTATCATGGCTTTTCGGTAGAATTCGCCGAGCATCGCCTTTATAATTCAGGCGAAAGCACACGCTATATTGACTGGAAAGTATTTGCTCGCACCGACAAGCTTTTTGTCAAACGCTTTGAAGAGGAGACTAATTTGCGCTGCCATTTGGTGCTTGACAACTCTTCCTCCATGCACTACCCTGCTGAAAATCTGGCCAAAATTCGCTTTAGTGTTTTGGCTGCCGCGGCGATTGCCTATATGCTCCAGAAACAACGCGATGCAGTTGGTCTGACCACCTTTTCGGAAGGTATAGAGCAGCAAACTGCGGTCAAATCAACGCCTGCACACCTAAACAAAATGTTTGCGCTAATGAATGGTTTATTGACCCAGCAGACTGCCAAGAGGCGAACCAATACTGCTGAAACCTTGCATTTACTGGCTGAAGGCATACATAAGCGTTCTTTAGTAATTATTTTTAGCGACATGATGGACAATTTTAGTGAGCAATCTGCTCTTTTTTCAGCTTTGCAGCATCTAAAGCACAACAAGCATGAAATTTTGCTCTTTCATGTAACCGATAAAGCTACCGAGCAGCAATTTGATTTTGAAGACCGTCCTTACCACTTTATAGACTTAGAGAGCGGTCAGGAGGTAAAGGTACACCCCGCTAACATACGGAGTTATTACCGCGAGCAAGTAGATAAACAGTTTACAGCCCTTAAATTAAAGTGTGGACAATACAAAATTGATTTCATTGAGGCAGATGTAGCCCAGTCTTTTGACCAAATTTTGTTGCCATATTTTATAAAACGCAGCAAAATGCACTAAGCATTACTAAACCTTTTGCAAAAGTTAGGCTGTATTGGAGGCTAATGCAGGGATTAGGCTCGCTATAAAAGTATAACGAAGTCCTGTATGCTTTTATGTGTCCATTATAAATGATTTAAGCTCTAACCGTAGGCATATAACCTGTCAAAACATCAAAATTTCTCGCGGCCTGCACTGCCTCGCATCAGACAGAAACGAATGACTCAAAGGTCAGAGGGTGAGATTTTCTGTGCAATCATGTTTTGTGAGAGAGTGAATCAAAGAAAAAGCCATTCGCTGGTTTAGATGAAAAAAAATAACCTCTTAATTAACCTCTCTCAGATATGTAAGTTTTAGGAAGCAAATAATTGTACTTTTCTAAGATAGGGACTTTGCTTTTAAAGTACGGCTAACTACGGCTATTCTAGGGCTAAGGTAAAATAGGACAAAAGCCTTGCCTCTTTATCTTTTTTTTTGTTATTTAGTTACGCCTATTGACCCGTATCTTGCGTTAGAAAGGCGGCGGGTTTAGTGCGTAGCACCGAAGCGAAGCCCAAAGACGAACGACCGCGAAACGGGAACGCCCAAAAAATTGTACAAAAACAATAATTAATCAAAAAGTTAAATGTAAGGAATTTTACGAAAAATTATTTAAAAACGCGGGAAAAGGGCTTCTACAAATGTGAAAAGAGAGCAATTAGAACTCAAAAAGGGCTTTTTGACGACTCAAGAGAGGTTAATTTAAGAACTTGCTTTCGTTCAAAAACCCTCGTAACTCTGCGCAAAGGACAGTTTTAATAAACGACACTTTTTTAGAGACAACTATATAAACTAAAGGCTTAGAACTTACTTCCCAAAAAAATAATACGAACCTAAACGAGCGAAGCAAAAAAAATATAACGAATCTCAGAAAAAGAGTGGACAAAATTATACAATTACAATTTTTTTATCGTTTATTGTATAGGATTCGTCTAACAAAAAAACGCATTCATCTAAAAAAACAGCGCAACTATGCCAAACAAGCTACTCAATCTGTTACTAAGTCTCTTTGTAGCTATTGTTTTTTGTCTTTCATTAGGCTGTGATGTACTTGCGCAAACCAAAAAGCCTAAGTACCAGCCTAAGTACCATCCTGAATCAGACTTGCTGAATTGTAAAAAGTTGGGTGTTCCTAAGATAAAAGAAGCCAGAATCAGCAAAAGGCAGCAGCGTGCTTGGGCCGCGCGCGCCAAGTCCAGAAATGGCGGCGGTAATAGCTTGACAGCACCTTCGGAAGACTCTATGTCTGCATCTTTAGACGGTGGTCTTAACGAGAACGTGCATACAGACTCCTCCGAAGATGTTTTAGGTTCGTCCGCTGCTTCTGATAGTCAAGCAGTTATAAACATTAGCGCCTCGCCCATCAAACAAGAAAAACTCAAAGGCAGCGATTGGTTCACACAAGGAAAAGCAACCATTCCTGATGCTAAATTTTTACTCTTTAGCAAAGATTCTGACCCCTTTGTTGATACAGACCTGACCGCTATACAAGAGGCTGTTCAACACACCAAGTTTGGTTACTATTTGGTTATTACGCAATTTATCCCTGAAAGCGATATTAAAAATGGCTCAAATACAGCCTTTGAACGAGTTAATAGGCTCAAAACGATGGTGGCTAATAAATTTAAACTCTCGCCGCACCAAATTATGATAAAAACAGGCGAAGCCTTAGAAAATAGACCCAAAGGCATCATGGTTTCCTTACTAGAGGAATAGTTTTTTGGTTGGTGTAAGCCATAAACCGCTTTTGTATCTCTTTCAGGCGTGAAATAATAGTCTAGAGATAACTAAATGAAGTTCTTTAAAGATACCAAACTTTTATGCGTTGTTAAAAGTCTTTTTGTCCCTTAAATTTTATTTGCTAAGCGCAAAAAAGGACAAGCTGTACTTGCAGTGTTCAGAATGGAGATATACCTCGCATCAGCAAATATAAAATTTTACCTAGTCAAACAGCATTTTATTCACCACTATAAGTACTTTAACTTGCTCTAAACGCTATGTATCATGCGTATTTGTCGCCTAATAATCCTTTTATTGCTTTCTAGCCTAACTGCCCACGCCCAGACATGGCAGTATTTAGACAGTTTGGGTAAGGTTCTAACCAAACAACAAGAGTTTGAAAAGGCCGATTCCGTATTCAAAATCGCCATTAGAAAAGTTGAAGCCCAACATGGCAAAGATACCAGTTATGCGAAGGTAGCGCTAAGGCTTGGATACATTCAGTCATACTCAGGCGAATACGAAAATGCTGAGCGACTGCTCCTTGAAGCAATGCTTATTTTTGAGAAGTTTTACGGAAAAACGCATTTATTGTATGCTGGTTGCTGCCTTAACCTTGGTGTGGTCTATCATGATATGGGCGACCACAACAATGCAGAAAAATTTTATGGTGAAGCGAGAAGAATAAGGAAAGATATTCTTGGTAGCGAACACAATGACTATGCTGCAGTTTGCGAAAATTTAGGAAATCTGTATACCGAGCAAGGGCTTTACAAACAAGCAGAACCACTTTTTAGGGAAGTGCAAAAGATTAAAGAAAAAGTGTTTGGAAGTGAAAGCATCGAATATGGAATTTTTTGTTCAAATTTTGCTATTTTTCATTATGAGCAAGCCCGCTATACAGAGGCAGAAGTTTTGTATTTGAAGGCAAAATCTACCATCAAAAAATTACTCGGGCAGAATCATACAGAATATGCTTTTTGTTGCTCTAATTTGGCAAATCTATATCAAAGGATGGACAAGTTCCAGGAAGCAGAGCTGCTGTATAAGGAGGCAATCCATATAAGAAAAGACAAACTGAAATCTCAGGATAGGTACTATGCCGATGTTTGCAATAACTTAGGTATGCTTTATATGGAACTAGGGCTATATGAACAAGCTCAGGTGCTTATCATTGAAGCTAAAGAGATTAGAAAAGAAATACTGGGCGAATCTCATTTGGATTATGCACAGTCTTGTAGTAATCTGGCGCTGATTAGTATGCGGCTAGAACGCTACGCTGATGCACAAAAACTTTATGAGTTTGCCAGGACTATCGCGAAAGGAAGCCTTGATACAGAAAATATCGAGTATCTTATTATATCTGCAAATCTTGCTGATTTATACCATAAGCTAAACTTAAATGACAAAGCACTTGACATTTACAAAGAGGTTATGACCGCCCAAGAGGCTATGTTGGGGACAGAACATCCTGATTATGCCTATACATGTGCAGCTGCTTCTATTGTTTATTCTGCTTTAGGTCTACATATAGAGGCAGACCGTATAGGCAAAATGGCTCTTACTACCATTGAAAATCTACATGGCAAAATGCATATTGACTACGCGCAGCTAGCAGCCATGGTAGCAGAAAGCCAGACCATGATGAACGCATATTCAACGGCACACAACATCAATATTGATATCATTCAGAACAAAACAGAACAAATTTGTGCATTGTTCCCCTCTTTTTCTGAGCAAGAAAAACAAGCATATTGGCTTTCTATTCGGCATTTTTTCAGCTTCTCCGCCTTGCTGACCCTGCGTTATGCAGCCCAAAATCCTTTTATGATGGCGAGCCTCTACGACCAAACGCTCTTCACAAAAGGTATTATTTTCTCCTCTACCCAAAAAATGAAAAGCGCCATTCTGAACAGCAACGATGCGGTACTCATTGAGCAATACAACAACTGGAAAAAACAACGTGAGACCTACACAAAGTACTACCAACTGCCTGCTGAAGAACAAAAAAGGCAGAAATTGAATTTGGATAGTATTAAAAACCTCGTCAATGACATAGAAAAAGAGCTTTCCAAAAAATCGGCGCTTTTTGGTGAGAATGTCCAGACAAAGAGCTATAAATGGCAGGACGTTCAGGCCAAATTGACTAAAAATGACGTGGTTGTAGAAATCATTAAGTCTGATTCTGCTTACATTGTCCTCTTTATTACTACGCAGACGGAAGATTATCCCTCCTATCTACTTTTTGAGAATCATGCAGAGCTTGAAGACAAATTCTTAAAATACTATAAAAATTGCATTGAGTTCAAAGTTGAAGATACAGTTTCCTTTAACGCTTTTTGGAAACCTATTGCAGACAAGTTACTGACTTTGCAAAAAAAAGGCTTCAAAAAAATCTATTTGTCGCCAGATGGCGTTTTTCACCAGATTAGCCTGAATACGCTCAAAAATCCTAAAACAGGCAAGTTCCTTTTGGAAGAAAGCGAGATTCAACTCATTGGCAGCAGCCGCGACTTGATTGAACTAAGCAAAAAAAGCCGTAATTTAAGCCAGAATTATGAAAATTATCAGGCGCATCTGGTCGGCTACCCCATTTATGGTGCTGAAAATTTAGAAAAAGAGGCCGAAAAAAAACGCGACCGCTCACTTGGTTTTTCTGGTATGCAGTCTGCTGTGGGCGTGGCAGGTTCAGTTTCTTTGCTGCCAGGCACCAAAAAGGAAGTAGAAAATCTGTTTGGGCTGTTCAATCAGAAAAAGTTAAAAGTGAACTTGCTTTTGGCCGAAAACGCGACCGAAGCAGCCATTAAAAATCTTAAAAGCCCAACAATTCTGCACGTGGCCACGCATGGTTTTTTTATTCCGGAGGTAAAAGAAAATAGTGTGAAGGATATGGAAAGTGCCATGAACAGAAATCTTCTCCGAAACCCCTTCATGCGTTCTGGTTTACTCTTGGCTGGTTGCCAAAAACCTAATCCTAATACAGAAGACGGTATTCTCACGGCAGAAGAGGCCATGAACCTAACGCTTGATAACACGGAGCTGGTTGTTATGTCGGCCTGCGAAACTGGGCTAGGCGACATAAAAGCAGGCGAGGGTGTTTTTGGTTTGCAACGTGCATTCCAGCAGGCTGGTGCAAAGTCTGTTCTGATGAGCCTCTGGAAAGTAGATGATGATGCCACACAAACCTTGATGACCGAATTTTATACTGCTCTGCTCAAAGGGCAGAGTAAGCGCCAAGCCTTAAAAACTGCTCAGTTAAGCCTCAAAAAGCGCTTCCCTGAACCTTATTATTGGGGTGCTTTTGTGCTGGTAGGGGAGTAAAACGCCCACAAAAAAATGCACTGATAATTTTGTCAGTGCATTTTTTTTGCTTTCCTTTTACTTTCAAAGCGCTTTTTTAGTCCTGCTTAACAATTTTACGAACAGCCATGCGGTTGTCGTTTTGCCATTTAAGCAAATACACGCCATTGGCTAACTGGCTCATATCCAAGATATAGGAATTTGTCCCTATAGTTTTGAGTGGCGCAATAACTTCTTGGCCGAGTAAGTTTGCAAGTATTATCTGGCCATGTGCCTGAGTGGTGCGCAACTCTATACGCACTGCGTCTTGCGCGGGGTTAGGATAAACAGCAAAATCTTGCTCGGATAAGGGCACAAGATTGGTTATTTTCGTTAATACGTTCAAATCCAGCTCAAAAGTATTGAGTAAATAGTCGTTTGAAGTGAATACTAAACGCGCTTTGGCATCTTTTTCTTCGCCAGAATTAAAGGTAATATCTGTTTCAAAAAAAGCGCCTGCTTCTAAGGACATCGGAACTTTTTTGCTGAAAGTAAAGCGTTTGTCGTTGATTTCTGTCTTTACCAAATGCAGAGTAGAGTTGCCCTTGTTCTCTAACCTTATGGTTCTTGTTATTGGCTTGCCCACTTCCATAATGCCGAAATAAAGCTCGTTTCCGCTATTGAGTTCTTTACCACCTTCGCTGACAAGCAGCGTAGGTGCTGGAGCGGCTGTTCGGCCTTGTACGTAGTCCAGCGTGAAGTCGTAAACAAACTCATTGCCAAAGTCGGGATTGAATGTTTTAACAGGGTTTCCATCTTTTCGCAACTGGATATAGCCGCGGCCTGCAGCACCGTTAAAAGGCCAGTAAAAACCGTCTCCGTTTTTATCTTTTATGAGCAGTCTATAGCAGCCCTTCGGAAAAGATAAAGGAATATCATACACTTCGTTAGCCATTTTAGCGACCGAGACTACTGTTTCACCAGTAGATAGATTCATTATTTCTAAAGAATTTTCTGTAAACTTGTTGTTAGAGCGTATAAAAAAGTTCATGCCGGCCTCCATCAGGGGTGTTGTTTTGAAGGGAGTCATCATAGAATTATCGGCATTGTACTCCTCTGTAGCCTCATTTGGTTCTGAAAGCCGCACCCAAAAGATATTCTCAGTATCTGGCCAAATACCAAGATTTGTGTTTGGTAAAGTTACCTCAGCAGTTTCATTAAAGGCAAGGCTACCAGACCAACTATAAACGCAAGTTTGGTTACTACCCTTTACGCCATACTCTATCTTGAGCCTTTTGAGAAGATTAGAGCCATTATTGCGTATTTTGATGATAGGATTTGCACAAACCGAGTTGAAACGCACATTAGAATTTTGATTCGGTGTAATGATGCTCTCCATGGCTGCATCGTTGGCGAAGTTTATCTTCCCATAACTTACCAAAACACTGCTCAGAATATAATAAGGTGCTTGTGTACCCGTCCAGGTGTATTTATCTATGCTAAGGTCAATGAGATTATCTCCATCAGTTTTGATGTAATCTTTGAGTTCATGGTCATAAACCTCTACTTTATCGCCAGGGCACCAGTTGGCGCGGTTATAAATCCAGGTGCCGCCCTGAGGGAAAATGGGATTAGAGCCGCAATCGTTGCGCCACATTTTCACTTTTGTAACACCCTGCCCGTTCACTTTGAGTGCGTAGTTGCGTTCACAAAACTCTGCGCAGTTGTTACTGTTATCAAAGCCATGCCCCGTAACCAATACTTTTACACGCGCATCTACTGCTCCAGGCGCAAGCTTTGCGGTCTTTTCGGGCAGGGCTTTTTTCTCAAATTCATCAGACGTTTTGTAGGATTCGCTAACTCGGTAAATATTTTCCACACCCAGCACTTCACGAACAGGTGTACCTTCAATCATTTCAAACCAGATTGTGGCGCTAAAGCCACTAGACCAACCATCATAAAAAACGCGAAGCGGAACATCACCTTTCAAAATGGGTGCAAAATCTGTAACATCGTAGGCGTGTGTAATATTCCATTTGTTATTGAAACCATTTTGAGAACGCGCCATATAGCCGCCATAAGGGGTGATGAGTCGCCCAAGTTCGTAAAGCGCGGTGTCGCCCGGCGAATTAGCCTTTTTGGCATCAATCCGCACAGTATAGTCCCAGTCGCTACAACCAGAAGACGCGCACCCTAGTTTGAAATACATCATGATTTTTCGGTATTTTTTTCCGTCAGTCGGAAAACTGACCAGCTCTTCATACCCTTCGTTCCAAACCATATTTACTCGCGTGTGCGCCGAAACTAGCGTTGTATCTCCTACCTCTGCTTTAGCCATAAAGGCGATAGAAAACAGGAGGGAGACCCCCAATAAGTTCATCATTATTTTGTACATAGTGAATTGCTATTGATTTTAGATTGCGATAGCAAATAGAATAATTTTGAGTCAGAAAACAAGTTTTATCCTATTTTTTTACAGTAAAAGACTAAATAGCAGGTGTATAAACCCAAAGAACTGAAACTAGCGCGCCTTGGCTAAACAATTAAATGCCAATAGGTCATTGCTAAAACGACAATCCATTGTAATCAGTTTTTAGAGTTAAACAGCCATTAGAAAAGAATTTGAGTTACAAATTGTGTTGAATCCAAGATTTATCATCTGTAAAGTTCTCTCATTTCTCTTTAAAGTTCTTTTAAACATCTTGTTTATCAAGTATTTCATAAGGCTTTTGGCTTTGTTCAAACAATCAAAACCTTAGGATAAGCCTCAAAATATTTTTGATAATTTTACATGAAAATATTTGAGATAAACTAATTTGTGTATATTTGCACGGTATTGATTTTTTACAATCATATTAAAAAGATTTACGACATAAAAGAACCAACTATGAAGCATTTTAGCCTCGGCGTTCTCAGAATTATTGGCGTTTTGCTACTTGTTACGTTATTCTCCTGCGGTACAAAGTCCGAAGGCGAAGGTGATGACGCTTCTGGAGCGGATACTACCGCCACCTCAAGCGAATTATCCGTATCGCCTAAAGTAATTGATGAGATTATTCAGTCCATTCCTTCTCCACTTGAGGTTTCTATGCTCATCAAGTCGGTTGAAAAAGAGTACAGAAAAGAGGGTTTGAACTCTTATAAAGAAGCAGAGTCTTACACAACCAACTACCAAAAGGCGTTGAATTTAGGAGTGTATTCTACTGATTTGGGTTATTGCAATATATACGGCCAGAGCAAAGAATCTTTAGAGTACTTGAACGCCATCAAAAGTTTAGCAGACCGCTTGGCAGTAGGCCAGTTCTTTGACTATGCAAGCATCAAACGCATGGCAGCCAGCAATGAAAATATTGATTCTCTTTTGGCTATCACGCAAAATAACTTTGAAAAAATTAACGAACATCTGCGCCAGCAAAAGAGAGAATCGCTTAGCATTCTTATTCTCACAGGCGGCTGGCTAGAAGCTGTTTACCTTACTTCGCAGGTTTATAATGCGAGCAAGGACAGCAAACTGAAAGAAAAACTGGGCGAGCAGCAAGTGGTTCTCAAGCAGATTCTTATTGTTCTCGATGTTTTTAAAAATCAGCCAAACTTTAACGAACTTATTACAGACCTCACTGAACTGGATAAGGTGTATGCCAATATCACTATTTCGGTTACAAAAGGCCAACCCAAAACGACAATAGATAATGGCAACCTCGTTTTTGTGTCTAATGACATAACAACCGTTACCATTTCAGATGCCGATGTAGATACCATCACAAGTCTTGTAAAATCTATTCGTGGTAAAATCATAAAAGGCTCATAATAGCGGAATCTATTGCATTTAGTTTCCTTTATTTTTTAAAACAAGAGAGTAGGTTTACATTACTCTCTTGTTTTTTTGTGTGCTTATAACTGTTTTAACAGTATATCTGATGTTGGCGCTATTCCTGGCCCCATAAAGCATTTGAGTTGCCCATCTTCTGCAACAAGATACTTGCTAAAATTCCAGACAGGCTCTTGCTCGCACCAGCCGTTCTGACTTTTTGAACTGAGCCATTGATAGAGTGTGTTTTGATTAGGTTTCAACACACTCTGCTTTTTAAGAATTGGGAAAGTTACGCCATAGCCAATTTGACAGAATTGTGCTATTTGGGCATCGGTGCCAGGCTCTTGACCTTTGAAGTCGTTGCTAGGAACACCAAGTATGAGCAAGGTGTTCTTGTTGGCCTGATAAAGCGCTTCTAATTCTGCATACTGTGCAGTAAAGCCACAATTTGATGCCACATTGACGACTAGCACTTTTTTGCCTTTGTGCGTCTGAAGTGGTAGTTCATCGCCATTCGTAAGCAAAAGGTTTTGAGCAAAAAAATCATATTGGGGTTTGCTGTCGGGCTTGCTCTCTAAAAAAAGTTTGTTTTTATCGGATTTTCCAATAAACTTCATGATAAGAGGATAGAGCGCTTTTGTAAATTGCTGTTTGATTGAGAACATGATAGTTTTTTTTGATTTCATTCCTCAAAACACCTTAATTGCTATTTTGTTTGAAGGTCAATTCTTCTTAATTTAGCTTATTCTATAGAAAGACTTTTTAAGGCGAGACCATTTAACTTATATGTATGTTGTAATTTTTGTTATTGTCCTCAAAGCAGAGTTCTGCTAAACTCTTGCAGACAAAAATCTTGTATATCCTGCATGAACACCTTATTTTTAAAACCTACAGCTCAATCAAGAGTTGCTAGAAATGGTCAGAATATACTTGTTCCCCACTACCATGTTTTTTGCCAATTTGCCAGCATTTGCAAACCATGCTTCGTAAGAATAGCCTCAGGGTGAAACTGTATGCCATAAATAGGTAAATTTTTATGTTTGAATGCCATGTTTTCACCCTCACTTGTTTCAGCTAAGCTCTGCAATGTAGCAGGCAGCTTTTTGAGTACCAAAGAATGATAACGAACAACCTCTTGCACAAGGTTCAATTCTGCAAACAAGAGGTCTGGACGGCAGTGAATCTCAGAAACTTTGCCGTGCATGGGCTTTAGTGCGTGCGTGAGATGCGCCCCAAAAAATTGCCCCAAAGCCTGATGCCCTAGGCAAATGCCTAAAAGTGGTTTCTTTTCATAAAAATGGGCAATAAAATCCATCATAAACCCAGCATCTACTGGCCGGCCTGGCCCCGGTGATAGCACAATAGCCTCAAACTTTTCTGCTTCGCGTGGCTGCCGGGTGTTGCGCCAAACAGTACAGTCAAGACCAATTCTGCAAAAATAGTCGTATAAATTGTAGGTAAAGGAGTCAAAATTATCTAGTAAGAGAATACGTTTACTGCGCATTGGGTTTGGCATTAGAACTAAACCATTCTAGTCTGTTTTGTAAAGCAGGGTAGTTCATATAGTTATTAAGCACATAACTGGCCAAAATGACCGATAAAAAACCAATAATGGAGCCAATATATACATCATTAAAAAAGTGCTGAAAGAGATAAACGCGTGTTAGCCCTGCAAAAATGGCTGTACAGCACAAAAACGCGTGCCATAAAGGATTGTTTTTCTGAAAGGCAAGAATACACATTATCACAAATGCAGTGGCGGTATGGCCAGAGGGCATACTCTGCCATGAGTGTACCTCCACCCCCTCCACAAAATTAAGTGCCACTTTGCCTTCAAAAAATGATTTTGGACGAGGTAAATCGCTGAAAACAAGCTGCTTTAGTATACGAACTACAATAGACTGAATGATGAACGCTAAGGCTAACCAAGCCGCATCATAGTAGCGCACAAAGAGCAATATGGCAATCGCAATGGGCGCTATTAACCCGTCGCCGAGGTGTGTGCCATACTTCGCTAGTACGTCTAAAACAGGAAAATGATAGTTGTTGAGAAGCAAAACCGAGTGGCTGCGTTCAAAAGATAAGACATATAAGGTCCCCAAAAAAAAATACCCCCACAACCACAAGAAGAATGATTGATGCTCTTTGAGCATATCTTTAATGACTTGCACGGCGCTAATGAATTGATGAACTGAAAACACCTCTTTTGTAAGGCGCTGCAAAGGTAAATGCTAATTCTGGTTTTGTAACATTTTTTTAATATTAAATTTTTTAATGATGCCAAACACCCGCTAAATATTGTCAAAGCCTCTTTAAGCCATTTTTACTTTGTAACAATTTGTTCACATTAAAAAATTTATACGCTTTGAGCTAGTGCTTGAACAGCGCTTTATAGATTTGCCCCTTCTATCTAGCGGGGTTTCGTGTTTCAAAATTAAGAGAAATAAGCCTTTTGAGCTTGTTTTTATGCCAAAAAAGGCGCTATTTGCCGTTTCTAAAACGATAGACGTTAGTTTTTTATGCAATCTTATTCCAAAACTTTTTTTGCACTCATCTTAGCCGCTTTTCTAGCTGCCTGTGGAGGCAAAACTACCGAAAATACCACCAATAGTGCGGCGGTGGTAGATACACCCAAAGATGTTCAAGCACCAGATTTCAACGCGGATAGTGCTTTTGCTTTTGTCAAAACTCAGGTAGACTTTGGTTGTCGTGTGCCAGGAACACCACCACACAGCAAATGTGCAGATTTTATTGAAAAAACACTCAAAAAATTTACCGATACCCTTTTTTTACAGGACTTTACAGGCACTATGTACGATGGGAAGAGCCTGCGAGGACGTAATATTTTTGCTTCCATCAATCCTTCTGCAAGCAAGCGGATACTCTTGGCAGCCCACTGGGACACGCGCCACCTAGCCGACCAGGACAGTGAGCGCAGCAAAGAACCTATTATGGGTGCTAATGATGGGGGGAGTGGTGTGGCGATACTTTTAGAAATAGCGCGTGCTATCAAGACAGGCGCACAAAAGCCAGTCGTAGGCATTGATTTAATCTTCTTTGACCTCGAAGACCAAGGCGACCCAGCAGGCGACAACAACGAGGCGGGCATTTCGTCTTGGTGCTTAGGTTCGCAGTATTGGAGCAAAAACAAGCATACACCAAATTATAGTGCGTTTTATGGCATTCTCTTTGACATGGTGGGGGCGAAAGGCGCTTATTTTTATCAGGAAGGGCACTCCATGCAATATGCGCCAGCGGTGATGCAGAATGTTTGGCAGACCGCAGACCGCCTCGGTTTTGGCTCAAATTTCATCAAATCGCCAGTGGGGGCTATCACGGACGACCATTATTTTGTCAATACACTGGCAGGAATCCCAATGATAGACATCATAGAGCACGATGCCTCTGGGACGCAATTTTTTGGTAGCTATTGGCACACACACAAGGATAATATGGACATTATTGACAAAAATACGCTCAAAGCAGTAGGCCAAACGGCTTTGCAAGTCCTCTACAACGAAAAACCATAAGTAAACCTAAAAAACGATTAAAATGATGGCAAAGCGTGTTTTATTTATTGACCGCGACGGTACGCTGATTAAAGAACCCTCAGATTATCAGGTAGATAGCATTCAAAAAATAGAGTTTTATCCCGGTGTTTTTCAATACTTGAGCAAAATTGTTCAGGAGGGAGAATTTGAATTGGTCTTGGTTAGCAACCAAGATGGACTGGGTACAAGCAGTTTTCCTGAAGAAACCTTCTGGCCAGCGCAACTTTTTATGCGGAAAGCCTTTGCCAACGAGGGGATTCATTTTGCCGCCGAGCTATTTGACCGTAGTTTCGCCAAAGACAATATGCCAACCAGAAAGCCTCAAACTGGTATGCTGCGGGCTTATCTAAACAATCCAGACTACGATTTAACCGCATCTTACGTCATTGGCGACCGCCTGACAGATATGGAGCTGGCCAAAAATTTGGGTGCAAAGGGCATTTGGATTTGCAATGAGCCTGACCTTGCAGTTGGTGAACTGAGCACCTCCGCAACAGAACTCCAAAGCACCATTGTTTTGCGGACGCAGAGCTGGGAGGCCATTTATACAACACTTAAACTTGGCCCCAGGGTAGCGTATATTCACCGAAATACGTTAGAAACTAAAATTAGTGTGCGCTTAGACCTGGACGGAGACGGCAAAGCAAAAATTGACACTGGCATAGGTTTTTTTGACCATATGCTCGAGCAAATTGCGAAACATGGCGGTTTTGATTTGAACATAAATGTAAAAGGAGACCTGCATATAGACGAACATCACACTGTTGAAGATACAGCTCTTGCGCTTGGAATGGCTTTTAGGCAGGCACTGGGCGGCAAAATTGGTATAGAACGGTACGGCTTTTATTTGCCAATGGACGATGCTCTGGCCGACGTAGCCTTAGACTTTGGTGGCCGTCCTTGGTTGGTTTGGAAGGCAGAGTTCAAACGCGAGCGCATAGGCGAACTGCCATGTGAACTATTTGAACACTTTTTTAAATCTTTTGCAGACGCAGCCCTTTGTAACTTAAACATCAAGGCAAAAGGCAAAAATGAGCACCACAAAATAGAAGCCATCTTTAAAGGTTTTGCGCGTGCTCTTAAAGCTGCCTGCAAACGCAACGCCGCAGCCAATTATTTGCCGTCCACTAAGGGATTACTTTGAAGAAATTGATTGTAAAGTCCAACATCAACGGCTCTTTTACGTTCAAATCTTTGTTATGGTCATCAAGCAAAAAAATGCGTTTTGCTGTAATTATTTGCTAAAAAAAGCGCACTTTTGCGGCCAATACTTTGCATTCATACAAAAAAATAAAATCTCTGATACCACTTTATGGAACTCATAGCTGATTTAGCAAAAATTCTTCTGCCCGCTGGCCTAGTGCTTTACGCGGCATTTTTGCTCACGCGCTCCGTCATGACGAACGACATAAAAAAGGCGCAATTAGAATACCGAACCAAAAATACCAGCAACGTGCTGCCATACAGACTGCAAGCCTACGAGCGAATGTCTATCTTTTTAGAGAGAATTCTACTCGCCAACTTGATTCCACGTACCTTAGACGGTTCTATGTCTGCTGCTCTGTTTCAGCAGATTATGATTTTAACGATTCGTGAGGAGTTTAACCACAATCTTTCTCAACAGATTTATATGGGCGATTCTACCTGGCAACTCATTAAAAGTGCCATAGAAGATACCGTTACCCTCATTAATGAAGCTGCCAAAACCATTCAGCCCGAAGCACACGCAAGCGAACTAGCACGCCTGCTCTTGGAGCATGAAACCGTCCGCACACACAACCAAACAGAAACTGCTCTAAAATTCATGAAAGAAGAGATTGGGCAAATTTTCTAGCCATGAACGACTCTGTTTCAGAGCTAAATAGCCCTCCTTAAAATATATCTAAAAACTTTATCATCAGTAAATTCAACATTTGCATTACGCAACCAACACAAAAGATATTCTTGCCTTTGAGGGTAGAATCAATAAAGATGCAAAGGCCGCGCTTATAGGCTATTCGAGTTATAATCTAAGCGAAAATGTTTGGCGAACCAAAAGAACTCCGAAAGCAACACAGACGCGCAGGCCGCTCGTAGTTTTGTCGCTGGTTTTCTGACGGTGGCGCTCTTGCCCGGCACACAAAAAGAGATTAGCAGCATTGCGGATATACTCACGCTATACAAGGCTATCAAACCCAAGTGCTGCTAGCCGAAACTGCCACAGAAGAAGCACTCAAAGCGCTCCCCAACCCAACTGTTCTGCATATAACCACGCACGGTTTTTTTTATTGGCGCTGCCAACAAAATTAATCCTATGCTCCGCTCTGGCCTGCTGCTGACTGCTCGAACTATGCCAATGCTATTGAAAAACCTCAGACGGAAGATGGCATACTAACAGCGCTTGAGGCTGCTAATTTGAATCTTGACAACACAGAACTTGTTGTACTTTCGACCTGCGAAACTGGGCTAGGAGATGTAAAAATGGGTAAAAGTGTATATGGTTTGCAACGGGCTTTTATTATTGCGGGTGCTAAGTCCGTTTTGATTAGCCTCTGGAAAGTGGACGACACAGCCACACAAGAACTAATGGTGTTCTTCTACCAAAATGTACAAAACTTGGCGAAAGCCGCAAAGCATTCAAATTAGCGCAAAAGCAAATTCGCAAAAAGTACCCTAGCCCCTACTACTGGGGAGCTTTCTTATAATAAGTTTTATCTCTAAAACATAATGCGTTTTTAAATTTCCTTTCGTAATTTTACACGCATACAAAATTTCTACCTTATTGTTTTTCGCCTTCTTTATATGATTTATGAAGCTCTTGCATTGGTAACCCAACAACTGAATACCTACTTCAGAAACCGTTTTTCGCAAGTGGAAGACCGCGTAGTACTCTCCAATTTGGTAGAACCAGACGGAAGCTCGGCCATCAAAGAAGAAAACAAGGTGGTTGTTACGCTAGTTAATATCCAAAAAGAAACCATAAGCGGCAACCGAAGCAGCAATGGAGCAAGTATGAATAAACCTATTGCTCTGAACTTGCACGTTTTATTTTCAGCATGGTTCACTGGTGCAAACTACCCTGAATCACTCAAGTTCTTAGGTGCAGTTATAGCTTATTTTCAGGCTAATAACCACCTAACAGCCAGCAGCGTACCGGATATGCCCGAAGGAATGGACAAGCTCACCTTTGAAATAGTTACTATGGATTTTCAAGAGGTAAGCCACGTTTGGGGTATGCTGGGCGCAAAGCACTTACCGTCTGTTATGTATAAATTTAGACTTGTTCTGATTGATGAGGCCACCATCAAAGGCGAGTTTTCAGACGTTCGTGGTGCAGCCACAACAGATGCCTGATAGATAAATTTAGTTAAAAAACGCATAGTTGTCCCTTAAAGAGCCTTATTTACTGACTCCTAGCGCAACATATTCAGAAAGACAAACAAATAAATCCATACAGCACCAATAAAGTGCCAATAAACACTTACCATCTTGATAGTGAGCATATTTTGCTTATGAATGCGCATACGAAATGCCTTGACCAGTGCGATGAGCAAAACCACAAGGCCACCAATGATATGAGCACCATGAAAACCAGTAAAAACATAAACAAATGAGCCAGCCGGATTGCTGCTGCTACCCGCAAAAAACACGCCGCCCTCCACGAGTTCTGCCCAACCCTGAAACTGTAAATACAAAAACTGGCAGCCAAGAATAATGGTAACAACAAGGCTGATGCGTAAAAGCGTAAACTCGTCGCGGCGTGCGGCCACTTGCGCAGCCACCATGCTCACACTAGACAGCACAATGGCTAAAGTGCTCCAATAAAAAATAGTTGGCAAATCAAACAACAGCCATTTGCCATCTCCACGCCGCACAATGTAGGCACTGGTAAGTGCAGCAAAGGTCATAAGAATACTCGCCAAGCCAATAACAAGGGCAAACATTTTGGCTTGTTCGCTCATGCCGCGTTCCTGCGTTGCGTTTACGGATTGCGCTAAAATAGCACTTTCTGCTGATTTCATTTTCTATTTTTGAGAGTAAAGTATTGTTTGATGCTGCAAAATTACGAATTATGCTGCATAATTAAACATTCGTTCGGGCTTTTTGTTTACAAAATCCATCGTTTATTCAAACCGTCCTTTCCGAAGAGTTGCGGGGGTTCTGAACGAAATCAAGTTCATAAATTAACCTCTCTTGAGTTGTCAAAAAGCCTTTTTTGAGTTCTAATTGCCCTCTTTTTATTCTTGTAGATAACCTTTTCTCGCGTTTTCAAGTAACTTTTTGCCAGATGCCTTATATCTGGCCTTTTCAATATTTCTTCTTTTTCTACTATTCTTTTCGGGCGTTCCCGCTTCGCGGTCGTTCGTCTTTGGGCTTCGCTTCGCTTCGGTGCTACGCACTAAACCCGCCGCCTCACTAACGCAAGATACAGGCCAATAGACGTACTCAATAGTCGTCCCTTAAAATATATCTAAGGTGTTTATTGTCAGTAAATTAAGCAAAAAGCCACCTCTAAAAACTAATATTTTGCAGGCATTCATTTTGCCCGTGTTTGATTTTTTTTATGGCAAAGAGATTTGGTTTAAATCAATCTTTTCAATCTTATTTTTTAGTCATTCAATGTTTTTAATTAAGTTATTGATTATTAATATTTTAAACCTTTGTTGTTTTCAAAAAAAGACGGAGTTCTGCTTTTAAAGGCCAGTTATTTGAATTTTTCTGAACATATTATAAACCAAGTTCATCATACCAATAGCCGCTTTTATTCTTTTGTGCGTGGTTTGATACAGGTACATTCCGTTCATGCTCATTTCCATAAAACCAAAAATATGCTCAACACGAATCAGCATAAAATACTTTCTCATTATCTGTTTCATCTAAAAGATTATCAAGTAGTTGTGAGTCATGTACACTCGCCTCTGTTACCACATACTTAAGGATAAATTTGCTTTGGACACCCACTTTGACATGGTCTTTGTAACCAAAATAAAACCTTGACCCTTTTTTAGTCCAACGTGCATCTGTGTCTTTCTGAGCCTGTTTATGAGGGTTTTGGCTGAAGGTTTCAGGAATTTCACCTGCTTTGATGGCCTTATTTTCCTCTTCCGTATTCCGCTGTATGGGTGCTTCAACAAAGCTAGCATCAACAATTTTTCCTTCCCTGACGATAAGGCCTAGCCCGTCCAAATGAGATAAAAAAAGATTAAAAATAGATTCAACTATTTCTAATTCAGTAAGTTGTTCTTTAAATGACCAAACAGTTTTGCTATCTGGGGACATCGTCTGAAATCGTCAAATCCAGAAAACGCATAAAGCTCAAACGGTCATTTATTTGGAACTCTACCTGGTCATCTGATAAATTATAAAAGCGTTGCAGTATTAATATCTTGAACATCAATACATAATGATAAGGCCTATGACCGCCAGGCCCTTTGGCTTCACGCTGTAGTTTTGTTGTCAAAAATCTCTAAATAACTCAAAATCAATTCCTTTTGAAAGTCTATCTAAGGGGTCGCCAAGACGAGATAATTTCTGCAAACGACTATCTTAGTCAAACAAACCTAAGGCACGAGGGCGTTTAAATTCTTTCATATTTAATCCTATTTTTACCACATAAAAATGATCATTATCAGGTAATTAAAAAAATTTAGAGTTTTTAGAGGTCGCCTTTAGTATCGGACAGCATCTGCCACTGTATTGGTTCTTGTTTCGGTGCTCTGAATATTGCCGCTAAGAAAAAATATACAGATGGAGCATAGAACGTTCGGTTATCTCTAAAAACTGCACCACTTCTTCCTGTCTTCACGAACAACCACACAACACGCAAAGTCAATAGCCCCAAAAAAGCTATTCTACGTCTAAAACCTAGACAGGCACGGCCTATATGAACCCAAGCTATTGGGCATAAAAAAAATCAATAGACCTCAAAATAAAAAAATAGTCATATTGCAGTTTTTAGAAGTGGCCGCAAACAAAAAAAACTCTAATAAATTATCTATTCAGCATCAGCAATTCCTTTTTTGAGTTTTTGAATAGACTTGATGTTGCCATTCAATGGTGTTATCAGCACACTATTCGTGTTCGGCAAGACGTAAAAAATATAGCCAGTATTTTGGCCTACCACGGCTACTTCTTTCTGAGAGCTGTCGTTAAAAACAATGCGGTGGGTGGCTTTCATAGTATTGCCATTCAAGTCTTCCTGGGTACGGATAGCCACACCCGCACGGTAGCCTATCATTAGGCCAAATAAAAGCATAGGAAATACACGCAACGCCTTGTTCAAGTTAGAACCAGACCAACTTGGGGCTTCTTTTACAGCCATCAGTTTAGAAGCAGCCAATCTGTTTTGAATCCATAAAACGGCATTCGTCATGCCGAAGAACAGAACATATCCGCCCACAAGTACCAAAGCAAACAAGGGTGGTATGCGCCAGTCGCTGGCTAAGGTACTAATTGGAGTCATTAGAACGTCTGTGATGGTGGCATAATTGAGAATGTCCACGTCCAGCATTTTGTAATAAATGACATCTCCAACGATGCCCATGGCAATCAAAAAAAAGGTAGCTTAGGGATAAATACTCTTGAAAATTCAACTGAAATGTTGGCGCTTTATCTTCTTTACTCTTTGTTTCAATAGACATAAACAAGTATTTTGTGGGGTGTATTGGGATATCTAAAATTGAATGCTAGTTTTGTATAATCTGACGGCAGTGGTTCAGTATCTTATCAGTACTGCCCACTTGTTGCTCAAAAAAGGCCAGAGTTTTTAGTCTAATGTCATCTAAATCTATTTGTTTGTCAAGCACTTTTAGCCAAAAATTGGCACAATCCTGAGGGTTCATCACGCAGCAGGCCACTTCAATTTTTATGAGTGAAACCGCTTCAAAAAACTTTTGATAATGTGGCCCAAAACACAAAGGAATTTGCCACACTGCTGCTTCTAGCGTGTTATGAATACCTACACCAAAGCCTCCGCCAATGTGCGCCACAGTAGCGAACTGGTAAACCCCAGAGAGCATTCCCATCGTATCAAGAAATAAGATATTGCGTTTTGCAAGGTCTTGCGGGTTAGGATTATCCGTAAAAAACAAAGGGCTTTCAGTAGCAAAAAATGCAGCCATATCTTGCATAGCGCCTTTTTTTAGTTCGTGGGGGGCTATCAGAATTTTAAACGATTTTTTCGTTTTCTGACGAATAATTTTAAGGGCTTCTGCCCATAAGCTAACGTCTGGAAGCCAGGCACTGCCGAGTACAAGCAAAGGTTCGTCTTGCTTAAAGTGCCGTATGATATCGAGTTGCGAATCAGAAGCGGCCATGTTTTTTTTAATTTGCCAAACTCGGTCAAAGCGCGTATCACCTGCCTGCATAACATTTTGTATGCCAATACTTTGTAATAAATTGACACTTTCTGAGTTTTGAACAAAAATATGGGTGAGTTGGCTGAGTGTTTGTCTGGCAGCTCTGCCATACCATTTAAAAAAGAACTGGTTTGGCCTAAAAATAGCCGAAAAAACAACAGTAGGAATCCTCTGTGCTGCCAGCGCATTCAAGGTATTAAACCAAAATTCGTACTTGACAAAGAATACAAAATCTGGCTGTAAAATAGCGACAAAACGCTTGGCATTTTCGGCAGTATCAAGTGGCAAATAGGCTATGTAGTCTGCCTGTGCATAGTTTTTACGGATTTCGTAGCCGCTCGGCGAGAAGAAAGTCAGTACAATTTGGCAGTTAGGAAAGTGCTGCCGAAGCCCCTCCAAAACAGGTCTTCCTTGCTCAAACTCACCCAAAGAGGCTGCATGAAGCCAAAAACGCAGTTGCTGAGGGGCTTTGGGTAGCTCAAGCAGCGCATCTTGCAGTTTTTGCTGCCAATCCTTCCGCCCATCTACAAAAAGCCTAATTTTAGGCTTAAACAAGGCCAAAGACCACGCCACTAATTCATAAAGCCTGATTCCTAATTCGTACAAAAATAGCATCACTACTTGTGTTCTGTCTGCGCCAAACGCAACCAATCATTAAATGGCTTCATGGTGCGAAAACCATTAGCGACTTGTTTGGCCAGGTCTTTCTTACTTAAGTCGTTGTCTTTTAATTGGTGTGTAACTGTCCAGCTTTTTAATTTTAACCACTCGGCGTAAGGGTGGTTTTTATCATATCCTCTTGGCACGGTGCTAGTTTTGTGTTGCGTATCCAAACCCTCAAAAAAGGCTTTAAACGAGCTATCATCTATAATTTTGGAGAGTTCTGCACCATTGTAGTCCACCTCTTCACGAAGTTTTTTGAGCAGCGCCGGTTCAGGCTGATGCACACCACCCGCCAAAAAGGAGTTGCTGGGTTCTAGGTGCAAATAATAGCAGGGCAACGGGCTTTTGCGGCCACCCTCCACCAAAACTGCCCCAAAGTGTGTTTTATAAGGGCTTTTGTCTTTGCTGAAGCGAACATCGCGATGCAGTCTAAAAATACAATCCTTAGGCGTAAGCCCATCTAGGCTGGGGTCAAAAATCTTGGACTCTAAAAGTAGCTCCGTTACGAACGCCTCAAAAATGGTTTTTGCTTCGTCATAAGTAGCTTTTTGGGCTTGCATCCATTCGCGCGTATTATTCTGGCTCAAATCAGCCAAAAAAGACAGGATAGGTTTCATGAGTTTCAGGTTTTTTGAGAAATCATTTAAAATAGAACAAATATGATAGAACCATCAAGTGGCATACGATAAGCATCAATCACACAAAACGGTTGTTTCCTTTGAATAAAAAAAACCTCACAAAGTTTAGAAAACCTTGCAAGGTTTAAACTTGCCTCTGTTCAAGCACTAAGGCTTGTTTCTACGCACTACAATATTCCTACTACCATTTGGCATTCTTGAGCCATAGGCCCACCAAAAAAGAGCCTCCTAACAAAAGAACAAAGAATATGTAAGCAGCAATTTCCATTGTCATGGCTATAAGCATTTAGTGTTCTAAACTTTAAAAAAACATTCAAGAATGAATGCACAAAGCAAACAAAGAGAATTAAATAATCCTAATAAAAGCAGTTAAAAATTGAGGCAGATTTTTTGTATGACTGCTTTACGAAGAACATCAGACCCTTTCTAAAGCGCTTTGTGGCTATAAATAGATAAAAGACCAACAAGAAATTTGACACAAAATTTTGATATTAAAAAAATAGAACTTTCATTTGACAATTCAATTACGCCAGCTTATTGACAGATTTATTTAAGAATATGAAAAATTTTGTAGGAGAAACTGTAACTATTGCCTTTGGCAATGAAAAACGCCAGAGTGCCCATATTGTTTTAACGAGCAATCAGATAGAATTGGCTAGCCTGAACGCCACCGAAACTAATTACGTCAATAAGGAACTTGCCAAAGACGCGAAACAACTCTGTATTGTCCTTAATCAATATCACAGACAAGTTTTTATTCTTAAAAATGGTTTTGATAAAGGCGCAAAACGCAACGAAATTTACCGTGTTTTGGGCGACAAGGCCGCACAGAATTTAGGTGATAACAAGGAGATTGACTTTGTTGGCTTTGATGATACTGAAGCCTTGTATTGTGTGGCTGAGGGGCTGGTTTTGGGTAGTTATGCCTACACCAAGCACGGTGCAGATTCTAAGCAAAGAACCCCATTAAATTTGCTCATGGACGCGCATTGCAGCGAGGATATTGCTTTTTCCAATTTGGTCATTCTGTGCGATGCGGTTTTTATAGCGCGCGACTTGGTCAATACGCCCTATAATTTTTTGAATGCTACTGATTTTGCTAACAAAGCACGTGAAATTGGCAAAGATTCTGGCTTTTTGGTTGAAGTTTTTGAAAAAGAGCGCATCAAAGCCCTCAAAATGGGTGGACTCTTGGCTGTTAATCAAGGGAGTGTGCAGCCGCCTACTTTTACGGTTATGGAGTATAAGCCGGATAATGCTCATAATGAGCAGCCATATATCCTTGTTGGAAAAGGAGTTACCTTTGATACAGGTGGCCTCAATATCAAAACTCCATGGACACATATGCGCGAAATGAAATGCGATATGGCTGGTGCTGCAGCAGTACTTTTGGCTATTTCTGCTGTGGCCAAAGCTAAACTTCCAATTTACGTGGTAGCTTTAGTTCCCGCAACTGATAATCAGACAGACAGTACGGCCGTTCTGCCAGGCGATGTCATTACGATTTCCAATGGTAAAACCGTAGAAGTGCTCAACACTGATGCCGAAGGACGCTTGATTTTGGCAGACGCACTGAGTTATGCACATCGTTATAACCCACAGTTAGTCATTGATTTAGCGACTCTAACAGGTTCGGCTGCTATGGCAATAGGGGCACAGGCTTCGGTTTGTATGGGCAATGCAAGCGCCGATTATAAAAGTAGGCTTCATGCGGCGGCAGTGCGCACACACGAGCGCTTGGTAGAGTTTCCTCTCTTTGAAGACTATCAAAAGAATATTAAGTCTGATGTAGCAGATATGGCCAACATCTCAACCGGAGCGCCCGAAGCTGGTGCAATTATCGCAGGTATTTTTCTAGAAAACTTTGCAGGCCCTTCTTGGATGCACCTAGACATAGCCGGGACTGCCTTCAACAGCAGTAAAGATGCTTACAGACCCAAAAATGGCACAGGAATAGGTGTACGCTTGCTTTTTGACTTCTTGCAACAAGAAATTAAAGAGCATCAGTAAAAATTAGTCGGCCAATAAACAATTCACAACTTTGTTCGTTATATGCGAGCGCAGCAATTGTTTTATAGCGCCTCTTCCAAAGTTGTTACCTTATCATAGTTATTCAACATCTAGTTTATGCTGAAACGCTTTCAATATTTTTTGGAAATGAACGCATTTGGTGTTTGTACCGCCATGGGTGCCAAAATGGGCATTTCAACCGAAAGCATACGTTTATTCTTTATCCGTTTGTGCTTTTTTACATTCGGTTCTCCTATTATTATGTATTTAGGTTTGGCCTTTCTATTAGAGATACGCAAACATTTGCGCCTAAAGTCTAAGGAAAGAGGAATTTGAATGGTTGTCCCTAAAAATACATCGAAGGTGTTTATTATCAGAAAATTAAACAAGCACTTCATCTTCAAAATCTCTTATATTTTACCCTATTTTGTCAGATAACTGGCAAAATCTCAAGGGCTTTTTAAGTCCTGTACTGCCTTGCATTAGACAAAAGCGAATGGCTCAAAGGTCAGAGGGTGAGATTTTCTGTGCAATTATGTTTTATAGAAGAGTAAATCAGAGAAAAAGCCATTCGCTGGTTTAGATGAAAAAAGTTGTTTTTTTCATCTAAATTGGCCTTTTGCGAGGCTTGATTTTTTTGCTATGCCCTACGGTCGGAACTTTCAACTCGCGCTTCAGTTCTGCATCAAGGCAAAAAGTAGAGAGAAAAAGCCAAAAAAAATCATGAGAGTGTTCCTAAAGCAGATGAATCATATCAATCAATTGATGTGCTTGTTCTTATGCCGACTTTTTATGGGAAGACTAGTCTAATCTTTCCTATCCTTATCGTCCTTGTTGCTGTGCGGCAGCCTGTGCGCGCTTAGCATAAGCATCTGCTTGGTCTTTGTAGCCCTGCAAATTCAGCACCCTCGCATAACCCGCCAGGGCTTCAAAGCTGTTTGGCGCTATGTTCACAGCGTTTCCATAGCATTTTGCAGAGCTGGGTAAATCGTTGGCCAAAGCAAGAGAAGCGCCCATTTTAGCCCAAACCATGCCAATCATATCAGGCTTTTGTGCCTTGGCATCGGGTGTGTCTAGGGCTTTCTGAAAGGCTTGAGCAGCCTCGGGATAGCGCTTTGTCCAATAGAGAGCCAGTCCGTATTCTTTGTAAATCAAGAAATTAGCTTTTGCACCAAGTTTTTTAATGTGCTCACCTAGTACCTCCACGCCAATTTCGTTGTTCTTGGGGTCTGTTTCAATGGCGTTGTGTATGTAGGCTAGTATAAGTTTAGTTTCATACATAATGCCTTCGGGAACACCCACTGCCTGAAAAAGCATTTTTAGACGTTCTTCAGCTTTTTCATACATACCTATTTCTTGGTAGTAGCGCCCTAAAGCAAAATTTAATTGAATTTGCTCCGGCATCATGCGGGTAGTTTCTTCAAAATAAGGAATACAGTCTTTTACTTTTTGGGCTGTAATGAAGTTAGGCCGTCTCTTGTGTTCTTCAAGAAGTGTTAGAATAAAACCTTTGGAAACCAACACACTCTTAGGGCAGGTAATTACGTCCGCAGCAGCCAACGTAAAATTGGTCTGCCATTCTAAGTTACGTGTAAAGGTCTTATATCCATAAGCCAACACGATGCTTATAAAGATGGCTAACCAAGCCATGTTAGCCAAAATGAAATCTCCCCATTGCTTTATTTCCGCACCTTTTTGCATGAGTCTATAAATAATAACCCCCAAGCAAATGCAGAAGCCTAAAGAAGGCGTAAAAAACCAGCGTTCGCCAATTAAGTTGTTCATAACAAACAAGATATTGGAATACATGGAATAAGTAATAACATAAAAAGCTAAGCCAAAAATGACATAAGACCGCTTCAAAAAATAACGAATGAGGCAAAAGCCTAAAAATAAATGTAGCGCTAAAGATAATAGACTACGCCAGTCAGAAAACTCAACATAAGTTATGTCTCCAAAATGGTAGCTAGAACGAAGTTCATAAGGTATTGTAAGCAAGGATAACGCTTTTCCGATAGTCCAAAGCCTTAAACCCAACTTACGACTGAGCGTGTCGGCCATCATAAGCGGATTGTCCAGGTAGGTAAACTGGTAAAAAGGGACATCTTCGGCCAAAACCAACTGTCTGATACCTAAAACTGCCAAAACAGGTACGGCAAAAATAGCTGTATTCAGCGCGATTTTCTTCCAAGGGGCATCAGTAAAGTAAAATAGAGCCAGTGGTAGTACAGCAGAAAGCGTAAGCGCGGACTCTTTACTAAAAAGCCCAAGTGTATAGAAAAATAGCCCAAGTACCAAGTTGAGTATCTTGTTAGAGTTGCGGACGTATCGCACCATGTACATGAGCCCCAAAAAGCCAAAAAGTGCTGCAAGCATCTCATCTCGGCTTTTTAGATTGGCTACTACCTCTACGTGTACGGGGTGAATCGCGTAAATAAGCGCAACCAATAAGGAAAGCCAAGGCAACTTGCGTTCGCTAAGTTCTTGCATCAGAAAGAAAACCACTATGCAACAAATCGCGAAGTACAGAATGTGCATAAGGTGAAAAAATGCAGGATTAAGCCCACCAATTTGATATTCGAGAGCAAAGAAAACTAAAGAAAGTGGTCTATAAATGGCATAATCATAATTGAATGATGTTTTGTTTACGCTGCCCTCAAAGCCCTCCCAGGTACGGTTGCTCATAATTTCGGGAATGCCTGCTATACCTTTTAGAACAAAACGATTACGCGATAGCACCCCCATGTCGTCAAGCACAAAATCATGACCCAATGTATTGATATTCAATATAATTGCTACACCAGCTATGATGACTAGGCTCAACCAAGCAGAAAGCGGCTTTAACCCCCAAGGGCTTAAATCAAAAAAACTCGTCTGCTTGCCTGTTTTGACTAAAGGAGTTGTTTTTAAGGTCTCTGTTTGCAGATTTCTATGATTGTTGTCGGCCATTTGATTTGTCTGATTATTTAAAATTTTAATGGTTAGTCCTCAAGCGGGTTTGCCAAATAAGAGCTTTTGAGCGCCAGCCATACCAAAAAGAATAACATACCCCAAACGAGGTAGATATGATAGAAATCTTTGGTGTCCACGTAGCGATTTTCTTTGATTTCAGATTTTTCATACGCATTAATTTTATCAAAAATGCTTTGTAGGGCAGAGGCGTTTGTGGCACGAAAGAACTCACCGTCGCAATTTGCAGCGATATTGCGCAGTGTTGTTTCATCGAGTGCATTGTCCGTATATTGTGTTCTACCAAAGGCATCTACACCGACTGGTACTTGGCCGTCGCGCCCAACGGCAATGGTGTAAACCTTAATGTTTTCATCTTTTGCAAGACTGGCAGCGGTTTCGGGGTCAATATTTCCTGCTGTATTTTCGCCATCGCTGATGAGCAACACCACTTTTGACTTGGACTTAGAGTCCATCATGCGGCTCGTAGCAACCGCTAAAGCACTGCCAATGGCCGTTCCGCCTTTGGGTATCAGGTCAAAATTAAGGTCGCTGATATAAGCCTTGAGCATATCGTAGTCGGTGGTAGGGGGCAGGGGAGCGAAAGCATCGCCAGCAAAAAGAACCAAGCCAATTCTATCTTGAAACCGCCCCGAAATAAAATTATTGGCCACTTTTTTTGCTACTTCTAAGCGGTTGGGCTTGAAGTCTTGTATCTGCATAGACTCTGAAATGTCCAAAGCTATGATAATATCTATACCTTCCGTCCAGCGCTCAAGCCTTTCGTTGTTCTGCTGTGGGCGCGCCAAAGCAATGATTATGAGCGAATAAGCAAGCGCCAAAAACAGTTTCAATAAATGTCTTAACCATACAGTGCGGTCTTGTGCAAAGGTTTTGAGAGAGAGCGCTACTTCAAAGCGCTGGCGGCTTTTACTCAAAAGCGCTCGCCTTATAAAAAGGACTAGTGGCAACACCAAACCGAGCCAAAGCGCCCAGCTGTTTTCCCAAGAATAGGCCATAAACTGAGAAGGCCAAAACCAAGACAAGCTAAACCACTCAGGCATTTTGCACCTCCGTCATTTTGTGGTCATAAATATTAGCCGCATAATTTTTTAGAAAGTCCAGAGCGGTTTGTGTATTTTCGTTTATCATGCTCCCATAAATGGCTCTGTCCAAGTTTTTGAGTGGTTCAACGAGGCTGTCGTCTGAAAGAACCGTCAGAATTTCCTTAGAGGTGTATGAAGTGAATGGTTTTTCTTCTAGTTTTTCCAAAAAAGTTTTCCAAAGCAAAAGGGCGCTTTCGGTTGTTTTACTAGTTTTCTCTTGGCGTGTAACGTTCTCAAAATCCTGTTTAAAGCGTTCGTATTGCCGCCTCAAACGACGAATCTGATACGCACGACGAATATTTTTATTAAACAACAAAAACACCGAACCTACTAACAACAACACACCCAAAACTGCCAATACATATAACACTGACTGCGGCAGCCGCTTTAATTTGGCATAAGCGGTATTGCTCTTAATATTCTGCTGAACATTCTGTGAAACCTTGTTCAGGCTGTCTGTATTCACTATAAAACTGAGTTTTACGCTTACCTCATTGCTCAACGTCCGCGTAGTATCGCCATTTTCATCAATCAAAAAAACAGGTAGCGCTATGCTCTGAATCGTATCCATATTAAATGTTCGGAGTTCATAACAAGCGCTGTCTGTGCTATTCATTCCTTTCGTTCGTGTGGACACATAATTTTTACGAACCCACTCAAAAGGACTAAAATTGTAACTAGAGTCAGGAAAAATGACTTCTTCAAACTGATTGTGTGTATAGCTCAGACTCATGCGTATAGGCGTACCTAGATAGACACTATCCGTAACAATACGCAGAATAGGTTTAGTGTTTTGAGCATATAAATTTTGCCCAATCCCTAAAGCAAAGCCACAAAAAAGCGTTAAGAATAGCCTATACATTTTTCTTTTGATGTTTGTTAAGGCATTCAAAATTACCCTAAAAAGCACGCAAAAATACAACTCAAAATAGAATAATACAACAAAATGCTTAGATTTGCGTATCAAAAATGTACTTTAATGCTTTCTGCTCACTCAAACGTCTTGTTATATGCAAAATTCTCAAAGCCTTTGGAATAGGTTTTTCTTCACAAGAAGCCTTTTGATTCTTCTCGTATTTGGTACATTCTCTGCCTGCATACAAATTTCTTCAGAGCAAGTAGAACAAGCTAAAGAAGGTCTAGAACAAGGCGTTGAGCTTATCAATCAACTCAATAACTTAAACCCAAACGACCTGAACCAGTTTTTAGACTCTTGTTCAGAGGCGTGGAATGAAACAGCCGCACAAGCAAACTGCTTTGACCCAACAGACCTGGCTTTTAAGCAGTATAAAAATATGGAAAACAAATTTTTAGAGAAATTCCCAGTTACGGACGAGCAGGAAATGCAGTACGGAGAAACCTACCATCAGCAGATGGCCAAAGATTTTAAAATAATTGACAACGACCCACGCCACACTAGAGTAAAACGTATTTTTGAAAAACTACTGCCCTATCGCGAACGCAAGGCTATTAGCTTTCAAATTCATTTGTTGGATACCGATGCGGTTAATGCCTTTGCCATTGCAGGCGGGCACCTGTACGTAACAACTGCCTTGCTAGATTTTGTGCAATCAGAGGACGAGCTGGCAGGCATCATTGGCCATGAAATTGCACACGTGGACAGAAAGCATTTGATTAGGCAATTACAAAAAATTGTGGTTGGCAACCGCGTATTGGGCGGTTTAGGCGAGCTGGCTGCTAGCATACAAACTATTATTACTGCACCTTTTGGGCAAGTTGATGAATATGAATCGGATAAGTTTGGTGCGAATTATGCCAAAAAAGCGGGCTATAACCCACGCAAAATGAAAGACTTTTTTGCGCGACTCAAGCAAAACGAAGGCCAATACGATTGGGCACAAAAGCTTATGCGTACACACCCCTATTCGGCGCAACGTGAATCTTGTTTGGAAGCACACATATCCAAAAACTTAGATTAATCGTTGAAAATAAACCTTATACACTTAACAGATTATGATGCAAACTATCAGTTCGGAGCAGGTTTATAAGTGGCTAGAAGACGTACCCGACCCTGAAATTCCTGCTATCAGCATTGTTGAACTTGGCGTAGTCCGAGGCGTGCAATGTTTAGAAAATCAAGTACTTATAGACCTCACGCCTACTTATTCGGGCTGCCCTGCCATGAAGGTTATCGAGGAGGACATCATTGCGAGGCTTCGGCAAGAGGGCATCGCAAACGTAAAAGTTCGCAAGGTGCTTTCACCAGCCTGGACGACCGACTGGATGAGCGAAGCCACGAGAGAAAAACTAAGGCTTTCGGGCATAGCGCCACCCGACAGGAGCGACAAGCCTTCAAAAGTGGTGCTTTGCCCGCACTGTCAGTCTGCCCGCACAAAACTTACAAGTTGGTTCGGCTCTACGGCTTGTAAGTCTCTTTTTACTTGCCAAGATTGTTTACAGCCCTTTGACCATTTTAAGTGCATCTAAAACATCTTCGAGGCTGCTTATTGCACAAAAACTCTGATTTCTGAACCAAGTCATCTGGCGCTTGGCGTATTGCCGTGTGTGCTGCTGTATGAGCGTTTGTAGCACCTGACGCGACTGAATTTTGCCGTCAAAAAAATCGTATATTTCTTTATAGCCAAGTGTCTGTAAGGCTTGTAAATGTTTATATGCAATGACTGCCTCAGCCTCCTCAAGCCAACCTGCAGCCAGCATCTGCATAGCTCGCGTGTTTATGCGCTCGTAAAGCTCTTTTCTGGGTTTCTCTAGCCAAAAAGTGTAGCTTTTAAAAGGGCGTTCCTGACGGACTTGGGTACGAAAAGCAGAAAAAGGCTTCCCGCTCGCATAAATAACCTCAAGCGCACGCACAAGCCTAACAGGATTTTGTTTGTCTGCTTGTTGCAAATAGAGTGGGTCTAGCCGTTCTAGCTCCTCTTGCAAACCGCTCAAACCGCTGTTTTTGAATACATTTTGGGCGCTTTCGCGAATAGACTCACTTACTTCGGGCATAGCGTCAATACCGTGCAACAGTGATTTTATATAAAGCCCCGAACCGCCTACAAGTACCAGAGTATGATATTTTTGAAATAAATCCGCCAGTATTCCAAGCGCAAGCTGCTCATAAATACCTGCGCTAAGGGGCGCATGAATGCTATGCGAGGCAATTAGATGATGCTGCACTGCGTTTAACTCTTCTGCACTGGGCTGGGCAGTTCCGATAGGAATTTCTCGATAGAATTGGCGTGAATCTGCCGAAACAATCTCTGTTTTAAAAAGTTGCGCTAGCCGAATGGCCAAGTTCGTTTTGCCAGATGCTGTTGGGCCAGCAATGACGATAAGATTTTTCTGAGCAGATATGTCCATAGTTAGTCGTTCAAATAACGCACCAAAATCAAACCAAAACTGCCCCATTCGTAAACTCCACGCAGTTGTTCATGCTTTTGGTTTAGCTCCCATGTCGTGATACGTGGCGGGGCAGATGCTTCAAAAAACGGTTCAAAGTCCATGAATGTATGACAGAGCCGCGAACCAAGCCAAAGCGGGCGCAAATTGTTGTCATCGCGCCTAAAGAGAAACAAACGGCGGCGTGTTACCGAGTCAAAGTGTGTTGCCTTGACAGTGCCCATACAAACATCGATGCTGCCATCATGGTTGATGTCCATAAGACGTAGTTTGAATATAGGATACTCCCAAAAAATAGACTCTGACTCTTGGGTCTTGGTGTTCAGAAGCGTGAGCTTGTAGCCACCTCGGCTGTGCATCTTCTTAACGACCAGTTGCCCTTTCCATAGAGAATCCTGCACTTCCAAGACCGTATCTTGTATCAGATACAGGCCATCGGATTGTGCTGTTGCATAGAAAGCAGAAAAGCTAAGTATCAAAACAAAGACTAACATGAAAAGCGTTTTATTTTTCAGGTTAGTCATACACCACCACGTAACATCTTGATACGTCCTTTCCCTTTGAAAGCAAAATCCAGCTTCTAGTGAGCAATCAAATAATTTACTCATCTGCATCTTCCACATGAGAGGCATTTTTATCCATTTGTAAATCAATATTTTCAGCCTTGAGTAGCCCAAGAGGTGTAAAGGGAATACCGTTCACGTTTTTTTGTTTGAGCAGCACCAGGCGCTGAAAATAAAGGGGTATAAAAAAACTTTTTTCGTTGTACTGCACTGCCAACTCTGTTGCAGCCTCTTGCCGCGCCTGAGCGTCCTGAATGCCCACCACCTTTTCCCATGGAATACCCACCTCATCTTTGAATGATTGTAAAGTGTCGGCTTGTGCCAAAAAAGACAGCATGAGCGCCTCGTCTGCTACCCAAAAGCGCTGTATTTCTAGTCGTATTGCCGCCTGATTTGGGTTATCAGACAAACCAAATTGGCAAACTTTCCAAGCATTTTGCAGATGCTCTTGTAAGGTTTTGTGCTGTTCTGCTGCATAGAATTGCCAATTTGGGGCATCTTTTGCGGGCTTATATTTACCGAGCAAAAGGCGAGACGTGGGCAGGTCGCAGCGGTAAGAGAGGTGGTTGGTGTGCTGACTAAATCGAGGCAGAATAGGCGATAAAAAGCGCCCTTCCGTTTCCATATAGGCCCCAAAAGGCAATTCTAAACCCAACGAATCCATGCAAATACCCTTACGAAGTCCTTTGCGAAAATACTGGCTGAGCATAGGATTCTTGAGGTCTTTGTAAGCCATTGGGTTCACTTCAAAACGTGCGCCCAGTATGCTCAGGAGCGGAACAGAAAGTGTATCGTAGCGCGTTTGGAGTTCATTAGAATACTTTTTTTGGATTTTTTGCAGGGAGCTAGAGCTTATAAGCATTAAATCCAGGCCGTTTTGTCGCATTTCGGCAAAGGCATCGTCCTCATCAAGACCAAAACTAACGTCAATGGCATCTAAGAAGGGCAGGGCGGTATCATTGAGCGAGGCTTTGAAATAGTGCTCATTTTTGTTTAAAATCAGAAAAGAGCCTCTTTTGTATTTGCCAAAAGTAAAAGGGCCAGTACCGACCGGAAACTCAGCAAATTTTTGGTTTAATTCGGAATTAAAAGCCTCTTCGGGCACAATGGCGGTAGCGGGCATAGACAAAAGTTGCAAGAAAGCACCTACTGGCTGCTTTAGCGCAATTTTTATGGTAATGTGGTCTACTTCTTGTATGGCGGTATCTAGCGGCTCGGCCAAAAATTGCGCCAGCAGGAGGGCTTGTTCAGATGTTTTAGTGGCATTTTTGAGCAGGCGTTTGAGCGAAAAAACCACGTCGCGCGCACGCAGGGGCCTGCCCTTGTCTTCGGCAAAAATGGGTGAATGATGGAATTTGACATCTTCGCGCAGGCTAATAAGGTATTCGCGTTGATTGGGCAGTAACTGATGTTTTTCGGCCAGTTCGGGGTAAAGCACCAAATCCTCACCAAAAGTATAAAGCGTATTGAAGATTTGGCTACTTAACCAAATATCACTTTCGCTTTGGGCATAAATTGGGTCTAGGGTTTGGATTTCTTCTGCAAGGGCTAGACGCAAAATTTTTTCGCCATTTTCTGAACTAGGACGCGCACCGCCGCAGGCCGCGAGGAGCAGTGCCAATACCCAAAGCACCCATGATTTTAGCTTGAAACACCCCAAAAAGTTATTCAAGAACATTAAGTGAGTCCAATTCATGCAACCACTCAATTTTTTAGCCAGATGGCATCTTGCTCAAACCCTTGCTCCTGCCACTCTACTAGCACCACTTGAGACTGTATGGTATTCACTTCGCGGCCTATGTAGTCTGGCTGAATGGGTAAATCGCGGCTATATTTACGGTCTATGAGCGTAAGCAGCTCCACGCGGCGAGGTCTGCCGAATGCACCAAGTGCTGAGAGTGCAGCTCTGATGGTTCGGCCTGTATAAAGCACGTCGTCCACAAGAATAACTTTTTTATTCTGTACCACAAAGGGCAAATCTGTTTTTTGAGGAAGCAACTGTCCCTTTTGTGGGTGGCGGAAATCATCGCGGTCAAACGTAACGTCCAGTGTACCGAGCGCCAGATGTATGCTGAGGTCTTGTATGAGGATTTTTTGGAGGCGGCGCGCAACAAAAACACCACGCGGCTGCAAGCCTATCAGTACAGTATCTGCAAAGTCCGCACTTTTTTCGGCAATTTGGCAGGCCAAGCGCTGAAGTGTAACATGTAGTTTGGGGGTATTGAGCAACAAAAGTTTGGACATAGCAACAGCAATCTGTAAGCGGCAAAGATAGAAAAAACTAAAATGATGTCTTGAATCTGTCAAGAATTTTTTTTGATACCACACCTAGATTGAATGCAAATCAGGATTAATTTATTCGCAAACAACCATTGTTTAATTTTTTTGTTTAAAATTGCGCCAATAAAAAAATCATTCTATATTTTTAAATTTAAAGAATTTCAATAACTTAAATCATTCTGTTGTAATGAGAAGAATACTTTTAAGCAGCTTTATACTCTTATTTGTCTGTCTGAATCCTCTCGATGGCTTTTCGCAGAGCAGCGAGGACTCTCTGAAAGCAAAAAAAATATCTAAAGAGGATAAAAACCTCACTTTTTTTATTAGTGAAGATAAGAGCCGCTATTTCAGGATAACTTTTCTCAACCAAGTATGGTTGCGTTACAACCAAAGCAACGACGGCACAACAGTCATTGGCAAAGCACAACCTGAAACCATAGATATTGGTTTGCGCCGAACACGTATCCAAATGTATGGGCAAGTGTTACCACGTGTTTTTTTATACTTTCAGTTTGGCCAAAACAACTTTAACTCTATGTTCAACGTGGGCGGAAACCGTAAAAATGCGGCTTTCTTCCATGATGCACTTGGCGAGTACCGTGTGTCCAAAAAGGAACAATTTGTACTGGGCGGCGGCCTAACCATAACCAATGGACTCTCTCGCTTTTCGCAGCCTAGCGTAGGGACAATCATGACGCAAGATGTTCCTGTTTTTGCACAGGCTACGGTGGACCAAACGGACGAGTTCTCACGGAAACTGAGTGTTTACGCACGTGGGCAGGTGGGTAAGTTAGACTATCGTTTGATTCTAAGCGACCCCTTCCCTATTACTTCAAATGGCGCGGCGCTTCCTGCACTCAACGAAAATGCAACGTTCTCGCAGCGTGGCCATACAAAACAGTTTCAGGGCTTACTGGTCTATAACTTCTTTGATGCTGAAGCGCATACAACACCTTACATGACGGGTACTTACTTAGGCAAAAAGAAGGTTTGGAACGTGGCTCTGGGCGCAATAAGTCAGTCCGAGGCCATGTGGCGCAAACAAGGAGCAGATACGGTGTATCAAAACATTTTGCTTTGGTGTGTAGAATCCTTTTTAGATATGCCGCTGGGCGCGAGCAAGAAGAATGTTATATCGGCCTATCTTGGTTATTTTAATTACGACTTTGGTCAGAATTATTTGCGTTATAATGGGCTTATGAATCCTGCAAACGGAACAGCAAATCCAAGTGCTCTTAAGAATCATGGCCCCACATACGGCAATGCCTTTCCTATGTTCGGAACAGGTAACGTCATTTATGCGCAGCTTGGTTATTGGTTCAGGCCAAAGCAAATAAAAAGCGCTAGTGCTTTTATGCCCTACCTGACCTGCATGAGTGCAGACTACGAGCGCTTGCAAAACCAGCGTATGACAGTCTGGAGTACAGGTATTAACTGGCTCATAGACGGGCACAAAGCCAAGCTGACATTAGAGTATCAGAACAGACCAACATACAGCGAACAGAGCGGCACAATCCGTAGCGATAAGCGCAAAAACGCGCTGGTGTTGCAATATCAAATTTTTATCTAGTAAAGCATTTTTGTGTTTTTTGTAAAGACACTTACTGGGAATGAGGCACAAATAAATTTGAGCGCCGTCTTTTTTGCGCCCTATTTTTATATACCTTTGTCTTTTCTAATGCGTATGCTTTGTAAACCACTAGCTATTTGTAAAAGTCTATGAAATGCCCCCAATGCTTCTATTTTGTATTTATAGCCTGCTTTTTGGCACTTTTTAATGCGGTGTTTTTGCCCAGTATCAAGGCGCAAGACCTGCCCCGTAGCAGCCCGCACGGCCAAACAGACCAAATTGTAGGGCTTACAAAGGTAAAAATTACCTACGGAAGGCCCAGCGTAAAAGGCAGAACAGGGAAAATTTGGGGTAAGCTCGTGCCTTACGGGACAGTGTGGCGAACAGGCGCGAATGAAGCCACTGTTCTGGAGTTTGATGATGACGTAAAATTAGGTGGAAAGGCCCTAAAAGCGGGCAAATATGCGCTGCTGACCGTGCCGCAAAAAAAGGGTGAGTGGCTTGTTGTTTTGAACAAAGATACGGCGCTCTGGGGTGTAGAAAACTATGATGCCACCAAGAATGAGTTTACAGCTGCGGCGCTAGTGGCCCCCAATACTTTTACGGAAACGATGACCTTTGAAATAGGCGATTTACAGCCTAATTCGGCCGTTATCATCATGCGCTGGGAGAGTTTGGCGCTGCGGATTCCGCTGGAGGTAAACACCGTCCTGAAAGCACAAAAGAACATTGCCAAAGCCATAGAGAACGCCAAACCCGAAGACTGGCAAACCTATGTCCGTTCGGCCAATTACTACAAAGACAACAAACTAGACCCAGACCTTGCCCTGCAATGGATAGAACAAGCCATAGTCATTAAGCCAGAGCATTTTTATCCATACTGGATAAAAGCTGAGTTGTTGGCTTTGAAAAAAGACTTTTCGGCGGCTGTGGCTAATGCGAACAAAGCATTAGAAAGTGGCATAAAAGCTGAAGGCGAAAAGTTTGCCTACAAAGATGCCATTAATAAGCTCATAACAGACTGGCAGACCAAACTAAAAAACTAGAGAATGGCTGGCTTTGTTGTTGCGAGCGGGCTTATGCTGGCGTTGGCGCTTTTTTGCTGGTTTTTTTTGCGTGCCCAAAAGCACCCGCTGGCAGCCCTGATAGCTGCTGAATTGTTTGTCTTGGCGGCCTGTACGCAATTTTTGGCGGCCGCGCAGCAACTGAATATCCTGCCAGAAGCCCAAGTTTTTGTCATCTTTGTCAGTGTGTTGTCCGTTTCGGAGGCTGTTCTTTTTATGACCTTCTGGGCATTGGAAAAAAGGGATTGAAATAAAAAAATTTATGAACGAGAATGTATTTTACGAATTGGGCAAACATGACGATAAAAATGTTATTATTATTAGGTTCACGACCATTACAGCTGAGCGGAAAGCCTGGGTGCGCTCTCTGACTGGTTCGCGGTGGAGTCAGTCAAAAAAGGCATGGTATGTTCCTGATAATAAGTTTTATAGAGATAAATTTGGTTTGACGGAAGAGTCTTCAAAGTTAAATACTCCTCACCTTATCCATTCGGTTAATCAGCCTGCCTTTATCCGTTTTTTAGAAGCCCTGAAACTAAAATCGTATAGCCCTAATACCATTAACACATACAAAAATGAATTTGGGCAGTTGCTTCAAACGCTGAAAAGCCATGCAGTGGATAGTTTAGATGCAGAGAAATTGCGTAGTTATTTTTTGTATTGCACGAACACACTTAAACTTTCGGAAAATACGTTGCACAGCAGAATCAATGCCATAAAATTTTATTTTGAGCAGGTGCTGAATCAAGATAAAATTTTTATAGACATTCCGCGTCCTAAAAAGCCTACTATTTTGCCCAAAGTCATCAGTACACGAGACATAAAAAAACTTTTTGAGGTAACAAGCAATCTAAAGCACAATGTCATGCTCAAACTTTGCTATGGTATGGGGCTTCGAGTAAGCGAAATTGTGAACTTAAAAATAACGGATATTGATTCGGGCAATATGCAGGTGCTGATAGAACAAGCTAAGGGCAAAAAAGACCGCTATGTGAACTTGCCTGAAACTGTTTTGGAGCAGTTGCGCGCCTATTACAAGGAATATAAGCCTCAAAAATATCTTTTTGAAGGGCAATATGGAGGACAGTACAGCATTCGAAGTGCGCAACAGGTTTTTAAAACCGCTATGCGAAAAGCTAAAATTAACAAAGAAATAGGCATACATGGTCTCAGGCATAGTTTCGCTACGCATCTTTTGGAGGGTGGAACAGACATTAGGTTCATTCAGGAACTTTTGGGACATAATGACATCAAAACTACCTTGCGCTATACTCATGTGAGTGAAAAAAGCATCAAGAAAATCAAGAGTCCATTAGACACTTTGGAATAACATGAAAGGATTAAACAAAGTAACCTTGATAGGAAATGTGGGCAACACGCCCGAAATTAAGGTTTTAGATAAAAACATCAAAGTTGCCAAATTCTCTTTGGCAACAACTGAAAGCTATCGCAAAGAAAATGGCGAGTTGCATACCGAAACCGAATGGCACAGCATTATTTTGTGGCGTAATTTGGCAGAAATAGTCGAAAAATATGTAGAAAAAGGTAGTTTGCTGTACATTGAGGGCAAGATCAAAACTCGCAACTACGAAGACGCACAAAGTATAAAACACTACGTTACGGAAATTATAAGCGAAAAAATATTGCTTTTAGACAAACGACAATGAAAAATTATGCAATGCGTATTTTGTATTATCAAAAAATATTTTGAACAAAAAACATCTTAAACAATACACGAAAACGCAATGCGTATTTTGTATTGTTATAGATTGATTGACGCAATGTATTTAATTATAAGTTATTCATTTTCAATAGTTTAAAATTTATTTTTTAGAGATGTTTGGAAATATAAAAAAGAATTTTTATTTTTGCAGGGAAATAGGCGTGAGTTGCGTCTATTTATGAGTTAGCTGTAATGCTATCACGACAACTCGACAAAAAACGAACAATTTAAAACAAAATAATTCAAAAGATATGACAAAACTAAACATACTAAATATCAGCTTCACTTTTTCGGTGACAATGTTTTTGACTTCTTGCAACGGACAGGTAAAGACCAATTCATCAACAGAACAGACCAAGATTATCAAAACCGAAAAAGTCGGATATCCAAAATTTAAAAAATCACATTGGGCGAGAGAAACAGACCAAATAAACTCTTCCCTAAAAGACACTAAGGGTAGCCTGTGGTTTGGCACCTCAAATGGAGGTGTATATCGTTATGATGGTAAATTATTTAGACAATACACTACAACTGATGGATTAAGCAACAATTCTGTTGGTTCTATTTATGAAGATACAAAAGGCATTATTTGGCTTGGGACATCAGATGGTGTTACAACTTGGGACGGAAATACTTTTGCAAAAATTTCTACAACCACACTTAGAGGAGCAAATGCTAAACTGTATCAACCCACCACAACAGACCCTCTGTATGGTGTAGTTAGTCAAGAAAATGAAATATTTGATATTATTCAAGATAGTAAAGGGCATTATTGGTTTGCTGCAGACAAAGCAGTGTACAGATACGATGGAAAAACGTTTACCAATTTTACTGTAAACGATGGCGTGCAGAATAATACAGGTATTGAATTTGGTTGGATAGAAAGAATTGTAGAAGATGCCGAAGGCAAAATTTGGTTTGGTGGAAGAGCTTCACAAGGTGTGTTTTGCTACGATGGTAAAACACTTACTAACAATCAAGAGTGGGCTTTAAACGCTAAACCAAGTAATTTAATACCGAGAGTAAAAGACAAAGCTGGCAATGTATGGTTTAGCAATTGGAATATTCTTGTTCGTTATTCTAAAGACAATGTTCAAACTTTTACAAGAGAGGAAAGTTTCCTACAAGGGAGTCCATTTGGTGGGTATAAAGACCATAATGATAATTTATGGTTTCCTCTAGAAAATAGAAAAAATAGTTGTGGTATATGCAAATACAATGGCAAATCATTTGAGTATTTTCCTATAATAAGTGGTTCTACAAATAAAATAGCTGGTACAATTGTGGAAGACAATGAAGGAAATTTATGGGTTGGTACAACAGGTGGCGATTTATATCGGTTTGACGGAAAGACGTTTACATTGTTCTCAGAATAGAACATAGAATAATTAAAAAGTATCATTAGTAATATGAACTTGAACAACTATAGACAAGAAGCACTACAGCTAACATTGGGTTTTGTGCAAGTTGGGCAGACGGAATAAGCCCCAACATTTGTGCTACTATTTAACTTCAGTTCCAGCTAGACGTTATAAATTTGGCTTATGAATAAAACATCAGCAATATTGCAATTATTGGGCTTTGGTTATCGGCTGACGGAATTCTATTTCCCAACCTGCACAAAGCCCTGCTCGTTAGCGGAAACCTTAAACGGACAACTAAATCTTAGGTTCATAGAGAATTATGAAAGACAACTTAGACTATTTTAATTTTTTAAATTCAATTGATACTGATAAAGCAAACGTTATCCAATCGCTGTTTACACAAAAAAGCATTAAGAAAAACACTTATTTACTAAACGATGGACAAGTTTGTAAGGAAAATTATATCATTACAAAAGGAGTAGCGATAAAATGTTTTAACTTTGACGACAAAGTCGTTACAACAGATATTTATTTAGCAGGGGATATCGCTTTCTCATTTGATAGTTTTACTTATCAAACAAAAAGTGCCGAAAGCATAATTGCTGTAACGGATATTGAGTTGCTTTGCATTAACTATAATAAATATTCAGAAGCTAAGACAAAATACCCTTGGTTTTTAGAGTATGACTTGATGTTTATGGAACAATATATTGTACAGTTGGAACAAAAATTGAAAGAAATAGCAACTTTGAACGCTGCACAACGATATGAAAAAATACTAAACTACTACCCGAGACTGTTACAAGAAGTTCCACTAAAAATTATTGCGACTTACCTAAATGTATCTGTTGAAAGATTAAGTAGAATCAGAGCCAAAATTTAGTTTTGTACTAATTTAATTGACCTAAGGTCAACAGTTTTTATTATGCTATTGTTGAACTTTGCAAAAAAAATAGTATGAACTGGATAGCTTTAATAATTGCGGGTATTTTTGAAATTGGGTGGCCATTAGGTCTGAAAATGTCACAACAGGCGACAAACAATAAGTTATTATGGTTAGTTTTAGCAATAGGCTCAATGACTATAAGTGGAGTTTTACTCTGGTACTCACAAAAGACAATTCCGATAGGAACTGCCTATGCTGTTTGGACGGGCATCGGTGCAATTGGAACTTTGATTGTTGGAATTATTTTTTTTGGTGACTCTGCAAGTACTTTAAGACTTTTAGCGGCTTTGCTTATTGTCATTGGTATTGTAGGATTAAAGTTTGCAAACTAAAAGGCTATGAAGAGTTCAAAAAACTTAATAGCTGTATTTGCAACTTCCGTAACCAAAAAAAGAACAGCCGAGATGATAACGAAAGAAATTTGGTTATTTGATTACGTGCAAACTTGCAACTTTGACCTTGATGACTGTGACAAAATATTAAGAGTTGAAAGTGAAGTTGAAATTGCACAAAAAGTCATACAACTACTAAACGAAAAAGGGTTTAACTGCGTTGAGCTATTGGATTAAAAACTCAAAAAGGCTTCCGCTAACATCAGTTTGGCAAAATGGCGGGTTTAGTGCTAAATTCAACAGTTGTTCTTCGGTTCAACTTTTGTGCAAAATTGAAGTTTTGTGCTTCGATTTCCGCCACTTCGCCAAGCTGCAAAACGTTGCAGGCTATTATAAAAACTAACAATCATAAAACCAATGACAGAAACAGACAACCTAAAACGCATACTCAACGATAACGAAACAGACGAAACGACACTTGTTGAAAGTGCAGGGCAACTCATTGACTTAGCATCTGAGAACTCTGATAAAATGAGTATTAAGTTTTCCATTGAGAAGTTAGGGAAAAATGAAAGCCGAATAAATAAGATAGAAAATAAATGCTTGTTTCACTATTACTTGTCAGTTGCTTATGGCGATTTACATAGACTTGATATTGCTCAAACGGAACAAGATTGGGAATGGGAGCAGGAAATAATAGGTAACGAAGTAAAAAACTTG
>JAAFJX010000048.1 GCA_013299045.1 Cytophagales bacterium | reverse complement strand
CAGCCATAGGATAGCCGTATCATAGCCGTATGATAGCCGTATCATAGCCGTAGTTGGCCGTACTTTAAAAGTAAAGCCTCTATCTTAGAAAAGTACAATTATTCGCTTCCTAAAACTTACATCTCTCTGAGAGGTTAATTAAGAGCTTGTTTTTGGGGCTTGATAGAACCACAAGGTTATCTTTGATTGCCTTTATGCTGGGCTTGTTCGGAATTAATTTTGATAAGCCGCAATTTTTTATTTATTTTGCGCCTTGTTATGAATATGAGGCAGTACATAGACAAACACCCTGTTTTTGAATTGGTGGCTAAGAGCGCACAAGAGCTTGGTATTGAGGCATTTGTGGTGGGTGGTTACGTCCGAGATTTGCTCCTGAAACGGCACAAACAAAAACAAGACCTCGACTTTGTTTGTGTAGGTAGCGGTATAGAACTTGCTCAAAAAGTAGCGGAGCTCTCGCAAAAGAACCCGCAAGTACATAGCTTTCAGCGTTTTGGTACTGCCATGCTTCGCCTCATGGACTTAGACCTTGAGTTTGTGGGTGCGCGCAAGGAGTCCTATAGCCAAGATTCCCGAAAGCCAGTAGTGGAAGACGGTAGCCTACAAGACGACCAAAACCGCCGCGACTTCACCATCAATAGCCTCGCTATCAGCTTGAATAGCCCCGACTACGGGCAGCTCATAGACCCATTTGAGGGAACAAAAGACCTCAGCCGAAAACTTATTAGGACTCCGCGCCAACCAGTTCAAACCTTTTCGGACGACCCCCTACGCATGATGCGAGCGGTGCGTTTTGCTTCAGAGCTGAATTTTGACATAGAACCACGCACGTTTGAGTCTATTATCCAAAACAAGGAGCGCATTAAAATTGTATCTCAAGAGCGGATTACAGATGAACTGAACAAAATAATCCTATCGCCTACGCCTTCATACGGCTTTAAGCTACTCTTTCATGCAGGGCTTTTACCCATCATCTTTCCTGAATTTTGTGAGCTACTGGGCGCTGAAGTCCAAGATGGTAAATCGCATAAAGATAATTTCTATCATACATTACAGGTTTTGGACAATCTCAGCAAGTATAGCAATGACCTTTGGCTGCGCTGGGCTGCTATTCTGCACGATATAGCCAAACCTCAAACCAAGCGATTTGATAAAAAAGTAGGCTGGACTTTCCACGGGCATGAAGAGAAGGGCGCTAAAATGGTACCCGTTTTGTTCCGAAAAATGCGCCTACCGCTCAACGAAAAAATGCGTTTTGTACAAAAGCTAGTGCGTCTTCATTTACGTCCTATCGCCCTTGTCAAAGAAACCATCACGGATTCTGCTATACGGCGCTTGATTGTAGAAGCCGGCGAGGATGTGGATGCCTTAATGATGCTTTGTAGAGCAGACATCACCTCCAAAGACCATAACCGGGTGGCGCGTTATCTCAAAAATTTTGATTTGGTTGAGAGGCGCATCAGCGATGTGGGCGAAAAAGACCGTTTGCGCAACTTTAAACCGGTTATTGACGGCGAACACATCATGCAGATTTTCAATTTAAGACCTAGCGCTATGGTAGGCGATATCAAGTTAATTGTTCGTGAGGCTATTTTAGAGGGAATCATTCCGAATGAATGGGAAAAGGCTCTGGCCTACACACTCAAAATAGGTAAGGAGCGCGGTTTAGCGGTGGCGCTTATCCCCAAACCATAGCAATTAATTTTTTTTAGATTGATACAATAAACCACCCAAGCACTTGAGTTTCTAGTTTGTTTTGGGCGGTGTTGAGCCGCGGAAAGAAGCTGCCCTCCAGATTCATACCAAAAGGGTCATTGTGGTTGTCTTGAACGGCTAGGGGTTCGGCCATGCGGAAGGTAGAGCAACGAGCCTTCGCATTCTGCGCTGAATGTGGCGCTGCCGTCTGTAGGCACATGGCTCGCGATGTGCAATAGTCTAAGTCTGTGCTAACATCTTCATAATAGGTCAGATGAAAGCGAGGTAGAGCAGTCAGTTGAGAACATTGACTAACAAGATATTCGTTCGAGGCGGAGATGTAACTTGGAAAGTTGGTGCTTTTTACTTACTTTTGTATGAGTCAGGAACGTTAGTGCTTTTTGTTCCGCCCTGTACAAATACTTTTACGTTCTGGGCACACATCACCTCACACCCCTACTTCATCAATAAAACATTAAACAAAAAAAAGATAAAATGGCAGACAGCGACAGTAGTACAGAAAAAGCAACTTCAAACCAAGTAACAATTGCTTACTTTATTTTGGTTCACAGATTTCCCGAACAATTTAAGCGACTTTTTAAGGCACTCTATCACCCTGAAAATTATTATTTAGTTCATTTGGACAAAAAAACAAGTATTGACATTTATGATGACATTAAAGGTTTTCTGACTGACTTTCCAAGTACTTACATTTTAGAAAGTGAAAATGTTGTTTGGGGTGGTTATAGTATGGTTCAGGCAGAACTTAACGGAATGAATTATTTATTGAATTTAAACCTTACTTGGGACTTTTTTATTAATTTGAGTGGACAAGATTACCCATTAAAATCTCAGGATATAATTAGAGAATACCTTACCCAAAACAAAGGAAACAACTTTATAAAAATTGTAGACCAATTGGCTGTAAGACCTGAAACAATGAATAGAATTGAAAACCACTTCGTAGAAACAGAAAATGGTTTTAGTAGCATAACCTACAAACGAGCGTATTTGAAAGATGTCATTCCATATATAGGTGGGCAATGGATGATTTTGACAAGAGAATGTTGCGAATTTATTTGTAACAGTGGCGAAGCCCAAAAATATGAAGATTATTATGCAAACACGCTCATTGCAGATGAATCATTTTTTCAAACAGTCCTTATGAATACTTCATTTGACGGAGTGCTTATCAATGACGATAAGAGAGCCATCATATGGATACCAGATGGCGACATTAAATTAAGACCAAAAACATTTACAAAAGATGATGTTCAGTTTCTTTTGGAAGGGGACAATTTATTTGCACGAAAATTTGACGATAACATAGACAACAACGTTATAGACAAATTGGAAAAATATTTATATAAGCCATTCAATGAAGTAGAATTGACAACTAAATATGCTAGCCGTTAACAATAACGAGGGTTTGCCAATATGAGGCTGATGGACGTATATCAACGGATATGCGCTTCTATCAGCCTTTCTGCTTAATGCAGACCAACGTTTTTGCTGGCTAAAGGGTAGTTGCTAGGTGCTGCTATTTGTTGTCTATTAAACCTCTACCACTTTTCATGATTACACCACTTTTCTGGAGTTCTTCTGCTGTAGTATCCAAAAGGCCATTCACAAATTCCTTGCTCTTTTTTGTGCTATATGTTTTGGCAAGTTCTATATACTCATTAATGCTCACCTTGACGGGAATACTCGCGAAATTAATCATTTCGGCTACAGCCATTTCTAAAATGATGCGGTCTGTAAGCGCCACACGCCCCCACTCCCAGTTTTTGAGGTTTTGGCTCAGCATACCTTCAAAATCATCTTCGGCAGCCAATGTATAACGGAACAAATCCAAGAAAAATTCACGGTCTTCGTCCCAGTTAAAGCCAAGTGGTGCTAATGGAGTTTCGGTATAGAGCGTTTCTGGTGTAATGGACTTGAGGCTGCGCAAAACAAGGTCGCGCAGTACAGGCTTGTCCTCTTTCCAGTTGATATGCTGCTCCTCAAAATATGATACTACCAAATCGTGTTTGAAGATAAACTGACGAACAAGATGGTCTATAATGATTTTATCATGCTCAAAATCAGGCTTTAAAAGTTCACAATATTCCAAATAGGCAGTATCTTCTTTCAGTTGTTTGTACCACTCACGCACAAGCTCATCGTCCCATGCAATAACCATTTGCTCACAGGCTTCTTTGAAAGAAGTATGTTTGCGTAAATGCTCTACTACTGCATTTTTCTTGAATTTAAATTGGTATTCAAACATGGGCTTAATTGTGTAGCTACGGCTTTTCTTATCACGCTCGTCTTGGGCTACTAAGTCCGAGAACCTAACGAGTAGCAGCAAAATGGCCAAGTGTCTTTGCTCGAGTTTATCCGTTTCATGCAGCATATCATGCTCTGCTTGTTTTTTGTGCCTCTTGAGCTGGTCTTGATAATTTTGTACGGCCTTGCTCACTGCTAGAACGACCTCGGTATCCAAGGCATCATCAGCTTTGAAGTGTCTTTCTTGGTAGTTTTCTGCATAAATTTTGAGCGCATTTTCTTTTCGAGCAGCCAATTTTTCATAATCTGGTGGCTCAGGATTGTTCAAGTCTGGCTCAAAGGCCGCCGCAATGATGTCCTGACCACTCGCAAAAGTGGCTTCTTTGCATTGTTTATAGGCATAAAGGGCCTGTAAAACACGCGCTCTCAAAAGTCTTCGGTTCAGCATGGTGCATTATTTGGCCGCAAAGGTATAAAAAATATTTGGCAGTTTTTGTGCGCTCTCAAAAATAGCAGCATTAAAGTACCGCAATTTATGCTTTTGGCAGAATTTCTCAAATATTTTTGCTTCAAAATGCCAGTGCTCATTACCCTGCTTACGCACACAAAGCCACGTGTGCAGCCCTCCTGAAAATGCTGAACCTGCCGCCTGGTAGATTTTTGCATCAAAAGTTAGTTCAGAACCCTCAAAAATTGACTGACCAGTGGCCTCTTTGCTAAAAGCCTGTTTGACGTTGTATAAAACGGTTTGATAGGCTTCCTTATGCAATATTGGGGAAGGTAGCGGCATCACAAAAAGACCATTTGGGCATAATAAAGCCTCTATTTTCTGAAAAAACGCTATGCTTTCCAGCCAAACGTCTTGTAAGGCAGTATCTACAGCATCAAGAAGTACAACATCATAGAGGTACTCATTCTTGATTGCCAAAAAATCTGCTGTTCCGGCATGACTAAGTTGCAATACTCCTTGGTACTCTGCTTTCTGAAAGGCATTACTTTTATCCCGAAAAAGATACTTGCCAACTTCAAAAAGCATTTTGTCAGGTTCTTGCGCTTCTATGCGGCTTATACGTTCATGCTTGAGCAACTCCAAAAGCGAGCCTCCTTCGCCTGCACCCAAAAGCAAAACTGACTTGGGCGAGGGGTGCGCAAACAGCGGAAAATGCACGAGCATTTCGTGAAAAATGAACTCATCTTGAGACGATGCCACTACCAAGTCGTTCAGAACTAGCAGAGTATCTGATTCATTGGGCTGAAACACGCTAATTTTTTGGAATGGCGACAGCACACTGTGCAAAGGCTTCGGCTCTTCATCAAAGCGCATACTCATTTGAATAGGAGGGCTTTGGCTCATAAACCACCGCTCGTGCAAGCCTGGTAGGTGGTCTGGACGCTGGTTTTGCTGCTGCAAAGTGAGTTGAAACAGTTTTCCTTGTGGCAGAAAGCTGACAGGTTGCTGCTGCCCCAAAACGCCGCGATAATGAAAATAAGTTTCGGTTCGGCGGCTTTGAAGCGCACTTTTGAGAGCCAAATAGATAAGCCAGGCACTAGACTCAGAGCCGCAGGTAAAAAAATCAGCGCTCACAAAACTATGCTCTGGCCACGTATGAATACTTACATGGCTTTGGGCAATGATAAGAATACCTGAAATGCCATAAGGCTCAAAATAGCGCCAAGTCAAATGCACCGGCTCTGCTTTGGCAGCTACTGCAGCACTCAAAAGAGCCTGCTCCATATAAGCGGCATTTTGCACCAAATGCGTGGCGCAATCGTAGTATTCTGCAATAAGATGCTGGCCTAGAATGGGCATTGGGTGTTTTTACCGCGCGGTTTTTAGATTAAACTTTTGCCGTTTGGTACATTTCGTCGCGCTGGGCTTTAACAGAAGCATTTTCCATATACTCATCATAAGTCATTCGTTTGTCAATCAGCCCATTAGGAGTGAGTTCTATAATACGATTGGCTATACTATTGACGAACGCACGGTCATGTGAAGCAAACAAAATAGTTCCCTTAAAGTCTTTGAGTGCATTATTGAAAGCAATGATAGATTCCAAATCCAAGTGGTTGGTAGGCTCGTCCAGTATAAGTACGTTACCTTGCGCGAGCATCATGCGTGAAGTCATACAGCGCATTTTTTCGCCGCCTGATAAAACAGAAGCCTTTTTGAGGGACTCCTCGCCCGAAAAGAGCATTCTGCCTAGAAAACCTCTGATATAAGTTTCATCTTTTTCAACAGAATATTGGCGCAGCCAGTCTACCAAATTCAGTTCAGTATCAAAATAAGGCGCATTGTCTAGAGGCATATAGGATTTAGTAATGGTAACTCCCCATTTGTGCTCACCACTATCTACTTTGATTTCGTCGTTAATTACCTGAAAAAAGTAGTTGATAGCCAGCCCATTGCGCGATAAAACCACAATCTTATCGCCTTTAGCCACACTCAGATTAATATCGCGAAAAAGATAGCCGCCCTCATGTTGTAGAGATATATTTTCTATGTTTAAAATCTGGTCGCCAGCTTCACGCTCTTGACCAAAAAGAATACCAGGGTAGCGGCGATTAGAAGGCTTGATTTCTTCAATATTTAATTTATCAATCATTTTTTTGCGCGAAGTAGCCTGTTTGGACTTAGCCACGTTGGCGCTAAAGCGGGCAATAAAATCTAAAAGTTCTTTTTTCTTGTCTTCATTTTTCTTGTTTTGGTCTGAGCGTTGGCGAGCGGCTAATTGGCTAGATTCGTACCAGAAGGTGTAGTTGCCTGTGTAGAGCTGTAGTTTACCAAAATCAATGTCCACGACGTGTGTACAAGCTGCGTCCAGAAAGTGGCGGTCGTGCGATACAACAATAACGGTGTTGCGAAAATCTGCTAAAAAGTTTTCAAGCCAGCTGATGGTTTCTGCATCAAGGTCGTTGGTGGGTTCGTCTAGTAGCAGCACGTCTGGGTTGCCAAAAAGGGCTTGTGCCAAAAGAACTTTTACTTTTTCGGGGCCGCTGAGTTCTGACACAAGCTTGTAGTGCTTATCCTCACTCACACCAAGTGCAGAAAGGATTTCGGCTGCGTCGCTTTCAGCAGTCCAGCCATTCATTTCCGAAAATTCATTTTCTAACTCTGAAGCCTTTACGCCATCAGCTTCGCTGAAATCTGGTTTTGCATAAATGGCATCTTTTTCTTGCATAACTTCCCACAATCTATGATAACCCATCAGTACTGCTGGTAGCACCTCCACGTGGTCGTACTCGTAGTGATTTTGTTTGAGAACAGCCATTCTAGCGCCTTTTTGCAAATTAACACGGCCAGTGGTCGCATCAATTTCACCCGAAAGAATTTTTAAAAATGTGGATTTGCCCGCACCATTTGCACCAATAATGCCGTAGCAGTGGCCAGACGTAAACTTGAGGTTGGCATCTTCAAACAGAATGCGTTTGCCGTAACGGAGCGAAATATTCTCTACGGTTATCATAACTAGAGGGCTTAGTGGGTTCAGAAAAGCGCCGCAAATGTAACTCTTTTTTGCAATAAATTAAGTACGCAGCTAAAATAATGCAGGTTTTCCGCATCAAAATTTAGGATAATAATTTCAAGAGATAGAGGTTGTCTTGGTGGGCTTTTTTTTGTTTTCTTTTTATACTTAGTCTTCCCTTAAAAAGCATATAAAGTATTTATTATAAGCAAACTAACCAATATTTTTACCTTCAAAATCTCTTAATTTTTAGCCTATTTTGTCAAATAACTGGCAAAATTGTAAAGACTACTCGCGGTCTGCCACGCTTCATCTCTTACATCTGGCCTTTTCAATATTTCTTCTTTTTCTACAATCCTATTGGGGCGTTCCCGCTTCGCGGTCGTTCGTCTTTGGGCTTCGCTTTGCTTCGGTGCTACGCACTAAACCCGCCGCCTCTCTAACGCTAAATACAAGCCAATAGACGCACTCAATAACAAAAAAAAGAGATAAAGCGGCAAACCCGCTTGATGCCTAAAAATTGCTTTTGTCCTATTTTGCCTCAGCCCTAGCATAGCCGTATCATAGCCGTATGATAGCCGTATGATAGCCGTAGTTGGCCGTACTTTAAAAGTAAAGTCCCTATCTTAGAAAAATACAATTATTCGCTTTCCAAAACTTACATCTCTCAGAGAGGTTAAGTAAGAGCTTGTTCTTTTTTTATCTAAATTGGTCTTTGGCGAGGCTTTATTTTTTTGCTATGCCCTACGGTCGGAACTTTCAGCTCGCGCTTCAGTGCTGCATCAAGGCAAAAAGTAGAGAAGAGAAGTCTATCAAAGGCTGTTAATGTGTTCCCAAAGTAGATAATATGCAGATTTTTTAAGAAACAACTAGATAATTAGACACCCCAAAATAAATTTAGTGTTTGCTTTTTTGTGCATTCCAGATAAAAACACCTTACCTTTGCGAGTAACATGGCATAGTACAACCTTACTACTACTT
>JAAFJX010000069.1 GCA_013299045.1 Cytophagales bacterium | reverse complement strand
GGGGCCTGCGGTTTATTGAACTTACTTCAAAACACTTAACTATGGGCTTCATAAAAGAACCGGACGGCATTGACTTTGTGATTCAAGGCAAGCCATTGACCGAGCAGCAAAAGCAGGCGATTAGCGCATTTATTCAGGCTGATAAGGCTGAAACGGCCTCGCGCCTAACGGCTCGAAAGTCGGATGTAAGGGATGGACGCAAACGTCGGGAAAAACGGAATGTCTAAAGTTTAACTAGCTCTATATCAGAAAGATATTTAAACCTTGAAGTGCATCATAATTCGGTCACTGGTTTGACGTGGTCATTGTAAGAACGGTTATGACTCTCATAAAGTTGAGTTAGTTCCTTCTTGACTTGATCAGCTTTTGATCTATCTCCCAAGAGATACAGAAACACATACTTTTTAAGTTGCTTTTTTGATATTTCGATTCCGGGATCTTTCCAGAAAACGTACAACCAAGTTGGTCCTTCAAGGGTAAAATCAATCTTTTTGACATATTTCTTAAAGTGCCCTAGTCGATTTTCTGATTTGAACTTCCAATATATTTCCGAGAACAGAAGCTGCCCCTCTGGTCTCAATAGAAGGCTTCCTCCGTGTATAGGGTCGCGTCTGTATTTTTCAGGTATCTCTCCATCGCCAATATACTTAATGAACTCAGGATATAGCTCAAAAAAATCATCCCAAAACGTTTTAACTTGTAACCAGAGTACTTCTAGTACGTCATTATTAGGTTTCTTTACAACCCCATTCTTGTAGAGTTCTTTGTAATTGACCAAATTTTTATTGATACTGTACAAACAGACCAGTGTAGTAAAACTTGTAACATCACTGGTGGGCATACTGAACCCTTTGTTCAAATCCTTTCCACCGCTTCGTACAGAAGTTGAAAGTGCATTTTTATGACTGAAAATATCATATTCCTCCACTAGTTTTCTCGTTAGGATAGCTGCTGCATCATCCTCTTCTAATATGACTTGTTCAGCGGGTTTTATTTTAACAGCGTAGCGGTTAAGCACGGTAAAAAGTCGACGGGTTCTTTCCTTCAATCGCTCAGAGTGTACGATAAACAATATAGCAATCTCATCCGCTCCAATTTTAGAATTTTCCTGATATGCTGACCGCAATCCTAATAGACGATGTTGCCCATCCAGAACAAATATTTCCTCTGAACCAGACAAGCTCAACACGCCAAGCTTGTTTTCAATAAACTCAAAATTCTCTTCGTCAAGAATTTCGTTTTCAATCTTAAAATGCGTCTCTAAGTCAAAGTCGGACCAGACAGGGTCGCCTTTATGTATGGCAACAACCAAAGAGCTAAAAAACCGCTCTGGCATTGTCAAAATATAATCTTTTATTTTCCTAATTCTTTTCTCATCATACTCGCGTTGTAATATCTCATTCAACTTCTTCGAATACAATTCTTGTGATTCAGGCACAGTAATGATACGATTATGTTCGACAACATCTTTGACCTTCATCACAGTCGAAAAATAAGTCCATTCGCCGAAATTGCCGCGAAGACAAGGGAGATGTATAGTGTTCATCAGCTTAATTGTAAATGCTTCTGCTGTTTTTGGCTTTCTTTGCTTTGAATTTATTATTCAAAGGGGGGACAATATTGTCGTAGATGTTAGATTCTATTGAATCTATTTCGGCGTCAGTCAAACCTAGATCAAAAAAATAAACCCAAGTTTTACCTGGCCACAAATTCGTGAGAAGCTGAATATTTCTACGCCTATTTTTATCCCCTATCGCAGAAACGTAATCGTAAAAACGCTTGAAAAACGTGTTATCTTGAGTAACTCTACCAACATAAACGAAGTAATTGATGTCGAATACCAACGGACACTCCGGTTCAACAAAGAAGAAGTAAACCCCTTTCTTATTTTTTATTGGACCAAGATTATCCCTGATATCCTCATCAAATCGTAGTTTAATAGGATTAATCAGATTAGCCAGCAAGGCGGCATCTAAATTCGGCCAAAGCTCGTAATGCAAAAGAAAAGGCAGTTTATAAATCTTGTCTGGATTTAGGGAGACAAGCTCCATCTTTGTAAGTGCAGGCATAGACTCTTCTATAATTACCGATTAAACCCCTCCAGTCCCATCAACTCCCCCTTCTTGTACTCCTTCAAATTCGTCACGGCCTGCCCTTTCTGAATTCTTTCCATACTCCGGGCAAGGGTTACGCCTTCTTTCTCGCCGAAACCGAGGAAACGCTTCATTTGGTTGGTGTTGGTCTTGTCTTTAATGTTCAGCAAGAAGGCATTTTCGCACATACTTGAGAAGTCGAAACTGGGTTGGTTAAACTCCTCGATTCCCTGCGACAGCAGCACTACCATGACACCTTTCGAGCGGATTTCGCGAAGCATTTTCTCCAGCAAGTCCTGCGATTTTTTGTCTTTGAAAATGACGTGTGCTTCGTCAATCAATAACACATAGCGCAGGGCTTGGTAGCAGTTCTGAACCGGAGCGTTCTCCATGTTCATAAACATGTTGTAAATGTAGTTGATCGTCAGGAAAGTTGCTGTAAAACGAACCGTTTTATCTAAATCACCAGACAAACTAAGGTAAATGTTTCGATTCAAAAAGCTCTGATTTGCATCCGTAACAGCCTCAAACAACTCATACTCACTCAGCTTCTGTACCAATTCGGTCAGCGTATCCGGCTTGCCACCCGTAACAGTGAACAACTGTTCGGCAATATCACGGAAAGACGGGTAAGCCTGGTATGGTCGTGCTAAACCGGACAGTGTTCTTGCTTAACTTTCGTCGTTATGGCAAGTCCCAACAAACAAACCCCAACCCGTCGCAAGTTCGACAACACCTTCAAAGCCGAAGCTCTGCGAATG
>JAAFJX010000065.1 GCA_013299045.1 Cytophagales bacterium | reverse complement strand
ACCAGAAGACTATCTTTCTTTTGATGACCTTCAATATGCAACTACAAATTGCTTAAATCTGGTTGGTAAAAAACTTACGATTAAGTTCTCAAAATATTCTTAATTAATTTTTTGCAGTTACTTACATCTATTGAATGTACTTTTTAAGGGAAGACTATTTAACTACCAGAGCATTAAAAGAATGGTTACACCAGCCAGAAATAGACCCAGCAGATTCAGTTTGCCTAGTTTTTCTTTGAAAAAAAACGCACCAAGGCAAGCTGAAGAGGCAATAATGCTGAGATTGTAAATTGGAAAAACTAAAGCGCCATTATTGTTATAGTCTTTTAAAACAAGGAGCATCAACTCTACCGAAAAGTAATTAGGAATACCCAAAAGTGCGCCCCAAAGATACTCCTGTGGGCGTAACCAGGTCTTTTTGTCTTTCAAAACTTGCCACAAAAGAACTAAACTTCCGCATAGCCCCGCCACCGAAAAAATGCCTATCACAAAAAAAGGATTGGCTTCTTGGCCTTCAAAAAAGCGTTCATTGGCAATATTCAAAAGCGAATCTATGATGCCCCCCAGCACAAATACCAAAAGAGGAAGCAGCCAATTATAAACTGAACTTTTGCCGTTAGGATGCTCCGAAGCACCCTGCTCGTCGGTCTTTTTGGGCTGATAAACACTACAAAAAACTGCCACAAAGCCTAAGCCTAAACCAAGCCATTTAAGCAGGGTCATGCTTGCTAGCGCATTAGGAATCAGCCAAAGACTCAGTAAGCTAGGCAAAATGAAGGAGAGCTTAGAAGCCAGCGTTACAACCGCTAAGCCTAAGTGTTTGGTAGCTAGGCCAGTCAGATAGAAAGTGCTGATAAAAAGACCACCCAGCACCAAAGCCCAGCTGCCCCAACGCACGGAGTCCGCTACATGACTACTAAAGTACGCGCTTTTGAGCGAAAAGCCAAGCAGGGCGCAAACCCAATAATTGGCCACAATAGCTTGGAAAGTTCTAACCTGGTAGCGTTCAAAAAGCCTGAAACAGACAAACATCCAAACAGTAGCCAGTACCCATAAAACAAAAAACATAAGCCCAATCGTTTTTTTGGTACGTGTTGGTTATAGAAAAGAAATTTTGAAGCAAAAAATAGGCTTTTAGCTATTTTTGAACGACCTGATGAAGTTTTTGGTAAAGTCCGACAGCACCAAGCGCCCACTCATTTCAGCACGGCTTTCTAGGAGTGTATCCCAATGAATACAATCTTCCCAACAAATTTGTTTGATTTGTGCCATGGCTTCAGGGCTAGATTTGGCCAATTTGGAGGCCAACTTAGCAATAGCTGCGTCCATGTCAGCAACGTTGGCAAAAACGTCCGTGTAAAGCCCCTTTTCGCGCGCCCACTCCGCCGAACGCCATTCGGTATCAATGGAAAGCGCCTGAAAAGCCGACTGACCTACCTTCCGCGCAACGGCTGGCCCCACCACAAAAGGCCCAATGCCCACCGCTAACTCGCTCAGTTTAATAGAAGCTTCGCTAGTAGCCATACAATAATCTACGGCAGAGGCCATGCCCACACCGCCACCAACGGCTTTACCTTGCACGCGCCCAATGATGAACTTAGGGCACTTACGGGCGGCATTAATCACTGACGCAAAGCCCATAAAAAACTTCTTGCCTTGCTCAAAGTTGTCAATACTCACGAGTTCGTCAAAAGAAGCACCCGAACAAAAGGCTTTTTCGCCTTCGCTTTGCAAAACAATAACGCGTACATCTTGCTTCTGGCCTACTTCCGCAATGGTTTCTGCGAGTTGGCGGAGCAGCGCACCCGGCATAGAGTTGCTTTTGGGGTGAAAAAACGTGATAGTGGCCACGGCATCAGCTACTTTGTATGCCACGCTGCCTTCTTGCTTGATAACTTCGCTCATGGGCTTAGAAATAGGATATGAAAATTCAAGAAAATAGCAATAGAACTGCAAATATACACCGAACTTTGTTTGGGCTGCTTTTTTTTTATAAAAAAATTGTGTGTTACGAGGCAACACTACAAGAAAAACAATCTATTCCTTTTGGCGCTTCTGCTTTGCGGTCTTTTATGCTAATTAGTCTCTCTAGAGCCTACTCATTACCTCACTCATAGCAATGATTTTTTGCAAACCTTGTATAAAAAATAAACTGTATATGTGGTACATAAATTGTGGCAGGAAAAAAAGGATATGCGCCATTATTTCTGGATGAAGTCCTATGATAATTCCTGATGCTGGCGGTATTGTTGGTGGCAACATCTTGAGCTTTTCATCTCAAACTCAAATTATCAATGGTGAAACAGAAACGTTCCTACAAGTAAGGACTCTTGCCCAATGACAGGGGATATGATCTCATAACTACTTATGTTTTCTTTTTGATTATTAAAAAGCAGCACTCATAAATTTATTGTGCTGCTTTTATCAACCAATCCAATCTTTATGCTCAAATACGCCATGGTATTGTTAGCTTGCCTTTTGTTCATTAGCTCATGCTTTGCAAAAATAGCCTCTGATACAACGGGTTTAGTCTTGATGAAGCGATACAATGTCAGCGAGTTGGCTTTACCATTTTATGCCCCTATTTGGGAAGCTAAGGGACAATTCTTTTTTTATAACGCTCCTCTTGCAGAACTTGCTGTTTTTGACACAGCCACCCAAGAGACTTTCTTCTATGGGCGAAAGTATTTTGCGGATAGCACCAAGCTCTTGAATACTTCTCTATCGGCCGCATTTGAAACATTGAAAATATATAAAAATGTATTGTCGCCCCTAAAGATGTATCGTTTTTTTGTTAAAAATGCTTTTATAGACAAGCATGGTATCTTTTTACTTGTTCAAATTCCTAATGTTAAAGTTATTCAAAACAAAGACACAACGCGCAACTTTAGTGTGGGGAGTAAACTTGCCATAGCAGAAGTTACGCCTGAGAAAGTTATTTCGTGTCATTTCATCAAAGATAAAGAGAAGAAAGATATTTACGTAGATAACTACAGCACTTTTGTTTACAAGCACAATACCCGTCTTTTCTCTTTAAGTCATGATACTTTGTTGGCTAATAAGGCACTTCTAGGCTCTTTTAAGTAACTGCAAAAAATTAATTAAGAATATTTTGAGAACTTAATCGTAAGTTTTTTACCAACCAGATTTAAGCAATTTGTAGTTGCATATTGAAGGTCATCAAAAGAAAGATAGTCTTC
>JAAFJX010000044.1 GCA_013299045.1 Cytophagales bacterium | reverse complement strand
AAAGTAGTAGTAAGGTTGTACTATGCCATGTTACTCGCAAAGGTAAGGTGTTTTTATCTGGAATGCACAAAAAAGCAAACACTAAATTTATTTTGGGGTGTCTAATTATCTAGTTGTTTCTTAAAAAGCATCTTTGATAGATGTGGGCTAAATTAAAGAAGGATAGTTTCCCTATTTTGGAGATGCCTTATGGCATCTTGTTTTTCTTCTTATTATCTTAGAATAAAATCACTATCTTTGCGGCTTAAATGTCCTAATATTGCGTTTCAGCGCGATGTTTAAAAACAACCTCTTAATTAACCTCTCTGAGAGATGTAAGTTTTGGAAAGCGAATAATTGTACTTTTCTAAGATAGGGACTTTACTTTTAAAGTACGGCCAACTACGGCTATGATACGGCTATCATACGGCTATGATACGGCTATCCTATGGCTAAGGCAAAATAGGACAAAAGGTATAAAGCGGCCTTGCCGCTTTATCTTTTTTTTTGTTATTGAGTGCGTCTATTGGCCTGTATTTGCGTTAGAGAGGCGGCGGGTTTAGTGCGTAGCACCGAAGCGAAGCCCAAAGACGAACGACCGCGAAGCGGGAACGCCCCAATAGGATTGTAGAAAAAGAAGAAATATTGAAAAGGCCAGATGTAAGAGATGAAGCGTGGCAGGCCGTAAGAAGCCCTTGAGGTTTTGCCAGTTATTTGACAAAATAGGCTAAAAATTAAGAGATTTTGAAGGTAAAAATATTGGTTAGTTTTCTTATAATAAATACTTTATATACTTTTTAAGGGAAGACTAAGTATAAAAAGAAAACAAAAAAAAGCCCACCAAGACAACCTCTATCTCTTGAAATTATTATCCTAAATTTTGATGCGGAAAACCTGCATTATTTTTTGGCATTTTTTGCAGAATGAAATTAGTTTTGTATTTTTGAAAAGCAAGTTGTGCAACAAGCACATTATGTTTGCGAAAAGACGGGCAGATGTGCAAACTTGGAGCTTTGTGCTGGTTTGCCCCACCTGCGCCAAGCCCCCGATGTTAGTGGCAATTTTGCTGCGACACCCTAAAACTGCTAACCCAAAATGAAAAGCAAAACAGAATATGAGTGAAACAGACAAACTATTCTTTTTTTTCAGTAGCGAATTTCCTTTCAATAAAGAAGGGTTAGAAGAGTTTATCGGGACTTTTAAAAACAAGAAATATAAAAAGAATGAATTGATTTTGAAATGTGGGGAAACCGAAAAAGAATTACGTTTTTTGGATAAGGGTATAGTAAGAGAATTTTATGCTTCGTCGGACAAAGAAAAAAATATTAACTTTTATATTGACACAGAATTTATTACTGACTTTTCTTCATTCACACATTCTACCCCAACTAAAAAATTTCAAGAGTGCTTAACAGATGTAAACGTAAGGGTTCTTTCAAAACATAGTTTTTTAGACTTTATCAATAAGTACGACTGTGGTAAGCTTTTTATTGAAACTATTTTTCAAAGATTGGTGGCAAAAAATGAAAATGATGAGTTCATACATTTTGCAAACACTGCCGAAGAACTGTACCTTGACATAATGAAAAATAAACCTGAATGGTTAAAGCAAATTCCTCAATATCACATTGCATCTTATTTAGGCATTAAACCTGAAACACTGAGTAGAATTCGTAAGCGTATTTAATTTCTTGACTCAAATCAATGAAAACCAATTTCAAGATTTAGAACTTTGCACTTTCAAATAAAAAAACAAAATGAAAGTACATCACTTACGCAACGCCACAATGGTTATAGAAACAGGCGACAAAATAATTTTAGTTGACCCGATGTTAGGCAAAAAGGGAACAGCAGGACCAACATTTACATTATTCAGATTTAAGCCCAAAAAAAACCCTATTGTAGATTTGCCAAACAATGCAATGAGTATTGTTAACAAAGCGACCCATTGTTTAATTACACATTTGCATCCCGACCATTTAGACAAGGAAGCAGAGTTGTTTTTAAAATCAAGAAATATACCTATTATTTGTAGCATAAAAGATGAAGCAACACTTAAAAAAAGAGGTTTAAACGTAATACAGACAGTAGAATATTGGAAGGATACCAGCTTTTTAGGCGGTAAAATTCAAGGCATCCCAGCTGTTCACGGTTATGGATTTGTCGCAAAACCTATGGGGAATGTAATGGGCTTTTACATTGAGCTACCCAACGAAAAATCAATTTATTTAAGTGCCGACACTATTTATACAGATGATGTTCATAAAGTATTAACACAACTAAAACCAGACATCGCAGTAGTAGCTTGCGGCACAGCCCAGTTGGATATTTTTCAACCTTTGTTAATGCGTATGGATGATATTTTGAGATTTGTAAAAAATGCACCAAATAAAGTTTTGGCAAATCACCTAGAAGCTGTTAACCATTGCCCAACTAAAAGGGCAGAGTTACAAAAAGAAGTTTCAAATATTGGACTAACACACAAAGTGTTTATTCCAAAAGACGGAGAAAGCATAACGTACTAAAAAAACTGCCATTAACAGGGGGGAGCCAAAATACGGGCTGACGGAAGTTATCTTCGGCTTTTTGTAATTTTTTTGTGCTTCATATCGGGCAGACGAATATCTAATTAGCTTTTGTTTGTTATCTTCATCATCAGTTTTTCAATCATCATCGGTACCGGGCGGACGGAATACTAATTTCCCGCCTTCGCCAAGCCCTGTCCGTTAGCCGTTCTGCATCAAGACAAAAAGTAGAGAGAAAAAGCCCCAAGCCGATAAATCAATGGATGTGCTTGTTCTTGTGCAGACTTTTTAAGGGAAGGCTAACTATCGTCTTGAAAAAAATCTTTACATTTGCAGCCGTAATGTTTTATTAAAAAAGTTTGAACTTGTATGATGCGTTCTATCCAATCTGTTCGTTTTTCGTTATTGGCAACAACTATTCTATTTTTGCTGACCAATGGATTGTCTTCTTGTAAGGCGGTTCGCGAACTTCAAGCCCTTTTTAACTGCGAGTTCAAAATGAAAGATTTTGCTGGCCTTAATCTAGCCGGTATTCCGCTAGACGGCTCTAAGGGTATTTCGGACTTTGGCCTTATGGACGCTGCCAAGCTCAAAACAGCTTATGACCGCAACGAATTAGCCATAAACTGGACGCTAAATGTTGATGTGCGTAATCCAAACAACAGCAACGCAGCGGTCAATAGCGTGGACTGGATTTTTTTAATAGATAACATTGAGGTCATGCGTGGTGCTTTGAACCAGCGCTTCGCTGTGGCGGGTAATGGCGGTACAGCCACTATGCCTTTGAACTTAAGCGTCAATTTGAATAAAATTTTTACTGGTAAATCCATGAAATGGATGTTTGATTTGGCAGGCGATATGAGCCAAGAAAGCATCAATTCCAAGCGAATTCAGCTCAAAATACGCCCAGCTATCAATATAGGCGGTGCGCAAGTAAAGTTGCCTGGCTATATGACAGTTGGCACAACTTATAAAAAAGCACAGTCTTACTCCTCCACAGCGCCATAAAGTAAGGGCTTATAGGTATGAATTTTTCAGGGTTTAGGCGGCCACATCTGCACATGATGTTTGCTTTTTTGTGGGTAGTTTTTTTCTGCTCTGCTTGCCATACGGTTTTTTTTCAGCCAAGTAGCCGGCTGTGGCAAGAGCGTCAGTTGATAGAAAGCAGTATTTGCCTTTTAGAAAACAAAAATGAGTTAGTGCCGCTCAAAGGCTTAGAGAATAAGCGTATGATTGTCCTTTCTAGCCCTGAAAACAGCTATTCTACATTCAAAAATTTTGTTTTAAAATACCACACCGCCGATACAATTAGCTTTGGGCGTGAGTTTTTATCGCCTAGCGCTTTTGATAGCCTACTAACACATCTCTCTTCGTATGATTTGGTCATTTTAGCAGCCGGGCAGCACGACGGCCATCTTTGGCGCGCTTTACAAAAATTAAAACCCAAAACGCGGCTGGTGTTGTGCCTATTCGGTGAAGAGAAGCGCTGGCATTTAACCCAGCTCGCCATCAAAGAGCAGGAAGCCGTTTTGTTTTGCCCTGTTGCCAGCACTAACGCGCAAGAACTGGTTGCGCAGGCACTTATGGGGGCCTTCCTGCTTCGCGGACAACTTGAAAGCCAGCTCATGCCCACTTATCAGGAGGGTTATGGCTTGTTTACGAAAGAGGTCATTCGGCTCAAATACACCATTCCCGAAGAGCTCGGTATTAATGAGCGCTACTTGGAGGTAATAGATAGCTTGGCAGAAAGCGCCATCATAGCCAGAGCTACGCCTTCGTGCCAAGTCTTACTGGCCAAAAACGGTAAAATATTCTATCATAAGGCTTTTGGGCATCACACCTACGATAGTCTTCAAAAAGCCTCTTTGACAGATATTTATGATGTGGCCTCCGTTAGTAAAATAACAACAGGTTTGCTGCCTCTCATGCGCTTTTATGAGCAAGGCAGAGTCAACTTAGATTCTCCGCTTGTGCAATACTTATCGGCAATACGCGGCAGCAACAAAGATAGTCTTACTTTACGCAGTATTCTTGCTCATCAGGCGCGCTTGCAGGCCAGTCTGCCTTTTTATAGCTATGATTTCAAAGACGGGAAGCTAGACCCTAACTACTACAGCCAAGATTCTAGTGCTGTTTTTTCTCTGCCGGTGGCCAAAAATCTTTACATTAAGCCGAGTTATTACAAAGAAGTGGCGCTCCAAACCTTTGCAAAGTCGCGCTTGTCTGACAAAAAAGGCTTATTATACAGCGATTTAGGCTTTGTAGTACTGCCTGCTATTCTAGACTCTTTCATGCGTAAACCCTATAAAGATTATTTGCAAGAGGAGTTTTATGCCCCGCTTGGAGCATGGCGCAGCGGCTTTAACCCAATTTTTAGATTTGGCGCAAAGGAAATAGTACCTACCGAATTGGATATGTACTTTCGGAAACAACTAGTACACGGCTATGTTCACGATGAATCTGCTGCTGTTTTAGGCGGCTACTCGGCTAATGCAGGTCTTTTTACAACGGCCGAAGACCTAGCCAAAATTTTGCAAATGTACTTAAACAAAGGCAAGTATGCAGGAAAACGTTTTTTTGAGGCGGCTACTATGGATACTTTTACGCGCTGCCAATTTTGTGAAACAGGTAACAGACGAGGCTTAGGTTTTGATAAACCAGCTATCCAATACAGTAGGTCTGCACATACAGCGCAAGAGGCCAGCGCGGCTAGTTTTGGGCACTTAGGTTTTACAGGAACATATATTTGGGCAGACCCACAACACGACCTGATTTATATTTTTCTCTCAAACAGGGTTTATCCTACCCGCGAAAATAATTTGCTTTCGGATAGGCGCGTGCGGCTACGCATTATGGAAGCAGCGTATAGGAGTATTTCTAAATAAATTTTTGCTTTTTGAAGATTATTGCTTGCATTTTTGATTGCTGTTCCTATTTTTGTGCTTTAGTAAAAATACTGACGTAACTATTTTAAGGCTGCTGTACAAATGTTTTTTTAGATATTGCTTTTATACTAAAAAAATATTATTCAAATTGCGGCGCACTACTTTGATTGTTTTTATGATACAACTCAAAAATACATTCGGTTCTACCTACCTTACTATTGAGTATGATGCTCAAAACCAATGGATATTTTACCGTTGGCGAGGGTTTATCAGAGCGCATGAAATCAAAGAGGGGTTCAGTAAAATTCTGGACGTAGTAGCCGAAACAAAGTGCAGCTCTATACTTGGCGACCATAGTTCTATTGTAGGCCCCTGGAATGAGTGCAATGATTGGTTAATTAAAGAATGGACTCCACACGCCGTTAAAGTTGGATTCAAATATTGGGCTATTTATACAGGCGACGACCTCTTCTCAAATATTTCTTTAGAACTTTTCCTACTAGGCGACCGCTCCAAAATATATTACTGGGTACACGTTTTTGACGGTATAACGTTGGCCAGAGAGTGGCTTAAAATGATGGTGCAAAAAAAACCAGCCCTTCCAGACGTTGAAAAGTTGCCCTAGTTTTTTAAAGTAATTATTTCTGATTATCTTTGAAAGCGCATTATCCATTACCCTATCCTGACTACTACCCAATACTGCTATTAAACCATGAAAGAACGCTATGTTTTACACATAGACAGTTTTGAAGCCCCACAAGTGCAAATAGATGTGTTTAAGCACAAGTTGTATGCACACGTCGATACCCTCATGCAGTTTTTCTTTTGGGGCTATGTGCTTTTGGGAGTGATGCTGGCAGCCTTCTACAACACCTGGGAGCAGCTTACTCTCAGTGCAGCTATTATGGGAACTTACTACCTGAGCCGCTTGCTCGTTAAGCACTTACCTACCCGCCGTCATTTACACGCCCTTTTGCTGTTTGCTTTTGTGGTGCAGTTTATTATGCAAATGAAAGGGGCTTTCTATATGCACTTTATGATTTTTATTAGTATGATGCTGCTCGTTTTTTATCAAAATTGGAAAATTATCAGTACTTATACCATAGCCGTTGCCCTTTATAGTCTGTCTTTTTACATAGTCATTAATAGCGGAAATGCAGACCTCAAAGAGCTGTTTTTAAATATCCCTGATACGGATTGGCAAACGCTCTTTTTTGGCTTGCTGATGGGCGGCATACAGTATGCTTTGGCCAGCTTCTTTTGTATTTATTTGAACAAACAAACCGAAAAAGATGCCAATCATCGCATTTTTTTGGAGGAGCAAGTCAATGTTGAAGAAAATACAGACTTTGCGTATCAAATAGCTAACGGAGTATTGGATAAAGAGTTTTACCCTACTAAGCACAACATTATGGGGCGTGCTTTACTAGAAATGCGCGACAGTATTCGTGAAGCCCGCTTGAAGGAACAAGAAAGTGCATGGAAAACACAGGGGATAGCCAAAGCTGGCCAGATTATGATGGATGCAGATACCCTAGAGCAGCTTACTGCACAGGTTTTGATGTTTGCGGTCAAATACATGAGTGCGCAGCAAGGGCTTATCTTTTTGGCTGAAAAGGGCGTTGATAACCATACTACTGCCCTGCGAGTGGTGGCTTCACACGCCATTGCTGACAAGGCACGCTTGAGCGTTACCTTTGCCTTAGGAGAGGGGCTAGTGGGGCAAGTGGCAAGCAGCCAAAAAACCTTTTATCTACCCACACCACCCGACGATTATTTTAGCATTAAATCTGCATTAGGCCATAGCAAACCCTCTTCGTTAATGATTGTGCCACTTTTGCTACATGACGACTTGGCAGGAGTATTAGAAATTTCATCTTTTCTTCCGCTTCAGGACATTCAAAAACAATTTATTGAAGAACTTGCAGACCGTTTGGCGGCTTCGGTAGTGGCACAAAAGGCCACAGAAGAGAATATGAAACTCTTACGCAGCACACAAGCCTATACTGAGCAGTTGCGCTCTCAGGAAGAAGAAATGCGACAGAATATGGAAGAGCTCCAAGCAACCCAAGAGGAACTCACCAAGCAGATGCTTCAGAATGAAGTTGTTAAAAATGAGTTAGCTGCTCGGGTAGAAGCCCTCAACGAATCTGCTCTTGTTTGCGAATTTGACCTGAGTGGCGAAATTATGTATGCCAACCGAAAGTTTGCTACCACCTATAAGCAACGCAACATAGATGTCCGCAATCGCTCTGTTTATGCCTATCTGGGGATAGAGGACTCAGAATTAGACATCCGTAATATAGAAGAAAAACTAAGCCAACGCCAGGTCTTTCAGGCGGTGTTTCAATATAAAACGGCTGATAATCAAACAATTTGGCTAGAATCTACACTTGCACCAGTCCTTGATGAAAACAATCAAGTGGCAAAGTGCATTAATATCAGTTTTGATATCAGCAAGCAAGTGGAACAAGGTATTAGGCTTTCTGCATTGCTCAAAGAGTCCGAAAAAGCTAGCCGCGCTATGCAAGAGGCGCACCAGCTTATTGATGAAAAATTAGAAGCCATCAATAACTCCATAGGCATGATGGAACTCAAACAAGATGGTTCTATCTTAAATGCGAATGCGCGTTTTCTGGAAATATTTGGTTATATGGACGGTGAACTGATTGGAGAGTCTCACAAAAAACTCATTGCTAGCGATGAATTGCTTTTTTCTAATTACAAAAACTTCCTGCGCACTTTATTATTGGAAGGTTCGGTTGAAGGGGACTTCAAGCGCGTTGCCAAAGATGGTAGTATTATTTGGATAAGAGGCTCATATACAGCCATCTTAGATATTGACAAAAAGATTAGTAAAGTTATTTTGCTGTGCTATGATTCCACAGAAGAACGCAAACAGAGGGAAGCCTTTCAGGCAAGCGTAGAGCAGATTCGTCATCAAGATGAGGAGCTCCGCCAAAATTTTGAGGAGCTTCAGGCCACTCAGGAAGACCTCAACAAAACGGCTCTTGAGCTAAACGCATTTATTAGTGCCCTTGATAATGCCACTATCATTCTGGAGCTTGACAAATTTGGACGTGTACACCGCATCAACAAAAACTTTACGTTGGCTACAGGTTATTCAAAAGCAGAAGCCGAAGGACAGCCGCATTCTTTTTATGTTCCTAAAGACCAAGACGCTGCTGCTGATTTTAGCCGCCTCTGGGAGAGATTGAACAAAGGGGAATATTTTGAAAGTGAGGTAAAGCGCCTCAAAAAAAATGGCAATATCATTTGGTTTAGAGTTTATTACGTACCCATCAAGAATGAACAGGGCGAATTGCAGCGTATTATCTGTATCAGTTCAGACATTACAGCCATGAAGGCCGTTGCGCTAAGCTAGAGCAAACTCTATGAATGTAGCTGGTTCTTAGAATCTCATTTGCCTCGTAAACCTTGCAAACAATCGCGATGATTCCAAGCATAAAAGTAGAAAATTTGCTTGATGGTGGGCTTGCTAATGCTCAAACTGCTTCGCAATGTATCCGATGAAAGTTTGGCAAGGCAGTGGGGCTAAACAAATGGAAAGCATCTTTTGGGCACTTATTCCAAAAAAAATATTCCCGCTTTGTAAAGCACCTGCCTGACAGCTCATTTATTTTAAGATGACCTAAAACGTGTTTTTAAGGGGAGACTAAACCCAAACAATTTGAATATAAAAACAGATATGCAGAATTATAAAAAAGTAATTTTAGACAAAATTTGTTACACAGAACTTGTTTATGAACGAATTAATAAGAAACTTAAAAAAGACCTTTTAAAAGACAAAATCGAAGAATTAGTTACAACAATTATTTTGGAAACTAACGAAAATGATTTTACAAAAACAGGAAAAAATATTTATATTACAAACGAAGAAAGAAACATCGTCCTGACAATTAATTCCTATACAAACAGAATAATAACAGCAGACAAATTGAAAAAGAAAAAACAATGAACAACCAAGATGAGTTTTGCAAAATTGGCGCAGAAGTCCTAAATTTGAGCATTAGAATTCTATTGTATAGTGGTGTAAACATGAACATTTGTATTTCTAATTCCCCACCTTCGAAAAGCCGAAAAACCTTAGCGCTAATGACAGGACGACCCACAAAACAACAAACAAACTGACGACAAATGACATTAAAAGAAGCAGTAATAAAAAGTTTAGAAGACATCGGTGGACTAACAAACTATTCCGATGTTTTAAATCATATTCAGGCAAAGCAATATTTTGATTTTGGTGCAGGCAAAACACCTGGTTCGACTGTTTCGGCTTCACTTGGCGACTTTATAAGAAATGGCGACACAAGAATAAAAAGAATAAAACAAGACGGTGGAACATATTCATACTATTTGACAAAAAACGAACAAAATATTAGTATTGAAGTTTTAAGCGGTTCGACAGAAAACCAAACACCAAAAACAATTAAAGCCGACAAATCTAAAACATATGACGAAAGAGATTTACATAAACTTTTGAGTAGTTATTTAAAGAACACAGGCATTTACTCAAAGACAATTTTTCACGAACAATCAAACGGAAAAGACAACAACCAAATTTGGACACATCCTGATATGGTTGGAATAAAATTTCTGAACTTACAAACAAAAGCCAGTCAGAACTTTTTGAAATCTATTAATCGAGTTGACACTTTTAAACTTAACTCATACGAAATTAAAAAAGAAATAAATAGCGATAGCGAATTAAAAAAAGCATTTTTTCAGGCTGTTTCAAATTCAAGTTGGGCAAATTTTGGCTATTTAGTTGCATTTGAATTTAGCGACAGTTTAACCGAAGAAATGGAAAGATTAAATCAATCGTTTGGAATAGGAATTATTGAATTAAATGCAAACCCATATCAAAGTAAAATTCTCTTTCCAGCACAATATCGGGATTTGGACTTTAAGACAATTGATAAACTTTGCAAAATCAATAAAGAATTTGAAAAATTTATAGAGCAAACAGAAAAACTAATGACAGCAACAGAAAAATATGCTTCTGGTGCTGAAAAAGAACTTGACGAATTTTGCGACAAATATTTTTCAAACGACACAGAAGTAGAAGAATATTGTAAGTCTAAACATATACCAACAGACCAGCAATGAAAAAAGCCACAAACCGCCAGCATAGGCTTGCCAAAAGCGGGGCAAAAGTGCTTATTTGAACTTTAGAATATAGTTGGGGATTTGTACTTATTTGGGCTTTTGTGCTAAGATTTCCCCGCCTTCGCCAAGCCTTGTCCGTTGTGCGTGATTTGAAACAAAAACCGCTAACTTTGCAACAACTTTAACAACCAACAATGCAAGACGATTTAAAATCATTCATAGAAATACGTTTTGGTGTAACAACAGAGGTATTTTTACAGGCTTTGCGAAGCAGTCCAAGTGCTAACGGATATATCACAGGAGCAATCAGTGAACTTTTGCTAAAAAACTACTTAGAAAATTTGGGCTATGAAGTCTTGCGTATCAAAGAAAAGCCCGCAGGAGGCAACAACGCCAAAAATAGTGAGGCAAGAGGAGAT
>JAAFJX010000021.1 GCA_013299045.1 Cytophagales bacterium | reverse complement strand
CTAAACCCAGCTTTTTTTGTTCTTCTAAGGGCAGTTGGTAGAGCTTGGTATAGCTCTCGCGTTGCTTTTTCCAGTCGTTGAATTGATTGACTAGAACAGTATCTCCGCTGTTTAGAATGGTATTTTTTATTTTTTGAGTGGAAGAAAAAATGATGCCTTTGGTGAAGAGGGTTTGGTTGTAAATATCGGCCATTATAGTGGGATTTTGTAGGGAATAATATTGTGAAAATGTGGAATAGCTGTTAAAAAAATGGTAAACAGATTTCCAATAGATTAGCTTCTCCTGTTCAGAATAGATAGGAAAATAGATTTCAATTTGCTCTATCAAGTTTTGCACCACCTTTTTAAAAAGGGGTTGCGCCATTTCGTGCATACCTTGGGCATCGTATAAATCTGCTAATAGCTTGTAAGTATGAAAGGTATTAGGATTTTTTTCGCCTAATTCTGCCTCCTGTATACTTATAGCTTCAAGAAAAAGAGGCTCTGCCTTTGCATAAAGGTCTTGCATATAATATAACTGAGCGAGGGCACAACATATAGCCGCGTACTCGATGTGTTTTTTACCTAGTATGCTACCCAGAATTGTCAGGGCTTTAAGGTAAAGCGGTTCTGCCTTAATGTATAATTTGTTACTCGCATACGCGCGCGCCAGATTATCGCAAGAACGAGCATAATCGATATGCTCTGTCCCCAGCGCATATCCAAATATTTCGTGAGCCTCCTCCATTAAAGCCGCCGTCTTATCATTAAGCCCTTGTCTTTCATAAACACTAGCAAGATTGTTGCAAGCTATAGCATAACTCTTGCTCTTTTTGCCATATAGTTCTTCTTTTAGCATTTTGGATTCCAAATACAGTAGCTCTCCCTTTTCATAAAAGCCATTCAAGTTATAAAGAGCAGCTAAATTATTGCATATCTTAGAATATGTACCGTGTTTCTTGCCCATAACTTCTTCCATTATGTACTTGGCTTCAATGTAAAGCAGTTCTGCCCTATCGTAAACCCCTTTTATCTGGTATAAATCTGCTAAATTATGGCATGATACCGCATAATTATGATGCCTCTTTCCCCAAGTTTGCTCGCAAATAGCTTTCAACTCTATGCCAATGGTTTCAGCTTTATCATAAAACCCTCTTTCTCTATACAAGATGCACAGATGATTACAAGAAGCGATATAGTCTTTATGATTTTTACCAAAAATTTCTTCTCCTATATCTTTAGCTTCTAGGTAGAGTTGTTCAGCTTCATCGTAGAAGCCTTGATGACGATATACAGAACCCAAATCATTACAGCATTTTACATAGGCTTGGCTATTTTTGCCGAGTTTTTTTTCGGCTATATTTTTAGATTCTATAAAAAACTGCTCCGCTTTACTATACTGTTCAGCCAAATAGAGTGCATACCCTAAATTAAAAGCGACCTTTGCATAACTCGTATCCTTCCCATGCTGCGCCTCCACTTTCATGAGGGCAATTTGCAAAACAGAGTCTGCCGCCTTGAATTTTTGTTGTTTGATTAGGGCTTGCCCTAAACTATCTAACTGCAGCCAGGTTTGGGCATGGAGCGAGCCTAGCGCACTTAAAATAATAATGAGGACTACCGATACAACACGCATGATTTTGATTGTTATTAAACTTTGTTTACTGACCGATTAAAATAAAAGGACTCCAATAGTAAGGTGAAGCATACTGCGGATTTTTCATTAAATTAAACTTGGCATTTTTGAGGCTATGCGCCAGGGAATTGTTTTTGATGCTCGTATTCAGATACTGCTGATAGAAGTTTATCATTAATTCGCTCGTGGACTCATCTGCTACTTTCCAGAGCGATACCATCAAATTTTGAGCGCCCGCATACAAAAATGCCCGCGACACTCCCAAAACACCTTCGCCAAATATTAATTTGCCCAAACCTGTTTCGCAGGCGGAGAGGCAAACCAAACGCGCCTTGATTTTCATGTTATAAATTTCACCAAAAAAGAGTATGCCGTCTTCCGAGTCTGTGGAATCTGCTTCTGCTAGGAGTAAACCAGAAAGCGCAGGATTGTCATTGTTGGCGAAGCCGTGTGTGGCAATATGAATAAACTCGGAACCAGCCACTTCGTCTGTTTTGAAGTTGTTTTCAGAGGCATTGCCAAAGAGACGAATATTGGTTTTTTGGTTTCTGGCCTCAAAGAGAGCCGCTATTTCTGTAACTTCTCGTTCGCTGGCTCTGAGTTCAGATATGAGCCCGAGTTGGTTGGTAATAGAGCGTACCTTATCTGTGCGTAAACTGTCTGTGCGAGTACCTTTATCTGCCTCCACAATGGCGTTGCGGCAATCTTCACCATGATACTGCTTGTCCTTATCCGAAAACACAGGTGCAAATGCAGATAACTGGCCGTTGTAGCGTAGGGTTGTGTCGCGGTTCAGCAGTAAATCAAAGGCGTAGTTGTAGATAAAATCGTGCTTTTTAATAGCATAGTCCATGTTCCAGAGTGCCGCCTTTTTTTCGTTGGGCTTCTTTCTTAAAAGAGCTTCTAATGGTACAGGCGCAAGATATTCATTGGGAATAATGACAAAACGTTTGGTTGATTTAGGCACTTTGAAGGGAAATAATTTTTGATAGAGCATTGTGCCCAATTCGCTAAATAGTCCTGAATCGCCGTAAAGAATGGAGTTACGAAAACCTAAGCTAATTTCGCTGAAGGGCCTTGAAAAAGTTATGATTTTAGCGTTAAAAGACTTTGGCGTAATCATAAAAACGCCGAGGCTATCGTCATCAAAGAAAAAGTAATCAAATATAACATCTGTTTTGGCCATTTTTTGCTGTATGGCCTTGATGCTCAGACTACTTTCTTTGTACTTGAGGTTGAAGTAAGAAGGATAGTTTTGTTTGTAAAAGGCTAAAAGAGCGCTTTGTGTTTGTTCTAACTCAAAATTTTTTCTACGCAGTGCCTTCTCTTGAGCGCTATCTACTTTTTGAGCCAGTTTTTGTTGGATTTGGGCGAGTTCTTTCTGTATGCCCTCTTCTTTTTTGATGAGGCTGTCAGGAATGCCTGCAAAAGTGCGTGTACGCTTACTCAGCATGGCCTTGAGCAAAACATAAGATTTGGCACGCTGACTGAGTAAAAAGGCTTCTTCATAATCTTTATGAAGGATATAACTTTTAAAAAGTTCTACCTGTGGGCTGAACAAATACTCAATAGCATCAATCTGCTCATTTTCATTGGTACCGCTCTTCACAAGTTCATTAAAAAAGCGCTCGGCAGCCACAAAACTGTTGCGTGCTTTGTAAACATTCGTTTTGTTGCTTGTTTGATAATATTGTGCTGCTTCACAGTAGCCTCGGTGTAACAAGAAAGTCCCTGTTCTGTAAAAATCCATGCAGTCGTCTGTAGGCGGAATATCGGCCTCCGCACTGCTCGTAAAGTTGTATGAGTTGGCAGTGCAAGAACTATTGTAATAAAAAATAGCGGAGTCTAGATTACCTAACTGAGCGTGTATTTTTCCTAAAAGGTCATAACTGAAAGCAGCCAAACGTGGGTGTCGTTCGCCCAGTGCAGCCCTACGCACCTGCAAGCCCAAGTGAGCAAAAAAGAGCGCAGAGTCCAGTTTAATACTGTTATCTTTGTAAACAGAAGCAATGTTAGAATAAGTAGAACCTATCCGGATATCATTGGTGATATTATTTTTTCGGAACAATTCCAGCAGCTTTTGAAAATAAAAGACAGCTTTTTCAACGTCGCCAGCTTCGCCATAGGCTAGCCCCATGTTGTTATAAATGCCCCCCATACGCATTTTATTCGTTTCCTTATGCTTTTCATAGATGCGTGTAGCCTTTTCATAATAGTCTATGGCCTCATTGAACTTTTTTTGTTCAAAATAAACCAAACCAATATTTGCGTAAATTTTTGCTTCGCGCGGGTTATCTTTGCCGCTCAGTTCTATGGTCAGGCTAACAGCTTCGTTGTAATAAAGCAAGGATTTGGAAGGCTGACGGGTATTGAAGTACGCATTGCCCAGTTCCATATAGACTAAACTGAGGGCTTCTAGGCGCTTTCTACCCATGAGTTGCTTGGCATAATATTCGTTTTTAAGTAATTTTTCAAATACCTGATTGTAATAACCGCGCCGTGTGTCCCATTGGCTCAAGGTAAAATAATAGTTTGTCCAAAGTTCAATAGAATCTTTCCCCGATAAATGCTTGATTTCATAGGCGATAGAGTCCAAAAGTTCATTGACAGCCTGTTTTTTTATCTGCTGTATATAGGCAGCGGCAATTTCCAGCTTAGCGTCAATACTCCCCGCATAAAGTTTTTGTTTCTCAAGTAACTTGATGCTTTCTCGGCCGTAGATAATAACGCTATCATAAATTCCCGCTCCGTACATATCCTTAGATTTGTGCAATAAGGTATAACCTCGCGTACTATCTTGGGTAAGTGTTTGTGCCCAAAGGTTAGTTTGTAAACTCGCCGCAATACTGCAAAAGAAGGCGATGATTAATGAAATTTTTGACATAAAAGAGCTTGCTTTCCTAAACATTTAGCTTTCAACTGAATCCATGTAATAAATGGAAGCGCACAAAACTAAACAAGATACGTGCAATTATCAATCCTCTTTTGAATTAAAAAAACACCAAAAATCTTTGTCAGTAAGATATTCTACAAAAATTAGCTTTATTTTTTACTTTTTTTGTATCATTTTGAAAATAGCAAAAACATTTTAAATCAAAAATAGTTAAACTAATTGGCTTTATACAACCGTTTTGATTCATGAAAAAGAATACTCCCCCCAAAGTATTTGAACAAAAAGAAGCGCTCAATGGCACTTTTTTGCCAGAGCAAACAATTTCTTCTGAGGAATTTCTGAAACTTCGCGAAGAGCTACTCGAGAAGCAAGCCTCTATGGAGAGCAGGCTTTGGATAGACTCTAGCTTGAGTAAGTTTGACGAAGTGTTGCGGCATAACTTTGACAACACACTTGAAAAGTTTGCCGATAACATTATTGAGCATATTTGTCAAGTATTAAAGGCGGTGCATGGTGCTTTTTTCATTGTGGAAGATGGCATGATTAAAGCGATGGGCGGATATGCCTGCACAGTGGCCACCATGGCTACCAAGCAGTTCAGGATTGGCGAAGGCCTTATTGGCCAGGCGGCAAAGTCCAAAGAAATATTGCGGTTTGAGAACCTAGAAACGCGGCTTGAATCTTCCTTGGGCAGGGTAACAGCCTCTTGTTTAACTGTTTGCCCCTTGATATTCAATCAAGATATTTATGGTGTTATAGAAGTTACCACCTTGAAGGCGCTAGAGGATAGAGAGCTGGAGCTTTTGCAGAGAATGTGCCGTAACACAGCCTCATTTTTGCAAAGTTTTATCAGCAACAGAAGCACCAAGTTGCTCTTGGAGGCTAGCCAGCAACAAACAGAAGAACTCCGTGCGCAAGAGGAAGAGTTGCGACAAAGCATGGAAGAGCTACAGGCTATTCAAGAGGAGGCCATCAGAAAAAATACTGAGCTAGAGGGCTTCATAAGAGCCATTGACAGCACTTTGGCCACGGTGGAGTTTGATATGACAGGCAGAATAAAAACGGCCAATCAAAAGTTTCTGGCGCTTATGGGCTATAAACACGATGAGATAATAGGTATGCCTCATAGCATTTTTGTTGCGCCTGACTATGCAAAGTCTGAAGACTACAAAATATTTTGGCAAAGCCTAAACAAAGGAATTTTGCAAACAAGCTCAGACATTAAACGGATAACCAAAAGAGGCGAAGAGGTTTGGCTGAGTGCCACCTATACGCCTATCCTTGATATTGACGGCAGACCCTTTAAGGTACTAAAATTTGCACTAGACAATACTGCAAATAAAAAGCAGTTGCTGGACTATAAATGGCAGATGGAGGCTATCAATAAATCTTTTGCGGTCATTGAGTTTGATTTGGACAGCACCATACGAACTGCCAATGATAACTTTTTGAATGCTGTGGGCTATTCTCTCGGCGAGGTGCGCGGACAGAAGCACAAAATATTTGTTGATGCTGAACATCAAAACAAAGCCTACACTGAACTCTGGGAAAACCTCAAAAATGGTCATTTTCAGGCGGGTGAGTTTCCACGCATTACCAAAGAAAAGAAACAGATATGGATTAACGGAAGCTATAACCCTATTTTTGATTCGGAAAATAAGCCCTACAAAATAGTGAAGTATGTTCGTGATGTTACGCCACAAAAAGCCTTTAGGCACGAAATTAAACAGTACGTTCATCACTTGAACCAACACAATGCGGTAGCTGAACTAAGCCTGGAAGGAAAACTAGAAAGTTTCACCGATGACTGGCTTTCTCTGCTCGGCACAAACAGAGAGAAAACCGCGCATAAGCACTTTGACACACTCCTCGTGCAGCCTAAATTCCAAGATTTGCTCGCAACGCTCCTCATTGAAAAAGAACTCAAAAGAGACCTGGAGTTCAAAGGCAAAAAGATAACGCTTGTAACTTGCTACTTAAAACTGATAGAAGATTTGAGTGGCCAGCCCTTAAAAATTGTTTCATTGTTGCAGAAGGTTTAAGTATGAAATGTATTCATCAGAAAACGGTGTAAATACCAAAGTCAAAAACATTAGAAAGAAGGATAGAGACGTTTCAACAGAGCAGTTGCAGGTGCTTTATGAGGCTTTATCCAACTTTACAGACATTATGCGCTGGGAAGAGAATGAAAATCTCAGTTCCTGGACTGAACGTCTTTTAAAACATTTAACCGTTTATCTAAATGCCGTACAGTCTGTCATTTACACTGCCGACCTACATGGTAGCCACTTAGAATTTGCAGGTGGCTTTGCGGTGGATAGCACCGAGCATATCAAGAGAAAAATTCCCATAGGTCATGGTCTTTTGGGGCAGGCTGCCAAAAGCCAAGAAAAATTTATGTTTGAGGACTCGCAGCGCTTTAAGGCAACCAATAGCAAGGGATTCTTGAATGTAGCAGGTGTCTTGATTGTCCCTCTTGTTTACAACTACATTACACGGGGGGTTTTGGAAGTTGCCTTTGCTAGAACCCCAACACCAGAAGCCCTGCAAGCCATTGATGCACTCTCTGAGACGATTGCTGCAAACTTAAACGCCCTCATCAAGGAAAAAGAACTCAAACAGAGCCTTATCACAATACAAGAAGGGCAAGAAAGGCTCAAACGATTTTCGGCAGTGCTTTCGGAAGGCATTATATTTTTGGATAGTAGCAACAACATTACGGAAGCCAATGATGCTTTTTTGCGCATCTTCAATTATAGCCTGGACGAGGCTATTGGAAAAAATGCGATGGGCTTTTTGGCAGACAAAAACCTTTCTTTTGGAGATTTGGTTCTCAAAACAGAGGAGGGTATCATGCACCGAACGAAAGTCCATGCAGAAAACGGCTGCTCAATTCATATTGAAATTTCTGCAAAAAAAGCCTATTTTAAGGGAGAAATATCCAACATTATGTTGGTGAGAGATGTTACAAAACAAGTAGAAACAGAAATCAATCTAAGAAACAGCGAAGCGCGTTTGGCCGAAGCTCAAGCTGTTGTAGAACTGTCCAAAATCATTGAGCAAAAGAATAATAACATAGTGGCCAGTATCAACTATGCACACCGCATACAAACAGCCATGCTGCCCAACATCAACAATTTGTCTGCTCTGTTGCCAAATAGCTTTATTTTCTTTAATCCACGCGACATCGTTTCAGGAGATTTTTATTGGTTCTCGAGCCTCTCTGATAGCAAAAACAAAAAACATAAAAATAAACTACAACAAAAAATTGTAGTAGCGGTTGTGGACTGCACGGGGCATGGCGTACCGGGTGCATTTATGAGCCTTTTGGGTGCAAACTTGCTGAATGAAATTGTGAATCAGACGGGTATCATTCAATCGGATATTGTTCTAAACGAATTGCATAAAGGCATAAGACGCACCTTAAAACAAGACGAAACCAGAAGCAATGACGGCATGGATATAGCCCTTTGCGTTTATGACAAAGAAATGCACACGCTAGAATATGCCGGCGCAAAGAGTCCGATTTTTTATGTACAAAATGAGACCCCCTACTCCATCAAAGGCGACATTAGACCAATAGGCGGAGAACAGCGCGAAACCGAAAGGCTTTTTACACGCCACCAAATCCCGCTCATCGATGCTTCAGGAAATCGTATTCCAACTTCATTCTACCTGTTTTCGGACGGCTACCAAGACCAATTTAGCGGCGCAACGAATAAAAAATTTGGTTCAAAAAAGTTTAGAGAATTTCTTTATTCTCAATACAAATTGCCTGTTAGTGAGCAGCTTACAAACATCAGAGAGATGTTTAAAGACTGGAAGGGAAACAGCCCACAAATCGATGATGTTTTGGTAATTGGCGTGGAGCTGTAGATGTTCTTGGTGCTAATACTCCACTGAATTTTTTTGGCTTGTTGCTTATAAAATCAAGACGGCACTTCATTCAACAGACCAGACGCAAGTTACCTTTAGGCAAAAAAATAATGTACAGTTTTTACCAATAATTTGATGTTAAGGCCGTTTTATGAATTGACTACACCTAGCCAAACTTTAAGGCAGCATTTTTGTAATGCAATGCGATAAACGCAAATACGTTCTCTGGTCTACTTTACACATACATTCTGCATAATGAAACCACATTCCTACTGGGCACTATTCAGGTATCTTGTATTCTTAGTACAATGTTTATCTGTTCCTAGCTTACTCCAAGCCCAACAAATTCCGCTTTTTAGCCAATATTTCCATAATCAGTTCATTTACAATCCTGCTTGGGCAGGAAATTATGATTATGGTTCTGCCAATTTTACCTATCGCAATCAATGGGCAGGCTTAGACGGTGCACCTACTACCATGCTCGCTACTATTGATATTCCGTTCTATGAGTACCGCAGCGGCTTTGGCTTAAATATTTCGCAGGACTTTATCAAGGTCAGTTCTCAAACAAAACTCATGGCTACCTACGCCCATCATATCTTTGGGCCTTATGAGAATAGCTCTAAATTATCCTTGGGTTTTTCGGGTGGTTTTCTGTATAACCGTATAGATATGAACAAACTGTTTGTGCTGCACCCCAACGACCCCAATATTGTCAATAATACAGGCAATTTCACATCTTTTGAGGCAAACTTTGGTGTTAATTATATCTACCGAAATGTTTTTCAGGTATCTGCCGTACTGCCGCAACTGATTAATCCCTCCCTTACAGCGCTTGACGCTGCCGAAAATAACATTAACTTGACGCAGCACCTCATGCTAAGCAGCAAGTACATCTGGACGCTTCCAGACGGCTACACGCGCATAGAGCCTATGGTCATGGTGCGCAAAAGTTTAAATACCCCTTGGCAGTTTGAGGGCGGTGTGCTTATGTCTTATGCCAATTTAGTTTGGGGTGCTGTGGCTTATCGCGAAAAGTATGGTGCTGTCGCCTCTGTTGGCATCAATACGCGCCAGTTTAGATTTGGTTATGCACGCGATTTTGCCGTATCGGATTTGAGCGGCGTGGCTGGTGGCGGCAACGAAATCATGCTGGGTATTAAGTTCAAACAGATTCCTACCGTTACCTATGCGGGCAAGAAAGGCGTAGGAGGTGGTGGCCTCACGCGCCGCAAGGTATATCACCCATCACGTCCTAACCCATTCGGTAACAAGGGCATACATAAGCGTAAAGCCCCAAAAAAGTACTATAAAACACGCGGTAGATATAAGCGCATTAATCGTTAGCAACCACAAAAAGATTAAATCTTTTCAGGAGCTAGAGTATCTAGTTGTACAACCAAATCATTTAATTGCCAAGCCTCTTCCAGCCTGTATGTACCGATGCGTGTACGGATTAGGCCAGTCAGATGTGCGCCTACTCCCAGGTTTTGGCCTAAGTCGTGCGCAATGCTGCGTATGTAAGTCCCTTTAGAGCAAACTATATCCAATTTAAGGACAGGGTTCTCGAAGGATAACACCTCAATATGGCTAATGTGTAGTTCTCGGGCTTTGAGCTCTACCTCTTTGCCTTGCCTGGCCAACTTGTATGCGGGCTTGCCACCAATTTTGAGTGCTGAATGAGCGGGCGGTATCTGCTGAATCGTTCCCTTGAAGTTTTCTAGTGCTTTTTCAATTTGCTCTAAGGTAATTGTGTCCGTATCTTTCTCTTCCAAAACAACTGTTTCGGCATCATAAGAGGCTGTAGTTTGTCCTAAACGCAAAGTGGCCAAATAGGCTTTGTCTGCATTTTGTATGCCGTCTATCTGCTTTGTTTTTGGGCCAGTACATACAATCAACAAGCCTGTAGCGAGTGGGTCTAATGTGCCAGCATGACCTACCTTCACCTTTTTCTGGCTCAAATGCCGCAGTTTATGTTTAATTTTATTCACCACGTCAAAAGAAGTCCATTCAATGGGCTTATCAACAAGTAAGACAGTGCCCTGCTCGGTTAGTTCTGTTAAGTTACTGAACATAATTGGATTAAGTTAGCTTCATTTCTACCACCAACTTACCGAACTGCTTGCCTTGTTTCATTTCATCTAGAGCAGATATTATTTCCTCAAAAGGCCGTACAGACGATATGACTGGCTTAATTTTTTTCTCTGTAACAAAATCCAGCATATCTGTAAATTCGTGGTCGTTGCCCATTGTGCTACCATGTATTGAAATTTGGTTAAAAAACATACGATGCAGGTCAATTTTTGAAGGCAGGCCATTTGTAGCACCATAAAAAACAAGCCTACCCGAACGACCCAAAACCTTGACAAGCTCAGCGAACTGTTCGCCGCCAGCGCTGTCCACAATCACGTCTAACTGACTCGCTTCTTTGGCAAGTTCTTCGAGCCATGCAGCATTTTTGTAATTGAAAACAGCCTTAGCGCCCATTTTTTGAATTTGCGCTATCTTTGCTTCGTCCCCGCTGGTTGCATAGGTTGCTGCACCTGCGGCCTTCGCAAACTGAAATGCAAACTGGGCTACTCCTCCACCCACCCCTGTTATGAGTGTACGTGTGCCCTCTTGTACCTGCCCATGCGTAAACACAGCGCGGTAGGCCGTCAGTCCACCAAGCGGCAGTGCAGATGCCTCGGCGGCTGTAAGATGTATAGGTTTGCGCTGTATGCGGTCGGTGGGTACACAAACATATTCTGCAAAAGTGCCCTCGGTTGGCATACCCAAAATATGATAATCGGCGCTTTGGTGGCGTGGGTCGTCGCCCCAGAGGTTATTCGGATTGATGAGCACTTCCTTGTTCAACCAGTGCTTGTCCGTGTCTGTGGCTTCTACAACCACACCACAGGCATCAGAGCCCAAAATAGCTTCTTGTATGCGTGGATATTTGCCTTCCCTAATCCACTGGTCGCGGCGATTCAAAGCTGCATAAAGAACTTTGACAAGCACATACCCCGCCCGAATATTTGGAACTGGTACATCAACAAGCTGAACTCTCTCTGCTTGTTTGGGAAATATCTTGAGCGCTTTCATAAATTGGGGAAGCATGGTTTTTTATCAGTTTAGCAATGCGTTTTTGTTTCCGCAAAATGAGCATTAAGTTTATACTTTCAAAGTTTATTCAAATCATATACCTGCAAAATACCCACCAGTAGAGTACCTTGCAAGACCAGAAGATGGGTAATTTTGTGTTCAAAAAATAGCGCTTCGGCATCCGAAATAGTGTTTTCTGGTGCAATAGAGCGTGGGTTTCTGGTCATGATATCGCCTACAAATTTTGTTTGTAAGCCGCTCAGTGTGTGCTTATTAATGGCACGACGCAAATCTCCGTCTGTAACAAGACCCACCACACGCTCTGCTTCCTGAACAATGGCCATACCATACTTACTTCCTGACATACAAACAATTAAGTCTGTAATAGACTGCTGTGGTTGCACGATAGGGAGCAGCTCTTTGTGCATTAAATCTTTCACCTTTGTCAATAATTTACGCCCTAAGCTGCCGCCTGGATGAAAACGCGCAAAATCTTCTGCCTTAAAGTGCCGCAAACTCATAAGCGCTACGGCCAGCGCATCGCCCATGGCGAGAGCAGCCGTTGTGGAAGCGGTGGGGGCTAACTGGAGCGGGCAAGCCTCTCGTTCTACGGACGCATTGAGCACAAAATCAGAATGAAGCGCCAAAGTAGAGTTTTTGCGGCCACAGAGCGCAATAAAAGCATTGCCGCGCTCTTTTAAGATGGGTAATAAGCGCACCAACTCTTCCGTTTCGCCTGAATAAGAAATGCCCAAGATAACATCACTCGCGGACACCATGCCCAAATCGCCATGAAAAGCCTCGGCTGGGTGCATAAAAAAACTTGGTGTGCCAGTGCTGGCTAAGGTTGCTGCTATTTTCTGGCCTACGTGGCCAGACTTTCCCATACCCGTTACTACGAGTTTGCCAGAGCAAGTCAATATCTTGTGAACCACTGCTTCAAATTCGTTATCTATCAAGGTTTTGAGGCGCAAAATGGCTTGTGCTTCAATATCAAAAACCTGTTTGGCAAGGTTCAATACATGGCTCATTGTTTTAGTTTTTCTGTGGGTCGCAGGGCAAGGGCTGGTCTAGTACGCTATACTTAATTTTGTAATCATAGTGCCACCACTCATTGGAAATGCTTTTGAAACCGACACTCTCCATAATGTTTTTGAGCTTGAGCCTGTTCTTTAGAACTTTAGCAGGCAAATTGGTGTAAGTGTGGTGAGCGGCTGGGCCAAAAAAATCGTAGGGAGTGCCCATATCTAACTCTTTGCCGTTCATATCGGTTAGGGTCATATCCACCGCACAGCCTCGGTTATGGTTTGAGCCTTTTTTAGGATTAGCTACATAGTTTTTGTTGGTGGTTCTATTCCAGAGTTCCCACTGGACAGAAAGCGGTCTGTAACCATCATAGATTTTTATTTTGTAGCCCTCTTTTTTGAATAAATCGTGCGCTTTTTTTAAAGAAATGGCCGCCGTCTTGCGTAAAAGGCACTTATCGCAAGGATAGACTTTCATTTTCATAAAATTGTTGGTAGTGGCGTAGCGAATGTCTATAATGAAAGAGCTATCAACAAGCAACACTTCCACAAGGGCAGAGTCAGGCAGATTGCGCCAAACGGTATCCAGAGAGGTTTTAGAGTCTTTGACAACCTTCGTTTCAGAAAGATTACCCTCTGCTGCGTGTTGCGTTCTATCTTTTTGTCCTACTTGTTTAGATTGGCTTTCAGTACAACTGGTCATTACAACAGAACCACAGCAGAGCCATAAAAAGAATAGTAATTTATAGAGACGGAGCATTTTTGAACGCATAACAGACAAATATAACGAATCAGAATGGGACAGTGCAGGCTCGGCTCAAAAAGAGTGGGCTAGGGGGCAGCTACAATCTTGAGCAGCTCCATAACAGCAGGCTCTGTAAGTGCTAAGAAAGGTTTAGGATAAACGCCAATCCAGAATACCAGCACAATCAGCGGAATAAAGGCCAAAGTTTCGCTCATGTTGAGGTCTTTAATCAAGGGCGCATTCTCTTTGTTTGGCCCCAGCATAACGCCCTGAAACATTTTGAGCATATAAACAGCGCCCAAAATAATGGTTACACCAGCTACAGCGCCAATAAGCGGATTGTATTTAAAAACAGCTGATAAGAGCATAAACTCGCCCACAAAACCATTCGTGAGGGGTAATGCAACACTACCCAGCATGAGTATGACAAAAAAGACCGTTAGTTGTGGTGTGGTGCGTGTAAGTCCGCCAAGTGCAGCAATCTCGCGTGTCTTGGTGCGCTGCGCAATGATTTCGGCCACCATGAACAAGCCTACAACATTCACACCATGCGCAAACATCTGAACCATAGCACCTTGTAAACCCGCCACTGTACCTGAAAATAGCCCCGCACACATCAAGCCCACGTGCGCAAAAGAAGAATAAGCAATGAGTCGTTTTACGTCCTTTTGCTGTATGGCAATAATAGAACCGTAAATAATACCAATCACGGATAAGACCATAACCGTCATGCTCCATTCGGCAGCACCCGATGGCACTATCGGCAAAAGCCAGCGCACAACGCCATAAAGCCCCATCTTAAGCATAATACCCGATAACAACATGGTGGCAGCTGTTGGAGATTCGGTGTAAGTATCGGGCTGCCAGGTGTGGAAAGGAAAAATAGGCATTTTAATGGCAAAGGCAATAAAAAGACCTCCAAAAATCCAGTTCTGCTCGTTGTTGTCTAATGGTAAATTGTAAAAGGCCTCCAAAGCCGCACTATGCGAACCAGGCGTTTTCATATACAAATAAACCAGCGAGGCCAGCATTAATAAACTGCCAAAAACAGTGTAAATGAAAAACTTAAACGTTACACGGATACGGTCTTGGCCTCCCCAAATAGCTGCCAAAAAATAAACAGGAATAAGAGCGGCTTCCCAGAACAGATAAAAACAAAAAGCATCTCTGGCCTCAAAAACACCTACCAAGCCTGCTTCCATAATGAGTATGAGCGCATAAAAGGCAGAGCTATTCTTGGTGTCGGTATTGAATGTAGAAAGAATAATAACGGGACACAGAACAGTTGCTAAAAGCACCAAGAGCATACTGATACCATCAAGCCCCAGGCTAAAGCTAATGCCAGCCTCAGGCAACCACGAAAGAGAATAAGCATATTGCGTGGCGCTGCTGCTTTCCATTTGCGTACAGAGATACGCAGAAAGCGCAAATTCTATCAAAGAAACTGTCAGCGCAACGAATTTGGCGCTATTGCCCTTAACAAGCAACAAGGCCAAACCTGCTACTAGCGGAAGAAGTATGAGTAAAAGCGTAAGCATACTTTATTGTGAGGTCGTTCGGTCGTATTTATTTTGCAAAACTGCAATCTTAAACCGATTATCTGAAATTTTTTGAGAATTATTTTATGCTTTTGTGCAAGTTTTTTTTCAACTGTCTTTTAAATTCTCTTAAAAGCAAGTTAAAGTATTGATTCAATGAATGATATGATTTAGGCAATCTTCCCTTAAAAAGTACATTCAATAGATGCAAGCTAAGTTGAGAAGAATAGTTGAGCAAGTCTTTCATGACTATATATCTGAAATTTTAAGGGACGGCTATTTACGTGTATCATGGTTTTTAAACATACTCAGGTAGTTGTAATAGCGGCTTTCGTGGATTTGGCCTTGTGTTAAAAGTTGCTGTACTTTACAACCTGGTTCATGTAAATGCGTGCAATTGGCATATTTACAGGCGTTCAAACAGGCGCGCATTTCAGGAAAATAGTGTGCAATTTCTTCAGGTTTTATGCCGTGTAGCCCCATCTCTTTGATGCCAGGCGTATCAATAATGTAGGTTTGAGGCTCAATTTCGAACATTTCGGCAAAAGTGGTTGTATGAACGCCTTTTTGAGAAAAATCGGAAATACTCTGTGTTTTTTGAGCCACTTGAGGTGCTATTCTGTTCAATAAGGTAGATTTGCCTACGCCAGAGTGACCAGAAAGCAAGGTTTTCTTATCGCGCAGCAATGCCTTAAACCCGTTGAGGTCAGGGTCGGCGAGTGCCGAAACAGAAAAAGTATTATACCCAATGTTTTCGTAGATAGCTCGTACGCTATTTTGATAGGCCAGTGCGTCGGGTTCTTGGGTAATTAGGTCTGTCTTATTAAAAACCAACACGGTTGGGATACGGAAGCTCTCCGAAACGACCAAAAAGCGGTCAATAAAGCCCAAAGAGGTTCTGGGAAAGGCTAAGGTAACAATCAGAATGACTTGGTCTAAATTGGCTGCAATAACGTGTGCGTGCTCTTTTTTGTGCGGCGAAAGACGAGAAATATAGTTTTGTCGCTTGAGAACACTGGTGATAGAGGCTTGGAGTGGGTTGCTTGGGTCAGGCAGAAGCTCTACATAGTCGCCAACAGCTACTGGGTTGGTCGCTTTTTCATTTTTAAGCCTAATTTTGCCTTCCAAACGGGCTTTGAGCATTGTCCCGCTTTCACTTTGTACGTCATACCAAAGCCCGGTAGAGCGTAGGACGAGCCCTTTGTTATTAATGTTTTCTGTTTTTTTGAAACTCACGTGCTTCAGAGTTGGTTGTTATAAGTCTTTTGAACGGAAAAATAGGCTTTGGGTTTTATGAGAATCAGTTGTTTAACTTGCGCAACTTTTCAATAACCTCCGCTTCAGAGAGCTTAAATATTTCTATGGCATTGAAGCCTGTACCTACGTCTTCGGTATCTTCCCAACAAAAAACATCTTCTTGGGGCTTATAAGTAATGGCATACCCCCAGGCAATACTGCCTCCCCATGTATCTGCCGTGCCAAATGTAGAGTCCCAATAATGATAATTTGGCGCTGTTTTGGCAATTTCTATGATGCGATTGATTTTACTCTGTTCCATTACTCTTCGTTCAGATTGATAACAATTTCTTTGCTTTCGCCCTGTAAGTCGTGGTAAAAGAGCGCAAATAGTATGAATAGAAGCATAACCGGAATCAAGATAAAATAGTAGGCAATTTCAGGTGTAAAAATTTCATAGAGCGCATAAGAAAGGCGCTTAGAAACCTGCTCACTCAGCACCGTGATAACTAAAGTAAGACACAGCAAGGAACTCTGCCTGAACTTACCCACCTGCGCCAAAAGCGAAGAGTAAATCATAGGAATCAAGCAAGCTAAAAATACACCAGAGCCTAGCACCAAATAAGAAGATGCGGGCACTTCGTTAAGTTGTTCTACTATAACCACATCAGTATGTTGAATAAGGCCCTCGGTGTAGTAAACCATTATCATAACAGCTGCACTGCACAAGGCTACTAGCCAAAACTTAGGCACTTTAAGCAATAATATGCCTGTCAGGATACGACCAATGCCCATTAGCAATAAAGTTAGCGATATAAAGTTGTGCCCCAGAAAAGAGGGAAAAATAACAACCTCACTTTGGTAATGCGTTATCCAAATCCTGTAATGCACCTCCGAAAAAGCAGCAAACATCAAGCAAAAGACAAAAAGGACAATGATACTATTGTTACTAAAGCTCAAAATTTCGCGGTTGAAGGCGGCAAAGTCTTTGCGCGGCATGAAGCTACGTTTTTTGAAACTAACTTCGGAGTCTAATTTGCTCCAGTCGGTCAAAAAAACCAACAAAAATAAGGGTATCATTACCCAAAAAGCATAATACCACTCAAGGCCATGATTTTTAAACAAATTTCCAAAAAGCCAATACGACACATAAGAACCCACCATAGCAAAACCCTCCAATAGAGAAACCATAGAGGCATGATGCTCACTGCTTCGCGCCAAAACCGCCAAACTGGCATAAGAAGACACTGTACATACCGCAAAGCAAAGACTGATGCCCATGACCAAAAGCATCATAAAGCGCAATTCGCTCGCAAAAGGAACAAATGCCAATAAGCCTAAAAGGATAAGCACCGAAAATCGAAAGATTTGTTTGTAGCCTACCGAACGCAAAATAGGTGCTACTAAAACAGCGCCCGTCAGAAAACTATAATCTCTAATTTGTTCTAATATAATGGTTTCAGTTGCAGATACATTAAAATACTCAAACGCATTTTCTTTGAACAAATAAACCGCCTGAAACAATACCGAAAACGAAAAGGCCAGTATAAAGCACAGCCATTGCAACGGAATCAACTGCAAGTCTTGAGGCTGTATCTTAGGCATTTTCAATGGCATCATGCGTGTGTTTAGTAGATAAATTAGACGTTTATTTTTTGCTGCTATAATGTACTTTCAGAATACCTGAGCTTTGCGCCATACAGCTCTGCAATGCAAACTTTTTAGTAAAACTATGTCCTTCAAAAAGCCTGATTCCATCTCCAAGACAAATGGGGTGAATCAACAGTACGAGTGCGTCTATCATATTGGCTTCCAACATGAGCGCATTTAGCCTGCCTCCGCCTATCAACCAAATGTCTTTTCCTGATTGATTTTTAAGGCTTTGTGTGTAGCCAACAGCAAAGTCTGCCGACATAAAACGGACAGAGGCCGACTCCGACTCGGTACTGTTTGCTGCTGTAAAAACGATTTGTTGAAAAGTTGCATTGGTCATTTGGGGGCTATTTCGCAGCGTTTCGTGGGTGTGTCGCCCCATCATGGCAGTATCAATTCCTTTTTTGAAATCCTCAAAACCGTAATCTTCATCAATAAAAATCCAGTCAGTGCCGCTATTGGGGTCGGCAATGTAACCATCAAGGCTTATAGCGGTGTATAGAATGAGTTGACGCATCTTGAACAAAGTGATTGAAAAGAATTTCAAGAGAATACTTTTCGTTAAAAGCTCGTTGCTTGTGTTATGCAAGTACAAAAGTAAGCAAAAGCGGCAAAAAAGCTACTTTTTTCCCGCTTTTTTTGCAAGAACATCAAATTACGTCGCAGTTCTAGCAGAGAGGCAGCAGACTAGAATAAATTTACAAAACATGGAGCGTTGCAGAACATCTCCTAAGTTTGCACTAAAAACTTTCTCTATGATTAATTTAGAAAATTAGTTCTTGGCCTTTAGCCTACTCAGTGTTTCAGGCTTCATGCGCAAATAAGAGGCTATGTACTTTTGAGGCACGTGCTGAAAAAGATGAGGACTACGCGCCATAAGTCTTTCAAAACGCTCTAGTGGCGTATAAGCGAGCATTTCTACTTCGCGTTGTATCTTGCCCAAAAGAGCCTCTTCGGTAAGCGCACGCCAGCAGGTTTCTAGTTCCCGAAAAGCGCTAAGGCAATCATAAAAATCCTTGCGATGTATGCCGAGTAGCTCACATTTTTCTAGGGCTTGTGTAAAATAAACAGATGGGTTTTGCTTAATAAAAGACGGATAGTCGCATATCAGGGTGTTTGGATAGGCAAAACCTACACAGACCTCTTCGGCATCATAAGTAAAAAATAGCCGCATAGCTCCTTTTTGGACAAAATAAAGGTGGTTTTCAATTTGGCCAGGCTGCACCAAAAATTCATGTCTTTTGAGCAAAAAAGATTTATTCCATTTGAAAAGTAGGGTTTCTATGCAAGCATCAGAAAGATGATGCTTTTTCTGTAAATTTCCTAAAAACTCAAGCATTATTGGATTCAAGCTTAAAACCAACTACTAAAATATCATCTGTTTGAGGCATAGTGCCTCCTTTTTGCCAAGCAACCAGGCGCTCGTCCAACATCTTTTTTTGTTCTTCCAAAGGCTCTAGGCTCACTTCTAGCAGCAACTCTCTAAAGTTTTTGCTTAAAAATTTACGTCCTTTGGGGCCACCAAATTGGTCGGGGTAGCCGTCTGTAGCCAAATAAAACGTAGTAGGCGCTTGAATCTGTAGGTCATGCTGCGTAAAAAAGCGCTCCTTTTCGCGTTGCTCACCACCAACCGGCATCTTATCGCCTTTTATAATGTGCAGTACTGTATCCTGGACATAATAAAGTGGATTTTTTGCGCCAGCAAAGGCCACAGATTGTTTGTTTTTATCAACAGAAAGTAGGACTAAATCTAATCCATCATGGTTTTTAGAGTCGGCCTGACGCAGCGTTTTTCTGACGGCCTTGTGTAAATTGGCAATTATCAAATGCGGAGCCGTAACACCTCTACCTAAAATTATTTCATTGAGCAAATCATTGGCAACTAAGCTCATAAATGCACCAGGTACACCATGCCCCGTGCAGTCTATTACAGCCAAAATGATGTTTCCCTGTATTTGTTGGCAATAGTAAAAGTCGCCACTCACCACGTCGCGGGGTTTGAAGAGCACAAAAAAGTGTTTAAAATGACTCGCTATTTCATCTAGTGTGGGCAAAATAGCCTTCTGAATCCGCTGTGCATAGTTGATGCTAGAAACAATTTGTTCTTGCTGATGCGCAATTTCATCTTTTTGAACGTTCACTATTTCTAAGGTAGAGGCAAGTTCTTCATTGAGTTGCAATAAATCTTGATTGGCTTCGCTAAGAGCAAGGGTTCGCTCGTTTACTTTCTGTTCCAAAGAACGATTGGCCTCCTCTTGTATAGCAAGCGCATTCTGAGTCGCTTTTTCTTTTTCTTGGCGAAAACGCTGATAGCGTGAACTCAAAGCCAAAGAGAGCAGCACAGTTTCGAGAGCAGAACCAATTTCAGCGCCATGTGTAGTCCAAAAGTTGTAGGGCAGAGAGCCTAAATCACGCTGCAAATTGAGCGTACCGCCCACGATATAGCCAAACCATGCAAAAACATAGTATTTGGCATACTCCTCTCCTTTGTACCACAGATAGATGCCAGAAAACAACAAAATAGGTGTATCAATGCTCAAAAGCGTGTAGTAGATAAGCTGCGTTTCTATATAGATATTGTCAAAAATAAAAACAAATGGCAGTACTGCAATGGCAGTCCATTTGAGAATGTCGCAGATGATGTCTAACCACCTTATATTCTGCCTAAAATCCAAAAAGACCTGCGCAAAAGAAAGAGGTACAAACACAATAAATGCAGAACTAACCTCTATGAGCTTGTTTTGTATAAAAGCCCAGTCGCCGAGTATATACTCGCTCAGCTTGCCACTTATGTTACTGAAAAGCAAGAAAGTAGCCAAGATACTTAGGGTGTAATATAGGTAAGACTTGTCGCGCAGAGTGGCCGTCAAGAAGGCATTGTATAAAAAAAGCCCCAATAAAACTCCAAAATAAATGCCGTAACAAGTACTTTCTACGGCATTTCGCTTTTCTTGCTCGCCTTGCCTTATGACGTAGAGTGGCACTAGTTTAAGCCGTTCGGTTTCTAGACGAATGAAAACAATTTGTTTGTTCTTTTGAGAAAAGTCTAACCGCATGGCAAAACCCGGATAGGGCATCTCACGTTCTCTAAAAGGCCGTAAATTGCTCATTTTTTGCTCTTTCCAAGTATTTGAAGAGTCGCTTTGGTTATAAAAAATTAGGCTATTGTATTGGGAATGGTCTAGAAGTAGAATCCAATCGTTGTGGATATTTTCGGATTTTTCTATTACAACTTTTATCCAATAAACATCGGTATTGCCTCCCAGATTAGGCACATCGTCTGTTGCCGGCACAAAACCATTTTGCAAAATTGCGACCTCCTCTATGCGCATGGTTCGGCTCTCATCTATAAAAATGCCCATGTTTTTGCCTACCACGTAACGCTGCTCATTACCCAACAGCAAGGTATTTGCCGTCGTCTCAAAGGCCACGAGGTTTAGTAAACCAAATAAAAATAGACTAAAAAAGCGCATAAAAACTTATCCAAACAAAATAATGATGCAATATACAGGAAGTCTATAAAATTTATTTCATAAGTTTAGATATTTTTTTTTTGCAAAGATGAAGACGGGAAGTACGATGCTTTTGACCAAAAGCTACCCTAAGTGATAAAAACTCAAGCATTATTGGATTCAAGCTTAAAACCAACTACTAAAATATCATCTGTTTGAGGCATAGTGCCTCCTTTTTGCCAAGCAACCAGGCGCTCGTCCAACATCTTTTTTTGTTCTTCCAAAGGCTCTAGGCTCACTTCTAGCAGCAACTCTCTAAAGTTTTTGCTTAAAAATTTACGTCCTTTGGGGCCACCAAATTGGTCGGGGTAGCCGTCTGTAGCCAAATAAAACGTAGTAGGCGCTTGAATCTGTAGGTCATGCTGCGTAAAAAAGCGCTCCTTTTCGCGTTGCTCACCACCAACCGGCATCTTATCGCCTTTTATAATGTGCAGTACTGTATCCTGGACATAATAAAGTGGATTTTTTGCGCCAGCAAAGGCCACAGATTGTTTGTTTTTATCAACAGAAAGTAGGACTAAATCTAATCCATCATGGTTTTTAGAGTCGGCCTGACGCAGCGTTTTTCTGACGGCCTTGTGTAAATTGGCAATTATCAAATGCGGAGCCGTAACACCTCTACCTAAAATTATTTCATTGAGCAAATCATTGGCAACTAAGCTCATAAATGCACCAGGTACACCATGCCCCGTGCAGTCTATTACAGCCAAAATGATGTTTCCCTGTATTTGTTGGCAATAGTAAAAGTCGCCACTCACCACGTCGCGGGGTTTGAAGAGCACAAAAAAGTGTTTAAAATGACTCGCTATTTCATCTAGTGTGGGCAAAATAGCCTTCTGAATCCGCTGTGCATAGTTGATGCTAGAAACAATTTGTTCTTGCTGATGCGCAATTTCATCTTTTTGAACGTTCACTATTTCCAAGGTAGAGGCAAGTTCTTCATTGAGTTGCAATAAATCTTGATTGGCTTCGCTAAGAGCAAGGGTTCGCTCGTTTACTTTCTGTTCCAAAGAACGATTGGCTTCTTCTTGTACGGCTAGGGCGTGTTGAGTCGCTTTTTCTTTTTCTTGACGAAAACGCTGATAGCGTGAACTCAAAGCCAAAGAGAGCAGCACAGCTTCGAGAGCAGAGCCAATTTCAGCGCCGTGTGTAGTCCAAAAGCTGTAGGGTAAAAAGCCTAAATCCCGTTGCAAATTGAGCGTACCGCCCACGATATAGCCAAACCATGCAAAAACATAGTATCTGGCATAGTCCTCGCCTTTGTACCAAAGCGCTATACCTGCATAAAGCAAAAGTGGTGTTTGAATACTCAACAATGTGTAGTAATAGTATTGTGTTTCTACAAAAAAGTCATTCGAAAACATAATAAGTGGTAAGGCTGCAATAGTCAATAGCTTAATGGTACTATAGGTGTAATCTAACCATTTGATATGCTGCTTGATATTCAAAAAAGTCTGTGTGAAAGAAATAGGTAAAATAATTAGAAAAGCAGAAGTGGTTTCTAAGACTCTAGGCTGTATATAAGCAAAATCGCCTAATAGATACTGACACATTTTGCCACTCATGTTACTAAAAATCAAGAAAGTAACGAGAATACTCAAGGTGTAGTACAGATAGGATTTGTCCCGCAGCGTAACAGTCAAGAAGGCATTGTATAGAAAAAGTCCCAGCAGTATTCCAAAATAGAGTCCGTAGCAAGTGCTTTCTATGTTATTCTGTTTTTCCTGTTCACTATGCCTGATAACATAGAGAGGGACTACTTTGAGGCGCTGCCCCTCAATACGTATGAAAATAAGCTGTTTGTTGCGCTTAGAAAAATCTAGTTTTACTGCAAACCCAGGATAAGGCAGCATTCGTTCACGAAAAGGCCGCAAACGACTCATCTTTTCTTCTTGCCAATTCGCCGACGAATCTGTCTTTAAATAAAAATCTACATAGTTAAATTGAGTGTGGTCTAGCAGTAAAATCCAATCGTTAGGTGCTTCTTTAGGCTTCTCTAACTCTATTTTTAGCCAGTAAATGTTGTTGTTGATACCAAGGTAGGGAACGTCGTCATTGGCAGCTACAAAACGGCTTTGTATTGATGACACGTCCTTTATACCCATAGTCCGGCTTTCGTCCATGTAGATGCCCATGTTTTTACCTACCATATAGCTCCGTTCAGCACCCAACACAAGGCCAGAAGCTAAAACTTTAGGAGCAGTTAGGCAAAGTAAGCCAAGTAAAAACAGACCGAAAAAGCGCATTATGCTAAAGATAACTCTGCAATATACAGTAATTCTATAAAATTTGCTTTATTGAGCCTAGTTTTTTTAAAAAAGGTGAATCAAATACAACAAGATTTAAACAAAAAAGCAATTACTTAGAACAAATCTAAATAAGTTTTGTTATATTTGCAGCAGTCAATTCAAAACACCTCCAAAAGGCTTCTTTATGAGCGACCAGGATATATTAGATGACCTCACTCAGTCAGAATACAAATATGGCTTTGTGAGTAATATTGAGACAGAACAGGCAGTTAAGGGCTTAACAGAAGACACAGTACGCTTTATATCAGCCAAAAAGAATGAGCCTGAATGGATGCTGGAGTGGCGGCTTAAAGCCTTTAGAAAATGGCAGACAATGACTCCTCCTGAGTGGGCAAATTTACTCATTGCCAAAATTGACTACCAAGATATTATTTATTATGCAGCACCAAAGCAAAAAATTGCGCCCAAGAGCCTAGATGAGGTAGACCCAGAAATTCTGGAAACCTTCAAAAAATTAGGTATTCCTTTGGTAGAGCAGCAGCGTTTGTCGGGCATAGCCGTTGATGCCGTGCTGGATAGTGTATCCGTGGCAACCACTTTCAAGGGCAAGCTCAAAGAAATGGGTGTTATATTCTGCTCTATGAGCGAGGCTGTTAAAGAGTATCCTGACTTAATCAGAAAATATTTAGGTTCGGTAGTGCCTGTTTCGGACAATTATTTTAGCGCCTTGAATGCGGCTGTTTTCAGTGATGGTTCATTTTGCTACATTCCCAAGGGAGTGCGCTGCCCTATGGAGCTTTCTACTTATTTTCGTATCAATACAGCCAATACTGGGCAGTTTGAAAGGACACTCATTGTGGCAGAAGAATCTTCCTACGTGAGCTATTTGGAGGGCTGTACCGCCCCAATGCGTGATGAAAACCAACTTCATGCTGCTGTAGTTGAAATTTTTGCGCATACAAACGCTGAGGTCAAATATTCTACGGTACAAAATTGGTATCCGGGCGACAAAGACGGCAAAGGTGGTATTTATAATTTTGTAACGAAACGCGGTCTCTGCTTCGGCGATAATTCCAAAATTTATTGGACACAAGTTGAAACAGGCTCAGCCATTACATGGAAGTATCCGAGTTGTGTGCTCAAGGGCAATAACTCTATTGGTGAGTTTTATTCGGTGGCTATTACTAAAAATAAGCAACAAGCCGACACAGGTACAAAAATGATTCATATTGGTAAGAACACCCGTAGCCGCATTGTTTCTAAAGGCATTTCGGCTGGTTATAGCCAAAATTCTTACAGAGGACTCGTTAAGATGATGCGCAACGCTGAAAATTCACGTAATTTTTCTCAATGCGACTCTTTACTCATTGGCGACCGCTGTGGCGCACATACCTTCCCTTACATTGAGGTAGAAAACCCAAGCGCGAAAGTAGAGCATGAAGCAACGACCTCAAAAATTGCTGAAGACCAAATTTTTTACTGCAACCAGCGCGGAATACCTACTGAAGAAGCCGTAGCACTCATCGTTAATGGTTATTGCCGTGAAGTATTGAGCAAGCTACCCATGGAGTTTGCGGTAGAAGCCCAAAAACTATTGGCAATCAGCTTAGAAGGTAGCGTGGGTTAGTTGTTCATCAAAAAGCCATTCGCTGGTTTAGATGAAAAAGTTATTTTTCATCTAAATTGGCCTTTTGCGAGGCTTGGTTTTTTTGCTATGACCTAGAACTTTCAACCTACGCTTTAGTGCTGCATCAAGGCAAAAAGTAGAGAAGAGAAGTCTATCAAAGGCTGTCAAGGTGTTCCCAAAATAAGTAAACTATCCTTCTTAGTTTAGCTTGCATCTATTGATATTTATTGCTTTACAAGCTTTTACTTGGCGCAAGCGGCTCATAACCCTTGCGGCTAGTCCTGAAAAAATATTCAGAAAAAAATCCTACAATATGAGCGGTTTGTCTGGCAAAAGAGTGTACTTGTCGTTTTTTTATGAATATTTGTAACATCAAAAACAAAAAGAGCGCTAATTTGCTTTATATTGTGGAGTAGGTGGCGTGCGGCACAAAAAGCAAGCACCACCAAGACGCAAACATTATTCAAAGCATACTCACCAAATTACCATAAAACCAATGCGTGCAGTTATCAATTTCTTACGGAATGAGTACGTACAGGCTTTATTTGTCTTTTTATTCGTATTTGCCATTTACGAAAATGCTATTTGGCACGACTATGTGCAAGACGATGAGGCCGTTATTACTAAAAACCGCTATACCAAAAAAGGGGTTGATGGGGTCATTGATATTGTGGTACATGATGCTTTTTATGGTTATTTGAACGAAGACGCTGAGGGTAACGTAGAAGGTGGGCGCTACAGACCTTTGTCTTTGGTTACATTTGCTATTGAGTATGAGTACTTTGGCCTAGACCCCGTCGTAAGCCACTCTATCAACGTTTTTTTATATGCCCTTACTGGGCTTGTTTTGTTGCTCCTGACGCGCTCCATGTTCAGCGAAACTTATACAAAGCCCTTTAGCGATTGGATGCCCTTTTTTACAACGATGCTTTTTATGATGCACCCCATTCATACGGAGGTGGTCGCAAACATCAAAGGACGGGACGAGTTGCTCTGCTGGCTGTTTTTTTTATTAGCTTTGCACGTAGCTTATCGGGTTTTGCACAGCAAAGTATGGATACAGCTAGTGGCTTGGCCTTTGGTCGCTTTTCTATATTTCTGTTCGCTATTAGCCAAAGAAACAGCCATCACATTTTTATTAGTTGTTCCGCTTGTGCTACACTTTTTTGGGAATATCCGCAAGCGCGAGTTTATTGTTACGATGATTCCTTTTTTGAGCGTAACGGTTGTCTATGCTATTATGCTGAAATCTGCAATTTATGTACCCGAAACAGGCAATCATATTAGCGAAGTGCTCAATAACCCTTTCGCACACGCCAGCCTCATGGAAAAATACAGCACGATTCTTTATATTATAGGTCGTTATATGTTGCTTTTGATATGTCCGCACCCGCTTTCGCACGACTATAGCTTTAATCAAATTCCGCTTTTGGTATGGTACGACTGGCGCACGCTCCTCTCCGGAACAATATTTTTGGCCTGTGCGGGCTATGCAGTAACACACTTTGGTAAAAAGCAACTCCTGAGCTTTTGCTTTTGCTTTTTTGTGGCTACTATTTTGCTGGCCTCCAACGTATTTATCAATGCGGGAGTGCCAATGGCAGAACGTTTTTTGTATATTCCGTCTTTTGGATTTTGTGTGGCTTTAGTTTTTTTGTTGCAGCGCTTATATATGTATGTGAGGCGCACTCTGCACAAGCGCCGCCAAACCGCTGCTGCGATTAACTGGGCTATCATGTTATTGTTTCTGGTGAGTTTTTCTGTAAAAACCATCATCAGAAACTCTGATTGGTCTAATAACTATAGTTTGCTAGAGGCTGATATAAAAGCCGCACCTAACAGCGCCAAATTGCATAACAATTTAGGTTATGAACTCTATAAGGCCTATCAAAAAGCCCCTAAACAAACTGAATTGGCCGAAAAAGCCATTATACATTACCAAAAAGCAGTTAAGCTCCACCCTTATTATGCCACGGCCTGGTATCATTTAGGTATAGCCACTGCTGACTATAAAAAAGACCCTGTTGCGGCGCTTGCATACTACCGCAAGGCGGCCGAAATTTATCCTGAATATGCACTTGTGTATCAGAAAGCAGCGGTTTTAGCCTTAGAAAACCAAGACTACCGCACAGCACAGTGGGCAGCAATGGGCTGGGTCAAGAACGAATCTAAAAATAGCAAAGCCTTCCTGGCATTGGCAAAGGCTTACGAAAATTTAGGCGTGCAGGACTCCTGCTTTGCGGCTTACGCTGCCTCAGCGCAGTTTGACCCTCGAAACCCAGAGCCCTACACCAAGCTTGGTATGCTGAGCGCCAAGGTCTATAAAGACTACAATATGGCCACACTCTATTTGGAAAGCGCACTCCGAAGCCAGCCAGATTATACCGAAGCCAAGCAAGAACTCGGAAAAGTATATTTGGCGCAAAGTGAGAATTATCTTAAATTGAACAAAAAAGACAGCGCTGCCCTCTTTACTCAAAAAGCCTATGCTTTGTGTGGAGATACATCTCCTCAGAATGTCCCCTGACGTATCAAAAAAGCATCATTTAGGTATTTGTCCACTAGAATATATCTAGTCTTCCCTTAAAATATATCTAAGATATTTATTACCAGCAAATTAAATAAGCATTTCTACTTTAAAATAGCTTAGTTTTTAGCCTATTTTGTCAGATAACTGGTAAAACCTCAAGGGCTTTTTACGTCCTGTACTGCCTCGCATCAGACAAAAGCGAATGGCTCAAAGGTCAGAGGGTGAGATTTTCTGTGCAATCATGTTTTGCAAAAGCACCGAATCAAAGGAAAAGTCATTCGCTGGTTTAGATGAAAAAAGCCTGTTTTTTTCATCTAAATTGGCCTTTTGCGAGGCTTGATGTTTTTGCCATGCCCTACGGTCGGAACTTTCAGCTCGCGCTTTAGTTCTGCATCAAGGCAAAAAGTAGAGAGAAAAAGCCACCCAAAATTATGACAGTGTTCCTAAAGCAGATAAATCAATTAATGTGCTTGTCCATATGCCAACTTTTTAAGAGACGACTATTTAATTTATTGATAATCAAAATTTTGTATATACATTCAGAGACGACCAAATAGTTCTTGTTAGGCAGAAAATTCAAGAAATTTATGGAAGAAAGCAGTCCGCAAAAATTTTATTGGCGGCTTAAAAGCATAAGAACAGCCTCGCTCATAGTTCTAATACCAGTTTCAAGCGTGGGGCTTATCTGTGGAGCATACTTGGAAGAGTGCAACGAAGGCAATTTGCGCTCACCCTTCACAAACTCTTGATAATGCGTTTCATTGATGGTGCCGAGCCAGTACAAGCAAATAGGTACTTTATGCTGCTCGTCTCGCCCAAAAAGCCCAAAATCTTCTGCACCAAGTACTGGCGGGCTTTTGAGGGTATGTTTTTCGCCGAGTAACTTCGTAAAAAGCTGGCGCAAGTCTGCCGTGAGTGTGGGGTCATTGTAAAGCGAAGGCAAGGCTTCGCCTTCATTCACTACCACTTTGGGATATTTGTCTGCCGGCAAACCAGCCGCCTGCGCCATGCCGTCGCAAATTCGTTTTATTTGAGCAATCATATTGTTGCGCACGTCCATTGAGTAGGAGCGCAAAGTAAGTTGCAAATGCGCTTCATTGGGTATGACATTGTGTTTCGTGCCGCTATGAAAAGCACCAACAGTCAGCACAGCGGGTTCAATGGGGTTGGTTTCGCGGCTTACGATGGTCTGCATTGCTAGCACAAGCTGTGAGGCCAATACAATAGGGTCTTTTGTCAGGTGTGGATATGCGCCGTGTCCACCCTCACCATAAACCCAAATATCCACCATGTCTACATTCGCCAGAGCATACTCGCTGCACAAGCCCACGCTACCCGCTGGCATAGAGGCGTTCGTATGCAAAGCCAAAGCGTAGTCAGGTTTAGGGAACTTGGTATAGAGCCCTTCTTTAAGCATGGCTTTGGCCCCGCTACCCCGCTCTTCGGCTGGCTGAGCCACCAAAACAACTGTGCCTTTCCAGTCTTTTCTCGTGGCAGCCAGTACTTTGGCCGTCCCTACGAGTACGGTCATGTGTACGTCGTGCCCGCAACCGTGCATCGCAGGGACAGGCTGCCCCTCATCATTTTTGCCAAAGACTTTACTAGCATACTCCAAGTTCGTTTCCTCAAGAATAGGAAGCGCGTCCATATCAGCGCGCACAAGTACAGTTTTGCCTTCGCCATTCCTCAAAACAGCCACTAGCCCATACCCTCCAACCCTTTCCGAGACCTCATAGCCTAGTTTTTTAAGTTCACTGGCTAGTTTTCTGGAAGTTTCTTTTTCTTGAAACGAAAGCTCCGGATTCTGGTGTAGGTCTTTATACAAAGCCACAAGCGCATCATATTCTTTGGCAATAATAGGCAAGACCTGTGCTTTTTGCGCCGAGGCCGTCCAGCAGACTCCAAAGGCCAACAAGAGAGATAAACTTATCTTTTTCATTTGAATTATAGATAATTTTAAAGAATGTGCCATTGTAGTTCTTAAAAGAGTTGAGTCTTTTTTGTAGCTACCAGAGCAAATCAGTGATAGAGCGGTCAAATATAATCAATTTTTAGATTCTTTTGAATGGTGCTGAATGAGAAGCCAAACATCATAGCATTGTATCTATCTGTTGAACCTAAAAACGGGCTATTTTTTATTGAAAAAAACTTGTTCTTACCCAAAATATTAGTTTTATTTGCATCAAACCTCCCGTTTAGAACAGACAGCTTCTAGCCCCAATTTTTTAAATTTCAAAAGCGGTTTTGCCGCGCCAGACGCATGAAAGAACCTGCACAAAAACAACAGAATGCCAAAATTGAGGCCAAACATGACTCGAAAGCTGCTGCCAACAAAGAGCCTTTGAGTCATTCTGGAAGTTCTGAACACCTGGACTCCTCGGCCAAGCATAGTCCTGCTCTGAGCAGCGCTTACCAACTCAAGCAGGTCATTACCGGTGGCGACTATCTCAAGCAAGTGCAGATGAAAAAAGCAGCAACTACCTCCGCTAGCGGAATACCTGCCCACGTACAAGCAAAAATGGAGGGGTCTTTCGGAACAGACTTTTCAGACGTTAAAGTACACAGCAATTCCGCGGAGGCCAAATCCTTGGGGGCGCAGGCTTTTACAGACGGTAGTCATATTCACTTTGCACAAGGCAAGTTTAATCCCGAATCTAAGTCTGGACAAGAGCTTTTAGGGCATGAGCTGACGCACGTCGTACAGCAACGCGCTGGCAATATAAAGCCCAACACCAATGTTATGGGTGTGCCTGTCAATAATGACCAAGGTTTGGAAAGCCAGGCAGACCAAATGGGGGCAAAAGCAGCCAACGGCCAGCGTGTACAAATGAAAGCAGCCAGCGCGAGCGGTGTGCTTAGCAGCAAGGGCATACAAGCTAAAACTATTCAACGCAAAGTACTTCAGTTTAATCCTAACCAGGGTGCTCCTGTTGCTATTGTGAGTAAGAGTGTGATGGTTACGGAGGTATGCCAAACAAGAAAAGTACCTGTGGGTGGTGCTACTACTTCTGATGCCATAGAAAAATGCAGCAAAGGAGCCAAGTATAAAGAAATGGACACTATTACCGTTGAAAACCCTGTTTTGGGCGAAGATTGGTATAAAATAAAAGGCACGAATGAATACATCAGGGCATCTAAGGTTGTTATTAAGGAAGAAGGCGGCGTGCGTGGGAAAGTGTCTGGCCAAGCCTCAGAGTTTAACACGCTCAAGACAATAGCAAGTACTATTACCTCTGGTGGCGATAAAGAAAAAGCAGAGAAGTCCTCGGGCGGAGAAAAACTCAATGATGCAGCAGATACCACACTGGACTTGGCCGGTATGGCTGGCGACGCAACAGATTCCTTGAAGAATTTTGATGTCAAAGATGTTTCGGAAGCAGAAAGCCAACTGGCACTTTTTGGTGGAATTTCTGGCATAGCCAAGGCGCTTAAAAAAGGCGTAGGTGTTATTATCAATGTTATTAAACTCATTAAGGGCGCTGAGAGTAGTGAAGAGAAGCAAGCTCTTATTTATGACGTTGTTACGGGCGGCATAGAAACTGTACAAGGCGTTTTTGAAGCAGTGGACGGTTTTATTTCGCTGGGTGGAGGCGCAGCAGACTGGATAGGCAGCGCCGTCATACCAGGCATTGATATTGTTCTGAGTGGTTTTGAGCTGGTTAAAAGCGGCGTATATGCCATTAAATCATGGATTAATATGCGTGAAATGGAAAAAGAACGTTTGGCAGTTCTTGCTTCGGCAGGCGGAAGCCCTCAACAGCAAAACCTTCAGAATAACGCCAGCAAATTTAGAGTACAAAATGCCGTAACTGGTAATCTTGTAGGGCGCAAGGACGACCTCCAAGATAAAGAAGACAGCGGGCAGGTATCCCGCAAAAGCGTGGACTACGACGACCAAATCGTGGCGGTAAACTCCATGATTAATAAGTCAAACGCCCTCTCTAATCAACAAACCACAGGTGCAAACAAAACTAGCTTCAAATATATGCTCGCGGACGACCTAGTCCGAGATAACAAAAAGCGCGTCATACGCCAAGCAATTCATATTGGCACAGCCTTGGCCAATATTGCAGGCTCTATTACCATAATTGCGACTGGGGCCACGGGGGTAGGCGCTGCTGTGGGCGCAAGTATAAAAATAGCTGCTGGTGGTGTAGAACTGGGGGTAAAAGCTGCCAGAGGAATCAAATTTACGCACCGCGACAAAAGAGCCAAAGAAGCCACCAAAGAAATGACTTCGCAGGTGTACAAAAGCAAATCAACGGCTCAAGAGCAAGTAGAAAGTGCTGCAGGCACTAAAGAAACAGACTCTGCCAACAAATCTTCCTACGCTAAAGCCTATCAGCGTTATTCAAAAGCCAGATTTATTCTGACTGACATGATTAAACCACTGGCCGCACTAGACCCCGCCGCCGACAAAAACAAGCCGCAGTACAGCGAAGTATTGCGTTACGTTAAGGCAACATCTGCCAGCCTCAAAACCCTAGCCGCTCAGCCCAACGATAAGACAAAGGCCACTTATTTGGCGAAAAGTATGGGGCAAAGAGAAATGTTTGGCTAGGCCAAGCACTTAGCTCACAGAACCAAAAAAGCTGCTCAAATGATTATTTTTGAACAGCTTTTGGGGTGTCTAAACTAGTATTCTTCTTTATTTTGCTCCACCACCGTGTGCCAATTGGTCTAGGCGGCCTATTTCTTTGTCAATGAGCCATAAGCCTTGTCCTTTTTCGCCAATGATGTCAAAAATTTCTACGGCACGCCGAGAAAGTTTTTCTTCTTCGCGTTGCTCTGTTACGAACCACTGCAAAAACTGGAAGGTGGCAAAGTCCTTGAGAGAAAATGAAGAGTCCACAAGCTCATTAATGGCGTGTGTAACAGATATTTCATGTTCAAGAATATGCTCAAAAACCTGCCGCAGCGAATCGTACTTATACTTTAAATTGGTAATACTGGGCGCGATGGCATGGCCGCCAGCTTCATTCACATAACGAAATATCTTGAGCATATGCTCGCGCTCTTCGTTGGCATGCGTATAAAGGTATTGTGCAGAATGCTCGTAGCCCTCTTTTTCGCACCAAGAGGCCGCCGCTAAGTAGGAGTACGAAGAGCGCGCTTCCATCAGAATCTGTGCATTAAGTGCCTCTTGCATAGCGTCTGTGAGTGAACGCTTGAGGGTTACATTGGATTTTTTACTATCTCCCATGATGGTTGTTTTGGGTTTTGAAATACAATTTATTAGATAAATTTACTTTTATTCATACTGCTTAAACTCATTTCTAAGGCTCAAAGTTAGAAAAAAATACAAAAAGTGCATGACCATCGCTGAAAATATACCTGCTTTGTAAGGTGGCAGCAAGCTAGGCGGGTGCAAGGTCGAGCGCCCCAACGATTTGCTGGCGTGGGCGTGCCTAGAACTTGTAACGTAAGCCGAGCAGCACATAACGCTGAAAGAGCGTAAAACGTTGGCTGCTAGTGAGGAAATCAGAGGCACTTACTTGTCTGTAAGTTTTGTTATTCAGTAAGTTGTAGCCGCTTAGTTCTAGCAGCCAGCGCTTGTTTTTGAGGGGCATGGCAGCAGTGAAGTCAAGGAAGATAAAGTTTCTTTGAGCGCTGTTATCTACTCGGTTACTGTACCCATCTATTCGTGGTTTAAAGATAAATCTTTTTTCTATATCTATTGCCAATTCTGTAAAAACTCTAGCCGTTTGGCTGCCTGTTTTGTATCCTGAATGGGCTATCAGAGTATTATCTTGCGTGTATTCTAGTCCTGTTTCAATATTGATAACCCCCTTAAAGAACGTTACATAGCGCAGCTCTATGCTTTTATTGACGCTATGAACAGAGCGCAAATTAGTGTTTTCAAAAGCATTGTAGTATAGTCCCTTACCCCAGCATAATTGCACAAAAACAATGGATTGTAGGTGTGCAATGCGCTGGGAAAATTCTGTTGTAAGTTTTAGATTATTTAAAGGCTTGTTAATCAATATATTTGACACAACAAAAAAGTTGTTCTGCAACTTATTTGCTGTAGTCCATGCTTTAGATTGCTGTGAAAAAACCATGTTGAGTAAAAATGTTTGTCCATTGCTGGATAGCTTATCCATTTTACAGGTTAATCTGTAGGTCATATTGTGTAAGGGACTTGGCATAAGCCCTCCAAGGACTATGTTACGATAGCTCGTTTGCAAATAATTTGTAAAAAGTTTATCTGCTTCAGGCAGCTTATTGTTCAAATTGATGTTGCCCAATAGCACAAAATACTTATTGGGGCGATATTTTAAGCGAAGTTGTCCCGTTGGAATCCAAAAAACCTTTCTTTGTGCCTCACCTACTTGTTTTAAGTTGTTTTGATACAGATGGTTATAGATTTCTAAGTGAATATTTATATCTGAAAAGGAATAGTTTAAATCTAAGCCACCAAAGAGGTCATTCTGAGCAAAAATGAGATTGTTTTTTAACTGAGAATCCAAAAGAGTATGAGGCACAAATTCGCTGCTGGCAACAGTATCCCCCAAGAGCAAATTAGAAGTCAGTATAGTTGTTAAATGGCTGAGTCCTGTATGTATTTTCCCTTGTATGCCTTTTTGGCTAAAATGCAAAGCTGCATCTAGTGTCAGCATATCATAACAGAGAGAGGTTTTTTGTTCTGCTGCATGAAAGCTAGTATCTAACTGGGGAAAAACAAACGCATCGCTCTGCCGATATTGCATAACAGAGTTATTACTTGCTTTACAGTATTCTAATTTACTCACGAAAGCACTTTTATCATTGATTCTATTGGTGTATTCTATTTTTTTAAAAAAGTCTAATTTCCTTTGTTTGGCCTGGCCAACCAGATAGGTCAAACTCCCGTCTAAGGAGTTATTGATTGTTTGTTGATTAAGACTAGCTTGTGCATAATATTCTATCCTACTCTTTTTGTCAAAGGTATAAGCGCTTATGAGTTCTGCATAGTACCGCTGAGGTTTTTGCAAGAACTGCTCGTTTTCAGTTACACGCAAAATGAAATCATTGTTGTTAAAATAGTTGCTTTCACTAAACTTGTTCGCAGTTCGCTTATCTATCATAGCATATAGATTAAACCTAAAAGAGAATAGTTTATTTATTTTTTGTAATAAATTCATTGAGAGCAGTTTGCTTTGATTGTTCCATATTGGGCGCTCAACCAGCTTTTCGGGTGGTAGGTTAATGCTTGAACTAAAATTGTTAGGGGCTTGTATGATGCTTTTGTTCAATAAGGTGAGTGGGGTTATGACCACGTGATTAGGTGCTATGCGCAAGCCAGCTACAGCATCTGTCCCCTGAGAATTGGCGTGGGCAATAGTTAATGTCTTGCTATCATTAAGCAAGCCAAAAAGATTCAGGTTGCCCAGATAACGGTGGTCGTTGCCACCAGCCAATTTGAGGTCGCCAAAAAACTTTGCATATCCTTTTTTGAGCTTCAGATTGATGATTGTACTTTCGCTATCGCTTATACCAGCCAGCAGAGGGTTTTCTTGGAAATTTGATATGACTTCCACTTGTTCTATCATATTAGGCGCAATCGTTTTTGACAGTTGCTGATAGTTTTGGCCAGTCAGATTATCGCCCTCAATCAGAATAGACTCAATAGCTCTTCCCTGAAAGTAAATACGCCCTTCCTTATCCACACGAAGCCCTGGCATACGTTTCAAAACATCCTCTAGGCTAATGTCTGAGGCTTGTATATATTTGTCCATTTGATAAATGGTGGTATCGCCACGCTTGATAGCCGCCATCGGGCTTACCACGACTACCTCATTGAGTTCCAACTCTGTTTCCGTCATGTCAATACTTATGAAAGTGTGGTTAGAGTCGGGCTTTTCTAAGAAAAGGGTTACTGCCCTATGACTCAGTAGCCTTGCTGTTAAATACACCTTATCACGATTTTCTGCATTGATATTGAACACGCCTTGCTCATTAGTAATCGTATAAGCAATAGGAACAGCTCCTCCAATACTATCGTATAGAGATAGGATAGCGTAAGCTAATGGTTCTTGGGTGAGGCTGTCACGCAAAATGCCCTCTATCTTCCATGTATTTTGCGCAAAACAAAGCGCAGAGAACAAGAAAAAAAATAATCCTGTAAAAAAATACTTCATCTAATCCTCAAAACTGAGTTCTATTGGGTCATAAGTAGGAGTAATTCGTATAGTTATTGTGGCACTACTTCCTTTTGCTTTTAAATCTTCCATAGAGTAACGAGTTGCTGCCTCACCCCAAAAGAAATCGGGGCTTTTCTTGTAGTCTTCAAAAGAAGTTTCTATGCCCTCTCTTTTTAAAACAAGCATCTCAGGAGCGCTAGCTGAGGGGATATCAATCGATTCAAACAGAAACTGAATCTCGCGACGCGTATCATAAGCCTCCAATATCAGCCCAGGCAGACCATGCAATTTCCAAGGGCCGTGTGGCAGCGGAATCTCTGGTGCAAACCATGCCTCGTAGTCGCGTCCTCTGAATGTAGCAGTAGCCCGAATACAATTAAACTTCCCTATTTTACGTTGCTCGGAGTGAATCTGCCAATTGATTGTTTTGAGGGGTTCATTGATGTAAGTAATAACGAGGCCAGGCTTTGAGTAAGAAAAAGTAATCATCTTTAACTTAGGGTCTCTGAATATTTGTTTTGATGCGATTTGCGTCTTTTTTTCTTTGCCTTCAAAGCCAATTGAACCAAGATTTGTACTGCGTTGGTCGTCTATATCATTCACATAATTAGAACTTTTTTCACTAAAATAAAGTGCGTAGTGTTGCGTATAAGGGTTTGGAAACTTAACAGTGTCATAGTAAGTATCCTGTATTTGCACATAACGTGCAACACCAGTTTGGCCTTGCCCTAAAGCATTAAAACAGAAAATGAGACTAACGATAAGTATAGAAAAAAAGGATTTAAACATTTTGCTTTGTATTTTAGTAATTAACTCAATATGCAAAAAAAATAAAATTATAGCACGAATATCTTACAATATGAAACCAGATTTAGTATTCGTGCTATAAAGATATTAAAAGGAAGTCAGTTTTTATAACACCTGAATTCTATCCCAAATTATTGCAAACGCTTGCAGACAATCACTAGCCGTTACAGTTATGTCAAAGCTAGTGCCGCACTCATCTCACACTAGAATCTTAATCAGAACTTTATAAACTCAGCAACTTGCGTGTTTCTTTCAAAAAATCCTTCAGAATCTGTATTTCGACTTCGCTGTGAGCGGGAAAGTTGGCTATGCGGAAAGTATCGGTTTTATGAACCCCATAGCCTTCGCCGAGTTGTAAGCCGCTTTCAAGAGCCGTCTGCTTGATTTTACGAATAGTTTTTGGGCTTTCTTGTATGGCTAAGGCGGTGCGGGAGCGCAAAGAGGCGGTTCGGCAAAGCGGATTCAAGCCCAACTCTTCCAAAAATTGATACCAACGGTCGGCGCGCTGGCGGGTTTGGAGGTCTAGAACTTCAATGCTAGGTGAGTCGTTCAGGACGCGCATCAAAAAGTAGATATTGAGGACGTTTGGTGTAAAAGTTGTTTGGTCTTGCAGCGCCATCTCATACAAATTCAGCAGGCTGTTATGGTATCTGGGAAGCGTCATTTGCTGTAAACGCGCCATGCTGCGCTCATTGACGAGCATAATGCCCATACCTGCAGGCAACCCAAAACATTTCTGCACTGATGAAAACCAAATATCGGCAGCTTCCCAAGCCAGTTTTTCGCCACCCATGCAGGAGCTTGCATCTACGGCAATAATACTCTCGGGGTACTTCTGTCGCACTTCTTCCATAAAACCAGAAGGTAACGTAGTGCCGTTAGACGTTTCGTTATGCACAAATGCTAAAAAAGCTTCTGGCGGCAAATAAGCTGGTGTTTGTGGGGCTTCGCTGTGGCCAAAATCTAACTTAAAAGTGTCGTTAGGGCACATTGTATGCCTGTATTGATACCAGCGCTCGCCAAAAGCACCATTATAGGCATGATAGGACGGAAAAGCAGCATAATCGCGGCTCAGGACGTACCAAAACTCGGTGCTGGACGACAGGAAGATAGGCGTATAAGTGGGGGGGCAGCCTAGTTTTTCGCTCAAGGTTTGCTTGATGCTTCGGACAATTTCTTTGAAGTGGGTGCTGCGGTGGTTAAGCCCAGTGATGTCTAAGCGGAGTGCGTCCGAAAAATAACGGCTGAGTTTGTCATGGACTCGGGAAGGACCTGTGCTGAAGTTTATCATGGAAATAATTGTGTGTGTTTAGAGAGTGTTCTAGATGAAAGTATTAATTTCTATCGTTCGCACTACTCTTTGAAACAGGCCATTATGGTTTGATTGAAGATAAATATAAACCAAAACTATTTTAAAATATTGATTTAAAAGACTTTAATAAAGCATTAAACGATGTTATTTAAAAAATGTTTACTTTTTTTCAAAAAAGTTTGGAGGGTAAAAAAAAAACCTGCACCTTTGCGTCATCAAAAAACAAAAAGCATACAAAACGATTGTAAGCTGTATTTTTGAAATTAATTTTAAGGGGCTCATAGCTCAGCTGGTTCAGAGCACCTGCCTTACAAGCAGGGGGTCACAGGTTCGAATCCTGTTGGGCCCACATTAAAATATAAAAGTTGTTTCTCTCGAAACAACTTTTTTTTTGTGCAATGCTCAAAATAATAATAAGCCTAGCCCTGTAAATAGCTGGCTAGCTGCGTAATTTCAGATTCTGTATTGAAGGTGTGTAAACAAATGCGAAGACGCTCCTCGCCGAGCTTGACCGTAGGTGATACAATGGCACGCACATCAAAGCCGTTGCGCTGTAGCCGCTCCGCTAAATCCTTGGCTTTTCGCGCATCGCCTATCCTTACGATTTGTATAGGACTGTCATTGAGCTTTATATCAAATTTAGAGGGCTGCATAACTTTTTGAAAGTGCCTCACTATCTGTTTGATATCTTTCTGCAAATGCTCATTTTCTGTAATATAATCAAAGGCATTAGAAATAGAGACGAGTGTATGCAAGGGCAGTGCAGTCGTATAAATAAGGCCCTGTGCAAAATTAACCAAATAGTCAATCAGTACATGGTTGCCCACCACGCATGCACCATGCGAACCGATGGCTTTCCCAAAAGTATAGACACGTGCAAAAAAACTATCTTGAATGCCCAGTTCACAAACCAATCCGCTACCGCCTTTGCCAAAAATACCCGTGCTGTGTGCTTCATCTACAATCAAATTGGCATTATAGTCTTGGCAAAGTTCGGCCAAAGCGTTTAGATTGGCGCGGTCGCCGTCCATAGAATAAATAGACTCTACAACCACGAATTTTTCACCGTCTGCCTTTTTGAGTTTTTTTTCTAAGTCGGTTAAATCATTATGCAGAAATGGATAGCGCTTCGCAAAGCTCAAACGATAGCCTTCTTTAATACTGGCGTGTACCAACTCGTCGTAGATAATGGTATCAGTGCGTTCTGCAACACACGACATGATGGCTGTGTTGGCTACATAGCCAGAATTAAAGATAAGCGCGGCCTCCGCATCAAATAGGTTTGCTAAACGCGCCTCTAGGGCTTCATTATAAGCATGATTGCCTGTTAGTAAACGCGAGCCAGTAGAACCATTGAGGACACTAGAAATCTGACCTAATTCATTTTTGGTACGGGAGTACAACTCCTTATTGCGTGCCAGTCCAAGGTAGTCATTAGAGCAAAAGTCTGCCAAACCTTGGTGCAGTTGTAGCTTTCTGTATATGCCTTTTTCCTTGCGTCGCTGGAGCTTCTCCTGCAAGCGCTCATAAATGACTTTGTTGTGTTTTTCGTGCGGCATTTTTGTTCAAACTTTAGAAAAAATTGTTCACTTTTTTGCAAAAAAATAGCTTTGACTTATGTAAATATATAACTTTTCTTTTCAATACAGCTTTTTTAGATAGATTTTTTTTTTGAGCAGACAAAAAGTTCTTGCAACAAGCAACAGCGTACAGAAAGGCAAGTCTATCAAAAACATAAAAAGCAGCTTGAACTCATCAAAGAGTGCGGTGGTATCCCGGTATGCAAAGAAGGCAAACTTTACGAAGAAATAAATGCAGAAAAGCATTATTTAAGCAAAACGAAACGGTTTTTAGTAAATTTATAGCGCTTTCGCCTAATGACTAAAATATCGCCCTCGTTTTTGCTTTCTAAGTCCAGAATATCGGCCTCTATGGTGTGTAAAGTGCTTTTTGTTTCGCGTGCTAAGTTCATATAAGCGGTATTGATACCACCTTCTGTGTTGCAAAGAATGATGCGCATTGGGCGGTTTAATTGGCTGCTCAGCGAGAGGTCGCGGGGGGTGGCTTTGTTGTCTGCTATCATAACGATATGCTGCGCGCTATCGCACAAAGTTAGGCCAAACAAAACCGCTTCTAGATTGTTTTCGGGAATATCTCCGCCATTTCCTGCTATCATACCTGTACTAGCTTTTTGTATAATTTCTTCAACATCATTACTTGAGGTATGATGGAAGCCGCCTACCATGCCTGCTCTTTTTAGCCTATCTTCAGTGCCATTTCCATCATTAAAAAAGACAATATGACTCATTCTCTGACTCATGTTATTCTGAACAAGCCAATAGAGCAAATGCCCTATGTATGGGTACATACTGCCCGTAATATCTGCTACAATCAGCATCTTATTCCATTGATTGCGCCTGAAAACAGACAGCACCACGGAGTCTGCAAACTTGGACTTACCAGAAACAAAAGAGCGTAAACCACCAGCGATAGCACGGTAAGTGGCCGAGGTATCAGCCATTATACTCGATTTTGTCGTCTCTTTTTTGGCTAAAGTGTTTTTTCGGTCGCTTAATTTTTGCTTAGAGTAATGTAAATAGAAACCGTGTGGGTGGCTTTGGGCTACGCTCTGGCTAGGGCAGTCGGTTTGTATGACCAAACGCCAAAGTGTGCTTGAGTCTAAAGTACAGGTAGGGCAGACGGCTTCAAGTGCCTTGAGCCTATTCAGGGTTAGCTGAGTCAGGTTAGCGCCAACTGGGTGGTCTGTATATACTAAGTCAATTTGCTTGATAACATAGCCACGAAAAGGGACGATAGCTAAGGAATTAAGAATACGAGGGCTTCCGTAGGGCATATTCAAAAAGACCTTTTTTTGTAGAGAATCCTTCACCTCTATTTTGGTATCCAAGACATAAACCGGCGTGCGCAATGTATCAAAAAGAGGAATACGCTTTTGTGCAAAAACAGTTAGCTGGCAAGTAAGCACCCATGTACTCAAAATAAAGAGAAGTCCATATAAAAAGCTATTTTTCAGCATCTTACTTAAAGTTAAGGTGTCAGACAGGTCGGCTTGAAATTTGACAAATGTAAAGGGCTTAGTGCGGATATGCAACAAGCAGCGATACTAAACACATTAAAATTATAAAATGATGAAGATGATTATGGGTTTATTTTCACCCTAACCCAATGATAACGCTCAAGAGGCAAGCGCCAAAGTACATCTTTGGAGAGAAAAAATGCTCATTACTGCTTACATTCGTCGTACTTGCTAGATGGCCGTCCTGTAAAATTACGCTAGCTTCTTACGGCCTGCCATGCCTCGCTTCAGACAGAAGCGAATGGCGCAAAGGTCAGTCTATCAAAGTGCAACCTTTTTTAGGTCAGGCTTGTTAGTACCTTAGCTTTCGCAGTTCCTCAAAAAGAGACAGTTCTTTAGCACTAAGATTTTGCGGAATCTCAGCTTGTATCTTGAGATAGAGGTCGCCTAGTTTCTGTGGGTTTTCATAGTTAGGCAGGCCCTTCCCCGCGAGTCGTAGCACTTTTGCGTTGGGGGTTTGAGGCGCAATATTGAGCGAAAAAACGTCCTCAAAGCGATTGAATTGCGCTTTTCCGCCCGCAACAAGTGTGTAGAGCGGTATGGGTAGGTCTGCGTGTAGGTCGTCGCCCTTGCGCTTAAAGACTGGGTGTTCGTCCACTCCAATCTTTAGTAAAAACTTTTCACCCTGCGGGCCAGTACCCGTGAGTTCTTGGCCGTTGGGTACGCCTGCTTTGATGCGTATGCGTATGGCGTTCTGACCTGTATCAAGCATACGCTGCGCGCCCGTAAATACCTCCTCAAGAGTAAGATTAATGTCCACTTCCCTTACTTTTTGTGCGAAAGCAGGATTTCCACCACCAAACCTACCCAGAATACTGTTAAAAAAATCTGAAAACCCTTCGCCAAAAATGTCTTTAAAGTTGCCAGAAAAGCCATCAAAAGGATTTTGCGTTGCGCTCTGCTGACCGCTGCCAAAATTCCCAAAACGGCTGCCAAGCATATCATACTGGCTGCGTTTTTGTGGGTCTGACAGCACGTCGTAGGCTTCATTGATGTCTTTGAAACGCCTCTCGGCTACTGTATCGCCTGGAAATTTATCGGGGTGATATTTTTTTGCAAGTTCGCGGTAAGCCTTTTTGATGCCGTCTGCGTCTGCGTTTTTCTCTACTCCTAAAATTTTATAATAGTCTTTGTATTTCATTATAATTCAAACCAATAGCAATATAAAGAGATGTGATATAACGCGCTCAGGGCACACCCCTGTTTTTGCGGGGTGTTTGCAAAGATACGCTAAAAAAAGAAGTTTGTTTAAAAAAGTGTGCAAAAAGTTTGGATTAATGCGGTAGGCCGTTTTTATTTCGGTAATAATCCTTTAGAATTGTATCTATCTTACAAGCATGACAAAACTCACCGAACAGCTCAAAAAAGAGAGCGCTGCAAGCCGCCAAGAGTTCATTATCCACTCTTTTTTAGATAATTATCAGCCCCTCATTAGCAATGACCCCTCTGCCTGGCGTAGCAAATTTCGCAAAATGGCCACCTCGCCGTTCAATTTTTACAGAGGCAGTGCCGCGCTTTACTATGCCGATGTGTCGCGGGACTCAGACCCCTTCTTGAACGAAAAAACTTCAAGGGTTTGGATTCAAGGCGACCTGCACGCCGAAAACTTCGGAACATACATGAACGGCGCGGGTATTTTGGTTTTTGATGTCAATGATTTTGATGAGGCTTATGTAGGCCCTTTCACCTGGGACGTAAAGCGTTTGGTGGCTAGTATTGCCCTAATTGGTTATCAGAAAGCCATGAGCGATGCCGAAATTCGCGAAGTTATTGCTTCTGTAGCAAGAGGTTATGCACAACAAATTAATAAATTCGCAAGCGGCGAAACCAAAAAATTTGCCCTAACGCTAGACAACACAAAAGGTAAATTATTGGGTGTTTTGCAGACAGCGCGCCTCCTTACCCGTGTAGATTTACTCAACGACAATACAGAAATTGTTGATTATGACCGAAAATTTAAGCTCGGAAAGTCCATTCTGCCCGTTACAGACGAGCAACGCGCGCAGGTCATTGCCGCGCTCGCAAACTACCACAAATCTATTCCGTCCAGAAAGAAGAAAAATAATTTTGACTTCAAAATCAAGGACATAAGCCGCCGCAAAGGTTTAGGAGTAGGCAGTGCGGGTTTGCCTATTTACAGTATTTTGATAGAGGGCGAATCTCAATCATTGGAAAATGACTTGATTATTTCCATGAAAGAAGCCCAGCCTTCTGCTGCTGCCCAATACGTTAAGGATAATACCATTAACAAATATTTTTTGCATAATGGCCACCGCACCGCCATCTCACAACGCGCGCTCCAAGCCTTTGCAGACCCTTATTTAGGGCATACCACCATGAACGGCAAGGGTATGTTTGTAACTGAAGTAAGCCCTTATGGTGCTGATTTGGAGTGGGACGACATCAACGACCTTGATGATATGCTGGAAGTTGGCAATTATCTAGGACAATGCGTTGCCAAAATACATTGCTGCTCTGACGATGATAGCGACCAGAGCCTTGTGGATTATTCCATTGAAGAGGCCATCAATGAAGTACTGGACGGCAAAGAAGCTGATTTCATTCAGTACATGGTAGATTTTGGCGAAAATTATGGTGCGCAAGTCCGTACAGACCACGACCTTTTTGTGGACGCATTCCGCAACAGGCTCATTCGCGGGATATAAGTTTGTCAATCATTGCCGTTGTCTCTTTGGATTAACGGCAATGATTTTTCTCAAAATAAGCACACAACATATCATGCCTATAGAAATCAGAGAGCTTGTCATTAAAGTTCGTATTACGGATACGCCAAAAAACAAGCAAAAACAGCAAAGTACCGCGCTCAGCAACAAAGAAAAAGAAGAACTGATTAGAGAATGTTATGAGCGCGTGTTAGAAAAAATTGAAGCACGTTTAGAACGCTAGATGCTTTTGTTCATTTTTTGACAAAACGGCATCAGTTTTTCCCATTTCTAAGAGAAGAAATGGGCTTGCTTTTTTGGACTTTATCAGCCCAAAAGAATCAAACGGCGCTAATAATTGACTATACGCTTGTCTATGTGTTTGTCTTTTTTAAAGGCAATGATGCTACGCAGCGTAAAAGTAAAAGCATTGGCATTACCAATAATATCAACTCCATCTTTCACAAACATAAAATTATAGTTGAGCGTGAGGTGTGTCAGCCTTGAAAAATAGCCCAATGCTTTGCGTGGAGAGTAGCCAATACCTAAGCGGAGTCCCGTCTGAACAGTTGTAAAGTTCGTGTATGCCACCAAATGCGTAGAGAGCGCCAGCGAGCTGTTCATGTAGCCACCCACACTCACGCACATTGCTTGGCTCGGTACGTTCAACTCTGCCGACACCGCCCCTCCACCGTAGGTGTTGTTCCATAGTAAGCGCCCCTTGCTGTAACCGAGTTCTATGCCTACATTGGATTTAAGAACCGTATCTGCTTGAAACACACTGGCAGAAATTGCTGCATTCATACCCTGAATCTGATAGGTGTTGTAAGACACTCTGCTATCTTCTATTCGGCTATCTTTGGGGTTACAAACTACAAAAACATTGGTAAAATATCCTTTCTTATACACTTCGGCCACTACCAAAGAATCTGGCGTAAGGCGCTCAACAAAAAAGCGCAGTTTGATTTTGTTTTTTTCGTTTCTAAGCAAAATCATGGCACTATCGGCTATCTCCCAGTGCCCACTGAGCGCGAGTTCATTGGAGCGGTAAGTGTACGTCCCGTCTGCTTCAAGGCGCAAAAACTCCTCCTGACAGTTATGAACACTAAATAGCGTATCGCCCAGCAGCCCAATGTTTTGAATGTAATGCTCTAAGCCCCAAGTTTTATCACTCACCATTGCCTTGATGCGTGCATTGGTTTCTGCCTGTGAATTAGACTGCCCAAAGCAGGGTGTGCCGAACACTAAAAGAAGCCAAACTAACAAAGTATATTGTGTCTTCATAAAATGATACCAAAACGTATTCAAATGTGCTTTTTGTGAACAATGTTTCGCCTACCATACATAAGTTATATCGCTTTCATGATTGAAAGAGGCCATGATTCACGCACAAATGTACTATACGTTTGCGTGAAATAAAAACTGAGAGATATTTATAGAGCTGGCGTTAATAACACAGAACAATACCATTTGAGTATTTAGAAAAAAGAATGAATAGAGAATCATGCCAACCCTTTAGGTGAAATATAGCTCAATTCATAGACAAATAAAAAAAATTACTAGATTAGAATGGTAAAACTGCCAACTTTATCGCTACATTTGCAATATACCTAAAGCACAAAGCTCAAAAGACGGATTGATATGACCCGCAAACCTCTGCTGCCGAATACCAAAAAAGGCTATAAAACAGGCGATAAAGACATTTGGAATGTCATGGACAACGTTCCTAATTTTATTAAAGAAATTCTAACTCCCGAAATAGACCCACAGTCTGAGGATATTCATAAAATCATTTCGGGTATTCCTTCTCCATGGGCGCGTGCCATGATGTTCGCCTACGCCATCATGTATAACCCAAAGTCTGAGCAGGGTAGCAAAACATCAGGCTTACAAGCGCTCTACCGCGTTTTGCAAGATGAATGGAAGGGTCTTGTGGCACTTATTGCTTTGGACAACTCTCCACTCAAGGCTGAAAAAATTTATCTTACGCCTCAGGAAGCGAGCAATCCTTACGAAGTGAGCAGCGGCTTAGGCCAAATGCTTTTCAATGACAAAAAATTTTGGTGCGACCCCCAAAAAATGGACGTTGAAAAGCGCCCCTACATTCAAATTTTGAGGTATAACGGAATTGTTTTGGGCGGTACTTACCCCAACGCGCTTTTGTTCACAGCGCCGAATTATAGCGCCATTCGCCCTAATGTAGAATTCTTTAGGCATGGTAGATTGGTCAACCCCACCTCCTATCTGAACGCCGAACTTTTGCAGCGTTTGTATGTGTACGTGCAACACATCAAAAACAATTTGCGCCCTTTCATTAACCTCTTTGGCGCAAACACAGAGCAATACTTGCCGCTATCGTCCATGACTGAATTTTTGGGGCACTGGCTAGAAGAAATGCAAGCCCACGCCGAACGCAATAGTTGGCAGCTCAACAGCGAAGGGCTTATTAGCAGCGTGCAAACATTTTTGCCCCCATTTGACCTCGTGATGAACGCCAAGTCGGTTATTTATGGCTACCAGGGCAAATTTTATACGAGCCGCGTGCATGAAGCCGCTCGTGAGGTGGACTTGACCGAACTACTCTTGCCCATAGAAACAACCTGCCCCATAGAGCTTAAATTTGCGCCTGACGAGTCAGCAGACCGTTGTGCAGTTTATTTGCTCAAGGCGAAATCGGACGTGGGGCGTTTTCACTATTTTGCCGTGCCATTTACGCAAACAGGCATTATGCACTTTGAAGAGAGCCTCTCGCAAGTGCTTGGTTATAACCCAAAACCAGACTTTCATAACACACTAACGGCCTTTTACGACAGCGCTAGGCAACAACTGAAAGTAACGCTTAAACTGGACGTGGACAACGGAAAAAACAGCGTTACAATAGAAAAAATTTATCAACTGCCAAGCCGACCAGACAACGTAGTGATGGGCAAGCGCATCATTGCTTTCCCTGATTTTATTGCCAAAATGTGGGAGCAGTACTACCTTTATTCGGAGTTTCCACACAATAGCAACGACCCCATCAAAGCCTTTCCGCTTTTTGCAGACGAAAATTTTAGGCTACGAATCCAAGAAGCCCACAACGAACACGAGCACATAGAAAAGAAGCAGTATCGCCTCGTGCAGCTCGCAGACTTGCAAAGCAAAGTAAAGGTTTTGGTACATTATGATTTTGATAAACTCGGCCAAACGGCGCTCAAATATGAGATATTCCAGTCCGAACTACCTTTTCGTGGTCTAGAAATGCGCTTGCTGCAAGCCAATGCCAAGAATGAAATTGCGGGCTATTTGCTCATCAAAGACATCAAACACAATGACCCCAATAACTTCAAAGACCTCATGCACAGTTATACAGAAACCGCGAGTTTGCGCGGAGTGCGGGTAGGGTTTGATTTTGGCAGCAATAACGTGTGTGTGAGTTTTGCGGAAGCGAACCAAGCGCCTCAGCTTGTTGATTTTAGAAACCGTCGTCGCTTTTTGGTAGGCAATGAAGGGCCGCCTAATCAACGCTCCTCGGCCAGTCCGCACGAACTCTTTTTCTTTACGAATGAAAACCGCAAAGGGCAGGTCAAATCCATGGTTACGATTCATGATGAACGCCGCCTCAAAAATTCTGCTACGGATATTCCTCAGGCGGTAAGTGGCGGCCTGCCTGTTTTTGAAAGCAATTTAGCGATAGAAGAAATTGCTCTCAAGCGTTTCAGACTCAAGGCTATGGGCGACGAAAGTGTGTATATTTACTACGACATGAAATGGTCGCATGACAAAAAAGAAAACGATTACAAAGAGGCTTTCCTCAAAACACTTTGGTTACAAATTTATGCCGAGTTGTTTGAAAAGGGCTTTTACCCACAAGATTTGGCCTGGGCATATCCTTCGGCCATGAGTGATGCCACACGGGTTTCTTATAAATCGCTCTGGAACAAAGTGGCCGCCGATGTACGCCCGCTCAAAAGCATAAGCGTTAAGGTAGCCGAACTCAGCGAAGACACCCAAAATCCTAAGCGTGCCCTCACTGAGAGCGAAGCCGTTTGCAGGTTTGCATTGAGTGCGCTGGGGGGCAAGTCCGTGAACAAAGACACACTTTTTGTGGGTTTTGATGTGGGCGGTAGCACAACTGATATTTTGGTGGTGGCTCAAAACCCGCAGACTTACAAGAATAAACTTGTTAAGCAGAGTTCTATTTTAGTAGCGGCTTCGGCTGTTGCGCGGGCCTCGGAGCGCTCTGGCGGTATGCGTCAAAACATGGTAGATTTTAATGCCTTAAAGGGGCTTGATATTTACGAAATAGAAAAGCGCATGAATCCAAGTACAGCGCCCTACTATCTGAATGTCATTTTTGACCGACTCAAGGAGCAAGATTTGCGCAGTTTTTATGCGCATTTCTATGATGCAGGCAGCAAGGAGGTTTTCGCGATTACTGCCTACGTGGCTGGTTTACTCCTTTTTTATGCTGGCCAGGTTATTGCAAAGACCTTAGAATATGAGGAGTACAACAATATCTCGCGGATTCAAATGGGCTTTTATGGCAAGGGAGGCCGCCTTTTTGACTGGCTGAACGAAGTGATGAACGACGTGGCGGCAGACTATTACAAGCGCTGCTTTTTGGCTGGCCTAAATCGCCCAGACCGCCAACTGACAGTAGGTGTAGAAAATGCCTTCAATGAACATAACAAATCCGAAGTGTCTTTTGGTTTGTCTTCACATACTGAAGTGGAGATTGACCCACAAGATAAAATTCCTGAAATCATAGGTGAGGAAGGCTACGAACACAACCGAAGCCCGCTCTCTTCTACTGCACCTATTTCATCAGAACTTTTGCGTCAGTTCAACAAAGGCTTTACCTTCCCCAGCCGTTTTGTATGTTTAGAGCGCTTTGTGTCTATTTATATGACTTTCTGCGACAAATACGAACTTCTGAACACCCAGCCCATACGCCGCTCACTTGAAAACTTACCGCATGAGCAGTTTGCAAATTATTTAACGAGCCACCCAGAATTTTTGGCTGCAGAGCAGAACTTCCAAAAAAATGGTAAGTTTGATTTCCTTGCGCCCATGTTTGTCTTGGAAGGTATGTGCTTGTTTGAGAAAGTGCTGCTGCCACAATGTAAAATCTAATTGACGCTGGGCAGCTTTTCAACAAAAGCAATCTGATTTAGTTTGGTGGTTTATTTAATTCAAAAGAGTAATAGAATAAAATTTTAAAAAATATGAGCAAATTCTTAAAGTTTCTAACGCCCTTTTTATTGGGTTCGCTTATCACATTAGGACTAACTGGTGCGCTAATCTTTTATGTAGTAGAGTTTTATGATGGACACCCACACGGAATGCCTGGTGTATTGACTGCTATGGCTGGTGCAATTTCATGGGGAATCTATCTCATATTTTGTATTATTATGGCGGTTATGAATAAAACCAAGCTATGGCCTCAGTTGCTTACAGCTTTTCTGCTCACCATGTTTTTGGTAGGTATTGTTGCCTTGTTTGAGGCATAAGGCGAAGATAAGCACTTGTATTGGGTCTTATTCCATCAAAAGGCACAATAAAATAGGTGCTTAAAAATGCTTTTGAGGAACTGTAATAAGCAAAAAAGACGAATAATCACATTCAGAGGCTATTCGTCTTTTCTTTATTGGGGAGCATTTGCTTCCTAGCGCCTGCCAAAAACGGTAATCATAGCACGGTTTCTAGCTACGTTTTTGGTATCATACCATAACGTAATTCTATCAATACGCCTGCCATTGCCGTTTAGGTCTATGACACGGCTTTCGCTTCCACGCCTAAAAGTATGACGAGTTTCTATTTCTTGGCTGCCGCCGTTTTCAAAAAAGACCTCTACCTTATGCAAGTTGAGCGCGCCACGCTTCACGTCTAGCTTCAAGGCTTTAAAGCCTTCTTTGTGTTTATTCACCTGAATAACATCGCGGTCGAGACCATAATTGACCAAGCGACTGCCAAGCCTCACCCACTCTCCTTGCAAGGTAAACGAAGCCAATAAATAAAAAACACTGGCCAAAGCCATCAAATAAAATGAATTGCGCATCATAATACAGAATTAATTTGAAGTTGAGATTTCATTTGCTATTTTGGATAAGCATTTTTTACAAAGGTTTAATGCCAAGAAGAACTCTCTAATAATAAATATTTTACTATTGCACGGCAATTTTTGTCAATGAATTCAATTTAAACGTCTCTTAATCAAATACATCATAACTTAATGCTTGTTCAATTTCTGCAAACTGATTTTTAATTAGTTGCCCCTTAAAATATATCTAAAGTATTTATTGTCAGTAAATTAAACAAGCATTTTATCTTTAAAACCTCTTAGTCATTAATTAAAACCGTGCTTTCCGCAGAGTTGCGGGGGTTCTTAACAAAATCAAGCTCTTAAATTAACCTCTCTTGAGTCGTCAAAAAGCCCTTTTTGAGTTTTTTAAGTTCTAATTGCCCTCTTTTCACTTTTGTAGAGGCCATTTTCTCGCGTTTTCAAATAACTTTTTGTCAAACTCCTTACATCTGACTTTTTGACTAATGATTGTTTTTCTACAATTTATTGGGCGTTCCCGCTTCGCGGTCGTTCGTCTTTGGGCTTCGCTTCGCTTCGGTGCTACGCACTAAACCCGCCGCCTCTCTAACGCAAATACAGGCCAATAGACGTACTAAATAACAAAAAAAAGAATAAAGTCGCAAACCCGCTTGATGCCTAAAAATTGCTTTTGTCCTATTTTGCCTTAGCTATAGGATAGCCGTATCATAGCCGTATGATAGCCGTATCATAGCCGTAGTTGGCCGTACTTTAAAAGTAAAGCCTCTATCTTAGAAAAATACAATTATTCGCTTCCTAAAACGTACATCTCTCAGAGAGGTTAATTAAGAGCTTGTTTTGTAAGAGATTGAATCAGAGAAAAAGCCATTCGCTGGTTTAGATGAAAAAAGGTTCTTTTTTCATCTAAATTGGCCTTTTGCGAGGCTTGATTTTTTTGCTATGACCTACGGTCAAAACTTTCAGCTCGCGCTTCAGTTCGGCATCAAGGCAAATGTGCAGGAGCTTGGCTAAGAATAATTTTGAATGACTGGAAAAACAAAAAACACAAAACTACGTTCTAAACCATTTGAGTACATAACCCAACAGCAATGAGCAACGAAGAATTACAAATTGATTTAGAAGAAATTAACAGAAAAAGCCTGTTACTAAAGCAAATAGCCATAGAACTCAAAGAGGAGTTTGTGGGTATTGATGAAATTATAGACGATTTATTAGAATACATCAGAATTTGGTATCTGATGCCCGAAGTGCTTACGCGCCCCATCATCATTAATCTCTGGGGTATGACGGGAGTAGGCAAAACTGACTTGGTTCGTAAATTGGTCAAAAAACTGAGCTTTCAAGACCGTTTTGTGGAGGTAGAGTTAAGTAATGGAGACAACACGCTCTGGCGCTCGTCAGTAGCCAGTATTCTCTCAGATGCTGGCATAGAAGACGGCAAGCAAGCCATTTTGCTTTTTGACGAGATACAGCGCTACTACACGATTGATATGGACGGCAAGCCCCTTGAAAGTACTAAATTTACAGATTTTTGGGAACTACTCAGCGACGGTAAACTGGCAAAGCGCGACCGCGAAGATTTTGACTACTATATCAACTCTTTGATAATGAATAACAAAGAGCAAAAGCGCCGCACTGAAGCTAACCCCGACCAAGCACCCGACGAGGACCGCTTACAACTCTATGAGGCTATTCAGTTTAAGAAGATGCTAGGACTAGAAGACGAGGCACACGAAGTAGCTGATATGAAGCGCGATGAGCTTTTGAGGAAACTGCAAATGGCGAAGTCTAAAAAGCGTATTTATGAACCTATTGACCATGCAAAAAGTCTTATCATCATCAGCGGGAATTTAGATGAGGCTTATAGCATGGCCGACCAGATTGCTGAAGCAGACGTGGATGCCGATATCTTTCATGCCTTTACGAAAAAAATTACGGTTGTGGATATAAAGGCAGCACTTGTCAAGAAATTCAAGCCAGAGCAAGTTGCTCGTTTTGGAAACATTCACCTCATTTACAAAAGTTTACGTCGTGAACACTTTGAAATTCTAATTCAAAAAGAATTACAAAAAATTTGTGAGCGTACCAAACGCCTTTTTAGGGTTCATGTGGAGCTAAGCTCACAAATTGAGGCTTTGGTGTACCGCAATGGCGTTTTTCCGGTGCAGGGGGTGCGGCCTGTTTTCAGCAGTGTTATCGATATTGTAGAAACTAACTTGTCAAAGTATCTTTTTGAGGCGCTTCTGAGCGGCGTACAGCAATTGAGTATAGACTATAACCCCGCAACCAGCGAACTGATAGCTAAAGTAGGCCAAAAAGAAATAAGGCAACATTTTGTTGGTAGAATTGACAGCATACGCGAGAATAACAGACCAGATATGGTTGCTAACGTGTCCGTCCACGAGGCTGGTCATGCGCTCGTTTATGCGGTTTTATTCGGAATGCCGCCGCTTCAACTGAAATCTAAAGTGGCTTCAAACTATGTAGGTGGTTTTACGTTTCCGCACGTTATCTATCAAACTAAGCAAATTTTGCTGCATAAAATCAAAATTTATTTGGCAGGTGGTTTGGCAGAAGAGCTTATTTTTGGGGCTGCAAACGCAACTGTAGGTCGCTCGGCAGACCGCGAATCTTGCACCTTTTTGGCGATTGATTACATCAGACGCTATGGTTTTGACGAAGACTTTCAGGCTTGTTATACACTAGACCCTCCCTATAGCTTTGATAACACAGTTACTGATGCTGTTGTTGAAAAATTGCTGCTGCGCTTGGTGGCAGAAACCAATCAGCTTTTAGAAAAACACCGAAAGTGCCTGATAGAACTTTCTACCCAACTTTATCAAAAAGGCCAGATAGAAGCCCAAGACGCTGTAGAAATATTTAAGCAACATGGTATTGTTACAGAAACCAAAGAAGAAGGCTTCTTGTTCTTATACAATTATTTGAATGATTTAGAAAACCAAAGCTAAACAGCACTCACATATTGTCGGTTTGGTGGTGGGCGCTTTTTGAATGCAAAGGCGTTGGTTAGACGTTTTTCATTCGTTCTTTGGGATAAAGCCTTTCCAAAAAACAATTAAAAAAATTACTAGAATATTGGCCAACTATGCCCACGCACTTTCCAAAAATTGGCGAGAAGGGCTTCAGGCTATTTTTTTAAAAAGAGATAAATAAAGCGTTTCTTGTAAAATATTCATTATCAAATATTTAAATTCAATAAACATCAAACCACAAGGCGATCACCACACGAAATTTTTGAGATATTTTTCAAAGAACAACCAGAAAATACTATATTTGCGCCTGAAAAGCAGCACCACTATTGCCCAATTCCTTGGTGTATATAGTCTGGCTTTATATTTATCATTGATTTATTCGCAAATTGGCCGCTTTGCTTGGCCATTACCCTTTATCTAAACGCAATGCAAGAAATAGGTATTAAATCAGAGCGTTCTTCTTTAATGGACTTGGGTATTTCAGATGCTGAAAAGGTATTTTGGAATATGAAACCGGCTGAGCTTGTAGAAACAGCTATCCGCAATGGCGAGGGGGTGCTCACTGATACAGGAGCGCTTATGTGCCAAACTGGTAAATTTACGGGACGCTCACCCAAAGACCGCTTTGTGGTCAAGGACAGTAAAACTGAAAATACAGTGTGGTGGGGCAGCGTGAATATACCCATGAGCAATGAACATTTTGACGGATTGTACAACAAAATGATTGCTTCTTACAAAGGCAAAACCCTTTATGTCCGTGATGCCTATGCCTGTGCAGACCCCAATTATAGACTCAATCTGCGCGTCGTGAATGTAACTGCATGGCACAACCTGTTCTGTCATCACCTATTTTTAAGACCAACCGAACAAGAAATAAAAAACCACATACCAGAATTTACAATTATACAAAACCCTGATTTTTTTGCAGACCCACAAGTGGACGGCACTAGGCAGGGTAATTTTGTGGCCGTTAATTTCAGTAAAAAAATTATTCTGATTGGTGGTACTGCCTACACAGGCGAAATGAAAAAGAGTATTTTTTCTATACTTAACTACATTTTGCCGCAAGAACGCAATGTTCTTTCCATGCACTGCAGCGCCAATGTAGGTAGCAAAGGCGATACGGCTGTTTTCTTTGGCCTATCCGGTACAGGAAAAACAACCCTATCGGCTGACCCCAACCGTGGCCTAATTGGCGATGATGAGCATGGCTGGGCTGATGACTCCGTCTTTAATTTTGAGGGTGGTTGTTATGCAAAGGTCATTGACCTCACACGTGAAAAAGAACCACAAATTTGGGACGCTATCAAATTCGGGACGCTCGTTGAAAATACCTGCTTTATTGAAGGAACACGCACGATTGATTACAAAAACAACTCCGTTACCGAGAACACCCGTTCTGCTTATCCGATTGACTACATAGACAACGCTCTTGAGCCTTCGTTCGGTGGTGTTCCTCAGAACATTTTTTTCCTTACTTGCGATGCTTACGGCATTTTGCCTCCAATTTCCAAACTGAACAGTGGCCAAGCCATGTATCATTTTGTATCGGGCTATACAGCTAAAGTCGCTGGAACTGAAATGGGCATAACAGAACCGCAAACAACGTTTTCTGCTTGTTTTGGTCAGGCGTTTTTGCCGCTCCACCCCACCAAATACGCGACCATGCTCGGCGAAAAAATGCGCAAATACAACGTCAATGTATGGCTCATCAATACCGGCTGGACAGGTGGTGCTTATGGAGTCGGTTCACGCATGAAGCTCCCTTATACACGCGCCATGATAACCGCTGCACTTAATGGCGACCTCACTAAGGTAACTTTTGAGAAACACCCAGTTTTTGGTATGCAAATGCCTACGAGTTGCCCAAATGTACCTGCCGAAATACTTAACCCGCGTAGCACATGGGCTAACGGCGCTGCTTATGACCAACAGGCACAAGCGCTGGCTAAGGCTTTTATTGAAAATTTTGAAAAATTTGCAGATTTTGCCAACGAAGAAATACGCTCTGGTGCACCAACCGTTTTAGTGAGATAAGGCACTCCAGTGGTTTTGATAAAAGAAAAACGCCCATGCGCTTTTACCTAAAAAGTAGGCGCGTAGGTGTTTTTTTTGGGGCTCAAATTTTCGTTGAAAAATGATTCGTCAAGAATGCTTCTTCGGGCAAGCAAGCAGCTCAGACAAAAGCGAGTAGCTCAAATTCAGAGGGTGAGATTTGCTCTGCAAGAATATTTTGTAAGAGAGCAAATCAAAGCAAAAGCTATTCATTGTTGAACTCATCATTTTTTAAAAACTGGCGCTTGCCTCCCAGCTGATACAGCAAAGCGCCACATGAGACTGCGCCCATAATGAGCATATAAGGCAACGCTTTTTGTTGTGCTGTTGCATAAAACTCGGTTGTTTTTAAATCTTGAGTTATCCATAAGAGCAAAAACATTCTTGGTTGTAAGGCCAGCATGCCGCTTACAAAAAATGACGGCCTACTGACATTTAAACTTTTGTAAAGCATATTCATACTCATAAAGGGCAGAATTGGAGTCATTCTACCCCAGAATAATACCCAGAAACCTTTCTGACGAATACGTGCTACCAAACCACGAACTTTAGGGCTTTGGCCATTTAGCATCTCTAAGGCTTCTTCTGGCCGCCAAAAGCGCGATATTTCATAGCCCAGAAGCAAAGCAAAAGCATAAATAAAAGCCATAGCGCCTGCAAAGCGCCAGCCAAAAAGCACTCCACCCAGTATTATTAACAAGGTATTTGGCAAAAGACCAATACTGATGCAAATAACAGCCAAAAGACCTAAAAGCAATAGCTCTAGCCCCACCAAGTTCTGAACAGCGTTTGCATGGTTTATGACAACACCAACAGCGGTTAGTGAACCAATCCAAGGAAGCAGAATACTAATAACAATTCCCAAATGACTTCTTAGGGCGCGCATGGGCGTATGCCTTTAAGGTCTAGCTGCGTGTTTAGCCTTTCGGAAATACTGAAGGCCATTTCAAACATACCCTGACTAACGACTCCTGCCAAATCGGCCATGCCAAAACCAATAGCCTCAAAAACCGTATCGGCCAGCTTCACCTTGACCCACAAGTGTTGCCCCTTGAAAACCGCAACATCTAGGGCTTTATTGATGGCACAAGAAAGCACAGGCCGCATCAAATCAGGCCCAAAAGGCCCCATACGATTAATAACGTTTATTGTTTTCGGCTTTAGCTCTTCGCTATCAATGGCTAAATCAATAATCAATTTGGGTCGCAAGAGGTCTTCCAAAAATTCTCTGGACTCAATCTTTTTGGTAAACGCTGTTCTAAAGTCTTCTAGTTTGTCTTGCTGAAGCTGTACGCCTGCCGCGTAGGCATGGCCGCCAAAGCCGTTCAGATACTCAGAACAGTCAGCAAGCGCATCATAAAGTGGCAAATTAGGCAAAGTACGGCCACTACCTACGAGAATGCCCTCGTCGCCACCCAAAACAATTGTCGGTTTGCGAAACTTATCTACACAGCGTGAAGCGACTATACCCAGTACGCCACGATGCCAATTGGGGTCGCAAAGCACAAGGGCAGAACAGTTGGCATAATTCAAGGCTTGCTTAAACGCCGCTTCACAGACCTCTCTTTCTGCATTTTTTCTGTCTTGGTTTACTTTGAACAAGCGCATGGCTATTTTTTCAGCCTCCTCCGAACTTTTAGCCATAAGCAAGGCAAGTGCTTCTTTGGCGCTACCCATACGGCCAGGCGCATTGATGAGTGGCGATAGCTTAAAAACAAGGTCATTAACGGCTATGGTTTTGCCTTGTCCGGCCGAGCGCATGAGTGCTTTAATACCTAAATTAGGTCTCTGGGCAAGTTTTTCTAAGCCCAAGGCACACAATACGCGGTTTTCACCCGTAAGTGGTACAATATCGGCGGCTATGCTAAGCGCCACCAAGTCCAGCCGCTCGTCTAACAAAAACTCATCTGCGCCCAGTTGCTCACAAATAGCCTGCATAAACTTGAAAGCCAAACCACAGCCGCTCAAATCTTTATAAGGGTAGAAACAAGTATCTTGCTTAGGATTTAGAATAATTGCAGCTTGAGGTGTTGTAGCGGGATTGGGGAGGTGGTGGTCTACCACTATGAAGTCCATGCCAAGTGCTTTTGCTTCATCTACCATTAGGGCAGCGCTAATGCCGCAATCCACCGAAATAATGAGCTTGACTTCTTTTTGGTAGGCTTCCTGAATGGCGCGTCGTGTAATGCCATAACCTTCAGTAAGTCTTTCAGGCTGATAGGCCGTTACCCGTGCGCCTAGGTCTTTCAGAACCCCGTAAGCCACTGCAGTAGCGGTTGTACCGTCTACATCATAGTCGCCTAAAATGATAATATTTTCTTGTTGCTGTAATGCTTTTTGCACACGCTCCACGGCTTCTGCCATGCCCTTCATGAGCCAAGGATTGAGCAAATGCTGCTTGGTGGGTGTAAAAAATACTCTGGCTTCTTCAAAAGTGCGAATACCACGCTGCCACAAAAGCGTTGATGTAATACGACTTGTATTCAGATTAGCGGTTAGTTCTTCAATATCTTCTCTGTTTGGCAGTACTTTATAATGCCACTGTGTTGGGCTACTTGGCTTCATGCGCGACTTTTCTATACGTTGTGTTTGCGTCATTGCTTGGCTTCCGACCAAATCTTTTACTTGGCAAGAGTATTTTTTGTATTGAGCATACTCCGCATCAAAGCACAAATATAGGAGTTCTTCGGTTGGATTTATGTATCTTTTCAAAAAAGAACTAAACAGAGATTCCTAACTCTCATTTTTGAACAGTTTTGAGTTTGTTCGTCTTTAAAAAATAATGCAACCAGATGAGTGCTGGCTTAGGCACGCCGAGTAGCCCCATGTTTATTCTAACAAACCACGATATTTTTTTCTAAATCCGTTTGTTTGGTAAACGTATATCCACTACTTTTGCGCTGCAAAATGCTTATTGGCGTTTAGCGCTTGTTTTACAGTAATAAAATTTGATAGAAATGGCTCAGGTAAGACCCGATGAAGTATCAGCCATTCTTCGCGAACAACTCTCTGGTTTTAAGACCGAAGCGGAACTCGAAGAGGTGGGTACGGTTCTCCAAGTGGGGGACGGCGTAGCACGCATTTATGGACTCAATAAAGTACAATCAGGTGAGTTGATAGAATTTTACAATGGCATGAAAGGCATTGTGTTGAACTTAGAAGAAGACAACGTAGGCGCTGTACTTTTCGGGGAATCAAGTGCCATTCGTGAAGGAGATTCTGTTAAACGCACTGGCCAAATTGCTTCCGTGCGCGTAGGCGAGGGTATGCTTGGCCGTGTGGTGAACACACTCGGTCAGCCCATTGACGGCAAAGGCCCGCTTACGGGTGAGCTTTATGAAATGCCAATAGAGCGCAAAGCGCCTGGTGTTATCTTCCGTGAGCCTGTAAAAGAGCCTCTCCAGACGGGCTTAAAGTCTGTTGATGCTATGGTGCCAATCGGACGTGGTCAGCGCGAGTTGATTATCGGCGACCGTCAGACTGGTAAAACAGCTGTTGCTCTGGACGCTATCATTAATCAAAAGGAGTTCTATGAGCGCGGTGAGCCAGTTTTTTGCATTTACGTAGCCATTGGGCAAAAAGCCTCTACAGTGGCTGGCGTTGTGAGCTCATTAGAGCGCTACGGAGCTATGGCTTATACAGTTGTCGTATCTGCTTCGGCTGCTGAGCCTGCACCTATGCAGTTTTTTGCCCCGTTTACGGGTGCAGCTATCGGTGAGTTTTTCCGCGATACAGGCCGCCCAGCATTGGTGGTGTATGATGACCTTTCTAAGCAAGCTGTTGCTTACCGCGAAGTATCTTTGTTGTTGCGCCGCCCACCAGGCCGTGAGGCTTATCCTGGCGATGTATTCTACTTGCACTCACGTTTGCTAGAGCGCGCTGCCAAAGTCAATAGCGACTTAGAAGTAGCAAAAAATATGAATGACCTGCCTGATTCTATAAAACATCTTGTCAAAGGCGGTGGCTCATTAACTGCTCTCCCCATCATTGAGACTCAAGCGGGAGACGTATCGGCATATATTCCTACAAATGTTATCTCTATCACGGACGGCCAAATATTTCTGGAAACCAATCTCTTTAACTCTGGTGTGCGCCCTGCTATCAACGTTGGTATTTCAGTATCACGTGTGGGTGGGTCTGCGCAAATCAAGTCTATGAAAAAAGTGGCCGGTACGCTCAAACTAGACCAAGCGCAATTCCGCGAACTAGAAGCTTTTGCCAAATTTGGTTCAGATTTGGACAAAACTACACAAATGGTTATTGACCGTGGTCGCCGCAATACAGAAATCCTGAAGCAGAAGCAATTTTCGCCTATGAAAGTGGAAAGCCAAGTGGCTATCATTATTGCCTCTACGAATGGTTATTTGGACAGCGTGCCAGTAGAAAGAGTACGCGAGTTTGAGGCAGATTTCCATGAGTATATGGACAAAAATGAAAAGAATATGCTCACCGACCTTAAAAAAGGTAAATATGATGACAATATGCGCGATGCCATCAAAGCAATATGTGTCAATTTGAGCAAAAAGTTTGCAAAATAATTAGGCTTCTTATCTTTATAGCTTAATAAAAAGAGGCTGCTTGAGAAAGTGGTCTCTTTTTATTTAAGCACTTGATTTTTTTTTATGCGGCCAACTTGGCTCAAAAAAGCATAGTCTACTTCAAAAATACTTAAATTTTAACAGACGCATTTATGTCCTTTCAGCTAAATATTTCTGAAAACGCCACCAAAGCAGATAAGTACAACGAGTTACTGCCCCAGTTAGAAGCCCTTATTCAGAGCGAAAACAATCTAATGGCAAGCTTGGGGAATATCACGGCAGTTTTGAAACAAACTTTCGGCTTTTTTTGGGTTGGTTTTTATCTAAAAGACGAAGCCGCTCAAAACCTTGTTTTGGGGCCTTTTCAAGGCTCTGTGGCCTGTACACGCATTAATTTTGGGCGCGGTGTCTGCGGGGCTTGTTATAGCACGGGGCAGGTGCAGCTTGTACCTAATGTTCATTTGTTTGAGGGGCATATAGCCTGCGATGCGCGTTCGCAGTCCGAAATTGTACTACCAGCTTTCCAAAACGGGCAGGTGCATCTTGTTTTAGATATAGATAGCGACAAACTCAATGATTTTGATGACACCGACCAGCATTATCTGGAAACTCTTATGCGCCTTATTGAAACATATTTGCTCTCATAGAAGGCACGTTCTGTATCAGAATATGGTTGGTTTATCAATCAAAAAATAACCATTTTATGCCTATTTCTATCGAGCGTGGTTGCCCCATATAAAAGGGTGTATCAAAGTAGCCAGGGCTCAATAAATCTTGGCCTAAGTTATTGATTTTGAAGAAAGTAATAAAACGACTGATTTTGAAGTTCATAAAAGCATCCATCAAAACCACGCCAGCGGTGTTGTAATTATTTTGCAGGCCAAATTGCCCTAAAGCTACACTGTAAGCGTTGCCGCGGTAGGCAGTTTTATGGTGTAGGTCTATACCTATTTGCGCATATACAACGTCATTGAAATATTTTTTCTCGCTATAAATCAGCAAGTTTGTAAGTAGTGCAGGCACACGCCAGACTTCCGCACCACTTTGGCGTGTATAGCGCGTTTGCAACTCAAAGTACCAATGCTTATAGCGTTTTTTGGCCTCTAAACTCACCGACACAAACTGCACCGCTCGGTTAGCTTGGCGGCTCTGAAAAGCATTATCATAGTAGACCAAATTAGCTACATTGGCCACTCGGAGCATAGGCTTGAGGTCAAAACCGCCTACACTTAACTTGTATGCGCCCTCAACCTGCGTCGCTATCTGATTTTTGAAATCATTGTCCCATTTAAAATAAACGCCAAGCATCTGCTGCTGCACGACATCGGGGCTATAAGACTGCTGCCTGAGGAGTAAATAGGCTCTGGGGTGAGTCAGTTCTACGTTTAGGCGATAATCTCTGGCTAAAAGATACTCCAACTCGGCGCGTATGTAACTTTCATTGTTGAGGTCGTAACGCAAACCGCCACCTGCAAAAAATTCAGCAGGCAAGCGTCTGGTCAAGAGAGTGTCGGTGGGTGTTTGCGGCACCACATTAGGCAGCTTGGTCAGGCGGGTGTCGTTGTCATAACTGCGGCTCCTTAGGTAAAAACGGTACTGAAAACCTCCTAATCGCCCTTTTATGCCGGCAATGTTGTCTAAGCACCGCCATTTGTGTCTATAAAACGCACTTTTTCTGTCCGAGCGAAAGTAAGCCGAATCGTAAAATTGGCGGTTCTCGTCTGGTGAGCGCTCATAAAAAGTGTTTTCTTGGGTGGTGTAATCCGCTATGTGGTAGAGCTGTATGCCTTTGCCAATGAGGCTAAGCTGGTGAAAAAGCCGCCATTGAAAACCCGTTTGTATGTGTTTGTTATTCTGTAAACGCGGTACTAGGGCAGCGTTTTCAAATTCAAAAAGGGTATCGAGCGTTTTTACCTCAATTTTATCTATGGTGTAACCTCCTGTTTCTGTTGCGTTGTGGTCATGGTAAACTAGACCAGCCAGCATTTTGTAACGGTTTTTGAAGGCAAAAATTCGTGCCGATGCACCCAATGTTTGATGAATAAGAATAGGGTCATTGCGCCTGAAAGTTTTGCCTACTACAAAATTGGAACTCAGGCGTTGGTAGAAAAGTGCAAAACCAGCATTGGGCGTAACGTTACGGGCAAAATCCACATTAATTTTGGCGCGTCCCTGCCCCCCTTGCAAAAGGGAAACAGAGGTGTATGGGGAACGTGTATTATAAAACGGTCTGTCTTGCAGGCGTATCATATAAGGCTCATACACACGATACCCATTGCGCGTGCCTATTTGTGTGGGTGCATCATAAAAAATAGGTGCAGCAGCAGTTCCTAGAATACCTAAGTCTTGCCATGTATTGGCACGAGATTGTACCACGTTGTAGCGATGAAGCGCCCAAATGCTGGTATCTGGCCTATGTTCTTCTTTTACGTCATAGAGCAGGTCTGACTCATAAACAAAAAAGGTGGTATGGGGGCCATAAAAAACGCTATCCTTCTTGCTTTTCCCTACTTTAGTGGTATCGGCTGTGGTTTTAACAGGCTCATTGGTTTTGTTGCCAGTTTCAGTTTCCACTTTTTTAGTAGAATCAGCCTGAATTGGCTGAGTTTTACCGCCAGGAAGGTTTGGTATTTGTGCTACTGCACCGCCAGCTAAGGCCATGATAAGTATGATTATACCAAAAACTGACTTCAAAAAACACACTTTTTTTATACTAAACATAGACCTGTCTTTGATTCTTGACAGCAAAACAATACTTTTTTTGCTGTTTTAGAGCACAAATTTAGCTAAAAGTAGCCAAAAAGATGGCTTTTTTTATGTTAAAACTTCTTAATCCTTAGAGCTAACAGGATAAAAGATGAATAGACAGGCAGCATTTAAAATTTGAAAAATAGAAAAATAGACGAATTAAACGCGAGGCTATCTCTAAAAACTACAGAACGAGTAGTTTTTTTATTTGGGCACATCCGATTCTTTGTGCCAAGTGTTTTGGGTTTATGTTAAGTTGTGTAAATCTAGGCTTTGAACATGGAATAGTTTTGTTTGTTAAGTAGTCATCCCTTAAAAAGCCGGCATAAGAACAAGCACATCAATTGATTGATATATTCTATCTGCTTTAGGAACACCCTCAATATTTTGGGTGGCTTTTTCTCTCTACTTTTTGCCACTATCTGCTTCTTCTGATTTTGAAAACCGTAGCAACTACCCACGCTACAAAGGACTCAAGTGCAAAATGAGCAAGTGCCGACAAAGCAAATGCTGATACACAAAACAAAAGTATATTCTGTTCTAGCATATTAAACAAAAGCATGGCCAAGAAGCCATAGTGCAATAAAAATAGGCTGTATGAAATCCGACCAAAAAATTGAAAAAGGGTGGAGCTTAACAAGTTGTTTAACAGACTCTTGGAAGACTCGCAAGCCACCAAGAAAGCCGCCACACAGCATGGCAGTAAGAGTCCATGTACCCCAAAACCGACACTTGTATATGCGCCATAACTGCCTTCGTTACAATAGCTTAAATAAAGAACAATGAGCGCGAAAAGGAATACTAACCAGTACTCAAAGCGCTCAAAACGATAACGTTCAAGACTTTCTACATACAAGGCTGCACCCATACCAATCAAAAATTCGGGCGCACGACCAAAATAAGAATAAACAGCCCAAAGAATGCTTTTATCCATACTTTTTTCGGGACATAACACCCACCAAGCCGCGGCCATGAATAGTAGATTGAGTATTACCAAAACCGGATAATTGTAGCGCTTCAGAATCCAAAAATAGAGGGGCAAAAAGCAATAAAACACGCATTCAACCCCAACAGACCACACTTGCGGCATTTGCTGCTTAATGGGGCCTTGCATAAAAAACAAATGCTGCCATGCAAAATTGCCACCCTGTGCCCAGCCAAAGCCCAAAAGAAGCAAGAAAACTGGCCATAAACGAAGGAATCGCCTCAGGAAATAGTGCTTCAAAAACCTGCCATATCTTACATGGTTGTCAGCTTCAATGGCTTTAAATTTTGGCCAGTAACTTCTGCATAACAGATAGGCGCTAAGTGTAAAAAAAATACTCACCCCAACATAGAACTCCTGCGTTATCTGAAAGCCCATAAAGCCCCAATGGTGCAAAAAAACCATGCCGCAAGCCACGGCCCTTAACCCCGTGTGTGCTTTTCGATTGTTTTCTTCCAATTTATTTCATAGTTTTTCTTGATAGGCGCTCAAAAATACGGCCATTAGCACCTGAGCTAAATGCGAATGGGCATCTGAACTGAAAAAAAATGTTCAAAATGCCCATTCGGTTGTATTCAAATACTTTTTTCCAGTCATTCTCTGGAATCTTCGTCCTCTTTGAGTTTACGAACAAGTGCCAAAGCACGTGGCACAACATCGCTGCAAATGACTAAGAGTGAGCCCTTTTCAGCTTTTTTTATCCCATGTAAAATGGCTTCACTTTCTTCAGGAATGACCGTGTACTTCCTGCTTGGATTTTCTTGCTTGATGCCCGAGGTAATCAAATCAATGATTTCTTCGGCAGTGCGTCCTCGCAAATTGCGGTCTTGACGAATAATAATTTCATCAAACATTTGGGCAGAAAGTACACCCAAAGCCACAGTGTCTTCGTCGCGTCTATCGCCTACACCTGCCACTATACCTACTTTCTTGACCGCATCAAATTTTTCTACAAAGCCCTTAATAGCCTGAAAACCAGCTGCATTGTGAGCATAATCTAGCATAACAGTCAGGTTTCTGAAGTTAAACAGATTCATGCGGCCAGGTGTTTGGGCTGGCGATGGGATAAAAGTAAGCAAGGCCTCACGAATATCCTCTACTTTAAATCCTTGCACAAAACCCGCTAATACCGATGGCAATACGTTGTACACATTAAAAAGGGCTTTTCCGCCAAACGTAAGCGGAATATTAGTAACCTTCTCAACGCGGATTTTCCATTCGCCTTTGCATATTGTTACGTAACCGTCGTCCACCACACAAGCCATACCCCCATTTTTACAATGCGATACGATTCTTGGATTATTATCAGCAACGCTGTAAAGCCCAATCTTGCATGAAAGTTTATTCCGCATATCATAAACGAGCTGGTCATCTGCATTTAGAATGGCATAGCCATCTGGCAATACGGTTTCGGCAATGACTGACTTGACACGTGCCATGTCTTCAAGCGTATTGATGCCCTGCATACCTAAATGGTCTGCGGCAACGTTCGTAACAATAGCCACATTGCAATAGTGGTAGCCAAGCCCACCTTTCAACAAACCGCCTCTGGCACATTCCAAAACGGCAAAATTGACTGTTGGGTCTTTAAGGACAAACTCAGTGCTGCGTGGCCCTGTGCAGTCGCCCTCTTCAAGCATTCTGTTTTGAATATAAATGCCGTCTGAGGTTGTAAAACCCACTTTATAGCCTACTGACCGCGCTAAATGTGCCGTCAAGCGTGTTGTGGTTGTTTTGCCGTTTGTTCCTGTTACGGCTATAATAGGAATACGACTTGGTGTTCCTGGCGGAAAGAGCATATCTATCACTGGCTCAGCCACATTGCGCGGTAGCCCAACCGTGGGCGCGGTGTGCATTCTAAAGCCTGGTGCGGCATTGACTTCCAGCACACAACCGCCCGTTTCTGTTACAGGTAGGCTGATATCAGAGGTCATAAGGTCTATACCACAAATGTCTAAGCCCACAATGCGTGCAATACGCTCAGCCATAAAGACGTTATAGGGGTGTGCAATGTCTGTAACGTCTGTAGAAGTGCCTCCTGTACTCAAGTTAGCTGTTTTTTTGAGGTAAAGGACTTCACCTGCTGGAAGAATACTGTCCGTGGTAAGTTCTTTTTCTGCAAGAATGGCTAGGCTATGGTCGTCTATTTTAATTTCGGTCAGAACGTTTTCGTGCCCTAAACCACGGCGCGGGTCTCTATTGACGGCATCTACCAACTGCCTGATACTGCTTACGCCATCGCCAGTAACAGCAGCGGGTGTGCGCAGAGCTGCCGCCACAAAACGGTAGTTAATGACGAGCAAACGGTAGTCGTGCCCATGTACAAAACGTTCAACAACCACCGATGTAGAATATTTTTGTGCAATTCGGAGAGCATCTTTGGCCTCTTCTAAGGTTTTGACGTTGATGGTTGCTCCCTTGCCATGGTTTCCATTGATGGGCTTCAGCACCACAGGATAGCCAATGTCGTCTAGCGTATCAGCGAGTTGCCGCTCGTTTCTTACAATACGTCCACGTGGCACTGGCACGTTATAGGACTCTAAAAGATTTTTGGTATCTTCCTTGTCGCAGGCAATTTCTACAGCAATGTTACTGGTAGTACTTGCTACAGTAGCCTGAATGCGCTTTTGATTTTGGCCGTAGCCAAGTTGTACCAAAGAATATTGGTTCAGGCGAATCCAAGGAATACCACGGGACTGCGCTTCCTCGACGAGCGCGCTTGTGCTAGGGCCTAAACGCACTTTGTCGCGCATTTCACGCATTTCCTGAATATCCTCTTTGAGGTCTTGGCTATAATCTCTACCTTCAACAAGCGCCTCGGCAATTCGAACTGCTGCACGCGCCGCATAAGCACCTACACGAGCTTCCTGATAATCAAAAACAACATGATAAACACCATATTCGCCTGTGGTGCGCGTGCGGCCAAAGCCACAGTCCATGCCAGCAAGTGTTTGAATTTCTAGCGCAATATGCTCAATCACGTGCCCCATCCACGTTCCTTCTTCCACTCGTTTATAAAAACCTCCAGGAGCACCCTCCGAGCAGCGATGTTCATACATATTGGGCAATAGCGCTTTTAGTCTGTCCAAAAAGCCATTTATTTTGTTGGTGGGTTTCTCTTCGAGCTCTTGTAAGTCCAGCTCCATGACAATCAGCTTATGGCGGCGAATAGACCAGTAATTTGGGCCGTTGAGCGTGTTTATCCGATTGATTTTCATATTGCGCTAATCAATGTTTGATGGGGTAAAAGAAATTTGATATGTAACAGTAGCAAAGTAAAAAATAGGACTGACTACCTTAATTGTGCATCAATTAAAGGCATTTTTTTTTTAATAAGCAACATAACAAGAGAATTCTTTATAATTTTTTTTGAGCGCCAAAAACTCAATTCATTTACGCTGGAAGGCAAATTTTATAAAGTCGAAGGTAGAATCTACAATATTTTTGCCGAGCAAGTCCATGCCTAAATTGGCAGCCTTCTCAATAGCCGCGTCTGTTTGCTCAAAGTCTGGGCTTTTGTCGCGTAGCCAAAACTGCAAAATGTATTCAGTTTCTAGCCATAGCAAATTGGCATATTGCCTTGAAACAATGCGCCTTTCTTGCACTTCTTGCGTGGTGCTGCCTAGCTGCATAAGCTCTTCAAAATAATGGAGCGCTGGCTCACGGATAATGGCGAAGGGCCTGTCCAGAATACCTCTTAAGCCTTTTCTATGAGGAAGTGCTACCACATAGCTACGATTTTCTTTGAGGACTTCAATGAGCGTATAATAAAAAGCTAGCAATTTTTCGCGGACGCTATACTCCTCATAAACGCTCTCGCGGCGCAAACGGCTTTGAGTCTCTTCAAAAAAAGCTAGCCATATCGCATTTTCTAAGTCCTCAAAGCCATAAAAATTGGCTTCAAAATCGGCTACAGCAATATCCTCTTGGTCTTGTAAAAGTTCCATTAGGCTACTTGGGCGTGCTGAATGCTCACGAACAAAACGTTGATACAGCGCTATAATGCGGTCTTTCATGGTATAGGTGGCTTGATACAAGGCGTTAAAACAAGGTAGTTCGGCAGATTCGCCGGGGCTTTCAGAACCTATATACTCAAAAGTGAGGCTTTTTGTTACAACTTAATTCTTCTTAGGAAAAGCCATTGAGAGTTTAATTTCAGTCAATTTCTGTTTCGTATCCAATGGAAACTCGCCTTTTATCATCCAATCGTAGTAATTCACTTCTTTTTGCAAAACCTCCGTAACCAGTTTATCTTTAAACTTACCAAAGTTAAAAACAGGCTGTTTGTGCGCGTTATAAACCATTCTACCTGCTAAATCTACTTTATTGGACATACCTAGCTCGTGTAAAGCTTCCATGTCGTTTTTAATAGGGTAGTAAGTATTGCCGTCCTTGTCGGTGAGTGCTGTATTCTCATAACAAGCCAACTGTGCTTTAAAAACTTCGTAAGTAGCCTCAGTGTCAGCCTCCGCGCTGTGTGCGTTGGTGAGCTCCCGCCGACAGTAAAAACGGTAGGCTGCAGCCAAAGTACGTGGCTCCATCATGTGGTAAATGCGTTGGACATCTACAATAAGGCGCTTACTGACATCAAAAGCCACACCCGCTCTCAAGAATTCTTCTACGAGCAGAGGTACATCAAAACGCGCTAAATTAAAGCCAGAAAGGTCTGTACCCTCAAGAAAAGTGGCAAAAGAACGGGCAATTTGCTTGAAAGTGGGGGCATCTGTAACGTCTTTGTCGTAAATGCCATGTATAGCGCTCACTTCCAAGGGAATAGGTATGGTAGGGTTGATAAGATGACGCTTGCGGAGTTCTTCGCCGTTTGGCATAACCTTTATAACGGCAATCTCAACGATGCGGTCGCGCATGATGTCTATGCCGGTGGTTTCAAGGTCAAAAAATGCAATCGGATTCTTGAGGTTTAGTTTCATAGCTTTTGAAATAAAAAATTATGGCATTTCATTACACAATAGCGCGTTGCTAGAGAGTCCGCTAGGCTTTCCATTTGATGTTACAGCCCACGCTCGGAATCTGATAGTTGGGCAGTTCGCGGTTAGTGAGCATATTTTCTATCAAATAACGGAGGTCTTTTCCCGAAGGCGGAATGCTGCTTTTGGGGCGTGAGTCATCAAACTGCCCTCTATACACGCACTTTCTATTCGCATCGAAGACCATAAAGTCTGGCGTACAAGCTGCCTGATAGGCTTTAGCTACTTCTTGGCTCTCGTCAAAAAGATATGGAAAAGGGAAGTTTAATTCTTGTGCCCATGCCTTCATGTTGCTGGGTGAGTCGGCTGGGTAAGTTGCTACATCATTGGAATTGATAGCAATAAAGTGTACGCCCCAGGGTTTAAAGTCGCGGGCTATTTGCAGCAAAGGTGCAATGATATGCTGTACATAAGGACAATGATTGCACATAAAAACAACTACAGTAACCTTGCTGCCGCAAAGCTCGCTTAGGTGCATGATATTCCCTGTTACGGCATCGGGCAGGGCAAAATTAGGTGCTTCAAAGCCCAAAGGAATTTGGATTGTTTCGGTTCTAGCCATGTTTTCTGCTGGGTTATCAACTTACAACAGGCAAAGATAATTGTTTTGTTCCGAAAAATGAAAACAAGAGAAAGCTATTTCAGAATGCTCGCTTTCAAGTTAATAATTTAAGAAGAGTTCAGATTTTGACAATTGTCCGTCAATGTTTTTAGTTTTTATTTTTGATTTGGGTATATGCTGGTTCGTTTTACAAAAAAACTAACTACTTTTGTGCCTTCAAAATCCTTTGGCCAACCTTATTAAAGCAATAGGCATGATGCGCAAAATTGATTTTTACTCGCTCAAGCAAACAGCCACCCAAATTAGGCGTGATATCCTGAGAATGACACACGGTGCGGCCTCTGGCCACCCTGGTGGCTCACTCGGTTGCGTAGAGTTTTTTGTAGCGCTTTATGGCTGCACTATGAACTTCGGGACAAACTTTGATATGAGTGGCCATAACGAAGACCTATTTTTTCTTTCCAATGGGCATATTTCACCCGTCTGGTACAGTACACTGGCGCGTTTTGGTTTTTTTGAAGTCAGTGAATTAAAAACCTTCCGTCATATAAACAGCCGTTTGCAAGGCCACCCAACGACCCATGAGGGCTTGCCAGGTGTGCGTGTGGCTTCAGGGTCTTTGGGGCAAGGGCTTTCGGTGGCTATTGGTGCAGCACAAGCCAAAAAGCTAAACTCAGACACACAAAAGATTTTTGTGCTAAGTGGCGACGGCGAACTGCAAGAAGGGCAGATTTGGGAAGCCGCCATGTATGCGGCACATCAGCGCGTGGACAATCTCACTCTGACGATAGACTATAATGGCCGTCAGATTGACGGGGACGTAGAAAACGTTTTGAGCTTAGGCAACCTAGCCGATAAATGGCGTGCGTTTGGCTGGATTGTTAATGTATGTGAACAAGGCAATGACCTTGAAAGTATTGTAGAAATGCTTAGGAAAGCACAATCCTTGTGCGGTGCAGGTAAACCAGTGGTTAATATCATGCACACCGAGATGGGACAGGGCGTGGACTTTATGATGGGTTCGCACAAATGGCATGGTGTAGCACCCAACGATGCACAATTAGAAAAAGCCCTTGCGCAGCTTCCTTGTACACTTGCCGACTATTAATTCAGAAAGTTCATGAGTGAATACCATGTGCCGGTAATGGCCAAAGAATGCTTGGAAGCCCTCATAACAGACCCGGACGGGCTTTATGTAGATGCTACCTTTGGCGGCGGAGGTCATGCGCGGCTCATAGTGGCGGCTTTGAACAAAGGCCATTTATACGCCTTTGACCAAGACCAAGACGCAGTAGTGAATAGCCATGATATAGCAGCAGACAAGTTTACGCTTATAGAAGCTAATTTCAGGCACTTAAAGCAATATTTAAAGTTTCATGGTATTAAAAAAGTGCAGGGTATTCTGGCTGATTTCGGGGTTTCTTCACACCAAATTAATGAAGCAAAGCGCGGGTTTTCTACACGTTTTGAGGGGCCTCTGGATATGCGCATGAACCAAAATCAAAAGCAAAGCGCCGCAGATTTCATACAGAATGCGTCTGAGGTTGATTTGCACAAAATCTTTGGTATGTACGGCGAAATTCGTAATGCACGTACTTTGGCACAGGCTGTGGCGAGTGCACGTGTGAACCAAAAAATTGAAACCACTACTCAGCTTAAAAATGTTATAAATCAATATGCGCCGCGTGGAAGTAGTTTTCAATATTTTGCTCAGGTTTTTCAGGCCCTCCGCATTGCTGTTAATGAAGAACTGGTCGTTATTCAAGAATTTTTGGCTCAAAGCGCCGAAGTGCTAGCGCCAAATGGCCGTTTGGTGCTGCTTTCTTATCATTCTTTAGAAGACCGTTTGGCAAAAAACTATATCAGTAAGGGAAATTTTGATGGACAAGATGCCGTTAAAGATATTTACGGTAATACGCGCTGCCCATTTGAGCCGCTCGTTAAAAAGGCACAACAACCCTCAGCAGAAGAGCTCCAGCAGAACCCCCGTGCAAGAAGTGCCAAGCTCCGTGTAGGAGTTAGGAAGCCCTAGCCAAAATCTGTTTCAAAACTTATCGGTTCTCAAAAAACAAGGTATCAAAAGCCGCCAGATATTCCTAAGAGGGCTAAACGATTTTCCTGAATCTAGCTTATGTTTATTGACGTTTTAGGGAAGACTACGTATGATTGTCAATGAGCATAAAGCCATTCTATTTGCAGTTTTTTGAAGTTAAAATTCTGATTACATTTTTCTGAAAAATAACTGCCAATTTACTACTTTTGCACCATAAATGCGTTTGAGTCTTTATGAATAACGAATCAGCACCTATAACAACGGCTACAAATGAAGCCGATATCACGCGCAAAAGAAGCAGAGCAGAACGGCAAGCGCGTTTGAACAGAATTAAACTATGGGCTTTACTTTTGCTTTTGGCTATGGCGGCGCTGTTTCTGATAGCCCACTTTTTTGAGCCGCAGTTTACTTGGTTTGCCTATTTGAAAGCCTTTGCGGAAGCAGCCATGGTAGGAGCATTAGCAGACTGGTTCGCTGTAGTGGCGCTTTTTAAGCACCCAATGGGCATACCAATACCACATACAAACATTATTGTCGGTAAACAACAAAAGATAGCCAGCAATCTTTCAGACTTTGTTATCTCTAACTTTTTGCCAGAAGAAAGCCTCAAGCGCGAATTGGACAAAATAGACCTCAGCAGCAAAGTAGCTGACTGGTTTGCCGACGAAAATAATGCAGACCAGGCTACCCAAGAAATTCTTAGGTTTATTCCAGACTTACTCGCCACCGTGGATTCCGCACGAATCAACACACTAGTTGCCTCTAAAGCAGAAGCCTTAGTTACTAATTTTGACCTTACCAAAGAGGTAGCCAACATTCTGAGCCACCTTAGCCAAGAGCGCAAACACCAAGAGTTACTCACATCAGTTATTGATTTGGCCTCCGCTTATATTGCTGAAAATGAAGAGTGGATGGAAAAACAGATTACTGACAATGCGCCCGCTTTTATGCCTGCTTTTATAGGCAAACAAATTGCAAAACGGATTATTGATACGCTTGAAAAACTCCTTTCGGACATACGCAGCAACAAACAACACGCTTTTAGGTATGAGTTAGATACTATTGTCAATAATTTTATTGCCGATTTGGGCAATTCTGAAAGTTATCAGGCCAAAGCACTAGAAATTAAAAAAGGTTTGTTGGAACACAAGACCTTTAAGCAATACACCTCAAACCTTTGGGAGGAAGTACAGAACTTTATTCTGGCAGACCTGAACGAACCAGACTCTAACATACGCTTTCAGATAAAAAAGGCTTTTTTAGGTATTGCTTCCAAAATAAAAAACGGAACAGATTTACGCTTGAGCATCAACCAGCGTGCAGCGCAAGAAATTATACGAATTTATCGCGAAAATCGCGAAACAATAGCCCAACATATAAGCAAGACTGTAGCCGAATGGCCTGACATTGGCCATAAAATTGAGCTAGAAATAGGCCGTGATTTACAATATATCCGCATGAACGGCACCATAGTAGGAGGCACGGTAGGTCTTATTCTCTACATTGTTTTTGGGTAAAGATAACAAGCCTACTGCGAAATAGAGCCTCGCGTTAGAGACATATTGCCATTGAAACTTTTTCTTTGATTCATTCTCTCGCAAAACAGAGTTACACAGAAAATCTCATTCTCTGACCTTTTAGCCATTCGCTTTTGTCTGACGCGAGGCATGGCAGACCGCGAGTAGTTCTTACAATTTTGCCAGTTGTTCGACAAAATAGGCTAAAAACTAAGATATTTTGAAAATGAAATGTTTATTTAATTTACTGATAATAAATATCTTAGATATATTTTAAGGGGCGACTAAGTATTCAATCTTATCGGTGTGTAGATTTGCCATACCACAAAGCCAATCAAATAGTTTTACGCAAAGTCGTAAAGAAAAACAAGTTGCTCGTATTTTAAGAAATGTACTGTTTATTGTCAGTTATTCCCCCACCATCACAAAAGCACCCCAGTAATATGGCTCTGGGAAGCGCTTTTTGAGGTTCATCTGGGCTGTTTTGAAGGCTTGGCGCTTGCTTTGGCCTTTGAGTAGGGCTGTGTAAAACTCGGTCATCAGGGTTTGTGTGGCCTCGTCGTCCACTTTCCAGAGGCTCATCAGCACGGACTTTGCGCCCGCTTGCTGAAAAGCGCGTTGCAAACCAAAAACGCCCTCGCCCGCCTGTATATCGCCTAAGCCTGTTTCGCAAGCGGACATCACGACGAGTTCCGTATTGTCCAACGTCAAGTTCATCACTTCTTCG
>JAAFJX010000057.1 GCA_013299045.1 Cytophagales bacterium | reverse complement strand
CTTATTGACCGTTTCATTGTAATCGGCCGCACCAGCCTTATGTACGTATATCTGACCATGCTTTTCGTAGTTTCGCGGCGAATCAAAAAGTTGTACACCGCTTTCGTTGCCACCCTCATCATCACCCTCAGACTGCTCTGCAACAGGCATCTTTTCTAAAGTCATCTCTACGTTAGGCCCTGCGCTGGCGAGTGTAGGCATTTCCCCTAAATATTGCATTTATCTATTGAGTCTAAGGATTAAAATAGTTTTCATAGCGATTATTTGACTATTCATTTTGAAAATACTCAAGATAAATCATATTTTTTTCCGTATCCCAATACAAAATGAAATTGCGACCCAAAAAGGGTTTGTGATGATACCAAGAATATGCAGTTTTATGCTTTATGGGCTTGAATAAGCGCTTTTTTTCTGTATAATCTAGTAAATCGTAGATATATACCAATTTTTCATTCGGGACTTTCTTCTCCTGAAGGATACAAAGTTTTCCATAGGCAGCTAAATAGTCAGTTTCTGTATAACAAAATAAACTATCTGTAGTTACATCTAACTTTATAGTATCAATTTGTATTTCAATGATTTGGCTAAGATTGTTATAGCTCGTGCGGTAATCAAAACTGTAGCGCATCCGATTTGTGTAATCATAAGCGCCTGTTTGATACAAAAATGAAGCTGTATCACTAAGTCCACTATCTTCGTATTTAGCGTTAATGAGTATTTTTGTGGGGTCAAGCCTATTTTCTACGCTAGCCTCTTGCATCAGATTGAGTTCCTTTTCATCCATACTAATTATAAATTTAGGTTTAAAGAAAACTGCTTGAGTCAAAAAATATTCGTTATCATCAATTTTTTTAGAAAAAGATGAAATTTTGATGAGTTCTTTATTCAAAAACAAGGAACAATTTAGTACATACTCTTCTTGTTCATCTTTACAAAAATGAAATGTTATAATACTATCCTTATTAACAGCTAAAGCCAAGTATTCAAGGCTCAGATTAGAGGCTTGAATGATACATTGTTTATTTATTACGCTTTTTTGGATAAGGTTTATTTCAAATAATGTGTCTCTGGTTAATATAAAGAGCGCTCTATCGTGTAAAGCTATAGAGTAATAACCATCTAAGCTGTTCTTATCGAGGAAATTAAATATACTAAGTGTATCAGTTTTTCGTGTACAATGAGTATGATAAGAACTACAGCTAACTTCTGATAGAATTAAAATAATCATCAAAAATAAATATCTCATATTCAAAGGCATGTTTGGTATGCTGTATCTTTATTTACCACTTTTTAAAATTAAATTGAAAAATATAATCTCTATGTGTTTCTGGTGGACGATTCAAGCTAGGTAGAGTAAAAGTAGCACCGGTACTTTTGATTGTCCCAGAGCCTTGCAAGAATAGATAACCTCCTACAACATCGCTATAGCAATATATTGCTGCATGTCCTGTAGAAAGACAAAGTAGCCCATTTTTCAATTCTGTACCCGTATCCATGCTTATAGTATTCCCAAAGCTGCTATTTCTTAAATCTTTTGGGCTAAAGACCCTGGCGGCTTCAAGCATATGAGCAGCACTATGCAGTTTGGAATCATAGACTACAATTCTGCCACTAGAATTAATTCTCTTAAGGCAAACCGGTAGCCCATTAGCTCTTGAATAAATCAGCAGCAGCAAAACAACACTCTGGCTGCACTGAAGAGGTGTATTTATATAATGGTGCTTTGATATGCTAAGATGGTTTGAATATCTTAATCTTTGAAGTTTAAGCGTTTCAAAATCAGTTATACGTGTATCTGTAATTTTTGATACTTTGTATTTTCGTAGTTCATAAACCATATTTCCCATATCCTCAATAAATTCACCAAAACCTTTAATGGCAGCATCGTCCCACTTTTTCGTATGCTCCCAAGCACCACCATTAGGTGAATGAGACGCATTTACAAATGCAAAACTACCAACAAATTTACTATCTTCTGCGTTGTTATTTGCCCCCCCTCCACCGCCAGGCACATGCCCCATACCAGAGTAATCATGTTTGCTTTCTTTATGGCCTGCAGTTGGAGGTGTTCCTTTGTTCTCACCTGTACTCTCACTTTGCTTGTCAAACTTATGCTCAACTTTTGATTCTAAATTAGAACATTGAGGCCCTTTACCTGTCAGCCAGTTCCATATCCGTCTAAAAACACTTACTGTCTTATCTTCTTCTTTCACTTCATTAGCTACTGGTGCGGCCCCAGAAGTAGTACTCGGCACTACGCTCGGACTCACCTCCGCTTCCAGCCCCATGGGGTCATTAAAACTGATAGGGTTGTTGTAGGCGTATTGGTAGGTCATTATTCAAGAGAACTAGGGTTAGTTCCTAACTCTAAAAGGTAAGTTCTTTTTCTTAAAATATTCGGTTATGTAATAGACTATGCAGCAAGAATCTGGGCATGATGCGCCAAAATAAGCCTCCTTGAATGGAATATCATCGCGGATAGAATAATAAAAAGAATACCTACGACATTTTGTATCACATTCCACTATGATAAAAAGGTCATCGTCCAGATGTGCAATTTCAAAAGTATAAACATCGCCCGTATTTAAGCTAGTCATTTCAAATATAGGATAGGGGTTGGCGGCAATTATCCTGTAGGTGCGATTCTTTCTATAGACAATGGATTTATCTGAGATATGAAAATTTTCGTTTCCTCGTTTGGGTAAACTAGTGGTCGTGTCACTGAGCAGTCTACTTCCGCAGGTATCAAATTTATACAAATCTTTTGCTCTTTCGCCTGCTTTAGTTACTTCAAAATCGCACATCGCTTCTCTGAAAATTAGAATTTCTGTGCTATCCTTTGTGTGATGTTGAGGATAACCCACCGACCTAAGTATATGTCTTTTGTACAATTTTCCGCAAAGCAAATTGGACACCGAATCGGTGATATCTTGCGCATAGGTGTTTATTCCGTACAAAAGTAGAATGATGGTTGTGAGACTTTTTTTCATGGCTTTATTTTATTTTGAGATAAGTAGTGGTAGTTCCATGTTTAGTAGCTAAGTCGTGTATAGCATCAAACGCTTCATGACTGGTTTGCTGTCTAAAGTCCCCTGTGGGATTTAGGTGCGATGTGCCGTTAATAGTAATGATATTAGCATCGGCTAGCTTGACAAGGCTTTTGCAGCCAATCATGTGGTCTGAACCCATTGAAGGATGTATGAGAACACCTTTAGATATTTTTACCAGTTTGCCGTTTGGTTGGTTCACAGGAAGGAGTGGTTCAGGATTAAACGACTCTTTGTCATCCAATCTGTCGTTGTAATCAGTACGAATCAGCGTGTAAATGGCCTCTTTTACAAAAGCATTGGCCTTTCTTTTTCCTTGCTGCTCGCTCTTAGATTCAAACATGATGATATTTTCATTTACCGTAATGGCCTCTACAGTAGCGAGATTTCCATTATGTGCCAACGTTTCAATTCTAAACTCTAGCTTATAGGCAATTATATCAACTGCTTTATCGCTCAAATCTACTCCATGGAGGGTGGTCATGGGCGATGCAATAATCCAAAGCCTTTTTTGAGGTGCAGGCTGGTCTGGTGTTTGAAAATTATTATTTCCACCCCCATTCCCCCAGCTTTTCGCCGCATTAAGCTGATGTTCAATGCTATTTTCTTCTGCAACAGCGCCGCTTTCGTTGCCGCCCCCATCATCACCCTCAGGCTGCTCTGGAACAGGCATCTTTTCTAAAGTCATCTCTACGTTAGGCCCTGCGCTGGCGAGTGTAGGCATTTCTTTGATGGGTTCGAGCATGGGGGCATCGGGTAGGTCGTCGCTTTTAACTTCTGCTTTCACTTCATTAGCTACTGGTGCGGCCCCAGAAGTAGTACTCGGCACTACGCTCGGACTCACCTCCGCTTCCAGCCCCATGGGGTCATTAAAACTGATAGGGTTGTTGTAGGCGTATTGGTAGGGGCTGATGCCGTCGTAAAGGGGGGCGAGTGGGTCTGCTTGGTGGAAACGCCCTAGTTGTGCGTCGTAGGAACGGAAAGGCGTTTCGTAGAGGTCTAGCTCATGCAGGGTTTCTAGTTCGTTTTGGGCGTTGTAGAGCCAGCGGAAGTCCCCTTGCGTTTCTAGGCCCTTCAGGTTCAGACCAAAAGGGTCGTAGTGGTTTTCTTGTATGGCTTTCGCGATGGGTTCGAGCATGAGCGCGGTAGAAAGGTCATCAAAATAGGCGCGTTAGAGCAACGAGCCTTACTTCTTCTCGTTCAGTTTACGCAAAAGCTCCTCTATGAGTTTGTCTTTTTCACTAAGCGCTTGGTCTTTTTCACTAAGTGCTTGCTTTTGTTCACTAAGCGCTTGTTTTTGTTCATTAAGTGCTTGCTCTTTCTCTTTCAGTTCTTTTTTCTTTTCGGCTAGTTCTTTGCGTAATTTTCGCTCTTTGCGCCCAAATA
>JAAFJX010000008.1 GCA_013299045.1 Cytophagales bacterium | reverse complement strand
TGTATTCTTGGGGCTTTATCTCTAGTGTTTCTATGTGCTGGTCTAGCAGTGTGCCAATAAAAAACTTAGCCACGCGCTCATTTTCCATCAAGCGTTTAAACACCACATCGTAAATCGGATTCGCAATAATCATAGCCCTTGTTTCTTTTCAAAGACAAAGATACAACTTTTTGTCGCTTGGGGTGGTCAGGAAATGAAGAAATATTTTGGCGGGCTACTAGTTTTTGGTCTTGGTAGATTTCTAGGTAGGCGCTAAGGCTGTCGTTTTGTAAGCCTGCATTTCAGTCTAAAGCCTATGTGATAGTCGGGTTTGCGGAATTTAGAAATAAAAATTTCTGTATCTGTAACCTTATAAACTACATAAGGTTCTTCGTTATAAAGAACTATCTCGCTGGCATTATTTCTTAGCCCAATTATTCTTGCACCTTTAGGGCAATTATTGTAATGGGCGATAGGCACTGGTATATCATCTGGAATACAGTCAGTAATTCTTACACTTGGCGATATGTTTTCATATTTTTTTAACGCAAATAAGTAATCATCTAGTGTTAGCAGTTCAAAGTTTTCTACAAAATAGTGGCGAATAACATTTCCTTTCCTCTTTATCAAGCTATCCCATTCATGATTGTCAATATGCAAATAGTCTGCGTATCCCCTGATATCATCTGGGGTAACAAAGACCATGGGGATATTAAATTTTTGTCGCTGTCCATATTCTGACAAAAGAGGTGAGTTGTTTATCAATTCAAAGAATTTTCCCTTGTCCTTTGAATTATAGACAGGTTCTATGTTGTAGTTAAAGGTCTCAAGTAAATCCATTGAAATAGGTTGTGATAAAGTATCATCAACATAATAAGCCCATTCTCTAAGAGGTATCTCTGCGTTATCAATAAACACTGTATCCTGAAGCCAAACAGTGTAGAATGGGAAAGTTAAATTGATTTTAGTAGCTCTATAAAGTTCTTTTTTGAGAAATTTATGATATTTCATAAAGCGTTTTGGAGTATAACCACGGTAATAATCAACAAATAGAACTTGACTGTACAACTGAATTGTTGACAATGTTAATAAAATAACAAAAGATAGTTTTTTCATAATAAAATATCGATACTTAAGGGTTTGGGATAAAAGTTTGCTACTTCGTAACACCATACATGATTCTTATTGGGTTTATGCTTACCCACCTACCTGTTTGTAGGTCTAGGTTTCTAGCGCCGTGCTAATTGTCTGAACCCTGATTTTCAGGAGGAAAGGATTGCCATGATGTTTTTTAATCCTACGAATCTTAAAATCCTATAAATCTTAATCCAGACTATTTTTATCAAAGAACGTTTGCAGCGTAAAGTTATAAAAAGTTTTTCGTAGTTGGTTAAGGATAAGAAAGAACTGTTTTGGCGGGTTAAAATAGCGTTCTGTGAACTCACCAGTTAATAAAAAAGTAAGCACCAAATTTATTTTTAAAATTTTTTGTAAATAGTCATGCAAGGTAGGCAATGGTTGATGTTTCCACTATTTACTTGTGGCTCTTTTTTAAAATCACACACAACTGTTCAATCTAAGTCATTACATTTTTTTTATCAAAAATTTTAAATTAAATTACTGATAATCAAAGTTATAATATATTCAAACCCTTATGGCCCTCTTTAAACTAATTTTTTATGATTCCGTCTTATCAAAAAAATGTATAACTTTCGGATTACAAAAATCTAACTATTTGCCTATGAATGCCTCTAAATTAACCTTTTTAGTGTTTTGTACATTGTTTTTAGTCTTTCTGGGCTGCAAAAAAGAAGAGACAGGCCCTAACTCACCCCAAGAGTTCCTGCAATACAAAGTTTGGGACGGTAACCGATGGACCTACACTTACACACTACGTGGCCTCACACTCATTGACTCCAACAAAACCATCAGCGACGTGCGCGTTACTTTCAGCAATGACGGTAATTATTCTGCCAACCCACCTTTCCGTTTCATGCGTGCTAATGGCAAATGGAAACTTTCGGAAGACGGTAAAACCCTCACGCTAGACAACGACCCCGCTAAGGGCTTGTATCAAATAGAAAGCCTAGACCTTAAAACACTTCGTCTTAAACAATCCATTAAGAGCAAAGACCCCATACTGGGCTCTGAAGTCATAGAAGTTTCTACGATTTCGTTGAGCAGAACCGAGTAAATTGTTATTCTAAAAGCCACTAAGTCAAATCTCTATTCCCTTGAAACGCATAGCCATACATAGCAAAACTTTTGATGAGGCCAAATTGCCATTCATTAATCAAGTTTTTTTTGAAATAGAAAAATACAATATTCCTATTGTTATTTCTTCTGACTTTCAGTTGCACCTAGAAACTATTAATCATCGTGTGAACCACGAGGGAGTTTTTCATAAACCAACCGACCTCGAGGGGGTAGATTTAGTTATCAGCGTAGGCGGCGATGGCACTTTGCTAGAAACTGTAACTCTAGTACAAGATATGAACATTCCTATCTTGGGTGTAAACACAGGCCGTCTGGGCTTTTTAGCCACTACATCACGGGAACAGATTAAAGCCAATTTAGAGGCTGTTCTGAACGGTATGTATAGCATAGATGAACGCAGCTTACTGACTCTTGAAATCAATAGAGATGTATTTGACGGTCTTAATATTGCACTTAATGAGTTTGCTATTATGAAGCGCGATACCTCGTCCATGATTATTGTGCACACCTATATAGATGGCGAACACCTTAATTCTTATTGGGCAGATGGCCTCATTGTGGCAACCCCTACTGGTTCTACAGGATACAGCCTGAGCGTGGGCGGGCCTGTAGTCATTCCTGATTCTGGTAATTTTATCATTGCCCCTGTTAGCCCTCATAATTTAAATGTGCGACCATTAGTCGTATCGGACAAAAGTGTTATTGCCTTTGAAATAGAAGGCAGAAGCCGTAACTTTCTCATCTCGTTGGATTCACGCTCGCGTAAAGTAGATGCGACTGTACAAATGGCTGTTCGTAAATGCGATTTTACGGCCAAATTGGTGCGTCTTAGCAATGAGAGCTTTCTTAAAACGCTCCGAGCTAAACTTAACTGGGGCAATGATGTAAGAAATTGATTAGGGTTTCTCGGTTACAAGGCTTCAAAATATTCATAAATTAGTTTTTCTATGTTGAATTGCAAAATTTTAGGTTTACTCTTTATGCTCACAGTGGGCATCATAAGTTTGGCTACTGCCCAACAGAATAGCGATAGCTTAGGCAGAACCGAGGCGTTAGAGTTTTCTACTGACCGTCCGGGTATTGCTGAATCGCCTTTTATCATTCCTACGCGCTCCTTGCAGTTAGAACTGGGGTACAACGATGAGTGGAGTACCGATGAGCCGGCGGTAGGTATCCGGATTCGCACCCGTTTTGTAACATTAAGCTCTTTATTGCTGCGTTTTGCCGTACATGAACGGCTTGAACTGCGCCTAACCAGCGATTTGGGCTATGCTCAGAGCCAATTTGGTGCAAGTACCGTCAAGACTGATGCCGGCTTGCAACCGCTTCGTCTGGGCGTAAAGGCTAATTTGGCCAAAAACAAAGGCATTGTACCCGAACTTTCAGTTTTAGCAGAGTTCTTTTTACCCAAAGTGGCTTCAGAGCTTTATCAGTTAGAAAAACTCGGTATGAGCTATCGCCTTATCGCCCAGAATGCGCTCAGTAGCCGTATGAATATCTGTTACAACGTAGGTGCAGACTTTGATTACGCTTTAGATTTAATTTCAAGCATGACACCCCCGCCAGGCTCTTATGAAATGACCCCTTTTTATATGGTGGGTGTGGACTATGCGCTGACCGACAAGCTGGGTGCTTTTGTGGAAAGTTATGGTTATTTGGGTGAAGCCAATGACCACCGCTGGAATGCAGGGCTTACCTATGTGGCCTTTGAGCGCTTTCAGCTAGATGCTTCATTCGGCGCAAAATACAATTCTTTTGATGCAGGCTTTTTTAACTTTGGGGCATCTTATCGCCTATTTCGCTAAAAAGAATGAGCCGTTTGTTATTTATTTGCCCTTATCCCAAAGGCATTGCGCCTGGCCAACGCTTTCGGTTTGAGCAGTATTTGGATATTTTGACCCAGAAAGGGCATACTGTGGACTATAGAGCCTTTTTGAGTGAACGTGCTTATGAAGTTTTGTATCAGAAAGGGCGAGTTCTAGAAAAGCTATGGGCTGTTGTTTGGGGTTTTATTAGGCGTTTTTGGCACTTGTTCTCGGCATTACGAGCTGACTATGTTTTTGTTTACCGTGAGGCAAGTCCGCTAGGCTTTCCGTTTTTTGAATGGATTGTGGCGAGGGTCTTTCGGAAAAAAATGATTTATGACTTTGATGATGCTATTTGGATACCAGCTACTTCCGCACAAAATAAACTAGCAGCCCGCCTCAAAATGCCACAAAAAGTGCCTATGATTTGCCGATGGGCCTATAGTTTGAGCTTGGGCAATGCTTATCTCTGCCAGAATGCCGCCTATTTTAGAGGTGAAGCATGGCAGGAACAGCAGCAAGGAAGGATATACTTGAATCCGACCACCATAGACACCGAAGGAATGCACAACCGTTTGCATCAACACAACAACGAAACACCTCTTGTCATTGGCTGGACAGGCTCACACTCAACTTTAGTTTACTTGCGGCCTGTATGGGCACTTTTAAAGCGACTACAAGTTCATGAACCTTTCACTTTTTTAGTTATTTGTAATCAAGACCCTAAGCCCGATTTGCCACACTATGAATTTGTGCCATGGAACATAACGCATGAAATTGATGACCTTTTACGAATGCAAATCGGCATTATGCCGCTCCTTCCCGATGCGTGGTCGGAAGGGAAGTGCGGCTTTAAAGCTCTGCAATACATGGCTTTAGGTATTCCAGCAGTGGTTTCGCCTGTGGGTGTAAACAAGCAAATTATTCAGCAAGGCGAAAATGGTTTTTTGTGTGAGACGGAGGCAGAGTGGGAGCAGGCTTTGCTTACTCTCATTCGCTCGGCCAAATTGCGACAAGAGATGGGTAAAAAGGCACGTCTGAGCGTAGAAGAGCGCTTTTCGGTACGTTCAAACACAACTAATTTTTTAAACTTGTTCTCTTAGCGTTCTAACGAATGCCTTGGGTATCCAAAAATGCCTGATAGCTTTTGGCGTTTTTGAGGTGGTCTGCATAAGTAACTGCAAAGTTGTGCTGGCCCGAAAAATCAGGCTTGGCGCAAAAGAAGATATATGCGTGCTTTTCATAGTTCAAAACGGCATCAAGAGCGCTGAGCGTGGGCAGACAGATAGGGCCAGGCGGCAAGCCCGCGTATTTGTAGGTGTTGTAAGGAGAGTCTATCTCCTTGTGTACATTCAAAACCCGCTTAATACCAAAGTCGCGGTGAGCAAAGACTAAAGTGGGGTCGGCTTGCAGTTTACCATCGGTACTATTTGTTGTGAGGCGATTGACATAAACACCTGCTACACGCGGTTTTTCGGGCGCATATTGCGTTTCGGAATCTACGATAGATGCCAATACTGCCACTTGGATAGGCGTAAGGCCAATATCTTTAGCCTTTTGCAAGCGGGCTGCCGTCCAATACTTTTTATGATTTTCTTGCATTTTTAGCAGAAGGTCTTCTGCTCTAATTGTCCAATAAACTTCGTAGGTATTGGGCAAGAACATAGCCATAATGGTAGTGGTGTCAAAGCCGCGTTGTGCTGTCCAGGAGGGGTCGTTCAAATATTTGAGAACCTCCTGCGCCTTGATGTTTGTGTTTCTTGTAATTTTTTCTGCCAAGTCTTCTTTTAAACGGATATTATTGAATGTAATTTTGATGGGGGTTTGCGCACCACCGCGCAACATTCTGATAGCCTTCAAATTGGTAGTTTGCGGCTCAATTTCATAATAACCCTTACGTACTTTCTCGGTATATTTGAGTAAACGCGCCACAAAGCGGAAAGACAATTCATCGTTGAGCACTTTTTTGGCGCGGAGCGTATCCATAACTTGCTCAAAAGTAGTACCCTCTTTGATATAAATACTCTGCTTTTTATCTGCTTTGCCTACGAGCAAATTGGGAGTATAGGCTACTTGATAAGCATAATAACTCAACGCCACTATCAAGGTAGAAAGGCCAGCAAAAAGCCCCATGATAACCTTAAAACGGAAAGAAACAGGTGCTTTTGCTATTGATTTTTCGGTTTCCATATCAGTAAGATTCTTTCTGGACGTAGTTTCTAGCTAAAAAGACAGCGAGGGTATCGTGTGAATATTCAAGCAGAGCAGGCACTTTCAATAGCCTAACCTTTTGAAAATTAATCATTAATATTTTTCTTTAGGATATCTAGCCACGATGCCTGACCCTTTAGAAGCCGAAAGGTGCAAAATATTCGCCCGTATTCCAATTTTTTTCTGTATAAAAATACAGTACCTCGTTCAAATTGCTACGCGAACACGGCTAGTCTGAAAGATTTTTTTAGTCTAATTCCTTAGGAACTTGCAAAAAAAGCAGCATTTTTGCGTGTTACTAAGCTAAAAACTGCCGAAAGGTGCGTTTCAGTTCCCAAACACCAAACCATTTAAAGGCTTGTTCTTCAAAAAGAAAATAAATCCTTTTACGCGGACTTATAGCCGCTATGAAAAGCTCTTGTTCCGGTTTTTGCGCCACAATATGCTCATGGCTGACCTCACCGATGACGAGCTTGCTTTGTTTATACCGCACCTTTATGAACGCCGCTATAACAAAGACGAGGTCATTTTTTTTAGAAACGACCCTGCACAGGCTTTTTATATCGTCAAGAGCGGCCAGGTACAACTTACACTTGATTTGGCAGACAAATTTGAACAACTGGTGATTCTCTCTTCGCATGATTTTTTTGGTGAAAGCGGTCTTTTTCAGAATATGACGAGGGTTTATAACTCTTTCGCTTATTCGGATAACACAGAACTTTACGTTATTCCTAGAGTAAATGTGCTAGAAATTTTTGCTGAAAATGAGCGTATAAAGGCCAAGATTATGTCTGCGATGTCATACATGCTCATAGAACAGAAACGCAAGTTATTCAAAGCCTATCGTGAGACGTTCACATTTTTTGATTTAGGTTCAGCATACAACCGCGAGGACTTTGGTGTGGACAAACCACCACTCAGCTAAATCGCTAGATTATTTGTAAGCCAGTTGGCTTTAAAGATGAGCAAATCGCTCATAAAAGCCTCAAAATCTGATTGAAAACTCTCACTTTGGGCCAGAACCAACTCTGCCGCTTCAGGTATATGCTTTCCGGCACTGCTGCGGCGCGCTAGGCCATTTAGGGACAGCCAAAGCCCTTTTTCAGAACCGTAATGGACGAGCCAGTTGTCGCGACTCATGTGTTTAAGTACAGAGGCAGCACGCTCGGGCATAAGGTGCGTATGTGTATGCAAGATAGCGTAATAGCCTTTGGCGTGCTGTGCTAGAGGCCAAGAGCAGTAATTGGCCCAGTGTTTACAAAGAAAATGGTCATAAACTACATCTACAATCACTGGTGCATATTTCCCAAAATTGGGCTGCAGACGGCTTGCCATGCGCCTAGACGCACCATGCTGGTCTGTGAATGCGTCGGTGGCTCGGTGCATTTGCACGCCCAGTTGAACAGGCTGCGGCAGTGTCAGAAAAGCGGCGTTTCCTTTTATGAAATCTGCTATAAAATGACCTACGGCCAAGCCTTGTTCAAAACCTGACGGCAGATATGCCAAAAGGCTATGACCTAGATAATTCATAAGAAAAGAATAAGCGCTTAACGCAAAATATCACGTAGTCCTTGCACCATATCGCTGACAAAGGGCGTAAGAAGGCTAGACTGCTCAATAAACCAAGCCACAATGTCGATAAGCGGCTCGTAGAGATAAGTCTGAGTCATACCACCACTAGAATCTATGAAGCCAGTCCAGGTGAGTAACATAAGACCAATTCCAAGTGCGATTGTATATTTTAGCAAACCGAGTACAATGCCTATATAGTGGTCTATATTATCAAAAATATGGTATTGAAGCGAGTCAGAGAGTATGCGGCCAATCCAGTTTACAAAGACGACGCAGCCAATATAGAAAGCCCCCAGCAGAAAAAAAGCGGTTGCTTTAGAACTGACCTTAGAGGCAGAGAAGCCCAACTGTATGAGCTTAAAAGCAAAAAAGACTGTGAATAAGAACCCTACAAATGAAATTAGTTCAACGAGGAGTCCTTTCTGATACCCCCTGTAACCGCCGTAAATAAGCGTAGCCAGAAAGACTAAGTCCCAGAGTTGAAATGTAAGAGAGGGAAGAGAAATGGCAGATAGAAACATCGTAAATGGTTTTTGAGTAAATGTTAAGTCTGATTTTAGGCTCAAATGCTGGATAATACAATTTTTAGTCTGGCAGCAAGTTTTTTATATGTTCCGATATACGCTTGTTGTCGGCTTTGCCAGCGAGTTCCTTGGCTGCTATACCCATTACCTTGCCCATTTCTTTTTTGGAAGTAACATGAAGGCGCTCTATGATTCCTTTGATGACCTGCTCGAGTTCTTGTTCGTCCATCATTTTGGGCAAAAAGCGTTCAATAACAGCTAATTCTCCTAATTCTCTTTCAAGCAAATCGGTTCTGTTTTCTTTTTCAAAGATGGCGGCAGAATCTTTACGTTGTTTAGCCGCTTTCATTAAAATAGCCATTTCTTCTGCCTCGCTAAGGTCAGGACTTTGCTTACCCTCTTGTGTTTGGGCGAGCAGTATCAAAGACTTGATACTTCTAAGCGCCTCTAGCGTAACTTTATCTTTGGCTTTCATAGCCTCTTTGATGTCAGATTCAACTCTTTCTTTAAGGGTCATGGCGCTTGCTTTTGGCCTAAGAATATTGGAAAAGTGAAGTTAGAATGCAAATATATAGAATTAGACAAATATGCTTCACGAAAAAGTATAATTATTTTTATGATTCATCAAAAAGGAAGCCCAAATTTGCATAAAACATAAGGCTTGCTAGTAGGTTCTATGCAGCAACTCCTCTAGTGTTTAGTACCTACTTTGGGGCTGCGTCTTTCCATGAGGACGGTGTTGCGCCAATGCCCATGTAAAATTCCTATGCGTTCGCGATAACCAACCATACGGAAGCCAGTTTTTAGATGCAGTTTGATACTACTTTCATTTTCAGGAAAAATCCCTGACTGTAGAGTCCAGATACCGTTTTTTTCGCTTACATCAATAAGTGCATTCATCAGCTGCGTTCCTATGCCTCTTCCTGTTGCAGAAATGGTCAAATAAATGCTTACTTCGGCTACGCCACCGTAGGCGCATCGCTCCGAAACAGGCGTAAGAGCAGCCCAGCCTACTATGCTTTTGCCCCTGATTGCCACTAGCCTGCTATGCGGAAAGTGCTTTTTGTCCCACTCGGCCCAGTCCGGTGCCATGACTTCAAAGGTTGCATTATCAGTACTGATTCCTTCAAGATAAATAGCACGTACAGCTTCATAGTGCTGAGCTTCTAATTGCTCTATTTGGATTGACATCACTCTTCATTAGTTTTGGTCTTGTATGAGGCTCATGCTGTCCTCGTGCGCCTCTAAAATATGTTGTATATCGGCATCTTGAATTGCCATTGATACGAATAGGCTTTCGTATTGGGAAGGGGCCAAATAAACACCACGCTTCAGCATTTCGTGGAAATAAGCGGCAAATAGCTTCGTATCTGAGCTTTTTGCATCATTGAAGTTATGGACTGGCCTATCAGTAAAAAAGAGCGTAAACATAGAACCAATACGATTTATGGTATAATTCAAGCCTAATTTTGAATTAATGATGCGCATTCCATCTGCAATTTGTTGGGCGTTATGATTGGCTTTTTCAATGATTGCTGTTGAAGCTTTAATCTGTTTGAGCGTGGCCAAGCCCGATGCCATAGCAACAGGATTACCAGAGAGGGTGCCCGCCTGATAAACAGGGCCTAAAGGAGCAACCATACTCATAATATCTGTTCGTCCCCCGTAAGCACCCACTGGTAGCCCACCCCCAATGATTTTGCCAAGCGTGGTGAGGTCTGGCTTTACGCCAAACAATGCTTGCGCACCGCCTTTAGCCAAACGAAAGCCTGTCATAACTTCATCAAAAATCAACAAGACATTATGTTCGTCGCAAAGCGCCCTGACACCTTGCAAATAGCCCTCTTTTGGCAAAACACAACCCATATTGCCTACTACAGGCTCTAAGATAATAGCAGCAACCATGCCCGCATTAGTAATCAGAATAGCCTCTAATGCGCCCAAATCGTTATATGGCACTGTCAAGGTATCCTGCGCTGTTTTACTTGTAACACCTTGGCTATCAGGAATCCCCATTGTAGCAGCCCCACTACCAGCCGCAATCAGGAAGGAGTCTGCATGACCATGATAACAACCCTCAAACTTAATGATTTTATCTTTTTTAGTAAAGCCTCTTGCCACCCTGATAGCTGCCATAGTAGCCTCAGTGCCAGAATTTACCATTCTGAGCATTTCAATATTGGGCATCATGCTCTTAATAAGTTCTGCTATTTCCACTTCTGCACTGGTGGGCGCACCAAAGGAGAAGGAATCTTTTAGCACAGCCTGCACTGCCTCTATAACTGCATCGTTGGCATGACCTAGCAGCATTGGCCCCCATGAGTTGATGAGGTCTATGTATCTGTTTTTATCTTCATCGTAGAGGTATGCCCCCTTAGCAGAACGCATAAAAATTGGATGGCCGCCCACTGACTTAAAGGCACGCACAGGGGAATTAACGCCGCCTACGATGCTCTTTTGAGCTTGTTCAAATAATTGTTTACTTTTTAGGGTGTTCATGGTGCAAAGACTTTTGCTAGTTGCGCAATTTTTCTGCAATATTAATGAATAAAAAGGCTTCTACTATAATAATGAGTATATTTTATAGGGTACAAACATGGTTTCAGGATAAATTTTCTTTGACTGGGCACTTTTGTAAAGCATAGTTGCACAGAAAATCTCACCCTCTAACATTTGAGCCATTCGCTTTTGTCTGATGCGAGGCATGGCAGGCCGTAAGAAGCGCTTGAGGTTTTGCCAGTTATTTGACAAAATAGGCTAAAAACTAGTAGTAGACTTTAAAAATAAAAATAATGTTTAATTAACTGACAATAAATATCTTAGATGTATTTTTAGGGACAGCTAACTACTCTTTAGTATAATACAACGTAGCAATAGTCCCTGTACGGCTGTCATCAAGTTCTTGAATTTGGTGTTCCATACGCTTCTCTTCCATTCTTTTTAACCCAAATGAGTAGGTTTCATTGTCTGAATCGGTCAAGAAAATAGAATCTTGGGCAGTATTGAGTCGCCAAGCTCCTCCTCCATCAGGTACGTCTTGTATAAATTGTGTATAGCTGCCCTCAGCCGAAAAAAGAATTGTCAGTTTATCCATACTCAAGTCCTCAGTACGGCTATCCTGTAATTTCCCACGCTCGAGCTCTTCTATAAGAATGCTGTTAAAAAACCACTCTCCTACAAGTATTTTTTCAGGGCTGAGTGCGGCCTCTTGTTTTTTACAAGCACCAAGCAACAGAACAAGCCCTAACCACCAATAGATTGTTATTTTTTGCATCTTACTTTGATAATTTAAACTTGATTAGCGTATATACGACAAGTGAGCAGCGTGATGTCATCGGCAAATGTATTTTGGCCTTTAAAAACATCTAGCTTTGTCATCAATAATTTATTCAATTCGCGTGGGGCGAGCTGGTAGTTGTCCTTTATCAGGCAGTGTAGTTTCTCTTCACCAAACTCTTCGTTAGCCTCGTTGTAGGTTTCAGTAAAGCCGTCCGTAAAGCTAAACAACAAAAAGTCTTCTAAGCCCTTCAAAACGCCAACATCTAAGGTAGGTAATTTGCGGAAAGAACCAAGAATGGTTGTCCCCATTTCAAGGCGTTCTAACTGCTGTGAGGATTTAAATAGCATTGGCGGATTATGACCTGCGTTCACGTATTTGAGTGTTTTGTCCACCACATTCACCAGAGCCACAAAAGCCGTTATAAAGTTTTCGCCATCGCAATTTTCGAAAATAAGCGTATTTAGCTCCCTAACAATTAAAGACAAATTATTAGTCTGACGAACGAGTGTTCTTAATCCTGCTTGGAAGTTGGACATCAAAATAGCCGCTGGAACACCCTTGCCAGACACATCGGCCACACAAAGCAAAAACTCAGAGTCAGAAATAGGGATATAGTCGTAATAATCACCGCCTATGGTATGGTGCGGCTTGTACTCTGCTGCCACTTTGACGGTGGAATGGTAGGGCAATTTTTTAGGGAAAAGCAGGGTTTGAACATTCTTGGCAATATCTAGCTGTCTTTTGAGCGCTTCTTGCTGGAGGTGCCGACGCGCTAATTTTTTATTCTCGATAGCAACAATAATGATATTGGAAAGCGCATGCACGAACTTGGCCTCTGTGTTGGGCGATTTTTCACTCAAAAAAGTATAGGCAAGGACATCAGTTTTGTGTTTTATAGGCAATACACGGTCAAAATCTGCCATAAAACCAATATCAGGCGTAAGCAGGGTGGGTTCTTTAAGAACCAGAATATTGGGCTGTAAACTGAGTTCTGCAAAATCAAAATTAGTAGCCCAATGCGTTTTACAAACCCAGCTCTCCTCGTCTTTGACGTACAAGGCAAAACTCTTGACAATAGGGTTTGCGCGCATCGTGAAGTGAAAAATACGGTAGAGTTCTTCTTCCTGAGCGTTGTTGTTGATAGCTTGTATGGCATCAAAAAGGGCATTCTGTTCAAGCTCCTTGAGTGCAAGGAGTTCATCGGGGCGCATGGGCGCTACACCAAAGCCGTAGTTATGCGGAGAAATTTTGCCTGACATACCTTGCAAAATAGTAGAATTGTTGAAGCAAATCCAAATTTTGAAGGGCTTATTTTAAAAACACAACGTTAGTTTGTCTTTTACGCCAAAAAAATAGCCAGCAGAAAGTCCACTGGCTAAAACAAGTCGGGAAGACAGGATTTGAACCTGCAACCTCTTGCACCCCATGCAAGCGCGCTACCGGATTGCGCTACGTCCCGCTTTAGAATATTTTTGCAAAGATAGCACTCTTTTTTTGCTCTGAAAATTTTTTTTGGTAGAAAACTGCTGCACAAAAAAATCTCAGCGGCTACTTGAGTAGTTCTTCTTGCAGAATTTTGAGAGTACGCTTTTCGCTGGGGCGGGGCGCATCTTTATCCACAATTTTGCCATCTTTAGCCACAATCATATAGCGCGGAATGCCCTCTATGCGATAACTAGCCATCATTGCTTCAGCAGATTTAGGGAGAGGCCAAAAATGCTTGCCTTTGATTTCTAGGTTTTGTACCGCATTCATAAAAGCCTTCTTGCTTTGGTCTAGCGACACATAAAGAAAAACCACCTCTTCGTTTGCAATTTGCTGCTTGAGTGCCGCCGAGTTAGGCATTTCCTTTCTGCAAGGCCCACACCAACTCGCCCACACATCTACATAAACCACTTTGCCTTTATAATCACTCAAAACCTCTTCAAATGTTCGCGGCTTACCGTCTTTGCCCGTATTTGAAAGTATTTCTGCTTCGCTAGGCAGCGCTGTAGAAGTGCTGTTCATAGCTACTAGCTGCACGCCAAAGCCCAATATCAAAACCGTTGCTAAAATAATCCAGAGGTGTCTTTTGTTTTTCATGCTTTGTTTCAGAATATTTTTGTTGTATCCTAACAACGTCCAAAATGACTAAAAGTTACAGAATGCTATGGTGTATTCAACAATATTTATTCACACTTTTCTTTTCTGAAGCCATAAGGGCAGTGCCTGCAACCATTTTTGCAACAAAAACCTCTTGCCTTTAAGTAGTGTTCAGTCAATACAAAATAGCTGTTTTCTAGGTAATAGTCAAGTCCTTCTATCAATTTTTGCTTAGGAGTAGGGGCTTCATTCTTGTTTTTAAGAGTAGTCATTGCTTTTTTGAGAATTATAACAAGTAAAAAAGAGGGTATAAAAAGAGCTAAAGCTAAGCTAAATGCGTTAGAGTCATGTATTAAAAATACTTACAAGCACCATAACTAAAATAATGACAAAACGTTTTCAAAAATGTTTTGGTGAATCGTTTTTTTTGATGCAGAATTAATCAGCACACTGCCTTTACTACCTCTACAATTTCATGCTGCCCTTTTTTGCTTCAATCCATTGCATTAAAAAAAAAGCGCAAATTTTTTACAAAAAATATTAATCATTTTTTTCTAAGAACCGTATAACAACAAAGCCTTTTCCCGCTTTTGGTAATGTGTATGCCTCTATCTCTACGCCCCTACTCTTTTTGGCTTTTTGCGCTTCTGCTGCTTCAGAGCGGCTGCCAAACCAGATTTAGCCGTCATTTTCAAGGATTAGCTAGCTATCAGATTGATTACGTCATTAGCGACAGCGTTACGTTTACGGCAGGGTTTTTAGAAAAAAATTACGGCTCAAATGTATATGTCATTATTGGCAAGGGAAATTATTTAGAGCATTACAACAACGGTGTATTTAGCCTCTATAGGCACAAACAAAACCTTTCAGTATGCAGAGGCGTTAATGACGACTCCCTTATCATCAAAAAGGCAAGCAGCCTCAAGAGACGGAATGGCGAACTCAAAAGTCTCAACTGTACCTACATAGACGGCAAACGTTTTAGAGCCAAAATGTGGCAAAACAGGAATGAGGAGAGCGTTTTTTATTACAGAAATCAGAATAAATTAAACCCGCGCTGGTGGCGAAGCGTTAAATTTGAAAAACCCAATCTATTGAATAGCCATTTGATTTATTTGCCTAAACGCATAGAAATAAAAGAAGAAGGATATACGGCCGTTTTTAAGCTGGATTTTTGCCAAAAACAGTTTATACATCCTTATTTTTTCTATGATTACTTCAATTTAGTGAACCGCTATGCGGATTTTTTTAGGCAGGAAGAAAACTTTTTACAAAAAGCTAATTTTCTTAACAATAACGCTTTAAGCGATAAATAACACTTTTAACTTATTCTACCAGGCAGTAGTCGCCTAGGCTTAGGTCTTGGGCTTGCCCCTTATAAACTACATGGCTACCGATTAGGCTATTTCTAAGAACAGCGTCTTGAATATAGCTTTTTTCGCCCACTATGCTGTAGCTCATAACCACACCGCTTAGCTTTGTTTTTGCGCCCACAGAGACATAAGGCCCCACAACGCTATTTTTAAGTTCTGCACCCTCCGCAATAAAAACAGGTTCAATGATGGTGCAGTTCTCTAGTTGTATGTTGGAATGTATCAGGGGCGTGTTACCATGCAAATAGCTCATATACTGCTGATTGGTATCCAGCATTGCATTCTTATTGCCGCAGTCCAGCCAGTCTTGCACAGTGCCAGTCAAGAAGCGCTTACCTTGGGCTTTGAGGTTCTCGAGCGCATTGGTGAGCTGAAACTCTCCTTTTTCGGTAATGTTGTTGTCTAACAAATGTTTTATCTCGCGATGCAAAGCCTGACCATCTTTGAAGTAATAAATGCCTATTATAGCGAGGTCGGATACAAACTGCGTTGGTTTTTCAACAAAATCTGTAATTTCGTTTCGGTCATTGAACTTGACCACTCCAAAAGCAGACGGATTGGCCACTTGTTTAACCCATATAATGCCGTCGGCCTCAGTGTCTAAAGAAAAATCTGCTCTAAAGAGGGTGTCGGCAAAAGCAACAATGACTTGGCCTTGCAAGCATTTTTCGGCACAAAAAATAGCATGGGCAGTTCCTAAAGGCTCATTTTGGTAAAAAATACTTCCTTTCGCGCCTACGCTAGCGGCCACTTCTACCAAGTGTTGTTCTACTTCCTTACCAAAATCACCGATAATGAAAGCGATTTCTTCTACACGTTGCTTGCAAAGTTTAGCAATATCCTCTACTAGGCGTTGTACGATGGGCTTGCCCACAATATGCAAAAGCGGCTTAGGTGTGGTGAGTGTGTGTGGACGAAGCCTAGAACCACGCCCTGCCATAGGAATAATGATTTTCACGTGTTTATGTCTTTTTTATAGGTTCAACAAAAGTTAATAATTGGTCTGCAATTTACACTGCTTTTTTGATAAAGAGCAGCAAATATACGTTATCTGCCCCAAAGTGCCCATTTTGCCCAAAAATAGGGCGCACTCGTTGCCTTATCGTTTAAAAATTTGAGTTTGGTTTTCTGTAAAAAAGCAGCATAACCCTTGCTATTGTCTTTGGATTGTGAGATGACCAGTTTGTAAAACCCCTGCCAAAACAAAACATCAGCCGCATCGGCCTTCTGCCAATGGCTCAGGAGCACGTTACGAGCGCCCGCATACCCAAATGCGCGCACAAAACCCGCATAAGCTTCGCCAAAAGAGGGCTGCCCTATGCTGCTGCCATGCGCGCTTAGTACTATCAAATCTGTTTTCAAGGACAAGTTTAGTATTTCTGACATCAACAAAACACCATCTTGGTTGCTGCTTGTATCTTGCGCCAGCACTAAGCCAGACGCGCTAGGAAAAGTCTCATTAATAAAAGAGTAGGCGGTCAAATGCAAAATCTTAGCATCATTCCATACACCAAGTTTAATGTGTTTTTCGTTCGCATCATTTCTTAAAACAGCCAAAGTACCAGGCGTAGATTCTTGCCATAGGGCGGCCAATGCTATAGCCTCCTGCTCTGAACTGCGCCGAGGTTGGACTTTACCGTTGTCAAAAAGTGCTGAAGCGCTTATAGAATCTTGTTCTATCAACTCGTTTGCTATCGCGGTGAGTTGTGTGCTCATAACGGACGCTGTCGCTTCATCAAAGACGGGTGCATAGCTCATAAAAGGCACTTTTGCATCTGGCCTTGCTATGAGGGCAGCATTTTCAATGAAGAGTGCGGCCGAAAGAGCATAAACAACATTGTATTTTTTTAACAAAAAAGGCATAGAGGAGTACGAAGCATCTGGCTTAGCTGCCGCACTGAGCAGGGCTTCAAAGGACAAAGCACCCAGGCATCTATCGGGCACTATGACTAAGCTCTTGATATTTTTGGAAGGCATAAGCTGAAAGAGAATCTCATAAAGCTCATTAGCTATACTGCTGAATACTAGCTTGTTGTCTTGCTCAATAGCAGACTGCATCATTCTTATCTTAGCTTTAAGTGTATTCTGACTTATCGCAACACGTCCTACACGCAAACCAAGGGTTGGTTCAATCAAAAAGGAAAAGAGTGTGCTGTCGCCAACGAAATAACTTAAAAGGGCTGTATTGGAATTTAGTGCTTTTTGAACTTGCGCAACAGAGGGAGATTCTTGCATATAGCGCAAAGTATAATATTGGCTATGGTTCTTTTTAAGATGCAGCAAGAGGCGCTCTAGAGTAGTTTTTTTTGATAGGAGTGTTTGCTCTAGCTTGCGGCGGGCAGCGCTGTCTTGGTAGGCATTTTGTGTTCCCAAGATGCGCTCTATGCGCGCTATGTCAGTGTGCAGTGTGTTTTCTTGCACCAATAGGCTGTCGGGCAGGCCCGCTATCTGCGTTGTTTCGGAAAGATTCAACTGCACGGAAAATAAATTTGCTTTGCTTCGGTCTGACAACATAAAAGCCTGCTCCATAGGCGAGTATGGCGTTTGAGCATGGGTAAGCACGGCAGATGCGCACAAAAATAAAATTAAAAATATTGCTCTGTTTAACTGATTCATTGCTAGTAACATTCCTGACGAGAGTTGTGGCCTTTGGTAGAGTACCTCATAGAGCCACAAAAGTAACGAAAGCATACCAAGTTCCCAAACCATAGCTGGCTACTACAAAAAGGATAAAAGTCAAGACCTTAAACTTAGCGACTCTTTTTAAGGGACGACTAGATACGTCTTTTGGCCAGTATTTGCGTTAGAGAGGCGGCGGGTTTAGTGCGTAGCACCGAAGCGAAGCGAAGCCCAAAGACGAACGACCGCGAAGCGGGAACGCCCCAATAGAATTGTATAAAAAGAAGACGTATTGAAAAGGCTAGATGTAAGAGATGAGGCAGTGCAGGACTTAAAAAGCCCTTGATATTTTGCCAGTTATTTGACAAAAGATGAAATTCTTGTTTAATATTATGATAATAAATACTTTAAATACATTTTAAGGGAAGACTATGTAGCCTTAAAAATGCTTCCAAGTTTGCTTTATCATATTGTACTTGAGTGTGCTGGGCAAAGCATAGAACCAATATTTGTTCAGATTCACCGCAAAAGATGGCTGCATATAGCAGTTGATAACGCAACCACGGCAGGCTTCCAATTTGCCTTCTTGTTTCATGATGCTTTGTACTTCGTTGGAGCGGTAGAGCGCCTCTAGATTGTTTGTAATCAAGAATTTTTTTGTGCCTAAATGGTAACAAGGCAAAATGAGGTCGTTATGTGGGCCAATGACAATCGTACTGGTGGCTGCTTTACAAACAGGCTTTTCTGGTATGTTGCCTCCGTTTTTACGTAATTTGATAAAAGCATCATTGATATAAACCAACTTTTTTTTGCCCCATTCGCCTAACAAATGCAGAGACTCTGCCGACAGGCCGTCCTTGCTATCAATGTTGTTATAACCAAAAATTGGGTTTAAAATAAGCAGCAGGTTATTAGGCAAACAAATATTTTCCCAAATAGGTGCTATGTGTTCCATGTTACCGTTCCATACTGTCAGTAAAATATCGGGACGTTCGCCCAAATGCAGCGCTAATGGAATACTCTCCATGATGGCTTCGAAACAAGCAGCTCCACGTATTTGGTTGTGCGTGGTAGCATCAGCTGCATCAAGCGAAAAGTGTAGCATATCCACAAGCCCCTTGAGAGATTCTGCCATTCTGGGGTAGCGCAAAGCGTTGGTTGTGAGTGTTGTAATCATTTTCTCTTGCTTTGCTAGGGCTAGTAAATCGGCTATTTGGGGGTGTAAAAGCGGCTCGCCACCCGTAAAATCTACTACACGAACACCCATGCGGCGGAGTGCTTTGAGATTTTGTTCGGCATCGGCCAGCTTAATAAAAGGCGAAGGTTTTTCCCAAATATCGCAAAAATGACAAGTGGCATTACAACGATAAGTAACGTAGTAATTACATAGAATGGGTTTACGGCGAATAAGCATAGTTTAAACAGGTATGCGCAGGCGAACCTCTGTGCCTAATGCACCTCCGCTCTGGGTCTCTATATCCACAATTTCTACTCCAATGTTTTCTGAGCGCTCTGTGTTCAAGAGTTCCAAGCGTTTCTGTGTGGCGCTTGTGGCAAAAGAACGGTGGTGGCTGTTCTGTTGCATTCGGTATTGGGCCGATTTTTTACGACCAATGCCGTTGTCTTTGATATTGACCCAAAGCGTGGTTTCATCGTCAGAAACACCAAACTCAATTTTGAGCAATTTTTGTTTGTTAGTGAGATGCAAAAGTCCGTGCTTCATGGCATTTTCTATGTAAGGCTGTATAAGCATACTCGGTATCTTGATATAATCAGTTGCTACATTTTCATTAACAATAATTTCATAATCAAGGTCTTCAAAACGTATAGCTTCTAGTTCCAGATACAAGCGAAGTACTTTCAGCTCCTCGTCCAAAAGAACATACTCCTGCGTGGACATATTCAGAATCAAGCGCATCAGGTTCGCAAATTTGCTTAAATAGGCATTGGCAAGGCGCTTTTCGTTTTGTAAAATAAATTCTTGAATAGAGTTAAGCGCATTGAAAATAAAGTGGGGATTCATTTGGGTTTGTAGCGCCGCTAATTGGGACTTCCTCAATTCATGCTCAATCTGATTTCGGCGCTGAATGGCAGCTATAATCTGCGAGAAGATATAGCCTACAATACCCACTAGCAAAATCGTAGCTAACAGTATAAACCACCAGGTCTTCCAATAGGGTGGCTTCACGACAATGCTTACTTTACTGAGCGAACCTTCTGTGCCATCTTCCAGCATTGCGCATACCTCAAAGATGAATTGTCCATCTGGCAGGGAAGGGATACGCGCTACTGCATCATTGGCTTCGGCATAAAACCAAGTGGAATCTAGACCCAGAATGCGGTATTTGTAGCGATGCTTACCCATACTGCGATAAATTGGCGACCAGAAAGCGATATTGAGGCTTGCACTATCATAGGGAAGCTTAATTTCAGTGTTCTGCCCTTTATAGACCTCGCCTTTTACTTCTATGTTCACTATCTGAACAAGCGGCAATACGCTTTTGGCAAACAATGATAGATTAGGTACAAAAAGAAGCCCTTTGCTCGTGGCAAGCCAAACACCGTCCCTGACTAGGGCTAGGTGATTAACGCTGCGGGTAGGCAAACCATTCTTTCGCTCAAAAATAGTAAACTTATTCGTTTCGGTATTAAAAACAGCCAGACCATTGTTGGTACACACATAAATAAAGTTGCCAGAAGTCGTCATGTAAACGCCATAATTGTCAATCAAGCCATTTGTCGTATTGATATTACGAACGACCTTATAATCAACAATTTCAAAAAGTCCTTGCTCTACCGTGCTCACCCAGATATGACCGTCCTTGGTGCTTGCGATAGATGTAGCACTAATGGCTTGATTTTGATAAGTTATTTTGCGCGAGGCTTTGACAGAATGACAATAAAGGCCATCTGCATAGGCTATCCATATTTCCTTTTTATTATTGTCATAAAAAGTAGCCCTGGTGCGTTTTTCACGAATCAAGATAGCAGAATCAGGGCAAATGTTCAGGTCGTCCCAAGTCATTCTAACGTCTTTAATTTGCCTGTACCAACCAGTCTTTGGGAAGGATAACCCTGCGCGTTTGGTAAAAATAGCACTCATATAGCTAAAGCCAAGCAACAAAGTGTTCGCATCGAGTGGTTCTGCCTCTCGGATATGCCCCCCAATGCTGTAATCGTTGTCTATGAGGGCAGTTTTGGGGTCTAGTGCAATCATTTTTTCTGCCCCAGCAAAAATAGCATTGCCTGATGCCGAATACTTCAACATCAGCACGTCATAATGCCCAAACTGATAGACAGACCTAAAGTTATCCTTCTCTTTTGTATGTATTTGGCCATCGCCAGTTCCTACAAAGACCTTTCCGGCTGGCGTAACCGCAACTTTATTGATTAAGTCGGAAGAAAGTGCGCTATTTTTGCTTGTATAGCTTTTAACTTTGAGGTCTGGAAATCTAAAAATGCCATTTTTAATAGTACTAAGCCAATAATTGCCTTCATTATCGTGCAATAAATCAGAAACAGCTATACCAGAGAGCAGAGGCTTTCCATCGAAAAGATAACTGCCCATTGTAGTCAGCACATACGCTCCCTGAGCCGTACAAAGCCATAAGTAACCGTCCTTGTCGCTGCGAAAATTTAGAAGCGTTGCCGAAGCATTGCTGGGCATATCTGCAATTCTAACAGTAAGTTCTTGTTCCACATCAAAAGCAAAAATACCATTGCTGTTCGCTATAAAAACTTTGTTTTCTGTTTTTACCTGTGTAAAAAACGAGCCATTTAAAGCATCTTCTAAGACCATTTTTTTACTTTGCTCACCTCTATACCAAGTTAAACCAATAAACTGTTGGAAGTTTAATAGAGAATCCTTGCCATAGAAAAACGTGTAGCCATTATACTTGGCGGAGTTCTTTAATGGCTGTACTTTTTTGCTTTTAACATCAATAAACACAGATAGGGTACTCAAATTCATAAAAAGGAAACGATTATCAACTTTTTGCAAGTTGTTTCCGCCAGTTCCAATCCATTCTTTGGGCATATCCAAACGCTTTATGCTGTCATTTTCAAGATAAAATACCTCGTTTGAGAAGTTTCGCATCCAAAGAAGCCCATTATTATCTTCTAAAAAATTAGTTATGGAGCGCCCAAAAGCACTTTTGATACCGTATCTTTTGAAACGTATGCCGTCATAGCGATAAAGCCCACCGTCCGAACCCAGCCAAATATATCCTTTGCTGTCCTGAAATAAATCGTAAACCGTCGTGCTAGGAAGCCCCTCGTCTTCTGAAATTTGTACATGGGGTGGGAGTTGTGCCCATAGCACCCACGGCACAAAAACTAATAGAAGACCCACCAAAACTTTGTTGAAAGGCATAAGGAAACGATTGGGTAAGATTTGTACCTGCATAGCCAGCTTATTGGTGAACTTTATCTTGGTATTTTGTGCTCAAAAATACGCATATAAACTACCATGCAATAATTAGTTCGCTTTTTTTTGTTCAAAGTACCAGTGCTCAATAGCCATGATGGTAATTTTAGGTTAAATAGTCGTCCCTTAAAAAGTACTTTCAACAGATGCAAGCTAAATTAAGGCGAATGGTTCACCTATTTTGGGAACACCTTAACGACCTTTGATAGCCTTCTCTTCTCTACTTTTTGCCTTAATGCAGAACTGAAGTGCGAGCTGAAAGTTCCGACCGTAGGACATAGCAAAAAAATTTGGCCTGTATTTGCGTTAGAGAGGCGGCGGGTTTAGTGCGTAGCACCGAAGCGAAGCCCAAAGACGAACGACCGCGAAGCGGGAACGCCCAATAAATTGTAGAAAAACAATCATTAGTCAAAAAGTCAGATGTAATGAATTTGACAAAAAGTTATTTGAAAACGCGAGAAAATGGCCTCTACAAAAGTGAAAAGAGGGCAATTAGAACTTAAAAAACTCAAAAAGGGCTTTTTGACGACTCAAGAGAGGTTAGTTTAAGAGCTTGATTTTGTTAAAAACCCCCGCAACTCTGCGGAAAGCACGTTTTTAATTAATAACTAAGAGATTTTGAAGATAAAACGCTTGTTTAATTTACTGACAATAAATACTTTAGATATATTTTAAGGGGCAACTAGCTAAGTTCTATTCGCAAGCATTTTTAATATCTTATCTCCTGATTTAAGGCCGTGCCCTGAAAAAAGTGTAACGACTCTACCCGTGTCCGTGGTCTTGTTCATATAAGCAATTGCACCTGCAATAGTGGCGGCAGAAGTTGGTTCTATGTAGAAGCCTTGCGCCGCTACTAATCTAAAACTTTCTACTATCTCTTTTTCGCTGACTGCCAAAAACTCGCCGCCCGATGCCCGCACAGCTGCTAGCATCTCTGAGCCGCGTAGGGGGTCTGCTATAGCAATGCCTTCTGCTAGCGTACCATTATTAACGGTGAGGTTGTGCCTCGGCAAGCAACTTTTATATGCCTCAACCAAAGGCGCACACTGAGCTGCTTGTATGCCTATTATCTTAGGAATTTTAGGGATAACTCCTTGCGCATAAAGCTCATTGAACGCTAGCCAAGCGCCTAAAACCAAAGTGCCATTACCAGCTGGTACTACTACCGCATCGGGGCTTTGCCAGTTCATTTGCTCACATATCTCATAAGCAAAGGTCTTTGTGCCGTGTAAAAAAAAAGGATTCCAACAATGGCTGGCATAATAATACGTTTGGGCAGCTTTGAAAGCAGCAGCAGCCGTATCCTCCCTGTTTCCCTCAACACGCTCAATACGCGCATTTGCGGCGCACATCTGCACTATCTTGGCTTCGGCAGTGTCAGCAGGCAAAAAAATACGGCAATCAATACCCGCCAGAGCAGCATAGGCAGCAATAGCACAACCCGCATTGCCCGAAGAGTCTTGTACTAAAGACCTAACTCTCATGTACTTCGCTTGCGTCATAAGAACAGTGGCACCTCTGTCTTTGTAAGAGCCAGTCGGAAAAAGCTGCTCCTGCTTCACCCACATACGGTGGCCGGCCAATTTCAAGGGCAGTAAAGGAGTAAACCCTTCTCCCATGCTCACTGGTACTGCATCTGCCGAAATAGGAATGACCTCACGGTATCGCCAAAGAGTAGGAGGCCGATTGGCCAAAAGATGTATCGGTAATTTGAATTCGCCTTGAATATCAAGTAATTCGCCTGATTCACTACACCATATTGGTGTATTGATGGGGTAGCTTTTTCCATGAGAAGTCAGAAAGAATGGCATAGTTTATACATTATGTAAAAGTTTTTTACAAAAATAGATAGTCTTCCCTTAAAAGGCAATAAGTAATTCTTTATCAATAAATTATTATTGAATTTATTTGTAAAAGACTGCCTGGCTTAAGATATTTGCCTTGTAAACCTTACCAATAATCATGATGATTACAAGCAAAAAAGCAGAAAATTCGCTTGATGCTGGGCTTGCTGATGCTCAAATAGCTTCGCCATGTGTCCGATGCAAGTGTGGTAAAGCAATAGGAGATGAACAAATGGAAAGCATCTTTTTGGCGCTTATTCTAAAAAATTATTTCCGCTTTGCAAAACGCTTGCCAACAGTTAATTTATTTTATCACGACCTAAATCATGTTTTTAAGTGGACGGCTAATTAACCCATAATCTTGCATTTATCTGTTGAGTTCACTCCCCTGATTTAGCTGTATTTATTGAATGCACTTTTTAAGAGACGACCACTTAGGTTTTATTGCTTACTTTTCCGCCAAATATCGTAATGTCGTCAGTCTGCTTTTGCTCACCCTGCCAGCTATCAAGCGCTTGAATCCATAATTCTTTTTGCTCTTCGAGGGCGAGCTGCGCATGATTGGTAAGCAGCTTTCTAAAACGCTTGGTCTTGAACTTTTCTGGCGTGTCTGCTTGCCCTCCGAATTGGTCTGAGTAACCATCTGTTGCTACAAAAAAAGTAAGGCTTTTGTCTTTGTAATCAATGACTTGCTGTTTATATCCATTTTTATCCGAAGGCATTTTTAAGCCACCTATTGAGCTGCGATTGGCCTCGAGTATCTCAAACTGCACATTGCTTTCAGTATCAAAAGCGTATAGAACAGAGATTTTGGCACCTGCAAAAATAAAGCTGGCTTTCTCAGGAAGTATTTTGATGAGGGCAATGTCCATACCATCTTGGTTGTGTGTTTCGTCTTGGCGTAGCACTTTTCTAATCTCTTTGTCTAGGTCATCAAGAATTGCATTGGGTTGTTGCAAATGTTTTTCATTAATAATTGTGTTGAGCAAATCATTGGCTATCATAGACATAAAAGCTCCCGGAACGCCGTGCCCGGTACAATCAATGATAGCAATGACTAAATTTCTTTCGGGGCTTTCTACATGGCCAAACCAATAAAAATCACCGCTTACAATATCGCGCGGTTTCCAAAATATGGCGAAATCTGCCAAAAACAAAGACAGCGTATCCATAGTGGGCAAAATAGCCGTTTGAATGCGTTTGGCATAATTGATAGAGGCAGTGAGGTTTTCGTTTTTCTCCTGTATGAGTTTATTCTTTGCAGAAATTTCCTCTTTTTGCGCAATGATTTCTACGCTTTTGTTCAAAATTTCTTCATTTTTTTGAAGTAGTTTTTGATTACCCCTTTTTTGCATATTTCTACTCCGCCAAATCAAGAAGATAATGCCTACTAAAAGCCCTGCAAAGCCAAGCGTAATCCAGTTCAAATTCTTTTGTAAATCCAGCGCGTTTCCTTTGCGGAACAACTCCTCTGTTTGGTTCTTCTCTTTTTGTTTAAGAAGTTCATTTTCAAGTTTTTGCGCATCTTCGGCCAATTTTGCGCTTCGCAGTTCGGCCTCCTTGGCCTTACTCTCTGTACTCAGCACAATGAACTTTTGCCGCTCTTGTTCGGTTTGTAAAAGGAGCTGCTCTTGTGCCAGTCGTTTACGCTCTAACTCATTTTCTTTGAGCAAATTATCTTTCTTTAGTAACTCATTTTCCTTTTCTTTCTGTACGCTTTCAAACTGCGTTTGTGCTAATGCAAACTGTTTTGTGCGCTCTTCGTTAAGAATTGTATCGTTGATTTTGGAATAACTCTGATAATTTTCGAGCGCTGCCTTGAAGTCGCCTTTAATAAACTGAACGTCTGCCATTAAACGATAAGCATCGCGTTCTTCTTTTTTTAGCCCCGATTTTTTGGCGCTTTCAATGGACAAACTGACAAAATAACCAGCCGAATCGGGCATTTGCCGCTTGACGTACATATTGCTTATGCCGTTGTATGTAACAACTTTGCCTCTTACATCTTCTTGTGTGCCGCGTCGGTGCAAGGCTTTCATGTAGTAGTGCAGCGCAAGACCAAAATCTTTTTGTTCTGTATAATAAACAGCAATGTTGTTGAGTAAAGAGGTCAAATACTTTTCGTTTTTGCCATCTTCGAGGAGTTGAAGTGCCTCTAACTGTAAGGCAATCATTTTATCCTTGCTGCCCAGCATTCTTTGCGTGCTGGCCATGTTCACTAAAGCGCCGCCAAGCCCTGTAAGGTCCTTGAGTTCTCTTTTTAGCCTAATAGATTCTTCATAAGAGGCTTCTGCCCTTTTATAATCTTTGAGTGCATAGTGCAAATTTCCTAAGTTGTTGTAGATTGTACTTAATCCGGTTTTATCGTTAATTTCCTGCCTAAGAGAAAGTGCTTTATTGTAGTATTCTAAGGCTTGGTTGAACTCACTACGCGAATTGTGTATGTTACCAATGGCATTCAGTGTGGCAGACATAGCAGCCTTGTCTTTGAGTTGCTCTCGGACGTTTAAGGCCAATAAGTAGTTGGCGCGCGCCAAGTCATAATTGCCTTTCAGGGTGTGTATATAGCCAATGTTGCTCAAAACGATACTCAAGCTCCGCAGGTCGTTCAACTGCTCGGCAATAGCTTTTGCGCGTACTAAGTATGGCAAAGATTCAGCGGATTTGTTGCGGGCATCAAAAACAGCATTAAGCGTTAGCAGAGATTCTAATTCACCTCGCTTGAATTTTATTTTTTGTGCCATATCAAGCCCTTTTTGAGCCTGCAACTGCGCAGAGTCTATCTTCTGTTGTTCCAGACTAGTTTTTGCTTTTGCGTTATACTGTCGCACAAGGCTACTATCCTTGAGTGTTTGCCCACAAACAATCAAGGCATTGAGCAATAACAAAAACGCTAACAAAAAACGCATAAAGCGCTAAGAGAACTCTAAAAAGACAGGTGAATTGATATTGATTGTTTTTGGCATATCAAATTGCAATGCAAAAATACAGCCTAAAAGTTTAGGTTTTACATAAATTTTCAAAAACAGACCGAAAAGATTTTTATACCGTAGACTAAGTTACCCTAAATGCGGTGAGTTATATAAATACGCTGTATCGGTTTATATGTGGTCGTATGTTTTATACTTTGCCTAAAACTTTAAAGTAACTCCATTTTATTTGTTAGGACGTTCACAACGTGTAATCCTCTTATTTGAGCAAGTGCTTCTTGTGGCTTTCGGTATGTGAGTTGGCCTTGTGCGTTGCGGTCTTCGCGGAATTTTGCTGCCACATAGCCTTCTTGTGCATTGGTAACAAAACTCTCCAAAAGCGGCGTTAGCACGTCTTTTCTAACAAAATAAGCATTATTGCCATGCGCATTTGAGCCCACAAAAGCATAATTTTTTTGCTCAGCAAGATGGCACAAAGCTGGCAGCGAAGCTCCAAAGAAAAGATTGCTATGATGCGCACGTGTCCGCATAAAGTCAGCCGTATATGGTACGCTAATGCTTCTTTCTGCTCCAAAAAGACTGTTATACTCCATAATCACTACCCATGGCTGTATGCAGGTTATACTTTGCCAAATCCAGTAATCATTGCCATCAATGTCTATGTGTAGAATACCTAATTCACCTTTGAAACCGCTTTCTTGTATAGCATAGTTGATATTTTCGGCTGTAATAAAGCATTGTTTGGCGGTTAGGTCATAAAGATAATAAAAAGGCTGCTGTTGTATGTGTGCAATGTTCGCCATAGACCCGTCCATGATAAGACCGCTCCAGTTGTTGTGCTCCAATAAAAATCGGGTAGATGCTTCGCTGTAATTTTCAACACCAAATTCAATAAAAGTTTGAGGACACTTCTGTAACTCGTTGACTAATAACTGAATGAGTCCATCATCGCCCCATTGCGAGAAAACACTAAACTCTGCATCTTGAAAGCGCTTTATAGGCAATATTTTTAATTGTTTGGCCAAGAGCGCGCCCAAAAGCATTTTGTTTTTGAGCAGGTCTTGTTTGCTAACTACGCTTAACTTACGCCTATCAAAAAGCAAACGCAAAAGGCGGCGAATAAAATTTTTCATGTTCAATAAATCAATGCGGGCTGTTAAGTAAGTCGGAATTTTTTAAATTGTACAATTAGTTCATTCCACCCAGGCCCATTGTTCAAAATTATGACGCTCATGTTCTTGCAGCTCCTCGGCTACGTCCAATAAATAGCGATTGAAGAAGGTTGCGCCGTCCACTTTTATCAAAGTTACGTTTAAAAGGCGATTATCTCTAAAAAGACTCACTTCTGCGTTTTCAGAATCTAACAAAAAGTCATTTAAATGTCCGTTAAGACGCTTTGAATGAACAGCCACTATCTCGTCTCGCTCTGCCAGTACTTCAAACGCGGGTGAGGCTGGCGCAATATGCGTAACTATACAGCTCCCTTGCTTTTGCTCGCAACGAAAGCCAAAATTCCTTTCTGAAACATTCGTGCTAGGCTCAATGCGTAACTCTATACCAAGATAGGCGTAAGCATCTTGTAGCACCTCGTCCACCCGTGCTGTGCCATTGATGAAAGACGCAAAATAATTTTCTAAGCGAGCCCCAGCCACTTCTTCAGCTACGTAGCGGTAGTCTTCGGGGGTGTAGCCTTTTTGCATTTTACCAAAGCGCTCCCAAAGAATGAGCATTACGTCGTCTAGCGAGCGTGCATTTTCGGTAAAGCGGCGAATGGTAACATCTAAAATAAAAGCAGCAATGTTGCCTTTGTGGTAGATGGAGGTTTTTCGGCGTGGAATGCCCGCTTCGTAGCCGTCTAGCCAGAGGTCGTGCGAGGAGGCTGCTACGGACATATTCAAGCGGCCGTAGTCGTCAAAATACGCTTTCAAAACACTCATTTGCTCACGCATAAAGTCGAGAATATCAAATGTTTGGCTTCGCAAAAGCATCAAATCGCCATAGTAAGTGGTTATACCTTCTGCCACATAACCTGTTTGAAAGTAATTTTCTTTTGTAAAGTCATAAGGCATCATTTCTTTGGGACGGATATGAATAATGTTCCAAACATGGAAGAGTTCGTGCGAAGCCACAGCCAGTAAGCGATGGTAGTCCGTATTCATTCGCCAGTCAGGGCCGAGCATCAGCACAGTAGAGTTTTGATGCTCAACGGCATGGTAATAAGACTCAAAATTAATCAGGCACTGAAAGTGGTAGGTTTTGCAAGGAATTTCGCCAAAAAGTCTGATTTGTGCCTCCGTAAAGGCTTTAAAATCGGTCAGAAGCTGCTGCCAGTTGGGCTGCCAGTCGCCATAAATCCATATCCAGAATTTGCAATTAGAATTAGGAACGTCATAAACAGCGTGTTGGAGGCGATTTGAGGCCACTATAGGGCTATCTGCCAAGGTATAGAAATCTTTGGCAAGCAGAAAGTGCTTTTGTGGTTGCTCGAGACCACAACTGACCTCAAAGTCTTGTGGAAGCTCCAGAGAAAGTGTGTAAGCAGCATTGAGCTGGTTTTCGGCATAAAAACAACAGCAAACTGGGTTCAAATACAGCAAGTCTGCACTGACATAACAGCCACCCGCATCATATTGGTTGGCGTAGAATGTATAACGCAGTGTGATTTCGGTATTTTCTCCATTCAAAATCAGCCACTTATCCTTGGTTTGTTTCAAAAAAGGAACATTATTACCTTTGTTATCAGACACCTCAAAGACCTGCATTTTTTTAGCAAAGTGCTGAAGCGTGTAGCGCCCAGGCCGCCAAGAAGGCAGTTGGAGAGCTAGTTCTTGGCTTTCAATGCCTGAGATGCGCAAGTCAAAATGCACATAGCGCAAATTAGGCTTAGGAACAGAAATTTTGTATAAGAAAGACAGCATGGCGTTTTGAGGCAAGTAGGAAGAATCCAGAACAAGGGTATTGGGCCTCAAAAATAATAGAAAAAATAGGAAAGGCAATTACGGATTCAAAAACAGCAAAAAATCCAATCAAAATCATAAGGAAATAAACAAAAAAATAAGCCGGTCCCAACGCTCAACCACCTACCCTTGCTATCTTCCAATCCTGGGGGAGTTCAGCAGGAGCTGCTGTACCGACTTATCGGGTGCAAAAGTAGTATAAGTTTTAATAGATGCAAACTATTTATTGAAATATTTTTTGCAGAGGTGGGGCCTACCCATATCTACTTTTGCCTATATCTTATGCTACATAAAAGCATTTTGGTTGGCGGTATCTGCTGGGAATGGATAAAATTTTTGGTGGACTCTTGAAAAAACTTTATGATATTTTCAGACAGCTATTCTTTGCAAATATTTTTCAATAACTTTGCGTTAAGAAATTTTATATTCAAAGCACCAAACAGCAGTATAACAAAATCATGAAAAGCCCGTTTCGTTTTAGAAATGTACCTAAATTCAAAGCACCTAAGTTTGGTAGTGGTGGCTTTTTTGGTAATACGTTTTTAAAACGTTTGAATCAAATGACAAAAATTAAACTGCCCAAAACTGGCATCAAGCTCTTCAAGAAAGACCCTTTTGGTAACTTTTTGTTTCTTAAATCAGCTTTAATGAGCTTTTTTGGGATTATTACTTACTATAAGTTCAATATCTTTAACCGAATGCAAGTAATAGGGGCAGAGCATTTATTAAAACTTCCCAACAACAATGTGCTGTTTATATCCAACCATCAAACCTATTATGCAGACGTTATTGCAATGTTCCATGTTTTTGGGAGCGTTCGTATGAAGTTTAAGAATATAGATATTCCTATTTACACCTTGTTTCCACGTGTCAATTCATACTACGTAGCTGCCGAAGAGACTATGGTTAAGAGCGGAATTATTCCTAAACTTTATTCTTATGCGGGGGCTATAACAGTGCGGCGTTCCTGGCGGCAAGGCGGTACGGACGTTCAAGGCAACTCGGATATAAAAGCCCCCGCCAAGATAAAAAAAGCACTTGAAGATGGCTGGGTTATTACTTTTCCGCAAGGCACAACCAAAGAAGGCGCTCCCATTCGCAAAGGTGCAGCACACTTGATAAAAAGTTATTCGCCGCTTGTGGTGCCAGTACGCATACATGGCTTCAAAAATGCGTTTGATAAAAAAGGGATATTCCTCAAAAAAACAGGTGTAAAAATGGCGCTTGAATTTTTTGAGCCAATTCAGTTTGATGAAGAGGCTGGCATTGAAGAAATTCACAATGTCATTAGGCAGTATATTATGCCCGAAGCTGCGCAAGAGGCTGAAAATGATGCCCAAAACGACGGCGAGGCCATCTGAGAGTTTGCTAAGAATCTTAAAAAACGTTGTCTAATCCATGAATTTTGATGTAATTATCGTAGGTGGTGGCATAGTTGGTTTAGCCACTGCCCACAATTTACTGAACAAAAAACCTCATTTGCGCCTGCTGCTTTTAGAAAAGGAGAGCCAAGTGGCCATGCACCAAACCCGTAACAATAGCGGTGTTATTCACTCAGGAATCTACTACAAAACAGGCAGTTTAAAGGCACTTAACTGTATTCGCGGCTATGATATGCTCCTCAAATTTTGTTACGATGAGCAAGTCCCTTTTGAACTGTGCGGCAAAATTATTGTTGCGACGCAGGAAGCCGAACTCCCTCTTTTGAACACACTTTTTGTCCGTGGGCAGGCCAATGGTTTGAATGGGCTTAAACGATTGGCTGCCGAAGAACTTAAACACTATGAACCTTATGTTCAAGGGCTGGCAGGCATCTTTGTTCCGCAAACAGGCATTGTGGACTACGGTTTGGTGAGCGAGGCTTTGCTAGGCTCTATACAACGGCAAGGCGGGCAGGTTTTGTTTAACAAAAAAGTAACTGATATTACACTTGTGCATCACGGAGCTGATGTTTATACAGCAGATGCCGCTTATAGAGGCCGTTTGGTAGTGAATTGCGCGGGTCTTTATTCCGATAAAATTGCAGCCCTGACTGTTCCTAAACTCCCGCTTCGTATAGTCCCCTTTCGTGGCGAATACTATAAATTGAAGCCAGAAAAGGAATATTTGGTCAAGAATCTTATTTATCCTGTACCTAATCCAGACTTTCCGTTTTTGGGCGTTCATTTTACACGTATGGCTAGGGGTGGTGTAGAGGCAGGCCCTAATGCGGTGCTTGCTTACAAGCGTGAAGGCTACCGCAAGAAAGATGTACATTTGGCTGAACTCTGGGAGACGCTTACATGGCGAGGCTTTCAGAAAGTGGCCTCACGCTACTGGGAAACAGGTTTGGGTGAGCTTTACCGTTCTTATTCAAAGTCTGCCTTTACCAAAGCCCTGCAAGCGCTCATTCCTGAGATTCAAAAAGACGACCTCATGGACGGCGGTGCTGGTGTACGCGCCCAAGCCTGCGACGACAGGGGTGGCCTTCTAGACGACTTTGCTATCCTGGAGCGCGCGGGTGTTATCAATGTCTGCAATGCGCCTTCACCAGCTGCCACCTCCGCACTGTCTATAGGTTTGGACATTACCGAAAGAGTTATGGAGCAGTTAAGATAAAACTTTAAACTTGCCACTAATTTCTTTTAAGGTTGCACCTGCCCGCTAGCCCAATAAACTTCAGCCTTGGCTATGGCATATTTGGCTTTTAGCTCTGTGAGTTTCAATAAATTATCAAGATAGTAACGGTCGCGGTAGTTGATAAAAAAAACATTGCTGCTTCCCAACTCAAAGCGCATTTGTTCTGCATCGCGCAGTTGCAAGGCGTTCTGAGTGTTGATAGTTTGCGCATTCAGAATTTGCGCATATTGCTCAAAAGCTGCGTAAGACTGTCGGAGGAGTACCTGTGTGTGTCGCGTTATAAAATCTACTTCAGCGCTTTGTTGTACTATTTTGATTCTGTTAGCAGCCAGTTTGGCACGCTCCTTACGCATAAAAATTGGTGCGGCAAAAGTAAAACCCCATTTGTAATTTTCGGTTAGCATGAGGCTGTTCTGGCCTCCGCCAGCTAAAAGCGGCTTGTATTCAACATCAAATTGGGGAAGCAAAGACCAACGGTATAAGCGTCTTTGAATCTCTAAAGCATCTTGCTTGAGCGTAGCCTTCTGAATCTCGGGGTGCTGGGTCAGAGCAAATTCCAAAAGTGGCTCAATACTAATTAGCTGCAACTCAATCCCTTCAGGCGATGGTTTTAATTTGTCGGTAAGCATAAGAGGTTCGCCGTTACTATCCCAAATATGCCTTGAAAGTTCCAATTTGGCCTGATTGTATTCTAACTGGCTGTAAGCCAACTCTACACGGCGGCGCTGAAGTTCCATTTCGGCTTCGGTGGTGTCTATAGCGGCATATTTGCCTAAAAAGTGTGCGCCCTTGACGTAAGTGAAGCGGTCTTGTGCTACCTGAAGCCCTTTTTGATTGATGAGTAGTTTTTCATGCGTTGCCCACCAGTACCAATAGGCTTTGGAGGCTTCAAAAAAGAGTTTATTAAGAGCCTTACGTTGCTCTGCAAGTGAGAGTTGCACAAAAACTTTAGCTTCTTGAAGCTCGGCGCGCCTTTCGTCAAACACCAGATTTTTGAGGAGCGGAATACTGATACCAACATAAAAAAGACCACCCTCAGGCAGGCGCTCGTCCTCGTCAATGAATGCGCCCATGTTGTCCTCGTGCCCCGCTTTGAGGTCTAGACCAGCACGTGTTGGCACTTTTATCTCGGTGTCCCAGTGCCTATAATACTGTTTATCCTTGAAGTTTTTTTCGTTCAGGCTTGCCGAAATTTTGGGGTCAAATGCGCCACGTGCTAGCCTTAAATCCGTTTCGGCAAGTTCAGGAATCAAACTGGCTTGCTTGGCTACTGGGTGGCTGCTCAGCACCTGCCCCAGTACTTGCTTGAGTGTGAGCGTATCTTGTGCACAAGCTGACTGTACCCACAGAAGCCCCAAAACAATAACAAGGCTGCATTTTAACTTACCAAACAAAAATACAGATTTACTCTTTTTTTGATTTTTTGCTTTCGTTCGCATCTTTGTTAGAATCCCCATATTTTTTGTTGCCCTCTTTGTCAAGACCTAAATTTTCCATAAGCGGCGGAAAGGCGTTGAGTTGTCGCCAAAGCTCAAACCAAACCGAAACCTCATTCAGCATAGCCCAGCCATACACCCCCGAACCAATGCGAAGTTGTTTTGGCCAGCTTACATCAGTTTCGGTGTGTTTGTCTTCCACCACCAATACGCGGTACTTGTTTTCATAGCTATTAACTCTATCAATAACCTCAATTCGGCCAGCAAAAGTGCCCAAAGATGCACCAGACCAGCCCGAAAACACCAAAGCAGGCCAGCCGTCAAACTGCAAACGGACAGGCGTTCCCTTTTGAAGTAAAGGCAAATCAATGGCTTGTACATAAAGTTCAACAGCTAGGCGCGGATTGGTAGGCATGACCGTCAAGAGTACCTCACCCTCCTTGATGACTTCGCCTAAGCCCGCTTTCATAGACCTGACCACTATGCCGTCTTGGGGTGCTCTAATGACATAAAAGTCTTGTCTGGCCTCCAAATTAGCAATTTCTGTCTGCATTTTGTAGGCTTTTGTTTTATTTTCATTGATGTAAGCTCTCGTAGAACCGAGTTCTGATTCTGACTTTGCAATTTTATCCAAATACTCGGCTTTTTTGGCACTAATGTCAAGCAAAGTATTGATATATTCATTTTTGGTAGTTGCCAGTTTGTTTTCAGCAGAATTAAGTTTGGCAGAGGTTTCTTGGGATTTGAGCGTTTTGTTTTCAAGCTCAATTTTGGGGGTCAGTCCTTTAGTAAAAAGCTCTTTTTCTCGTTCATATTGCATGGCGGCATTCTGCTGCGCTACTTTGGCGGCTTCTAGGTCGGCGCTATCAATCAAGACTTTGAAGGCCAACTGCTTAACTTTGTTCTCTGCTTGCATGATGCTAAGGCGCATACCTTCGCTGAGTGCGTCGGCCTGTCTGCCAAGTGCGTTAGCTTTGCTGCCCAAATCCTTTATGCCATCTGTTTGGGCAGTATATTGCTCATTAAGCCGCGTTAGTAACTGGGGGTCAAAGAAATAGTCTTTAACTTCCGAGAGTTTGACGAGCGGGTCGCCTTTCTTAACTTGCTGACCTTCTTCTACATACCATTCAACGATTTGGCCAGGAACAACAGGGTAAACTTTTTGCGGACGGTCTTCGGGTGTAAGAGCGGAAAGTGCGCCATAGCCCTTTATGCTTTGTTGCCAGGGCAAAAACATAGCCAGAACAAACAAAAGAATAATTCCAAGCATCCATTTAGCTACTTTACGGCCAGAGGGAGGGGTTCTTAGTAATTTAAAAACATATAAACTCTCAGAATCTTCGGCAATAAATATTTTATTAGGCGAAATGTTTAGCATTACTACAAGAGTTGGGCTTAAAAGAATTGAGCGTAGGCTAATTGTCGTAGAACCTGCTTTTGAATAACTGTTTTATGACTAAAAAGTTTTTAGATAGGCGCACTAGCTGCATTATTTAATCAATTTAAAGTTTTTATATTCAAAAAGGCGATACCCTATCAGTTTTTCCAAAAACCTCAAAACACGTTCTTTGACGGAAAGTCGTTTGACGTTGAGCTTTATATCTACCTTCCAATTTGCTTTGGCTATACGCGCCGTCATGACGCTGGGGTGTGTGCCCTCAAAACGTGCTAGTGCGTCAAAATCCTCGTAATTAAAAACATCTTCTGCTTTAAACTGTGTGTCAATCCACTCGTCGCTGTGCCAATACCTATTTGCTTCGCGGAGCTTTTCTTGCTGTTGTTTGGGGTGCTTCACCCAGCCATAATGAAACATAGTAGCCTGGCTATGCGCTACACGCAATTTACGGTCGTTGAGCCGGAAACCCTGCGCGTCTTTGTAGGAGCGTATGCCCAGATGAGGGCGCACCACACGCACCTCTTGCCTATACCACCGTCGGGAGTCGCCTAAGTAGTCATAAGTACCATAAAAATGCTTATAGTTCAATAATAATCCTTCAATATGCTTATTATCAAAATGTTGCTGCATAGCATTTTTAAGAACAGGGAGGTATTGCTCATGCAGAACTTCATCAGCCTGAACATAAACAGCCCAGTCGGAGTCTTTGGCAATAGCACTCATAGCCTTATCGGTTTCTAAAGCCAAAACACGCCCTCCTGTACGGAGACTATCGTCCCAAACGGTTTCAACAATTTTAATTTTAGGGTCATTGATAGCCTGAATCAACTCTAAAGTTCCATCTTCCGAGTTACCCACACTCACAATGAACTCGTTGCATATTGGCAAAACTGAATGAATGGCCTCAAGAATAGGATAGTCCAACTTGAGGGCATTACGGACAAAAGTAAAACCACTGATTTTCATGCCGTCATTGATTTCCAACACGCAAATTTAATAGTTTTTTGCGCAATGCAAAAGGTAAGAGCACAGTTTGTTATGTCATAGCGTTTTTTTATTAAATTTTTGATTATTAATAGTATAGTTTTGCGTTCTGACTCATATTCCATATTTTTGTTCATCTGAAAACTATTAGATTCAGAGATTGCCTTGCTTTTTATGATAGCATCATTGAAAAACCAACTATCAAAGTGCAATGGACAAACCGCCTCAATGATACTTCTGTGTAATGATTAAGATGCTAAATGTCAAAACAACCATGCGCTATCGTAGTTTTATAGTAATATTGTTTCTTTTTTGTACTTTTGGTTGCGCCCAGAAACAGCAAAGCGCTGCTATAAAAGCCTATAATTCAACACAATCCACTCTAAGTTCATTAGATACACCCATGAAACCTAACGATTCGTTTGTAGAAAAAACTGACGCTGAATGGAAAAAACAACTCAGCCCCGAACAGTATGAAGTAACCCGTAAAAAAGGCACGGAACGAGCTTTTACAGGCCAATATTGGAACAATAAAGAAAAAGGGAGCTACAAGTGCGTTTGCTGTGGCGAGGAGCTTTTTACTTCTACCACCAAGTATGACTCGGGTTGCGGCTGGCCTAGTTTTTATGCACCGGCCAATGATGAAATTATTAAAGAGGAAAAAGATTTATCTTATGGTATGGTGCGTGTAGAGGTGATGTGCAGCAAATGTGGCGCACACTTAGGCCATGTTTTTGAGGACGGCCCCCGCGACAAAGGTGGCTTGCGCTATTGCATTAATTCTGCCTCACTTGAGTTTGAAAAAGATTCTTCCCAAACACCAAAACTTAAACTCAACAGATAATGCAACGTTTAGGTAAGAGCCAAAAAGGCGATTTGCTTGTGTGTTCTAACACATAAGGTAACTTCAATCAATAACTACAACAGCTCTTGTTTCAGTCATAAATTAGGCAATTTTTTGAGGTGCATCAAGCAGATTAATTCTTGTTGTTGCTCACAAAGTACTCATAGACTGCTTTGAGAGCAACGAGTTAGTGCATGACATCATCAGACTTTTAGTAAATCCCAAAATTCATCAGCATACATCATTCGCACACCAAGCTGCTCTGCTTTTTTGAGTTTTGAAGCGCCTGCTTTTTCGCCCACCACCAGAACGTCTAGCTTGGCTGATACGCCTGAAGCCAGTTTTCCTCCGTTTTCACGCACTACTCTGTCCATATCCTCACGGCTATAACCCTCAAAAGAGCCTGTAACTAAGTAAGTCTTGCCCTCAAGCGCATTACCGCGCTGCTGTACCGCCTCCTGTGTGTGCATAAAACAAAGACCATGACTTTCTAATCTACGGACGGTCAGGTCATTTTCGGATTCATTGAAGTACGCCAAGATACTCTTAGCAATACGCTCACCTATTTCTGGCACTTCCACAAGGCTCTCAAGGCTAGCAGCACGCAAATTGGCCAAGCTGCCAAAATAAACGGCCAGTTTTTCGGCTACGCTTTCGCCCACAAAGCGGATACCAAGCGCAAACAGAACCTTGCTGAACGGTTGCTTTTTTGCGTTTTCTAGGCTCTGGAGAATGTTTTTTGTAGATTGTTCCTTGAAGCCTTCCAGCGCCAAGATTTGGTCTGCCTTGAGGTCGTACAAATCGGCCACATTGCGAACGAGCCCCTTCTTATAAAAAAGCTCTAATGTTTTTTCGCCTAAGCTCTCAATGTTCAAGGCTTTACGATGCACAAAGTGCTGTAATGCACCCAGCATTTGCGGAGGGCAAGCGCGGTCATTGGGGCAGAAGAAATCCACCTCGCCCTCACGTCTTTCTAAAATAGTCTGGCATTCAGGACAATGCGTAGGAAATAGCAGGGTATCTGCTCCGCGTTTTTGGCTGGTATCTACGCCTGTAATCTTTGGGATAATTTCGCCGCCTTTTTCCAAAAAAACTGTGTCGCCTATGTTTAAGCCCAGCCGCTCAATTTCGTTGGCATTGTGCAGGGTGGCGCGTTTGACGGTCGTTCCGGCCAAAAGCACGGGCTTCAAATTGGCCACTGGTGTAACTTTTCCTGTTCTACCCACCTGAAAATCCACTGTTCTGACCACTGTACGAGCAGATTCAGCCTTGTATTTGTAGGCAATAGCCCAGCGCGGCGACTTGGACGTAAAGCCCAAATCCATGCGCTGTGTATAGTTGTTGATTTTAACAACGATGCCGTCCGTGTCCAATGGCAAGTTGAAGCGCTTTTGCTCCCATTCATTGATGTAAGCCTTCACCTCCTCAATATTGGCACAAAGTGCGTAGTTATCTGAGACCTGAAAACCCCAGCTTTTGAGTGCTTTGAGTGCGTCAAAATGTGTATCAAAACTCAAATAGTCGCCTAAAACATCATAGATATAGCAGTCCAAACGGCGTTTTGCTACCGCGCTAGCATCTTGGTTCTTGAGTGTTCCTGATGCCGCATTGCGCGGATTAGCGAGCAGATTATTGGGCTTTTTGCCTAAGCGTTCGCGTTCAAGATTGTCTTGTGCAATTTCCAAATTGATACGCTCAAACTCTGATTTTGGCATAAAAACTTCGCCCCGTACCACAAAATAGGCAGGTGCGGGCATTGATGAAGGCTGAATGCGGAGCGGAATAGTACGAATAGTTTTGATATTAGCCGTTACATCGTCGCCCTGCTCACCATCGCCGCGTGTGATGGCCTGTACGAGTAACCCATTCTCGTAGACTAAGGAAATAGCCACACCGTCAAATTTCAGTTCGGTTACAAATTGATATGCGCCCACGCTATCTTTTTGAATACGCTCATCAAAATCTTGCAAATCTTCATCGCTATAAGTATTTGATAGAGAAAGCATGGGGTATCTGTGCCTAACAGTTTCAAAGGCTTTGTTGATGCTGCCGCCTACGCGCTGGGTAGGAGAGTCTGGTTGTTTGAATAACGGATAGGCTAATTCCAAATCCGTTAGGCGCTTCAAAAGGCTATCAAACTCAAAGTCAGATATTTTTGAAATATGTTCTTGGTAGTAGAAATGATTATAGCGGTTCAGGCGCTGAGTGAGCTCTACTATTTCGGCTTTTATGCTTTCCAAACTCATTTTTGTTTGAAATTGTATTTGAATTTCTTGTTTTCAATATTGGTGTAACCTTCTCGGTGGTCTATATTAGGATAAACAGACTGCTCATGAGGTTCTTGTAGTCCACTGTTTTTTTTACGTAACAAATAAGCTATCGCAACGCCCGCTACACCACCAAACAAGTGGCCTTCCCAGGACATATTGGGCTGGGTAGGAAATACACCAGCAATCATACCGCCATAAAGCATTGCAACTGCTGCCGCTATACCAACCGCTTTGAAATCATTACGAAAAAGGCCACTAGCAAATAGAAAAGCAGCAAAACCATAAATAAGGCTGCTTGCGCCTACATGATAGGAAGAGCGCGCAAAAAACCATACCAGCATACCCGATACTACATAAATAAAGCTCCAAATTCGCCATACCAAAGCAGGATAAAAAAGGGCAATACCAGCAGAAAGTACCAGAAGAGGGATTGTGTTGGAAATAAGGTGCGCCCAATCGTCATGCAAAAGTGGGCTAAGCAAAATACCCCAAGCTCCTTCCAGACGGCGCGGAAAAACACCATAGTGCTCCAAATCAAGCCTGAAAACTGCATCAGCGAACTCAATGAGCCATATCAGCACAGCAAAAAGGATAGGCCAGCGCAACGATTTAAAAATAGACATTTGAACAAGGCGAATTAGAATAAAATTAACTAGTAGTCAGTTCTTTTTTGCCTTTGGCTGCTCTAAAGGTATTCATGAGCAAGGCAATAACTGTAGTGCTGCCTACACCACCCGGAACAGGCGAAATGTAAGCGCATTTAGGCGCTACGCTTTCAAAATGAACATCGCCCTTAATTTTTGATTTGCCATCAGTCGTTTGAACCCGATTAATTCCTACATCAATGATGACAGCCCCCTCCTTGACCATATCTGCCGTTACAAAATCTGCTTTGCCGATAGCAACAATCAAAATGTCTGCGTTTCGTGTAACTTCTTTGAGATTCTTGGTTCGGCTATGTGCCACGGTTACAGTGCAGTTCCCCTGTGGATGATTACGCGACATAAGCAGCCCCATAGGCATACCCACTATGTGGCTTCTGCCTATAACAACACAGTTTTTGCCCGAAGTTTCAATGTTGTAGCGGCGCAGAATTTCTGTGATGCCAAAAGGCGTGGCGGGCAAGAAGCAGGGTAAATCTAGCATCATCTTACCCAAATTCTCGGGGTGAAAGCCGTCTACATCTTTTCGTGGGTCTATGGCCAGTGTAATCATTTCGGCATTCAGGTGCGCAGGAAGAGGCAGTTGTACAAAAAACCCGTCTATTTCGGGATTCTGGTTCAGCTTTTCAACTTTTTGAACAAGCTCTTCGGCGGTAATGGTGGCGGGGAAGTGAAACAGAGAGGCTTTGATGCCTACTTCCTCACAGGCTTTCATTTTGTTTCGGACATAAGTTTGGCTGGCGGCCATATCTCCTACAAGAATAGTGGCTAAATGTGGGACTTTTTCACCCGCATCTTGTATTTGCGCAAGGGCCTGCCTGAGTTCAATTTTAATGTCCTCTGCTATTTTTTTGCCGTCCAATAATACCATTGTGCTGTCTGTAAAATTGTAATAATAGTGTTTGTGAAATAGTTGATGACTTTAGTCTTTGATAGAGAGGACTGGTAGCTTTAAATAATTGACAACATTGGCGGTGAGGCTGGCATTCAGTACCTTATCAAAAAGAGAACGCTCACGCATGAACATTGCCAAGACGCATGGCTTATAGAGGTGAATGAACTCCTCAATGCCAGCGCGTGTGTCGTTGGTATCGCTGGTATGGACAAAATAAAACCTTACATCTTCGTGCCCAAACTTCTGCCTCCAAGTAACTTCGAGGTCGCGCGGTGTATAATCATCAAGATTGACGTGTTCGGGGAAGTTGGGATACACAAAGAACACATCAAGCCCCACATTAAGAATCTTGACAATATCCATAATCCTTATCAGTTCGCTGTTGATGTGCGTGAGCGTAGTGGCAAGCGCTAAGCGGTCTAAACTTTTAACGGTAAACGATGGCGGAATACTCAGTACAGGAAAACGAGAAATAGTCATCAAATTGGACGTATTACTGCCAAACAATTTTTTGCCCAAAGAGTTCGCACCAGTTGTTCCTGTCATAATCAAATCCACGCTGTAATGCTGAGCAGCCTCTACGATATTTTCGGGCAGATTAAAGCCCTCCGAGAGGTAAAAATCCACCCTGTCGGAGCGATACTCTTTGTTTAAGCGAATAAACAGCGCTTTTACATGATTAACTAGTCGTTCTGTATGCTCTTCTTTTACCTCTTTAAGCAGTTGCTGTTGCTCACTCTGGCCAGTAGCAGGAGGTCTTTTGCTATGATATTCATGAAAAAACACCAAATTAATTCTATTCTGGTCTGCCAAGTGGATGGCAAACTCTGCTGCTTTTTCAGCCGCATCAGAAAAATCTGTTGGAATCAAGATAGTTAGCATAGCTTTTGATATTTTGTCTATTTTTCGGCATAAAAGTAACCCAAAAAATGCTTTATGCCAAATATTGAGTAAACTGTTTAGGCCAAACTTTTATATGAGTTTTGCATATATTTGAAAACCAAGCATTCATATCTTTTTCCTAAAACATTCACTACTATCAATTATCTTGCCATTGCTCAGAGAACCAACTAGCCAAAAGAGCCTTAAAGGTCGTACCGGAAAAGCATAAAATATTTAAAATAAAAACTTTAACATCATTCAAATAGCATATAGGATAAGGGCCTGTTCGCATCATCAAAGCGCTTCAATAAAAAAGATAACTTCACAATTCATTCTTCAATTCACCGTTTTCTTTGATAAATAACAACTACTCCTTAGCCATGCTGACAGAAATTTGCCCCAAACTGCCTATGCGCAACAAAGCAGCTACCAAGCTGTACTATCTTGAACAACTCAGCTTTGAAGAGGGCGCAGACTATGACGACTATTTGATTCTCTTCAAGGGCAATATAGAAATTCATTTTTTTGAGTTCAAAGAACTGAACCCCAAGGATAATTATGGCCAAGTTTATATTAGGACTGATGCTATTGATGCGTTCTATCAAAGTTTATGCAATAAGGACGTAAAAATACACCCCGCTGCACCTTTAGCAGACAAACCTTGGGGGCAACGGGAGTTTTCTTTGCTAGACCCTGATGCCAATTTGATTACTTTTGGTCAGAGTTTATGATTCTGATTACTAGATGTTTATATTTAAACTTCTCAAAAGATATTAGCACCTAGAATCAGTCAGATTTGGACTTTTCAGAAAAGCCATGTACTTTTGCTTATCTGGTTAGTGCCAGTCAATCCTATTGTTTGCTCTGCAATAAAAATTTATTCCCGTAATAGTATTAAGTTTCACTTTTATTGTGTAGATAAAAAAATGACGCAAAAAATTAAAAAAACAATAGAATTTTTCAGCTACTTTTCATTTTTAGCAATTTGCACGAGCTTTTTTTTTATTACTGCTTGCATTCCAACAAAAAAATTACAACAAAATGAAACACTTTTATACGAGCAAACAATAATTGGAAGCAAAAAAATTCCTGTTGAAAACTTAGAACAATTTTTTCGTCAAAAACCAAACAGAAAAATCTTTTATTTTCCAGCTATGCCTTACGTATATGCTTATTATATGGGGCTTAAATCTTTTCCAAAACAAAAAAAACGATATGAACAACAAATTAAAGATGTTCAGGCTAGTTTTGATTTACGTCTTATTGCAATAAAAGATTCTACTGAAAGCGATTTAGAAAAAAAACAAAAATTAATACGGAAACGAGATAAAAAAATTAAAAATTTGCAAACGAAAATTAACGAAGGCAACTGGCTAATGCGTTCTGTTGGCGAAAAACCATCTATTTATGATAGTAGTTTAACAAAACAAACAACTAGCCAAATGAATCTTTATCTAAAACAACAAGGTTTTTTTGATAGCAGAGTAACTTATACAATTAAAATAAAAGACAAAGCACAGAAAAAGGTAGTAGTAACTTATTTTGTAAAAGAAAATTTACCTCAGTATATAAAAAAACTAGAGTATAATATAGCAGATACAAATATTTTAAAATTAGTTTTGAACAATACTTCAAAATCTTATTTACAAATAAATGATATTTTTAACGAAACTTCTTTGTCAATAGAACGAGACAGATTATTTGCTTTATTTAAAAATAATGGTTATCTTGATTTTTCTAAAGAATACATCCATTTTTCTATTGACACAAACTTTATAGAAACTCATCATCTTGGAATAAAAACTATTATTGATAATTCGTTTAAAAATTTGCAACATAAAATTTTTAGAATAAGTCAGGTAAATTTTATTGCAGACTATGATAAAGGCATTTTGCATCAAAAGCAAAGTTTTTATCAAAATGTTAATTATATTTATCATGGAAAATATTATTCAAGAAAAATATTGGATAAAAAAATAAAAATTCGTTCGGGCGACTTATACGATAACGATGCTGCTATTGTAACGCAACGCGCACTTGGTGCAGTAGATTTATTCAAATTTGTCAATATTCGTTATGATACCATAGGAACAGAGTGTACTGCAAATATTTACGTTAATTCTTATCCCAAATATAATTTATCTTTTGAAGCTGGTGTTAGCGTAACGCAGTCTATACCTGGCCCTTTCTTTAGTACATCGTTTTCTATGCGCAACTTATTACGCGCCTGCGAAATTTGGCAGTTTAATGGGCGTGGATTAGTAGAAACGCAAACAAATTTCACAAACAATGTGCTATTGCGCCGCCAAGCCCGTGAAGCAAACTTTAATATTTCCTTAACAGTGCCAAAACTCCTACTGCCAACTCCTTTTGAATTGCGAAGAATTTTGGGAAAATACAATCCGCAAACACGCATACAAACGGGCTATCAGTTAGCCAGGCGCATTGAGTATAGCCGTTCAAACCTACTGAGTTATCTCAAATACAGCCTTTACAACAACCGAAATACAACTTATAGCATTAATTTGTATGATTTAAACCTTATCATTACAGATAGCATCAGCGACGACTTCAAAAAAGCATTGCGAAAAATTACGGGGAATGATGCTCTCTTACAGAGCTTTAGAAGCTCAGCGGTGGTTAGCTCGTCGGCTGCAATTTCTTACAACAACAATGCGCAGGGACTAAAAAAAGTGGGTACTTATTGGCAGTCTGTTTTAGAGAGCGGTGGTAGTCGGCTGGGTAGCTTGCTTGGTCAGGGGCTGCTCGGCAATCAGATTCAACGTGTTTTCAAGAATGATAGCTTAGTGTTTTTTAGCTTTTTCCGTGCCTCATCAGATTTACGCCTAACATTTCCAACAAAACGAGGCGCTATTTTGGCTATGCGTTTGAACACTGGCATTGCGCGCCCTTCGCAATCGTCAGGACTTGTTCTACCCTATGAAAAATATTTTTTTATTGGCGGCAGTAACAGTGTCAGAGCATTTAATGCGCGACGTTTGGGTCCAGGTAGCTACAATCAGGCAGACACCCTAGAAACAGCGTCACCTAGTTATCAGCTCGAACAACCAGGCGAAATTATACTGGAGGCGAGTTTAGAACTTCGTAAAAAATTAGTCTCCTTTGTTGAAGGCGCTCTTTTTGTTGATGCAGGCAACACTTGGATGCTCACCAAAGACAACCGAAAAGGAGCGCAAATCAGCAAATACTTTTGGCGCGAAATTGCACTGGGGGTAGGAGCTGGTTTGCGGCTAGACTTTGAGTTTCTTATCATACGAACCGACGTGGGCATTAAAGCCTATGAGCCAGCTCGCCCGCTTGGGCAGCGCATCGTGCTGGACAACATGACCTGGGGCAGGCTTTTTAATGGTCAGCAAAGCATTTGGCATATCGCCATTGGCTATCCATTCTAAGTTGTTTTAATATATCTTGTATGACCCACCTTTTTTAGCCTCTTCAAATAAATCATCTTCAAATTTTTTTATCAAATCTACCTTTCGTTTATTTAAAATGATATTCATTATTTGATTCCGAACAAATACTAAAGGAGCTGGTTTGTTGCCTATTTGATAATCTATTACCTTTATAAAATATGTAAATTCATTATCATCTTTGCGAATAATATTTTTATTATACTGCAAGCTATTTTTATCTAAAGGACTACTATCTATAAATGATTGTACTGGCTCATAAGTTTCTGCAAAACTATATTGTTTTGAATATGTATAAGCATAAGATTTTAAATTATCTATTTCTTCTTGACTTTTTGCTTGCATTAATTTTTGAGCTAAATCAATATTAGGTGCATTCTTAGCTAACTTTAAATAAAAACACTTTAATATATCTTGTTTTAAAGTAAATTCATTTATATTCTCTTGATAATATTTATTTATATCATCTTCATTCAGAGCAGTATCTAAATTTTTAAGAACATATCTTTTTTCAAGTTCATAGATAAAGAGTTCTTGTTTATATTTCTCTATTTTGGCTTCAATTATTTCATCATTTAAAAGGTCATCTTCTTCTGCTTTTTTATACAAAACTATTTTTTTTATCCATTCATTTATATATTGATTAACAAAACTTATACTGTCTTGTTTTGATATATTTTTAGGCATAATGTTTTTAATTTCAGATAAATAAAGTTTATTTTCTGAAATTTCAGCTACTAAATTACTTTCTACACTATTTTCTTTGTTTTCTTTATCAGAACAATTAAAAAAAGTAAATGCACCAATTAAGAATATAGAAATTCTTATTTTTAATTTAGTAATCATAACTAAATATTTTGTTCTTAAAATTTAATTAGTTGTACCCACCGCAACTATCTCAATAGCGTTAAGCTGCCTGTATAAGTTGTCCATTCTACCCGACCAGGTTCGCCTAAGTTGATGTTGAGGCTATACGCATAAACTCCGGCAGGCATAGGTTGTCCTTTGAAAGTACCGTCCCACCACGCGGATTCGGGCAGTGCATCAAAGTTATCCGTATTTAGTTGGTAAATCAGCTCGCCCCAGCGGTCAAAAATTCGCATCTGAAACTCACCAATGTATTTGCCAAAAATATGGAAACGCTCATTGAGGTCGTCGCTGTTGGGCGTAAAGGCTGTAGGTACAAACCAACGCGGCCCGCAGCCCTCACGTATCAGCGCACTATCTGCACTACTGCACGTGTGGCTAGGATACATAGCAGCCACCGTTAAGCGATAGCGGCCAGGTTCACTGATAACCAAACTATCTGCTGATGAGCGCAGGCTATCCGTAGTGTCGCGCCAGCTATAAATGTATTCAGCTTCTGGGTCTAGGTTTGTCAAACCAGCCCGCAATATGTGTTTCTGACTGCGCTCAAAGCCTTTCTCTTCGCCGAGTTCAAAACAGAAAGTAGTATCTTTGAGCCATTCTAACCTTGGTAAAGGTCTGATAACCAAGTTTGTTTGCCGTATGTATTCGCAGTCTGCCACACGCACACGTACAGTATAAAGCCCACTTTCGTTTACGCGAATTAGGGCAGTTGTATCCCCGCCAGGAGTCCAGAAGTATTGGGCAGGTACGGGGCTTTCTGCACCAATCGTAACAAAATCGTCTGAGCATATTGCCAAATTCGGTGGCAGATCAATAGTAGGCGTTACATTCACGCGCACCGAGTCGAGGCCAGAGCAGCCATTTTTATCTATGCCAAGAACGATATAGGTTTTAGACACTTTCGGTTTAAGCGTAATCGTATCGCGCAGAAGCGGGTCATGCAGCCATTCATAACGCACGCCGCCGCTTGGAAAAAGGGTAATAGAATCGTCTGCACAAATATTCACAACCGGGAGCGAATGTGCTTTAATTTTTGGCAGAGGGTTCACCATGAGGTAGGTAGTGTCTGCCACTACACGGCAGCCGTTGGGGTAGCCACTCCGCACAATGAAGCGCTGTAGCCCTATTTTTTGTGCTTTAAAGAGAATAGAGGCTGTTTTTTGACCGTCTTGCCACTCCCAATAAGTGCCGCCTTCAGCAAAAATTCCGAGAGAATCGCCTAAACAAATTTGTTCTTTGTGTGGCAGAATACGTATGCTGTTTTCACGCTCAAAACGCACCAGAACAGTATCTTGGCTGCTGCAACCGCTCAAACTATCCTGAACACGCAAGCGCAAACGGAAAACATCATAACTGCCCTTGCCTATGTTTTCGAAATCTACAATCAGATTGGCCTCATTTGAAACGACTTCTAATGGATTGGCCGAATCAGGTAGCCTTTCCCAAGCGTAACTTGTTTTTTTGTTATGCGAAAAGTCAAAACCGTTGATAATCAAAGTCTTATTTTCGCACAAAATAACCTCTTCAGGTATTTTGATAATGGGCGGCGCAATGACTTCTAACCAAATAGTGGCCATAGATGGTTTACATGGGCCTGTTGGATTGAGTTCAGGGATAGACCTCACACTAAAAAGGTGCAGACCAGCTGTTTTGGGCCTTGCCCAAATACTTTTGGTGGTATCACCTGTACCCCAAATATACTGCCAACCGCCTTGGGCAGTCAAACGGACTGAATCGCCCAAGCAAATTCGCGTAGCCGAAGCTCCTAATGTTACGCCGCTGTTTCGCAAAAATTCCACCAGAACAGTATCTCTGCTTTGGCAACCAGAAAGCGGGTGAGTTACCAGTATTTCTACACGGAAAGGCGCATAAGCCATTTTTTTGAGCAAGGCTTCGCCTAAAACCAGCGTGGCGGAATCCGAAAGTAAGCTGCCATCTTCAAGATTTTTCCAGCTATAGGTGGCTGTAAAGTGCTGGCGCGGCTCAAAGGCCGAGAGGGTAGTTGGGCTTAGTTCACAAACACTTATGCTTTCAGGAAGAACAGGAAGAACAGGCTTGTCGCCGATAATGACCTCCAGCGTGCGGATTGTTTGGCAGCGTGTAGAGCGGGAAGTATCCGTAACTACCACAGTAACCGTTCCGCTGGTATATACAACTGCTGATAAGCCACCATTCAATATTTTAAGAATAGGCTTACCCGCCCAAACAATTTGCATGGAATCCAAATTACTAGAGAGCAACGTGAGTGTATCCAAGCCTTCACAAAGCGCACCACCGTAGCCTTTTATTTCAAACTGCGGGTCAGGATTAAACGCAATGCGGGCCGTATCGCGCTTCATGCAACCAGAAATGCTGTCATAAACTTGCAAAATGTAAGTGCCATTACTCGATACGCTCAAATTGCTTGCTTTGCCAATAACAATGCTAGGCGCAAGCGCATTGAACCAAAGATAGCCCATGCTGTCTCCGTGCGTGAGGTCTTTGCCAACCAAGATGTATGGTTTTTGGGAAAAACAGAGTGTAGTATCCTTAATGCCCAAAACAGGTGGGGCGTTCAGGCGCACAAAAATACGCTTAAAAGACTGGCAACCCGTGCTTGTTTGCAAGGCATGAACTGTATAGAAGCCCTCTTTCTTAATAACCACAATTCGGTGAACAGAATCGCTGGCGAAGCCCCCAGCGTCGCTACGCCACCAATAACTATAAGCTGTACTCAAAGTGCGGCCTACGCTGTCCTTGGGAGCACAAATCGTAACCACTTCAGGAATATTGATAACAGGGTTTGGGTTTATTTTTACCAAAACAGACACGATGCTGTCGCAGCCAGTAAGTAAATTCCGAACACGGAGTGTAACAGTGGTCGGTACTGAGGCTATCAGAATAGTACTATCTGTTGTGCTGCCTGTGCTCCAGAGGTAAGTTATTGGTTTTCCTAGATGAGTAAAATGTTTGCCTCTTAACACCACAGGCAAACCTGCACAGAGTTTGGTGGTATCAAATTTGATTTCGGCAATAGGAGGTGTATTCTTTTTGAGATAAGTAGAATCTCGGAATTTACAGGGCAAGCTACCACCCGCTGCTGTGGCATAGTACCAGCCTTCTTTCCAGACTGTTACTGTAGGTGCGGTTGCTATAAAGCCGTCTGGCCCAGTCCATGTAACAGAGGGTGCGTTGGCTAGTGGGTTTAAAACAGTACTATACGTGCAGATGCTCGTAGTATCTGGCAGGCCTACCATATCTGGCGTAAGAATGACTGTAACGGTGTCGCGGTCTTCGCAATCAGCCAAAGTGCTTTCTAAACGAACTTCATAAGTATTCATTTCGGAGTAGTCGGTGGCAGAATAAGTGCTTCCCGTGCCAACGATAGCTCCACCATCTGTTAAATTCCGCCACTCGTAGGTAACTGAGCCATTGAGGACTCTAAAGGCATTGAGCAAACGCGGCCCAACTCCATTGCAGGCACGTATGGTATCAACGGAGGCACCGCCAAAGGTAATATTCGCTATGACATTATAAAAGGTAACCATGACGGTATCCAGACTGACGCAGCCAGTTGTTGCATTTTGTACACGCAATACATATTTTTTGGTGCTAGAGAAATTATTAACCGAAAAAGTTGGTCCAGAGCCAAGAACTGTTACTAAATCGCCTAGGTTGTGCCAGGTATAGGTGATGGGCTTACCTGCATGAGAGGGGTGTGGCGCAGTGATATTTTGTGCGCCTTGCCCATCGCAGAACTCTAGGGTGTCTTTAGGAACACCCAAATATCGTATTTGGGCAATATCAGGCAGCTCAAAGTTTACGACAATGGTGTCTCTCTCTATGCAGCGCGTCAGGGTGTCCTTTACTTGCACCCAATAGAGGCCATCTGTTGTTACTGTGATGGTGGGCGTAATGGCTGAATTACTCCAAAGGTACTGATAAGCATTAACAGGCAGCATTTTAGGGTCTAGCTTGATGCTAGCACCTACGCCTGCACACACAAGCGTGTCTGCCCCTAATTTTGGAGTGGGATTAGCCTTGAAATTAACTTTAATGGTGTCGCTCAGAACACAAAGTCCTAAGTCCACTCTCACATGATATGTTCCGCCTGTTGTAACCGATATGGTTTGGGTTGTATCGCCCGTATTCCAAAGGTAGCTCAAAGCACCAGAACCAGCATCTAAGTCCACCACATCGCCTATGCAAGCGTTCAAGTCTTCGCCTAAGTACAAACTGGCATAGTCAGAGAAAAAACCATATTCAGCACTGCCGCCCAGCCTATTGATGATGCCTAAATGAAATCTACCTTCTGTATTTTCAATTTTATTTGTGCCAACGGGTATGCTAGCAGTGGTCATAGTAAGGCGTGCAAAGACCCAATCGGTGGAACCAGGCACTGGGGTAAAAGAAGCAGCTGTAACAATGGCGGCAGAACCATTGACCAAAAAATTGTCTTTGTAAGCATCTCTGGTCAGAATAACCATATTAAAAGCGAGCGCTGTTGCTCGCACAAAACTAATGGAAGTGGCTCCCGTGCATCCTACAGGTGGCAGAAGAGCCTCACCTGCCTCACCATCATTACCCGAAAGATGTAAGATGTAAACGGGTTTGTTAGTCGTGATGTAATCTACCGAGCCACTAATTGGTTTCATATAGGTATCACCCGCATTAATGCTAGTAGCGAAAGCGCCGTCAATGCTGATATCAGTACCATCTTGCGTAGCAATGATATAGGCATTTTCTGTAATAGCAAAACCTTTAACAGCAATATACTCTGTTCCAAGTAGTGTAATAGGAATGAGCTGGTCTCCCGTTAAGTCAAAACCACTACCAGGGCCGTTGGTAATAGAATCGTCCGAATGAGTAATGGCAATGGATTTATTGGCTTCTACCTTAGAACCGTTCAGGTGGTCTGGCCCTCCCAACCCCAAAGCACGGCAAGAAAATGTTTCGCCTTTGTTAAGGGTAATTGTGAAGGGTACGCCCGCAGCACGGCCAATAAGGTCTCTTTTGGGCGTTATGGTTACTGAGGTAAAATCTTCAAGTGCTACGATGTCAAAAACATCATTGCCAAAAACATTGTTAAACGTGTTCTGGGTGGGAATAAAAAAGGTTTTCCCTAGAGCATTTTTGCCTTTGAGTGGATAAATAGCGGGATTGTTTGGGGCTGCCACTTCATAATACGCCGTAATGCGTTGCGTACTTGTAATGCGTATGCCTTTATTCAGGACGGTATTGGCCGGAAAATTCTCAATGGTGGCCAAATGTACGCTCATGTTTACCGTCTGTGTGCTATTAGCTGGTATGACGTTGGTGATGGGCACAAAAGCAGGGTTGGCTGGCATTTCTATCGTTACGGTGGCGGCAGCAGAAAAAGTAGAAAGCCTAAAGTAAATTGGTGAATCTCCATGCCCCACGGCTACTTCTGGCGCAACAAACCAAAATTCTTTGTCTATTTGCGCAAAGGCAGTCTGGCTGCTCAATAAAAAGCAAAATGCAGTACAAACAGCTATAAACCATTTTTTGAGCATAAAATTGATAACTTTAAGAGAGAGTGAGACGCGAAGACAAAGAGTGAGATAGACCGTCCATTATTTTCCAAACGCACACTTTAGCCAAATCTTTGAATAAGAATACAAAAATATGCAAAATTTTGTTTTGAAATAAATGCTTTTTGTAAAAAAACAAAAAAAACCTTTCAGTTAAGCCGCATAAGACAGGCGTATAGCCCTCAATCTTTTTTTATTTTATCTTCACTTGGTAAATGAATCTGAATAAACATAAAGTCTTATAAATGAAGTTTATAAGACTCACTATTATTATTATGATTGCTTTGGGGCTGCAATAATTTAAATAAGAATTTGCTTTTTTAGAAAAGTTTTCCGTTTTTTGAGGCATGGCGTATGCGAAAAAGAGCTTTTTGTTCGTTTCCTAGTAGTCTAAATATTAGTTTGGACTATATCAAAGGCGTTTAGAGATGCTCAAACTTAAATAAATACTTAAAGTCTGTTAAATAAAGTTAAATGACATGATTTTGAGAACAAAAGGCTTTAAGTTTGCGCATACATTGATGTTTACTAATTATTTCTTGAACCACAGACCCATCTGTTTATGAAGAAGATTCTTATTTTGGTTTGCGTGATGTTTTGCGGAATGTTATCTTTTTCTGCTAATGCCCAAACTGCTTGCAATTCTGAGCTTTACAACAACCTAGCGCTCAAAATGCTTGCACCAGGTTACACATTCGTAAAAAGCTATCGTATTGACGGCAAAAATGGCGAGCGCAAGAAGATAGAATACACGTGTGTATTTAGCAAAGATACGAACTACATGATTCGCATGGCAGGCAAAGACGGCAACCAACAAGGTCTCATTGTTACTTTGTACGACTCAAGGCGTGAGCAGCAGGCTTCTAGTTTTTTGAATGATAAGTTCTTCCCAGGGTGGCAGTACAAATGTTCAGCTACTGGTATTTATTATTTGAGCTTTACGTTCAAAGATTCAAAAAGCTATTGTGGTGCAGCCGTTTTAGGCTTCCGTCGCTAGTTAATTAATATTGCGTTTGAAATTAATACCTTGCGTAAGAGTCAGTTTGTGTGCAGAAGTTTTAACTTACTGGATTCATTCTGGCTCTTACGCTTTTATGTTATCACCTCTTATCAATTTTCTATCCTTGACAAGGAAAATACAAGTCTAGTTTGTATTGCATAGAAGGAGAGCCTTGTAACAGCAAGTGGATTGGGCAGAGTGCTTGAGCTGTATCAATAGTCAAATTCTGAAAAATATTCTAGTCGTTTTAAGTTCCGAGCTGACTGCCGAACTAATAAAGACACTTTATTTTTTTTATTTGTCTCTTTTTAGCACATTACTTTATATTTCACAAAACATAGTTTAGCAAAAAGGGATAGCTTAACCGCCCTCTTGTTTTCTATTAAAAAAACATGGCTGAGTTCATCATGCTTATCATTAACCCAATAAGCATTTGATTTAATCTCTTAATAATCCATTTTTTAGCTTATTTTAATGCTGCGATGTCTTTTCAAGGGGCAGGTTAATAACAGCGCAAAGATACATTTACGGCATAATATAGAACGAGTAGTAATCAAAGAAATAGGACGGGCTGTTTTTACTAGGCAATTCAGTATCGTCTTTGTGGTCGCCGTCATTGATGTAAATTCTGAAGTAAAGCACTCGCCCCTTAGGCAAAACACTCGTATCAATGATGCTCTGCCATGCTTCAAAATCGCCTGATTTAAAATATTCCGAAGGAATTTTACGCGCAGAGGCAAAGTTGAGTGCGTCTTCGGATACTTCAATGCGGCACTTTGAAAAATCAGCCACTTGGCTGCTATCATCATCAGCCACAAAGAAAAGACGATAACGCTTATCATCTTCCAGTTTGAAGGCTTTGTAATCTTCAAAACGATTCTCTGTTGCTCCCAGGTTTCCTGTAAAGTCCTCATTAACGCAGAAGTGATAACGCATAATAGGCTGCAGGTTCGGAAACAGATTAACGTTACCAAACATATCGGGTGCGCCCTTGTTAATCCAAGCCTTGACTGCATTGATATACTTGTCTTCAAGCGGTTTACCAATATTATCTTGGGGCATACGGTCATTTTCATTCACAAAGCAACAGTTGGTAAGTCGTTCGTGCAAAACAGATTTTTGGGTACTGAAGGGAACTACTCTGAAAGTAAATTCTTGGGCAGTGTTATTTTTGGTAATTGGGTGATAAACCAATGTGCTATAACTGCTCTGTACGGTGCGGAAGTCTGGCTCAAAGGCACCGTCGTGGCAGGCGGGTACGGCACAACGATTTTTGAAAAGCGTCTGGTGTAAGCCCTCAATGGTATTGGGGTCAAGCAGTTCCGCTGGTATGGGGAGCGTGTCTGAATAATCAATTTTAAGGTAGGGGTTTTCGGGCATTTCGCTACCTACCTCTTTGGTACAAGAAATTCCTACAAAGGGCAAAATCGTTAGAACAAAAATAATAGCGCGCCAAGTCATAATCATCAAGTTTTTGTGGTGAAACTTATTAACTCATCGGAAAGTTATGTATTTTAAACGAAAAAAAAAAATTATTGGTTTATTCTGTGGGGTTTCCGCATCAAAAAAAACTTTACAAAGCATGAATAACTTTGTAAAGGATTAATAATGAAATTAATATAGATTATTCCACGTTCAAGCGCAGATACTCTATTTTGGGCCGTTCCGCACATCAACGATGTAAATACCGACGGACAAAGTGCTGATTATTTTTTCAGAATAGCATTTAGTTTTTCTATGGAAACGTACCAGATAATGCCTAAAAGGGTATTGTAAGACTCTATGGTGTATGTTTGCGATTTTGAGCGCCTGTGCTTGTCGGCTGGGGTAAACTTTTGATACACCTCTCAGTGGTCTGTGCAGTACTGTTTACATGGAATATCTTTAATTTTTTCCCATAATTTTTGCTGTTTTCAGACCTCTGCATCACAGTTCAAAGACAAGAATTCGTTTGTTATCACGACAAATTGGCAACCAGAGCCATACTTTTCTTTTTTTTGACAATAATGCCACATTTCATCTATTGCCATGACACGAATGGAAAGCGGATTTTCTATTGTTGGTATCTGTTCAGCCGCTTTTCTTACCCAGTACAAAACGGAAACATTGCTCACGTTCAGGAACTTCCCAATGGCACGAAAACCTAAACCTAATTGATAAAGCTGAATGGCAATATTCTTGATATGCAGAGGTTTAGCACGAAGATTTCGCCTATCACCAAGCGTAAAACTGATACCACAACTTCTGCATTTATAACGTTGTTTGCCGCGAGCAAATCCGAATTTGTGGGTATCCTTTGAAGAACATTTTTTGCACGTTTCCATAAATTGTTTTAGATTTGAAGAGCCAATTTACAATCTATTCTCAAATATACAAATACTAGCAATCCCCAAAAAATTAACCTAAAACAACTAAAGAAATGACTGAAGAACGAATAAAATGGATTTTGGAATTAATCCACAAATACCCCTCACACCAATACGGAGAGGCTACAAACTCCTCTGCTGATACATGGGGTGGTTCTATGGCTTGGGGTTATGAGATAACCTACAATCCCGAAACAGGGACTTATCGGTGGGACGACACCGAAGACGTGGGTGTTGGTTTTAGAAGCGTGGAATCTTTCCAACTCACAGAAGCAGAAGTGATAGAAAAATTGCAGGCAATAAAAAAAGATTAAAACTATGCCTGAAGAAGAAATAAAATGGATATTTGATGCTCTACATGACGCATCAAGAAACCACCAATGCGACCATTATGACGACTGGGAAGGTGGTATGTGGAGCGGATACACACGTGGTGGCTTTGAAGTTACTTACTATCCAGAAACAGATACCTATACTTGGCGATATCTGTTTGACAACGGAGTGAGTGTAAGTTGTGATGATTTTATTCAAATCTCTAAAATGGATTTGATAGAAAAATTGCGCAAATACAACCGTTGCCTGCCATTTTAAGAAAAACCGAAACATCATAAAACTATGTCGTAAAAAATATTTATCTTTGCAAAAAACAAAGAAAATGCAGACATTGGCAGAAAAACAAAACCTAAGAACAGTAAAATCCCCTTTAAACTATATTGGTGGAAAGTCTAAATTATTAGACCAACTTTTGCCCTTATTTCCGAAAGAAATAAGCACTTTTGTTGATTTATTTGCAGGTGGTTGCAATGTGGGCTTGAATGTAAAAGCAGAAAGAACAATTTGTAATGATAATTTGAAGTTTTTGGTAGAAATGTACCAGCAATTTCAACAAAATAATTTAATTGAAATTTTACAACACATTGAAAATCAAATAAATGTATTTGAATTGTCTTTGACAAATGAAGAAGGCTACAAAGAATTTCGTCAGCATTACAACACGCATAAAAACCCATTAGATTTATTTGTGTTAATTGCCTACTCTTTTAATCATCAAATCCGTTTTAACAATTCCCACGAATTTAACAATCCTTTTGGGCGTGAAAGAAGTAGTTTTAATGACACAATGAAGTCTAATTTAGTTCATTTTGTTCGTAAAATTCAAAATAATATTACTGAATTTACTTGTTTTGATTTTCATAAATTTGATTTGTCATTTTTAACAGAAAATGATTTTGTATATTGCGACCCGCCATATTTGATTACAACAGGCACTTACAATGACGGAAAACGTGGTTTTACAGGTTGGAATGAAACAGAAGAATATAGACTGTTAAAAATTTTAGATAATTTGCACTCACAGAAAATAAAATTTGCTTTGTCAAATGTATTAGCACACAAAGGGAAAGAAAATGAAGTTTTGCAAAATTGGATAGACAAAAATGATTACTTGAAAGTCAATTATATTCAAACCAACTATGCAAATTCAAATTATCAAACACTTGTGAGAAATAAAGACGCAAGTGTGGAAGTCTTGATAACAAATTATGAAATTGAAAAACCTAAAACTTTATTTGATTAAATGAGATTTATTGGAAATAAGGAAAATTTGGTAGAAAAAATTTATCAAATTTTGCAATCAAAAAATATTATAGGCAATTCCTTTTTTGATTTTTTTGCAGGCACAAGTAATGTAGGGCAGTTTTTTAAGAAAAAAGATTTTCAAATTTTTTCATCTGATTTGTTGTATTTTTCTTTTGTTTTACAAAAGGCGTATATTAAAAATAATGAAATTCCTAATTTTCAAAAACTTTTGTCAAATATAGAAATAAAAAGTAATTCACTTTTTGCAAACCATTTAAACTTAGTTGTTGAATATTTGAATAAAATAGAAACGAAAGAAGGTTTTATTTCTGAAAACTATACGCCAAAGGGAACAGAAAAATTAGAAATTCCGAGAATGTATTTTAGTAATGAAAACGGAAATATTATTGATGCTATAAGAATACAAATTGAAAAGTGGAAAGATGAAAGTTTATTGACAGAAAACGAATATTATATTTTGTTGGCTTGCTTGATAGAAACTGTACCTTTTTATGCTAATATTTCGGGAGTTTATGCAGCATTTCAGAAAATTTGGGATGCAAGAGCAGTCAAAAAATTAGTTTTAAGACCTATTGAAATTATCAAAAATGATAAACTCAATCAAGTTTTTAATCAAAATTCTGTTGAATTAATTTCAGAAATTCAGGCTGATATTTTGTATTTAGACCCACCTTATAATCAACGACAGTATGCACCAAATTATCATTTATTGGAAACTATTGCCAAGTACGATAACCCAATTATAAAAGGTGTATCAGGTATGCGAAATTATGAAAATCAAAAATCGCATTTCTGTAATACAGAAACAGGACTAACCGAGTTGTATAAAATTGCTAAAAATGCAAATTACAAATATAGGAAGTGAAAAAGGTTATTTTATTACAAAAGAAGGCAAAACAATTCCATTAGCGAAATATAAAGATAAAGCAAAGTATAAAAGTGGCGACAAAGACCAAATTATCCATATTCCCGACTTAATTTTAATAGATTTTGGGCGAAATGAAGTGATAAATATTGAAGGCAAAAAATATAAATTTCGCAAAGATGGCATTTCGGAACTCAATAATTACGATTTTATAGAACAAAACTACATTCCTAAAATACTACCCAAAATTCAAAATTTTACGTACTGTTGTGTTATATGGAAGTACAGAAAACGAAATTATTGAAATAGAAGTTGGGTTTCTACTCAACGAAAATGGCGAGTTAATTTTAGGCATCAAAGCCCCAAAACTATTTCAAGAAGCCATTAAAAACTTGTTAGACTTCTGGAACTAAGCCAACAAAAAACGGCAGGCAACTTGGGCTTGGCGGAAAGTGGGGTAAAAGTGCTTTATTGAACTTTGGAATATAACTGGGGATTTGTACTTATTTTGGGCTTTTGTGCTTGATTGCCCCACCTGCGCCAAGCCTTATTCGAAGAAAAAAAATCTAACACTCCTGAGAGAGTTCGCGAATGCGAAAGCTATACTTTTAAGGACTCCGTGCATGAATTTAGCCGCCCTTAGAATGGCTACACACGCATTACCTTTGAAATTTTTGAGGCATACCTAATAGAAGAGCTAAGCGCAAACAATTATTGAAACTAGTACCCTACAAAAGGAAGAGAAATATTTTGGGAATGACATAAAAAAAGGGCATTTCATATAATGCACAATTATTTTGCGAATAAAACCGCAATGCTTCTATTGTTTGTGAATAAAGTGCTATTTTTGCGTTGCAATGGTATTCGCCACTGTCCTAATTCCCTAAAAGCATAATATGAACTTCTTTAAGCGTATTTTTTCTGCTGAAAAAAAAGAAACTCTTGACCAAGGATTAGAGAAATCTAAAGCTGGCTTCTTTGATAAATTGTCTAAGGCTGTTTTGGGCAAGTCAAAAATTGATGAGGAAGTTCTGGACGAGTTAGAGAATATTCTGATTGCTAGCGATGTAGGCACACAAACGACTATCCGCGTCATCAAACGCATAGAAGAGCGCGTTGCAAAAGATAAATTCTTGAATGCAAGTGAATTAAATCAGATTCTTCGCGAAGAAATAGCCGCGCTTTTGGCCGAAAACAATACCCGCGATTGGGAATCCTTTGAGCTACCAACCGATAAAAAACCTTACGTGCTGATGGTGGTGGGCGTAAATGGCGTGGGCAAGACCACCACGATAGGCAAGTTGGCCGCACAGTACAAAGCAGCAGGAAAAAGCGTGATTCTAGGTGCAGCGGATACTTTTAGAGCAGCAGCGGTGCAGCAACTAGAGCAGTGGGGAGAGCGCGTGCAAGTGCCTGTCGTATCGCGCGGTATGGGCGTACATCCTGCTACGGTAGCCTTCGATACCGTAGAAGAGGCCATCAGGATAGGTGCTGATATTGCCATTATTGATACTGCTGGTCGTTTGCACAACAAGATTAACCTCATGAACGAACTGACTAAGGTGAATCGCGTTATTCAGCGCCACATTCCAGATGCGCCACACGAGGTACTTTTAGTACTAGATGGTAGCACAGGCCAAAATGCCTTCATTCAAGCCCAAGAGTTTACCAAGGCCACCGAAGTTACCTCTATTGCTGTTACAAAACTGGACGGAACAGCCAAGGGCGGCGTGGTTATTGGCATTTCCGACCAATTCAAAATTCCTGTTAAATACATAGGCGTAGGCGAGAAAGTATCTGATTTGCAAATATTTAACAAGCAAGAATTTGTAGATTCCTTCTTCGGCGGCAAACAAATTGGGTAAGGAGTGAATTATCCTGAATATTCCTAGCCCAATCCACCATCATTCCCTTGAATCTCGGTATATTTGCAAAAAAGTATGGTCATGGAATTCATCAACTTAAAGATTAACAACGGCTTAGCTATCATCAAGCTGAACCGACCTCAGGTACTGAATAGTTTTAACCGCGCTATGGCACAAGAACTTCAAACGGTTCTGGAGCGCATAGAAAGCGACAACCAAATCCGTGCAAGCCTGCTCACTGGTGAAGGAAGAGGCTTTTGCGCCGGACAAGATTTGGCAGAAGCCATGCCCCCAAACGATGGCAGCAAGCTAGATTTAGGAAAAATTGTCAAAGACCAGTATAACCCCATTATTGCCGCTATCAGACGCATAGAAAAACCCTTCATAGCCGCTGTAAATGGTACTGCTGCTGGTGCTGGCGCTAATTTGGCCTTGGCCTGCGACTTTGTTTTGGCAGCCGAGAATGCCTCTTTCATTCAGGCTTTTGTCAAAATCGGCCTTATCCCCGATAGCGGCGGCACTTACCTACTCCCGCGCCTTCTGGGTATGGCGCGTGCCACAGCCTTGACCATGCTAGGCAACAAACTCACCGCTGCCCAAGCCTTGGAATGGGGGCTGATTTATCAGGTTTGCAAGCCCGAAGACCTCATGCCGTATGCCGAAAAACTGGCGCAAGACCTTGCCGCCCTGCCTACCAGAGCCATTGGTCTCACCAAAAAAGCCCTTAATGCCGCTTTTGACAATGATTTGGTTTCGCAGCTCGCCTTAGAAGAGAAGCTACAACGCGAGGCCGGTTATACGCACGACCATCAAGAGGGCGTTAAAGCCTTTTTGGAAAAACGAAGCCCAGCCTTCAAAGGCGAATAAGCAAAATGCTCACAGATTATCGGGCATTAGGGATTTTATTAACACAGTTTGGGGCTGCCTTACTACTTACTGCTGCTTTGGTTTCAACGCTTCTAAAACTAAAAAATTGGCAGCAAGGCGAAGCCAACCCTGAACAACTCATGCGTGAGCGACAAGCCTTCTTGGTGGCTTTGTTGGCAGAATTTGGCATCTGGATAGGGTTTTTGAGTGTTCTGAGTTTTATCTTTTTCATCAATCATTCCCTTGTGGACTTTGTGCGAGGGGCCATGTGTGCCGCTGGGGTACTGGGCACAAATGCCTATGGCGACTGGGTGCTTTGGTCCAAAATAGCTTTTTTTTTAGCTGCTATTCCATTTTCAATCCTGCAAAACGCTGACACACAATTTGTACATAACCCCTTCACACCAGTCAAGTTTTGGTGGCTACTTCCATTGGTTCTGTTCATTTGGATAGATTTTTGGCTTAGTCTTCTGTTTTTTAACCAAATAGAACCATACGTTCTGACTGCTTGTTGTAGTGCAGCCTTTGTTAAAATAAGCAACCTTGATGCCGTTCTGGAAGCGGGAAGTTTTACAAGCACAGTCATGCTCATTTGGCTCTTTTTAGCGCTTGCTATAAGCATTGATGCTGCATTGAAACGCTCTAAACCTGTTTTTTATGCTTTAATGGCCTGTTTTTATGCTGCCTGCTCCGTCTATGTTTGGAAATATTTTTTTACACGCTACTTTTATGGCGTAGAGGGGCATTACTGCCTGCATGACAGTTTTCAAGAGGCACACGGTAGCATTGGCTACATTCTTTTCATAGCTTTGGCTTATGGGCTTATCGATGCACTGGGTGGACTTGTTTTGCATTTTTACGAAGCTCCTTTGTTCCCAAACACCAGTATTTTTTACAAAAACAAAGCCTTTTGGGCATGGACTTGCACCTGGCTTTTGCCTTTTTTATACTGGCTTTGGGGCTAGAGCTGCCCACAAACTTTTTTACTTCTTTTTAAGCATCAAAAAATTGTTCGGCGCTTGGGTGTTATGCGAAACAAACCCCATCTGCATAGCCTATCCAAGGGCTTACACAATCATCAGTCATGCGCCCATCTTCCACAGTACGCATTTTTGTTCTGCTTCGGCCTGTAGCTAACTGACAAAATTTCAAGGGCTTATTGCGCCTCGCAAAAGGCTAATTTTAAATCATTCATGGCACAAAAGCAGCAAACAATGGAGTTTTCTGGGCGAAGTTACAAAGGCTATAGATTGGACTTATAAAGGCGCGACGTTGTTAATGTTTAAGCCAACAACAGATAAGTTAGACAAAGAGGTTGTTTTTATTGTATTTTCATAAAATTTTCATAAAGGTTAATTTACTTATTATCAGGAAAATAGATTTAAATTTAATTATTTTTGTTTGATTTTTATTCGCAATCATTAAACAAAAACGAACGCTCCTTAGTTTTATCTTTGTATGTTTCATACGTCAAATCTTTATCACGATAACAACACAAAAAAAAGATGAAAAAGTTTATGTCCATTTTACGTCCGTTTTACGCTTATGCCATCGTAGCGGGTCTTATCCTTTCCATGACAGCTTGCGGCAGTGATGACGACGGCAATGAACCAACAGGTAAGAACATTTTGCAGATAGCCACAGATGGTGCAGATTTTACTTTGTTAGAGGCTGCAGTTATCCGTGCAGGTCTTACAAAAGAACTCTCTGATGCCAACGCGCAATTGACTGTTTTTGCGCCAACCGACGCTGCTTTTAAGGCTGCAGGTTTTGCAGATGCGGCGGCAGTTACAGCTGCTGACCCCGCTGTTCTCAAAAGTATTTTGCTTTACCATGTATTGGGCAGTGAAGTAAAGGCCGCTGCTGTCCCTAAAGGCCCTAATGCAAGTGTTAATACGCTGAACGGTAAGGCCGTATTTGTAACGAGCGCTGCCAGTGGTGTTTTTGTAAATGGTATCAAGGTCGTTACACCAGATGTGGACGCTACGAACGGTGTTATACACGTTATAGGCCGTGTAATCCTTCCACCAGCAGGCAATATTGTAGAAACTGCTGTAGCAGCTAAGTTTACAGCGCTTGTTGCCGCTATCACCTATGTAGATACAAAGTTAGGTGCAGGTATTGCAAAATTGTTAAGTGGGGCTGGCCCATTCACCGTGTTTGCACCAACTGATGCCGCTTTTGTAGCAGCTCTAGATGGCGCAGACCGTAGCGCAAAAAATGGTAAAGTAGATGTAGCTGAACTGGATGCACTCGGTGCTGAAACCATAGCGCAAATTTTACAACTGCACGTAATCAGTGCCCGTGTTTATTCTTCCGACCTTACAGAAGGCGCTAAACCCGCTACATTGAACACTAAGAGCGAAATTTCTATAGGCTTAACTGGTGGCGCAACTGTTAAAGGAAAAGGTAATGCAAATGCAGCAAAGATTACAGGAACGGATATTACCACAACAAATGGTGTTATACACGTCATTGATACGGTGTTATTGCCATAAAATAATTTGTTGTCTTACACAACATCAAAAAAGAGATTTGCTATGGCAGGTCTCTTTTTTTTATTACTTTATCGATAAAAGGAACTTAATCGGCTAAAAAAGGGCAGTGTCTGCTTGTGATGGAAATGATTTTGAGGGATACTTTATGCTAAAGCGCTCATCGCTTTGAATAAAAATTGACGCAATCCAAAAACATGACAGTATATGAGTCAAATAGTATCCGCTGGTCCTCTAAAGAAGAGTGCATGGAAGCAATTATTAGATTTTAATATTGCCAAAGAACTCGCCTTTCCTTTGCTATTTTTCATGGTTTATAACTTTGTGGTGTCATACCTCCATGTGGATTTGCAAATGAAAGATTTTAAGATTTCGGGCATGGTGTATTCAATATTAGGGCTAGCTTTGGGTCTCCTTCTTGTATTTCGCACCAACTCGGCTTATGAACGCTGGTGGGAAGGCAGGCGTTTGTTAGGCGTATTGACAAACAACGCACGTGCGCTCGCATTGCGCATGACAAGCATGAGTTCAAAAAAAGACGAGCAAACTGAGCTGGCACGGCATCTGGTCGTCTTTGTGCAAGGTTTTCGTGCTTATCTACGCGATGAGTCCATGAGTGAGCATACGCCCTTTCTAAGAGATGATGAACGCCAAGAGCTTGCAAAAAAACAGCATCAGCTTAACTTTTGGGCCAAAAAGTTATACCAGTACGTCAATTATCTAAAAAATGAAGGCCGCTTTGGAGAAACGCTCTTATTTGTTTTTGACGGGCACGTCAATGCCTTTTATGATGTGATTGGCGGCTGCGAGCGCATCAAAAGAACACCAATACCGCTTGCTTATAGCATACATTTGAGGCAGTTTTTATATCTATATCTGTTCTCTTTGCCTTTTACAATGTTGCACGAAATGGGCTACTGGAGCATACCGGTCAATGCTTTAGTTTTTTATGCGCTATCTGGCCTTAAAAAAATTGGTGAAGAAATAGAAGACCCTTTTGGGCGCGATATCAACGACCTGCCGCTTGACCTTATTTGTGAGAGCATTAGCCAAAATGTGTGTGAAACCGTGGGCATAACGATGGGTGAATTGAATAGGCCACAAGGAATAAAAACTGCTCAATAGTCTTCCCTTAAAATATATCTAAGATGTTTGTTTTCAGAAAATTAAACAAGCATTTCATCTTCAAAATCTCTTAGTTTTTGGCCTATTTTGTCAAATAACTAGCAAAATCTCAAGGGCTTCTTACGGCCTGCACTGCCTCGCATCAGACAAAAGCAATGGCTCAAATGTCAGAGGGTGAGAGTTTCTGTGCAACTATGTTTTGTAAAAGCACCCAATCAAAGAAAAAGCCATTCGCTGTTTTAGATGAAAAAGGTTATTTTTTCATCTAAATTGGCCTTTTGCGAGGCTTGATTTTTTTGCTACGCCCTACGGTCGGAACTTTCAGCTCGCGCTTCAGTTCTGCATTAAGGCAAAAAGTAGAGAAGACAAGTCTATCAAAGGCCGTCAAGGTGTTCCCAAAATAGGTAGACTATCCTCCTTAAATTTAGCTTACATCTATTGAATGTACTTTTTAAGGGACGACTCAATAAAACCTCATAAAAAAGCCGGACAAGAGAATAAACGCAAGCCCGACTTTTTTATCCGCTTATGCAGAGAGGCTAATACTCTAAATCATGTTCGCGGTCTAAACGTACAGAAAAGCGCTTTCCTTTGATTTTGCTGCGAGACATCGCTCTAATTACTTTTTTAACATCATTCTCCGGAACTTCGATGTAGGAGTGCTTCGCAAAAATATCAATACTGCCAAAAGCCTTACCCGGCATACTGGTTTCGCCCGCAAAAGCACCCAGTATGTCCCCCTTGCTTACACGCTGATTTTTACCTAAATCAATAAAAACACGCACCATATTGGCTTGTGTAGCTGGGTAGCGTCCGCCGTTTCCGCCTTGGCTATGCGCTTGCTGCTTGCTGCCGTAGCTACCGCGCTCACGTTGCTGTGTATCGTCGCCAAATTCAAACTCCTGGCCAAAATTTTTAGGTTCGCCAAAGTGCATACGCATCAAAACTGCTGCAATACTAGTTACGTCTGCACCCTCGGCTACAATTTCACCCAACAGCCCTTCATAGTAGCTGTTATCGCCGCGTGCTACTTCCTCAAGCACTTTATTGACCAGATTTTTCTGTCTAATCTCTTGTATCTCTTCGTTTTTAGGTATCCTGCTGCGCTCTATGCTGGACTTTGTGTAGCGCTCAATATCACGGAGAGCATTGCTGTCGCGGCCTACCACAAAGGTAAGCGATACACCACTGCGCCCTGCACGCCCCGTACGGCCAATTCGGTGTACGTAATATTCAGGGTCTAAGGGTACGTCAAAGTTAAACACCGCGTCCACACCGTCTACGTCAATACCACGTGCAGCCACGTCAGTAGCCACCAAGAACATGATGGCACCAGTACGAAAGCGGTTCATCACAGAAGAACGCACGGCTTGGCGCATTTCACCATGCAAGCCCTCGGCAGTAAGGCCGCGCCTTTGCAAATCTTCGACCACTTCGTTTACTTTGAGGCGGGTGTTACAAAAAACTAAGGCCATTTTTACTTCATAAAACTCTGATAAACGACACAAAGCCTCCATTTTATGCTGAGGTTTCATGGTGTAATAAAATTGCTTGATTAGCAGAGCAGTTTCGTTTTTGGCTATACGGATATGGTGAGGCTTCTGCTGAAAACGGCGTGTAATAGAAAGTATTTGCTCGGACATTGTGGCTGAAAAGAGCAAGGTCTGGCGTTCGTCGGGCAGTTCGGACAAAATGCTTTCTATATCTTCCAAAAAGCCCATATTGAGCATTTCATCGGCCTCGTCTAAAACAGCCATACGAATATTTCCAGTCTGTAGCGTACCACGCCCAAGGTGGTCAAGGATACGGCCAGGCGTTCCTACCACAATTTGAACCCCTTTTTTGAGGTTTTTGATTTGTCCTACGATGGAGTCTCCGCCATAAACCGCTACCACATGAACGCCTTTGCGGTGTTTGAGCAATTTCTTGAACTCCTCTGTAATCTGCATGGCCAACTCGCGTGTTGGGCATATCACAATAGCCTGTGGCTGTTTGAGTTCGGCATCAATTTGTTCTACAATAGGAATACCGAAGGCAAAGGTTTTGCCAGTGCCTGTTTGGGCTTGTCCTATGATGTCGCGGCCTTCTAGGGCTATTGGGATAGACTCGGCTTGGATAGGGGTGGGTTTTTCAAAACCCAAATCTTGTAAGGCCATACGGATAGAATCCGACAGCACGATGTCGTTGAAAGACATAACTTCCATAACTTGCTCGCTTAAAGTACGTAAAATGACCGTTGAGAGGGATATAAGCCCTGCCCCCTAAAAAACCAAACAATCATTGTAAGTCAAGCGAGAGAATAGGCTGCAAATCAATCCCTTAATTTTTTGCGCTGCAAAGGTAGCTCTTTTTACTGAAGTTCCAAAATAGTTTAGAATTATATTTTTTTGTATGCCTATACTTTAAATCTAAGTTCTTCCTTTTATAGCTTTTTTAACCAAATTTTGATTGTGTTGAAAAAATCTTTGTTAAATTTTGATAAGTCCGAAAAGTCATTCTTACAAACAGAATAAGTTTCTAATCCTATATGTTGTCCGTTTTCAAGAAGCACTGTTTTTATATTTTCGTTTTTTAAATTATCTACTCTTAATTTCACCTCTTTTGCTGGTGTGGAGTCGTCAAATTCACCAAAAAGCATAAGAACAGGCTTATTGTAGTTTTTCCAGATAGGCAATGGGTTAAGATTCACCTCTAATGCTGTAAACCATTGATTTCTATTCTTCAAATCAACTTGACTACTTATAGGAAACAGCCAATCTCTTATGAGTGTATCTTTTGCAATTTTTTTTGTGTAGTCATCTAATTTTTTGGCATGAGTTTGGTCTATCAAATAGTCAAAAAAGTAGCGTTGTTGGGTAATAGAATTATCAATTTGAGTTTTTGAATAAATGCCTGCACATTTCATTGAAATGGCTGTGTTGTATAAATTTTGTTCTATAACAGTGATACCACTACCTGCTGCACCAATGGTCAGAGCAAAATCAATTTTTTCATGGTTTTGTTCTATTGCTTTTGCAATTATCCAACCTGCCTGACTACTTCCTCCAAGCCCAATTTTTAATAAATTTAAATCTTTTCTTGTTTTTAAGAAATCAATGCCAGAAACGGCATCGTCTGCTAAATCTGCAAAACTTTCATAGTTACTATTGCCTTCCGATTGCCCAACCCCTTGCTTGTCGTAGGTAAGAACTGTAATGCCTTCTCTTGCAAAATTATCCGCCAATAGCCTGATAATTGAAGCATAGCCATTTCGGTCTTGTTGCCCTGAACCGTGAACTAAAACTATTGCTTTTCCATTTGGGTTTTTAGGAACAAACATTGTCCCAGCCAGTTTTATACCGTTTGTGTTTTTGTAAGTAATGTTCTCATTCGTATAAAATTGCTGCTTTGATGCAGTCGTTACTAACTTGTCGTTTTCAAATATTTCAATTTTATTCTGATGGAATTTGAATGTTTGTAAGGCTTCATTGGATTTTATTGTTCGGCCCTTTGTCCAAGTAGTGGCATTTACTTTACTGAGACCTCGATATTCATTCGTATCTTCATAGTAGGCATACAATTTTATTTGAGAGCACCCAATGACAATGAGTTGATTTTCTGTTGTTAGATAACTTCCTAAAAAATTTTCGTAAAATGGCGAATAAAGCAACTCCTCTCTTTCGGGAATTGTTTTAGAAACTGCATTTTCATACTCAATAAAATCACAATTTGTTGTGGCATCGGTTTTAAATTTCCAAGCACCATTTTGTAGTTCAAGAACAGTAGAGAATTTACCAAAAGAAATGTCTGAGGGTTTGTTTGGCGTGATTATTTCAAGTCGGTAAAATCCATTGTCTAAAATATTACCACCATTTTTTTTTCTGTCAATAATTTTAAATGTGAGCAATAGTTCTTGGTTATTTATCTTGATAGATTGAAAAAAATCATTATAATAACTTTTTACTTCTATTTGCCCTTTCATTGAATTTGGTTTGCTTCTATCATACAAATTCAAAACTTCTGCATTATTCGTGTAGAGATTTGCAAGTTTTTCTGCGCTTAACTCGTCGTATGCTATTGTAAAGCTTTCATACAGCAAATCTGCACTAGGTTCAATGTCTTGTGCAATACAAAAGGTAGTTGAAAATAGTAATAGTACAAATACAAATTTCATGAATTTCATTTATAATTGTTTGCTATCAATCCTGTCCTAAATAAATACTGAAGGCTTAAGAGTGTTTGGCTTCAATGCTCGCCTTTGAGGTGCATAAAAAAACATTGCATTCAGATGACAAACATAACCTTATTTTCCCAAATTACTTCAACATTAGACCGCTCAAGGGTTAAAAAAATAAGCTCTTAATTAGCCTCTCTAAGAGATGTAAGTTTTAGAAAGCGAATAATTGTACTTTTCTAAGATAGAGGCTTTACTTTTAAAGTACGGCCAACTACGGCTATGATACGGCTATCATACGGCTATGATACGGCTATCCTATGGCTAAGGCAAAATAGGACAAAAGGTATAAAGCGGCCTTGCTGCTTTATGTTTTTTTTGTTGTTTAGAAGGCTGGGCAATCAATAGACAACACTCAAAGAAAAACACTAAAGTAAGCGACGCATTTCTATTAAAAGCGCTTCCATTTTGGCTATAAGCTCGTTTATTTTTTCTTTTTTAACTTCGTCTTGATTTAGATGCGCCTCTAAAGAAGAGCCTAAAGCCTCAAAAATCTCATCAAATTTATCTAAACTAATGTTAATATTCATTTTTTCTACACTAGAGATATAGGTTTGTGCTGCATTTAGTTTATTGGCAAGATACTCTTGGGTATAGCCTTTTTCTTTTCTAAGCTCTTTTACTTTTTGAGCCAAATAAAACTTATCAACCATAGCAACAAAGTTGTTTAAACGAATAAAAGCACGAATATATAAAAACACAAAAAAAAAATAAAAAAAATTAAACAAAATTTACTTTTATGAATCATAATATGTCATTTTGCTATCAAATAGAATCAATAAAATCTATTATGGCAAAAGAGGTTATTTGGTGCGGATAGGACGTAGCGAAAGATAAGATAGATTATATTTTTCTTTTGGACGGACGGGATTTGGATAGACCACGACAAACTCTTGATATTTTAAAAATAAAATTATCAATTAATTTTTTGATAATTAATAACTTATTTGCATTTTAAAGCACAACTCTATAGCAAGGTATGGCTCAGTTGTATCTCAGCGAAGAACTGTTTATACCTGAGCGAAGTTGTCATACAGTGCTCAGAACTGAGCGCTTAGCCATTGAGTGCAATATGGTTATTTTTTTGCAAAGAATAGATAAATCTAACAGAACAACTCGGTAAAAAAAGTGTAACTTTGCAGCCTATTTGGCGTGGTAATGACAGAGAACATCGCGTTGAATTGCACATAGTTGCCCATAAACAATCCAAATGGCTATGAGTTTTAGAGAATATAAAACGGTTAATTACGCCCAAGTAGCGTCTCAAATCCTTCAATTTTGGGACAGTAACAATATTTTTGAGGAGTCCATGAGGCAGCGTGAAGGTATGCCTACTTTTACTTTCTATGAAGGGCCGCCTTCCGCTAATGGTACACCCGGCATTCACCATGTGATGGGCAGAACCGTTAAAGATATTTTTTGTCGTTTTAAAACACAAAAGGGCTTTTTGGTAAAAAGAAAAGGCGGCTGGGACACACACGGCCTGCCCGTAGAACTCCAAGTTGAAAAAGAATTAGGCATTACCAAAGAAGATATTGGCAAAAAAATTACGATAGAAGAATACAACAAAAAATGCCGTGAAGCCGTCATGCGCTACAAAGCCCAATGGGACGAACTGACCCGGATAATGGGCTTCTGGGTAGATTTGAAAGACCCTTACATTACTTTTGAAAAAAACTATATTGAAAGTCTTTGGGCTATTCTTAAAAAACTCTACGACAGAGACTTACTCTATAAAGGCTTTACCATTCAGCCTTACTCGCCTGCTGCGGGAACTGGCCTTAGTTCGCATGAACTGAACCAGCCAGGTTGCTACCGAATGGTGAAGGACACGACTGTTGTGGCACAATTTAAAGTCAAAGGAACGCTCAACGACTACTTTTTGGCCTGGACGACCACACCTTGGACTCTACCCTCCAATACGGCACTCGTTGTGGGTAAGCAAATTGACTATGCCAAAGTAGAAACGCACAATATTTATACAGGCCAGCCTATTAACGTCATTTTGGCTAAAAATACGATTCCAAGTATCTTTTCGGCAGATAAATTCATTGCCAAAGCAGAATTTGATGAAAAACTGCATAATGGCGTAAAAGTACCTTTTACTGTAACAGAAACCTTTAAAGGCGAGGCGCTGCTCGGTTTGGAGTATGAACAGATTTTGCCTTATAAAACACCGCTCTATGCCGCAGAAAAGGCTTTTAGAGTCATTGCAGGCGATTTCGTAACCACCGAAGACGGTACTGGCATTGTGCATTGCGCTCCCACTTTTGGTGCCGATGACTTTCGCGTTGCCAAACAGAACGGTGTGCCGCCCCTAACGGTGCTAGATGAAAACGGAAAAGAGGCCCCTCTGGTAGATAAAACAGGCCGTTTTGTGCAAGGTATGGGCGAGTTCAGTGGTCAGTTTGTCAAAGCCGAATACGAAAGTCCTGAAGCACAGAAAAATGCTGACTATAAAGCCACAGACTTGCTTATTGCACTCAAACTTAAAGCAGAAAACAAGGCTTTCAAGATTGAAAAATACGAACACAATTATCCACACTGCTGGCGAACCGATAAGCCCATTCTCTACTATCCGCTCTCTTCATGGTTTATCAAAACAACCTCCCTACGCGAACGCATGGTGGAGCTAAACAGAACCATTAACTGGAAACCAGCCAGCACAGGCGAGGGGCGTTTTGGCAACTGGCTTGAAAATCTGGTAGATTGGAACTTGTCCCGCTCTAGATTTTGGGGCACACCCCTGCCAATATGGCGCGATACAGACGACAAGGAACGCCTTTGTGTAGGTTCTGTGGAAGACTTAAAAAATAAAATATCGGAAGCCAATGCTTCTGCACTTCTAAACTCCGAAGAGCTTGCTGCTAACAATCAATTTCTGGCCATGCTTAATACAGCAGATGCCGATTTGCACCGCCCATACGTGGATTATGTAACACTTGTGAGCGCAAATAGGCAGGTACTCAAGCGTGAACCAGACCTTATTGATGTGTGGTTTGACAGCGGCGCGATGCCTTATGCACAATGGCATTATCCTTTTGAAAATCAAGAAATTTTTAAACAAAACTTCCCAGCAGACTTTATAGCGGAGGGCGTTGACCAAACTCGTGGTTGGTTCTTTACGCTACACGCCCTTGCCGTTATGTTGGAAGATAGCGTTGCCTTCAAAAACGTCATTTCCAACGGCTTGGTTCTGGACAAAAAAGGCGAAAAAATGTCTAAACGCCTGGGCAACGTCATCAATCCCTTTGAGGCATTGGCCAAATATGGTGCAGACCCCGTGCGCTGGTACATGGTAGAAAATGCGCCGCCCTGGGATAACCTCAAATTTGACTTGGAGGGGGTCGTGGAGGTTCAGCGCAAGTTTTTTGGCACATTGCAGAATACTTACGCATTTTTTGCTCTCTATGCCAACCTAGATGATTTTGAGATAGATGCAAAAAATACGCTTCCGCTTGCACAACGCGACGAGAGCGACCGCTGGGTGCTTTCGCGCATGAACTCCTTGATTAAGACCGTAAATGCGGCTTATGAAAATTATGACCCCACACGCGCCACACGCGCCATCAACGACTTTTTGAACAACGACCTTTCTAATTGGTATGTGCGCCAAAACAGAAAGCGCTTCTGGAAGGGTGAGTTCAATGATGACAAACGAGCTGCTTATCAGACACTTGCCGAATGTTTGGAAGTTATTGTGCGTTTGGCTGCACCAGTTGCGCCATTTTATTCAGAAGTTATTTACAGAGATTTGCACAAAGCCAGTGAAGATTCAAAGATTTCTGTACATCTAGCGCCTTTCCCTACTGCCAATGAAGAAAGCATAGACCTTGTTCTTGAAAAACGCATGGATTTGGCGCAGCGCATCTCCTCGCTTTCGCACTCCTTGCGCAAACGCCAGAAGATTAGAGTGCGCCAGCCGCTTAATAAAATGCTTATCCCTGCTATAGACGAGGAACTCCGCGAAGACGTGCGCTATGTTCAACACATTATTTGCGCCGAAACCAACGTTAAGCAGATTGACTTCATTGCCGATGACACGGATATTCTCAAAAAGAAGATTAAGCCCAACTTTAAAAAGCTAGGTCAGAGTCATGGACGCATTCTAAAAGAGATTACGGCCGCTATCAATGCTTTTACGCAGCAAGACATTCGCGCTTTAGAAAAAAGTAAAAAGGCGGTTCTAGATGTAGCCGGCCAAAGGATTGATATCACTGATACGGACGTAGAGATTACATCGGCGGATATCGAGGGCTGGCTTGTGGCGCAAGAGGAGGGGCTGGTTGTAGCCTTAGACATTCACATTTCACCAGAATTGGCTGCTGAGGGTCTGGCCCGCGACTTCGTGAACCGTATTCAAAAACTGCGCAAAGATTTGGGTTATGAGGTACAAGACAAAATTCAACTCGTGGTGGACAATGCCTCACACGGCGTAGTGCAAGCCATTGAAGCACACAGAGCCTATATTTGTGCAGAAACTCAAGCGCTGCTACTCGAATTCAAAGCACAACTGGCATCGCCTACACCGCTTGAGTTGGAAGGCTACGAAGTGGCCGTGCAGATTGAAAAATGGGTATAAGAACTTGTGGGTTTATAAATCAAAAAAGGAAAAGCAAAATACTTTTCCTTTTTTTGATGTCCATTGCCTTCGGGCTTAGTGGGTTATCCCTGATTATGTATTTAGATTTCCATTATCAGAGAATTTAACAAGAATTTTGTTATTAAAAACCGCTCAATTTTTTAGCAAAATAAGCTAAAGCCTAAGAAATTTTGAAAACAAAATATTTAATTAACTCATTGATAATAAATAGCTTACTACCTGTTTAAGCGCAACTATTTATTACCGCCCTTTTCTTGTTGAATTGTTCTTTTGATTAGCTCCACTTCATATTTTGATGCCGGCACAAATGAACCGCCCAAAGACTTTTTGAAGGTTTTGCGTGCCAAATCATACTGCTTGGTTTTTCTTTGTACTACGCCCATCGCAAAAAAGCACTTTACACGCGCCTCAGAATCAATTTTAGGTGTTTTGCCAATACTCTCAAAGACATACTCGGCCTCATCTGAGTTGCCCAAACGAAACTCGCACATACCTCTTAAAAACTGAACGCGCACGTCATTCGGATTAACGGCCAGATACTCATTTGTGCATTTGAGGGCATCATCAAAGTTATTGGCTTGAAAATAGCGTATGGCTAATTCGTTTTGCAAAGGTGCTAATTGCATAGGCGAAACATTCTTCTTTTTTCCCTCATTCACTTTAGAAACCAAAGAAGAAATGGCAGTAGCCGCATCGGCTTCGGCAGCCTCCATTTTTCTTATCATTTCTTTTGCTTCGGGCTGGTCTGGTTGTATGGCTAACACTTTATTGAGCAGCTCTCTGGCCGTTTGATTCTCAAAAATATCTACATAAGACTTGGCTACTGCAAGGTAATTTTGCCAGCTTAATTCTTTGATTTTCAGGCCAAAATAATTATGAGTGAGTGCCTTTGAAAAGGCAGCATCTGCAGCGGCATAGTTGCCCAAAAAATGTTCGGCATAGCCCAGCTCGTAAAAGTATTTGGCAAAATCGTCGCCTTCTACCTCTCCGCCCAGTATTTCAAAAACTTTTTTCATAGCAGCAAGTGCCTCTTCGTTTTTGCCCATGATGTTGTTGTAACGCGCTTCAAAGTAGATGATTTGAAAATCCTCAGGCGAGAGCTTACGCGCTGACTCTATGTGTGCGAGCGCCTCGGAAGCCCTGCCTTCTTTAAAAAGCAAGTCCAGGATATAGTATTTGTATGACACATCTTCGCGCTTTTGGAAGGCAATATCATAGTTCTTGATGGCTTCATCAACTTTGTCTAGCTTCACGTAATTTTCAGCCATCAACTCGTAGGCAGTTAGATTGTACTCGCTCTGCGTTGCTACCACTTTTTGGAAGCAGTCAATGGCTTCTTGTGGCTTTTTCTGCATTTCGTGAAAACATAAGCATTTGTTATACAAATACTTCATGCTTTTAGGCTCTTTTTGAATGGCCTTGTCATACTCAAGCATGGCATTCGTAAAGTCACGGTTCTGCCTAAAGTTTTCTGCTTTTACGAAGGCATCTAAACCCTCTTGCGCCCATGCTTGGGGCATATAGAAGCACATCATAAGCGCTGCAATCGCTACTGTTTTGGCAATAAAGTTTTTGTGAAGCATACTAATTGAACAAAGATTGAACAAGGAGATAAATGAATAAAATAATTTTGGTAAAACAAAAATCAGCATACTTGTTTTTCCTTAACTAAAAAACGCCCTTGCTAGCAAAAATTATATTTTTTTATGCTTTTATAAAAAATAATATTCTTAAAAGTCGTTTTCCATTAAGAAATTGGGCATAAAAAATAGCAAGCCTAGAGCGAACTTGCTATTTTTTTTACTTTAGAATTGATTAGAAGTGTAGAGATTTTTCTGCAATCTGTTTAATGGTTAAATAAATCAAAAACATTTAGTCAAATATTGTATAGACTCAGCGCTTCACGACAAGTTTGCGTGTGGCTAAGTTTTGCCCATTAGCGCTTATGGTATAGAGATATACTCCTACCTTGAAGGACTCTAAGGGCAGTGTGATGGTTTCGTCGTAGGCAGATAGTTTGACCTCCGAAATTTTTGAACCTAACACTGTAAAGAAAGTAATCTTTGCGTCTTGAACACCAGACGTAAGACGGTAATGGAAAGTAACGTGCTGTGATGCGGGGTTCGGAAAACCGCTGCTGATTTGAATCTGCGCGTTTTCAAAAGCACCATCAGTGTTTGCTTTCCCAAAAGACGGCTGCTGTGCATACGCACTATGTGCGAACCCAAGCACAACAAACATCATAGCGAAGAGTAAACGTTTAATGGTCATTTCGTGTGTTTAGTCAATGAGAAATTATTTCAAATTAAACTGCTTATTGCATAGATGTAACGCCATACAGCAAACATTGTTTCAAAGATAGCCTATGTTTTCGATAAACACAAATGATTTAAGAAAAATTTAACAAAAAACGACCTGAATCGGTTTGAATACAGGCCGTTCCATAATATTTTAAAGCTCTTTTAAAAACTACTCGTTTGGTAAACCAGCAGCTTTCATGCTGTCGTCTTGCAAATAGATATAAACAATCTGCCAGCCTTTGTCGGGCGATAGTTCAAGCACATAGTCCAGAAAGCGCTTGCTGCTCTCAGCCTCTTTGAGTTGCTTCTCTTCGTCCTTCAAATTTTTCACAAATTTGTGCGTTGGCGTTACGCCGTCGTCTCCAACGGGCTGCTTGAGGGACTCTGCCAGCACAAGGTCTATTTTTTCATCTCCAACAGCGGTTTCAGGGCTATCGTCTAGTGTACCACGCACTGTTACAGGAACTTTGGTAAGTGCTTTAAGAGCAGCTACGTCGTTGCTGGCGATTGCATTTTTAAGATTGCCCCAAAATGTACGAAAATCTGCATTTGGAACACTAGCAGCCTCGCTACTGGCCTCTGAGGTAGTTTCTTCGCCAGAGGCGCTATCTACAGCTGAGTTCGTTGTTACGGCAGCTCCACCGCAGCTCATAAAAAATGCGCAAAATGCCATTAAAAGATACTTTTTCATATTTGCTTAGATTAAAACTTTGAATTGGATTAACAAGTTCTACTGATGCAAAAAAAAGCTATGCTTAAACAATATTCAAATAAGCAGAATTAGAATTTGCCAAGTGTTGTGTTTTCTTTATGAAAGAAAAAGCTATTTTTATGTTGCAAATGCCCTTACTTGTCTTGTATGGCTTTGACAATATTGAGAAACTCGCGAGTATCCAAGGCAGCCCCACCCACTAGCGCGCCGTCCACATTGGGCGTAGCGAAAATGTCAGCTGCATTGCTCGCCTTACAACTTCCTCCATAAAGAATAGGCATCTGTTGGCCATGCGCTGGGCTAAGCTCCATCAATAACTGACGAAGTGAGTCGTGCATTTCGGCAATTTGTGCGGTGTTGGCCGTTAGCCCAGTTCCGATAGCCCAAATTGGCTCATAAGCAAGGGCTATATTCATCAATTCGGCGGGTTGCAAAGTGCTCAAAACTTCTTCTATTTGCAGCCGGACATAAGCCAAATGACCTTGTGCGTTACGAACGGCAAGCGGCTCACCACAACAAAAAATAGCCTTTAAGTTGTTCTCAAAGCATCTTTTTAGTTTAGCAATCAGTTGCTTAGAGTCTTCAAAGGCGTATTGTCGGCGTTCGCTATGGCCTATAATCACATACGCAACTTGGTAGGAAGCTAGCATGGCTGCGGCTATTTCGCCTGTAAACGCTCCCTTCGCTTCATGGTGGCAATTTTGTGCGCCCAAAAACAGCGGAAACTTCCCTACGCTTTCTAGTAGTCTTCCGCAAGCGTGCAAGTGTATATGCGGCACAGCCAAAATGATTTGTGCGGCACTTAAACCTTCTCTCTGCGCGGTTTCAATGATTTCAGATGCTAAAGAAAGTGCCTCTACTCTATCCAAGTGCATTTTCCAGTTAGCGGCTACTATTTTTTGTCTGCTAGTTCGCATGAAACAAAGGGGGAAAAAGATAAATGTGCGCCTGACCCAGTTTTGGTGAATCGCGAGCGCAAATTTAAGACAAATTTTAAGATTGATGTATATTTCTAATTTCTAGGCTCTAAAATTACAAAAGGGACTATCATTTCTTCTAAAGACACGCCACCATGCTGAAAGGTGTCTTTATAGTATTTGACGTAGTGGTTATAGTTATTAGGATAGGCAAAGAAGTAATCTTCAGTAGCAAATACATAACTTGTTGATACATTAGGTTTTGGCAAACCAAATTCTTCTGGTTTGCGTGTTACCACCACATTTTTGCCTTGGTAGTTGAGGTTTTTCCCTTGTTTGTAACGTAGATTGGTGTTTGTATGCTTATCGCCAATAATTTTAAAGGGTTTTTCGGTACGGATAGTGCCATGGTCAGTGGTAATGATTACTTTAACTTTTTGGCTGGCAAGCCACTTCAAAAGCTCGAGCAAGGGTGAGTGTAAAAACCATGAGTGCGTAATAGCACGATAGGCGGCCTCGTCGGGTGCAAGTTCACGGATAACGTTGATGTCGGTGCGGGCATGCGAAAGCATATCTACGAAGTTGTAAACAATGGCGTTTAGATGATTGCCCATAAGGGTTTTGAGGCTATCGTTCAATGCCTTACCTTGTTTGTTGTTCAGTATCTTGTGGTAAGAGGTTTTGATGTTATTCAAATGACGACGCTGCATGAGCCTTCTTAAAAATTCGTCTTCAAAGTTATTCTTTGTGCCCTCATCTTCCTCATCTGCCCAGAGTGTAGGATAGTCATACGAAATTTCTAGCGGCATAAGCCCTGCAAAAATAGCATTTCGGGCATAAGCTGTAGCGGTGGGTAAAATAGAGCAATAAACGCTGTCCTCAACTACTTTGAAGTACTCCGCTATACTCGGCTCAAGAATTTTCCATTGGTCAAGGCGCAGATTATCAATCAGGATAAAAAAGACAGGCTCGTCGTCCTTGAGCAGTGGAAGCACGCGCTCAGGTATGAGCCTATGCGACATGAGAGGGGTATGTGGGTCTTTAGGCGCATTCAGCCAACCCAAATATTGCTCTCTGACAAATTTTGCAAAATTGACGTTTGCTTCTTCTTTTTGGCTTACAAGCACTTCGCGCATCTGATTACTTTCGGCCATATCCATTTCTAGCTCCCAAAAAACCAACTTTTTGTAAATATCCACCCATTCACTGAAGTTATTAACCTCATTGAAAGCCATGCCAATATTTCTAAAATCTTGTTGGTAGCTATGTGTAGTATGCTCTGCAATAAGGCGCTTTTTGTCCAAGCACTTTTTAATAGCCAGCAAAATCTGGTTGGGATTAACGGGCTTGATAAGATAGTCCGCAATCTTTGATGCAATGGCCTCTTCCATAATATTTTCTTCCTCGCTTTTGGTTATCATAATAACCGGAAGGTTGGGTTTCAACTGCTTTATTTGCTGGAGCGTTTCTAGGCCAGTCATGCCAGGCATATTCTCGTCCAAAAAAACAAGGTCAAAGTATTGTTTTTCACATTGTTCTAGCGCATCAAGGCCGCTGCAAACTGGCGTAACCTCATAGCCCTTCTTATTCAAAAAAAGGATATGCGGTTTCAGATGGTCTATCTCGTCGTCTGCCCAAAGGATTTGTATTGTTTGCATTTTTGCGTTTTTTTAGGTGTGTAGAACTTCTGGCTATACTGGCAAAAGTGGCTTGTTTTTTTCTGTTATGCAAATCTTGTAAGTTCAAACGCCGTGGATAGCATCATTTAGCCCTTAATATCTTCTTTGAACAAGTTAGTTCTAAGTTATTCAAGTATTGTTTTTTTCACTAAACAACGCTTATTTGTTGTGTTTTATCAAAATAGTAGGCTCTGAAGTCTCTTTTATTTGCTTTTTCTTTACTTTTGTGTCATAAAACCCAAAAGCAGTAACGATGTTCCCATTTTTCAATGATAAAACCGCCACTTTTAGTGTCATAGCCAAAACATTTTATGGCCTAGAGGAAGTACTAGCCAAAGAGCTTTTTGCACTTGGAGCTAAGGATATTGAGGTGCTCAACCGCTCTGTTATTTTTGACGGAGACCTTAGTTTGCTCTACAGAGCAAATTTACACCTGCGAACAGCTCTGCGCCTTATTGTGCCGTTTTATACCTTTCGAATCCGTAACGAACAGGATATTTATGATGAGTTAGTGGCTCTGCCTTGGCATGAACAACTAACTGACGAGCAGACCTTTGCCATTGATATTGTCAGCAGCAGCCCCCTCATCAAGAACTCGCATTACGCCATGCACTTGGCTAAAGATGCCATTGCAGACCAGATTCGCAGACAGCGCGAAACCAGACCCTCAGTAGATACTAAAAATCCTACTTTACGTATCAACTTGCATATTTTCAAGAATGAATGTACCCTTAGCTTAGACAGTACCGGAGAGTCTTTGCATAAACGCGGCTATCGCTTAGAAAGCAATGAAGCACCTATGAATGAAGTACTTGCTGCGGGTTTAATCATGCTTTCTGGCTGGCAGCGGGACTCCCATTTTGTAGATGCCATGTGCGGCTCTGGTACTATCCTCATTGAGGCTGCTATGTATGCGCACCGCATCGCGCCAGCGAATGCCCGGCTGGACTTTGACTTCATGCAATGGCCAAATTTTGACCAAGCGCTTTGGGATAAAACCAAAGAAGAGTCTGAAAATGAGGAGCTAGACGAGTTTGAGCATTATATTCTAGGCTCTGATATTTCAGAAAGAAATATTCAGATTTCAAGACAAAACCTCAAAAGAGCAGGCCTGCTTGGTAAAGTCAGCTTGATGTGTCAGGATATTGCCGATTTTGAGCCACCTCAAGGCGAGCCTGGTGTTTGTGTAATGAATCCGCCTTATGGTGAGCGTATGCACACAAGCAGCGTAGAAAATTTGTTCAGAACACTTGGCGACCGCTTCAAAAAATATTTTCAGGGCTATACGGTGTGGCTAATTTCTTCTGACGAATTGGCCTTCAAAAGCATTGGACTAAAACCCAAACAAAAAATTCCGCTCTTTAATGGAGCATTGGAATGCCGCTTTCAGTCCTATGAACTCTATGAAGGCAAGTTTCTAAAACCTGAAAGCCCAAAAGAGGAAGAAGAAGAAACCCAATAATTTTTTTGCTGTATCAAAACAAAATTAATTCAATAAGTGTTAATCTTATCCAAGGGGTATCGCTGGTAAAGCTCCGTGTTTTGTTGTTATTAGCTCAAAAAGAGTTTATGGGTATTATGAAAGGGCAGATTAAACTTTGTATTGATGCAATCATGGAAAGTTTTGCAAATGGCGATATGCTTGTAGAGCGTTTGATTGCTACTAAACTTTATTTACGTGGCATACATCGCGAAAAATTCCAGTCAGATACTCCCGACGACCCAGTTATATTGGCACGCTTGAAAGACATCGAGCGCGATTTAGAAAAACTATTTTTGCGCTAAGCCCGCTAGCTTTTTTATACGCCTTTAGCACAGCTTCCGCCCCTGTTAGTGCTATTCTATTCTGCATTTTGAATAAATTTGCATCTAATTCTATTTTTTTGCGTTTCATAGAAAAAATGATTTATATTTGTTGCGTTCATAGAGTTTTACCTAACAAAATTCTGTGGAAAGTTATATACACACCATAAACACCATTTTACACCACTCTAATTTAAAAATTATTATGAAAAAGCGCTGGAGAATTACACTAGGCGGCTTGTTGGTTTTTACGACGCTATCCGCTTTTGATAATACCGACAAGTACTTTGAAATAGCAAAAAATCTCGACATTTTTGCCACCCTCTTCAAGGAGATAAACACGTACTACGTAGATGATGTTAGCCCCAACAAATTCATGGAGTCAGGCATTAACGCCATGCTCGGTACGCTAGACCCCTATACCAATTATATTCCTGAAGACCAGATAGAAGATTATCAGCGCATGACCACAGGCCAGTATGGTGGTGTGGGCGCATCTGTTGGCAAACGCAATGGCAAGACCACTGTCCTAATGCCGTATGAAGACTTCCCAGCCTACAAAGCAGGTTTACGCATTGGCGATGAAATTTTAAGCATAGACGGCAAAGAAGCATCTGGTGCGGATACGGACGAAGTCAGCAAAATGCTTAGAGGGCAGGCAGGAACAGAAGTTGTGGTTGTTATCAAACGAATGGGTATGCCAAAGCCTTTTGAAGTTAAGATAAAACGTGATAAAATTCAAATCAGCAATGTTACCTATTACGGCATGGTTTCTAATGATGTAGGAACGATTCACCTCACGGATTTTACACGTGATGCCAGCCGCGAAGTGCGCGATGCCCTCATTGCCCTAAAAGAACAAGGAGCAAAAAAAATAGTATTGGATTTGAGAGGCAATCCGGGTGGTTTGCTTACTGAAGCCGTTAATATTGCCAATATATTTATTGCAAAAGGATTGGACGTTGTCAGCACAAAGGGTAAAGTGAAAGAATGGAATAAAACATATTCTGCTTTAAACCCTACTACTGATGCTGATATTCCCCTTGTAGTGATTGTCAACAGGTCTAGCGCATCAGCTTCCGAGATTGTGGCGGGTGTTATTCAGGACTATGACCGTGGCGTGATAGTAGGCGAAAATAGCTATGGAAAAGGCCTTGTACAGGCTACAAGACCGCTTTCTTATAACGCCAAACTAAAGGTTACAGTCGCCAAATATTACACACCTAGTGGCCGCTGTATTCAGGCTATTGACTACTCGAACCGCAACGAAGACGGAAGTGTAGGAAAAGTACCAGATTCGCTCAGAATGGCCTATAAAACCAAAAATGGCCGTAAAGTGCTGGACGGTGGCGGTGTAAAGCCTGATGCAGAGATAGAGCGCGAAACTTATGCACCCATCACCCAGCAGTTGTTTGCCAAAGGTTTGTTCTTTGACTATTCCGTAAAGTACCGTTATGAGCATGAAACCATAGCACCCGCACGCGATTTCAAAATAAGTGATGCGGACTACGCTGACTTTGATAAGTGGCTAGATACCAAGAATTTTACCTACTCTTCTAAATTAGACAAGATGATAAAAGACCTTGAAGAAGCCGCGGCCAAAGAAAAAAATAACAGTAAAATCATGGAACAGATACAGGCTCTCAAAGCTGCCGTTGTTCAGAACAAAAACGCGGATATGCAAACCTATAAGGCTGAAATCATGGAAGAACTAGAAAAGGAAATTGCGTCGCATTACTACCTTGAAAAAGGCAGTATAGAGGCGGGTCAAGATGACGACCCAGACCTCAAAGCAGCCATTCAGATTCTTAACGACCCAGCGCGCTATCAGCAAATTCTGAGCGGCAAGTAGATAAAGGAAAAGAGCGTTTATGTAGAGTAAGCGCTCTTTTTTTTGTATATTGTTTTAAAACAAAAATTTTTAATGGGTTGATTTTGTTGCTACGGTGTCGTGTCTGTCAAAGCGTTTTTCCGAAACCCCAATACGTTTTTTCATTCTCAACACTTGCAGATACTATACGGAAGACTGTTTTGGTGCAACCCAGAAGATAGCAGAGCATAGAGCACTAACTAATTCAGGACATTGCCGATGCAAAAACACTATAAAAATATTCTGGTCTTGTAAATTCATATTGTTCGTGCTAAATTTCGGCCTGTTACAAAAACAAATTTATTTATTTTTCGTATTTGGGTTAATACCATCGTTTTTGGCTTCAAAGAACTTTCAGAATATGCCTGTAAAAAAAATGCCCGAACCAACTAAAGGGCTTTTTCAGTATCCCAAGCTCAATTTGAGCTATTCTTTACACCACAGTATCAGCCAAGTAAGTGCCGAATGGGATAAGCTAGCACCAAGCCAAACACTCTCTACTGCTCTGCTAAAAGGCATAGAAAATGCACCTCCTGTAGGAATGCACTTTTTGTATGGACAGTTTTATGATACTAGTCATCGGCTTATAGGTGGGGCGTATTTTCAGGTAAATTATTTTAGTGCGCGGTCTAGCCTCAAGAACCAAAAAAAGAGCCCCGATGCCGAACTGGCTGAGCGTTTAGATAGTCCTTGCTTTTTTCAAGGCATTCACGACTTGGTTAAAAAGTATGTGTCGCGGAAGGCGGAATTTTATACACTTACTTGTGGAAACTTACTGCTAACAGGCGAACATGGTTATTTTTTTGACCGCAGCCTAGTAGCCGAAAGCGCCGTTTTTGACTTACTGAGCGCCGCCATGAAGCAAGCCCGCAAAATACTTGAAAAGGAACGTGGGATAAAGTGCCAGATGTATCTTTTCAAAGAATTTTATGAAGGCACAAAAAAAAATACAGCCAAGCTTTTAGAAAACAGCTATCACGAATTTTGTGCCCAGCCCAATATGGTTATGAACTTGCAGCCGAACTGGCGCTGTATGGAAGACTATCTGAGCGATTTGCAGTCTAAGTATCGTGTAAGAGCCAAAAGCGCGTTTAAAAAGGGGGCTGTACTCCAAACCCGAATCTTATCGCTAGAAGAACTGACAGACTATCAAGAGCAAATTTATGCGCTTTATGAGGGCATATCCGAAAAGGCCGGCTTTAATGCTGTAGAGTTGCATAAATATTATTTTGGGGCACTTAAAACAGAACTGCCCAATGATTTTACAGTGCATGGTTATTTTTTGAACAATGATTTGGTAGCTTTTCGCAGCAGTATTCTGAACAAGAGCCAATTAGAGGCGCATTTTGTAGGGTATTCGCCGATACACAATCACCCTCATCAGCTTTATTTGAATATGCTTTTTGACTATATTGAAGAAGGGCTTGATAAAGGGTGTCAGCGCATTATTTTTGCCAGAACTGCCCTAGAAATTAAGAGTTCCGTAGGGGCTGAAGCTTATGAAATGTACTGTTATGTTAGACACAAGCGAAGTCTTATTAATCAGCTTATTAGCAAGGCTTTAGACTATATTCTGCCTAAAGAAGAATGGCAGCCGCGGAGTCCTTTCAAAACCGCCAAAGAGGAGATGAGCGCTGTAGAAAAAGCCTAGCTATCAAATGCTTTGATTTTCTGCAAGCGAAAAGTATTTTAGCAACGCGAGCATTCAAAACACCTTTTCCTGCACTTCGGTAACTCCTGATTATACATAAAACGCTGCTAGCCGAACAAAATGGAGCTTAGCTTTGCTATATGTGTTTTTGGGAGTAAAATATGTTTTTATTCAACTCATTATTAAAGTATTACATAATTTTAATGGTGCTATGATGGTTTTTTTGGTACGAAAGGCTTAAAAATGCAAGAGATAGTTTGGGCTTGTTTAAATTTATTTCGTATCTTTGCGGTCTGATTCGGTTCTATTTATTCTTAAAGTATCCCCAAAAAAGCAAAAGATGACAACGCTCATCATTATTTTAGTAGTCGTGGCTAGTATCCTGTTGGTGCTGGTCGTTTTGGCACAAAGCCCCAAAGGCAGCGGCTTGTCGTCGCAGTTTGGTGCATCTGGGGCCACCCAGCTCATGGGCACTAAGCGCACGGTTGATGTTCTTGAAAAAATGACTTGGGGCACAGTAGTCGTTATTTTTCTTCTCTGCTTCGTTGCCAATATCACACTGCCCGATGTTAAACAAAACAATGGTGGCTTAGAAAGCCCCAACATGGAAGCTGCTAGCGAGAAGAGTACAGCCACTGGTGGTCAGCAAAATTTAGGTGGGCAAGGCACTGCCACTTCTGGCGCTGCTACCTCAGCCGCTCCCACCTCTGAAGCAGGCTCTGCCGCAACTTCTTCTGGTCAATAATTAAAAACGCCACCAATATCATACAAAACGGCTAGTTCTTTCTTAAGAATTGGCCGTTTGGGGTTGTGCGTATTTTTTTCCAAATATATTTTAATTTTTGGCCTAAATTTTGGTATTTTGCAAACCGTAGCAAAGCATTAAAGCCTTTTGCGGCCTCAACTACTTAACGGTCATTTCCTATGTCAGTCGGATTTCCTGCCTATTCCGTTCGGCGCGTGGCTCTGTCGGTGCAAGGGCTTAACCTTCCCACCGCTTCAGAAGACATAATACGTGCGCTTGGCTGGGAAATAGCAGAAAAAAGCAGTAATTTTCTAATCGCTAAAGTCCCACTAAGCCTTGCATCACCTTTAGGCGAAATTTTTACCGTGCGTTTTGTTTCCAAACGAGAATTAGAAATTAAGAGTCGTTGTGTTTTTGCTCAGTTTATAGACTGGGGCAAGAACGAGCGCAACATTGATAGTTTTTTAAACAAAGTTTACGAAATGTATCTTTGAGTTTGCGTTCTTTTGGGGCTGGTTAAGCGCGTTCTTATACGGCATAGCTAGAGTTCGTGCAGTATTTCATATAAAGCCTTGTAGGAGCGCTAACTTTCTGTATATTTGCGGGCAAGCTAGGGTTAATTCAGTGAGAGTTTGAGCTGCCCGAGCCCGCGGTCAAGTGTATTTTCTTGTTTTTGCACAACCAAACACTATTCAATCGCCTTTTATTGCTATAATTATGGGACAGCAAGTTTGTATGGGCGCTATGATGACTTGTTCATTTGGTGCTACACCCTCGTCTTTGGTAGTTCTGCCCGCCAACCGCGTCATGGCTGGTGGAAATCCTGCCGCCAATATCATGGACAGCAAACCAATGGTAAATGTTTTACCTTTTGGTTTGTGCAATTCGCCTGCCAATCCTACCGTAGCAGCAGCCACTGCGGCTGCTCTGGGTGTTCTTACGCCTATGCCTTGTGTTCCTGCTACTCCCGCACCTTGGATGCCTGGCGTGCCTACGGTTTTGATAGCCAAAATGCCTGCCGTGAACAATACTTGCAAGCTCATGTGTAGTTATGGTGGAGTTATTCAGTTTTCAACTCCTGGTCAGTTTACGGTCATGGACTAAGTTTGATTCGTAGCTATGAATATTTTGCTGAGTCGGCCTGATAATCTTGGCGATGTCATGCTTACCTTGCCCATGGCGGGCTGGCTTAAAGCGCAGTGGCCAAGGTCAAAAATCTTTTTTTTGGGTAAAAGTTACACCAAAGCCCTTGTAGATTGTTGTCATTGCATAGATTTTTTTTTAGACAGAGACACGCTATTGGCTCAACCTTATTTGCTAAAAGAGCATGATATTCAGGCATTTATACACGTATTGCCAGATTATGAAGTAGCCAAAATAGCCTACTCACAGCGTGTGCCATTGCGTGTAGGCACGAGCCACCGTTTGCAGCATTGGCTTACTTGTAATAGGCGCATCAATTTGGGCAGGCGAGATTCGCCTCTCCATGAAGCGCAGCTCAACATTCAATTACTCGGCGCTTTGGGCTTACCTACGCTTGTAACGGTTGCAGACCTGCCCAAATATTACGGCTTTTCTGCACCTCAAGCAGATGTTTCTATGCACCAGAAGCCTACGCTCATTTTGCACCCAAAGTCCAAGGGGAGTGCGCGTGAGTGGCCACTGACACACTACTACCAACTTGCCGAAAGTTTGCCCCATTTGCGTATTGCTATTACAGGTACAGAAACAGAAGGAAACTTAATTCGACAAGAATGCCCTCAAATTTTCAAACTTCCTCATGTTCAAAACCTTACAGGGCAGCTGTCTTTGCGCGAACTCATTGCGCTGATAGCTCAAACCAAGGTTTTAGTTGCTTGTAGCACGGGGCCTTTGCATATTGCGGCAGCTCTCGGCATACATACTTTGGGCATTTATCCTTCTATAAAACCCATGCACATTGGTCGTTGGGGTGCTTTGGGCTATAAAGTGCAACTTCTGGCACAATCAAAAGAGTGCAGACTTTGCGCTAGCATTGCGAAAGACAGAAAACCTTGTGCTTGTATTGGTAGTATAGAGCCCAAAGAGGTCATGAATCGTATTTTAGCTTGCCTAGCCACTGAAAAACGTCTATGAGGCATGAAGCGAACTCAAAGAAATTAGTTGATTCCACTGCTCAGAATTGGAACTTATTTTGTACACATTTCTTTTGGGTGGGGCTTGCCGGACTGCTTTTAAGCTTGATGGTCTGCGTCATGGCCATACCTCAAGTGTTGCGCAGCCTCACACCCACCAGCCAAGGTTTTGTTTGCTTGAACACGCGCAAAGAGTATTGGGCAGACCAAACCCCTACAGAAGCTGAAAAAGACTTTATCATGCTTTGTATGCGTGTGGCAGAGGGGCGCTGCCATGAACTCTACGGTTCTTTAACAAGCCGACCACGCTGTATTTTTCTCTATAAGCCTTATAATGTAGAACGTTTTATGCCAAATGCTCCCACGCGCATAGCCAGCACCTTTTATTTTGGCCAGTCTTTCATAGTTTTTTCTATGTATGAGCTATCGGCAGCCATTGCCAGCCATGAGCTTTGTCATGCAGAACTTTATGATAGATTAGGAAAAGGCTTGCGGCAGCCTCAGTTGCCACAATGGTTTGACGAAGGCTTGGCGCTTTTGCTTGATGAGCGGTATGCAGAATCAGAAAAGTGGCTTAGAGCCTATACAAGCGAGCAGCCACGCCCACAAGATTTAGCAAGCAGGACTAACTTTTATGCGAACCCGCAGACGAACAGTTTGCGCAATCATTTATTGGCCAGAGAGTGGGTCAGAACATGGTATGAACGCAATGGGCAACAAGGGTTATTGAAATTTATAGAGGCTATGCGCGCTGGGCAGAGTTTTGAAGAGAGTTATGGCACACACTAAAGCCTGCTGGGCATAACTAGACTAGAAATGAACAGGCCTGTGCATTGAATTGTGCTTGGTTTATCAAGCGCGGTTCTTACTAAATCGTAATAAAAAGCGAATAAGTCGTTAAAAGACAAATTTTTTTTCGCTTTCATTGATTGAATAATTACTTTTGCAAAACATATAGCGCTATCGTTGCTATTTTAAAGCTATTGCTCAAGCATTTACTAAAAAAAACTGATTCAAGCGCATGACGGACGCAGAATTGTATTCGGACTTAGACCGCCCCAGCAAACCGCTAGGCTTAAAAATTTTAAATTATTTGCTCATTACGCTTCTGAGCCTCTTTATGATGTTTTCTGGGCTTGTCAAAATTAATGACCCAATAGGAACAGCCCTAAAAATGGAGGAGTATTTTGAGGTCTTTGCAAACAGAATAAGCCCTGCTTTTCATGGTTTTGTGCCTTTTGCTTTAGCTATAGGAATAGCGATGTGCGTCTTTGAGGTAGCTCTGGGTTTGGCCTTATTGATTAATTATAGACGCAATTTGGTGCTTTGGCTACTCCTTTTGCTCATGATTTTCTTTTCCTTTTTAACTTTTTATTCTGCTTACACTGACGCTGTGCGCGACTGTGGCTGCTTTGGTACGCTCATTCAACTGAAACCCTGGCACTCTTTCTACAAAGATATTGTGCTGGACGTTATGATTCTGGTGCTCATATTTCAGCCCAAAACAATGCGCAATGATAGCACACCACTCACGCAAAGTACAGCTTTGGGTGGCTTAGCCTTATCTGTCCTTCTGGCTGTTTTGGCTGTTATGTATATGCCTTACTTTGACTTAATGCCCTACGCAGTTGGTAAAAGCATCATCAAGCAGTCTAAGCCTGAAAAACCTCCAATTTTCAGATACGTTATGACCAAGGACGGTAAAGACATTACGCTAGACCAGTATCCTACGGATAAGAGTTATAAATTTAAAGAAATGATAACCGTTAATCCGGAAGAGTCCACCCCCAAAATTACGGACTTTGCTTTTTTTAATGATAGCATGAACTATTCGGCAGACTCGCTTCGCGGCAAACAACTTCTTGTGCTGATTCCGAATTTTCAAAAAGCGGACAAAGAGGCATTTCAAGCCATTAATCGGTTGGTTACAGAGGCAGAGAAAAATGGCATAAAACCTATGGCTATGATATGGGACGACGGTAGCGGTGAACTGGAAGCTTTTAGGCATGAAGTACAGTTGGCTGCTCCACTTTTTTTGGCAGATGGCACGCTGCTAAAGACGATGACACGCGCCAATCCAAGTCTCATGCTTTTAAAAGATGGCCTTATTGTAGGCAAATGGGGCTTCAGGAAGTTACCAGAGGCTAATGAACTTACTAGGCTTGTGCAATAATCTTTTTTTATGTTCTCAATTAAAACCCTTTCTAAAAGCGGATTTATGTCTTTCAGAAAAGCTCGCTTGGTCTTTATACTTCTTATTCTGGTGGTGGCCTGTGATAGCCCCTATGAGTCCGCAGAGGTAAAGGACTTGCCCGACGCGCAATGGTCTGCTCAAACCAAGTATAGCTTTGATTTCAAGATTACTGATGAAAACGTGCCATACAATTTCTTTTTTGATGTGCGACACGATATGTCATTTGGTTTTTGTAATCTTTTTATTGTTTACAATATTTATCAAAAAGGCAATAAAAAACCTGCTTTTACAAAACGCGAAGAGCTAGAGCTTTTAGACTGTAAAACAGGCGAACCGCTGGGGCAGGGTGGTTGGCTCAAGACTTATTCCAACAATTTATATGATAACCATTTCTACTTATTGAATGAGCAGAAATTTCCGAGTAAGGGCGATTATGTATTTGAGGTGCAGCACTATATGCGGCCAGATACCATACAGTCTGTGGTATCTGTTGGTTATACCTTAGAAAAAGCAGAGTAAACTGAAGCCAAAACAGTTGGCAGAGCAACTAAACCGCTAAACAGGTTGCTGGTCGCTCTTTTCGGCCAAAAACTTCAGCTCATTGAGTTTCAACAGTGCTTCTACAGGCGAAATTGCATTGATATCAACAAGACGCAACACTTCTTTGATGCGGTTGTAATTAAGGTCAATGGGTGCGAACAGATTGGCCTGAACTGGCGTATTTTTGGGCACACTTTTTAGCAAACTGAGCCTGTCGTCTTTTATTTTACTATTTTCAAAATGCGTCATTAGCTCTTTAGCGCGGGCTATAATGAGGGGCGGCATTCCCGCAATTTGCGCAACGTTGATGCCAAAGCTATGCTCACAACTTCCTTCCTTCAATTTTCTTAGAAAAATGATTTTGTCTTGAATTTCCTTAACGGCCACGTTGAAGTTTTTAACGCGCTCAAAATTATCAGCTAACTGGCTGAGTTCGTGGTAATGCGTAGCGAAGAGGGTTTTTGCTTTGTGCTTATGCTGGTGCAAGAACTCCACAAGCGCCCATGCGATAGAAATGCCATCGTAGGTACTGGTTCCGCGCCCAATCTCGTCCATCAAAACAAGACTCCTGCTGCTTAAATTGTTCATAATAGCAGCCGTTTCGCTCATTTCCACCATAAATGTAGATTCTCCCTGAGCCAAGTTATCGGTTGCGCCCACTCTTGTAAAAATCTTGTCCACAAGGCCAATTTCGGCTCTTTCTGCCGGAACAAAGCAACCAATTTGCGCCATCAGTACAATCAATGCTGTTTGCCTAAGTAGGGCAGACTTACCCGCCATATTGGGGCCAGTGATAATGATAATTTGCTGTTTGTCAGTATCTAAAATAACATCATTAGGTATGTAAGGCGTATTGGGCGGAAGCTGATGTTCTATAACAGGGTGCCTGCCAGCCCAAATATTCAAGTTAAAATCTTCGCTAAGAAGAGGCTGGGTATAGTTGTTTTTTTGCGCCAGAATAGCAAAACTCGCAAGTACGTCCGTGAGCGCTAGCCAACGTGCATTCGTTTGAATCTGAGGCACAAACTTCAACGCAAATCGCAAAGCCTCTTGGAAGAGCTGGGTTTCTATTTGCGTGCTGCGGTCTTCGGCAGTAAGTATCTTCTCTTCGTAGATTTTTAGTTCTTCCGTAATGTAACGTTCTGCACCAGTAAGTGTCTGTTTGCGTATCCAACTGGTCGGAACGCGGTTCTTATGTGCATTTGTAACCTCAATGTAGTATCCAAAAACCTTATTGTAAGAAATTTTAAGGCTAGTAATGCCTGTATTTTGTATTTCTCTGGCCAGTATCTTGTCTAAAACAGCCTTGCCGTCGTTAGCAAGCTGCCTCAGTTCATCTAGTTCGGCATGAAACCCCTCTCTAATGATATTGCCCTGATTGTAAGCAAGCGGCACTTCGTCTTTGAGCAAATTTTGTAGATAATCTTGCAGTTCTGGCAGTGGGTCTAGCAATTTGCCGAGGCTTTGTATCGTTTCAGGATTCTGTTCATTGGTAAGGAGTTCACGCAAGGGTTTGGTATTTTCTAAAGATTTGCAGAGGCGCAGCATTTCGCGTGGATTAATTCTGCCCACTGCCACTTTACCAACTAAGCGTTCCAAGTCGCCTATGCCTTTCAAAAAGGAAATGGTATTCATTAGATTGGCCTCATTGGCCAAAAAATAAGCAACCACGGCCTGCCTGTGTTGAATACGCTCAAGTTTGGCAAGCGGTAATACAAGCCATTGCCGCAACATACGCGCACCCATAGCCGTTGCTGTTTGGTCTAATATCTTAATAAGCGGCACACCGTTATCGTGTTGTGTACTGACCAACTCTAGGTTACGAATTGTGAACTTGTCCAGCCAAAGATAGTCGTCTTGCTGAAGCAAAGAAAGGCCAGTAATATGGCTAATTTCCTTGTGTTCAGTGCTTTCTAAATAATGTAAGATAGCACCAGCAGCAGCCAAACCTTCGTGAAGTGTTTCTGCACCAAAACCTTTTAAATTGGGCGTTTGGAAATGCGTCGTTAGCTTTTCATATCCAAACTGACGTGTAAAAAACCAGTCCTCAAGGCCAAAAATATGATACTCCGAACTAAGATTAGCCTCTATATTACTCTTCTGACCTTTTGCAAAAATCAACTCAGAGGGTTTAAAGCCCTGAATCAACTTGAGCAACTGCTCTATGCTGCCTTCTGACACACAAAATTCGCCTGTAGACAAATCCAAAAACGCAACTCCACCACGTTTGGGCGATGTACTCTCTCTGCTCGGTTCAAAAAAAAGAGCCGCCAAAAAATTGTTCTGACGGGTGTCAAGTACGTTGTCGTGAATAGTAAGACCTGGTGTAATGAGTTCGGTAACACCACGTTTGACTATACCTTGCGCCAATTTTGGGTCTTCTAGCTGCTCGCAGATGGCCACACGCAGACCCGCCCGCACGAGGCGCGGGAGGTAGTTATCCAAAGCATGATATGGAAAACCAGCCAGCTCTACGAAAGAGGCTGCTCCATTGGCGCGCCGTGTCAGGACTATATCCAAAACCTTACTGGCCTGAACTGCATCTTGACCAAACATTTCATAAAAATCGCCCACACGAAATAGCAAAATGGCATCTGGGTACTGCCCTTTCATAACAGCATACTGCTTCATGAGCGGTGTTTGCTTATCGCTTTCTTTAGTCTGCTTGGCCATTTTTTTGATTTATTTTGGGCGTATGAAGGCTTTTTAAACGTTTGCAAAAGTAAGGATTCTTAGCCAAAAAGCAAAATAAGAACCAGCCCAATTTGACTACAGCGACTTGGCTACTGAACCTTTTTAGGAGCATAAAGCATACTGCTGTTAATTCTCAATACTCTTATGGTATGGATAAATTGTCATAAATAAAGGGTTAAGTATCTAAAAGTAAAATACTTAAATCAGGTATAGACTATCTGGGCAATATTTTTTATAACAAGTTGTCTTATTTTTATAAAAAGATTTGTTATTAATTAAAAAGTTTTTACCTTTGCACCCGAATTACTGGAAACGAGTGTAGCTCAATTGGTAGAGCAGCGGTCTCCAAAACCGCAGGCTGGGAGTTCGAGCCTCTCCACTCGTGCTATTTTAAGCAAATTTATGAACAAATTTATTACTTTCATAAAAGATTCTATCCAAGAAATGCAAGAAAACGTTACTTGGACGAAATACATAGAGCTACAAACAACTGCAACTGTTGTTTTGGTTGCCTCCATGATATTCGCCTTGGTAATAGGTGCAATGGATTGGGTTTTTGAGGTAGGCCTCAAAACGCTTTACGAATCTTTCCAATAGTCTTTTGAATACAAAACGACCTAAACGTACATTTCTAAAATGGATAACTTTAAGTGGTATATATTGCGTGTAGTAAGCGGACAAGAAAAAAACGCCAAAGTTTATATGGAGCGCGAGCTTACTAACTCTGGACTCAAAACGCACGTGCCTCAGATAGTTACGCCAACAGAAAAAGTGTACCAAATGCGTAAGAGCAAAGACGGTAAAACCAAGCGTATAGCAGTTGAAAAGAACTACCTGCCTGGCTACATCCTCGTGAATGCAGACTTTGATGTACCTAATTTTGGCGAAATTCTATTCAGTATAACTGACACACCTGGTGTTATTGGCTTCCTTGATATGGAAGAGGTTTTGCCTCCTTCAAAAGCCAAAAAAACAAAGGCTACAGATAAAACGCCTGCCGATGTGCCCAAACAAGGTTCTTTGCCACGCCCGCGCCCCATGCGCGAAAGCGAGGTAAACCGCATTTTGGGTAAGGTAGAAGAGGCGCAGGAAGAGGTTAAATACGAAACACGCTATTTTGTAGGTGAGTCTGTCAAAGTTATGGACGGCCCTTTCTCTGGCTTCACAGGCAAAATTGAAGAAGTTTTTGATGAAAAGAAAAAAGTAAACGTGATGGTTACTATTTTCGGCAGAAATGCGCCTATTGAGTTGAACTACACACAAGTACAAAAACTTGACCAGGCACAATAAACATTAAATAATTATGCTGGTTCGCTGGCTTCAAGATATGGCATTGCGCGTAGTAGTGTCTGTTTTTTTTAAAATGATTCAATCAAATGGCTAAGGAAATTACAGGTTTTCTGAAAATCCAGGCAAAAGGCGGTCAGGCTAACCCTGCCCCACCTATTGGCCCTGCTTTGGGTAGCAAAGGCGTGAACATCATGGAGTTCTGCAAACGCTTTAATGCTCAAACTCAAGACAGACCAGGCCAAGTTCTGCCTGTGTTGATTACGCTGTACTCTGACAAGTCTTTTGACTTTGTTGTAAAAACCCCTCCAGCAGCTATTCTGCTCATGGAGGCTGCTAGCCTCAAAAAAGGTTCTAGCGTACCTAACCGCGACAAAGTTGGTAAAGTAACTTGGGACAGCGTAAGAAAAATTGCCGAAATTAAGATGCCAGACCTTAACTGTTACACTGTAGAAGCTGCTATGCGTATGGTAGCGGGTACAGCGCGCAGCATGGGTTTGCTCGTAGAAGGCAAAGCACCTTGGGCTGAGTAAGTTCAGTTCAAAAAATTATTCAAAAACATTTGTGTAGGAGGTTCTGCTGCGAAAGCAGTGCCGCTAACACTACAAACCTGATTAAACAATCATGGCAAAACTCACAAAAAAGCAAAAAGCAGTAGCAGAGAAGTACGATGCTACTAAGGAGTATGTGCTTGAAGAGGCCTGCAAGTTGGTCAAAGAAATCAACTATGCTAAATTTGATGCCTCAGTGGACATTGACGTGCGACTTGGCGTAGACCCCCGCAAAGCAGACCAGATGGTTCGTGGCGTGGTGTCTCTCCCGCATGGTACAGGCCGCGACAAGCGCGTATTGGTGCTCTGCACGCCCGACAAAGAAGCCGAAGCAAAAGCGGCTGGTGCAGACCACGTTGGTCTTGACGACTACATTCAAAAAATATCGGACGGCTGGACAGACATCGACGTAATTATCACTATGCCTACAGTTATGGCTAAAGTTGGTAAGCTTGGACGTGTACTTGGCCCGCGTGGTCTCATGCCTAACCCTAAAGCGGGTACGGTTACTATGGAAGTAGGCCAAGCCGTTAAAGAGGTTAAGCTCGGTAAGATTGATTTCCGCGTTGATAAGTATGGTATCGTTCATGCCTCTATTGGTCGTATGGGCTTTACGCCTGACAAGTTGGCTGATAACGCTCGCGAGTTATTGCTCGTTTTGGCTAAGTTAAAACCCTCTTCTGCCAAAGGCGCTTATTTCCGCACTGTACATCTTTCTAGCACTATGAGCCCTTCGGTTAAAGTGGACAAAACATCTGTAAAAGGCATCTAACCACGTTCTAAACAAACTAAAACAATGACAAAAGACGAAAAATACGAAATTGTTGATGAGTTAGTGGGCAAATTGGAAAATGTGGAACACTTTTACATTGCCGACACCTCTAGTATGACCGTAGCGCAAATTAATAAGTTCCGTCGCCTCTGTTTTGAGAGCGGTGTACGCTACGAGGTTTATAAAAACTCATTGATAAGCAAGGCCTTGAGCCGTTTGAATACAGATTATTCATCGTTTGATGATACTGTTCTCAAAGGCTTTTCTGGTATTCTTTTTGCGCCTGAAAACGCGAAAGTACCTGCCGAAATCATAAAAAAATACCGCGACCAGAACAAATCTGAGAAACCAGTTTTGAAAGGCGCATCTATTGACTCAGCCCTTTTCATTGGTAACGACCAGCTTGAGGTGCTTCTACGCATGAAGTCCAAACAGGAAGTTATTGGCGAAATCATTGGCCTTTTGCAATCTCCTATGCGTCGTGTTATCGGTGCTGTGCAGAGTGGTGGTGGTCGTGTGGCTGGTGTCATCAAAGCTATTGCAGACAAGTAATTGAAAAGTGCCTGCTCTTAAACAAGTAGGCACAACAATTATTGCAAAAGACGCTTCCAAGCTCCATAAAAGTTCTCTTTTATTTAAAATTTTCAATTAAAATCTCTTAAAAAACATAAAGTCATGGCAGATCTGAAAGCTATCGCTGAAACATTGGTTAACCTCACCGTTAAAGAGGCAAATGAACTCGCAGATATTCTCAAAGACGAGTATGGTATTGAGCCTGCTGGTGGTGGCGTTATGATGGCAGCTCCGGCTGCTGCTGCTGCTGAAGCTGTTGTAGAACAAACTGAGTTTGACGTTATCCTCAAAAGCGGTGGCGCTAACAAACTCGCCGTTGTTAAACTTGTAAAAGACTTAACTGGTCTTGGCTTGAAAGAAGCGAAAGATTTGGTAGATACTGCTCCTAAGCCAGTTAAATCTGCTATTCCTAAAGCTGAAGCTGACGATTTGGCGAAAAAACTCCAAGAAGCTGGTGCTGAAGTAGAGATTAAGTAATTGATTCTCTGGACATCAGAATCAAAAAAAAGGCTGCTAAAGAAATTTAGTGGCCTTTTTTTGGCAAGCAGTAGTCTCTTTAAAAGCTACAGCATGGTGCATCTAGTTGTTTCTGAAAAGGCATCAAGACACATTTATTGATATTGAATCTTTTAAATGTACTTTTAGAAAGGGCTCAAGTATTGTAGCCTTGACCATTACGAAAAGTTACACTTAACAAGGCCAATAGGACAGCAGAGCATAAAGCGGTAATTCATTGATGATACTACCTTTTATTTGGCCATTTGTGCTATTTTGAATACTTTTGTGCTTTCAAAATATATCTCTCGTTTATGAAATCATTTTCTGTTCAATACGTTTTCGCGGCAGTATTTTTCGTTCTCTCATTCGCTATGAGCAGTTGTAAAAAAAGTGCTTACTACGAGGGAGAACTGTTGGCAGAACTGCATACACTTAGTACCGCACCTCAAGTAAACGACAAGAGTAATAGCGGCGTAGATACCTACATTGATTTCTCTTCGGGTATGTATGAGGCCATGTATGCCAGCATGGACAGACTTGTGGGCGACGCACTCACCATGCTCAAACAAGAAGGCACTACCTACTACCGTGTGGGTTTTAAAGCACCCTATAAAATTGATATTCAGGCCAAAGAGAATATTCCAACCACAATCTCTAACTATCAGGACGATATGTCTATTTTGGACGAGCCTCTTGCCATGATAACAGACAATCCACAAAAAGAGTCTGTTTATATCACAGATTTTGAATTGGTTAAATCTTTGGAGCGTTTGCATGAGGCCAAAGATTGTAGTGGTAAGTTGCTTAAACTCCAACTTAACCCGAACGCATGGGCGGTAGAATATTTTGAAAAGTGGCTTAAACAAGGGCATCAAATTGATGTCTATGCAAGCTGCTTTGAGCGCACCAATAAGGCAGTGAGCAAATCTCAAACACAGCATTTATACGTTTTAGTTTTCACACCCAAGCATTTGATTGAAGACCCCAAAAGCCTGAGAATGCGTTTTCAAGAGAAGTTTCAGAGCCGTTTTTCCAATGATTTGAAATATTTTTCTTTCGGTAATTATTCGATTCGCCATGTAGCCAACAAGGATTTTAATGCACAGCAAGGCGGTTTACACGAGTCCATTGCCCCCATGGAAGACGTTTTGCAGTTTCAGAGCGCACAATATTATAACATTGAGTTTGCCTCAGCTCAAAAGTACGTGGCGCAGGATGCAAGCAATAGCGATAAAAGACTCATTAAAGGTATTTTTATCAATCAAGCAACTTTCAAGGACGTAAGTTTGGCCCTTAAAGTGCATAAATATACCGAAGAGTATGGGCGCTATGAGGAATTTAAAACAGGGGCTACCGAAGCCGACAACGAAACGGAAATTGACCCCGAGAGCGGCGATACCCTCAAAAAAGCGCGTGTTAGCAAAGGCAGCCGTTTTAGTGCGGGGCGGGGTATGCCTCAGGAGAATGTTTTTGAAGTGGTTTTGAATAAATCTACGGGCGAGATAGGTTTAAAAATTCACCCCGACTTTGGAGGGCCAGAAGTGAGCGGCGAGCTTTACAGAGTAGATATTTATGTGGATAAGGCACGTTATGAAGCGCCCAGCGGTATGGCAGAAACGTTGCAGTGGCAAGATGCACGTTGCTTTATGGTGCGCTCCTTACACGAGAGCTTGTTGGAGGCCATGGCGCGGACAGAAAAAAACTTAAATGAACAGCCGATTTTTACTTACTATATTGCATTGAAGTAGATGTTTTATTCGCCTAGCATAACAAAAGAACCCCAATAGTATGGGCTAGGATATTTCTTTTGTAGGGTGCGTTGTGCATTTTTAAAAGCCGTTCTTTTTTCTTGCTTTTTCATGAACATATTTTTATAAAAATAGGTCATCAGCTCTTGTGTTGCTGTGTCGTCTATTTTCCAAAGGCTCATCAGAATAGTCTGAGCACCAGCGGCCATAAATGCGCGTTGGAGACCATAAACACCCTCGCCATACTGCAAATGACCAAGCCCTGTCTCGCATGCCGAAAGTATCACAAGATGTGTCGTTGCTAGATTTAGGTTATTGGCTTCTTTTGCAGTGAAAATACCATTTTCAGCATCTGGATTATTCAAACCATTTATGGAGGCTTCAACACCAGCCAGCAACAAACCAGAACGTTGTAACGGCGAATTATAATCTATATCTTCTTTAGAACTGTTTATTTTTTCGTCCTCTATGAAGAAACCATGTGTTGCTATATGCAAAAGGTCAGGGCTTTGTACGCTCTTAATATTCTCTTCGCTTGCATTATCTTCTGTGTAAACGGTTGCACGGATACGTTGTTGCCTCAGAACCGTAGCTATTCCTTCTACTTCTTTTTTCGTGCCAGGCAGTTTGCTCACTTGGCCAAGCGATAAATTAAAAAACCTCTGTTTTTGGAGTGGATTCATTTGAGAAGAATCCTCCAGGGCCTGCTCTTTTCTTTCGGAGGAAAGCCCTTTTGCATAATTGGGATAACCAAACAAATAAGCCTGATAGTTGCTATAATCCCGTTTTTGCTTTTTTTGTGAGCTGTTTTTTAGTATGTCTCGGCTACTACTCAAAAGACGAATATCGGTTTCTTGGTCTAGGTATTTCTTTGTCTTAGGGTTCAAAAGAGTTAATAAGTTGATTTTATGATAAATCCCATCTCCTGAAAAATAGACTCTTTTCACCCCTTTTAGCTTTTCTTTGATAGGAAGCCAAAAATTTGCGTAGGAGTTTGTATCGGTCAGATTAAAAAGTATGTTATTGCTATAAAACTCTATGGCCTCCTTTTCTAGGAAAGAGCCATTAGGGAGCAGTACCATTTCAGGCCGTATTTTTGTTTCTGGTGTAATGATTAGGGCCAAATAGCATATACTATCCTTATATCTATCTGTTCGTTTGTTATGGTAAACACGCAAAAGTTCTACTACTGCTTCGTCTTTTTTGAGTTTTTGCTGTATGTCTTTCCAATCTAGCTGTTTATCAATTAAAAGATTGCCTTCAGAGAGCTTTTGGCTTCTCAAAATAACTTTTTTCTCAAGCGCTTCTGCTTGTTTTTCAATAGAGTCAAGGTCTATTTGTTGCTCGGCGAGTTGTGTTTTAGTCATTTGCAAATACTTGGAGTAATTTAAATTACAATCTTGCATAGCTTGGTAGGCACTTTGAAGCAAAGTATCTTTACTAGCCGAGATTCTATTTTTTACTCGCTGGCTCTCATCAAAGACTATTGCCTTAGTAATCAGGATATTATCAAATAACCAATCGGTGTGCTGGCTTAAATCGTTTTGAATAACAAAACTATTATAGATATTAAAATGCCATGCAAATAGCTGAATCAAATACAATTTTTCTTTTTCTGCCAAGTGAATCATATTGGTTTTGAGGTGGTGCAGATAACCTTCACTTGCTTCTTTATAGAATTTGAAAGCCTCATTAAGATTCAAATTATTCTTGTAAAAGCTACCAGCATCATGAAAAGCACGCACAGACCCCATATTTTTATCACCCCAAGTGTTTCTAAATATTTTTATGGATTCCAGCAGCATATCTTCCGCTTCATTCATGCGCCCTAACTCCATGTAAACCAGGGATATATTAGCACAGGTTATTCCGTAGTCGGGGCTATTCTTACCAAACACAACTTCGGCTACCACAAGTGCTTCAGAATAATACAAAAGCGCGTTTTCATTATCCGCTTTCACATGATATGCGCCAGCCATATTGTTGCAGCAATCGCCGTAGAATGGATGTTTTTTGCCATACTTTTTTTCAATAATAGGCTTAGCCTCTTCTAAGACAGCAATGGCCATATCTGCTTTTCCAAGCGTAACATAGGTAGCAGCTAAGCCATTTAGAGCAGCCGCATATGCAGTACTCTGGCCACCCATGAGCTTCAGACACAACTCCACCGACTCTTTTTGTAATTTTTCTGCTTTCACCCATTGCCCTTCATTGACATAGAGCTGAGCCATGTTATTGAGGACTTTATAGTAATTTTTTGAGAGCTTGCCCTCCTTCTTGAGCCAAAAATCATGCAACTCTAAGTATAGTGGCTCTGCCTTATTATATAAAGATTTTTTTGCATAAACACTGGCTAATGTTCCTTTTAGCTGCATATAATAATCGTCATCATCAGCGGCACCATTTTTTTTATAAATATCCATAATCTCTATAAGTACTGAATCGCTGTCATTAAATGAAGCTGCTTTTATATGAGCTACAACATGATAATAAACAGCCTTGACATAGGTTAAACTATTCCTACCCACGAGTTGTTCGCTAAGTTTTATAGCTTTGTCTGCGTAAGCGTATGCGGATTCAAATTTACCTAATTCACGTTCAACACCACTCCTAATGCAACACAAGTTGATATAGGAGGTGTCTGCTTGTACACCAAGCGCATTAAATTTTCTTTCTGCACTGTCAATAAGAACCAAGGCAGTCTTAAAATCGTATTCTAGATAAACCTTTTGAGCCTGTTGCACCAAGACTTGCCAAGTTTGTCCCAAAGCACTATTCCAAGAAAAAAACGTAAGGGTAATCAATAATATCAAGTTTTTCATATCTATCAATATCTCAAGGTTTTAAATAAATAACTACTCTGCTTTTTTCTTTTCCTTTTCTGCTTTTGCAGCCTTTTTCTTTTTAGAATAATTAACCTTGATTGGTTTAGGACGCTTAGGGCAGTTAATATCATTCATGAAAGGATACCAAAAAAGGCCCACAAAAAAGAGAGTGGACTTGGCGCGGTAGCGGTCGTTGTCATTCACAAATTTAACGGCTGTTTTATATTCCGTAAACAAATACTGAACCCCCAAACGCATATAAAGATTTTGGCGCAAACCATACGCCACATAAAGCTCTGAATTGAGCGTTCCGAGGTCGTTATTGCCGCCCAAAAGTGCGTTAAAAGAGCTAGGCTTGTTTTCCAAGCTCGGCACTGGCGAAAGAGGAAGCTCAGAAGCATAAAGCAAACCATCTTTTTTCTTCCCTATGCTCAAGCCAATGGCATCAATGTTGAAACCCACTGTGAGCCGTGTCGTAATGTCATAAGACGCATACAAGCCCAAATTCATGGCCCCTAAGAATGGCTTGGCAAGGCTGAGTGTGTCGGTTAGCTCCTCCTCTTTGGCCAAGCGCGGAGGCGCAGAAGTGTAAGGAATGTCATCGCCCCAAATGCCGTTCAAGCGCAAACCTAAACCAGCTTTAATGCGCTGATATTGCCCAAAACCGCGCAAATAAGCCCAACCCAAAGAGCCTGCAAGGTGGTTGTCGCCCAAGCCAATGGCTGCATTGGCCTGATGATGCCAATTAAGCTGGCGCTTTTTGGCTTTGTTATTTTGAGCTTGGAGGTTGGAGTTAGAGCAAAAAATACCACAGACTAGAAAGATGAATACTAAAAACCGTGCTACCTGCATTTGAATCATACGAGTTTTGAGCTGAATCAATTTTACAAGATAATAACGCTAAAATACGTGCCATATTCCAAAAGTGGTTTAGAATAATAGAAAATTCGTTCGCCATGAGCGCAAGGTATTGAAGTTCACTTCTAAAATTCGCTTTATTGGAACAAATCCTTTACTTTTACGGCCACAATCAGCCATATTTGAATCTAAAACTACCCAACAAACCGTTTATAGTTACCAAAAATCCTAAAAAAACATTTGACTAGTTTTTGCCAACTATGATATTCCTGCACAGCCTGTACCTCTGGGGCCTTTTGGCCGTAAGTGTGCCTATAATCATTCACTTTTTTAATTTTCAGCGGCCAAAACGCATTTTTTTTAGCAATGTGGCCTTTCTGAAAGAAATCAAACAAACCGCCAACGCCAAAGACAAAATAAAAAATTGGCTTGTTTTACTCATGCGCATTGCTTTTGTTGTAGCTGTAGTCTTGGCTTTTGCGCGCCCTGTTGTGCCAGCCAAAGTCAGCGCTCAGCAGAGTGGTGGCGCACACGTCAGCATCTATCTGGACAACTCCTTCAGCACACAGAACGAACGCGACAGCAAGCCTATCCTGGACTTGGGTGCAGCTTTTGTACAAGATGTTTTATCTGTTTTTCCGCAAAGTACTTTGTTTCAATTTATTGATAATACATTTGATGGGAATTTTAACTATTTCTACGACCGACCCAAGATTGTAGAAAGTCTAAGCAAATTAACTTACAGCCCCAGCGGTCGCAGTATCAAGAACGTACAACAAAAACAGGAAGCAGCCCTCAAAAACAATGCAGCAGGCTCAGGAAATCATCTTTTTTGGGTATCCGACTTCCAAAAAACCTCCGTGGGCAGCCTAGATAAAATTCAAACAGACAGCACTAATAATTACTATTTGTTGCCGATAGCGCCTACCAATCTGGCCAATCTTTACATTGATTCTGTTTGGTTAGAAAAAACTTTCATACGCGCTGGCGAAACCAATAGCGCCCTTGTTCGGGTCAAAAATGCAGGAACTCAAAACATTGAAAACAAGGATATTAAGCTGTTCATTGGGCAAACGCAAGCCTCTGCTGCTTCTGTTAGCCTGGCGGGAAATGCCTCTCAGACTGTCAAAATGAACTTTACGCTCACCAACAGCGAAGACCAAGCCTGCCGCGTCAGTTTGGACGATAGCCCCATGATTTTTGATAACAACTACTTTTTTGCTATGCGCGTAGCACCAAAAATAAAAGTGCAAACAGTAGTTGGAACAGGACAAAACGCTGAAAACAGTTTTGCAGGAAAGGTTTTTGAGGGTGAAGATTTTTTTGAACTAAAAAAGAACGCCCAAAATTCTTTGGACTACACTGCCTTACTCGGCGCAGACCTTATCGTCTTAGAAAACGTGGCCAGCATTGACAATAGCTTAGAAGAATCTCTTAAAAAATTTATGCTCAACGGTGGCAGCGTATTAGTCTTTCCTGCCGCAAAACCAGATTTTAACAGTTTTAGGCGCACTTTTGGCGTAGAAGGCAGTACCAAAAGTTTGGCAGATGGTTTGGCTACATCAGGCACTGGCTCTGGTCTTGTGGGCATGGAAGTTCCAGACAAAAACAATCCTTTTTTTGAAGGCGTTTTTGAGAAGATTTCGCCCGATATGAGCGTACCAGAGGCGCTTACGCCCATGCAATGGCGTGCGGGACAAACCCTTTTGCGTTTACGCAATGGCTCTGCCTTTTTGAGCCATTTAAACTTAGGCAAAAGTAAAATCTATCTGGCCGCCACTCCTTTACAAGACGAGTTCACCAACTTTCATAAACACGCGCTTTTTGTACCTGTTTTGTATAAAGTGGCTTTGCTAAGCAAACTCAAATCTGAACGCCTAGCATGGTCTTTGGCCGAAAACACTGCCGTTATTGAGCTAGATAGCCTCGCTCAATCTGATTTGTTCCTGCTCAAGAAAATGGACGACAAAACTGAACTCATACCAGCCCAGCGCACACTCGGCACGCAACTTATTCTGGACGTACCCAAAAATGATATTGAAGCTGGCAATTACGCCTTAGTGCGCAAAGCAGACCAAAAAAACATGGGTGTCATGGCCTTTAATTATGACAAAACAGAATCTATGCTGGGCTATTTCAGCACCGACGAACTCAAATCTCTTTTCGCAGGCCAAAAGAATGTACAAATACTAGAAAGCCTGGATAGTCAAAAATTTCGTTCAGATTTTATCAAAAACAATGTTGCCATTCCGCTTTGGCGTTATTTTGTGCTGGCAGCTTTGGTGTTTTTGATGGCAGAAGTTTTGATATTGCGCTTTGCTTTCCGCAGTTATAAGGCACAAGGCGATTAAGTTCTCATAGTTTATTTTTTGTTCAAACAGCCCCTAATCAAGCTATAAAGCATGAAAGCACTGCATCAACCTCTTGTAAAGCCCACATCCGAGCAACACGACGCTGAACTTCAAAAGCTGGTAGAGTTCTATAACGAAACACTGGGTTTTTGTCCTAATAGCGTCAAAACCATGTATCACAGGCCCCATTTGGCCTATGCTTTCATAGAACTCAATAAAGCAGCTATGCGTAATGAAGGCAAAGTAACGAGTGCTTTTAAACGCTTAATTGCCTACGTAAGCAGCTATGCCACAGGCTGTCAGTATTGTCAAGCGCACACCATACGCGCCGCCGAGCGCTATGGCGCTAGCGAAGAACAGTTGGCAAATGTATGGCATTTTGCCACGCACCCAGCTTTTTCGGAGGCCGAACGCGTAGCGCTAGAGTTCACTATTGCCAGTTCTAGCGTGCCCAATGCTGTTGATAAAGAGCTTGGCGAAAAAATGCGTTTGCATTGGTCTGAAGGAGATATTGTGGAGATACTCGGTGTGATAGCACTTTTCGGTTTTCTGAACCGCTGGAACGACTCTATGGGCACAGCCATTGAAGATGGCGCAGTGGAATCAGGCGAAAAACTTTTGGCGCAGAAGGGCTGGACTAGCGGCAAGCACCGTTAAGTTTTGCTCTGAAAGTATCTAAACGGAATAAGTTACGGAATTTTGAACTTTTTTTTGTAAAATAATGCTTTTACTCTTACTTTTGCCTTATACAAGAAAAATTTAGCGTAAACAAAATGATAGAACTTCCGGTAATACCAGCATCTGGTTCTGAAAATAACCGAAAACCCTCTTGGTTGCGCGTTAAGTTGCCGCATGGCGAAAATTTCCGCAAAGTGCGTGGCCTAGTAGATACACACAAACTGCACACCATTTGCGAGAGTGGCAACTGCCCGAATATGGGCGAGTGCTGGGGTGAGGGAACAGCTACATTTATGATTTTGGGGAATGTTTGTACACGAACCTGTGCTTTTTGTGCCGTGCAAACAGGCCGCCCGCCGCACTATGATGCCGATGAGCCAAGGCGTGTGGCAGAAGCTATCAAGCTCATGGAGGTTAAGCATGCCGTTATTACATCAGTAAACCGCGATGAGCTACCAGACCGTGGTGCAGAAATTTGGCATCAAACCGTCATCCTGACCAAAGAAAGTAGCCCAAGTACCACCATTGAAACGCTTATCCCAGATGTAAAAAGCACTTGGGCAGCCCTAGAACGCATGATTTCGGCTGGTCAAGAGGTAGTATCACATAATATGGAAACCGTCAAACGCCTTTATAAGACTGTAAGACCACAAGCCCGTTACGAAAGGAGTCTGGAACAAATAAGCCGAACAAAAGCCTACGGTAAACGCACCAAGTCTGGCGTAATGGTTGGACTGGGCGAAACAAAGGAAGAAATGCTAGAAATCATGCACGACCTCGCCCAGCACGGTTGCGACATTCTAACCATTGGCCAATATCTACAGCCCACCAAAAAGCACCACGAAGTTATTGAGTACATTAGTCCAGAAACATTTGAGTATTACCAGCAAGAAGGATTAAAACTGGGCTTGAAATATGTAGAGTCTGGGCCATTGGTGCGTTCTTCTTACCACTCCGAACGCCACGTTTTGGTTTGATGGAGAAGGCTCTACCCGATTTGAACTTGCCGCTGCCCCCACTCCGATTCAAAAAAAGTGTGGATTTAGGCTTGCTCGTGTGGGATTTTGTTAGAAAAAAATATATCAAATTAACGCCTGAAGAGTGGGTAAGGCAGCATTTTTTGCATTTTTTGGTGCAAAATGACTATCCACCAGCCCTGCTCAGAACTGAAAGCAAGGTTCGGCAGCACGGACTTTATGGGCGCACAGATATTGTGGCTTACAGCAAACAAGCACAGCCTTTTTTGCTGGTGGAGTGCAAAGCGCCTGATAAAAAATTGATGACAGACACGCATCTTCAACAGCTTTTGGCCTATAATACGCGATTGCAATGCCCATTTTTAGCCTTGAGCAATGGCTTTGAGCATATTTATCTGGCTCAGAGCAGCACAAATGTTCAACAATTAGAAGTGCTACCTATTTTTGGGTAAGAGCGCATTGGCTCAGGATTTTTTGGGCGAGCGCTTCCCAAGAATATTTTTGTTTAAATGATTGAATAGCAGCACTATAGTCCATTGGGTTAAGCATAGTCAATAGGGCATCTTTCAAGTCTTCTTCTGCTGCAGGGCGCACCACCAAACCCGCTTGATAGGGCTCTACGGCCTCACGCAGCCCGCCTACATCAGTTACAAGGACTGGTAGGTCAAAATGATAGGCCACCGACAAAACTCCACTTTGTGTAGCTGTTTTATATGGCAAAACATTGACATCGGCAGCAGAAAAATAGGTTTGCACTTCCTCGTCTGGTATGTAACGAGCGTGTAAATGAATGTTTTTGGCGTTTGGAGATGTTTTGATAAGGTTTTCATAAGGCGCAAGCGACTCATACGCCTCGCCCGCAATGAGCAAGTGCGCATGGTGCGGCATACCCGCGAAAGCGCGTAGGAGTGTATCTAGGCCCTTATAGTGCCGGATAAGACCAAAAAAAAGAAAAACAGTAGCATCTGATGGTAAGCCAAGCATTTGGCGCGCTTTTTCCTTATTGAGTTTTTTACCAAAATGTGTATAAACAGGGTGTGGGTGGAATAAAACCGTCTTATTGGGTACGATTCGCTCAAAATCAGCTTGAACCCCGCTACTCATAACCAAGCCAAAATCTAAACTTTTGAGCAAATATTTATTGAAAGCATTGTCCCAAAAGCGGGGTTCATGTGGTGTAATATTGTGAAGGACAGCACCTACGGGAATTTTTAATTGACGGAACTCACGCGCCAAAAAGCCCATAGCAGGCCCAAAAAATGGCATCCATGAAGAGAGAAGCAGGGCATCAGGCTTTTGCTTTAAGATACTTTGGGCAGCTTTGCGCCAGCTGAGCGGATTGATAGAATCTAGAAGTTGTGGTGCATCTTTTAAGAGAGGATTCGGGCTTCCTTCGGGTACGTATTGGCTAGTACCAGGAAAAAGAAACGCGGGATATTGCCGAGAAAAAGTATAGGGCAGCACCTCACAATAATTTGAAAGCGCCTTATAAAGCGCCGCATTGTATTGCGCAATTCCGCCACGATAAGGGTGAAACACCGAAAAGAACGCTAGTTTTTTAATCTTGGGCATAATGACGCTAAAAAAGGACGCACAAAGGTATGAAAAGTAACGTAAAAGGCTTTTACTGAATCTCTGATATTGTCTATAATTTAGAAGCTTGGTCTTTAAAAAATATGGCTTTAAGAATAAGCCCAAGAGCAGGCTTTAAAAATTGCATAAAATTTGCTGTTATTTATAAAAACAGCATCGTCCGATTATACCAATACTCTTTTTTTTATCTTTATTTGATTGACAAACATATCATGCAAAAAAGAATTTTACAAACTGCATTTTTATTGCTGACTCTCCTTTTTAGCTCACAAGACCTTGTTGGGCAGGGTTGTAGCGATGCTGGCTTTTGTACTATGGGGGCTATGCGGCCTAACCAAACGCTTCAAAAAAATATGCGCGTCAGGCTTCGTTCCGTTGAACTGACACAGTACAGAGGCGTTACAGATTTTAAGCTCATTGTTAATTCTACCATTCTTGATGCCTCAATCAGTATAGGCGCAAAAAACATAGTGCAAGTTAAGCTACCCTATACCTACGTAGAAGGCAGACTGACTGACAACCAAGGCTTAGGCGATATTTCCTTGGCCTATACGCGTAGTCTTATAGTCAATGACCGTTATCAACTGAACGCCTCAATAGGTACAAAAATTCCAACCACCGATGGCAACGATAAGTTTGAGAACAAACCCTTGCCGATGTATTACCAAACAAGCTTGGGTACTTATGACCTGATTGCTGGCTTGGGTTTCAATACCAAAAACTGGACTTTTTCCACGGGCATACAACACCCGCTCACCGACATCAAGAACGAATTTCTGTGGAAACCTTGGTCTAAAACCCAGGATTCTGCTTTGGCCGCCAGCTATCCGCGCTCTAACCAACTCAAACGAGGAACAGACCTCATGCTGCGTGCCGAAAAAAACTGGCGTTTTGCGCGCATCAACTGCTTTGGGGGCTTGCTTGGAATATGGCGCTTGAACAATGATGTTTTCTATATCAAGAATAAAGAGGGAGTGCTAACAGCCACCGAAGCACCAGGTACAACAGGCTTGGCCTTAACAGCCTTGGGTGGTGTAGGTTATCAGTTTTCAGTACATTCTGGGTTTAAATTCATGGGCGGTTACAGGCTCTTGCGGAGAAGTCCAGAAAAAAGCACAGATGGTTTAAGCCGTTTGTATGTACTGAACCTGACTTATTCCTACCGTTTTTAAAACACTTTGTACGCATAAAGCGTTCTAAAGAAAACAAACAGCCTAACAAGGCACAATAATCATCTTTTCATGCAAGTACTTATTGCAGGCGGAACAGGGCTTGTAGGCTTGGCCTTGGCCAAAGAACTTAAAAAGAATGGCTGCGATGTGGCTTTTTTGAGCCGAAAAAATGGGCACTCCAACGGTTTCCGATGCTTTGAATGGCAGCCCCAAAAAGGCTATTTAGATGCTAAAGCCTTAGAGGGGCGCACGGTTCTTATCAACCTTGCAGGCGCAAACGTTGGCGATAAGCGTTGGAATCCAGCTTATAAGAAAGAAATTTTGGAGAGTAGGACTCTCTCAACACGCCTTTTGTACAATACACTGCGCACGCAGCCCAACTATATAAAAGTATTCATCAACGCTTCGGCTGTTGGCTATTATGGTTGCGATACAGGCGATACAGTTATTACTGAAAGCAGTACGCAAGGTATGGATTTTCTGGCTCATGTAGTAGGCTGCTGGGAAAAGGAGGCCGCTCCCATTGCGGATTTGGGCATTCGCTTGGTTATTTTGCGAATTGGTGTGGTTATGTCCGCCCAGGGTGGCGCTTATGTGTCCATGCGTCAGCCAGTAAGTCTTGGTATAGGTGCACAACTTGGGCGCGGGCTGCAATGGCTGCCTTGGATTCACATAGCAGATATGTGCAACATATTTGATTTCTGTATAAGAAACAATACAGTCAATGGCGTTTACAATGCAGTAGCACCTATTGGCATCACTAATCGTATGTTCACTTATCTGCTTGCTCAGCATCTCAAAAAGCCCTACTTTATGCCTGCTGTGCCTGCTTTTGTACTCAAAGTCATTTTAGGGGAGTTTGCTGCATCAGTGCTAGGTGGCCAGAATGTGAGCGCTCAAAAGATAGAGAAAGCTGGTTTCAAATTTCTTTATCCTATGGCCGAGAACGCTATTCGTGCGCTTGAGAGCAACATTGCATAAGTTTAAATCATGTTGGTATTCAATCGTTCTTAAAAAACACTTAGTCCTTTATTAAAAACGTGCTTTCCGCAGAGTTGCGGGGGTTTTTGAACGAAAGCAAGCGCTTCAATTAACCTCTCTTGAGTCGTCAAAAAGCCATTTTTGAGTTTTTTAAGTTCTAATTGCCCTCTTTTCACTTTTGTAGAGGCCATTTTCTCGCGTTTTCAAATAACTTTTTGTCAAATTCCTTACATCTGACTTTTTGACTAATGATTGTTTTTCTACAATTTATTGGGCGTTCCCGCTTCGCGGTCGTTCGTCTTTGGGCTTCGCTTCGGTGCTACGCACTAAACCCGCCGCCTCTCTAACGCAAATACAGGCCAAATTTTTTTGCTATGTCCTACGGTCGGAACTTTCAGCTCGCACTTCAGTTCTGCATTAAGGCAAAAAGTAGAGAGAAAAAACCAAAAAAAGTCAGATGAATCAATTGAGGTGCTTGTTCTTATGTAGATTTTTTAAGGGACGACTAATTAAGAGCATATTTTTTTTGTTGCTTAGCGTATGTTTTGTTGGTAGGCCAGTCAAGCACGATTATTGATGTATAGAAAAATTATGCACGTTTAAATTTTCTTTATTTATGAAAAAAACATTATCGCTCTATGCTGTTTCGAAAAGTGCTTTTTTGCTCTTATTGTTTCTGTTGCTCTCACATGGTGTAGTTTGGGGACAGTTGGCCAGTTTATCTTTTGCGGTGCGCGAGGGTTGGTCTATAAACGCCAGTTTGAGCGGATATTCACCCATACAACCACGCCCCAATTATTTGCGCTATGACCAGGTGCGCGACACAGAATGCCGCATCAGCTTGGTAGTCAATTATACAGACCAAAATGGCACTGCCCAAACAGCAAGACATTTTGTTACATTGCGCCCTATCAATAACACCGAAACCAATTATTTTCTCACGGTGAACCCCAACGACTGGCGACAACCTATTGAGATGCACGTTGCCAATTCAATGCAAATTCCCAATATTAATCTTAATAACAATACCTATAACCCCAATAATAACAACAACAATAGTAATAACAACAATTATAACCCGAATGGGCAGCAGAATATGTCTGATTGCCGAGCCAGTGTGCGAAACGGTTATTTCTCAACAGAGTCGTGGGCAGCGCTTCTTCGCACATTACGCGAAACAAACAGCGACAATACACGCTCTGGAACAGCCAAATCGGCACTAAAACGCGCTAACGTAACGGCTGCCCAGGTTTTGGAACTGATAAAGTTGTTTAGTTTTGAGAGCACCAAGCTAGACCTAGCGAAATATGCCTTCGATTACACTTGCGACCCACAAAACTATTTTATCGTCAATCAAGGTTTTCAGTTTGAATCAAGTAAAAGCGACCTTAATGAATTTCTAGACGGCAAGTAGTTCTTTCTGGAGTATTTTTTTAGATTAAAAACAACCTCTTAATTAACCTCTCTGAGAGATGTAAGTTTTAGAAAGCGAATAATTGTACTTTTCTAAGATAGGGACTTTACTTTTAAAGTACGGCCAACTACGGCTATGATACGGCTATCATACGGCTATGATACGGCTATGCTATGGCTAAGGCAAAATAGGACAAAAGGTATAAAGCGGCCTTGCCGCTTTATCTTTTTTTTTGTTATTGAGTGCGTCTATTGGCCTGTATTTGCGTTAGAGAGGCGGCGGGTTTAGTGCGTAGCACCGAAGCGAAGCGAAGCCCAAAGACGAACGACCGCGAAGCGGGAACGCCCAATAAATTGTAGAAAAACAATCATTAGTCAAAAAGTTAGATATAAGGCATTTGACAAAAAGTTATTTGAAAACGCGAGAAAATGGCCTCTACAAGGGACAAAAGAGGGCAATTAGAACTTAAAAACTCAAAAAGGGCTTTTTGACGACTCAAGAGAGGTTAGTTTAAGAGCTTGCTTTCGTTCAAAAACCCCCGAAACTCTGCGGAAAGGACGGTTTTAATAAATAACTAAAATTAGAGGGGTATGGGTTTATTTTTTAAAAGATTTATGGAATCAGTGTGTTTTTATCATCTATAAAACAGTATGCTTTACGTGTACCTAAAATCTTTGCTCAAACGACTCTTTGAATTTTTAGAAATTTTAAGACAAAGTATCCAACTATTTGCTGTTAAGTTCGTAAACAACCCTGTAAAGTAAAGACTCATACAACGCCATGAAAAAGTCAGTCAATCAGTTCGTCCCGTCCGCTCTCAAGCGTATAAACGACAATAATTTGCTTAACAACCGCTTGCTTTGGGCTACCAATCTGCCTTATGTTGCATTTTTTGCGGTACTTTTCTGGTTGGTCTGTGCCAGCTTCGTCAATTTACAGCCAATCAGTACGGCTTATATACCCAATGCAGCCACCCTGTTCGCCTGTTCCCTGATTCTTGTACTGATTCCTTTGGGTTTTTGGGTATATCGTCAGTCAGGCTTTCAGATGCTTCGTAACGGCACGCTCGGAAGACCACTTAGCGAGCACAGCATTTTTTTTATGTATTTGCTTTGTGCAACAGCTTTCTTTGTAACGCCTTATTGGGTAGGCTTTGAGACGGAACGCCAAACGGCGGACTTGGCTACTTATCCTGAAATGCATTCAGACTGTCAGAAAATGAATTTAGGCTATGGTTTTATAGGACAGCGTTCTTATTACAACCACTCATCTAATGTGAACAGTGCAGAGGCACGCACCGATTGGAAAGAAGCTGAATATTTGGGCGGCGAAGAAATGAATATTCCTAATTTGACGGTGTTCAGCACATACAGCAATTCCTCTTATAAATCTGCACCATATTCTGGCACAGAGGATAAAGGTTATGAGCAGATGAGTAATGCTTTTAGAGGATTAAAAACAATAGAACAAAAAGTAGAAGCGCTGCGTACCTACCTTCAGGTAGCCAAAAAATATGGTGCTGACTATAGCCATCTTGCCAATAGGTTTCAATACCATATTGACCAGATTTATAGCACACAACCGAGCGCTTGGCAACAAAAGGTTTTGGCCTATAATCAAGGGAGTAAATCATTATCTGACTCGGAATTAGGTATTAACCCTGCTATGTTTTTGGTTTTTTTGAAGTCTGAACATTCCAATTCTTTAAGCTATGACTGGGACGCACCTCCGCAGCAGATACACCAGAACTTGAGCGCTATCAACTCTGCACGCGAGTATCCTTTTTTTGTAAAAAATGAGGCTCTGACGACTTACTCTTTGGGTATTTTCTTTACGGCTATTCTTCTCTGGATTTTCCAAAATGTTGGTATTTGGCACTTTTTGCGTGGCGTTTTTGGTTTGTTCTTGGGCGGTGGCTTTGTAGCACTGCTGGGGTCGTTTTGTGTAGGTGTCCTGAACACTCATGAAGATTTTGTGCTGGTAATTATTGGTTCTGTTTATGGTTTAGCGTTATTGCTAGGCGTGAGCGCCCGCACTGCCGCACGTTTTTCTCATCTTAAGTCTATCGCATTAATTGTAGCAACCCTTATGACACCACTTATGTTTGTTTGGGGGCACGAACTCTTCAATAGCTACACGAATCAATCAGACTTTAATGCTATGGCCTGGCTTGGTATGATAACATTTGTCTTATTGGCCTTGCCTTTATTCAAAAAGTCCTACTTAAAGCTCTACTCTTTACCCAAAGGGGCTTAAATTTTTCTTAATTTTAAAAAAAAGAGGTCATTTTTTTTATAAAAAGTGGCCTCTTCGTTTTTCTTTACACAACCTAAAACTGGCTGCTTAAAAATCAATCATAACCGAATTTATCCAAAGAAGCCTGTTTAGTACGCCAGTCAGGCTCTACCTTTACGTGTTGTTCGAGGAAGACCTTTTTGCCAAAAAATTTTTCAAGCTCTTGTCGTGCTGCAATGCCAACTTTTTTAATCATTTGGCCTTTATGACCAATAAAGATAGCTTTCTGGCTGTCTCTCTCTACAAAAATTTCTACTCTAATGGCCAAAATGTCGGGTTTGTCTTTAAATTCTACTACACGCACTTCGGAGCAGTAAGGAATTTCTTGTTCGTAGTTCAAAAAAATTTGTTCTCGCACTATTTCGGCAGCAAAAAAGCGCTCTGGTTTGTCTGTAAGTGCATCTTTGGGGAAATAGGGCGGGTGAATGGGCAAGTGCTCTAGCAGGGTGTCCAGCAGGCCTTGTATGTTGAACAGGTGCAAGGCAGAAATGGCGCTCACGGCCGTAAAGGGGACTTTTTCTTTCCAACTTTCTATCCGTGCCATTGCAAATTCTTGCATGACCAAATCAATTTTATTGATAAGCAATAATATTGGCTTTTCTTGAATAATTCTGCTGAGTCTTTCAGTCAATTCAGGCTCTTGCAGAGGGTCGTCTTGTACGTCTGCCAAAAAGATAACAATGTCTGAGTCCGCCAGAGATTCTTTGACGTAGGTCATCATGCGCTCATGGAGCTTGTACTTAGGCTGTTGTATGATTCCGGGCGTATCTGAATAAACAATCTGATACTCAGGACTGTTGATAATACCCATAATACGATGCCTTGTTGTTTGAGCTTTTGCGGTGGCTATGGCTAGCTTTTCACCAAGCAAGGCATTCAGTAGTGTGGATTTGCCAGCATTGGGTTTGCCGATGATGCTGATAAAACCAGCTTTATGGTGAGGCGGATAGTCTTCAATCAACATGGAAACCGGGGGCGGATTTAGAATTTTAGAGATGTGCAAAACAGCCAAGTATTTTTGAGCGCACAAAACTAGCTTTTTTTAGCCAAATACCAAAAAGGAGCAAGCCCCAAACAGACCTACTCCTTTTTTGTTTTGTTTTAAATGTTTATGGCTTCTATGCGGCTTACTTTCTCAAATCCTTGAGCTTAGATTGCAAGTCCTCTGCCTGAAAGCCGAGTTCTGAACGGCCTAAGTCTAAGGCTTTGATGTACCATTTGATGGCCTCATCTTTCTGATTGTTCTTAAGAAAATAATCGCCTTTTACGCTGTAGTTCATGGAGGTAGGCTGTATGGCAATAGATTTATCAATCCACTGAATAGCCTCTTGCATATTTTTGTTACGCCCCACACACTTTGCGGCAGCTTTTGCATAAGTCTGCCAGTCGTCTGGGCTTGCCTTAGCCACCATTTCACGGGCTTTTACGGTTACTTTGTCATCTTCTATCTTGTGGCCAGCGGTTGCGGTAGCAAATACAAAAAGACCAATGATACTGAAAGCGAGGGTTCTGAGGGTGTTCATACGTGTAAATTATTTGAGTGTGTTTATGTGTGTTTTAAATGCAAAGCCCTCTGTCGGGCACGTTTACTATATTCCCAACTTCGTACCAAAATGATATTTTTTTTCAACTAACTGACTATTAGGTTTTTAAAAATTTGTTATTAAAAAAAGAAGTGCTTTTTTGTACGTTTTTAATACTAGTCCTGTTCACATTCGGACGTTTTTTAGTGAGTATAACTTTATTGCCTTCATTGCGTTCAAGTTATCCAATTCAATGATTACTTGCGCACATGGTCAGAAAGCAAAAAAAGACATCAAATTTTTGCGTTGTAAAAATAATGCACTAATTTTGTTTCACTTTTAAGACACCAGTCCGAATAGTATGGATAGCATACCACCAAACAACTTTTCAGCACTTGTTTTACCTCATTTCACACACCTTTTTTATTGCATTCTATTATTAGTCTTGTTTTTTGTTTAATCTTTACAGTATTTTTTTGATATTTATTAAACAAAAACCACGCTCGCTTGTTTTAGTATGTAAGGGTGTTTCACCTATACTAATCCACTTAAAAAAACTATTATTCATTAAACTTTTCTTAAAACTGTGAGAGTCCGTATCATTTTTAGATTGCAGAACAGAGGCGCTAGCGTTCCGTTCTATCACCAGAACCTACTTGCCGAAATGCTCAGCACAATCGTTGACCCCAATGCGAGCGAGTATAATTTTTCGGCTCTTAAGGGCCAAACGCGTGTAAGCAAACGAGGCTTACACTATTGTTCGCGTCGTGTAACTTTGGTTCTGTCTGCTATGGACCAAAAAAGTTGCGATGCTATTCTTCTCAAAATATTTGAAAAACCAATATGGCAAGTTTCAGAATTACAGCTTCAGCCAGAGTTTGTAGAACTAGAAAAAGAGCCAGATTTCAAGGAGATTATGAAGTACGTTTGCATTTCGCCAATTATTCTGTCTTCGGCGAGCAGCAGGCGCAACTTGAAAGAGTTTTTACCGCCCGACAGCGAAATTTTTACTGATTTGCTCTATGAGTCTGTTATGAACAGAATGTTGAGCGCTGGTTATATAGATACCACCGATTTACAAGAATTTACAAAGTTTCAGCTCATTCCTGACCGCCGTTACTTAGAAAAAGTACAAGCAGAAGAGAAAAAGTTTGCGCGCATTTACCGTTTGAATACTTACACAGAGGATGAACTAGAAGTGCGCGGCTACACCTTCCCTTTTGTGCTTTGTGCGCCTGTGCGTGTGCAAGAATATCTCTTTTCGGCGGGTTTGGGCGAGTTTTGCGAAGAAGGTTTTGGTATGCTGGACTTGGCTCATAGCGACCATGGCCGCCGTACTTTGCTCTACCCAGACTTTTTGCCCGAAGGTGAAAATTTTAACATCAATAATACACCAGAACCTGAATTCAATTTTGAAGAGTCAGAGTATTATATGAACGCCCAACAGATGGTTTAGTCCATGTTTAACTTGATTTTGTAACAAAAGAGGCTGCCCTAAAAGCGGTCTCTTTCTGTTTTTATCAACACAACAGCAATAGATGCGGATATTTTACTATATGCGCGTCATGGAAAAGACTGATTTTCGGGGGCTGTAACCCAAAAGATTAGGCTTTTCTAAGCAAGCCATCAAGTTGAAAGGGGGTATGAACAAAAAAGTAGTTGCTTGAATCATAGGTATTCATGTTTCTACGCTAATTCTGTATGGAAGCGCTATTAGAATAATCGTGGTAAAGGGTCTTGAATCAAAGAAGAAAGGTGTAAAATCATAACATTTCACACTGTGGCCTTTGAGCCATTCGCTTTTGTCTGATGCGAGGCGTGGCAGCCCGCGAGTATTCTTTACAATTTTGCCAGTTATTTGACAAAATAGTCTTAAAAGTAAAATATCTTGAAGACGAAGTGATTGTTTAATTTACTGACAATAAGCATCTTATATATATTCTGAGGGACGACTAAATAGCTAGTCATGCGTTTTTTAAGTCCAAACCTTTTTCTGGTCTTTCGTTGATGACGTTTTGAATGATTAAAATGTCTTGCTCAAACACACGTTCAAAATTAATTTCCTCAGAAAAGGAAGCCATTGTGCTCACAATTTGATTTGTGGGCGCAAAACAGAACCATACATCGCAAAATAGGGATAAAAAACTTGTCTGTTAGCTGTAGTCAAACGCATCATTGATTCTGCAAACAACATCAAATTCCGCTATCGTCTATCGCCGCAAACAAAAAAAAAGCCCGAGTACACAATGACTTGGGCTTATTCAATCTATATGAACCATAAATTTTGTGTTGTCCTGCCAGGGGTCGAACCTAGACTCTTCTCAGCCAAAGTGAGACGTGTTGCCATTACACTACAGGACAATCGCTTAATTGCGGTGCAAAGGTAAAACCTCTTTTTTTATCCACCAAATTTTTTTTGTACTTTTTTTTGCACTCAGCATTTTTAAAAAAATCATATCGTTTTATTGATTTCTCGTGCAACCAAACTATTCAGAGTTGCGTCTTAGTGTATGAAAAAAGATTTATGTACCCTATACCAAAACACACAAAACTATGAAAACATATACCAATGAATCTGGCCTATTGCGCTTTTTGAACGAAACAAAACATCTTACTAGTAAACAATATCTTCAAAAATTAGAAAGCCTCAACCCTAAAGAGTTACAAAACTTGCAAACAATGATAGATAGGCATGGTGCCACACTTTTAAAAAAGCTACTTAAGCGCTAGTTTTGTACTACAGTAGATACCTCTGAACTCAAAAAAGTACTCTTTCCGTTGTGTGTACATGGATTGAGTATTTTTTTTTGAGTACTAATGAAAGTAGGCTTGCGCATCAGTCTTGCGCTTTATTTCTCTGTTAATCAATAATTTATTCTTGTCAATGACCTCTGCAATAGAAGTTATTATGTGTTTTTTTTGCAATAAGTTGTGCAATGATATACCTTTGTGCTTGTGCTAGGTGTACCACCTGTCTTTTTGAGTAGGGAAAGCCCAAAGGTACAAAGGATATGTTGAAACACACGGGCAAATAGCCACTTTGGCTCTTGTGCGCATAGGCATTTGCCTCTTAATTCACTTATGCAAAACATTGCATTTATCTGTTGAATCAAAGAACAAAGTTTTGTGCTTGTATAAAAAAACAGCTAATTTTGTCGGTCTATCGTGCCTGCACTATTTTTTTTACTAAGTTACTCCAAAAAACGGTTGTAAGTTTATGCTTCAGAATGTTTTAGTGATTGATGACAATGAAGACGTTTTACTGGCGCTCAAGCTCCTGCTGAAAAAACACGCCAAGAATATTTTTATTGAAAAAAACCCCAAGAAAATACCCTTTCTCCTCAATCATCAAAAGTATGATGTCATTCTTTTGGATATGAATTTTAGTGAAGATACTACCAGCGGAAAAGAAGGTTTTTATTGGCTAGAGCACATTTTAGAGCAAAAACCAGATTCTAACGTGGTCATGATAACGGCCTTTGGCGAGGTAGAAATGGCTGTAAGAGCGCTCAAAATTGGGGCAAGAGATTTTGTGCTCAAACCATGGCAAAATGATAAGCTCATAACCACCATTCAAAACGCCGCACAGCCACGCCAAACAGAGCAGCCCGAACCTGAAAGCCAGCCAAACTCAAACAAAAAAATCAAAAAGAGTGCAGAAGGAAGTATGAGTTTGCAAGACTGCATAATCGGTGAAAGCGATGCCATGCGCAGTGTTTTCACGATTATCAAAAAAGTGGCTGTTACAGACGCAAACATACTCATTCTAGGAGAAAATGGCACTGGCAAAGAGGTCATAGCACGCGCCATACACCAACAGTCTTTGCGGGCTGCCAAGCCGTTTGTGAGTGTAGATATGGGCGCAATTACCTCTACTCTCTTTGAAAGTGAGCTTTTTGGGCACAAGAAAGGTGCTTTTACTGATGCTAAAGACGACCGTGAGGGCCGTTTTGAAGCAGCCAATACAGGCACGCTTTTTTTAGATGAAATTGGCAACTTACCACTTGCCCTACAATCTAAACTGCTTACGGTTTTGCAGCAGCGAAAAGTGGTGCGTGTAGGCGCAAACCAGCCTACATCTGTGGATATACGCCTTGTATGTGCTACAAATATGCCACTTTACGACATGGTTCAAACCAATGAGTTCCGTCAAGACCTGCTTTACCGCATCAATACTGTTGAGCTAAACCTGCCTGCTCTCCGCGAGCGCGCCGAGGATATTCCTGTTTTGGCAGAACATTTTATTAAAATTTATTGCGAAAAATACAACCAAGAGGCCAAAACTTTCAGCCCGCAAGCACTCAAAAAAATGCAGGAGTATCATTGGCCAGGCAATGTTCGCGAGCTACAACACGCGATTGAAAGAGCTGTTATTATGAGCGATAGCGACGAACTTGCTGCCGGCGACTTCCTCTTTCTCTTACAAAAAAGTGAGGCCAGCGAGCTAGATATTACGGATTTCAATCTTGAAAATGTAGAAAAAATTGTTATCCAAAAAGCACTTTCCAAGCACGGTGGTAACCTTTCAAAAGCAGCCAAAGTGCTTGGCCTAACCAGAGCCTCGCTGTATCGCCGGCTAGAAAAACACGGTTTGCAATAAACATTCGTGGTAATCTTTTATGGCTATATCTTACTGAATCTACTATCCAACTTACATAGAAAGCAGCTCCTTGGCACTTCTGATAGTACTCTCACTAGGGGCTGTGCCGCCTATCATTTGCGCAATTTCTTTAACGCGCTCATCTTTACTTAGCTGGCGAATGCGGGAAGTTGTGCGGCTTTCAGAATCCTCTTTGTAAATAAAATAGTGCGCTTGGCCTTTCGCTGCAATTTGCGGCAGGTGGCTTATGGCTATGAGCTGGTGCTTTTTGGCCATTTCATTAAATATTTTCCCCATTTTTAGTGCCACCTCGCCCGAAACACCCGTATCAATTTCATCAAAAATGATAGTAGGCAAAGCGACTTTATCCGCTAGTAAATTTTTGATAGCCAGCATTAAACGCGAAAATTCACCGCCTGAAGCCACATCTTTGAGCAACTGTGGTGCCACGCCTTTGTTTGCCGAGAACAGAAAAGAGGCCTTATCAGAGCCATTAGTGCCAAGAACAGCCTCACTCATTTGAATCAGTAAGCGTGCATTGGGCATTCCAAGGTCGTTCAGCATACTATTTACTTGCAAGACCATTTGGTCAATAACGGCTTTACGCGCATCAGAAAGCATATTGGCTTGCTCTTGCACTGCCTTTTTGGCTTTTTCCAGCTCTTGCTTGGCTAACCTGGCTTCAGTATCAGAGTGCTGGGTTCGGCCTACTTTTTGTGCCAAATCCTCTTTGAATGCCAATAGAGCGGGCAAATCGCTTAGACTGTGCTTACGGCAAAGCGTATAAATACTATCTAGTTTCTCGCGGACTTTGAGCGCCTCTTCTTCGTCAATGAAAAGACTCTCTAATTCATTGTCAAGCTCTTGGGCTAAGTCTTTGATTTCTAGCGTTGCGGATACAATGCGCGTATGCCATTCTGCATATTTTTTGCTGAAAGATGCTACGCGGTTAAGGCTATTTTGTGCTGTTCTAAGTGCATCTAGGGCAGCTTTTTCTGCATTCAGGCTTTGTGCAGCTTCGTTCAAATGATTGCGGATAAGCTCCAAATTATCAATCTTTTCTAGCGCCTGCTCTAAGTTTTCTTGGTTAAGTCCATCTAGTTGAGCATTGTCAAGTTCTTGGTAGAGATATTTGTTGTAGTCGTCTTCTTTGCGTAGGCTTTGTAGCTCGCGCAACAAGTCCTGAAAGCGTTTGTCTGCTTCACGGAAGGCTTTGTAGGCCAATTTGTAGGCTGATAATGGCTTTTGCAGGCTGGCATAGCTGTCTATCAAGTTCAGTTGATAATCATTAGAACCCAATAAAAGCGTATCATGCTGGGAATGTATGTCCATTAGCTTGACACTCAGGCCTTTTAGAATATCTAGATTGACCGGAATATCATTGACAAAAGCTCTTGATTTGCCATTAGGGTAAATTTGTCGTCTGATGATACAGCTATCGTCGTATTCAATATCACACTCCTTAAAGTATTCGGCCAGTTGATAACTTTGCACATCAAAAACCCCTTCAATGACGCATTTATTTTCAGGATTCAGCAATACCTTCGTATCCGCCCTTTCGCCTTGCAGCAGCCCTAATGCGCCAATAAGCAAGGATTTGCCTGCACCCGTTTCGCCTGTAATGACATTTAGGGCGTTGTGTGGCACAAAATCCAGCTGGTCAATCAGTACAAAATTTTCAATGTGCAAGGACTTTAGCATAAGCTAGCGCAAATTCTAGTGAAAGTAAAACTGTCATTAACTGGCGCAAATATACGTATAGCGCTTTACAAAAAATTAAAATGATTTAAAAAAAACGCTTCTATAACCGATTCCTTTTTCAAAAGAACAAGCCTATTTTTTGGCATTAAGACCACCAAATCGTCTGTCGCGTTCTTGGTAGCTTTTGAGGGCTTCTATGAGGGTTTCCTTGCGGAAATCTGGCCAAAGAACATCAGTAAAGAAAAACTCTGCATAAGCAATCTGCCAGAGCAAGAAGTTAGAAACGCGCATTTCTCCACTAGTTCTAATAACCAGTTCGGGGTCAGGTATGCTACTCGTATTCATATAACTTTTGAGCAGTACGTCGTTGATATCTCCAGGACTAAGTTTTTCGTTTTGAACGTCTTGTGCTATGGCTTTGACCGCCTCTACAATCTCCCATCGCCCACTATAGCTCAAAGCAAGATTGACCTGTAAGCCTGTATTCTGGGCAGTTTCCTGAATAGAACTCTGCAACTCCTTGACGCACTTTTCGGGCAAGTCTTTGATGCTACCAATAGCATTCAGCCTGATGTTATTTTTTTTGAGTGAGTCCGTTTCTTTGCGTATAGCACTCACCAGCAGTTCCATGAGTGCGTCAATTTCTATTTTGGGCCTGTTCCAATTCTCTGTAGAAAAGGCATAGAGAGTCAAATGCTCTACTTGTAAGCGGGCACAGGTTTCTATGGTTTCGCGGACGGCTTTTAGGGCATTACGGTGGCCAAAAATGCGCTCAAAACCGCGTTTTTTAGCCCAGCGCCCATTACCGTCCATAATGATAGCAATGTGCTTCGGAACACGGGTCATATCCAAACTGAGCATGGTTCTCGGTGGTAAGATTAATTATTGCAAAGCATGATTCTAGTTAAACATACAAAAGTACAATCTTAAACAAGATTACACACTTTTAGGAAGCCTTTTTAAATTTTTTCTTTTTGCAAAGTTCAGTCTGCTCGTATTACTTACTTAGTCGTCCCTTAAAAAGTACATTTAATAGATGTAAGCTAAATTGAAGGAGGATAGCTTGCCTATTTTGGGAACACCTTGACGGCCTTTGATAGACTTCTCTTCTCTACTTTTTGCCTTGATGCAGAACTGAAGCGCGAGCAAAAAGTTCCGACCGTAGGTCATAGCAAAAAAATCAAGCCTCGCAAAAGGCCAATTTAGATGAAAAAAATAGGCTTTTTTCATCTAAAACAGCGAATGGCTTTTCCTTTGATTTTACTCTCTTGTAAAACATAGTTGCACATAAAATCTCATCCTCTGACCTTTGAGCCATTCGCTTTTGTCTGATTCGAGGCATGGCAGGCCGCAAGAAGCGTTGAAGTTTTGCCAGTTATTTGATAAAATAAGCTAAAAACTAAGAGATTTTAAAGTAGAAATACTTGTTTAATTTACTGATAGTAAATATTTTAGATGTATTTTAAGGAACAACTAAGTAATAAAAAAGCGGTGAAACTGAAACCTAATAGTTCAACTTCACCACTTTTTTGGGTAAAATTACAGAATACTATACCGAATATTACTGATTAGCGCTTACGCAATACTTCATCAATAAGGCCATATTCTTTGGCCTCTTGCGCAATCATCCAATAGTCGCGGTCGGAGTCGCGCCAGATGGTATCATAGTCCTGGCCAGTATGGTTGCTCAAAATGTCATAGAGTTCTTTTTTCAAGATTTGAATTTGTTTGGCGGTAATTTCAATATCTGATGCTTGGCCACGCGCACCACCCATAGGCTGGTGTATCATAACGCGAGAATGAGGTAAAGCCGAACGCTTATTTTTATGACCAGCTGCTAACAAAACTGCCCCCATAGAAGCAGCCATGCCCGTACAAATAGTTGCCACATCTGGCTTAATGTATTGCATGGTGTCGTATATGCCTAAACCCGCATAAACAGAACCACCAGGGCTATTGATATAGATGAGAATGTCTTTCTGATTGTCCAACGATTCCAAAAAGAGAAGTTGTGCAACAATGATGTTAGCCACTACGTCGTCCACACCAACGCCCAAAAAGATGATTCTGTCCATCATCAAGCGCGAAAAAACGTCCATTTGTGTAATATGGAGAGGTCTTTCCTCTATAATGTAAGGAGTGATGTGGTTTTGAACGCCATTGTTGAAGTAGCTAGTGTATTGCTCAAAGGCCATGCTATTGATGCCTTGGTGGCGCGTGGCAAATTTTTGAAACTCGTTGTGTGGTATCATTTTTTACTGATTTTTGAGTGTGATTTTGAATGCGCAATATAACCTTTTTTTGACTTAAAAATCTTTGTTAGGCCAATATCAGCTTCTTGCAAAATTTTTTCTTACAAAATGCCCGCCACTTGCATTAAAGCCAGCTCTACATGACATTTTTACTGATTAGCCTAAACAAAATCTGCCATTTTGAGTAATTTTTGCTGCTAAATGGGGTCATGACCGCTGCCGCCCCATGGATTACAGCGCAAAATTCGGTATAAGCCCTTAGCAAGCCCCTTAAAAGCGCCATATTTGGCTAGAGCTTCCAGCATATATTGCGAGCAACTAGGCGTGAAACGGCAGGACTTGGGCAGCCAAGGCGACAACACCAGTTGATAGGCTTTGACAACCATAACAGGCAGCCATGCAAGCGGTGAATAACGTATTTTCATAGCCTGATTCCTCTTTTGAGCCAGATACACAAACATTTTAAATCAATTCATAAAAAAGCGAACAAAATGTACAAAAAAATTAATACAAATTAGAGTTTTTGTATCTATTTTTAAACGTTTTTTGATGGACAATATTCCTTGTTCTTCTTTTTAAAATTGTAAAACTTACTTTAACGAATTTAAATTATGTTTGGAAAACTTCTCTCTGCAATAGGTATTGGCTCTGCAACAGTTGATACAAAGTTGAATAATGCGAATGTGCAGCCTGGCGGTGTTCTGAGCGGCGTAACGCACATTAAAGGTGGCAGCAGCGACCAAGACCTTAATCCGCTTTACTTGCATTTTGTAGCAAAAATTAAGCGTACTGTTGAAACAGAAGAAGGCAGTTCGCACTACTATGAGCAAGTTTCTTTTAGCAAAGTGAAAATTTCTGAGGCTTTTAAGCTAAAGGCTAAAGAAGAAAAGCAAATCAGCTTCAGTATTCCTGTGCCAAATGAAATTGCACTCACACACTATAAGGGTATGGCGCTAAGATACGCTGGCGGTCATCCGCTCGGTATCAAAACCGCATTGGACATTGAAGATGCGCTGGATAAATCGGACTATGACCCTATCAGCGTAGAGCCAAACGCAGCCATGACGGCCTTCCTTGAAGCAATGGACAAGATGGGTTTCCGTATGGCGGGTGCAGAGCTAGAGCCAGGGCGAGTAGCTGGTAGTAATTTGTCATTCCAACAAGAAATTGAGTTTAATGCACGCAATACAAGCTATGCTTCAAAAATTTCAGAAGTAGATGTCAGTTTTATTGGCAAACACGGTGGTTGCGACGTAAAATTAGAAATTGAGAAAAAGGGCTTCTTTGGTGGTGAGCGTAATCTGAGTTTCTATCTGGATTATAGCAATTATCAATCAGTAAATTTTGAAGGCTGGATACACGAGGTTATGAGCAGCATCTAAGTCTGTGCTTATTACAAAAAAATATACTCTTTACAACAGAGTAAGTCCATGTTTACTAGGCTTACTCTGTTGTATGATGCTTCTACAAGCTCATAAAAGCCTTGCCCAAACCCAGCGCTTATGGAGTCTTGGTAAGGGGAGTGTGGGCTTAGGAATAGGTTCGGGCATTGGCTTAGGAACGGGGCTTTTTCTTGAGCATAAGGTTAAACCACTCAGCGAAACGCAAATTATTGGGCTTAATCCTAAAAAAATCAATGCGTTTGACCGCATTGCTACACGCTATTGGAATAAACAAATAGCCTTGAGCAGCGACGTGCTTGTGGGCGGGCTTTTGTTGCTGCCTGCTGCTCTTTACGCCTTACCGAATGTGCGGCAGCAAGGAGCAGACCCAGCGCTTTTGCTGTTGCAAGCGTATTCGCTTAATTATGCGCTCAATGGGCTTATCAAACCGCTTGTTCGGCGCACTAGGCCCTATAACTACAATGCAAAGGCCCCCATTCAAAGAAAACTTGACCGAGATGCGCGTCTGTCATTTTATTCAGCACATACTTCTGGCGCTGCTGTGGCTTGTTTTACAGCTGCCAAGATTTTCCATCATACCCACCCAGATAGCCGTCTGCGCCCCTACGTATGGACAAGTGCAGCCATAGCGCCTGCTTTAGTGGGCTATATGCGGGTGCGAGCGGGCAAGCACTTCCCTACTGACGTACTTACGGGTTATGTTATTGGCGGATTGGTTGGGATTCTAGTACCAGAACTGCACAAATCAAGGCGCTAAAGCAAGTTTTTTTACCTCAATAATTTTTTATATTTGCCGCTGTTCATGGGGTCTATGTCAGATAGCATATCTGCTGCTTCGGTACGAACGGTGAGGTCTGATTTCAGAAAAAGTTGATAAAGTTCGTCAGCCTTGGCCAGCATGAAACCAGTAATAATGATAGCGTTCGGCTTTATCTCCTTGACTTTTTGAATTTTAACAAAGGCATCTAATATCAAGCGGCGTGCTTGTTCGGGGTTCTTCTCAAATTTATCTAAAGCCATTCGGTGATAAACATAAAACGCCTCTCTCACTACATTGAGTTGCGGGTTGAGAAGGTTCTCAGAAATCCAATAGCGGTTTCTGATATCCGCGCTCTTCCAACCTGTTACTTCAGAATTGCTAATACTGTTGCTGCTCAGTACGTTATTGACAATATTAAAGCCTTTTTCATAGAACTTAGCACCGCCCATGCGGCTGAATGTGTCGTAGTCCATGCCTATAATCATGTAGGCATAAAACGCAAGCATGGCCGTCAAGTTGTTATTATTGGTGTTTTCAATAAAAATAAGTGGTTCGTTGGGTTTGTATCGGAAGTTAAAATGCTGGTCAATAAAGCTAAAGACAGGTGTTGTATAATTGCTGCCATAGACAGGACGGCTAAACTGCACTTGCATCAAAGCGGTATAAATGCCTTCACTGACGTTGGTCTGCGGTACGTCCTTCCGATTCGAGCCATTGAGCGTGAGCGCTAAATTCACTTGTATTTTTTCAATATCTTCAAATCTATCGTCTGTCCATTTTGTTGTATTCATAAACTGTGCTATGGCTGCACGTAGCTGTTCAAAAACTTGCTGCTCTTGGGTCTGAACACGCTCACCGTTCACGATAACGTTGCAGTTAAGCTCTTGAGCAAATGAAAGATTGCACTGAACGAAAGGCAATACAGCAAACAGTAAAGTTTTTAACCATATAAACCTAAAACATAAAATGGTGTTTTTCATAGAATTTTTTTGTGAATCTAGAACGATTTTTGTGGCTGTTGCTTGGGAGCAATTTTGCAAATATAAAGGGTTTTGCAGCGTAAAAAAAGAGCACGGCCCTTCTTGCCCTCAAAAAGTTTCATCATTGAATCAAGAAAAATATTAGCATCGTATTCTTAGTCAGGTAGTCTCTCGCATCAATCTTCATTTCATGGGCAGAATAAGCCAAAGCGTTGTAATTATTAGCAATTTTATTTGTAAAACAATGCAATTATGTATCTTTGCACTTACGGAACTGTTATGTTTCGCTCTTTTATACACCACAAAGGCTATTTTTGTTTCCATAATTTCAGAATTTTAAACATCATTTTGAACTAAAATGCAGCCAATTCCATTCAATAAGCCTTACATGACAGGCGCAGAAACGGCTTATATACAGGCGGCTGTGGCTTCGGGCAAGATTTCGGGCGACGGGAACTTCACTAAAAAGTGTCATCAGTTTTTTGAAGAAAAATATGGTTTCAAGAAAGCCCTTCTGACTACCTCCTGCACTGATGCGCTAGAGATGTGCGCTATTTTGTTAGACATTAAAGAGGGCGATGAGGTCATTATGCCAGCCTATACTTTCGTTTCTACCTCTAATGCCTTTGTGTTGCGGGGCGCAAAAATTGTTTTTGTGGATAGCGAAGCCAAGCACCCCAACATGGATACCCGCCTCATAGAACCACTCATAACAGCACGCACGAAGGCTATTGTGGTAGTCCATTATGCAGGTGTGGCCTGTAATATGCACGAAGTTATGCGCTTAGCACAAAAATATAACTTGAAGGTGATAGAAGACGCTGCTCAGGCCATCGACTCTTACTTTGAAAATCGTCCCTTGGGCAGTATTGGTCATTTGGCGGCTTTTTCTTTTCACGAAACAAAAAATATCATTTCGGGAGAGGGAGGTTTGTTGGCCATCAACGATGCGCAATATGCTGCAAGAGCGGAAGTTATCCGTGAAAAAGGCACTAATAGAACTGCATTTTTTAGAGGTGAAGTGGACAAATACGGCTGGGTGGATATTGGCTCGTCTTTTCTACCCTCCGAAATCATTGCGGCTTTCCTATATGCCCAAATTGAGAATATTGACCGCATTCAAACACGACGCAAAGCGATATGGCAGCGCTATCATACCAATTTGGCCTCACTTGTACAAAAAGGCCATTTACAAGTACCTGAGCTACCTGCTTATGCCACCAACAACGGACATATCTACTTCGTTTGGTGTCAAGATTTAGCCCAAAGAACTGCCCTTATCGCACATTTGCGAAGCAAACAAGTCCATGCTGTTTTTCATTATCTCTCCTTGCACAACAGCCCTTATTTTGCAGACAAGCACGATGGCAGAGCTATGCCGCAAAGTGATTTCTTTATGGATAGACTGCTTCGTTTGCCGCTTTACTATGAGCTAACCGATGCGCAAGTTGATTACATTTCAGAGCAAGTAGCCAGTTTCTTTGCTTAATGCGCTCTAATCAAAAGCACTTTAATTCATTGCACTAACAAAACGTCAATTTAGTTATGGCTTCTTTTTTTAAAAAAATATTGGCAAGTATTGGCATAGGCGCTGCGGAGGTAGATACTATTCTTGAAAAAGAAGAGTTTATGGCAGGTGAAGTTTTGAAAGGTTATGTTTTGTTGAAAGGCGGTAATACAGACCAGCAGATAGACAAAATCAAAATATTTTTGCTAACTCAAATTCCATTCGGTACGCCAGACGAAGGCGGCCAAACAGTTTATACCGTTCTGGAGCAAGACGTATTACCCAATCCTCTTTTACTAAAAGCCAAAACAACACAGCAGATTCCGTTTGAATTTGAAATACCCACTGATACCCCTCTTTCACTGAATGCCAATACCCAAACATGGCTTAAAACCAGTGCCGATATTGATTCAGCATTAGACCCCACCGATGCTGACCATATACGCATATTGCCTGATGTTTTCAACAAGAGCATACTGGGTGCGTTACAGAAACTGGGCTTTAGTTTGGACAGCCTTGAGTATGAGCCGCGCCACTATCGTATGAATACGCGCTTTCCTTTCGTTCAAAAACTTGTTTTTAGGCCAACAACAACGTTTAAGCAAGACTTAGAGGAGCTTGAAGTCATATTCATAAGCCAATATGACTGTACAGAATTATTTTTAGAGATAGACCGCCGCCGTCTGGGGCTAGACTTAGGCGAAAAAAGTCTTCGTTTGGAGGTCAATATTCATAATGAATCGGCAATACTACCAATTCTCAAAACGGAGATACAAGCAGCAATAAGCCGCTAAGAATTAGCTAGTCGTCCCTTGAAATGTATCTAAGGTATTTATTATCAGTAAATTAAACAAGAATTTCATCTTCAAAATCTCTTAGTTTTTAGCCTATTTTGTCAAATAACTGGCAAAACCTCAAGGGCTTCTTGCGGCCTGCCACGCCTCGCATCAGACAAAAGCGAATGGCTCAAAGGTCAGAAGGTGAGATTTTCTTTGCAGTCATGTTTTGTAAGCGAGTGAATCAAAGAAAAAGCCACCCAAAATCATGAGGGTGTTCCTAAAGCAGATAAATCATATCAATCAATTGATGTGCTTGTTCTTATGCCAACTTTTTAAGGGACGGCTCTATAGCTTTCGTGCAAAACGAATAAGCTCTAAAATTAACATATAAACAGCCGATACGCCCAGTATAATAGCCCATTGCAAAAAGCCCACACTTTGATAAGAACTGCCAAAAAGCGCACTCACAAAAGGAATATAGTAAAGTGCAATGACCGTAAACAAAGCAAAGGCAATACCTCTCAGAAGGTAATTGTTGCTGAGAGTTTGAGCAGAAAAAAGGCTTTGCTGTGGTGAACGCATATACATCATAGTCAGTAAGCTCATTAAAATTAGGCTACCAAAAGTTAGGAAGGTATAACTCTTCTGCGTGGGGTTATACATATAACCGAGATAATTGACCGCAAAAATGCCTAGTGTTATCATACCACCAAAAACAGTGGCTAGCATCAGGTTTGTGTGCGACAATATGTTAGTGTTTTTCTTAGCGCCAGTGCCACGGCTTTCTTGTTTGTCATAAATCAGCATACTTAAAGGAACAGTCATGCTGATGACATCACTCAAAACAATAAGAGCAGGGTCAATGATGGTAACAGGCAAAAAATAGTCCGCGAAACCCAAAAATGCTTCTGCAAAAAGCATGGCTAGATAAGAAATGCTTAAAACCGCAATATTTTTAGAAAGCGCCTTACTTTCGGCCAAACCGTAAGCAAAAAAGCTCAATTTATCTTTTACTAGGGTCATTTGTGCAACCTCCATGGTTTCATCAGCCCCCCTAATGCCTAAGGCTACGCCCACATCTGCTTGCTTGATGGCAGCAATATCGTTTACTCCATCACCTATAACAGCTACAACTTCTCCTTTTTGTTGGAGTTCTTTGATAAGCTCGTATTTATTTTCGGCAGATGCCCTACCCAGAATAAGTGCCTTTTCGTCGTCTAGCAGATTCAAATGCTCAGCTGTTTTTTCATTAAAATAAAGTGCGATTGGGCTTTCTTTTTTGGTATTTTTCAACCCAATTCGGTGTGCTAAAGACTGGGTAGTTTTTGGGCTATCGCCAGTAATAACGACCACGTTCATAGCCAATGCTTCAAGGTTTTTAATCACTTCGGGCATATCTTCGTGAGGGGGGTCTGCTAAACAAGCCAAACCGACAAAATCTAGCCTTGTTTCGGTGTCTTCGGTTGTGTAATAGCTGTAGTTATCCAGCTCTCTTGTTGCTAAGGCAATGACTCTAAACTCCTTCATTTCTTGTTCTTGCGCCATTGCCAAAAAGTTGGTTCTGCTTTCTGCATCTAGTTTAAAGCGGCGCTGGTCTTTGATATAAAATTCACATTCAGCCAAAACAGCTTCAATAGAGCCTTTCACAAAAGAGCGATTACGCCCATCAGCGCGCCAGAGTATAGATGAACGCTGTGTTTTGGGTTCAAAATCAAATACTTGAATGAGAAACTGATTTTTATCAGATTTTATGCCAGCCTTCCTAATCTTTTGGGCAAGGGTAGCAAAAGCGGCATCGGTGGCTTCGCCTTTGGCGTGCCAGTAAGGGATAGAAGCGGTAGGGGCTAGCACTTGCGCATTGGTACAGAGGGCAGCAGCTTGTAAGAGCTGGCCAAAATTACCGTAGTTGTCGTTGCTGAGTACTTGGTTTTCGGCGTTTAGCAGCTCGCCCTCTGGGGCATAGCCATGTCCGCTTATCTGCAGAACACCATCAGCTCCTATGAGTTTTTGCACCACCATTTCATTAGAAGACATGGTTCCTGTTTTGTCTAAAACAACCGTAGTAAGTGAGCCTAATGTTTCTATGGTAGAAAGTTTTTTGAAAACCACATCAGTCAGTGGGAATTTGCGCAGTGCAATCAGGAGTGCCAGATAGAGTTGCAGGGGTAAGCCTATGGGCATGAGCGCTGAGCCAAGAGTAATGGTTTCTTCTATAACATACTTGAGGCCATCTTTCATTTTATTGAAGGCTACCAGAATGGGAAACGTGCTGGTATGGCCGCCCATGAAGAGCTTGCTTAGCTCCATAAAAAACTGCCCGTTTTGCTTGAAGTTTATCCAAAGCATAGGAACGCTCAAAAATATCAGAAAATAAGCCACAAAAATAGCGGCCTTCCTCAATTCGCTTTCAATGGGGGTTAGGCGCGGCGTAATAATGCTTGAAAGTGCCTTAATTTGACCTAATTGTGTGTGCTTACCTATGGCGTAAACAAGCCCCAGCGCGCTACCCGCAATGACCTTTGTGCCTTTGAAACAGCAGTTATCCCAGCGATAAAGCGGTAGGTCTTTATCCAAGATGATGTTGGCGTGTTTACTTTTGGGTTCGGTGCTGCCAAAGAGAACGAACTCGTCGCAAACAAGATTTTCAGACTCCAGCAAGCGCATATCTGCGGGCACTTTGTCGCCTGCACTTAGCCGAACTAGGTCGCCAGGAACGAGTTGAAAATCATTCGTCTTATTAATTTTACCATTTCTGAGCGTATTACAAACAATATGCTCTTGATGCTTGATTTTGTCTAAAATTTTGGCCGAACGCCACTCTTGCCATGCGCCCAAAAAAGCATTAAGAAGCAGAGCAGCCAGCAATAATAGACCGCTATAATTGCCCGTATCGTTGAAGTGAATGAGCGTATCCACCATACACATAACAAGCATAACGAAAAACAAAGGCTTTTTTAACTCCAGGAAAAAGGTTTTGAACGCGCCGTTTGTAACTGCTGCAAATATACGATTGGCACCATAGCGTTTTTTCTGCCTAAAAAATAGTTCGTTGGTAAGTCCGCTGTGGCGGTCTGTCCCAAAGAATTTAAAGAGTTCGTCGTTCGTAGATTGGTAAGCTGCTTTTCTGCGCATGAAACAATGATATAAAAAGGCTATTTTTTAGTAATTTTTTTGATGTTCAAACTGCTTTTGCCCTCAGCCAGAATGAGCGCTTCAATGGCAGCACCTGTCATGACCAAGCTGACTGGCTTGAAAGCAAAGGCAGAAAAATCTAACTCCAAGCGCTCACCCAACTTACTTTTATTTAGCCCCGCCACAATTTTATCAGGGATTTGATAGGAGAGCGAGTCGAGAGGAATGGATACGTTTTCTTCCACATAACCTATTAGCGTACTGTTGAGCAGCCAATCTCCTACCGAAAGGAGCACCTCCTCGCTGTGCATATCAAAACCAAAATCTTTGATAGTCAGGCTTTTTTGGGCGGAGTCTAGTGTGGGCTTTCCGCTCAAATAAACTTGCCCGTTCAAGTCCCCCTTGAGTTTAAGCCCCACCACAAGAATATCGCCACCGCCGTCTATCTCCACGTCCTTTATCCTTACTTTTGCCCCTCCTTTTTCAAACTCTTTTTTATCCAATTTTTTATTCAGAATCTCTGAAAGACCTGTATAAAAAGCACGACAATTCATGTATATCTTAAAACTATCGGGTAAAGTTCTAGCTAGCAATAAATTAGGCAAAGGCTTCATGTTGGTAGGTGGTTCCTTACCCACAACAGTTTGTAAAGAGGTTTCTAGTTTAAGCCTGATGGTTAGCAAATCATTTTCAGCACTGGGTTGCATAGCCGAAATACGTTGCGGCGCATTAACTAACCAGAGCATTTGGCTTTTTTTATCCAGCAATATAGGTTTTTGCATAGAAAGCCAAATTTTATCTACTTGCTTTTTTAGTGGGATTTTTTCATAGATGACCTTATCTAGCGCGGCTTCTAGTTTGGTTTCTTTTTTTCTCAGAATCTTTTCTACGAGCATATCCAGTGGGATTTTGAGCCTCCCTACTTTCAAGGTTGGCCTTTTTATCCAAGTAATTTGGTCTATTTCGGTATTAGGCATAATGCGCCAATCTTCTTGGAGGGCTAAGCTGCTACGAAGCCGCACAGTGGCCTCAAAACTGACTTTTTTAGTTTCTTGGATAAGCGTTCTTTTGCCTATTTTTTTGCCAATCAAACGCAACTCCGCCTCCACACGCAGAGGCATACTGGCACGTAGCATATTACCACTCATATCTAAACTTGCTGCTCCTAGCTTGGACAGTTTTACCTTAAAATCGTCTTTTTGGTTATTCTCAAAGTCATTATCTTCGTAAATAACGGGCTTTAATGCTTCGTTGAGCGCATTTTCAATTTCAGCAACCTCAATAGAAAGCGGAATGCCTATGCTAGAAATAGGTGCATCGCCCAAAGATTTACCCGCTATTAGTTTGGGTTTTTCAGGATTAATTTTTTGACTGCAAGCGGCCATGAGGCTTAACAAGCAAGAGATATATATTAAAAATTTCATTGGTTTCTTTGAGTATATATGCGCGGATTAAACCTATGCAAGATGCGTTAAATCTAGCAGATTGCGCTCTAAACACAAAGATTAGGACTATTTTTTTTGAAATATTTTTTTTTAAGATTAGGCAGTACCCATTTTTAAGTAGGGCAGGTTCGGTAATTCTAACAAAAATGTTGTGCCGCTACCTGCTTTGCTCATGAGCTTAACTTCGCCTTGAAGCATCTTAACTGTTTGTTTAACAATGTATAAACCAAGCCCAGAACCCTCTGCTTGTTCGCTGGCTCTGTAAAACATATCAAAGATTTTGTCTATATAAATTTGTTCAATGCCGATGCCATTATCTGAAATAGTAATGAAGCATTTTTCACGATTAATCTGGGTGTGTATAGACAAAAAATTATGCGAGCGCCCTAAGTTCATGTATTTGATGGCGTTCGAAACAATATTTTTCAAAATGATGCCCAAACGAAAAGGGTCGGAATGATAGATTATTACGTTGGGGTTGTCTATGCTTAACTTAATGTCCAAACGTTCTGCATTTGGCAAATATTTTAGTTCTTCTTTGGCATCATTGACCAGCTCTTCAAAATCAACACTTTTTATATTGAGTGGGGAATTGGCAGATTTTGAATAGGTGAGTATGAGCGCAATAAAATTATCGAGTCTATGAACGCGCTCTTCAATTTTATCAATGTAGAGCGGCAGGTTTTGCATTTCGTCTTCTAAGCGAATGACATTGATAAGCCCCATGATGGAGGTAAGTGGCGAGCGTAAATCGTGTGAGGTTTTATAGACAAATTGGTCAAGCTCAAAATTTTTAATTTTTAGTTCGTCTAGAGTGTCTTTGAGTTGTATTTTGGCCTGTTTTTCATAGGAAACGTCTGTTAAGAATACCACAATAAAGGCAGGTACATTGCGCTCATCACGAACAAGGGAAGCGTTTAGGTTAATCCATTTTTCTTCATTGTTTTGTGTTAAAAACAGGAGTTCAGTACTAAAGTCGTCTGCCGAATCATTAACGAGTTTAAGAAATTCGCGCCGTAGTGAGCGACGGTAGTCTTGATGGATAGCCTGCCAAAGATATATGAGGCCATCTCCTTCGTTTTGAGGGTGGCCAATAATTTGATAGAACTGTTTGTTAAACGTAGCTCTTTTGAAGTCTAGGGTTACGTGGCCTATACCTAGTGCAGCTTGTTCAAAAGTAGAACGGAATTTTAGTTCATTTTCTTTGAGACGGGTTTCGGCATTTTTACGGTCCGAGATATCCCTAACAATGGAGATATACCGGTTTTTGATACCGTCCTCATCTTCTACCCATTGCAAAAGCACCTCAACCGGGATTCTGCGTCCGTCTGCGCGTATGAGTTCTTTTTCGGATACTTGCTTTCTATTTTCTTTGTTAAGAATATTGTTCATCCAAAAATTTATTTCTTCGCGCCTATCTTTGGTTACTAGACTCACAAAATTTTTGCTTTTGAGAACTTCAGGGCTGTAGCCAGTCAGTTCTATGGCACCGCGATTGGTGTACTTGAAAGGCTGCGTAAAGGTGTCAAATATAAAAATGGCATCTTTGGTAACGTCTAGCGTTTCTTTTATCTCTTCCAGTAGGCTATAAACTTGGGAAGTTTCGGCCTCAAGCGCTTTTTTTTCTGTAATATCTCTAAAGACTCCCAAAAAACCAATGCGATGACCGGCGTTGTTAAACACGACGTAGCCAGACACATTAGCCCATACAGGTTCGTGTTGCTTGGTTTTTAGCAAAACTTCATAGTGTGTTTCAAGCGTAGGGCCGTTTTCATTATAGATTTCATCGCGTAATCTGTTATAATCATTGATGCTGTGGTAGAGTATGCTTGCAGAGTGCCCAACTACTTCTGAAACCTCATAACCCAATAAAGATTCTATAGACTTGTTAGCCCATTTGATGTTTCTTTGCAAATCAACGAAAAGAATGGTGTCGGAGAGTGCGCCTAAAATTTGCTCCAGCATAGTTTGTGTGCTGGCCAGGCCAATTTCAGCCTCTTTACGCGTGGTTACGTCTGTAAAAATACCGTCTATGCGTAGAGGTATGCCATGCCCATCAGTAATGGCCTTCATTTCGGCCAGGAGCCACTTTTCAGACTTGTCTTTATGCCTAACAACAAACTCGCAAGTTGCTTTGCCGTCGCGCAGGGCGTGTGCGAGTGTTGTGTTGAAGGTTTGTAAGGCTGTTATATCGCATATTTTTTCAAATATGAGGCCCTCTTGCTGCCAAACAGATTTGGGGTAACCCAAAACTCTTTCTACCGCGTCGGATATGGTCAATAGTTCTTGATTTTTTGTGGCGGCAATAGACCAAAATATGTTATCCAAAGACTGAAAGATGCTTTCTATCTGCGCTTTGGCTTTGTTTAGTTCTTCGTCTGCTCTTTTTGTTTCGGTGATGTCGCGCACTACAGATACAATGAGCAAAGTTCCATCATCTTGTACTGCTTTATTGATGCTCAGCTCTAGGGGGAAGGTAGTGCCATCTTTTCTATAGCCCTCCATGTCTAAGTTTCGTATCTTACTACCAAAATTTATATCAGAAGGCTGTTGATTAGGGCGTATCTTGATAAGGTCTTTGACGGAGCTGCCAATAAACTCTTCATTACTAAACCCAAAAAGTTTTTCGGCAGTTCTGTTTACGCTTGTAATAAGACCAGTTTGGTCGGTAGTGATGATGGCATCTATGACCGTATTGAGAATCGTATTGATTTCTATATGCTTGTTTTCGGCAGTCAGAACGGTTGCGCTGAGCATCTTTTCGGCTTCGTGCAGCGCCTCAACTTTCTGTTTGAGCTCGTCGTTGAGGCGTTGCGACTCTTCCAGTAAGCGTCTAATTTGAATATCTTTGACCTTTGCGTCTGTTACATTTTGCCCAAGTGCATAAATAACGTCTAGTTGGGCATCATACCAAATTCTTCGCCACGATAAAATTCTATAGGTGCCATTGGCACGCTGGCAGCGCATCTCAATATTTCTGGATTCTTGTAATGTAACAGCTTCCTCTAAGACTGCCATAAACTCAGGTCTGTCCTCGCCGTGTATGTAGTCATACATAGCCTTGTCTATGAGCTGCTTTTTTTCTAGCTCAAGTAAGCTGCAAAATGAATCATTGATGTTTTTGATGATGCCATCACGGTTCATGATGACAATCAAGTCCGTTGAAGCACCAAAAAGCGTGCTGAGTTCATTGTAATTGTTATAGCCCTCTGTAATATCTTCAAAAAGTAAAGCGATATTATCTTTATCAAAAAAATTAGGGAAAACTCTCAAATATCTAAGTCCTAATTTGGGGTGTTTATAAGGAATAACTTTTTTAGTTTTTTGAGTGATATCCTGAAAGACCAACACAAGTTCTTTGAAACGCTCATGTTCAAAAAAGTTTGCCTTTGGCAATTTTGCAGTCGTTATATCAATATCAAGAATCGTTTTGGCTGCTGTATTAGCTGCTAAGAGTTGAAAACCTGCAAAAGGTTTATGGCTGTCTTCTAAACGATTTACTATAACTATTCCGAAAGAATTATTACCCAAAATCTTTTCGGTTAGCCAATTAACGCGGTGCCCTTCGCCCAAAGGCCGCGCTACAATCAGTATGTTGTCTTCAAGTGAATAAAATGATTCAATAGCCACATACACTTTTTGGCCGCTTTGGGTATTGAGCAAAAGCTCTATTTCTGCATGACTCGCCCAGTCTCCCTGAAACATAAGCTCAAGTAAGGCCACAAAATTCGTATCAACCAATTCATGCACACGTTTGGGTGAAGTCCATGAAGCTAGATGCCCAAAATTTGTCTCAAAAGCAGGATTTCCATAGAGCAGTACTCCGCTTGCATTTGTAACACAAACAAAATGAGAGGTTTGGGTAAAATATTGAAAGGAAATTGTTTGTAATTTTGTGAGCATTGGTATCTATGTAGGGGGAGGCCAGTATATCTGCCAAATATAGTAGAGTATTATAAAATAGACAACAGTACAAAAATAATGCAAAAAATTACTTGGCTACTCATCGTAGAACAGTCTAATTTTTTCGGCAACTACCATACCTATTTTTGTGTAGGATTCCTGCGTAATACCCGCAATATGCGGGGTCATCAATACGCGATTTTCTTGCCTCAACGCATCAAAAAGTGTTTTTTGTGTTTCATTATGCGTCAAAAGCACTTCGTTCTCAAAAACATCTAGCCCTAAGCCTCGCAAGCGGCCTTGTGTCAGGAGTGGTAAAAGACAACTATGGTCTAGCACTTCGCCACGCGCCGTATTGATTAGGTAAATAGGTTTCTTGAATGCAGACAGATACTCTAAATTAATCAGTTGGCGGTTTTCAGCATTTAGCGGGATATGCAAAGAAACTATCTCTGCCTCTGCTTGTAGTTCTGTAAGTGCCACACGCCTGACGTAGGACGGTACATTGCGAAGCCGTGCGTCGCGGTCATAAACTAGGAGCTGGCAGCCGAAGTTTTGTAGCAAATACGCCACTGCCCTTCCCATGTTGCCGAAACCAATCAAACCAACTGCTTTGCCATTTAGCTCATTGCCAGTATGTTTGCTTCTGTCCCAGATGCCAGCCCGCACATCTAAGCCTGCTGCCCATACGCGGTGTAAGAGATTGATAATGAGCGCTACGGTATGCTCTGCCACCGCATCTTTGTTGCCTTCTCCCGCACCCAGTACCTTTATTTGCGCGTCTTGCGCGGCTTTTAAATCTATTAAGTCCAAGCCTGCACCCGCCCTAACTATTAGTTTTAGGCGCACTTTATCTTTAAAAAAGTTGGTATCCAAAACGCATTTGCTTCTGATGACCAATACATCGTACTTATCTGCCTCTTTGTAAATCTGTACTTGCGCAAATTCTGGCCTGTAGGCAACATGATAGCCGTGCTCTATGAGGGTTTGAATAGCCTCTTGCGGAAAATTATCAACAATTAAAATTTTTTTCATTCTAAAATCTCTTTGTTTAGTTCTTCGTCCACATGAGGGAGTACTTCAGGGAGCGTTTCAGCAAAATTAAATTTTAAGTATTTGATAGTCATTCCTTTAACCGACCATTCCCTTTCATAACGGGTTACTATATTATGGTGTTCGGCGAGTAGTTCAGGGTTTTGGTAAAGGTTATCTGTTGCTACCAGGTTTTTCATATTCATCGCCTTAGCCACTTGGCAAGAGTAGAGAAAAAGATTTGTATTGTCAGTTTTTAGACGGAGCAGACCGCCTTTTTTGATAATTTTATGGTAAAGACGGAGGTAACGAGGGGAAGTTAGACGGCGTTTGGCATCGCGTATGCGTGGGCGCGGGTCCGGAAAAACCACCCAGATTTCATCTACTTCGTTGGCTTCAAAGAACTTTTCTAGCTCTAAAATGAATGTTCTTAAAAAGGCGACATTACTTAGTGCTTGGTTTTGTGCAACTTGGCTACCTTTCCAAATTCTATCGCCCTTAATATCTATGCCAATAAAGTTTTTATCGGGATAATGCGGAGCAAGCCCTGTTGTATATTCGCCCCGCCCACAGGCCAGTTCCAGGACAATAGGATTGTCATTTTTAAATACCAAAGAGCGCCATTGCCCTTTGATGGCCTCAAAAAGAGGCTTACCCTCTTCTATTAAGTTATCTGACACTGTATTTTGTGCGAATCTGGCTTTTTTTTTACCTCTGCTCATAGACTAGTACTGTCAATTTAAGAATGCAAAATTACTAAAAAATTTAGGAGAGCAATATTTTAGAGCAGGAGTTCGGGAAATCTGCGCTGGCAGGCTGCCATGATTTTGTCGTTTTCTAGCAAGAAGCCATCATGACCAAAGCTAGATTCTATACTTTCAAAATGCGCATTTTTTAGATTTTGAGCCAAAAAGAATTGTTCTTGTATAGGAAAAAGAACATCGCTCGTAATGCCCATAACCAAGGCTTTGGCGGTAATCTTTTGAAGCTCATTCTCTAAACTCGTGCGGCCACGTGCTAAATTCTGGCTATCCATAGCTTTGCTTAGACTCATATAGGTAAAAGCATTAAAACGCTCCATAAGTTTGTTTGCTTGATGCTGTTGGTAGCTAACAACTTTATAATCGCTTAGCTTTGACGTATCAGAATCGCTTTGTGTATCCACATAGGCTTGATAGTGTCTGTATGAAAGCAAAGCCATGCTTCGGGCTGCTCCCATGCCTTTTAGGCCAGCTTTGGGGTTTTGTTGCCCCCAGGTGCTGTCTGCGTTTATTGCCATGCGTTGAGCCTCATTAAAAGCTATGCCCCAGGCGGAATGGCGCGCATTGGTCGCAATCAAAAAGAGCCTTTGAAATACCTCTGGGCAGCTATATGCCCACTCAAGCAGTTGCTGCCCGCCAAGCGAACCGCCGAGTGCTAGGCTGATGTGCTCAATGCCTAAATATTGGCGCAGGAGTTCAAAAGCACGGCTAATATCTCGGTTTGTAAGTAGAGGGAAATCTTGATAATAAGGGGTTTGAGTTTTGGGGTTTTGGCTCAGGGCATGCGTAGAGCCATAGCACGACCCTAGCATATTCGCACAGACAATGGTGTAGCGGGTGGGGTCTAGCAACAAGCCCTGCCCGAACAAGCCAGGCCACCATTCCGAAACATTAGAGTTCGCCGTGAGTGCGTGGCAAACCCAAAAGACAGGTTTGGTGTTGTTCAAATCGCCCCAAACATGGTAGGCCAGACGAAAATTAGGGAGTTGTGCACCAGACTCTAAATTGAAGGGGGCTTTATATTCGAACGTCTGCATAACGACTTTTATAAGGGTAAGGGCTGCAAAGTTAAGCGCTAGCCAGAAAAAAATGCGGTATGTTGATAATCTCTCTGCTATTTTTTTATATCTTTGTTCCAAATAACCGTTCTATTATGTGTTTGAATCAACCCTCAAGGTTTTCAACAGTAACTTTATTCATCGTTCAACTTAATCGTAATCTTTCAAAATGAGAAAATTCTTTCAATTTTTTCTGATTCTCTTGGCAGCATTTATTGCTCTCTCTTGCACTAAAAATGAAGTCATAGACCCTAATGCGGAAATGAGTGCAACTGTAGATGTGAATGGCTGGAATGCTAAAAATATCAGCGAGGGGGTTCTTGCAACCGTAGCGGGGGTAGAATTACTCACCCTTACGGGCGTAGGCGCAGACGGAAGTGCCATCATTATAGCTGTTAAGCCAGAAGTGGGCACGTATCCGCTCACAGATGCACTTTCGGCTAATATGCTTAGCTATCAGAAACTAACAAACAATTTTACATCAAAAGGCTGTTTGCTGAGTGCGAGTGGTAGCATAGAAATTACGAGCATCGACAAAGAAAAAAAACTGGTAAGTGGTAAGTTTAGCGGCAAGGTTTGTAACACAAGCGGAATTTCAGTTACCATCACGAATGGCGTTATGAACAACTTCAAGTACAGATAGGCCTATTTGATTGTTGCTTTCAATAAACACAAAGCACCACAGAGCCTCAATCTTTGTGGTGTTTTGCATTTGGCCAATGACAAAGCCCGCTGTAAAGAGGTGAATCTTCATTGCGGGGATATTGCAAGTTAAGTGCTGTGCTTCTGGTGAACTACATTTTCTGTATATTTGAAGGTAGCGCGCAATAAGCACAAAAGGTTTCCTGTTTTTCTCTCTTCTCGAAAGACCCAAATTATAATCATGAGCAAATCAGACGACAGATTAGTATATATAGACTTGATTAAAGTTTTTTTAACTTGCATGGTGGTCATTCATCATGCAGGGCAGCCTTATGGAAACACTGGCGGAGTTTGGATATTTAGCGAAGCACAACAATTAGACTATTTGCCAACATTTTTCTTTTTCAATGCGGCCTACATGATGGGGTTCTATTTTTTTATATCAGGCTATTTTATCCATTTCTCTCTACAACGAAAATCTAATGCGAAGTTTATACAAGAAAGGCTCATAAAATTAGGCATTCCTTTACTTTTTTTTATGCTTGTTGTTTTTACGCCACTACAATTTTTTTTAAGCGACAGAAAAACAGATTATATAACTTTCATGCTTGATTTATATTTTAACCAACCACCACTTTCGGTAGGGCATTTGTGGTTCGTTGCTTCGTTGTTAATTTACTCGTTTATCTACCTTTTATTAAATAAGATAGGCATTAAGAGTCATAACCAAGTACCATTTAAAAACTGGTATGCTTTGATTTATCTGGCATTTTTAATTCCAACAAACGTCTTTGTTCGGCACTATTACCCGATTGACAAATGGGTAACTTGGGGCATACCGATAGAAGTGGCACATCTTCCTCAATATTTTAGTTTGTTCCTTGTGGGTATTGCTTTCAATGAAAACAAATGGCTAGAAAGCATCAAAACATCTATGGGTTTTATTTACTTAGGCTTTGCGTTTTTAATCTTTTTATTCAAAGATTTTATATACGAACTGTTGCCAAAACTTTGGGGTGAATCCTTGGTTGAATCTTTTTTATGCGTTGGCTTATGCTTGGGGTTTATTGCTATTTTTAAAAAATATTTTAATCAAATGAATACTGTTACAAAAATCTTATCAGATAATTCATATGGTATTTACTTATCCCATGTGCTTGTTGTAATTGCATTACAGTTGATTTTCAAAAACTTTGATATAGATACAAATCTGAAATTCATTTCAGTAAGCATATTGGGAATTTTTATTTCTTGTGTTTTTAGCCATTTTTTAAGAAAAAACAACGTAATGAGCAAGATTATATGACAGAATTTTGTTCAATGTTTTTTTTATAAAAAATATGTATAAGTCCTTGATTTTATGGCATCTAGATGCCTATAACATTCCCTATCCATCAGGTCTCTAACACTTTTTAGCAAAATGGTTCACAACCGTGTGATTGATGACACCTGATGCGAAATCTAAGCACTGCTGCCAATACTTTTGGCGCTTTTAGTAAATGAGACAAAAGCCTTTGTAAAGTGCAAAAAAAAACGATTAAAATTCAATTATTTTTTTGTATTTTTTAATATTCTGTAACTATATTTGCGCATTCCTACCATTATGCGTATCAATCTACCTCACAAAAGCATTCAAACCTATGCACTTCTACGATAAATTTAAAACACAATGGCGCAGAGCTCTTGCTGTAGGCACAACTGCTGCAGCCTTGGGTGTTGCGGCTTTAGTCTGGCATGACGTGCCTGTTGGACTATCACACACCGCTCACTCCGTTGCAGATGTTGCGCCACCCCAAGGTTTGGCATTATCATCAGAAAAAAATAATGAGGTAAAAGCTATTGCATCGGTTAAGCAACAGTCAGATGCGGCAAAAATAGCGGCAGTGCGTAAAAAAGTTCCTGCTGATGTTACTTTACTCACAAAAGCAGACTTGGAGGAATTTGATGAGATAGAATATGCTCGCAAGCATTATCCTAAATCTGCAATGCGCTCCAAAGACCCCCAAGTGCGCGAACAGGCATGGACAGACTATCTCAATAATCACCCTTACACCAAGCTATCAAGGGTTGATTACAATATTATTAAGGAGCTGCCCAAGTATGACCGTCCAGATTTGGCGATGTTGCACGACAAAACACGTTGGACTGACCCAGCCCTAGGCTATGCGCCTACGCAACGTCGATTCAAAGCCATGCAAGATGCCAGAGATGAATTGGCCACACGCGGCGCACTGCCTGGCGTAAATTGGACAGAGCGTGGGCCTAATAATGTAGGTGGACGCACACGGGCCATCATGTGGGACCCAAACGATGCTACAAAGAAAAAAGCATGGGCTGGCGGAGTTGGTGGTGGTCTTTGGTACAATAATGATATTACCCTAGCGAGCACTTCATGGCAAAAAGTAAATGACTTTTGGGATAACATAGCAGTAGCTTCTATCGCTTATGACCCCTCTAATACCAATGTATTTTATGTAGGAACAGGTGAAGGCTTCGGGAATGGAGATGCACAGCGCGGGCGTGGTATTTGGAAAACGACGAATGGCGGAACCACGTGGGCACAGTTAGGCTCCACCACCACCACAGTTTTCTATTATGTCAATGACCTTGCTGTAACCAGTACGGGGGTGGTTTTGGCTGCAACCAATAGCGGTTTGCGGCGTTCAGCTGATGGTGGTGCTACCTGGACGACCCCAACAGGTGTCAGTGGTGCTTGTATGGACTTGGAAATTACTGCATCGGGCACTATCATAGTGGCCAGAGATAACGGCACTATACATCGCTCTACTGATGTAACAGGTACGGCTTTTGGAACTGCCATTAATCCAGGCGGAACAGGCGGCTTCCGTGTAGAAGTGGCTTGCGCACCCTCTGACGCGAATATTATGTATGCGGTAGCTGAAAACAGCGGGGGGAACGTGCAATGGTTTAGACGCTCCAACGATGGTGGCCTTACTTGGCCTGTGGTAGTTACTATTCCTCTTTATTTAGAGCAAGGCTCTTGCGCCCCTGCCAGTACGCACTTCACTCGCGGCCAATCTTGGTACGACCTGATTCTCCAAGTTGGCCCTACTAATCCCAACATACTTTTGGCGGGAGGAATTGACATTCATAGAACTACTGACGGAGGCTCAACGTGGTCATGTGTAACTTATTGGACAGGTGCTTGCAAACCTTATGTACACGCCGACCAGCACGCCATGGCTTTCCGCCCAGGCTTTCCAAACGAATGTATTTTTGGGAATGATGGCGGCCTTAGCTACTCTGCCGATGTAGGCAATGCTGGCGTAGCCGCACCGGCCTTTGGCGAACGAGTAAAAGACTACAATGTAACCCAGTTTTATGCCTGTGCTGTTCGTAATGATGCAGGTGGCAATTATTTTTTGGCAGGAGCGCAAGATAATGGTTCTCACCAATACAACTCGCCAGGTATCAACTCTACGGTAGAGGTAACAGGCGGTGATGGTGCTTTTTGTCATATTGACCAAGATAATTCTCTTTATCAAATAACCTCTTACGTCAATAATAACTATTATCGCTCAACCAACGGTGGTGCATCATTTAGTGGCTTAACTGGTGGTAGTGGCGGTTTGTTCATTAATCCAACTGATTATGATAACGTTGGAGATGTACTCTATTGTGCGCAAAGTACCAATACACTTTATAGAATTACAGGTATCAGCGGAACTCCAGGCTATACTTCTGCTGTTGCCACAGGTGCAATAGGCACAACCCCTACCGCCATAACGGCCTCGCCATATACTGCCAACCGTGTTTTTGTAGCTGGCAGCAATGGAAATATTCGCCGATTAGATGGAGCAGATGTGGGAACTACACCTACATCTGTTGATATGGACCCATCTAATACGCTGCCCAGTGCTTATATCAACTGTATTGCTTTGGGGCCAAATGATAATCACATCATAGTAACTTACTCTAACTATGGAGGTAACAAAGTTTGGTTAACAACCAACGGCGGTGTTACGTGGGTCAATAAAACAGGAGATTTGCCCGATATGCCTATTAACTGGGCTTTGATGAGCCCTACTGACCCTAATAAAGTCTTAGTAGCCACCGAAGTCGGAGTTTGGTCTATTGATGATATTTCAGTAGCAGTGCCAGACTGGGGACCCTCTAGTAATGGGCTGGCCAACACACGCTGCGAAATGCTTCAAATTCGTTCAGCAGATAATCTTGTAGCTATTGCAACGCATGGCAGAGGTCTATTTACTACTGATGTATTTATGAACCTCTTTGCAGACTTTAATGCGGATAAGAAGTTGGTTTATACCAATAAAAACGTTGTGTTTACAAATGCTTCGCACACTGGCGCTACATCATGGTCTTGGAATTTTGGTGCAGGAGCAACTCCAGCTACTGCCACAGGCGCAGGCCCACATACGGTTACTTATTCCACGCCTGGCCTTAAAACGGTTTCTCTAACCATCAATGGTACTGTAACAAAGACTTCAACTGACTATATACACGTTCTGCCTGACAAAACACCACCTTATCTACCAGCAGACGGCGGCAACTTTGATGTCAATCTTTTGGACTTTGGTTCAGATAAGAACAGCGGAACTGCATTTGAACGCGGTTCATCAGCTATTGCAGGTAAAAACGGGACGCTTTCAGCTCCTAATGCGTGGGTGTTAGGCTTAACAGCGACTACTTATGCCAATGCAACAGATTCTTGGCTTTGTACTCCCAACTATAACATGGCTGCTGCTGGAACTTACACGCTCAAGTTCAGAACAAAATACCGTGCAGAATCTAATTATGATGGATTCATTGTACAGTACAGTACTAACAAAGGCGATACATGGACACAACTTGGAACTGCCACGGGTGGCACTTGGTACACACGTACCATGGCTGCGGACGCTGGCGCACCGGGCTTTCCGGCCGGAACAGTTCACTTTGGGGGGACATCTGATTCGCCTTACGCATCAACCTACACTGAAAGAAGTTTTAATGTTTCTTTCTTGGCGGGTTCAACCGATGTAGCTTTCAGGTTCTTGTTTAAATCAGATGGCGGCGTAGTAAATGCTGGCTGTGCCATTGATGATTTTGAGCTGCAAGCACCAGGTGGTATTATCGCCAATTTTACAGGAGCACCCACAACTGTTTGTCAAGGAGGAACAGTTACATTTACCAGTACCTCCACAGGCGCTATCACAAGTTACTCATGGAACTTTGGAGCCGGTGCAAGCCCCGCCACAGCCACAGGCATAGGCCCTCACATTGTAACCTATCCAACAAGCGGCTCTAAAACGGTTTCTCTAACCCTAAACGGGACAATTACTGAAACCAAAGCAGATTATATCAGTGTATTCCCATCTCCTACGGTGAGTATTGCGGCAGGTGGGCCTGTATCTTTCTGCACAGGCGGAAGTGTCAATTTAACTTCAACAGCAAGCGGAGTTACTTACCAATGGAAACGCGACGGCACAAACATCGCTGGTGCCATTGCAAGCAACTATACAGCAAATGTAGCTGGTGTTTATACTTTAGAAGTTACAAGCACTGCCAATGGTTGTAAAACTACTTCCAATTCCATAACTGTAACCATTAATCCACTTCCTACGCCGAGTATTTCGCCTAGTACGACGCAATATTTATGTCCGCCAGCTGGTTCTGTGGTGCTGACCGCTTCGCCGAGTAGTGGTGTTTCCTATCAGTGGAAAAAAGACGGTGTAAATATTGTTGGTGCGATTAGCTCCACTTATACGGCAACTGCCGTAGGGAACTATCAAGTTCTAACAACTATAACAGCCACTGGTTGTGCAGCTACATCTGGTGTGGTGGCGGTTGTTAATGGTGTTCCACCAGACCCTTCCATTACACCAGGCGGCCCTACAACTTTTTGTTCGGGTAATAGCGTTACTTTATTTGCCTCACCTTCCACTGGCGTAACTTTCCAATGGAAGAAAGACGGTGTAAATATAGTTGGAGCGACATCAGACAGTTTTGTGGCAACACTCGCTGGTATTTATACTGTGGCAGTAGTAGATAACATTAATGGTTGTAGCGCGGTGTCTCCAGGCGAAACCATCACAGTTAATCCAAAACCAGCTAAGCCAACAGCATCTGCCGATATGACAATTTGTCCAGGCGAAACTGCTACGCTTTCGGCTAGCGCCCCTCCAGGCATGATAGCATGGTATGATGCGCCTACTGGTGGCACACTGCTAGGAATTGGTACGCCGCTAACTACTCCTGCATTGTTTACAACAACGAGCTATTGGGTGCAGGTTACTATATCGGGCTGCCCAAGCGACCGCGAAGAGGTGGTGGTCAATGTGAATGCGCCAACTGCACCAACAGTGGCAGCTCCACCAACGATTTGTGCGGGCAATACGATAACTCTAACCGCATCTAGCAGTACGGCAACGCCAACTTACAAATGGTATGATGCTGCTAGTGGTGGTACGCTTCTGTTTACGGGTAATCCTTTTACAAGTTCAGTCCTTTCTACTACAACGTCATTTTGGGTTTCAGTGAACGGTGGTTCTTGTGAAAGTCCGCGAACTGAAGTACTTGTGAACGTTGTAGGAGGGGCATCAGCCACTGTTACGCCTAACACAAGTACAATTTGCACGGGTAGCAGTGTAACCTTAACTGCTTCTCCAAGTACTGGCGTTACCTATCAATGGAAAAAAGACGGTGTCAATATTGGTGGTGCTATTGCTGGAACTTACTCCGCTACTTTGGCGGGTTCTTACACCGTTGTTGTAACGACAACAGGCTCAACACCCTGTAGCTCCGAGTCAGGTGCTGCAACGGTAACAGTAAACCCAGTCCCTTCTGCACCAACCGCTTCAGGTACAACTATTTGTGCGGGCAATACTGCTACATTAACGGCTACAAGTGCTGCTTCTGCACCTAGCTTTGACTGGTATGATGCGCCAACAGGCGGAACACTTTTGGCAAGTACAGCTTCTTATACTACGCCTGTTTTGGGTGTTGCAACAACTTACTACGTGCAAGTTACGTCAGGAGGGTGTACAAGCGCTACCAGAACGGCCGTTACAGTAACTGTAAATCCGATTCCTTCTGCACCAACTGCTTCAGGTACAACAATTTGTGCGGGCAATACAGCTACACTAACGGCTACAAGTGCCGCTTCTGCGCCTAGCTTTGCCTGGTATGATGCACCAACAGGCGGAACACTTTTGGCAAGTACAGCTTCTTACACCACGCCAACTCTGAGCAGTACAGCTACTTACTACGTTCAGGTTGCATCAGGTGGTTGCACCAGCGCTACCCGAACGGCTGTTACAGTAACTGTGAATCCCGTTCCTGTTGCGCCAACCGCTTCAGGTACAACAATTTGTGCGGGCAATACAGCTACACTAACGGCTACAAGTGCCGCTTCTTCACCTAGCTTTGCCTGGTATGACGCACCAACGGGCGGAACGCTCTTGACAAGTACGGCATCTTACACCACGCCAACTCTGAGCAGTACAGCTACTTACTACGTTCAGGTTGCATCAGGTGGTTGCACCAGCGCTACCCGAACGGCTGTTACAGTCATTGTGAACCCAATTCCTTCTGCACCAACCGCTTCAGGTACAACTATTTGTGCGGGCAATACAGCAACACTTACTGCCTCAAGCGCTGCTTCTGCACCTAGCTTTGCCTGGTATGATGCACCAACAGGCGGAACACTTTTGGCAAGTACAGCTTCTTATACCACGCCTGTTTTGGGTGTTGCAACAACTTACTACGTGCAAGTTACGTCAGGAGGGTGTACAAGCGCTACCAGAACGGCTGTTACGGTTAATATTGGCACGTTGGCTGCACCAACAGCTTCCTCTGTTAATATTTGTTTCAATGCGAATACAACACTCACAGCCAGTAGTGGCGCATCTAGCCCAGTGTATAATTGGTACAATGCAGCCAGTGGTGGCACTTTGCTCTTTACAGGTGCATCATATACAACGCCAGCACTCACAAGTACTACCTCTTATTGGGTGTCTGTAACGTCTGGTGCCTGTGTGAGCGCCCGCATAGAAGTGGTCGTTACAGTTAATCCTTTGCCTATTGCAAGCGCAACGGCTGGTGGTGCTGTTACTTTTTGTGCTGGTGGTAACGTAACATTGACTGCTTCGCCTAGTTCTGGCGTAACCTACCAGTGGTACAAAGATGCTACTTTGATAGCGGGAGCAACAGGTAGTACTTTGGGTGCTACAACAAGCGGTGCTTATGCTGTCGTTGTAACAAACCCATCAACGCTTTGCAGCAGTGCAATGTCTGCAGTAATTAATGTAACAGTGAACCCGAACCCTGCCCCTACTATCACTTTTGCCGGTTCTACTACCATTTGTGCGGGTCAGTCCGTAACCTTATCTTCTTCCATAGCAAGTGGTGCGTCCTTTCAATGGAAAAAAGATGGCATAGTGATTCCTATGGCAACAACGGCTAGCATCAACATTACTTCGGCTGGTAGTTATACGGTGGTAGTAACCAATACTTCTACGGGTTGTGTTGGCGAGTCGCCAGCAACGGTTGTTGTTGTTAATCCGCTGCCTGCGGCAGGCATAGCGGCAGGTGGACCAACTACTTTCTGTGAGGGTGGCAGCGTCAATTTGAGTATTACACCAGTAGCTGGTATCATTTATCAATGGCTGAATGGTTCTACATCTATCGCAGGTGCTACTTTGGCAACATATAGTGCCAGCACGAGTGGTTCATACCGTGTGATTGTAACTAATACTGCCACAAGCTGTAGCGATACTTCTAACATCATTAGCGTGAATGTTAATCCGAAGCCAGTTGCAGTTATTACACCTTCGGCCTCTTTAACGCTCTGTACGGGTGGTAGTGTCATTTTAAATGCGTCGCCAAGCACAGGAGTAAGCTATGAATGGAAAAAAGATGGCCTAACGATAGCTGGTGCAACTACTTCTAGTTACACTGCAACTTTGGCTGGTGTTTATACGGTTATTGCCACAAACATCTTAACTGGTTGCAACGGGACTTCAGCAGCAGTTACTGTTACTATAAACCCAGTTCCAAATGCAGCTGTTTCATCTGGTTTAACCATTTGTGATGGAAACACGGCTACATTAACCGCCACAAGTACGACAGTCGGTGCTGGCTTTGAATGGTACAATGCAGCGGTAGGTGGTTCGTTGGTTGGTGTTGGTGCAAGTTATACTAGTCCTGTTTTGCTTACAAACACGACGTACTACGTACAAAGCGTGGCCTTGGGCTGTGCGAGTGCGAGAACAGCGGTTCTTGTAAGTGTAGATGATTGCCCAGACCTCTGTACTGTAAGTATCAGCGTTCCTGACAGCATTATTTGCCAAGGCAGCCCGCAAACACTGACAGCAGTGGTTGTTCCTTCAGAGGTAGGTACGATGTATCAGTGGCAACGCAACGGCGTAGATATTGCAGGGGCAACAAGCAGTACCTATACGACTCTGATACCAGGCAACTATACAGTAGTGGCATCTAACTCAGTTTGTAGTGCAGTGGCTTCGGTGGTTGCACCGCTGCGTTCAGGAACTGTAGTTTGGGTGGACAAGGTTAATACAGCGTATTTGCCAGCTACCGAGATGCTTGTTAAAACGTCTACGTCTGCTAGTTTTAATGCAGGTGCAGCCTCACATAACATTTTGCCAGCTTTCCAAAACGGTTGGGTTGCTATGACTGTTGATGAACTTCCTGGTGATGAGTTCTTTGTACTTGGGTTATCCAACACAAACGTCAATGAAACTGAAACTACTATTGCACATGGCTTCTACTTTGCTGCTGGTAACCTCAAAGTCATGGAAATGGGAGGTGATGTTTTTACTTATGGTGGCGTTAATATTGGTGATGTGCTTCGCATAGAACGTATGGGTAGCTCTATACTCTATAAAGTAAACGGCAGTACTGTACATACTTCTACCACTGATGCGAGTTTGAGTGCAGTGATTGATGCTTCTATTTTAAGTGGAAGCATTCCAAAAGTATGTGCTTCATTCAGAGCTTTGCCACATATTGCTCCTGTTATCATTTCTAATACATCTTGTGAGGGTACGCCTAGCGGCAAAATTGTAGCGAATGTAGAGTTTGGTTATTCTAACTATGATTACGTGTGGTCTACAGGTGCAAGTACCTTGAACACTAGCGCTACAGCAGACTCTATAGAGGGATTGTCGCCTGGCGAATATACACTTACACTCACCGATGCGTATGGCGATGTGGTTACGCAGACCTACACAGTAGGCACGACAGTTATCTGGGAGATTCTCCAAGATGTAGCTGCTGATGCTGAAGGCAGGCTTTCGAAAACAGGCTCACGCAGAGGCTGGACAGGCGGCGCTATTTCTCGTAATACAATGCAACCTTTTGAAGACGGCTGGGTAGAGTTTACTACTGAGGCCATAGCTACTGGCAATGGTTATGCTGTTGGTTTGAATACCTTTGATTTGGGAGTGGGTAGCTTATCTACTGCTGAAGATGGCTTCATACATACCTCTGGTTCTTTGGTCATACGCAGCGCTGGCACACTTATTCCTGTAGGCCCAGCTGTTAGTGGCGACCGCCTGCGCGTGAGCCGCGAAGGAGGCAATATGAACTACTATCGCAATGGCACACTCATTTATACTACGCTAATTGATGAAAGTAAGTCGCTTTCTATCAATGCTTTGTTGCTGAAAGGCAGCACGCCTGTTTTGCGAACCTCCTTCTGTTATCCCTTGCGTGTGGTGGGTAAAGTAACTCCAACTAGCTGCGGGACAACAACAACAGGAAGCATAGACCTGAGTATATCGGGTGGGCAAGCGCCATATAGTGTAAACTGGAGTACTGGTTCTACGGATTTATCTGTGAGCGGTTTGAGCGCTGGTTTCTACTCTGCTTTTGTAGAAGATGCAAGTGGTGAGTTTGTTTCGCGTGATTATGAAATTGGCAATGCTGTTTTGTGGGAGGATTTATCTGGTGTAACACCACTTGAATTTGGCCTAGAGCGTGTGCTACCATTTGCTGGGATGTGGAATTCTGGTGCAGCCTCAACGAACCGTCTTGCTCCTGATGTGAATGGCTGGGTAGAGTTTCATATAGACGAAGCCAACGGCACAACGCATTATATCATTGGACTTTCTAATCTCAATATTGGCGACGATGATAATTGGATTAATCATGGTATCATGTACGCTGGGGGGCAGATTGTCGTGAGTGAGAATGGTGTTAAAACTGAATCATTTGGTTTTGCGCTGCCTGGCGATATTCTTCGAGTAGAACGTTCTGGCTCAAATATTTTGTACTCTAAAAATGGCGAGGTATTTATGGTTAGTACAACCGACCCTAGCTTAGAGTTGCGCGTTGATGTTACTATTTACAAAGGGCGAACCGCCAGAGTAGTACAAACATCTTTCTGTGGTGGTGCAACGGGAGGTCTAGCTGGCGTGGCTAATAGCCCTGTGAGTGAAGATGAGTTGTCTGAAACTGTCTTTGAAGTATTGCCTAATCCAAACACGGGTCTGTTCAAGCTCAATTTAAAAGACGAAGCTCTTGCTAAAGAAGCACAAATTGTGATAATGGACGTACTTGGCAGAACTTGTTACACCAGCAAAGTAAACGTTAGTGGTGCATCGCTGAGCGAATCTATTGATTTGGCTAACGTGAGCCGCGGCACCTACTTCTTGAAAGTAATGAGTAATGGCAAAAACTATATCAAAAAATTTGTTGTAGAATAAATTTGCTGAGAGTTGAAATCAAAAAAAGAGGCCGTCTTGAATGATGGTCTCTTTTTTTGTCTTAGCCTCAGGCATAATAATTCTATGCTTGGTGTTACTATCAAAATGAGTACTTTTGCTCAAAAATTTGTAGAAATTAAAATTTATTGTCATTATTGAAAGTTTTATCTTGATTTTACCACCATCAGTAATCATTAAGCGTTACAGTCATTGACACAAATAAAGTAAAAAGCACCATTTATGCTTATAATCAAAGATGCGTTTATTTCTTATGGCAGACGCGAAAGCATCGCTTTTGCCGCAAGGTTGTTTCAAAAACTTAAGCTGCAAGGCTACGAGGTGTGGTTTGATAAAGTGAACATTCCTACTTCGGAGCAATGGCGGATTAGTATAGAAGACGGCATTAGGAGTGCAAAAAATTTTATTTTTGTAATGGCCCCCCACTCAGTAGCGTCTAAAAACTGTTTAGAAGAAATTGAATTAGCCATTAAATACGGGAAACGCATTATCCCAATTATGCACGTCCCCGAGCCAGACCGTAGCAAGCGTGTGGCGGTAGATGCCTTGATTGGAAAATACCACCGCATAGAGGCTAAAGAGCTTGTAGATGACATAACAGACCTCAAGCGCTGGGCGGATAGTATGGAAAACCGCTGGGACGAACTCGAAAATTTGAATTACCTGCATACATTTGCTCCTTTTAGATTCCCAGCTATTGACGACTTTGATGCAGCGGCAGACGAGGTAATGAAGGTGATGGAAAAGCATAAAAGTTATGTGTCTACGCATACAGAGTTACTCCTTAAATCCTCGCATTGGGACAAACACGGGCGTGCTACCAAATACTTACTCATTGGGGAACCGCGTAAGGTTGCGGACAGGTGGCTTGCCGAAGATTTTATAGCTCCAGACCAGCCGCCTTGCACCACCACCGAACTGATTTGCGACTACCTTTCTGAAAGTACGCAAAATGCTAACAATTTGCTTTCTGAGGTTTTTCTCTGCTACTCTTCAAAAGATAAAACTCTGCTTCAGCGTATAAACTACGCGCTCAAACGCAAAGGTATTACTACCTGGATATATCGTTCCGATTCGCGCATAGGCGAAGACTTTGAACGTGCAACCCAGCGCGGGATTTTGCAGGCCGCTAACTTCGTACTATTGCTCTCCAAAAATTCATTGGCCGCAGGGCATTGTATGGAGGAGCTTAAATATGCAGCGGCTTTGAATAAACGTGTTATCCCCATTATCACAGAGCGGATAGAAAGATGGGAGCTCCCCGATGAACTCAAGAGCATTGCTAATATCAGTTTTATTGATTGTGCTGATATCGTTAATTCGCCTGACTCAACTTTTATTAGACAGATATTTGCAGAGCAAACTGCCCGCCTTGCTACCGAAATCCTGCGAGACCGTGAGTATTTCAGAAAGTATAATATGTATCTGTGGCAGGCTGAGCGATGGCAAAAACAAAACAAAAATGAAAGCATTTTGCTGCGGGGTTACAACCTTTCTGAAGCACAGGCTTTTTTTAACCAAGGGCTTGCAAGGCAAGAACATAAGCCTCTACCTCTTCAGAAAGAGTTTATTGAAGCCAGCGAAATTAACCTAAGTAACCAAAGTACTGATGTATTCATATCTTATTCTCGTTCAGATGCCGATTTTGCCCGAAAACTCAACCACGAATTACAACTGCTGGGCAAAATAACATGGTTTGACCAAGAGAGTATCGCTAAGTCTTCACCAGATTTTGAAGAAGAGATATACAAAGGCATCAATAATGCTGCTTGTTTTCTCTTAATCATTTCCGACAACTCATTGGCTTCGCAGTTCTGTATCAAAGAAGTAGCCCATGCAGCCCGTTCAGGCAAAAAAATTGTAACTGTTCTGTTTGAGAAACCAGAAAAGCATGTCGCTCAAATCCCTGAGGTCATCAAAAGAACACAATGGGTAGATGCCGAAGATAAAGATAAGGATTTTACAGAAGTCTGTGGCGAAATAATGCGGAATCTAGACGTAGACCGCAACCAAGTTAATGCACACACCAAATGGCTCGCCAAAGCCCAAGATTGGGAAAAGAGCGATAAAAAAGAAGACTATTTATTGGCACCAGAACCTGCCCTCCTGGCTCAGGAGTGGCTCAAAAACTCTAAGGAAACTGACAAAAAACCAAGGCCTACTGCTTTACAAGAAGAATTTATACGCCTTAGCATCAAGGCCGTAGAAAAAGCTAAAAGACGCAGAGAGCGTGCTGCCAACATCAATAAGGTCATCATGTATTTTGCCGTTTTCGTTGGCATCATAGCCATGTTTTTTGCTATTAAGTCCGAGCGGCGTGGAGACCAACTAGAGAAAATTCAAGCCCAGCAAAAACTGGCTTATGAAGAACTGTATAATAAAAATCAAGATTTGCTCCGGGCCAAGCAATACAATGATTCGCTAGACCGTGTGGCCAGAGAAGCTACTGGTCAAACACAGAATCTGGCAAGAGAAAAAGCAGAGTTAGTAGAAAATCTCCTTTCTGGCGATAAGTCTAGAGACGAACTTGCCAAACAATTGGGCAACTGCCAGAGCGAGTACCAGTTGCTTATGGCAAAAATAGATTATGCGCTTAATGAAAATAAAGAGCTAAAAGCAGAAAAAATAGGGCTTAAAAATAAACTCATACGTTATAACCGTTTGTTTGACAAAGAGTTAGATAAGATTTTTGCACCCAATAGTGTAGTAGGAAACAACAAAGAAGGCATGAAAGCCGCTGTGCGCGAAAATGCCCGATATTACCGCGAATTAGAACGTGAAATAAAATAAACACCAAAATTCTTCTGCTAAAAATGAAATATTATGTCATGATTCTTATGCTACTCCTCTCTTACAGAACAAAAGTAGCTGCGCAAATGTGGGAAGATAGGCAAACAGACTATGCGCCCAAGCGTTTTGCCTTGTGCCAAAATTATAATCTGCGAAACCCTGCCGCCACCCCAAATCATTTCGCTGATGACTTGATAGCATCTTATATGGCTCAGCGCTACCCTTATCTGAACTGGCAAGATACCGAATGGCTGAAAGATACCACTACAAACAACTACTTTCAATACAAAACAGAATGGAAAGACAAGGAAGGAAGGGATACAAAGTTTTTTGTTGGCTTTGAAAGTTTCTCTGATGGCCTGGAATGGCTTTTTTGGGAAGATGTCTACTGTCGTAAAAATCAGTACGAGGTCATAGAAGACCCTCAGCTTCGCAATGCTATTCGTGAAAAGCTATTGAGTGTCTTTAAATATACCCCAAAAGACATTGAAAGGGCTGACATAATTGAATACTGGACTTTTCGCGTTGTTGTGCCCCAGCAAACTAGCTCTATTGTTATAGATGAAATGCCAAGCCCCGAACTTCAATATGTTGTGGTCATTGATAAAGAAGTACATCTCTTTGATAGAACTGGTGAAATAATGAAAGATTAGAATAATAATTTTATGCTGTTAATCAGAGATTTATAAAACAAACGCAAAAAAAAATAAAGAAAACATCAAAAAAGTTTGGTGTTCTAAAGTTAAACCTCCACTTTTGCAGTCCGAAAAGCGGGGATTATGTACTTATTGTTTATTACTATTGGTATCTGGTCAATTTGAAGGTATTTTATTTGGGTAATGTTTGATAGCTGTATGTATTGGTTATTTTATGT
>JAAFJX010000005.1 GCA_013299045.1 Cytophagales bacterium | reverse complement strand
CACTTTTTTTATGATGATTAATAAGCTCCGTTTCTTGTTCAGATGTCAAGCTAATTGTTAAAACTCTTCCCATAGTTTTGGGGGCAAAGATACAAAATAATCTAAAATAATTTATTCTTAATACTTATAAAGTATTTATTATAAGCAAACTAACCAATATTTTTACCTTCAAAATCTCTTAATTTTTAGCCTATTTTGTCAAATAACTGGCAAAACCTCAACGCTTCTTGCGGCCTGCCATGCCTCGCATCAGACAAAAGCGAATGGCTCAAAGGTCAGAGGGTGAGGTTTTCTGTGTCATCATGTTTTGTAAAAGAATGAATCAAAGAAAAAGCCATTCGCTGGTTTAGATGAAAAAAGTTATTTTTCATCTAAATTGGCCTTTTGCGAGGCTTGATTTTTTTGCTATGCCCTAGGAACTTTCAGCTCGCGCTTCAGTTCTGCATCAAGGCAAAAAGTAGAGAAGTCTATCAAAGGCCGTCAATATGTTCCCAAAATTGGTGAACCATTCTCCTTAAATTTAGCTTGCCTCTATTGAATGTGCTTTTTAAAGGACAACTAAATAAATAGCAGAACCAAATAGCCTTCAAAAATTGTAAACACTGTTACGCAAGCGCGATTGGGTGTACCTTACCAAAACACTCGGTGCGCTGTGCAGAAATATTTTTTTAATGACTTTTTGAGGTATGATAACAGCAATATCGATTGCGCCTATTGCTATTCTCTATTTCTATTATTAACTAGCGGCTTGTTTGCCTAAAATATATTTTCGGCATTAATATTGCCCTAATGACTTACAACAAACCAAACTTTGTTCACATTCTTTCTTTTTAAATCAAAGAGAGTTATGAAACAAAGAAATATGTTTAAGACAAATCAAATCTTACACATCTATCAGCAATTACGACCATGAATATGCAAAAAATTGGCTACTGGGCTGGCCTACTTCTACTCTTAGGAGTCGGTTGGATAACAGTCCTGAACGACAGTTTAGAGCGCAATGACACTACAACTGGCCACCAAGCTCTCATGCCAGAAAAAGATGTAAGCGCTTATTTTATGAGTGAGAACCCACTTTCACCTCTAGATGGGCTTACGGCCATGCCGCTCACTACTTTTGCCTTGCTCAAACCGCGCCAAGACCGATATCTACAATGTGCAATTGGCGAACCCAACACAGATGCTTCGGACTTTGAAACAGCTTATAAATTAGGCGCTTATGCTGCTTATTGGGCTTATTCGGCGCACTATGCGCAGGCCGAGGCACAAGCCAGCTATTTGGCTGCTGCCGAGCAGTGCGCTCAAAATTTAGACATTGTGCGCTATGCCAATACCTCCTCTAGTCATTTGGCTGCTGCTCTCCGAAAGCCCTTAGATTGTAAGAAGCTCATGACTGCTTCACTCGACCAACTTGAAAGCGTGGCTTTTAATCTGAAAGAAAACAAAAGAGAGTATCTTTGCGCAGACATTCTTGCAGGTGTTTGGGTAGAAATGGCTTACCTACAAATCGGTACATACATCTCACGCCCCAACGAAGCCATGCGCTCGCACATCATGGAGCAGCAACACGTCCTAGACGACCTTATTTTTGCATTAGAACCTTATCGTGAACAACAGCATCATGGCGAACTGCTGCAAACCTTAGAAGCCTTACTCAAATTGTATAGAGCCATACCGCCAGTTCCGCCTAATTGGAACGCCGCCGAGTCATCGCAAGGTTCTTTGCACCTTCAAAACGACCGCCAGATAAAACTTATCTTTGATAAAATAATGGAGTATCGCTTAAAGTGGCGTGTATAGAGCAATAAATATTTGTGCCAAGTACTTTGTTTTTATTCATAAGTGAAGTAGATTTGAAGCACTTTGCACGCAAATTAACTTGTCTCTATTCTCTTTAAAGGTTTTTGGCTAAGCCAATAATTTGTTTGACAACCCATTTATTTTCAGCATGAAATCAACACGTCTGTTTTTCGCACTGTCGCTATTTATGGCCATACTATTCGGTTTATCGGCGCACCTACACGCGCAAGACGAACCAGATGAGGACACAGGCTGGATAGAAGACCCTCTCAAAAAACCTTCCATCTGGGAAAAACTTTTGGACAATCCTACAGACTCCACGCTCTGGGAGAGTTACTCTGGTAAAAAATTTACGACCATGCAGCCCAAGGAACGTGAAAAATTAAACCTTTGGAAACAAGAATTGATGCTACGCCATATTCTTGACAATGAAAATGTTATTGGTATCAAAGTTAAAGAGAAACAAACCGACGGCGTTTTTATTGACGAAACAGCCTTTAAAGAGTTTCAGAAAAAACTTCAAGAAGCCCCCAAAGGCGAAAGTATCACGATTGCTGAAATAGCTGGTATTGAAGCCATCGTGATGTCTGAGCAAAGCGAACTCCGTGAGCTTAGGGCTAACGTTACACAAAACTTTGTCATCTTGGAGGATATTTATTTTGATTCCTTTGAACAGCTTGGTGTTAAGTATGTGTATTACAAAGACAAATACCCCAAAGGCGATATTACGCAAATGAAATGGGTAGAAGAACATGATGCTTTATTGAAGAAGCACAAAAAAGATGAGTTTGATAAGCTCAAGGCGCAATTAAAAGGCAGCAAGTAAGCCCCAAAGGGTTATGCGCTAATTTTGCAATTTAGTTGTACTAAAAGATGCACAAAACGTTTAGAATTGCTAAATTTGCGCTTCATTAACCCTCTTTCTATGAAGCTATCTTTTGGCGATTTTATAAAATACGGCTTATCTCTCCTTTTAGCGTTAGGCATTTTTTGGTATTTATATAAAGGCCAAGATTTTGAAAAATTGCTTTCAGACCTTAGCAAGGCTAATTTTAACTGGATAGCGCTATCCATCTCGCTTTCATTGATAAGTCATTTTAGCAGAGGCTGGCGCTGGGTTATTACGCTGCGAGGCTTGGGTTATCAAACCTCTGTGTTCAGAGCCTTTTTGTCTGTTTTGGTGAGCTATATCGCAAATTTGGTGCTGCCACGCATGGGCGAAGTGAGCCGCTGCTTGATTTTTCAGCGTACAGATAATGTTCCCTTCCAAAAGGCCTTTGGGACGGTAGTGGCAGAACGTGCCGTAGATTTAATTATGGTGCTTTCAGCAGTTATTTTTACGCTTTTTTGGGAAATGGACAGGCTCTCTGAGCTTTTGGGCAGCCAGTTCAGTGGGCAACAAGACGCATATCAAAAAAAGTTGCTTTTTTTGGCCTATTTGCTTGTTCCTATCGCTCTTGTGGCTTCTGTTCTCTACTTTTTTAGAAAAAAACTGTTAGAAATAGCGTTTGTAAAAAAGATATTAGGCTTTTTGAATGGCATCAAAGAAGGTTTCTTGAGCATCATGGCGCTTGATGCCGCTTCGCGCCTAGCCTACTTAGTACACACTTTTGTTATTTGGATTTGCTACTACTACATGACTTATGTCTTGTTTTTTGCTATACCAGAAACCTCTCATTTAGACTGGCTTTGCGGGTTTACGGTACTGGCTATGGGTGGTATTGCAATGGCTGTGCCCGTTCAGGGTGGCATAGGTGTTTATCACTATCTGGTGTCGGGCGGTGTGCAGGCTTATGGCATCAGTAAAGCCATAGGCGACTACTTTGCCTTAATGATACATGGTTCGCAGATGCTAACTGTGCTTATTTTTGGTGGTTTGGCGCTGGCGCTTATGCTTTATTTTGCAAACGTGAATCAAAAAAATAAACCTCAAACAGCTAAAAATGAGACTACTCTATGAAAAAACATATTCCAAACTTACTGACGCTTTGCAATTTAAGCTGTGGAGCTTTGGGTATCATTCGTTGTTTGGCGGGCTCTCCCACCGAAGCCGCTTACTTGATTGTTCTGGCTACTATTTTTGATTTCTTTGATGGCTTCTCGGCACGTATGCTCAAGGTTACTAGCCCCATAGGCAAGGAGCTAGACTCGTTGGCGGATTGTGTAACTTTTGGAGTTTTACCTTCAATTATCATGTACACCTTGATGACGAATGCCCTAAGTACCACACAATTATCGGCAAAATGGGCACTTTTAGGCTTAATAATGGCTTCCTTTGCAGCATTTCGTTTGGCTAAGTTCAACACTGACACGCGCCAGTCCGAGCAGTTTATTGGTGTTCCTACCCCTGCCAATGCCCTACTGATTGCTTCATTTCCGCTTATCATTGCACATGAGGGCTATTTGGCAGAATACTTACAAATTTTTCATATACTAGCGGCCATTACTTTGACTATGAGCTACTTGATGATAGCAGAACTCCCGCTTCTGGCCTTAAAGTTCAAAACATTTGATTGGAAGAGCAATTATTCACGCTATGTTTTAATCATTGGCGCTTTGCTGTGTCTTGCTATTTTGCGGTTTGACGGTGTTCCATTGGCTATTATTTTGTATATTTGCCTATCCGTATTTAGTAAATACAAGGTAAGTGCAGCCTGATGATACTTTCTAAAAACCACTTTCTGCATTTATACACCAAATAAAAATTTTAATAGAAACTTATGATGGATACCCTCGATAACTTCGTGCTTACTTCAGCAGAAATTGTGCGACCTGAACAAACCAAAACTATTCTTGAGCTGGGTGCGCGCGACTGCCAGGAGAGCCTACGCTTTGCCAAAAAATTTCCGCACGCCAATATATACGCTTTTGAGTGTAATGCACACACACTGCCCAAATGCCGCGAAGCCATCCAAAATTACCCAAACATCACACTTATAGAAAAGGCTGTTTCCGATACCGACGGCTATATTACTTTTTACCCTATTGATACTGATAAAACAGAGACTGTTTGGGCAGACGGCAATCCTGGAGCCTCTTCACTGTTCAAAGCAAGCGGAAAATATCCTAAAGAAAAATATATTCAGAAAGAAGTTCAAGTGCCTACCACTACGCTAGACACTTTTCTGCGCGAAAACAATATAAATGGCATAGATTTGATGTGGATGGATATTCAGGGGGCTGAGCTCATGGCGCTCAAAGGCATGAAAGCCTACCTTAAAACCGTTAAGAGTATTCAAACCGAAGTAGAGTTTTTTGAAATTTATAAGGGACAGGCCATGTTTGCAGAACTGAACGCATTTTTAACGCTTTCTGGCTTTGTGTTCATCAAATACACCTATCACAGCGGCTATTTTGCTGATGCGGTCTATTTCAATACACGCTATATGAGCGCCATGCAAATAACAAAGTACAGAATGCTAAATACAGCCCGAAAGACTAAAGATAGTCTTTGGAACATTTTGCGCAAGGTCAAACACACCGTCGTAAAACCTCAATGATTATTTGTTCTTGCTGTTTTTGGTTTGAAAGCCCAACTTTTCTTTGTCTGGCATTTTTATCTGGCTTGGGTCTATATCATAGGACTTAATGACGTAAACATGGTCAGTAGTCCGCACATTGGGGCTTGGCATCATGGATTTACGGCGGGCTTTGTAATTGCCTGATGCAACCTCATTTAAGCCTAATTTCCCTTCCACCACTTTAAAACGAATGTTTTGTCCCTTGGGCAAAGTCCAAACGAATCGCTCGCTGCCTTCAAAATTAATGAGCGCAATATGACGACTAGGCTTGTTAATGGCGCGCCATATCACTGTATCGGCTACTTGAATGGACTCGGGCAGAGTTTCGCCCGCTATGTAGAGATGTGTATGCTCGGCTGCTCTGGCCGAAACAAAATCAAAATCTACTTCTAGGCTGCCATTCGGCATTTTTTTAACTTCGCGTACTCGTATCTCAGGGGCAAATAACTGCGAGATAAGGGTATCCATAATGACTGTATCAGCTTTTTGACGGAATTGAGGCTTGTTTATATCAGAAAAAATAGAAGAAAGATTGCCTATTTCGGGTGTGCTGCCAAGAAACTGCGTTGTAAACTCATCTAAGCGGCTATCACCCGAGAACCACGCATACTCTTTTTTATCCAAATCCGCCATAAAATAGAGGCTATTCGGTCTTTTTTGGTCTTGGCTGTAAAAAGAATTAAGACTTGCCCAAAGTAAAGCCATGCTACCACTCAAAAGGACTAACCAGATAGCACCCCAGCCCAGCCTTTGCAAAATCCAAGTGCGTATGCCGTTTAATGCGCCCGCAAACAGTGCATAAAGCAACATAAGAGCCGCTACTAGTTTAAACGTAAGCGCTTGCAAAACAGACACTAAAAATGGACTGGCCAAAAATACTACGCCAAGCGCGGGCAGAATCAGCAATAAGCCACTCAGCCACTTTGTCTTGGTCATATCCTCAAACCAAACAGCCAAAAATAAGCCAACAAGCCCCAAACCAGTAGGCAAAAGCACAATGTAGGAAACGCCTACAAATTTAAAGTTACAGATGGCACTTAACAATAACCATACTATTAGGCCTCCTGCCTGTGCATCAGCGCTGCGCTCCTTTTTATGAAAAATCTGCATGATTATCAGCAAGATGCCTTCAATGAGCAGAACAAAAGCCATCAAAAAATACTCACTGGCATACACCGCACCATGCACTGCCTCACCCAAATGGGGGTGCGTGCTTTTAAGAACAAACTCCCAAAAGCCCCAACCTAAAAGTGCAGCCAAACCTGCATAAAAAAGCGTCAAAAAAGCCCAAAGGAAGACACTGGTAAGATAAAATTTGCCCAAAAGGCGACCTATAAGAATCAAAGCTGCCAGGCCAACAGCCAAAATACTAAAAGCCCAATGACTCTGAGAGGCTGGCCAATACCAGAAATTCTCTAAGCCGTCATGGAAAAATACTGCATCTTGTTCGCTTTCTATCTTTGTCAAGTCAGTGTTCGCAAAGTGTTTAACAAGGGCAGTCATATTAAGCCCCATGGTTGCAAACGTATTTTTGTCTAAGTTCTGAACGTTGTCCTGAACGGTGTGGTAGGCGGGGTGATTGCCAATGAACGCAAAATTGAGTCCTTGCTTTTTGAGGCTCTCAAAAACCATAAAATCAGTTCCGTTTGGCATCATTTTATAGACTTCCACCGCGGCAGAATTGCCCTGCCTGAATGGCACTACTTCCGCAAAAGCGTTGATGGCTGCCAAGTTGTTGGCATTGGTCTGAAACAACAAAGGTGCCCCCTCAGAGCCTCTTGCCTCAAAATTGAGGATAAAACCAATATTCTTTGCCCATTCATGCTGCATAAAGGTCTTTGCACCCAGTAGGTTTATCTCTTCGCCGTCTGAAAAAAGAAAGACAACATCATTTTTGAGCGGTATTTTGTTTACTTTTAAAAGGCGTATAAGTTCAAGCATACAGGCGACTGCCACGCCGTCATCGGAGGCACCAGGCCCCTGTTCAACGGAATCATAGTGCCCCGCTACCAGAACAGTCTGTGCATTTTTATCTGTGCCACGTAGCCTAACAAGCACATTATGAGGCTTAAAAATATGCAAAACTGAAGTGCCTGCTCGCTCATACTCCTCTACGAATGGAAGCGCCTGCACTTCTACCTCTACCCCAAGCAGACGCAGATAGCCCACCATGTACTCACGAACGCGGGTATGCTCCGCCGTACCCATGCTATGTGGCTTTTGGCAAATAGTTTGCAAATGCTTCAAGGCCATCGGATATTGAAAATCCGCAGATATAGCACTTTCAACAGCATTTTTTGGTGCGTCGACAGCCCAAAGCCCTATCCAAGCACCTACGAACAAGGCCAGAATCATGAACCAAGCCAACCAACGTTCGGCTAAGATATAGTTTTTAGACAGGTCTAAGTCTGGTAGTCTATTAGTAGAGTTACTGTTGGTAGTCATTGCGTTGTGGTATTGGCAGGAGGTTTTTTATGCAGAAAAGTAATAGGCGATTCAAATGTAAGCGTTTTTAGGGTTTAACACCAAATTTAAGAGCCAAACAACCAAATTTTCTGTACAAACAGGTGTCATGGGCAATGCAAAGCCCTCTTTGTCTATTGTTCAAACTTGATGGGTGTCAAAGTCAAAAGTTTTTGCTTTTATACACACAGCAGAAAAAAAGGCCGCCCAATTTCTGGACAGCCTTTTTTTGTTTTAAACAATCATTTCTTACCTGATTAAGGTGAATGAACCATTCATTTTTTGGTCATCTACACCATCTGTGGCAATGTCGTCCGTCTGGTAGTTGATTGTCCAGAAATACACACCAACAGGCATCTCCTTGTCTTTGAACTTACCATTCCACCATTCTGCATCTTGGATTGCGTCAAAGTCTGGTGCGTCTAAGTGGTAAATCACTTCGTTCCAGCGGTCATAAATAGTCATTGTGAACTTATCTATGTGCTTGCCAAAAACTTCAAAGTATTCATTAAGGTTGTCTTTGTTGGGCGTAAAGGCCGTTGGCACAAAAATACGCGGTGGACAAACCTCACTAACTCTGATGCTATCTTCGGTCAGACACGGATTCGGATACCTCGCCATCACCTTTACTGTATAAACGCCTGTTTCGTCTATGACGAGCGAATCGCCTATGGCAAGAATAGTGCTGTCTTTGTCTAACCAGATAAACGTATATTCAATGCTGTCGTTCTTATTGAGCAGTTGGTAGCGGAGCGTATGCTTGCGTGTTCGGCTGAAATTATCTTCGGGACCAAACTCAAAACAGAGTGTAGTATCTGCCACTAAGCGCAGCATTGGATAAGGTTTGAAGTTGACGTTGATGCTTCGGCTATACGTACAACTATCCACCGTTACAATGACTTCGTACTTGCCTGACTCTGTAACACGAATGGTTGCCGTTGTATCGCCACCTGGGAACCAGAGATACTTGGCTGGTAGTACAGGACTAACCTGACCAATCGTTACCACATCGCCGCTACATTTCTGAATATCTGGGCCTAAGTCAATCGTTGGCGTAACCTGCACAAAAACAGAGTCGGTATTTGTGCAACCATTTTTGTCTGTGCCTATCACATAGTAGGTTCGGCTCTTAGGCGGACTGACACGAATATTACCACTCAAAAGCGGGTCGTGCTTCCATTCGTAACGAATACCACCCGAAGGAACGAGTGTTACGCTGTCGTCCACACAAATACTCACGGTATCTGCCCAATGCGCCCTAATTTGCGGCAGCGGATTCACCATCACATAAGCGGTATCGGCAGTAGAGTTGCATTCGTTTGGATAGCGACCCGCTACAATAAAGCGTTGTAAGCCAATTCGTTTTGGCGTTACGGTAATGCTTGCACTGGTGTCTTGCGTATTCCAGAGATAGCTTGTTCCGCCACGTGCCGTAAAGGTTACAGACTCACCAATACAAATTTTTTGAGGATAATCCTTCAAAATCTCTATTTCTGAGGAGCGGTCGAACTTAACCCAAACAGTATCTATGTAGGCACAACCAGCACCGCTATCCTGCGCTGTAAACTGGATTCGGAATGGGTCGTAGGTGTTGTAATCACTGAACCTGACCACATGAACGGCAGAATCTGAGAGTATAACGCCCGTTTCTAGTTGTTTCCATTCATAAATAGTTCGGTAAGGATTATCAAAGTTAAAGCCGTCCAGAATCACCTCAGAACTGTTGCAAACTATTACAGAGTCAGGCAGATTGGCCTTAGGTTTATCTGCAACAAATACATAAAACTCTTCAAAGGCTGCCGAACAGACGTTTCTGAAATCAGTTTGGACAGCAAAGTAGTAGAGGCCAGCTGTATCTGGTTTGAAGATGAAACTTGCAGTTGTATCGCCTGTTGTCCAAATGTAGCGCGTACCACCCGAGGCTTTTATTTCTAAAGATTGGCCTAAACACATCTCAGAGACGTTTTTATCTATGCTAGCTTTGGCGCTTCTGTCAAAGCGAACATTGATAGTATCTTTACTAAAGCAGCTTGAAATCCCGTTTGTTATGCTAATTTCTATTGGAATGACCGCATAACTAGGATTACTCATGGTGGCAAAGTCCAAAACCAAACGGTTAGAATCAGAGAGAACAGAGCCATCGCGGAGGTCTCGCCACTCGTAAATGACGCTATTCACGTGTGAGGCATCTAGCACATCAAGTACCAAAGGCGTACGGTCGCAAATAACCGTATCCTCTGCCAAATTGATTTTCGGCTTCAAGTTGATAAAGACTGTTATGCTCTTGATAGTCTGGCAGCGTGTCTTTTTGGTAGTATCCGTAACAACTACGGTATAAGTACCAGTTTGATTGACAACGGCGTAGGTGGTATCCGTAGCACCCACAATGCCTGGCCCAAACCATTGAATAGTCATGCCTACAAGGTTTGTAGCAAGTACAGAAAGAGTATCCCGTCCTTGGCAAAGTGGCCCGTCGTAGCCCACAATATTAAAGTTAGGGTCGGGGTTAAAGGTTACCGTAGCAGTGTCGCGGCTTTTACAACCCGTTATGATGTCGCTCACTTCCACAATATATGTGCCGGCAGCCATGACACTCAGTACACCGTTGGTATCTATACCCACTGTAGGCGCAAGCGCATTGTACCACTTGTACTTAATGTTAGTACCGTGTGTTAAGTCCACTGCTACTAATTTGTATGGCTTTTGACTATTGCAAAGCATGGTGTCTTTGATACCTACTTTCGGCCTTGCATCCATTTGTACAAAAATCGTTTTCTTGCTAAAGCAGCCTGTTAATGGGTCAGTCATGGTTACTGTATAGAAACCCTCTTTATTCACCAAAACGATTCGATGTATGCTGTCGGGTTTCACCATGCCAGCGCCTGTCCATTGATAAGCAAATCCTGGGGTTAAGGTACGGCCAATAGAGTCTGCGGGGGCGCAAATTCTAATCACATCAGGCAGTACGATGGTTGGATTTGGCTTAAATTCAATGGCTTTTGTTGCAGTAGATTTGCACGTTGTACTGTCATCAATAACCGTCAAAGTAATGCTTACAGTACCCGTGCCACCACTCACCACAATGCTATCCGTCGTAGCGCCAGTAGACCACAAGTAGCGAATGCCTGAACCGTGTGTAAAATGCTTGCCATAGAGTGTAATTGGCTTTCCTTCGCAGGCATAAAGCGAGCTGGTAGTAATGATAGCCTTTGGTGGCTTGGAGAAGCGCACAAAGCTCGAATCTCTAGAGAAGCAACCTGTCGCGGGGTTCGTTACAGTCAAATAGAACCAGCCCTCCTGCTCGTTCTCTACTATAATTTCCTGTGTTGTGGCGGTAAAACCGAGTGGCCCTGTCCAAGTATAAAGCATACCCGATAAGTCTGTTTTTACTTTACCAACGGTGTCGCAAATAATAGTAACATCAGGCATACTAAGGGCAGGTGCAGGGTTGAAGGTAACGCGAATGGTATCATACTTTGCACATTGCTTAGGTGTGCTTAAATCTTTGATTTCTAATACATAAACGGCCGTATTTGGCACTCCACCCAGGGCGAAGTTATTAGCCGCAACCGACGAACCCGTAGCACCAGTCATAAATACTCCGTTTCTGAACCATTTGTAAGAGGCAGTCAGAGGTGTAACCCCCATAGCTTGCAGCATCTGTGGGCCAGCGCTGTTACATACATTTACTGTATCCTTGCTCACGCCCAAATGGGTAATGAAACCAGTAGGATTTGGCGAAAAAATTACCAAAACAGTGTCGCGGGTTTCACAATTCAGCGGTGAGCTGGTGTCTTCTACCGTTACTTCGTAAAGGGTAGAAGCTGTAAAGAGGTTAGCCGTTAAACTGCTTGCCGTACCTACAATAGCTCCTCCTGCGGTTAAGTTGCGCCATTCATAAGTAAAAGCAGCTGTATGAGAGGCGTGTAGTGCGCTCAAAGGCTGTGCCCCTTCGCTATTACAGAACCTGAAGGTATCAGCAGCAACGCCTAAGTGTCTGATATTCAGAATTGGATTGCGGTTGAACTTCACTACAATCGTATCGCGGCTGCTGCAACGCGCCACGTTCGTAACGTCTGTTACTACGACTGTATAAGTGGTTGTTGCGCCAAATTCGTTAGCCACAATACTTGGAGCAGACGAGATGACGGTCGTCAAATCTGTATTTTTATACCATTGGTAAGTTACTGTTCCAGCCACGTGCGATGCGTGGGCGGCGTTGAGCGTTTGTGCACCCGCCAAGTCGCAAAGTTCTACAGTATCGGGTGTTGTGGCGTTGTGAACAATATCCACAAAAGGTTCTGGTGTAAAGACAACCGTGATAGTGTCGCGGGTTTCGCAATCAGTTACTTGAGCGGTATCGCGTACAATAACTTCGTAGGTTGTACTGGCCGAGAAGCCGTTGGCAATCAAAGCAGACGTACTGGCAATGCCCATTACACCCGAGGTCAGATTGTTCCATTGGTAAGTCATGCGGCCTACCCCATGTGTAGCATTGGCCGCTTGCATGAGCTTAGCGCCATCTTTGTTACAGAAGAAGTAGTTGCGCTGTGCTACGCCCAAGTGCGTAATATTGACCACAGGCATAGGATTAAAACGAACCCTAATCGTGTCGCGACTAACGCAAGCAGTAGGTTGGGCAGTATTCGTTACCACCACTTCGTAAACCGTTAAGACGGAGAAGATATTGGCTATTAGAGTAGGCGTAGAAGCAATGTTGGGTACTCCTAAGCTCAAGTTGTTCCATTGGTAGGTAATGCCTGCACCGTGCGAGGCATGAGCAGCCGAAATAGTTTTAGCGCCTTCGCGGTCACAGAACTCTAAACTAGACTGCGACACACCTAAATGTGTAATATTGGCTACAGGGTTCGGGAAGAACGTAACGCGAATGGTGTCGCGGCGGGCGCAGTCCGTAACCTGAGCGGTGTCTGTAACAATCACTTCGTAGAGCGTGGAAGCAGAGAATAAATTGGCAGTTAGGGTAGCAAGAGTAGAAATGTTCGTCAAGCCAGCAGTCAGGTTATTCCATTGATATCTGATTCGCCCTGGCACGTGCGTAGGGTGCAAGGCCGTAAGCGTTTGTGCGCCTCTGCTATCGCACAGTTCTAAAAGAGACTTAGAAACTCCTAAATGTTGAATATCCGCAGCAGGATTGGTGTTAAAAATAACCGTGATGGTATCTCGACGAACGCAATCTGTTGTTTGAGAGGTATCCGTTACCACCACTTCATAGCGCGTAGTAGCAGAAAGTACACCCACAGTCAGCGTAGGTGCAGAGCCAATAGCCATTGCACCAGATGTTAAATTATTCCATTGGTAAGTCATTTGGCCTATACCATGCGAAGCGTGCAAAGCGCTCAATACTTGTGGGCCGTTGCTATCGCAAATCTGAACGGTGTCTTTAACAACTCCTAAATGCGTAATATTGACCGTGGGTAAGGTATTGAAGATAACTCGGATAGTATCTCGGTGCGTACAATTTGTAGGCTTTGTGATGTCAGTAACAATGACTTCGTAATCGGTAGTGGCAGAGAATAAATTGGCTACCAAAGTGGCTGTTGTGCTAATGCTTGTTACACCCGAGGTCAGGTTATTCCATTGGTAGCTAACTGCAGCGGCTGGTGTACCGAGCGCCGTAAAGGTTTTAGCGCCGTCGCTATCGCAGAAGCTAATCGTGCGCGTTGGTATGCCACCAAACTGTATGCTCACACGTGGATTGGTGTTATAAATGACCGTTATGGTATCCCGACTCTGGCAGCGCGTAACTTTTGAGGTATCGGTAATAATGACTTCATAACGCCTTGTTGCAGAATAATTGCTCACGGTAAGTGTATTGGCCGTTCCAATATTCAAAGTAGGCGTGGTGATGTCATTCCACTGAAACGTCATTTGGCCAGGCGCATGGCTTGGGTGCGCTGCGCTAATGATTTCCGTGCTGTCGCTATCGCAAATTTGTATGGTATCGCGCGGTACGCCCAAATAAGTAATACTGGCTACTGGGTTTGGATTGAAAGTTATCCTAACCGTATCTCGGCTCTGGCAGTCTGTAACTTGTGCAGTATCAGTAACCAAGACCTCATATTGGAAAGATGCACCTGGTGTATTAACGGTTAAAGTGCTACTAGTACTCAAAACAGCAAGTGTGGTTAGGTTTCGCCATTGGTAAGTGGCGCGGCCTGTATGGCTTGGGTGAGCAGCGCTCACGGTTTGTGCACCAGCAGAATTACAAACCTCCACTAAAGATTTGAGAATACCCAAATGCGTAATATTAACGATTGGGTTAGGATTGAATGCCACCACTACGCTGTCTGCTTTTTCGCAGAAAGTGGTATCAGAATTATCTCTGACAACGACTGTATAAACAGCAGAGGAAGAAGCAGTAAATACGGATAAAGTAGGAGTTGTTGCAACAGGGGTAGCATAATTGCTATTGATATACCATTTGTAACTAATTGGTTTGCCCGCGTGTGTGGGATGTACGCCGCTCAAGGTTTTAGAGCCATCAGAGTTACAAAACTCATAACGGTTGGCTGCTACACCTGCAAGGGTGATGTCCACCTCTGGGTTAGGGTAGAAGGTTACAGCAATGGTGTCTTTGGGCGGGCAAAGCAGCGGATTGTCGGGCACGGAAATAGACACCTCATAGAAAGTAGTGGCAGAAAAGACATTGGCGGTTAAAACACTGGTTGTGCTTACGAGTGTACCTGCTGGGAGCTGTCTCCATTCATAGAAGACAGAAAAAACACCAGGAGGTCGTCCTGCATCTAAGCGTTGTTCGCCGTCCGAATTACAGAACTTGATGGTATCATAAGAAATACCTCCTAGCTGAATATCTGCCGAAGGAAAGAAGATAACTGTTATGGTGTCTCGATTCAGGCAGGTTCTTATGCCATTCACATCTCGGACTAGCAAAATGTATCGCGTAGTATCCGAATAGTTGGACACCGTGAGCGAGCAGGCTGTACCGACAGTGCCAACCCCCACTTCAGTCCATTGAAAGCTATTACTGGCATCATATCCTGGTAAGCACCCATTCAAAACTTGTGGGCCTGCGGTATTGCAAATTCTTACCGTATCTTTGGAAATACCGTCATGCTTAATATCTACGGGTGGCTGCACAAAGGTAATTATGGCAGTATCAAAGCGAATACAACCACTGAAGTCTGTTGCTTTAACGATATAAACCCCTGTGGTATCTACAGTCAAAAACTGACCATTAAGAGCTGGGTTTTCGTTCCACTCGTAGCTTTCAAAGCCCTCGCCAGCATCTAAGCGGTAGCTATCGCCTACGCAAAAGGTAGTATCTGGGCCAATGTCCAGCGTAACTTCTAGCTTACCGCCAGCCGAATAGCCATAAGATTCCGCATTGCCATAGCCGTAGATATAAGCAATAAAACCATCAGGATTGGTGCCGCTATTCAGATTGTAGGAGCCGCTCGGAATCAATTTTTGCGCCATGGAATAAATGGTTCCGGCTATGGGCGTGAAGTCTGCCGAAATACTTGCGCCATTCAATACCATGAAAGGCACAGTGGTTGTCTTTGTTAGAATATTAACGTAATACTTGAAGCCGACAATAGGCGAAAAGAAGGCCACAAAGTTAGTTTCGGGGAAGGTCTGGTTCAATGGCGACAGCGGAATCATAAAGGGGTCTGAATCAGTGATGCCATCTGCCCCACTAGAAGTGCTAAACTGCATAACCGCAATGGGCTTAGTCGCCACGATGTTGCGCGGTGTATTAGAGCCATTTGTATTAAACTCGTAAATGTCGCCGTCGTTCAGAGGAATCGTTCCTATACCATCTATGGTTACACTGGTGCCATTATAGCCACCCACTATACGAAAAATATCCCAACCTCGCGTTCTGTACGGAACGGTTATGAACTTTCTGCCCCATGTTTGGGTAGGCGGCATCTGGTCATAGATGTTGTCGCGACAGCAGGTTACAGAAGCCAAGTTTGGAACAATCGTTCGGTAGTTTCCACCAATAACCACAATGGGCTTATCAGCTGTAACCAAAGAGCCACTCAAATCGCCTTGTCCTGCTGCAAAAGGTGGGCTTGTAACGTGCGCAGACTGTACTTGGTACGATTGCCCCTTGTTTAAAATAACATTGTAAGACACACCAGCAGGTTTTAAATCTCTGGTTACCACTTTGGGTTTGATGGTTACGACGGTGTTATCTTCACGCGCTACTATCAGAAATTCGCTATTCCGTTGCCAGCCAGCGCTTGTATTGTTGGGGTGATAGCCTACTGGGTAGTATTTTTTACCTAACAGCTTAGTAGGAAATATTAAAGACGCATCGGAAGAGGCTGTTGCATAGTCCCATGCAAAAAGGCTAATGAGCGTGTCTGTAACTACCCTAACGGCTTTGTTTTGAATAAGACCTGAGTTGAGGTTTTCAAACAAAGCCAAAGACAAGGAACCCGTTCCGAAAGACCCGCTTGCTGGTACTGAAAAATTTGAATGGAATGTATTGCCTACGTAAATTGTTCCGCGCACATTGAAGCGGGAAGTCATGTGCATACTCAAAGAGCGCGCTGTGGTAATCTGCTCCATGAAACCTAGTAAAAAGTCCGTGCCTTCTGTACTCTGGTCGCAGGGGTCTCCAGAATCAATAGAACGACAAAGCATAAAAGAAGCAAGAGGAACAGCCGCAATAGTGCCCGCACCGGGCAATACTATGGGTGGAAAGTCGGTATTAGAAAGTGCAAAAGTTGGGTTAGTTGTTGTCAGAGAGCGGTTTACAAGCCCTAAGCTGGTTTCAAGACAGTCGCCCGCCACGCCGCTTTCATTCATTTTGCAGACAAAAATATCTGTACCCGATGCACCGTAGCCATTCGTCGAGCCTACTGCAATATAACCTCCATCAGGAGTAGGAACTACACAATTAAATCTGTCTGTACTGGGGCCAGGATAGGTGCGTGCCCAATCTAAAGTGCCATTTGCTTTGAGTTTCATAACCAAGCCGTCTGTTCCTGTGTTGCCAGAGGCAATATAAGAGCCGTCAGAGTTGCGGTTAAACCAGTGAATTTCATCAGCCACAGTGCCAGCCGCATCGCCATGAAAACGGCTCATACGCTCATTTCCAGCGCTATCCAGGCGTAGAATGGATACGTCATTGGTAACCGTACTGGAGCTTCTTGCCCCCATAACAACCAGAGAAGTATCGCCCATATTAATGAGATGTTCGGCGCTCTCGTCAGTTGTACCACTAAAAGCCTTAGACCAGATACGGTCTCCATTGCTGCGCATACGCATCACGAACCAGTCCGATGCGCCAGTCCCTACGCCTGTTATGGCAACGCTGCCAGAAGCTGCATAAGAGCCATTCGGAAGCTGCACCACTGAGCGCACACGCTGACTTCCTGAGCCAGCATCATCATAACGACGATTCCAAGAAACGATGCCTGTACCTGTTATCTTGACAAAATATAAATCTGCACCAGCACCTACACCCGCCGTAATACCCATAAAAAAGCCCCCATCTGACGTTTGCACAATGGAGTTGCCTTCATCCTCTATACTTGTGCCGTAGGTCTGTGCCCAAATCAAGGTGCCATTTGCGTCTGTTCGCACCACGTAGGCATCTTTGGCAAATGCGCCAAAACTTTCAGTAGTACCAATCATGACGAACCCGTCTGTTGTTTGCCTCAGTTCAGTAGCCACATCATTGGCTAGGCCACCAAAAGTTCTGTACCAAAGGATGTCGCCTTTTGCGTTAATCTTCATCATGAACATATCCTGGCCGCCAGCACCACCAGCCGCCACCGTTCCCGCCACCACGTAGCCATCTGCCAGAGCAACAACGCCCACAGCAGTTTCGTCGCCAATATCGCCATAGCGCCTCTGAAAATCTTGCGCAAAAGAGAAACTGGCATTGAGAAAGAGAAAGAGAGAGAAAATGGAAAGTAAAATCTTCTTCATATTTAAAAACAGGCTATAGGAATAACAAGAACACGTTTGATGTTTTTGCGCAAGCATAACAAAAGGGTTAAGATATCCATCTTTGGCTACACCAGAACTAGCGTACTGAAAGTATTTGAACGGGTTATAAGATTATCACTCTGCAATTTACTGACAAAAACTAAGCCACTAAAATACAGCTTATCACTGGCTTGAGTGGGTGTTTATTGTTCAATAATCTAAAGTAATAAGCTGGGTTTTCTGTAAACATTTTGTATGTATAATAACAAGACGAGACCCCTGAAAGCGCATTTATTGTTGTCTATACTCAGCGCCTAAAAGACTCTCTGTTTGTTAAAACGCCAAAAATGGCAAAATTTATATAGTATGAACGGACTTTTTACAGAACTTTGTGTTGCAAATAAAGAACTTTGTAATCACTTTTGCAAGTGCTTTGTCTTGTTTTTTAGAATGTATTTTCTGGCCAAGGTATGCAGCCCAAACAAACGATAAAGCATTGATAGAGCGCTTCTGACTCAGTTGCAAAAAACTTAGCAGGATTGCTTTGTCAGAAAATCTAACCAGTTGTCCCCTAAAAAGCCTTTTCAATCGTTTCAAACTACTGTAATGAATGAAAATAGTTGGCTTAATCTATAAATACCTTGGCGGTCTTTGATGGATTTTGAAAATTTCACGCTCTTACCTTTGAGCCATTCGATTTTGTCTGATATGAGGCATGGTAGATAGTAAGAAGCCCTTTAGATTTTGGTAGTTTTTTGACAAAATTGGTTAAAACCTAGAGAGGTTTTGAATACAAAATACTCACTTAATAAAATGACAATGAATACTTTAACTACACTTCAAGAGACGATTGACTGGTCTTAATTCCACCGCCAAGCACAGGAATGACTATATTAGGACGGGATTGTTATGAAGTCTTTATCAGTAAAAATATCAAATTCTGTTGTTTAAATCTATTTTTGTTAGCATCTTTGCAACACCTTTAGGTATGTATCTACTTTTTATTCTCAGTTAATGACTTGGTTTTTACGTTTTAGCGCACTGCTAATGGCTATTTTTATATTTCTGCAAAGTTTTATTTTGTGGAAGGCTGAAGTTGCGTCTATTTCCGAAACACATTTAACTTTAGAAAAAACCAAAGGCAACAACAACTTCAGTATTTGGTGTAAAGTATTAGAGGCAATGTTGGCTTCTGAACAAAAAAGAGAAAGTGAAAAAGAAACCGAAAAAGAGCCTATTGATGAAGAAGAGACTGAAAAACAGCGTGTCAAATTGCTGGATAGCTTCAAGAACAAGAAGAAAAAGCAACAAGAGTGGATAGGCATACAAGAGCAGCAAAGCGCCTATCAGTTCTACTGCTGGTTCAAATTCAAAAATGCGCAGCAAATATGTAGCTTCTTGGGCATTCAGAAACGTGTTTTAATGTTTTCGGCCATTCCTAAGCGTTTTCTTTTTTGGTCTTGTGTACGCTGTTAGCATTTATTTTTTACAATAATTTTCCTTTTGTGGGCCTAGTGTTGTTGAAAATCAATTATTAGTGCTTGCCCTCTCATCAATTTTGTAAGAAGACCCAAGCCGCTTTTATATGCAGCATCAAGACATAACTCCAGAGTTTAGCGAGGACGTTACACTCAAAAAATTGCATCATTTTTTGCCTAATCAGAATCCTTTAAAGGATTTTATTTATCAGAACTCTCTACAAGCCTTTCAGGACTTGCCTTTTCATAAGGGCTTGGAGCGTGCCTCTTCGCTTTTTGGTTACAAGACCTATATGCACTTGGAAGAGTACCGCGAGCTTTATGATAAGGGCTACATCAAGCCCGAAATATTGCGGCGCGCCATCAAGCAAGTTATCAATCCACCTGATTTGGACAGATGGGAGATGAACCTACTACACCAAAAATATATAGCTGTTTTTCAGCCACGTCTAGGTCAGTTGCACCAGCTTTGGGCACAGCGCTATCATCACAACGTAGCCAAACAAGTGCATGGATTTCTGTTCAGGCTACTGAGCAGTTTTATAGACCAAGGCGTAGCTTTGCGTAAGTTTCCACTTACAGACCACAATTTTCTGGACGCTATCCGCGAGCTTGAACGCCATGCTGGTTGGTTTGGTATTTTTAAAAGCAAACGTGCCAAAGCATTTTTGCAAGATAAAAATTGCCAGATAGTTGATTTGCTAAACATTTTGGTAGGAAAAGAGACTTATTTTGAGCAATACTTGTTTGATGTGGCCTTTGCGCATCCGGGGTGGTCGGGTATGGTGGCGGTTCTGGAGCGCAATCCTAACCAGCTTTTTGATAAACGCCAAATCAGCCTACGCGATATGCTCATGCTGGAGCTTTTGATGGAAATTAATGCTTTAGACAAAAAATTTGGTGAAGGTAAATGGCAGCCTTTAAGTTCAGTAATCAGGAACGGAGAAGTAAAACCATTTTTTTCGCCTACTGGCCACCAACACCTTTTTGATGCTTACGCCGTTTGGCAAGAGGCTTACGAATGGGCATACTATGACCAAGTAATGTGCGGTTTGGTCTTAGAGTCGCCTCAAGAGAACAAACCTAGCCCTAGCCGAGACTATGATTTTCAAGGCATTTTCTGCATCGATGAGCGCGAGTGTTCACTGCGTCGCTATGTGGAAGAGTATTGCAACGCACAAACTTTTGGTGCAGCGGGCTTTTTTAATGTTGCTTTTTATTTTCAGCCTAAGGATGGTAAGTTCTTGGCCAAGTCCTGTCCACCACCAGTTACGCCTCAGCATATAGTCAGCGAAACATACGCTCCCGAACATAGGCACAAACGGGACGCGCATTTTAGTAAAGAAAGCAAAAATTTGATTAGCGGCTGGGCTATTAGCCAAGTGATAGGTTGGATATCGGCCTTTCGTTTGGCTAAAAATATATTCAAACCAAGTGAAACACCAGCGCTTATGTCGTCCTTTAAGCACATGGACAAGCAAAGCCATATTCAATACGAGAACATAGAACAAGAGCCCCGCCAAGATGGTTTGCGCTTGGGCTTTACAGTTCCCGAAATGGCCGACCGCATAGAAACGCTTTTACGCTGTATTGGCCTCACACGCAATTTTGCACCAATAGTTTATGTCATTGGGCACGGCGCAAGCAACGTCAATAATCCGCATTATACGGCTTACGGTTGCGGGGCTTGTAGTGGGCAAACAGGCTCTGTGAATGCGCGTGTGGCGGCAGCCATGGCCAACAAACCTGAAGTTCGGAGTATTTTGGCACAGCGCGGGATTCTGATTCCTGACAGCACGCAATTTGTTGGTGCGCTGCACGACACCACCCGCGACGAAATAGACTTTTATGACGAGAAAGAGCTAAACGAAAAGCATCTGACAGCGCACCAAACACACAAAAAAGACTTTAAAAAGGCGCTTGCTCGCAATGCCAAAGAACGTTCACGCCGTTTTTTGCTGGTGGATTCCACACGACCCGCCAAGGCCATACACGAGGAGGTTAAGCTCCGTTCTGTGTCTCTGTTTGAGCCGCGCAGCGAGTGGGACCATGCCTCCAATGCCATGTGCATTGTGGGTAGGCGCGAGAGTATCAAGCATTTGTTTTTGGATAGGCGCTCTTTCTTGCACTCCTACGACTATAGCCAAGACCCCAAGGGCACTTATCTTTTGGCTATTCTGAGGGCGGTAGTGCCAGTTTGTGGCGGTATCAACTTACAATACTATTTTTCTGCAAACGACCAGTACCGGTTTGGGGCAGGCACTAAACTGCCCCACAATATCATTGGCTTAGTGGGTGTGGCTAATGGTATAGATGGCGACTTACGCACCGGTTTGCCTCAGCAGGCGCTGGATATACATGACCCAGTGCGTTTGCTGCTGGTAGTAGAGCATCTGCCCGAAGTGGTTTCTGAATTTCTTTTGCAAGATATGCCTATTAGAGATTTGTTTGCGCGTGAGTGGATACATTTTATTGTGCTAGACCCTCGCAGTCGGCGTGTGTACCGCTATGGTGCAGACTACGAATGGCATGAATATTTACCACTTGCACAAGAGCTACCTCAAACAGACGACTTTGAAAAATTGCTAGAAACTAGCGCCGATAACTTTCCTGTCTATTGGATTAACCCTAAAAAGAACCCATAAAATGGATATTAATTATTTGATAATCAGCTTTGTTCTTCTTCCTTTTTTGGCCTTTTTGCTCACTCTTTTTGTGCCTGAAAAAGAAGAATCTTGGATTGCGCGCTTTGCTTCAGCAGGGGTAGCGCTTAATTTTGTCAGCCTAGTTGCTTTTATTACTTTTTGGGGGCTTAGCTTGAATTTTTTGCCTCTGAATATCAAAGAGATAACGCTTTATGAAAGTGAGCATTATGCCTTCGTAATAGACTTCTATATGGACTTTGCCAGTATTGTTTATTTACTGATAGGTACTTTTCTTACCTTTTTGATAGTGCGTTACAGCAACTATTATATGCACCTAGAAGTGGGCTATAAGCGCTTTTTTGCGGTTATTCAGTTCTTTTACTTCTCTTACAATTTTACCACCTTGGCCGGTAATTTTGAAACGCTCTTTGCGGGCTGGGAGATGCTGGGTATTTCATCATTTTTGCTTGTAGCTTTTTACAGGGAGCGCTACTTACCTGTTCGTAATGCGGTTAAAGTATTTTCAATTTATCGTATTGGGGACGTAGGCATTATTTTGGCCATGTGGGCTAGCCACCACTTCTGGCATGAGAACATTACCTTTTTTAAGCTGACAGATACAGCTTTTGTAACCGAGCATATTTCACAGCACAGCGGCGAGGCTTTGTTTATTGCAGTTTGTATTTTGGTGGCTGCAGCCGCCAAATCTGCTCAGTTCCCATTTTCTTCGTGGGTAGCGCGGGCTATGGAGGGGCCAACGCCTTCTAGCGCTATTTTCTATGGCTCTCTATCCATTCATTTTGGGGTGTATTTACTTATTCGCACCATGCCTTTTTGGGAACAGCAAATGGCAGCAAGAGTGCTTATTGGGCTTGTAGGGTTTATCACAGCCATAGTGGGCTACCAAACTGCACGGGTGCAACCAACTATCAAAACGCAAATTGCTTATGCCTCAGTTGCACAAATCGGCATTATGTTCATTGAAATTGCCTTGGGTTACGAAAAATTTGCGCTCATGCACTTGGTAGGCAATGCTTTTTTGCGTACTTACCAGCTGCTGGTTTCGCCTTCGGTGGTCAGTTATCTGATACGTGAGCAGTTTTATCATTTCAAAGAAAGAGAAGACCATCAAAATTTCTTTTTGGGCAAGCGTTTTCATTATGCCTTATATCTTTTGGCGCTTCGGGAGTTCCACTTGGACTTTCTGATGACGACCTATATTTTCAGACCATTCAAGCACATTGGCAGCAAACTGAACTTCATTACATACAAAAACGTATTTGCTTACTTTGTGCCTACTTATGTACTTGGCTGGGTTTTATGGTTTTACAAAGATGATTTGGCTTCAAAAGTATGGGATTTTATTCCTATTGTCTTTGGTTTGATTGCGCTGCTTCTTATCATGCGTGCTTTTGCTGAAAGGCATTACCCCGTTCATGCTTGGATTCTCATAATTTTGGGGCACTTATGGATTGCTCTTGCAGTCATTTATAACGAAAAATTTAGTTTCAAAGAGCTAACTTGGTATTTGAGCGGTGTGCTTCTTTCGGGCTTTGGCGGCTGGCTTTGCCTTGTCTATTTACGTAGGCGCGAATCGCCAAACTTTAATATGTACCGTTATCAAGGTCATAGTAAAGAGTATCCGTACCTCGCTTGGGTCTTTCTGGCCTGTAATCTGGGCTTAATGGGCTTTCCTATAACAACCACCTTCATTGGCGAGGACTTAATCTTTGGGCACGTCCATCAAAACCAGCTCATCTTGGCTTTTTGGTTAGCCTCCAGCTTTGTTATTGGTGGTATCGCACTTATCCGTATTTATGCGCGCCTATTCTTGGGCATACATTCAAAAACAAATCAAGAAGCACCTTTGCAATCATTTTGAGCTATTATAGAAGCAATCCAACTTGCTAGACGCAACAAAAATTGGCTATAAACTCCTTGCTATCAAACCAATCAACCAGATAAGTTTGGCCGCAAGGAGTTATGACAAAACGCAAAGCATCAGAACAATGCTTCTGCAATGCGACGTGTTGCTATGGAGCGCCCCATGGTGTAGTAGTGCAAGCAAGGTACACCGTATTCAATAAGCTCCTTAGACTGCGCTATGGCCCATTCTATACCAACTTGCCTTATTTCTTTGTCATCGCGGCAGCGTAAAACAGCATCAACAAGGTCTTCGGGTAAGTCTATATTAAAAAGACGCGGTAGCATTGTTAGGTGGTCTTTGGTGGCAATAGGCTTAATACCCGGCACAATCGGAACATTTATGCCCATGGCCCGGCATTTTTCAACAAAATGAAAGAATTTTTTATTGTCAAAAAACATCTGAGTAACTATATAGTCGCCGCCAGCATCAATTTTTTGCTTCAGATATGCCAAATCCAAACTGAGATTTGGGCTTTCAAAGTGTTTTTCAGGATAAGCCGCCACACCCATACAGAAGTCTGAAGGAGTACTATTTTGCAAGTCTTCATGCAAATAAATACCATTGTTCATATCGCCAATTTGCCTGATTAAATCTACTGCATAGCTGTGTCCTTCTGGTTCTGGTACAAAACCTGGTTCTGTTTTGATGGAGTCTCCGCGTAGAGCAAGCACATTCTCTATCCCTAAAAAATTCAAATCAATGAGTGCATTTTCGGTCTCTTCACGTGTAAAGCCCCCACATATAATATGTGGCACAGCATCAACACGATAGCGGTTAATGATAGCAGCGCAAATACCTACTGTGCCTGGTCTTTTGCGCGTAGTGCGTCTGTCCAGCAGGCCATTTGGCAATTTTTTAAACACATACTCTTCACGGTGATAAGTAACATCAATAAAAGGCGGCTTAAACTCCATGAGTGGGTCTATGGCATCAAAAATGGAATGTATGCTCTGACCTTTCAAGGGTGGGATAATTTCAAAAGAAAAAAGTGTCTTTCCTTTAGCCTGTTCAAAGTGCTTGGTTACTTTCATGTTTTAAAAGCGGGTTTTAATAAAATTGGAGCGCAAATATAGCGCAAAGTTCACTAAGAGCACAACTTTTGGTGCTTTTCTCTAATCATAGCCACTAGCAAGCCTAAAGAAGCCCGGCATCGATGCAAAGCAGCATGATAGATTCGCATTAAGAGACCTCTACAATGTAATTTTTGCAAAAGCTTTCATTAAACCAAAAGCATTAGGCCAAAAAACAAAAGCGTACAGAAGAGGAGGAGTGGAGCATATTTGTTCTCAACTTTTAGGTTGCTCTGCTGGTTGGAGGCCTGGCAGGCATAGACAAAAATGGCAGAAAATAAGGCAGAAAAAGCAAACCATGCCGCATAGTTCTGAAAAGGAACCTTATCATTTTGCCAACTCCAAAGACCTCGTTGCATGGCAAAAGGCTCAATAAGAACGTCCAGGAAAGTCATGGTAGCGGCGCTTAAAATAATTCTTGGCCATTTCGCCTCTAAGTATTTTGCCCAAAAGCTATTACTGGCCAACACCAGCAGCCACCAGTTAAGCCCAATGAGAGGCGGAACGCGAAAAACATGAGGCCCGAGGTTGGTATCGTACCAATAATGCCCAAAAATAAGTCCGGTATGCACACCCAGCACTTCCACCAAGTAGCCCAAGACTGCCAGCAAAAGGCTTACCAACCAAAAGCGTTGATTTTTATCCGTTTGAAAAAAAGCCAAAAAAAAAGCAGAAAGAATTAAGTTTATAGGTGTCAGTCTCTCAAAAAGAGTTCTGGTAGCTTGAACGTTCATCAGCACAAGGCCGAAGAAGTGCATGGAAATAGTAAGATAGACCGCAACAGGCCACAAAGACAATTTGTATTGCGCTGTTTTTGAATCGGATAGATTCATGTATTTTTAAAAGAGAGTCAAACAATTTGTCAGTAAAAACGCACTGGGCAGCAAAATGTTTGCGCATTCTAAGCCTCAAAAAGCTCTATTGCTAGCGCAAGACAACTCAATCTTTGTGGCAATAGAGCTTCATTGAATTGCTTTTGCTTAGAATTGAATGTTCTGGCCGTTGGCTGCACCCGAAATAGACTGACTGATAAAGCCTATCATCTTTTTCATGTCAGCACCAGTTTGCCCTACGCACGCTAAATGTTGAAAGCCCATTTCTTTTTGAGCTTTTTCAAAAGAAGCCGCATTCCCTACCCCAAAAAGCATAGTCAAGAATGAAAAAGCATTTTTCTCCTTAGAGCGAATTTGCGTAAGGGTCTGTGCTACGGCTTTTGCAGTGGTGCGGGAGCTGTTATCTTCCCCATCAGTGATGACAAAAATAAGGGTTTTGGTCATGACACCTGAGGCTTCAAGGTTTTGGCGATAGTCCATAGCTGCTTTGATGCCGTGTGCGGCAGCATCATAGAGAGCCGTGCCACCACCACTCGGAACAAACTGAATGCTAGGAACTTGTGCAATGGGCTGAAAGCCGCTCCGCGCTCTTACGGTTTCGTTAAAGTCCAGAACAGAAACAAGCAGACGGTCAGCAACATGAGACTTCTGCATACTCTGAACAAAATCATTGAATGCAAAGTTCAGTTCTTTAGCATAAGACTCTACAGAGGGTGAAACGTCCACCACAAAGACTGCATTAATGGTTTCGTCAGTTTGAATTTCGTCGGGGTTAAAGTGGCCGTAGTTCAAATTAAAATCTAAGGCATTTAAGTCATCAAAGTTAGACATAGCTATAAGAGGTAAAGAGTGAGAAGGGTTGTTGTTCTAATGACAATATGTATTTATAACGCAAAGAAATGGAAAAGGATACAGGATAGTGTAAAAAAAACAACAAGTTTTTTTAGCCTACCATACAAGCCTTAGTAAACTTCCTACTTGCTTGAAAGATAGGTATTATTCAAATAGACTTGGTGAATTGCAAAAAAAAAAATATTTGTTTTGAAAAAATAAAAGCAAAGATTAGCAACAGATAAAAAAAGAACTTTATTTGCCGTTGCAACGCTGAATCATTCCTGTCGTACCAAAGCGTTCTCAACTCGGTTTTGAATAAGCTCAAATAACATAAATAATAACTGCCGTGCTCAATAATTTTTTTCGTAAAAAATCTGTTAATCAAATTCTGCGCGAAGTAGAGGCGCAAGAAGGTATAAATGCTGGAGCTGGGTTGGCCAAGCATTTGGGTCTGCGCGACTTAGTATCATTCGGGGTGGCTGCTATTGTTGGGGCAGGAATCTTTGCTACCATAGGCAAGGCTTCGTATGAGGGTGGCCCAGCAGTTGTGTTCTTATTTTTGTTCACGGCGCTGGCCTGTGTCTTTTCAGCGTTGTGCTACGCCCAGTTTGCCTCTACTGTACCCATTAGCGGGAGTGCCTACACGTATGCTTACACGTCTTTTGGTGAGGTTATTGCATGGGTTCTGGGTTGGGCTTTGGTTATGGAATACGCTATTGGTAATATAGCAGTGGCCATTTCGTGGTCTGAGTACTTTACACAATTACTGAGCGGTATGGGCATTCATCTGCCTGCCTATCTTACCATGGACTATCTGTCGGCTTCTAGAGGTTACGATGAGGCCATGGCCATACTGGCCAAAGGTGAGGCGCTCAAACCAGCACTCTTGACTGCTAAATTGGCGTGGGAAAATGCGTTTGAACTGGCTGGTTTTAAAGTCATAGCAGACCTACCCGCCTTGCTTATTACGATAGCCATAACCACCCTGGTTTTTGTGGGAGTGAAAGAGTCCCGAAACGCAGGAAATGTTATGGTTATCATCAAGATGGCTGTTGTGCTCATGGTTATTGTGGTGGGGGCATTCTACATTACCCCCGCCAACTGGAGCCCGTTTGCTCCTAACGGCGCGGAGGGGGTGCTCAAAAGTGTTTCTGCTGTATTTTTTGCTTACATTGGCTTTGATGCTATTTCTACAACAGCCGAAGAATGTAAAAATCCACAACGCGATATGCCTAAAGCTATGATTTACTCGCTCCTGATATGTACAGTTTTATACGTTCTGCTGGCTTTGATTCTAACAGGCATGGTCAATTACAGCGAAATGAACGTAGAAGACCCTCTGGCCATGGTTTTTGACCGCGTGGATTTGGATATAATTGCAGGGATTATTTCGGTGAGTGCGGTGGTGGCTATTACAAGTGTTTTCTTGGTTTTTCAGATGGGGCAGCCCCGTATTTTGATGACCATGAGCCGCGATGGCCTTTTGCCTTCCGCCTTCGGCAAAATTCACCCAAAATTTAAAACACCTTATATTTCTACAATAGCCACTGGCTTTTTGGTGGCCGTGCCTGCCCTCTTTATGAACATGACCGAGGTTACTGACCTCACAAGCATAGGTACTCTTTTTGCTTTTGCGATGGTGTCGGCGGGTGTATTGCGTATGCCAACACCCGTTGATACTGAAGGGCGAAAGCATTTTAAAGTGCCCTATTACGATAGTCGTTTTGTACTGCCTGTTTTGCTGGTGCTGGTTTTGGGTTTTATTATTTATTATTTCCCTGAAGGTGTGCAGGAACTAATTTCCTTTGGAACAGTTGATGCAGAACTGGCTGCAAAACTTAATTTAAGGCGTTTGTTTCTCCTTTTTATGTTAGGAATGAGCGTTTATGCTATTATGAAGCGTTGGTCAGTTATTCCAGTTTTGGGTGTTTTGGTAAATGTTTATTTGATGACGGAGCTGAACGTGAGCAACTGGTACGGTTTTGGTTTTTGGATGCTCGCTGGCTTGGTTATCTACTTCGGTTATGGTTTCCAGAATAGCAAACTAAAAAAAGCATAAGAATACCTCCAAAGACTAGTTTTCGTAGGAATGCCACTTGGGCAAATTTGATTTTTTGTACCCAACAGTTTGGGCATAAACACTCGTCCCTAAAAAGACCATGAGGTATTTTTTTATCAATACAAGAGTTTTATTTTTTAAATCACTTAGATTCTAACCTAATAAAGTCTTATCATGGCCCTATTGACTATGAATTGCTTATTAGAGTGGGTCTCACAGATTTAAATTTTGTGTGGTAAAGCCTTTATTTTTGGGCACAAAACTAAATTTTTGTTTATTTGCTTATCAAATAACAAAAAAACTTTGAATAAAGCTAAAAATAAATCATTCTGGGTGCTATGTATAAGACCAATCATACTACTTTTGTATGGTTTATGGCCTGTTGTGGCTGTTTATGCCCAAGAAGAAGGTAAAATTCCATTCCGAAAGATTACTTATAAAGAGTACCAAGGCGGCACAACTATTTGGCAAGTCTTTCAAGACTCCCGCGGCATCATTTATGCGGGTTGCTCTAACTACATCGTTTGTTATGATGGCAACAACTGGGAGGTTATCCAGCGCGAAGACAACGGCGGTCTAACCTTTGCACGTAGCTTTTACGAAGATGCCAATGGCCGCGTGTATGCTTTTGGCGACCAGACCATGGGGTACTTTGTCAAAAACCCAAGCGGCAAACTGGTCTTTCGGCAAATTATTGAACATCTGCCCGTTGATGCACAGCAATACGCTATAGGAACAGCCATTATGCCAATGTCTGATGGTATTTATTTTGGCTCTACCGACTGGATAGCCCGCTGGAACGGTAAAAATTTTGATAAAGTTTATTATCCGCCCAAAGCCCGATTTACACGGAGTTTTCTTGTAAAAGACCGTATTTTTGTTCGTGAAACAGGCACAGGAATCCATGAACTAAACACCAAACAAGAAAAACTGAATTACATTGGCGGCAGCGCTATTTTTCAGGAAGAGCGCATCTCTTTTATGAAGAATATGCCAGACGGCAAAATATTGATAGGTACACGAACGGCTGGCCTCTATGTAATGGATTTGGCAGAGACAGATACCAGCAAGCGCTTTGTGAAGATGGATTCGGGGGTCGATGACTTGCTTAAAGTCCGAAATATTTACGACTGTTTGCGTATGCCTGACGGCAACATTTTGGTCAATCTGTTTACGGGTGGTGTGGTGCTACTCAGTCCGCAAGGGCTGTTTTTGCGCTGGATTTTTGATACCGAAACCTTTGTGTCCTCTTGTTTTTTGGATAGTTCCGACCAGCTCTGGCTCAGTACCAACGACGGCGCAATTTATAGATTGGATATGGCGGCCAGCTACAGAGTCTGGAAAACAGGCGAGGCCGGCACACCGCTTGGAGTACCGATTTGGGTAAAACGTTTTCAAGGAAAAATATATTCAGGAACTTCAAATGCGCTTTTGGTGCTCAAAAACAACACGTTTCAGGCTATACCCATGCGTACGACCCAGGTGTTGAGCGCTCTAGAGGCTACATTTGGAAATGAAAAACAACTGCTCGTAGGCACGTTTGACGGCATTTATCGTGTAGAGGGCGACAAAGCAGCGCAAATTATCAAAACATCGCCTGTCGTTCAGATATTCAGCTTGCCGCTTTTTCCAAACTTCCTGTTCGCTTATGAAAGAGACGGCCTTTTTGTGTCCGAATATCGCAACAAAAAATGGCAGCCGCGGCAGTCCTTGTCCGAGTGGGGAAGAATCCAGATTGTTTACAACCGCTCATTTGGAACACCCTTTCGTTATGAACCAAGTACAAAATCGCTTTGGGTAGAAACCAACGATTATTTTATACGTTTTTCGTGGGCAGAGCCTTATCAGTTAATGAACTGCGTTTCGGAGCAAGTACCAAAAAAGGTCTTGGAGAACGGTGCGGAATCGCCGCTTGCCTACTGCTTTTTGGACGACGACAAACTTGTTTTCAGAAGCGAAACAGCCTATTACACCTACAACTTTCAACAAAAAAAGCACTTTCGCTACGATAAGTTTGGCAAAAACTACTTTTACAAAGCGCCTTTTTACATGAACAATGTAACCCAGCTTGTTCCCAACGAAAAGTATGCCATAGGCCTCAATCAGCTTGGCAATGGCGCTCTTATCAATTTCAAACGTTTGGACCTGATTAGCAAGCAGCCCGATGGTCGCTATGCGATAGATTCTACCACACACCAGTACTTGCCGCAAGAACCCAGCATAGATAATTTTGCCGACGGAGACAGCTTGATTTGGGTCGTTTATAATGATTTTATTCTTCGTTACGACCTACGCCAGCCAACGCAAAAGAAAAGCAGCTTTAAGCTCTATATACGCGAGGTGCGTCAAGACAAAAGAACATTGTTTGGAGGCGTATCTTGCGGAGCAGACTCTATTCCGAAATTCACACAAGACAACAACGATAAAATTGTACTGGATTATAGCCAAAGCACAATATTTTTTTCCTTCTCAGGCTACTCTGTCCCTGAAGACAAAAATTTATATGCTTATAGATTAGATGGTTATGATGCGCCCAACGCATGGAGCGAATGGGGAAGCCAAACCAAAAAGGAATATACCAATTTGGCAGAGGGTACTTACACTTTTTACGTCAAGGGCAAAAATATTTATGGCCTTGAAAGCAACACCGCTACTTTTACGTTTCGTATTAGGCCGCCTTGGTACAGAACCTGGCTCGCTTATTTGTCTTATATCATTTTAGCCGCTTTGGTTATTGGGGCCGCTGTTTATTGGAACACTCGCCGTTTGCTGCGCGCTAGCCTCAAGCTAAAAGCCCTGGTAGCTAAGCGTACCTATGAGATTGAAAAACAAAAAGACGAAATAGCTAGCCAGCGCGATAACCTCATGCAGCTAAACGAAGAAATTAATCAGCAGCGCGAGGAGATTCAGATAACTGCCGAAAACCTTACGGCGGCCAATCTGCAAATCAGCAAAAAAAATGAAGATATTATTGCCAGTATCAATTACGCCAAACGGATTCAGAACGCCATCTTGCCCTCACAAGAGCGTATGCACAGTGCTGTAGGAAAAAAACGACTGTTTGTGCTGTTTAAGCCCAAAGATATTGTTTCAGGCGACTTTTATTTCTTAGAACAACTCGGCCAGCACACTTTCATTGCAGCAGCAGATTGCACGGGGCATGGCGTTCCGGGTGCGTTTATGTCCATGGTCAGCACACAGCTTTTACACAAAATTATTGTCAAAGATGCTGTTTTTGAGCCAGACCAAGTTTTGAATGCTCTGGACAAAGAGTTACGCCTTACGCTACATCACAACGAAACAAATACCAACGACGGATTGGACATCTCTCTTTTGGTATTCACTAAAAATCAAGAAGAAATCTTGTTTGCTAGCGCCATGCAAAGCATTTTGCTCTTTGATTATCAAGAAAACAGCTGGATTTTTTCTGAAATAAAAGGCACAAAGCGAGGTATTGGCGGCCAACTCAACTATAAGGAAATAACGCGTTCTTTTGAACTGCATAGATTCCTGATAAAGCAAAAAGCCTGTGTTTACCTCTTTTCAGATGGTTATGCAGACCAATTTGGCGGCCCAGAAGCAAAAAAATACATGACCAAGCGCCTCAAAAACCAGCTTGAAGCGTTTTATCAAAACCCATTAACGCCTTTGGAGCAACAAGCAGAAATATTGAATGCCAACATTGAAGCCTGGCGCGGAGAAAGCCATGAAAAACAAACTGATGATATTCTGGTTATTGGCTTACGTTTAGGGCAATGGAACGACGACAAACAGGCCAAACCATGACAGTTTACCCTCTTTTGAACCAGGAAGCCCTTATGCGTTATGCTTTGCAAGGTTTGGATAGGCAGCCATTCACTGACGAAGACCGTACTTTGCTCACAAAACAATTTGGACCATTACAGGATATTCAGTTATTGCGCAAATGGGCAGTGTGGTATTTTTTAGTGAAGCAGGTAGCCCTAAAACCTATCTTCTCGGAACAGTCGCCACAGCCAGCAGCAGCAGAAAGCAAGCCCTATTGTCATGCAAAAAGCAGTAAGATATTACAAGCGTGCATTTTTTCGGATTATGCTGCCGAGCTTGTAGAAGAGTTATTATGTGTTCTAATCGCTCAAAACCAAATTGTGTTGCCTTACTTTTTGCCGTCTTTAATGGTACTTTTTGAAGATAGGTCTTACAAAAGTCAAGGGCTTTTACTGCAAGCAGGCGGAGAGCGTTTGCTTTGGGCTTTGCAGCACCAGCCCACTGATTTTAAGCTATTTGACTATGATAATGACAACCATTGGCTCAATGCGAATTTGAAGGAACGTATACTCAGGCTTGCAGAATGGCGAAAAAACAAGCCAAGAGAGGCCGCTGAGTGGCTTCAAAATCAATTTCCGTTCTGTTCGGCCAATGAGCAAGCCCAAATGCTAGAGGTTTTTGCGCACAATCTTTCAGAAAACGACCTCGCTTTTTTGAAAGAACTCACCGAAATACAGGCTAAAAAACTGACCAAAAATGTTCTGATGGCAGCGCTCAAGCTACGTGCGGCTATTGACAAAGATTTACAAAACGAACTAACTGACATTCTAAGGCAGAACTGGCAGACGGGGAGCGGCAAAAAATTTACAGACCTCAAAGAGGCAAACAGCACCGAATGGCCACTTGGTTTGCACTTTCTGAAAGCCATGAACCAGCCCGATTTGCTCTACTTTTTCGCGGCTACTTGCCCTGTTTCCGCCTGGTTTGCGCTCACAGACAGCCAAACATGGGCAGAACTTCTCAAAAAATTAGGTTATCAGCCTGTTGTAGCAGAAATTGCGCGTGGTTTGCTAGAGGGCATCTGGCTACGGCAAGAGAAGCACTACATTCAGGAGGCCTTGCCTATTTTTTTTGATACCCAACACATCAAAAAAATAGCCTTATCCTGCTTGTTGGACTTGCTGCCGTCTGAAAACTGGCTTGAAGTACTCAAAACATACACAACAACCTACGAGTGGGAACGAAAAGATGCACAGCACCCCATCGTACAGATTCTGAAGGCACGCAGGTATCCATTTTTTGGCGAGGAGCAGACTTGTTTGGTGCTTTTTTTCCAAAGAATAATAACCGAAAGAAAATATTTGGTTTATGAATGGAGCGAGCACTTGAAGTATCTCACTTTAAAGCTCAACCCGCAAGAAGCTGAGCCTGCTCTGAACGAATGGTTGCTGCTCGCACAGACCTACCCGCATTGGCAAACACCCATCTACGATGCACTGAAGTTGCTTAAACTGCGCAAGGCATTCCTATAAATGTCTTGCTGCTAAAACTTTGATAATCCTATCTAGTCGTCCCTTAAAAAATATCTAAGATATTTATTATCAGTAAATTAAGCAAGCATTTCATCTTCAAAATATCTTAGTTATTTATTAAAACCGTCCTTTCCGCAGAGTTGCGGGGGGGTGAATGAAAGCAAGCTCTTAAATTAACCTCTCTTGAGTCGTCAAAAAGCCCTTTTTGAGTTTTTTAAGTTCTAATTGCCCTCTTTTGTCCCTTGTAGAGGCCATTTTCTCGCGTTTTCAAATAACTTTTTGTCAAATTCCTTACATCTGACTTTTGACTAATGATTGTTTTTGTACAATTTATTGGGCGTTCCCGCTTCGCGGTCGTTCGTCTTTGGGCTTCGCTTCGCTTCGGTGCTACGCACTAAACCCGCCGCCTCTCTAACGCAAATACAGGCCAATAGACGTACTCAATAACAAAAAAAATAAAGCGGCTTTTCCGCATTATCCTGATTTCAGCCAAAACCTAAAATGGGTAGAAAATCAGTTAAGAGGCATAGAATAAACGAAATCCGCGAACTGATGTAAGGCTTATGCAAATCTCTAGAGGCAAATACGTTCCGCGTGGTTTTGTTTGCTAGCAATATGCAACGCCTCATGGTATAAAACGCACTTTTTGTCCTTAGGCACGTCCTGTTGGTAGCACACAAGGTGCTTTCTGTGCCCTTAGGCATACTATGTGGGCGACACTGGGGAGTGCTTACCCAAAAACAGTTTTTGTGCAATGCGCTCAATCCATAGTCCTAATTTGGGACAGCTTTCAAAAAAAATAATGCACTTTGTTTGCGGCACAAAACTTTGCAGTGTATAATTGCTAAAAGTTAGATGCGTGGCGCTCGCACGGAGCAGCTACTCCAGCTTTTTTTGTTCACGCATTTTTAGAACAACGGTACGCTATTCCAAAAACTATTACATTTGGCATTATCAAACAAGGTTTATTTATGTTATCCTACAGAATGAAACACAAACTACTCTTTATAATCAATCTGTTGTTTTGGGTATGCCAGCAGCCCCTTTTCGCACAAGAAAAAGAAGACAACACCCCCAAATACAGCAACGAATTTTTGGCCATAGGCGCAGGCGCACGCGGGCTTTCTCTCTCTCGTGCCTACAACGCCGTCTGCCATGATGCCACTGCCGGCTATTGGAATCCTGCTGGCTTGCTGAACCTAGCAGATGTGTACGACCTCTCGCTCACACGGGCTTCTTTCTTCGGCGGGGTGTCCAACTACGACCATGTGGGCTTTGCCAAACGCAATGCAGACAGTACGCAGGCTTTCGGTATAACGTTTATACGCATGGGCATAGACGACATTCCCGACACGCGCCTTTTGATAGACCCCACAGGTGCAGTCAATTACGACCGTGTGCGTTCTTTTTCCGAAGCCTCCTACGCCTTTATGTTCAGTTATGGGCGGCTTTTCAGCATCAAGTACAAGGGCAAAGACCAAGACGGCCAAGAGGAGGATAAAATGCTCAATTTACAAACTGGTGCAAGCGTTAAGGTTATTCACCGCGTAGCAGGGCCTTTTGCAAGGGCTTGGGGCTTCGGCATTGACTTGGGCGCACAAACGGTTTATAAAAAATTCCAATTTGGCCTCACACTCCGCGACATTACCACCACCTATAACGCTTGGACCTTCAACGAAGAGGAGGTAGAGACGGTCTTTGTGCAAACTGGCAACGAAGTGCCGCTCAGCTCTACCGAAATTACCTTACCTACTATGGTTTTGGGTGTGGCTCGTCCCTTTGCTCTTTCCGAAAGTTTTGGGCTTACTGGTATGATAGGCCTAGAAACCACCTTTGACGGCAAACGTAATGTTTTGATTAAAAGCAACTTGTTGTCCATTGCACCGAATGCGGGTATAGAATTATCCTATCGGCAGATGGCCTTTGTGAGAGCTGGTATAGGCAACTTTCAGCAAATCAAGAACTTTGACAACACAACTGTTATGAGTACACAGCCTAGTTTTGGAGTAGGCTTCAAGTACAGGCAATTTGTGGTGGACTACGCCCTCACAAACGTAGGCGGGCTAGGCGGTATCCCTTTTTCCCACGTGTTTTCTTTACGAGCGACCTTCTCGCAGTATCATCTGGACAAAATCAAGAACTTGAACAAAAATAATAACTAAGCCTACAACCAAGCATTGTGTGGCTATACAAAAAATCTTCTGCTTTTATGAAAAATACAGTCATATTCCTCCTTATTGCTTTTTTGCTGCTTTTAGGTTTATCCCTGAGCAGCACAGCCCAAGACCGCTTCGGTAACAGCTGGGTGGACTACAACAAACGCTACGTCAAGATGCAAGTGGCTGCAGAGGGCATATACCGAATTGGCTACGTAGAGCTTTCGCAAGCTGGTTTTCCTGTAGATGCGGTCATTAATCCAAACCGTTACCAGATGTACTGGCGCGGCAAAGAAATTGCTATGACGGTCATGGGGCAGGCAGACGGTAGCTTTGATTCTCTAGACTACATTGAATTTTATGGGCTGCCCAATGATGGCAAATTTTTAGACCGTCAGCAGTACGCCCTGCCAGACGAGCAGCAAAACGTGGACTACAAAGCCAATTACGCCTTTCCTACCTACTATTTTTTAACGTACAGTACCACGCCAGCCGAGCTAGGTAAGCGCATTACTAGTTTCAGCGACAACAATTATGCGGCTGCCCCTCTAGAAAAATACCACTTTGAGCAATCCATTTTTGGTGCGCCCAATGCTTTTTCTTTTGGGCCGCTTTATAACCCCATAGACCCCGCCGAAGAGCAGAAAGGCGCACGCCTCAGCACTTGGGACCATGGCGAAGGCTACACGGGCGATGAGTTCAGCGACCTCAAAGGCATACAGCAGTATCCGCTCACTATCAAAAACGCCATCAGAGACCCCAAACTCAAAGCCGATATTGAAATTTCGGTAGTGGGCAGGCGCAGAACCAACCACCCTGTGTTGTACTGGAACGGTTTTATACCGCCTTCTGCCACTAGTCCCGCTACGGACTCCGTCGTTTTTCTGAACACGCGCATTGCCAAAATCAACTTTAAGGCAGACTCTAGTACCAACTTCCCGGTGGGCGACGGTACGTACATAATGTGTGCGTATGCGCGCCGCGACAATCCCTTTGTGCGCAACTCTGTGTCTCTGAACTACGTCAAATACACCTATGCGCAGGCGCTCAATATGCGCAATGAAACCTTCAAAATTTTTAACTTGGATACGGCTTCTGCCAATAAATCTTATTTGCCAATACAGGACGTACCCAACGGTACACGTGTTTGGGACGTAACAGACTACGGCCAAATCATTGAAATTGGCTTTACGCGAGAAGGTTCTTTACTCAAAACCATAGTACCGAACACACGCAAAAACCGCCGTATTATTCTTGATGCGGGTATAAGGAGCGTTGCCAAGTTAGAGCGCGTCATTTTTCCGAAAATTCTGCCCGAAACTTTCAACTACATCATTATCACGGATGCACAGCTTCGCAAACCCAGCGCTGAGTACAGCGACCCCGTGCAGGCTTATGCGAGTTATCGCGCTTCAGCAGCAGGCGGAGGTTACAAACCCTTCATCATCACGATTCAAGAACTGAGCAATCTTTTTACTTATGGCGAACCTCACCCTTTGGCCATCAGGCGCTTTACGGACTTCGTTTGGAGCAACAACGGTGCGCCCAAGGGTATGTTTTTGGTAGGCAAAGGCACTTCTACGTTTTATCAAATCAGTTTGGTAGCTCCCGAAAGAGCGGAAGTACCCACCTTTGGCTATCCGTCTTCTGACTATGAAATGATAGCGAATTTGGGCTTAAAACCAGAAAAAAGTATTCCTTCTATGCCTATTGGCCGCTTACCAGCCCGCACGCCCGAAGAAGTTGCCAACTATTTCAATAAAGTAAAAGAGCATGAGCAAACCGACTTAACGGCAAGTTGGCGCAAAAATTTACTCTTTTTGAGTGGTGGTCTCAAAGAATTTGAACTGAGGCAGTTTCGTTCACACATAGAAAACTATGACCGTATTGTTAAGGGGCAATATTTTGGTGCCAATACAACTTTGCTCTCCAAAAAAACAACCGATGTCAATCAATTTGAAAACTTCAATGAGCTACTCAATAAGGGACAGGCGCTGATAACTTTCTTTGGCCATGCTTCTTTTGAGCTGACGGACATTAAGATTGGTTACGTAACAGACCCCGAACTCGGCTATAACAACAAAGGGAAGTACCCCATGATGATTGTGAATGGCTGCGGAGCAGGAGATATTTTTACACCTTTTGTTGGCTTCGCCGAAGATTGGATGGTAGCCAAAGACAGAGGCTCTATTGCTTTTTTATCGCATAGCCATATTGGTTTTGCCTCTACTTTGGACTCTTACACCGCCACTTTCTTGCAGACAGCCTTCACCGATTTGCGCTTTTTGGGCAAACCTATTGGCGAAATTGTTTTGGAAACGAATCGTCGCTCTTTGTCTTTTTCACCTACCGACACCATCAACATTGCCAACGTGCAGCAATTTGTTTTGCAGGGCGACCCTATGGTACGGCTTACCTTCCTCGAAAAACCAGATTACCACATAGACGACTCTCGTATCAGTTTGCGCAATGCGGTTAGCACTACACCGCTGAGCGCACAGTCCGACCGAATTGAAATGGATATTGATATTTCAAATTTTGGTCTAACAGACCCACAAAACCGTTTGTTGTCTGTGCAAGTAAAGCGCACTTTCCCTGACGGTTCTAATACCACCTACATTCAGCAATTTTTCAATGCCATTCCCAACCGCGATACGGTGTCCTTTTCTATAGCCCAAACTGCTGCCGAAAAACGTAAAGCCGCTGGCCTGAACCGTTTTGAGGTGCGTATAGATTTGGAAGATAGTATTAAGGAAGGCAATGAAAAAAATAACTTTGCGCGATACGATTTTTCATTGACACAGGGCGGCGTGTTTGCGATTGCCCCCAAGGAATTTAGCATTCAAAAAAATAGCCGTCAAACACTCATTGCGCAAAACTCCGACCCTTTTGGCCAAGTCCGTAATTTTGTTTTTGAGCTGGATACAACAGACTTTTTCAACAGCCCGCTCAAAATGGATACGCTCGTTACTGGCTTTGTAACGACGCAATGGACGCTGGATTTACCTCTAAAAAAAGACAGCACTGTGTATTTTTGGCGTGTGCGTTATGCCAGTCCAAATATTGGGGACGACCCGCGTTGGTCTGAATCCTCTTTTATGTATATAGCAAACAGCCCAGAAGGCTGGTCGCAGGCGCATTTGGGTCAGTTCAAAAAAGACCAAGTTTTGGGCTTGCGCGCTAACCGCGACCAGAACCGCTGGGAGTTTGATAATGTACGTTATCTCATTGAAGCCCAGAATGCCAACGGTCTTTTGCCGAATGTTATCCCAACAGTTAAAGTGAATGGTGAAGTCATTGTCAATGGCGACTGCGACGTAACGCGCCTTTATGCTGTTACAATTAGCGCTAGAACAGGCCGTTTGTATAATCCGTATGCCATACAGGCTTGTGGAGCGAATTTATTGGCCTCTAGCTTTCTGCCGCCCAATCCACGTGAGGACGCACTCACAACCTACATTAACCGTTTGGAGGTAGGCGACTATGCGATTATCCTGAATGGCCGATTCATTGATACACAAGGGGCGTACCCCGTGGCCAAGTTGGCGGAAATAGGCGTGGACATGGCGGCTTTTGCGGCCAATGCAACCACGTTTAGGCCATTCGTGATTATTGGCAGAAAGGGAGGTGCGCCTGGTTCAGCCATCATGGCTTTTGCGCCCGCTACCGACCCCAATCAAGTATCTCTGAACTTAGACCTGGAGGTAAAAGTGCGTGAGGGCAGCATAACTTCTGTCCCTATTGGCCCTGCCGAGCGTTGGGAAACTCTTTTTAGAGATTTCAGGGGTATTCCCGAGGATAGCAAGGAGTTTTGGAAATTAGATGTGATTGGTATCAATACAGGCGGCGGAGAGGAGACGCTCCTTGAGAATGTTCGTCCCGATGCCACTGCACTCCGCAGTATTAACCCTGAAATTTATCCTTTTGTCAAATTGCGCGCCACCATCAAGGATAGCCTCAACGGTACACCGCTTCAACTCAAACGCTGGCAGGTTATTTATAAAGAAGTACCTGAAGGTATTTTGCTCTACGATACGCTCAGCTACCGCGAACGCACGGACTTGGAAGTGGTAGAAGGCGATACGCTAGGCTTAGGTTTTGTGTTCTTTAATATTTCGGGCAATGACTTTCAAGAACCTTTGAAGGTGCGTTACAGCATCACGAACGACGTGCGGGGTTCTACTGAAAGCTTTGAAGAAAACATTAAAGCACCTTTGCGTGGCGAGTTTAGCAAATTCATGCTCCGTATTCCTACGAATGCTTACAAGGGTAAAAACTTCTTGACGGCTTTCGTGAATCCGCGCCAGCAGCCCGAACAACTGTACGATAACAATATTCTACAAGCGAAGTTTACCGTGAAGCCCGATGACGTAAATCCTATTCTGGATGTGGCCTTTGATGGTAGAATGATTCTAGATGGCGATATTGTTGCGCCAGCACCTTTGATAAGTATTGCGCTCAAAGACGAGAATAAAACCCAAATCCGTCAGGACACACTCAACATTAATCTCTTTTTGAGCAGTTGTGATACTTGTACGGCTAAGCGTTTGAATTTTTCGGAAGCAGGTATGAGCTGGACAACTGGTGCAGATAATAACTTCCGCATAGAGTACACGCCCGCCAACCCACTCGCTGACGGCGACTATACGCTGCGCATTGAGGCAGAAGATTTGAGTGGCAACAGTGCTGGCATTGAGCCTTATAAAGTTCGTTTTAAGGTGATTAACCGCACGGCTATCAGCCAGTTCTATCCGTATCCTAATCCATTTTCTACGAGCACCCGCTTTGTGTTCACACTAACAGGGCAGGAAGTGCCAGAGAATCTGAAGATTCAGATAATGACCGTTTCGGGCAAGGTGGTACGCACAATTACGCAAGACGAGCTAGGCCCCCTGCGCATTGGGAACAACATCACAGATTTTGCGTGGGACGGCAAGGACGAGTATGGCGACCAACTCGCGAATGGCGTTTATCTTTATAAAGTGTTCGTCAGCGACTCACAGCGCAGCTACGAACGCTTTGAAACTGCTGGCGATGGTCTCTTTAAACACAACATAGGCAAACTGTATTTGATGCGCTAAAATCAAAACATAAAAAAGTTTGGATTTAGTTGCAAACCCAAAGGCAGCGTTATAAATTTGCAGCATACAATAATTATTAGAACCTGAACAAACATGATTTCTAACTTGAAAGTTTGTGTAGCGGCTATATCTGCTTTTTGCGTACTTAGTTTGACTGCTTGCATAGAAGACCACAACACTCCGAAGGTGAATCCTAAAAACGTTGATAGTGAGCGTATTTATGGGGATATAGGCGGCCCCGCAAGGCAACTGGCCAATAAATACGAAGACCCTAAAAACGCTGTGGACAGAGCTAATGCGATACGCGATAAATTCTATCCGCGCTAGTAAACAGCTTTCTTGTATCAATATCAAAAAAGCACCCTTTCTCCATCGCCACCTGTCTGCATGGAAATTGGGTGCTTTCTGTGTTTACTTATAAATTTTTGGCAATATGCCCAATAAAAATAAACCTTATATCGTGGGCATTTGCGGAGGCAGCGGCTCTGGGAAAACGTACATTCTAAAGCAGATTGTCAAGCAATTTGGGGAAGAAAATATCTGCGTTTTTGGCATGGACAATTATTACTTGGATAAGGAAAGCCAAACACGCGATGAGAACGACGTGGTTAATTATGATATGCCCACTGCCATTGCGCTAGACCGCTACGCTACAGACCTTGAAAAACTCAAAAAAGGTGGAATCCTCCGCATTAAAGAGTACACTTTTAACAATCCACAGGCAGAGGAGAAGTGGCTAAGCATAGAGCCAAGACCAATCATTGTGGTAGAGGGGCTTTTTGTGTTCTTTAATGCACACATACGCGAGCAGCTAGACCTCAAAATTTTTTTGGACGTGGAAGACATTATCAAGTTGAAACGCCGTATTCTGCGCGACAACGTAGAGCGTGGCTACGACCTGCACGACGTGCTTTACCGTTACGAAAAACACGTTTTGCCTTCTTTTTTACACTTTGTGTTGCCTTATAAGGGTATGGCAGACCTGATTATCCCGAATCATAAGAATTGCGTTTTGGCAGTAGAGATTCTAACAAATTACCTCAAAACAAAAATATAGGCCGCTCTAGACTAAAAAACATCTAATACCTACTCTGGCAGAGGGCGCGCCTTCATTTCTGCAAAACAGGGCACTGTGGCGAGTATTTTTTCAATAAAATCTTTGACCGCATCATTGGGAGTATCTACGCTGCGCCAGCTCAAAAGAGGTTTTTCTTTGTTGTCGTCAAGAATAATGGTGTGTGAAGAATAACCAGTTGCACCCTCTTTGGCTCTTTTTGTAATTTCTAGCTTGGTTAGGAGCGCTTTTATCTCATCAAACATTTTAGCATCAGTTGCTAAAGTGGTATCACCTATGGCCTTGCCATAGCTATTCATAGAGATTTTTACCTCCTTGGCAGTCAGTACAATATTGTAGCTGCGGTGATATTGAGGCGGGAGGGACGCATCGCCATAAACATAGGTTATTTGCTTCGTTTTCTGAACTTGAGATTTCACGTTAGCTTCTTTTTTGCAACTACTCAAAGCGAGTAAGAGACCAATGATTAAACAAGGAATAAGACAAAAGCGCATAATCTGGTATTTTTATTTGAGTGATAATGGATTAAGTGTTAAGGCAACGAGGGCTATATAGCATTGTGTTGCAATAATATGAAATATGTTTAACAAAAGCAAGAAAGTATAGCATTTTGCTGCAAAATCTTGAGCGAACTAGCTTAGTTCGTATTGTTTGCCGGGCAGGGCTTTCACTATGTTTTTGAGTTCTAGCTCAAAGAGATTCGCTGCTGCTGCTCCTATCGGAATCTGTGCATAGACAGCCAAATCGTCAATTTGCAGCTTGCCTTTTTCGGCCAAGATATTGTATATCCTTTGTTCTACACCTTCTAATTTGGGTATTTCTTGAGGGGCTCTACGACTAGGCCGTAATTCTGTGTGAGACATATCCCATCTTAGAGAACTTTCAAGGTCTTGTACGTTCATATAAATAGAAGCCTTTTGAGACTGAATGAGCTTGTTACAGCCCGCAGAGGTAAGGCTGCTCAGATTACCCGGGACGGCAAATATCTCTTTGTCATAAGAATGTGCAATATTGGCTGTAATCAGTGCGCCACCTTTGGCTGCCGCTTCTACCACCACAAGCGCGTCCGAAAGCCCCGCAATAATCCGATTGCGAGCGGGAAAAAGCATGGCATCGGGCTGTGTCCCTAGGGCTTTCTCACTAATGACAAGGCCAAGTTCTAGCATAGCATCTACCTGCGGCAAATGAGCAGAAGGATAAATGACATCTACACCGCTTGCCAGAACCGCCACAGTAGGAATTTTTTGAGCAATGGCTGTTATATGAGCCTGTATATCAATCCCGTACGCAAGTCCACTCACAATGGTTGGATAAAAATGAGCCACATCTTCCACAATTTTTTCGGTAATAGCTTTGCCATAAAGCGAAGCGCGGCGCGTACCGACGATGCCTATTGCCTTGGGCATATTGAGGGTGCCGCTGCCACGCAGGTAGAGCAAAAGGGGCGAGTCTGGCAGCACTTTAAGCCTGTTCGGAAAGTCAGTGTCGTTGTAGAGCAGTATTCTAATGTCTTTTTTTTGAGCCAGCTCACATTCCTGCTCGGCGCGTTTGAAGGCACTTTCACGACTGCTGGCAATTTCGTGCGCTGTTTTTGGGCCAATGTCTGGTATTTTTTGAATCTGTCCTATATTGCGCTTCCATACTTCTGAAGCCGAACCGCAATGCGCTATGAGGAGCTTGGCAGTTTTGGGCCCTACTCCTTGCACAAATGTTAGGGCTAGGGTGCTTAAAAATTCGTTAGAGTCCATGTTGTGCGCTCAAAAACAATCACTGCAAAGGTAATAAAAATTAGCACTTGCAAAACGATAAGGAAACTTAAAAGATAAGGAGCCGTGCTATCTGGTACTATCTCTATTGCAGACTACATACTCTACGTGCTTTTACAAATCATATTTTTTTAAACTGCATATCGTGCAGTGTGGCATAGTAGCCTTTATGCGCCAACAACTCCTCGTGTGTGCCCTGCTCTTTAATTTCGCCCTTGTCCAAAACGATGATGCGGTCGGCTTCTTGTATGGTGGAGAGCCTGTGCGCTATTACAATAGCCGTGCGGCCTTTCATCATTTTTTCTATGGCGTGTTGGATTAGCTCTTCCGTTTCAGTGTCTACAGACGAAGTGGCCTCGTCCAGCACCAAAATTTTAGGATTAAACACCATAGCTCTCACAAAAGAGATAAGCTGACGCTGACCTACCGAAAGCGTTGCGCCACGCTCCATGACGTTGTAATCAAAGCCATTGGGCAGTTTTTCGATAAACTCTAGCGCACCTACCAACTCAGCAGCTTTTCGGACAGCTTCGCGGCTGATGCTGGGGTCATTGAGAGTAATGTTTTCAAAAATAGAAGCCGAAAACAAAAAAACATCTTGAAGAACAATGCCCACTTGCGTCCGTACAGAGTTGAGCGTATAATCCTCAATGTTGCGGTTGTCTATCCATATTTCTCCCTGTTGTATTTCGTAGAGTTTGGTCAGTAGATTAATCACTGAAGACTTGCCAGCGCCCGTGGCACCTACCAGAGCGACGGTTTCGCCCGAGTTTACTTTGAAAGAAATATTTTTGAGGACTTGGTTTTCGCCATCATAAGCGAAATTGACGTTTTTGAACTCTACTTCACCTTTCAAATCTTTGAGTTCTAATGTGCCCTGGTGCTGTATAACCTCATTGGTATCTAAGAGCTTGAGCAGGCGGTCTGAGCCTACTATACCCAACTGTAAGGTATTAAAGCGGTCTGCTATCATGCGTATGGGTCTAAAAAACATAGCAATATACATGATAAAGGCCACCAAAACGCCCATAGTTATTTCTTCTTGTAGTATTAGCCGCGCCCCAAACCACACCAAAAGACCAGTACCCATAGCCGAAATTATTTCAGCTACAGGAAAATAGACCGAGTAGTAAAATACAGTCTTGATTTGTGCCTTGGTATGCGCTTGATTGATTTCGCGAAACTTTTTGTATTCGCGGGCTTCGCTTCCAAAGAATTGTACAATAGCCATGCCTGTAATATGCTCCTGCACAAAGGCATTCAGGTTAGAAACTGCAGTACGCACCTCATCAAAACCTTGCTTGACTTTTTCTTTGAAAATATAGGTGCTTATCAAAAGAATCGGCAAAGTGGACATACAGATAAGCGTAAGCCGCCAATCTGTGTAAAACATCAAAATCAGAATGACAATCAGTTGTAGCAAATCTCCCAGAATATTGGCCACACCGTCCGTGAATATATTGGAGAGCGTTTCTACGTCCGAAATGGTGCGTGTTACAAGCCTGCCTATGGGTGTTTGGTCATAAAACCGTAGTTTTAGATTCGTTACGTGCCTAAATACTTGCAAACGAATATCTTTGATGATAGACTGCCCCAAAAAACCAGAATAAAAACTGTGATAGTATTCGCCCACGGCCTGCACAATCGCTACAACAACTAGCAGAATAGACATTTTGAGCAGCCCCTCATAGTCGCCTCTAACAATGTGGCTATCAATCGTATATTGAATGATATAGGGCTTTATAGGACTAACGAAGCCCAGCAGAATAGTCAGAGAAACTACCAAACCAAACATAGATTTATAGGGCTTGACGTAACTGAAAATTCTGCTCAGAATTTTAAAGTCAAAGATATTGCCCGACGGCTTTTCGCCTTCTGCCATAATGCGGCTTAGTTTTGAATTAAAAACACGGTTTAAATGCCAATATTGGCAAAGCGCACAATAGAAAATTGAGCTACAAAGCTAAGCATTCCTTCGGAACTTGCCAAAAAAGTTATGAGCAGACTGCACCTCTACAAACAACAGTGTAGATAGTTACCCCTTAAAATATATATAAAGTATTTATTGTCAATAAATTAAACTAGAATTTTATCTTCAAAACAGCTTAGTTTTTAGCCTATTTTGTCAAGAAACTGGTAATACCGCAAGGGCTTTTTAGATCCTGCCATGCCTCGCCTCAGACAAAAGCGAATGGCTCAAATGTCAGAGGGTGAGATTTCCTGTGCAACCATGTTTTGCGAGAGAGTGAATCAAAGAAAAAGCCATTCACTGGTTTAGATGAAAAAAGCTTGTTTTTTCATCTAAATTGGCCTTTTGCGAGGCTTGATTTTTTTCAGAGAGAACCATGTAAGTTTACCGCTTAGGTTTTAGTCATAAAAAATAGACTACCAGGCAATTAGCAAAAGTTATCGTTCTCACAAAGTGGCCTCATGCGTAACAAGACGACCATCGTTCAGTTCCAAGGTTTGATGTATCTGTAAGTTGCTTTCCAGAATACGCTGGTCATGTGAAGTAAAAATAAGCGTATTGCCTTCATTGACAATGCTTTGAAAGAGGTCTAATATCATTAAACCATTTGCTTTGTCTAAATGAGCCGTTGGCTCGTCGGCCAAAATAAGACTAGGCTTGTGTACTAAAGCACGCGCCAAAGCCACACGCTGCTGCTCCCCTCCTGATAATTTGGATACATTTTGCTGAATTTTATGAGCGATTTGTGCCTTTTCAGCCGCTGCTTGCACTTCCAAGTTGATACGTCTGGTAGTCCGGTCGCTGTTCATTAGCGGAACGGCAATATTTTCTGATACGGTTGCACCCATCAGTAAATTATAGTTTTGGAACACAATACCAATATGCTGCCGTCTGAAATGCGCCAAAAATGTTTCATTGGCTTGGCTCAAAACCTGTCCGTCTAGCATAATTCTGCCCGCACTTGGTCTGTCTAGGCAAGCCAAAATACTCAAAAGTGTTGTTTTGCCTGAGCCAGACGCACCTTTTAACCAAACGGCAGTACCGCGCTGTACTTGAAAGCTAATGTCCTTGAGCGCACAAAAGGGTGTATCTAGGCCCTCGTTAAAGTACTTGAAAACCTGCTCTGCAACGATAAAAGGGTTATTCATTCGGGGGTATATAAAAAAAGCGTTTGTTTCCAAACGCTTAATTCATTGCTAATAAAGCACATATAAAGTGAACTCGGAAGGATTCGAACCTTCAACCTTCTGAGCCGTAGTCAGATGCTCTAATCCGTTGAGCTACGAGTCCTGATTGCGGTGCAAAGGTAGGGTGTTTTTTTACTACTTCCAAATATTTTCTAAAAAAAAAAGAATTACTTTTTTTAGAGTAGGCATTAGCGCCAATGCTGGTGTGCAAAAGTTTTGCGAATCAATTTTTTATATACCTTTGCGCCGCGTATGAAAGCCGCGCATTTACCTTACAAACAATTTCTTATCGGTTTCAATGCTTTATTATCTATTCAAATATTTACGCTCTGTTCTGGATATTCCGGGTGCTGGCCTTTTTCAATATATTTCGTTTAGAGCGCTCATGGCGGCTTTTTTGTCTGTCATTATCAGTGTTGTATTTGGCAAAAAGGTTATTTTGTTTTTGCAACGTAAGCAAATAGGAGAGGAAATCCGTAATTTGGGCTTGCAAGGCGAAAATTTAAAACGCGGTACGCCTACCATGGGTGGAGTTATCCTTATTGCTTCTATTTTTATCCCTACGTTGCTTTTTGCGCAAATAGACAATATCTATATCATCTTGCTACTGCTTTCTTTAGTTTGGATGGGGGCTATAGGTTTTTTGGACGACTACATTAAAACTTTTCGTAAGAATAAGGCTGGTTTGCACGGGCGCTTCAAAGTAGTTGGCCAAATTGGCTTGGGGCTATTAGTGGGTGCTATCATGTATTTTCATGAGCAAATTGTGGTACGTGAGTTTATAACAGATTTGGACAACATCAATCTTCGCGAAGCCATTTCGCAGGCGAGTTTAAAGTTTCAAGACATCAAATCCTTAAAAACCACGATACCCTTTTTTAAAAATAATGAACTGAATTATAGCACATTGATTCCATTTTTTGATGATAACTTGAGTGCTATCATGTACGTCCTGGTTGTTATTTTTATCATAACAGCGGTGTCCAACGGGTCTAATATCACGGACGGCTTAGATGGCCTTGCGGCTGGGGTTTCTGCCATTATTGGGATTGTTTTAGCAATATTTGCTTATGTGTCCGGTAATATTGTTTTTTCGGACTACCTCAACATTATGTATTTACCATATAGCAGCGAGATTGTGATATTTTGCTTGGCTTTTGTAGGGGCTTGTGTGGGTTTTTTGTGGTACAACTCTTTCCCTGCACAGGTTTTTATGGGCGATACGGGCAGTTTGTCTTTAGGGGCAGTTATTGCAGTGCTTTCTATTATCTTGCGCAAAGAGCTTTTGATTCCTGTACTTTGTGGGGTGTTTTTGATAGAAAGTTTATCAGTCATGCTCCAGGTGAGTTATTTCAAGTACACCAAAAAGAAGTATGGCGAAGGGCGTAGAATCTTTAAGATGTCGCCACTCCACCACCACTATCAAAAAAGCGGCTTACACGAATCCAAAATTGTGATGCGTTTTTGGCTCTGTTCGCTTCTGCTGGCTATGCTGACGCTCGCTACCCTGAAAATAAGATAAAAATATCGGTTTGTATTTGCTGCCAATCTGTTCTTGATTTTCTTGCTGCAAAGGGCATATAAGCAGCCCTAATGTCGTGCTTCTTCCTGCTGTTCCTTGATGTGCCACTTGGCAGAAACAAATTTGCGGCGTATTTTGTACCAAAGCACGCGGTAACCATAAAGCCACAATAAAAACAAGGCAAAACCAATAGCCAAATAAACCAAAAGTTTAAACCAGTTGGAGGTTAGGAGTGGCGATTTGACGTAAATGGTCAGATTGGTGCTTACCTCATTCCAAATGCCGTCGTTGTTGCAGGCTTGCACACGAAAAGTATATTCGCCCTCTGCGAGGTCGGTAAAATCTGCTTCACGGACGTTCTCTACTTCTACCCACTTGTCGTCTAGGCCATCTAGTTTATATCTGAAGCGGACTTTTCGTGGGGCTGAGTAGCTGAGAGCAGTATATTCAATTTTGAGACGCTTAAACCCTTCGTCTATTTCTATGCGTTTGCGGCGGTTTACTTCTATTTCTACGCCGTCGAGAAACAAAGAGTTAATATAAACTTGTGGGGGGTTATAATTGATAGGAATGCTATCAGGGTGGATAATGGCCAAGCCTTTGAGCGTACTAAAAACCAATTTGCCATCGTTTAACTTGCCTATTTTGCCATTTGCCGTAATCTCTGTGCTACGCAAACCGTCATTGTTGTCATAGAGTTTGCAGCTTACGCCCGCCAAGCGATTTACTGCCAAACGTACAACTTCTTTTTTCTTGATAGTAAAAATACCACGCTTGCAGGTCATCCAAAGGTTACCCGCCATATCTTCAGTTATCTGAAAAATAATATCGTCGGGAAGCCCCTTGCTGGCATTTATTTGGGCAGCGTTTGTATTTTGCAGGCGCGTCAGGCCGTTATTGGTGCCGAACCATAAAACTCCCTCACTGTCCTCAAAAGCGCAGTAAACAACCGAACCCGCAAGACCGTCTTCTTCTTTAAGAGTTTTTAATTCGTTGTTTTTAAGAAAGATAACGCCTCCATTATTGGTGCTGACGATGATGCCGTATTTGTTGCTAAAGCGCAAATCCATGATGTATTCTGAAGCCTTGGCTGCGCTCAAATCTACCCGTGTAATGGTCTTGTTTTCCAATACAAAAAGGCCTCGTTTTGTGCCTATGTATAGTTTTCCGTCTGGAGTGTAGAGCAATCGTCTGGCCGTCATTTCGCTTAATCCAGAGTTTTGAGAGGTATAAAGAATGGGTTTATTACCTGGCGAGAACTCCAAAAGACCACTGCCATATGACGCAAGCCAAACGCGCCCGTCTGCATGACAATAAACATCACGAATTTGCTTGTTTTCAAAATATTTACTGAGGTCTAGGTTTACTGAGCTGTTGGTGCGTGGATTATAAATACTGACACCATTCTGCGTAGCTACCCAAACGCGCCCATCAAGGTCTTGTGAGGTAGCATGAATGATGTCATCGCCTAGACCGTCTTGTGTGCCGAAAGTCAGAAACTTGCCATCTTTTACTTGAATGAGGCCAGCAATATCTGTTCCTATCCAAAGGTTGCCTTCCAAATCACTAAAAAGTGCGCGAACATACTCATCAGCAAGGCCATTGCTGCGGTTGAGGTGGTCGGTGCGGTTGGGGCGGAGTCTATAAATGCCTTTATCTGTACCAATCCATAGGGTTCTGTTTTGGTCTTCAAACATACAAGTTACCCCTGTTATGGGCGCACCATTATAAAGGAAGGGACGAGGAACAAGGTCTTTGTCTGTTTGAATAGAAAAAAGGCCTTTGCTAGTTCCTATCCATAGCTGACGATTGTTTCGGAAATAATGGAGGGCTGTCATGTCATAATCCTGAAGAAGCGGGCTGCCCTGAAACTTACCAGCAGAGTCTTTAGTAACACAGACTAAGCCGTTTTGTGCAGTAGCTACCCAGAAATGGCCAGCTTCATCTCTTGCAAAAGCTCTTACTTCGCTATTGATGCCAATATCTGCACCCACTTTTACGATAGTTCCTTCCTGCCTATCGGTTTTGAATACATCTGTAAACGTTCCGAACCACATTTCGTCGTTTACATCTTCAAAAATTGAAAAAATTGTTTCTGAGGCCAGCATTTCGCTTTTGTTGGTGCGGAACTTACCATTTTCATATTTAATGAGGCCGCCGCCTTTCATACCAATCCAGAGCGTTCCATGTCTGTCCTGAGTCAAGCACTGTACGCCATTGCTCAAAAATGCGTCAGAGTTTTGTTTGTTATAGGTTTTAAATTTATGACCATCAAAACGAACGATGCCGTCAAAGGTTGCCAGCCATAAAAAACCATCTACGGTTTGTGCAATATCTAAAACCGAGGCAGATTGTAAGCCTTTATCTACTCCCCAATTGACGACACCGTATTGTGTAATAGCCTTATTAGGGGACAAGCGCTGCCCAAAAGCCTGCCAGCGGCCTACCAAGCCACAGGCAAAAACTATACAAAACAAGGTTATATACAACAAAAAACGCATCAAAGCAAGACTAAAGACTTTTCATAAAGAATCAAATTTAATAGATTAAATCTAAAACTTTGCCAAGTTAATAAAAATATTGTTTTAGAGGGAATAATTTTTTATTTTATTGGCATTGAGAGCATAAAAAAGACTGAAAACGGTGAAATGCTCAGAACCCCTTAAAAAGAGAGTTACCATTAGAATAATTCAAGATTCTGAGCCTAATTTATGTTATTTTTGTCAGGACTTTCTAACTATTTAATTCTTTTTAGTATCATTGCAAATCAATTTTATAAATTTTTTCTATGAAACTACGGCGTTCTAGTGCCCTGAAGCAGGAAGTGGAGGCCTGGCTTCGTGAGGATATTATCAGTGAACAGCAATACCAAGTCCTCCTAAAACGCTATGAGCTAGACATAGAGGCTGCTTGGTACACCCAAACTAATTTTATCATACAGAGCGTTGCTTTTTTGATGGCTGCTATGGGCGTGGGGCTGCTTATTGGTTTTAATTGGGACATTCTCCCCGTGCCTATTCGTATGCTGACTGGGCTTTTGCCGCTTTTTGCGTCTTACATCGCTGGTTTTTACTTTTTTAGCCGCTCCGAGCAGGATAAGTCAGAACTTGCCTTTGTGTTTGCTAGCCTGCTTTTTGGCTGCAATATTGCCCTACAAGCCCAAATTTTCCATATTTCCTCTTATTACCCAGACGGGATTTTGTGGTGGATTCTGGGCGCTCTGCCGGTTATGTTCTTTTTTAAAAGTACCTTTCTCAATTGTTTTTTGCAGCTTCTTACCATGATGTGGCTGCATTTGCAGAGCGAATATCATCAGTTCGCATGGCTGGGCATCATTATTTTGGGTGCTATTTTGTACCAAAACTATCTTAAACCGAACTCTTGGGCAGCCATTATTTTATTTTTTACGATTGGCTATTTTGTATTGAATATCTGTATAGCCATGCGAGAAAGCAGAAACTGGGGCATAGAAGCCGAAATTCTGCTCCCTTCCTTTGCTTGTGGCTATGTGATGGCCTATGTGGGTTTGGTTCGGTTTTTTGAAAGTTCTTACTCAGAAAGATTTACCCAACGCATCACAGCTATTGGTCATACAGCCATCGTTTTTTATCTTTTCTTTTACACTTTCACCGATGCCACATCAAGTTTAACATATATCAAAGCGAGCAATATTTTTGTCATTCTGGGGCTTATTCTTTGGGTGCTGGGGGCTGTCTTTTCAGTTCTGAAGCAAGCCAAGAACTACGAAAATTATATTGTTCTGGGCATAGCACTGACTTGTATTTTGCCACCAGTGCTAGGCCTGAGCGATGAGAGCGCATTTATTTTTGTTGTTTTCTGTAATTTGCTTTTTCTGGCCTATGCTGTATGGTCAATTTACTCAGGCATACAAAACCGCAACAAAGGTGGCTTCATGTATGGTATTTTTCTGTTGGTAGCGCTTGCCTTTGCGCGCTATATCAGCCTAATGGCAGACTTCCTAACTGCTGGGATTCTGTTTATCCTCTTTGCCATTCTGCTTTTAGTCATCAACAAACAATGGAACAAGCGTTATGCTAAATAGAAATACTTTGTTTGCGCTTGTGGGTTTCCAAGTGCTTGTTTTGGCAGGGGTGTTTGTCAAAGCCTACTATCCGCTCTTATCTGGCAGCGAAATGGTTTTGCGCACTGCCCCACGCGACCCACGCGACTGGTTCAGAGGGAACTATGTAGACCTTACATACAACTTTAGCAGCATAAATTTGCTAGAAATGCCGCATGACCTAGACACCAGCCGCGTTTATAGGTTCGGCGACGCTGTTTATGTAGCTTTCAAAGAAAACAAGGGCCTTTATGAGCCTACTGGGGTTTGGACAGAAAAGCCAGATGGTGGCCAAAAGTTTCTGCGTTGCGTTGTACAAAGTCCTTTTGATATGAGGTCTTACAGTACGCTTTATTTGAAGGCGGGCATTGAGTCCTACTTTGCGCCAGCAGAGCAAGCCAAAGAAATTGAAAATGCTATCTCCATTTCCAATATGACGGATATGGATTATTTGAACGCTCAGGACAAAGCGCTTAAACTAGAAATAGACAGCCTTTATGAGAGCACAGACTCCCTCACGCGGGTTAATGCGGACTCTATGCAGCGTATGCTAGACGCAAAGATTATTTTTGAACGCGACCGTGACCCCATGCGCTCTGTTACAGTCAAGATTATGGTGGCAGATGACGGTATTGCACGCATCAAGGAAATAACCTATCCGCAGCCCAAGCAAAAAAAGTAGGTATTGGCATTCTGCACCCACAAAGCACCTATTCATTTTTGAGCGGGTGCTTTTTTGTTTTCTATGGCAACCGAGGCTAGCTGGCTGCTTCGGGGGAGTCGGGCAGAGGATAGGCGCTGGTGTAGCCATTTTGCGTATTGATGTAGTCGCAAAGCCCTTCCACTTCCTGTGTATCGATAAAAGCGCATTGCAAACGCATAATGTCAGAGCCGTTTGAAAGGAGCATGTCTCCTTGCCCTACGAGCTGGTCTGCGCCGTTTACGTCCAGAATAACCCGCGAGTCCACCTTAGAGCTTACACGGAAAGCCATACGAGCGGGGAAGTTTGCTTTAATGACACCCGTAATAACGTTCACAGAAGGCCGCTGCGTAGCCACAACAAGGTGAATGCCAATGGCGCGGGCCATTTGTGCCAAACGCGCAATTGGTTTTTCAATATCTTTGCTAATGGTTATCATTAAGTCTGCCAACTCGTCAATAACCACCACAATATAGGGCAAGAAGCGATGTCCCTTACTTAAATCTAACTTCTCCTGTGCTATTTTGGCGTTGTACTCGGTAATCTGACGGCAGTCGGCAGACTTTAGTAAATCATAACGCTCGTTCATTTCGGTTACGAGCGCATTCAGCGTTTGTACGGCATCGGCGGCATCAGTAACCACAGCCTCTGCTCTGCTTGGCAACTTAGCCAAATAGTGTTTTTCTAGCTTGTTGTAGAGCGAGAATTCTACTTTTTTGGGGTCTATCAATACAAATTTAAGTTCTCCTGGGTGTTTTTTATACAATAGAGATGCAATCAAAACATTGATACCCACCGACTTGCCCTGTCCTGTAGCGCCCGCAATAAGCAAGTGAGGCATTTTGGTTAGGTCTGTAACAATAATTTCGTTAGAGATATTCTTACCAAGCGCAATAGGCAACTCTTTTTTGGAATCTTTAAATTTAGGAGACTCTAAAAGTTCCTTTAAAGTAACCATTTCACGCTTTTTGTTTGGCACTTCTAAGCCAATAGTGCCCTTACCCGGCATTGGTGCAATGATACGAATGCCTAAAGCCTTCAGATTCAGTGCTATATCGTCTTCTAGGTTTCTAATTTGAGAAATTTTAACGCCTTGGGCTGGCCAGAGTTCATAAAGCGTAACAGTGGGGCCTACAGTGGCTTTAATGTCTTCGAGAAGAACTTTAAAATTTTGTAGAGTACGAACAATATTCGCTTTGTTGTCTTCTAGTTCTCGTATGTCCACGGGATCCACTTTAGCCACAACGTCTTTGAGAAGGGTCAGGTTGGGCAGTTCAAAGGCCAAGAGTGCTTCAACTGGCATAATGTACTCAGTACTTTTGCGAAGCTGTGCAGCTTTTTGTAATGCGGTTTTTCGTTGTTTTTCGGCTTCTTCTGCTGGGCTTAGATGGGTAGGGAACAATGTATCTGGGTTCTCGTCTGGTGCCGTATCCTTACCTACTTCATTGTTTGAGACAGTCTTTTTTTCTGTTAAATCTTCAATAGTTTCATAGACCTCAGTCTTTTCGTGGTCGTTGGCGGGCTGAGCAATGCTGTTATCTTTTCTTTTCTTCTTTCTATCAGAATCTATTTCTAAGATAGCCTCTAAATCTTTATCAAGAACTTTATCCTCTTTGCTCTGCGCTTTTCCTTCGCTGTGTTCTTTGTGCTGTCCCACCTCATACTCGTGGTAAGTACCTACCTTACGAATGAGAGTTTCTTGGGTGGAAGCATCGTCCGCAATATCGTTAGCGTTATTTGTAACTGTATCATCCTCTGCATGACGTTGGCTTATAGGCTCTCTGGAAGTGGTCGCGCTTTTGTCAGTCGTCTGCTTAAAAGTGCTTTTTTCTGGCTGTTCATCAAGTTTTTGCTCTTTTGATTGAAGCCAATTAGGCCGAGCAAAATGCCAATAGGCGTAGGCCACACCAGCCAGAAGAAGAGGCGTGCCAATAATGCCAAGTAAGCCATGCAAAAATTGCATCAGTCCCCAGCCTATTCCTCCACAATAAAAGGACAAGAAGCTATCTTTATTGATTAAAAATATAAGCCAACTGCAAGCAGCGCTCAACCAAACAGACATACCGAGCGTTCGGGCAAGTTGTTTGCTCAAATAAGGACTGCTCTTTTGTTCAAAATAAAACCCTTTACCAAGTTCAAAAAGTAAGGGCAGCCACAAAAAAGCAGCTACGCCAAATAGCTTGTAGGCCAAAATATGTGCAAAAAAAGCACCAAACAAGCCAAGCCAGTTCTGCACCTCCTGCGCTGAGTCTGTGAGGGTTATTTCAAAAAGGCTACCTACCAAGCTCTGGTCGGCTGGGCCTGTGAATAAAAAAGATAACAAAGCGACCGCAAGCAGCAAAGCCGTTAGCATGAGAGCGCCACCCAAAAGTTTTTCATAAGACCACGAAAAAGCAAGCGTATCGTCCACGGCCGGCGGCTCGGGCGCTGCTTCTTGCTCTAAGATAGGCTCTTCGGTGCTCTCCTCTTCGGACTTTATTCTAAACGTATTTTCGGGTATGTTCGGGTTTTTCATGTATTTTTTAAGGGTTTTTGAACCCTTTGAAAAAGACTATGGATAAGTTCAATCTTTTAAAAAGATTCAACTGCAAATTAGTGCGTAAAAGCGTTCCAAAATTAGGTATAAAAATAATGACTACCTAAAAAAAAATGTAAAAATAGACAATACCTTGTGGTTTAGAATGCACCAATATTTTGACGACCTTGTTAGCTCTAGGAGTCCTCCTAATTTTTTTTTGCACAGATAAAAACAGTCTCTTAATTAGCCTTCCCTTAGAATATATCTAAAGTTTCTATTAACAGCAAATTAAACAAGCGTTTCATCTTTAAAACTTCTTAGTTTTTAGCCTCTTTTATCAAATAACTGGCAAAATCTCAAGGGCTTCTTACGGCCTGCCATGCCTCGCATTAGACAAAAGCGAATGGCTCAAATGTCAGAGGGTGAGATTTTCTGTGTAATCATGTTTTTATAAAAGAGCCAATCAAAACACTGCGGGTGCCCCTCAGACAGGCAAATCATAAGACTCAATTTATCAAGATATATCTTACAAAGCCATTTTCGGGGATAATTACGTACCTTAATAAAAAAATAAAATAAAAAAAATAGGATTTATTTTGTTTTAAATTAAACTATTCTTATATTTGTGCGTTGATAATTATATTTTATCTCTATAAAGTTCAAATTTCCATGAAATCTCTGTACAAATCACAAAAACTACTGCTCTCTATTACTTTGCTCTTTTTTGTTTCTTGTTCTATTTGGCTGGGTTTGAGCAGAAAAAATCAAGTAGAAGCAAATCATTTTTTGGCTACTAAAGCCCAAGAAACATATCTTGCACCGAGTGTGTCTGGATTGGCTGGTGTTGCTCCTGTTTTAGCGACTCAAAATTCTAAAACAAAGGTAACTACTTTGGGTAAAATGGTATCTGCTGAAACAGAAAAAGCAGAACCTAGCTTGATAGAACAGAAAGTTGCGGCTGTTCGTCAGAAGGTTAGCAAAGATGTAAAATATTTGACGCGCTCGGACTTTGCTAGTTTTGACGAGGAGCAGTACGCAAAAGAGCATTATCCGTATAAAGAGATGGCCTCAAGCGATGCAGTAGTTCGTGATGCGGCTTGGGCTAACTATATGAACAACCACCCGTACAGGAAGATAGCGACGGTGGACTATAAAATTATCAAAGAACTACCAAAAGCTGACCGTCCCGATATGCTCATGTTGCACGACAAAATGCGTTGGATAGACCCTAGCCTTGGTTATGCGCCTACACAAAGACGCTTCAAAGCCATGAAAGATGCCCGTGATGAACTGGCATTGCGTGTGGCTATACCTGGTGTCGTATGGCAGGAGCGTGGCCCCAACAATATTGGTGGGCGTACACGTGCCATCATGTGGGACCCCAATGATGTTACCACACGGAAAGTATGGGCTGGCGGTGTTGGCGGCGGCCTTTGGTTTAACAATAACATCACCTCGGCTGTTACTAGCTGGACAAAAGTCAATGATTTTTGGGACAACATGGCCGTAACCACTATTGCATACGACCCCTCTAACACCAACCGCTTTTACGTTGGTACTGGCGAAGGCTTTTTTAATGGTGATGCACAGCGCGGCAACGGCATTTGGCGCACACTTGATGGCGGCCTTAATTGGGCACAGCTACCCGCCACTACAATTGCAACGTTTTATTACGTCAATGATATTGTAGTTACGAATGCTGGTACTATCATTGCTGCAACGAATAACGGGATTCGTCGCTCTGTTGATGGTGGCGTTACTTGGCTCACACCCGCTGGCACAGTTGCTGCCTCTTATATGGACTTAGAGATTACTGCCGCTGGTATCATCATTGCAGCACGCAATAACGGGACTCTCCAGCGCTCTACAGATGCTACAGGTGCTGCTTTTGGTGCAGCCATTAGCCCAGCAGCAGGAGGCGGTAGAGTGGAAGTAGCTTGCGCCCCTTCTGATGCCAATGTGGTTTATGCCGTAGCTGAGAATACTGGCACAGGCGATGTACAATGGTTTAGGCGTTCTAATGACGGCGGCGCTACATGGCCTACAGCGCTTGCAGTACCTATGTATTTAGAACAAGGTGTTTGTGCTCCTATGGGCAATCAGTTTCCGCGTGGGCAATCTTGGTATGATTTTATTTTACAGGTTAGTCCTACAAATGCAAACCTTTTATTGGCGGGTGGAATAGACATTCACCGCAGTACTGATGGTGGAGCTACATGGAATTGCGTTACGTACTGGACTGGCGCTTGTCGTACTTACGTACACGCAGACCAGCACGGCATGGCTTTCCGACCTGGTTTCCCTAATGAATGCTTATTTAGCAATGATGGTGGTGTATTTTATTCTAATAATGTGGGCAACACGGGTGTAGCCCTCCCCGCTTTTGCTGAAAGGAATTTAGACTATAACGTAACCCAGTATTATGCCTGTGCTATGCGCAATGAGGCTGGCAGCAATTATTTTTTGGCGGGAGCACAAGACAATGGCTCACATCAGTTCACGACAGCGGGCATCAATGCCATAACGGAAGTTACTGGGGGCGATGGTATGTTCTGCCATATAGACCAGGATAACCCTAACTTCCAGATAACGTCCTACGTGCAAAACAATTATTATCGCTCCTCTAATGCAGGGGTTACTTTTAATGCGGCTATACCTAGTGCAGGAGGGGGGCTGTTTGTGAACCCCACTGATTATGACAACGTAGGTAATAATCTCTATTGTGCGCAAGCAGTAAATGCGCTTTTCCGTATCAATAACATTACTGGTGCGCCTGCAGGAACCTCCAACGTAGCCACAGGTGCTATTGGAACAACTCCCACAGCGATTATGGCTTCACCTCATACGGCTAACCGTGTTTTTGTTGCTGGTTCAAATGGCAATATTCGCCGCATAGATGGAGCAAATGTTGGGACTGCCCCCGCTAATGTGGATATTGACGTAGCCAACACACTTCCCAATGGCTATATCAACAGCATTAATTTAGGGGCGACCGATAACCACATCATTGTAACTTACGCAAACTATGGCGGCAACAAGGTTTTTCAAACACTTGATGGCGGCGTAACTTGGGTCAATAAAACAGGGGATTTACCCGATATGCCTATTTATTGGGCACAGATTAACCCCGTTAATACAGCGCAAGTTCTTTTGGCTACAGAGGTAGGTATCTGGTCTATTGACAACATCAATGCTGGGGGAGCTCTTGACTGGGGGCCTACCAGTACAGGCCTTGCCAATACGCGTGTAGATATGCTTCAACTCCGCACAGCCGATAACTTTGTGGCGGCAGCTACGCATGGTAGAGGTTTATTTACTGCCAATCCTTTCGTTATTGTGCCACTTAGTTTGGACTGGCTCAGCTTCACGGGCCAGGCCACCAAAGGCGGGAATCAGTTAGAATGGATAACGGCGAATGAAAAAGGCACGGTTGGTTTTGAAGTGCAGCGCTCCCTAAACGGCCTGCCTCAAACCTTTGAAACCATAGCACAACTTACGCCTAAAAAAGGCACTGGCCAAAAGAACTACACTTACCTCGACGAGGGCAATCAAACAACTGCCTACTACCGCATACGCGAAATAGACTCAGATGGTAAAGGGCAATTTAGCAAAGTGGTGGTTATCACACACGATGTGCAGTTTTCCATTCTTAACGTATCGCCTAATCCACTTCAAGCTGTTTCGGTCTGCGAGTTTAGTGCTACGGAAGCAGGAGTTACCCAAATGCAAATAATAGATATGCTGGGGCGTACCATGCTAACAACCGAAGTACAGGCTGTGAGTGGTTACAATAAGTTTGAATTTGATGCGAGCAAATTGGCTGTAGGGACTTATACTTTGATTCTGATACAGGGTAAACAACGTGTCATCAAGCGTTTAGTTAGATAACAAAAAAAGTTAGTTTTGGAGGTTGCTTTGTTTATTTCAAGGCAACCTTTTTTGTTTTTAAAGATAAGCCTATTAAATTTGCAAAACTAGATTCACCCCCAAAACCAGAATATCATGGATATACTGCCTGCTCTTGTTTTTTTGATAGTTAGTTTCTTGCCACAAAGTGCGCATAACAAACCGATTCGTTTGGTAGTGCCTAGTGCTCCTTCCGAAACAGCCACTTTGGTAAAGAAAGATGGTGTATGGACGTTTACTGCTAGCAGTATGCCTCAAGCGCGTACCTTTGTGGTGGAGGCAGAAAAGATAACGGAAACGATGAGTGGTTTAGAGCCTAGCCTAATCAATATGAATGAAATGTTCTTGCTCAAGGGCTTTGACGGACAGAAGGCCAAGCAGCTCAAATGTAAAACTAAAGGCGAGAAGCCCATACAGATTACGCGAGGTGCTAATACTTTTTCTCTGAAACAAGAAAGCGGCACCTACAAAGCCGCGCTGGCAGGTATAGTCATTGAGTGGTAAGCTATGAATTTTGTATTCAGATTATGGTTAAAAATTCTTTTTCATCATTACAAGCATCTGAATTTATGGAACTGGATTAAGTTTGGCGTATTTAAAAATAAAAAAAACGACTTTGTTTATTATCAAAATAAAAAAATATACATTGATAGTAAAGTCAATTTTTTATTTCAGTTTGATGAAATATTTAATAAACAAATTTATTGTTTTAAGTCCAACAAACAAAACCCTATAATTATAGATTGTGGTTCTAATATAGGGTTAAGTATTTTGTTTTTTAAGCAACTTTTTCCTTCATCTCAAATTATTGGATTTGAACCTAATCCTACAATATTTAATTTATTATATAAAAATATTCTAACAAGTTCTTTTGAGTCTATTCAGCTTTTTCAAGAAGCTATTTGGTCTTCTAATAAAAAGGTATCTTTTAATAATAATTTAAATGACGCTAGTCAAATATTGATAAAAGAATTTAAAGATAATATTTTGGTTGATGCTATTTCTTTAAAGCCCTATCTTGATAAGGATATAGATTTTTTGAAATTAGATATTGAAGGGGCAGAGCTAGAAGTCTTGCAAGATATTGCGCCATGTCTGGGTCGTGTCAGGCATCTTTTTGTGGAATATCATTCTTATCAGGAGCAAGAACAAAGACTGAACGATTTGTTGTCTATTCTGAGTACTGCGGGCTTTCGTTACTATATTGAGCGAACAGGCGTTTACTCAGCACGCCCTTATACGAACATTGCGCAGAGTTTTGGTATGGACTTGCAATTAAATATTTTTGCTTACCGTACTTCTAACATTTAATTTGGCTTTCCAGCAGGGTTTTTTGATAAACAGCCTCGTATTTGGGTAGAATTTTATCCAAAGTAAATTCCTTGGCGCGTAGCAAGGCTTTTTCTTTGAATCTGGGCAGATTATCCTCTTTGAGAATATAAAGCGCGTTTCTGAACATATCTTCTACATCACCCACTTCGCTCATGAAGCCAGTTTCACCATGTATGTTAAGCTCGGGTAGCCCGCCCGTATTGGTAGAAATAACAGGTACTTCGCAGGCCATGGCCTCAAGGGCAGCCAAACCAAAACTTTCTTTTTCTGAGGGCATCAGGAAGAGGTCGCTCACCGAAAGTATCTCTTCTATCTCGCCGATTTCGCCCAAAAAGCGCACACATTCAGTCAGTTTGAGTTCTTGGCAGGTGGTTTCGGCGCGTTGGCGTTCGGGGCCGTCGCCCACGCAGAGGAGCTTGGCAGGAATCTCGCGACGCACTTTGTCAAATATCATGATAACGTCTTCTATGCGCTTGACCTTGCGAAAGTTAGAGGTATGCACAAGCAGCATTTCGCCATTTGGGCAAATAGCACGTTTAAAATGGTCTTTTTTCTGCTTTTTGAAACGGGTGAGGTCAATAAAATTAGGAATGACCTCAATCGGCTTACTCACGTTGAAGTACTCGTAGGTTTCTTTTTTGAGGCTTTCGGACACACTCGTAACGGCATCGGACTCGTTGATAGAAAAAGTTACAACCGGCTCATAGCTTTCGTCCTTACCGACAAGTGTAATGTCTGTACCGTGTAATGTGGTTACAAAGGGGATATAAATGCCCTGCGAAGCTAAAATTTGGCGCGCCATAAAAGCCGCTGAAGCGTGCGGAATTGCATAATGGACGTGCAGTATGTCTAGTTTTTCGTACTTGACTACATGGACAATCTTGCTGGCCAAGGATAACTCGTAGGAGGGGTATTTAAAAAGCGGATAAGAGCGTATTTCTACCTTATGGTAAAAAATGTTTTCAGAAAAATAATCTAAGCGATTGGGCTGGTCATACGTTATAAAGTGAATTTTATGCCCTTTTTGAGCAAGTGCCTTACCTAATTCTGTGGCTACTACACCACTACCACCAAAAGTGGGATAACAAATAATACCTATCTTCATATAAAAGGCAATTAGCCCCAAAGCAACATAGCAGGGGAATGAACATCTAAAACAAAAACATTTTGTTTAATAAACTCTGTTAAAGCCGCCACCATGCAAAGAGCGGTCGGTCAGATGATAGACAAAGTTGCCGTGCATATCTACGTCAATCTCAAACACCCCTTTAATTTGCAAGTGGTCTAGCTTCTTTTTGGCTTCGTCTATAGGAATCTGTGCTTTCATACAAAGCGCTGCTGGGGTGAGACTTCCAGCATTCTGAGCAGCCATAGCTATTATCTTATCGTCTGTAAGTTGTACTTTGCCTGAAAGCATACCCTCTATGCCGCTCATAGAACCTCCGCCTAGTCCACCTACACCGCGCCCTTTGCCAAACAAACTACCTATGAAGTCTTCTACAAACCCAAATAATTTTTTGATAAGTGTTGTTTTAAAATCGCTCTTATGCCCGTAGTGGTGGTGAGAACCACCATAGTTGTAATCGTATTTATAGCCTTTAGATGATTTATTTTTCAAGGCATCTTTAGCCACTTCGGTTAAGATTTTTTTAAGCAAGCCCATTTTTTAGAGTTATTTTGAATATTTTTAAGAAAATTTTAGAGCAATTAGTAGTAAATATAACTGAAACATGAGTCGGGCATTGATTTTGAGGACTAAGTTGGTTTATATACGCAAATAGCAGAAAAAGGGTACAGATAATATTGTGTTTGTAGAAAGTATTTAGATTCGGACTCCCCATATCAACATATCGTCCATTTGCATTTCTGCCGAATTGTTAATCCAGCCATTTATAAAGTTTTCAATGTATTGGTGTTGTTCCTGCATGGGTAGGGTATGTATCTCTTCCAACATATCATAGAATGGCTTGGACATCAGCTTGCGCCTGTTAGGCCCGCCAATTTGGTCGCGGTAGCCGTCCGTGGACATATAAAAGGTGGTAGTGGCTTGAGAGAGAGAGAAGGATTGTGTAACAAACGCTTTGGAGTTTTTAGGTTTTGTAGATGAGTTTTCATAACCTCCAATGCTATGACGGTCTGCACGAAGCAGAGTTCTCTGGCCTTTTTGGAAGAGCAGAAGTGATGATTTAGCTCCACAGAAGTCTAAGTTTCTAGTTTCTGTATCATAAACACATACGGCAGCGTCCATACCATCTTGGTTATTGGTTATGCGTTGTTTGAGAATGAAATGTATGCTGCGGTCCACTTCTTTAAGAATTTTGGCGGGGTCTGTGAGGTTTTTCTGCAAAACAGCATCAATAAGCGCACCACCACAAAGCATAGACATAAAAGCACCAGGTACACCGTGCCCCGTGCAATCACCTGCAATCAAAATGAGCTTGCTGCCGACAGTTTCAAACCAATAAAAATCCCCGCTAACAATATCTTTGGGCCTGTAAAAGATAAAGTACTCCGACAAATGCTCACTGAGTGTGTCGTGGGTAGGCAAGATAGCACCCTGTATGCGTTTGGTATAGTTGATGCTTGCTGTTATATTGTCATTGATTTGGCCTATGGTGGTATTGGCCAAGGCTAAATTTTCAGCTTGTCTTTCTAGCTCGTTGTTCTGAGCAGCAATGGTTTCGTTTTGGCTTACCAGCCTTTGATTAACTTTTTTACGTTTCCGATTAGCCCTGGCGATAAAAAACACAGCGACTAAAAGACCCAAAACAAGACCAAGTACAGCCATGATAACATAGCGCTGCCCTTTATTTTGTTCTTTTTGTAGGAGTTGGTCTTTTTTTAAGAGTTCATTTTCTTGTTCTCTTTTGTATATTTCAAAATTATTAAAAATGGCCACCAGAGAGCGCGACCTGTCCTCATTAAATAGGGTATCCGTGTAGGCAACAAACTTTTCTTGATACTTGTAAGCATTTTTGAAATCACCGAGTGCTTTGTAGTTTACAGTTAATATTTTGGCTGCTGCTCTTGCGCCTTCAAAGTGATGCGAAGCTTCTGCACTTTCTAGGCTTTTAATGGCGTAGTCATTGGACTTTTGCAACTCTTTTCTGTTCTGATACATTTGGGCAAGGTCATTGAGCGTTGTGGACTGGCTGCGCTTGCTGCTTACGTCAAAGCCTATTTGTAGGGCTTTGTTCAAGTATTCAATAGCACCCTTGTCATCGCCAAGTTTGTGCATCATAAAACCAATTCTACTGAGCGGATAGGTCAGGCTAGTGGCTTCCACTTTGCCAGTTCGAACTTTTAAAACCTTTTCGTAGGCAGCTTTAGCCAAATCATATTTGCCATTCTCTTCGTAAAGTTCTCCTAAACGTGCATTCGCATAACCGATACCCTTCCAGTTGTCCAGTTTTTCAAAAATAACAGAGGCCTTACTACAATAGCTAGCCGCTTCTTCAAAATTGCCTTGCAGCTTATGAATGTCGCCAATGTTGTTATAGGCATAAGCAAGGTCTTCTTCGTTTTTTTGCTCTTCTGCAATCTTTACGGCAATATAGTAACATTGCAAAGCCGCCGGATAGTTGCCTAAATTACGTAAGATAACACCTTCGTAGTTCCATATATTAGGTAAAAGACTGCGCTTAGATAACTTTTCAGCAAATTTACGTGCCTGCTGTATGTAGTCATAAGCAATATAAGCCTCGTTGTTGCGCAACTGCCAGGCCAAGTCTCGCATGATTTCAATTTTAAGAGTATCATGCACTGCGGGGAGGAGGGCTTTCAGGCTATCTGCTTTTTTATTTTGAGCGCAAGCAATGTAGGCTGGCAGTAGTGCCCAAAGCACCATTGCCAATGCAGCCCAAAACAAAAATTTTATAGAATAAAGCCTACTCACAATAAGAATCTTAATTTCAATTTTATCCTCAGTAATCAATGACCCACCCCAAACTATCAAACATTAATTACCGCAATTATACAGCCATTATTTAGCATCTACAACATTTTATTAGAAAAACTATATTTTTCTTTTATACAATCTCTTAGTCATTGGTTCAGAAAACTATTGTATTGACTGTAAAATTTCAGTACCTTTGCAGCCAATATTTGTGTTTATACCCAAGCCAGTATATGCTAAAATCGCTTATAATTTTTTTGCTTTTTATGGCAGTTCAATTTTTGAACTATCAGCCACTTAAAGCCTACAATACTGTGGTTTCGGACACTTTTACGCACCAAGGCCGTTACTATTTTTACAAGATAGTACCCAAAGAAGAAGCTCCTCAGTTCTGGTCGCTAGAAGTTTATAGCACCTTTGACAACAAGCTCGGAGAAGATGATATTCAGTCTAATATTGTTTTTAGGACTGACCTTGAAGTCAAAAAGATACAAAATCGTATTTCTTTAGTAAAAGTGTTTTTGGCAGCTCCTGTGCAAGGACAATGGAAGATATATCCGACTAATCATTTGAGAGTCAGTTTCATGTGGGATAAAATGCGTGTATTTTACTTGCCCGTGGGCGACAAGCTCCGCGACCCTGCCATCGGCAAGGAAATTGCAGACGAAGATATGACCCAAACATTTAATGCGGATAACTTTGATGAGGCCAAGGCTTTCAGAATTGCCATTGTTGAGTTTACAAAACGTTTTGAGTCCGTTTACACAAAGCCCGCTCAGGAAAGTAAGATAAGCCCCACTCGTGAACACAAAGGCACTCAGCGCTTCAATCAGAAAAATTATGACTATACGATTCTGAAAGATTTTTTTGGTAAAGATGACAACAACCTAGAAGTCCGTATGGAGGATTATTACGGAACGAATAATGCAAAAATCAACCGATTGGTATTCAACTCTTTACTTAAAACTGTTGATGAACGCAGCACCCAAAAGCGTGTTCAAATTTATATTCACTCCGCCGAGTTGGACGGCCTTAACTGGGGCATCATGGCCAAAGAATATATCCTGGTTACTTTTGATTACAACACCCAAGATATTACTTATGCTGTTGTTGGCGAGCAAATGCGCACCATCTATAAGATGCCTAAAATGCCCTATCAGGCTGTTTATAAGTTCCCTAATGCAGAACTTTCTATGCCTCAAGCCGTTGATATTGCTGTGCAATACTTCATTGCCAACTTTAATAAAATATTCTTCACTTAGTAAAAAGTATTGTTCAAGTGTATGGCATTGAGCCTATTGACTTGAAAAAAAATCCTGATAGCAGTTATGAGTACGGAAAAAGAAATGCCCTTTTTAGACCATTTGGAAGAGCTCCGATGGCATATCATAAGGGCCTTGGTGGGTTTGCTTATTGTAACCGCAATAGCCTTTACGCAAGCAGATTTTCTGTTCGGTACCCTCATTTTCGGCCCTTCACGTCCCGACTTTATCACTTATCGCTGGCTGTGTGAGTTATCTCAAATTCTTTGTATAGAAAAATTACCGTTTACGATTCAGAACCGTGTGCCGTCTGGGCAGTTTACAATGCACATTTTAGTCTCTATGGTGGCTGGGTTCATTGTGGCCTTTCCGTATATTTTTTGGGAAATATGGCGCTTCGTTACGCCTGCGCTCTATGGCGACGAGCGCAAAGCTGCTGCTGGTTCTACCTTTTTTGTAACGCTTCTGTTTTTGCTGGGTATATCGTTTGGTTATTATGCCGTAGTGCCGCTGACTATCAATTTTTTATCTAACTATCAGGTACACGCAAGCATCGTCAATGAGTATGATTTGGGGGCTTATGTAAGTACCATTACGCTTTTAGTTTTGGGCTGTGGTTTGATGTTCCAACTGCCTATGGTGGCCTTCTTCCTTTCGCGCGTAGGAGTCTTAACCCCCGCCTCCATGCGTCAGTACCGCCGCCATGCCATTGTGGCTATTTTGGTGGTGGCAGCCATCATTACACCTCCCGATGTTATCAGCCAATTATTGGTTGGCCTGCCTTTACTGTTGCTTTATGAAGTAAGCATATACGTTTCAGCAGTTGTCAATAACAAAAGGCAGCGTTTGGCAGAAAAAGCACAATAGTAGAATATGCTCCTGTCTGCACTTATCGTATTGGCAGTAGCTAGAGCCTTATAGGTAAACCACGCTCTTTCAGATAGCCTTTCAGCTCTGGCAATGCAATTTGGCCATAATGAAACACTCCAGCAGCAAGTGCTGCATCTGCACCACCCTGTTCAAAGGCTTCTGCAAAATGCTGCATCGTACCAGCACCGCCCGAAGCAATAAGCGGAATTGTAAGATTTTCGCTCAGCATATTGAGAGCATGAAGTGCAAAACCTTGCTTCACGCCGTCATTGTCCATGGAGGTAAACAGAATTTCGCCTGCGCCTAGCTCTTGCGCTTGCAAAGCCCATTCCAAAAGCCCCAGAGGTGTTTCTACACGTCCACCGTTCAGATGCACCCGCCAACCTTGCAGGGTGCTACGTGCATCAATGGCTACTACCACACACTGCACCCCAAATCTACTACTCAACTCACTAATTAAATTGGGGTTACGAACAGCCGCTGAGTTGATAGAGGCCTTGTCTGCGCCAGCAAGCAGCAAATCCTGCACATCTGCCACGGAGGAAATGCCCCCTCCTACCGTAAAAGGAATATTGATGCTTTTAGCAACGGCTTCCACCCAGTCCAAACGGATGCGGCGGCTTTCATGACTGGCCGAAATATCCAAAAAGACGAGTTCGTCTGCACCTTGTTCTGCATATTTTTGAGCCAAAACAATTGGGTCGCCAGCATCTTTGATGTCTTCAAAACGCACCCCTTTCACCGTGCGGCCATCTTTGATGTCTAGGCAAGCAATAATACGTTTTGTGAGCGTAGAAACAACTAGTTTTTGATTCATGATGCCTGCCATCTTAATAGTTCTGCCAAAGTAATTTTGCCTTCCAAAAGAGCTTTTCCTATAATAACCCCGCTCATACCAAGTTCGGCACAAGCGTCTAAGTCTTGTATTTTAGATACACCACCGCTTGCTATAAGGTGTAGGCTCGGAAACTCTTCTCTAATTTTGGAATAAAGCACCAGAGAAGGTCCTGCAAATGTGCCATCATGCCCAATATCCGTACAAAAACACCACTTTAGTCCTTGCTGTATCCAATTTCTAAGCGCCTCAAAAATAGACACATTCGTTTGCTTGAGCCAGCCGTTAGTGGCCAGCATTTCTTGTCGTACATCAGCAGCGAGCAATATTCTATCGGCACCAAAAAAAGTGAGCCATTCTGAAAACAAATCGGGCTGCTGTATGGCCAAAGACCCCACTGTAATTTGCGATGCACCAGCATCTAGAACGCTTTGGGCCTGTTCTTTTGTGCGTATGCCACCACCAAAATCTACTTTAAGAGAGGTTCTTTGAGCAATAAGCTCCAAAACTGACAGGTGCTGCGGACTCCCTGCTTTTGCGCCGTCCAAATCTACCAAATGCAAGCGCTTCAAACCTGCGTCTTCGTAACGTAAAGCAAGCTCTAATGGTTGGCCATCATAAATGGTTTTCTGGGCATAGTCTCCCTGAAAAAGCCTAACACATTGGCCATTAATGAGGTCAATGGCTGGTATGGGCTGCAATTTCTCTACAGACATGATTTTTGGTGGATAAATTCACTGGCAACTAAAATAAAATTTACGTGTTAGAGCCACAAAGAGTTGTACTTTTTATGTAAAGCAAGAAATAACAAGATAACACTGGAGTTTTTGAAGCTCCAAAACGACTTGATTACAACAAAGAAAGAGATAAATGGTGAATAAAACGAAAGTCAGACAAAAGATTTTCTGCTTTTTTAGACGTTTGCCTAGAAAAAATGAAATTAGGGCTTAACTTGCGCCTTAGCTTATACCATTTCCGAAAACCAATCTAAGCATGAAAGCCATTATTCCCATAGCTGGGCGCGCCGACTACCACCGACCACACATTTATACCCAAGCCAAACCCCTCGTTCCCATAGCAGGGAAACCTGTTATTGGGCATATCTTAGATATCTTACACCAAAAAGCAGGTGTTACGGAGTTTATTTTTGTAACGGGTGCAGGTGGCAGACGTATAGACAGTTACATAGAACACGCCTATAAGCCGCGCCAGTTCAAGACGCATTTTGTGCTACAAGAACAACGCAAAGGCTCGGCACACGCCGTTTTGCTGGCGCAGGAGTTTATTAATTCTAACGAAAAAGTATTAATAGCATTCGGCGACAGCATCATTGATTTGGATTTTCAGAGCTTCATTAATTCACCCTACAACGCCGTGGCCACCAAAAAAGTAAGTAAACCTTGTCTTTTTGGTATCGTAGAAACTGACAAGAACAATCAGGTCAAAGTTTTTACAGAAAAACCACGAATCCCAAAGTCTAACTTGGCTATGACTGGGCTTTTTTGTGTCAGAGAACCCAAAATACTCTTTGAAGCAATACAGGATATGCTTTTTAAACACAACGAACACGCAGAATATTTCCTCACGGACGCACTTATGCGCATGATAGACCTTGAAGAGCAGTTTATGGCTTTTGAGGTGGATAGGTGGTATGACTGTGGTAAAAAAGATGGTTTATTAGAAGCCAACGCCATTCATTTGGCCTATCCGGGTTTTCAAACAAGCAGCGTTAAGGATTTTCCCAACAATAACGTTTTTATACAGCCCGTTAAAATTGGGCGTGGCTGCAAAATACAAAATGCAATTATTGGCCCCAACGTAGCCATTGCCAACAACGTTACGGTGAGTAATTGTATCATCAGCGACTCTATTATTGGCTCAGATAGCCGCATAGAACACGCCATTCTGAACGAGTCGGTGGTGGGTAATGATGCTGTTCTACAAGGCTTTAGGCAGAGTTTGAACCTAGGCGACAACACCGAAATCAATCTAACTTCCTAACAGATGCAAGAGGTTGTTCTCATTGATTACGGAGCGGGTAATGTACGCTCAGTAGCTTTTGCGCTAGAAAGAATGGGTTTTAGAGCTGTTTTAAGCCGCGACGTAGAGGTGTTGCAGCGTTCAGAGCGTTTGCTTTTGCCCGGAGTTGGTCATGCTGCCGCCGCCATGAATGCTTTAGCGCCTTTGGGGCTAGATAGGTGGCTCAAAGATTATAAAAACCCTTTTTTGGGAATATGCCTTGGTATGCAGCTTCTAATGTCCGAAAGCGAGGAAGGCGATACCAAAGGCTATGGACTTTTTGAGGGTAAAGTCAAAAAGTTTCCTATGTTGGCGCGTGTGCCGCATACAGGCTGGAACAAAGTACATGGGCAAGGGCAACTCTACAGGGGTTTAGAAAATGCCTACTTTTACTTTGTGCATAGTTATTATGCAGAGCTAAATCCGTTTACTTCTGGTACTTGCGACTATATTTTCCCCTTCTCGGCTTCTCTGGAGCAGGACAACTTCTTTGCCTGCCAGTTTCACCCCGAACGCTCAGGAAAAAGTGGAGAACAACTGCTGCGCAATTTTTTGAGTTTGTAGCTTTCGCATTAAGAATATTTCTTTTTAGACAGAAAGAACTGACACAAAATCAACAAACAATGCAGGTCAGAATCTACTCACCAAACCAAAATGAATTTTTGCGCGGCTAAAGGCCAAGTTTTGTTCCAAAAGCGCCGACCGCCCCAAACTGTAAGCAAAGGTAAAAATACCCGTGCCTGTATTCAACTGCAAGCCTGCACCAAAACTGTAAGGATAATCTCGTTCGGTAAGTGCAGCCAAGTAAGCCCCGCTCGTAAAGGCAAACAGAAAAGACTCTTGCGCTATCAATAAGCGGATTTCCGAAGTCAGAATAGCGTATTCGGATACAAAAAACGCATTTTCGTTAAAGCCACGCAGAGTTTTGAGGCCGCCCATTCTGTAAAAATCGTTTCGGAGCAAGTAAGCGGCTCGCATGACTCCGCCTTGTGCATGAACCATACCCACCAAGTTTTTACGAATTGGCCAATACTTTTCTGCTGAAAGTGTGGCGCTATATTGCAAACTGTTTTTGGGTAGGAGCTTTTGTCTTACCAAACTTTTATTCGTTAGTTTTTTATTGCCAAAAGCTGATTCCAATTGAATGAAATGGCCTTTTCTTGGCATTATAGGTGAATTTCTTTTATCAAAAAGCCACTTAAAGCCATAAAAAACATAGTTTGTATTGGCTATGGCTGGCAGGTTATCCGTCGGAACTACTGTTCGGGAAAGCGTACTTGTACTTTGTACGCCTGCCAAAACTCCTAGACTGTGGTAGCCCCACCGCCAGAGGCATTCTGCTTTTTGGCGAATGTTATTAAAACTCGTATCTTGCTTGAGCAAATTAAAACTCAAGAAACAGTCTATGTGTGTGTTGAGCAGGTTGTAATGTGCGTATGAAGCATCTAGCTGAGGCGATTTGGGCAAAAACTGCTGCCAAAAAACCTGTATGCTTTTGCCTGTATTCAAGATGTTTTGCAGATTCAGGCGCACCTGCCCCGTAAGCAAAATGCGGCCAGATTGTGCTTCGTTGGGCATAAAACCCAATGTGCCGTCTATTTCGCTGGCCTTTCGGGTTCTGGCATAAAGGATAGGATAGGCTTTGTTATCCTTAAAGATGACTTCGGCAGGCTTTAGCACCTCCAGAAATGGCAGATTACGAAGCAATAAATGGCTTTTGCGGAGGGCGCTTTCATGATAAGCCTGTTCTTTGCGCATTCGCAGATAGCGCGCCAAGAAAACAGAATTGATGGGTAACTTCTCGCTGTTTGTGAGACTATCAAAACAAATAAAATCTCCTTTTTGAAAGTTCAAAACCGCCGATACATGGCTCGAATCGACTTTTATGGAATCCAAACGAATAGAAGCAAATGGTAAACCGTTATTCTGGCATACCGCCAAAACACGCTCGCACAAATGCTCATACTCCTGCCACTTTAAGAGCGCTCCGCTGTAATTGAGCAAGTTGATGCGGCTTTTTGCCAAGAGGGTTTGTGGCAAATTACCACTTCCAAGCCTCAGCCATTTGTATTGCCTGCCAGGGTGGTAAGTAACCTTGTATCTTTTACTTGGTGCGTCGTAATCTTTCGTTAAAATCTTGGCAGCCAAAAAGCCTTTGTTGAGTAGATTTTTTTGCAAAAATTTGTCTATAAAAAACAACGCCGAAATGCTGTCTGTATGACGGCTCAGGAGCTCAATTTTTTGATTATCCGCGTTCTTAAACTCTATGGTAAATGATGAAACTTGCCCAAATACAGCCTGTGTGCAAGCAAGCAGCACCAAGCACCAAAAATATTTGTCAAAGAACAGACAAAACATTTTTTGAAAATAACATAATGACTGACTAAAAATCAAGGCATTTCTCTTTCGGTGAGGCGGGTTAGCGCAAAGATGTAGAACGCAATGCCTGCCACAACCACCCCTACAAAAAACATGATAAGCATACGCACGTCTATCCAGTTCCGAGAGAACATGATGAAGGCCACAAGCGTAGCCGCCATAGCAAAAATACCCGCCCGCAAGCCCATAGTTAAGTTTTGCTTCATACGACAGCCAAAGCGAATAAGTACCACAATAGCCATCAGTTTTAAACCAAGCAGAGTGCCTATAATCGTAACTAAACTGGCAGGGCGCTTCAAAAAAGCCTTAGGGTTACGAAAGATGGCCAAGAAAGAGCTAGGCGAGCGCATTAAGAAGCCCCGCTGGCTGACTTTTGAGCTTGTGGCAGCTTCTTGCGAAGTAAATTTAGCAGCCAGCAAGTGCCAGAGGTCATTGTAGCCGTTATCATAGCCAAGCGCCCAGATACCTACCCCACCGAGTTTTTTTGAAAGAACCCAATCGTACTTTTTGGACAGGGAGGTGGAGTCCTCAAACCAGATTTGGCGGTAGTCATTCCCTATACGATAGAGAAAATAACGGCTCATACTAACTTCGTCTTCGCAGCAAAAGATAGGCCCATGCTCTTTTTGTATTTGGCTGTAGGTCAAATATTTTATAAACTTTCGGGTAGCCGAAGGCACTTTCAAATCATAAGTTTGCCACTCCACACCGTAGTAGGGTAGGCCCATAATAATTTTGTTGGGAGGAATGCCCGCTGTGGTATAGTCCTTTACAGAAAGTTCCAAGTTATACTTCCACCAATAGCCACCGCTCGCAACGGGCGCAATGGGGCCAGCTTCACGGCTATTTGCACCATAAAATTCGTAGCCCATAATGACAAAGTGATTCACGTGTGGCAGCAATTGTTGTACGTCATAGATGCTATCCAAGTCTACGGCTGGCATACAGAGAGATACCAAATAGCGTGGGTTCTCTCGCTTGAGGCTAGTGGCCAAATCTACAACAAAATTATTGAACTGTTTTCTGTATGCCTTTGGAATCACCTCAAAGTCAATATCTACGCCGTCGCCACCACGCAAACGCAACAGGTCTTTGAGCCTGCGAATGCAAGTGGCTTGAGCTTCCATATTGCCCAGAAAAGTGGCATTATTAACCGCCCCAAAATTGGTTACACTCAGCAAAACTTTGGTGTTGTATTTTTTGGCCGAGTCAATCAAAGAAGTGGTAGCCCACTGGTGTACCGTGTTATAATCTCCTGTTCGGGCGTTTAGTTCATAAGAAAAATACGAAACGATTGAGAGCAAAGAAAAATTATAACTTTTGTAAGCCTCACCCATCCAGTAAGGATGCCAGCCAAAAACTATTTTATCGCTACTGCGTTGATAGCGTCGTCTGTGTGTACCGTCCAACTTAACCTCTTTCATGCGCGTCCAGTAGGTTTCGCTGCTGCCTTTGCTGCCACCCGAAGCAATAGTTTTACTAACCATTAGACGTTTGACGTAAGCAAGCGTATCAATAAAGCCTTTTTCACGGTCTGGGAGCATTATCTCTACGTTAGGCTCAGGAGCAGGCAACTGCACAGTAACCACTACAGTATCTGTTTTCTTTTTGAGCAACTCTTGGCTAAGCTGTTCTATTTTTTGGTCTTTGGAGGTTAGTTGTTCTTTCCTTTTGGCATCAAGGGCTTGTTGTCGTTTAAGTTCGTCTTCTTTTTTCTTTTTGGCTTCGTCCAAATAGCGCTGTAGCTGCGTCTTGACCGTATCTGACGTTTGTCCATAAAGCGGCAGAGTTGGCCAAAAAACGCCAATGACGATTGCTAGAACTATTTTTTTGACTAAAAAATTGACAAACTGGTTCATTTCCTTCAAGAAAAACAGATATTTTTAACGCAAAAGTTATCCTTAGAAAGTGCGCTAAATTTTTTACTTATTAGGCTTGCAATTAAAGCATTTTTTGGATAGAGCCACAAGTTTATCAAGCTTTTTTGTTTTTTTTTATTTCTTAGAAAACCTAATGCAGACTAATTGGTTTTAAAAAATAATACGGGCTTTCTTCTTTTTAAAATGATTAGTTTATGAATATATGGATTATTGGCGCAACTTCAGGTGTTGGCTCTGCTTTGCATCAACTGCTTTTGGACAACGGACATCAGGTGTTTACGGCCTGCCGCCGCACGCCTCTTCTGCCTACTGCTGGCCACTTGAGCTGGGACGCTACAACAGACATTCCCAGTTCGGAGTTTTTGCCCAATGAACTAAACGGAGTAGTTTACTGTCCGGGCAGTATTACCCTGAAGCCATTTATTAGGCTCAGTGCTGATGATTTTTTGAAGGACTACCAGCTCAACGTCATAGGTGCAGTACGTAGCTTACAAGCCGCACACAAGCATTTGAAAGGCGCTCAAAACAAAGGAGGTGCTTCGGTGGTGCTTTTCAGCACAATAGCTGTTTCTATGGGTATGAATGCCCACGCTTCTATTGCAGCAGCAAAAGGAGGCGTAGAAGGACTTTGTAGGTCTTTAGCTGCGGAATGGGCTACGATGAATGTCCGCGTGAATGCGATTGCGCCTTCGCTCACCGACACACCTCTGGCCAATAATTTGCTTTCTACGCCTGAAAAGCGCGAAGCCTCTGCCAAAAGACACCCACTGGGGCGCGTGGGGAGTGCAGAAGAACTAGCTGCTTTGGCCAACTTTTTGCTCTCAAGCGATGCGTCCTGGATAAGCGGGCAAATCATACGCGCAGATGGCGGCATGAGCAGTATCAAAATGTTATAAACATGGGGGATTTTCAGCAAAGACAGCAGCCCAACAGGTTTTCTATCGCTAAAGATTGGATTTTAACGTGTTTCTTGTTGGTAAACATCATAGTTTTAGAGCCGTTAGACGTGGTATCTTTGTAGCACCCAAAAAAAAGTGTAAATTTGTGCTCTATTTTCTTTGAGCATGAATTTTAACGCATAGGCGCTGAGCAATGAACTTACTTTCGGCAGAATTTATTTCTAAGGCATTTTCTGAAAAATGGCTGTTCCAAAACATTTCATTTGGGGTGAGCCAAGGCGAAAAAGTAGGGCTTGTAGGCATTAATGGCGCTGGCAAATCTACTTTTTTGAAAATACTTGCAGGCCTAGTGCAGCCCGACACTGGCAGCGTTAGTGTTCGTAAAGGAACAAAAGTGGTGTACTTGGAACAACAACCCACTTTTGAACACCACGAAACTGTCCTGGATAGTATTTTTAACGACCCTAGCCCACTCGTGATGGCCGTTAAACGCTACCAGAGCCTCACCGAACAAGCCAGTGCCTCACACAGCGAGCTACAAGCAGCTCTTGAGGCTATGGAAAAGCACCAAGCGTGGAACTTTGAGGCCGAAGTCAAGGAAATGCTCGGCAAACTAGGCATACACGACCTTACGCTACGCACCTACACACTCTCGGGAGGTCAGCGCAAGCGTATTGCTCTGGCCCGCGCCCTGCTCGCCAAACCAGACGTACTGATTCTGGACGAACCCACCAACCACCTTGACCTTGATGTGATAGAGTGGCTAGAAGATTATCTCTCTACGTCCACGCTGACTGTTCTTCTCATTACGCACGACCGCTACTTTTTGGATAAGGTAACCAACCAAATTCTGGAGCTAGACGAAGGCAAGCTCTTCCGCTACAATGGTAAATATGATTATTTTCTTGAGCAAAAAATACTGCGCCGTCAGCAACTAGAAACCGAAACCGAAAAAGCGCAAAACCTTATGCGCAAGGAGTTAGACTGGATACGCCGCCAGCCCAAAGCACGAGGCACTAAGGCGCGCTATCGCGTAGAAGCCTTTGAGGGCATCAAAGAAAAGGCTTCTGTAAAGGCAGGAGGCCCAGCCTTGCAAATTAATTTGCAAACTTCGCGGCAAGGCAAAAAAATATTAGAACTGGCCAATATTTCTAAGAGTTTTGGCGAAAAAAAGCTGTTAGACCATTTTACATACATTTTCAGGCGAGGCGAGCGCATTGGCATTGTGGGCAAAAATGGTGTGGGTAAAACGACCCTGCTCCGCATCTTGACTGGCCTCATGCGCCCCGACAGCGGCGTGATTGACAAAGGCGAGAACACCATTTTTGGCTATTATACCCAAGAGCACGACAATTTTGAGGGGGCAAAAAAGGTAATTGATGTCGTTAAGGACGTGGCCGAGGTTATTAAAACCGAAAATGGCAGCATTATTACCGCCTCTCAGCTACTTACGCTTTTCTTGTTTCCGCCCGCCAAGCAGTACGACGACGTTCAGAAGCTCTCTGGAGGCGAAAAGCGCCGCTTACAACTGCTCAAGCTCTTGATGCTGAACCCTAATTTTCTGATTCTGGACGAACCTACCAACGATTTAGACATCGTTACGCTGAACGTGTTAGAAGAATATCTGCTTAGTTTTGGAGGCTGCTTATTGGTGGTGTCGCACGACCGCTATTTCATGGACAAGCTCACAGACCACCTTTTTGTGTTCGAGGGCGAGGGTAAGGTCAAAGATTTTCCGGGCAACTATTCAGATTATAAGGACTATTTACAAGAGAAAAAGCAGCAAGAAGCCGCCCAAAATGCTGCCCAAAAATTAGCGGAAGCTCAGCAGAAAAGCACCACCATGCCCAAAAGTAACGGAGAGCGAACCAAAGTAAAACTCTCCTTTAAAGAGCAACAAGAATACGAAATGCTGGACAAACTCCTGCCTCAGCTAGAAGCTAAAAAAGGGCAACTGGAGGCGCAACTCGGCCAACAAAGTTCGGATTACTCAAAAATCAAAGAACTTTCGGAAGAAATAGAGCGTTTGGCCGCAGAAATTGACGAAAAAAGTATGCGGTGGTTAGAACTCAGCGACTATTTATAAAGATGAAGATTGCTTTGCTGCCTGCTACCGAACTCACCACTCTCCTGAAAACGGGCGAAACACCCAACAGGGCAGCACTTTTGTATATTTTACCTTTTTTGGAAGGGCAGTCCGAGCAACTCATTCGCAACGTAAGAGCAGAGGTCAGACTGCTCCGAATCAACGACTTCCTATTGCCTTTGGTTCTTGGCAATGAAAACAGGCAGCACAACAACAGCTACGTTTGCTCGCCCATGGCGCACTATGTGCATTATGCTAAAATTGAGCTAGACGTAGAAATGCCCGATAAAAAATGGCTCAAGCGCTTGGCTATACCCATTTTCAATGCTTTGGGTGCGCTAGGGCAGTGGTGTCAATTTGAGCAGGTGTTGTACGTCAATAACTGGCTCGTTTCCACAAACTTATATCCTTCGCTTAGCGTCGCTGAGTTAGAAGCCATCAAGCACTTTCTGCTTCAAACTTTCCCCGACCGAACGCTGGTTTTTAGGTCTGTAAACACACAGCTCAATAAATCGGTGTTTGACACCTTACAAAAAACAGGTTTTAAGCCTGTTATGAGTAGACAAGTTTACATTACTGACCCAAAATCGTGGAATTTTAGACGTAACAGCAATTACAAAAAAGACATCAAGCTCTGGCAGCGCCAGCCGCATTATGAATGGGAAGCACTCAGCGAAAAGCCGAATAGAGAGGAATCTGAACGGATTTTGGCCTTATATAGCCAGCTTTATATCAAAAAATATTCACCTTTTAATCCAGATTTGAGCTTAGCTTATTTCTACCACACACTGGAATCGGGCTTTCTGACCTATCATGTTTTGAGAAATAGGCAAGAAAATGGGCGAACGGACGCTGTGGTGGGCTATTACAGTCGTGAGGGCGTAATGACAACTCCCTTTGCTGGTTATGATTTAGATTTGCCTTTAGAAACGGGTTTGTATAGACTACTGACCTTAAAGATTACTGAAGAGTCTGAAAAACAAGGGCTTATCTTGAACCGAAGTTCGGGTGCTGCACGCTACAAGCGCTTGCGAGGCGCAGAGCCAGTTATGGAATACAACATGGTTTACAACGCGCATTTGCCGTTGCGTCGTCGGCTTATTTGGCGGCTTTTTCGCTTTATTTCAGACTATATTGCCATTCCGCTCATGCGGAGAATGGGGCTGTGAGAGACGACAATCAGGCTTAGATTTTTTGAGTAGTCTGCCCAAATTATTTTTTGAAGCTCAGGTAGCTATTTGCAAAGTATATACCAAAGGACATCGCCTTCAAATGCGTCCATGATACTAGTAAACGTATTGTGGGTAATAATAGTAATAAGCGTATGGTAAGCGCACCATTCATGATACCGCGCAATCCTAAAATAATAACTTGCATCTTAGAATAGAAGTGCTTTTTAAGGGACGACTATTTATCTGTTTTTGATTCATTTTTAGTTATCTTTGTAGCCGAAAGCGGGTGGTCTTATCGCTGCCACAGGCAGAGGAAAGTCCGAACAGCACAGAGTACCCTACTTCTTAACGAGAAGCGGTGTTTTGGCTTGTCTTTAAGCCAGAGCATTAGAGAAAGTGCCACAGAAAACTACCGCCAAAAGCTGAAGAGCACGGTAAGGGTGAAAAAGTGCGGTAAGAGCGCACTACTTTGGTGGGCAACCACCAATAGAGGTAAACCTTAGGGGCTGCAAAACCAAATAGGCCAACGTTTGAGGGTTACTCGCCCAAGGTTGGTGGGTAGGTTGCTAGAGGTTTGGCGTGAGCCAAATCCCAGATAAATGATAAGAGTTTGCGCAAGCAGATACAGAATTCGGCTTATAAGCCCGCTTTCGTTTTTTTATAAAAATTATTTTTTGCAGCTTTGTGTGCTTGAGTACCCATATTTTCTCTAACTTTGGGGCAAGAAGACAAAAAGCGTTTTGGGAAAATACTGATTCCCAACTCCCAAGCTATCCTAAATTTATGCGATTGTTATCATCTTGTTATTATTGGCTAATTGGCTGGAGTGTAGAAAACGGTTTGCCGCCAGAAGTTAAGCGTTGTGTGATGATAGCCGCGCCGCATACCTCTAATTACGATTATCCAATTTGTATGGCGGCCTTTTATCTTTTAAGAACCAAAGTTCGTTTTTTGGCTAAGAAACAACTGTTTAGATTCCCGCTCGGTATCATTATGCGGGGTACGGGAGGCATAGCCGTGGATAGAAGCAAAAACAATAATTTAGTGCAATACATGGTAGATTTGCTTGAAAAAGACTCCGAATTGGTGATGTTGATTCCGCCCGAAGGCACACGGGCAAAAGTAGAAAAATGGAAGAGTGGTTTTTATCAAGTGGCTGTGCAGGCTGGCGTACCTATTGCCTTGGGCTACCTGGACTATGCAAAAAAAAAGGCGGGTGTAGGGCCTATCATTTGGCCAAGCGGAAACTTAGATGCTGATATGCAACGCATTAAGACATTTTATGATGGCATTACACCCAAATACCCTAGTTTGTACGCTTAGTTGGTTGGTGGTTATGAAATTGTTTATTGTAGATTTTTCGGAAAGCACCGTTTTTAAGCGACTTTTTACTGAAAACAACCTGGTGGGAGAAGAAAACACAGAGGGTGGCAGAGCCTACAAGGCAGTTTTGGAACTGATGCCAGACGCTATTTTTATGAATTATGACCACAAACCCAAGCACGCATTAGAAACCGCAAGCGCTATCAAAAAACGTAAAAAAACGGCTCATATTCCCATTTTTTTTATCCATAACGAAACGACTGACCCTAGCCAAGAACCTTCTTGCGGCAAAATGATTCGCTCTGAAGATATAGAGTATTGGTTAAATAGGCTCAGCAACTCAAACCACACACTTTGAGGTTTCAAGCAACTCTTGAATACTATTGGCCACACGCCAAACAGGAAGAACATCAGAGCAGTCTTTGAGAAGAGCCGCCTGCGTACTTTGCAAAAATGGGTGTATAAAATCAGGCGCAATATCGTTAAGGGGCACTAAAACAAAGCGTCTTTCGTGCAGCGCAGGGTGCGGAAGCACAAGCCCTACTGTTTTGGATTGATACCGCCCAAAATACAATAAATCAATATCTATGATACGGGCAGCCCATTTTTCATGCCTAATGCGCCCCATTGCACTTTCAATCTGTTGTGTAAGCCTTAATAAATCTTGTGCAGAACTGGCAGCCTGAACTTGTATAACCATATTCAAATAATTGGGCTGTTGGCTCATACCCCACGGAGCGGTTTCATATACGGCAGAAGCTTTAAGAAGCACCAAACCAGCACTTACCAACTGCTCAATGGCGGCTGCTAAATAAACAGCGCGATTGCCCAAATTACTACCTAGTCCTATAAAAACTTCTGAGTTGTCTGATTGAGATTGCATCTAAAAAGGTGGTGTATAAAAGCCAAGCGCCCAATACTCTTAACTTTAGCAAAGTTACTGCCTAAATTTGATATCTGCAATGGAAAATGCAAATAACACGCTAAGAATAGACTTCAGGAACGACTAAATGAGTACAAAGGAACGCAAAATTTGACTTTTTTAAGTTTTTTTAAGAAAAAATTTGGATAAGAAATTCTACTCACTAATTTTGTCTTATGAACTCTGTGAGTGTCGGTGCATGAAGCACCAAAGGCAATCCTGCATGAGTAATTATTTGTTACTAAACTACTAACTTTCTTATTATCTAAATTTCTGACCTTGATTGTATGAAAAAGCAATTTCAATTATTAAGTTATCTCTTTCTGATGCTTTCGGTAGGCTTTTTGGCCTCTTGCGGCGGCGAAGAGAGCGGCAACACTACTCCCAAAGTAGATGTGGCTATTGATGGAACCGAAGCAGCCAAGAATGCTACTTTCGTTATCAAAACAGATGTTGTTTCGGATGTTACAACAGACGCTGCCACATTTACAGCAAATATTGTAAACTTACCTACTGGTTTTACAGCCGTTGAATATGGCCACGTTTATGCTAAAGGCACTGCCGACCCTACCGTTGAAACTGGAATGACCGTCAAGTCTAGCAAGCCTATTGCTAAAGGCGAGTATGTAACTAAGGCAAAATCGCTTGAGCCAGATACTGACTACTCAGTAAGATTGTACATCAAGAACGCCAAAACAACGTTCTACAGCCCTACTAGCGTCAAGTTCCGCACACAGAAGCCTTCAGCTTCTACGCCTCCGTCTGTTCAAATGATTGCGCCTGCCAAAGAAGAAATTATGGTAACTGCTTTTAAGGCAAATGGCAAAATTACTGGCGGTGTGGATATTACTGACCACGGTTTTGTGTACTCAATGACTAGCAAACGCCCTACTATTGCTGATACTAAAATTTCTTTGGGTCCTGGCACTTCTGGCGCTACTTTTAACAAGGAGGTTACTGGCCTCAAAGGCGGTACACTTTACTACGTAACGGCTTATGCTACGAACGCTGCTGGTACTGGCTACGGCACTACTATAGAAGTAACCACCAATGTAGAGTTTGAGTACTATCCTGAATTGGCTCTGTTCTTTAACAAGGTATCCAACGACTCTACAGAAATCCGCTACGGTGGTGAACTCTTCTTGGGCTTTGTGCGTGTTACTGGCTTTAACCGCGCTGGTGGTCTTGTAAACGTGCCAGACCCGGCTGTACAGAAAAACATTGTTGTTCTCTTTGGCCCAGACGTGAAGCAGAAAGCACACCGCTTTACTGTAGGTAAAAAAGGCCCAGGTGTACCAGCCAATGACTACAAATACAGAGACTATGTTGATGTTCCTTTCATTGCTTACGACACCGTTACAAAGAAGCAGTTGATGATTTCTTTCCGCGACCAGCAGGAAGATGGCCGCTTCAATTTGATTCCTGTTGATACAGGAGAGCCTTTCGAAGATGACTCGCGTGAGTATATCTATATCCACACTGAGGAGTATGATGAAACCAAACCTAGCCCATCTATTGCGAAGGCGGGTGGCCATTTGCAGAAGCTCATGTTGAACTTCTGGTGCTACAAAGCGGACTAAATTTGGCTTAAATTGAGTAAAAAAAGAGGTTGTCTTGAAACGATAGCCTCTTTTTTTTGTGTGCATTTCAAAAAACCACTCCTATTTTAAAACCACCAAAAAGCTCATGGCGAAGTCCGCCATATTCAAAGCGCATACCGCCCATTGGCGAAAAACAAAGTGGTAAGTCCTGTCTTGGATAAAAATTTAGCCTCAAACCGATGTTTCCACCCAAGCGCAAGCGCTCGTCATCGTGTGAGGCATAGTAAGTACTCAGAGGGCTTAAAAAAGGTGTTAGAGAAGTACGCCTGCCCAAACTGGCATGAAACTCTATGCCCTCGGGAATGATACAGGCCAAGATGCCCACCCAGACCCAAAAATCCTGCGAATCTTGGGAGGCAGTACCATTTCTGTTTACTTCTCTAAGCAACAAAAAAGCTGCAGCAGAGCCTGTTGTAACCGAGTAACTGCGTTTGTTGGCGAAGTTGTTCGACATACCAAAGGAGTAGTAAACACTCCAATACTCATTCAAATAGATTGAGGTACTGAGCTTGTATTCTTGCCTCAAGGTGGAATCTGAAACCAGTATGGTATTCTCTAACCCAAGTTCTGCATGGCGTTCATCAAAAGGAATAAATTGCGCCATACACGCAGTGCTGAGGCCTACCGCAAAAAATATTGAGAAAAAGAATACGCTCATACTACTTTACCTCAAAGTCAAGGAATGCTTTGTTCTCAATAAAACCTTGCAGACGGTCGCCAATTTGCACAGGCCCTACACCCGCTGGCGTACCTGTGAAAATCAAATCGCCTACTTTGAGTGTAAAAAAAGTAGAGACATAGCTAATCACTTCCTCAAAAGACCAAATCATTTGCAACGTATTGCCCTCTTGTTTCTTGTGGCCATTCACGAGCAAATGAAAACCAATGTTGCGTGGGTCTGGATAGTTGCCGAGAGGAACAAAAGCCGAAATAGGAGCAGAGCCATCAAAACCCTTAGAAATAGCCCAAGGCAAGCGTTTTTCTTTGGCTTTTTCCTGCAAGTCGCGTGCAGTAAAATCAATGCCCAGCCCAATTTCTTGGCAGTATTTAAACGCAAACTCAGGTTTAATGTGCTTGCCTTCGCGCCCAATTCGCAGTACCAACTCGCATTCGTAGTGAATATCCTTCGAATAATCAGGATAATAAAAAGGCGCATTTTGGCGCAGCAGTGCTGTATCTGGTTTAAAAAACACCACTGGCGCATCAGGTTTCTCGTTTTTAAGTTCTGCTATATGCGCTACATAATTGCGACCTATGCCTATAATTTTCATAACTCAAACTTTTAGGTTTTTTTTATTGATAAAATTATTGGCCTAGTAGCCAAACCTCTGCGGCTTCAACGTTTTCAAAATCAGCTGCTTTGTTATCAGTATTTAGTGGATTATTATCCCAGAGCCTTTCAATATTTGCCAAAGAGACTTGCCCAAAAATACCCTTAGCCACTACCCTCGCTACTCGGAATTGGTTAAAATAAGGCAATTTTAGCAGACGCGGGAAATAATGTGCTTGTAGCCATTGTTGGTTCTCAGACGATATAACCTGGCTTTCACTCATATCTATCAGCATTTTATAAATAGGCTTTTGCTCTAGTTGCGTCAGCACGTTTGTCCAGCAGGCTTGGTATTTGGCAGCAGTAAGAAAGCCCACAATGCGCACCAAAAGAATTCCTCTTTCGCTCTGAAAAGTTATATTGTAATCATTTTTAAGCACTTGCATAAGGCCATCACAGCGTTAGGGTAACAAACAGAATTGTACTGGTGTATTCAGGATAGTATTGTATTTTTAGAGTTCTAAGTCGGCCAAATGCCTCAAATGTAAATCTTTATCTGAGATAATCATATCTCGCCTATTGAGCATCCAGTTGATTTCACATTTGGGGTCATCAAAAAACAAGCCTGACTCGTGCGTAGGCGCATAAAAATTGTCGCATTTATAAAAAAACTCTGCTATTTCGCTCAAAACTAAGAATCCATGCGCAAAACCACGCGGTACATATAGCTGTAGCTTATTTTCGTCCGAAAGAACAATGCTGAACGATTTACCGAATGTTGGCGATTCTGGCCTTATGTCCACCACCACGTCCTGCACCACCCCACTAATAACCCTGACCAATTTGGCTTGTGCGTGTTCTCCGCGCTGAAAATGCAAGCCCCGCATGACACCATGATAGGAACGAGATTGGTTGTCCTGCACAAAAACAGGTTCAACGCCCGTTGCATTTTTTAATTTGCGCAAGCTAAAGCTCTCGTAAAAATACCCACGATGGTCTTGTAAAATTTGCGGGTCTATAATCCATAAACCTGCTAAAGGGGCTTGAGTAAATTTCATGCTGTTTGATAAATGAACGATGCCACAAAGGGCTACCTTGGTTTGTGTTTTAAGTAAAACGCTTTATTTATTTTTAATCCACAATGTCAGTGCCTTCCAGCAAGTAGAAAGGATAAACCATATTGGTACGTGTATTGGTGAGGCTCACCGTATAATGCAGAATAATGTGCAACAAGCCAATATCTTGACTATCAAACCGAATTTCAATCTCTTCGAGGACGATACGTGGCTCAAAGAACAAAATGGCTTTGGTAATGACGCTTTTTAGGTGGCTAATGGCCGTGCTATCCAAATCCTCAAAAACGAGCTGGTGTAGGTCGCAACCATACTCAGGCTGCATAACGCGCTCTCCGCGCCTCGTACCGAGTAGAATACGTAGGCTTTCGCGGATGTCGTCTTCTTCCTCAGCCATTTTAATATCACCCGTTTGTTTGTCAAAAGTAGGCGGAAACTTCCAGCCACGCCCTAAAAAAGCCTTTTCCATATCTTTTTTTCAATCTTTAGATGAATCAATTCAGTGCAAAATTACCGCTGCTCTTTTATTTGTTAAAAAAAGGAAACTCTCTTTTATACTCTTTCTGTTAAGTCGTTTAGAAAGGAGTCCAAAGTTAGTTTTTTTAAGGAAACATTGCCTAACAAGTACACTTAATTTTTTATTGCTCTATGATTTTAGAATTGCACGAAGCCATGCACATACGAAACTTAGACTCAAGATTCGTCAAAGATTAATGTTTTTGCATTTTAAACCGTCTTTTGCGCGCTTTTGACCAATCAATAGTCAAGAATCACTCTTTTGTGCAAAAAGATAGTGATTAGCTAGTCGTAATTATTTCAATGCTTTGGTAACACGACCATACAATTAGTCTAAGAAAACAAACATTGAATGATGAGTGTTTTGAGCGCTTTCTACTGCCTATTTTTGCATGAAAAAAGACCTCACAAAGTTTTTAGCAACTTCGTAAGGTCTTTTTAGCGCCTGGAGGGTTAAATTCCTACATACTAAAAGTCCTCTTCAAGCGTAAAGCGAGGTTTTTCTTTGTTCTGCGTATTCATAACTCCCGCCTTTTGGTATTCCGACACGCGCTTTTCAAAAAAGTTGGTTTTACCTTGCAAAGAAATCATTTCCATAAAAGGGAAAGGATTTGCTGCATGATAAACTTTTTCTAAGCCCAGTTCTACGAGTAGTCTATCCGCCACAAATTCAATGTATTGGCTCATTAGTTGCGCGTTCATGCCTATCAAAGCTACTGGCAGAGAGTCGCAAATAAATTCTTGCTCAATCTGAACAGCATCAGTAATGATAGCCAAAACTTTTTCTTTAGGAAGTTTGTTTTGCAAATAGCGCGTATAAAGCAAGCAGGCAAAGTCGCAGTGCAAACCTTCATCTCTTGAAATTAGCTCATTAGAAAAACTCAAACCTGGCATGAGGCCGCGCTTTTTGAGCCAAAATATAGAACAGAAACTACCCGAAAAGAAAATGCCCTCTATGGCAGCAAATGCGATGAGGCGTTCTGCAAAACTTTCACTTTGTATCCAGCGCAGTGCCCATTCGGCTTTTTTCTTGACGCATGGCACGTGCTCAATGGCGTTGAACATCTTTTCCTTTTCAAAAGGGTCTTTGATGTAAGTGTCTATGAGCAAGGAGTAAGTTTCGGAATGAATATTCTCCATCATTATTTGAAACCCATAAAAACACTTGGCCTCTGGTATCTGCACTTCGTTTAGAAAGTTAATAGCCAAATTTTCGTTCACGATGCCATCGCTAGCTGCAAAAAAGGCCAAGACGTGCGTGATAAAATGCTTTTCATCTGAGGTCAGGTTCTCCCAGTCTCGGAGGTCTTGCGAAAGGTCTATCTCTTCGGCAGTCCAAAAACTAGCTTCCGCTTTTTTATACATTTGAAAAATGTCATCATGCTTGATGGGATAAAGCACAAAACGGTTTTTATTTTCTTTGAGCAATGGCTCTTCGGCCAAATGTGCTTTTCCGTTGGTTGTAGTCATACGATTTTTGTAAGATAAAGACGTTTTAAGAATCTATGATTAGAAGCTCCATGAGCTGTTTTCGGTCAGTAAAATGAAAGAAAAAGGCATTAGATTTGGAGCCTTATAATTTTCTCTTGCAAATATAATGGCAAAGTGCCACCGAAGCGCTACTAAATTTTTTATTTGAAAATAAAGCTGGTTCTAATTGGAAGTTTCCGAATTTCAGTTAGTCAGGTAAGTCCGCAATGATTGAAAAAACCATGAACCAGAATATTTAAATTCATTGATTATTAGATATTTAATGCGATGTAAAGTTTGAATTGCACTTTTTTTATTGTTAGAGAGAGGCTAGCCCACTTTCAAAAAAAAGCAGTAGAGAATTTGCTAAAAGTGTTGAAAATTTAAAGGCTATTGCATACATTTGTGCGTAGAGGAACTTCGGTATCCTGTTGCCTAATTTAGCAAATGACCGACAAGTTCATCATCATAACATCTATTCTTACGATATGAGCAAGGATTCTAATCTTAAAGGCGGCGCTTTTTTGGTCAATGAAAGTACACCAGCAGACGTATTTATACCCGAAGAATTCGGCGAAGAAGAGCAAATGATGCGACAAGCCTGCAAGGACTTTGTTGCCAAAGAAATAGACCCCATCCGCGACCGTATAGACCAACTAGAAGAAGGTTTAATGAACAGTGTTTTGAGTAAAGCGGGCGATATGGGCTTTCTGGGTGTGTCCGTACCCGCAGACTACGGCGGCATGGGTTTGAGCTTTAACTGTTCTATGCTTATCGCTGATTCGCTTGGTGCTACTGGCTCATTTGCAACAGCTTATGGGGCGCATACAGGCATTGGCACTTTGCCAATTCTCTACTACGGCAACGCCGAACAAAAGCGTAGATATGTGCCCAAACTAGCCACTGGCGAATGGAAAGCTTGTTATTGCCTTACCGAACCTGATGCTGGCTCTGATGCCAATTCAGGCAAAACAAAAGCTGTTTTGAGCGCTGATGGCAAACATTATTTGCTAACTGGCCAAAAAATGTGGATTTCAAATGCTGGTTTTGCGCAGCTTCTTATTGTTTTTGCGCGCATTGAAAACGACAAAAACTTAACGGCTTTCATTGTTGAGCGCAGTTATAGCGGTATTGCGATGAACGAAGAGGAGCATAAAATGGGCATAAAAGGCTCTTCTACACGGCAAGTTTTTTTTACAGATTGCCCAGTGCCAGTAGAAAATATGCTGTCTGAGCGCGGTAATGGCTTTAAAATAGCCGTTAATATTTTGAATATTGGCCGTATTAAGTTAGCCATAGCCGCTTTGGGCGGGGCTAGAGGAACAGCAACACAGGCCGTTCAGTATGCCAATGAACGCAAGCAATTTGGCCAGAAAATAGCCAATTTTCCTGCCATACAGCAAAAGATTGCGGATATGGCCGCCAAAATATATGTTTCGGAATCAGCTTGTTATAGAGCAGGCCATAGCATAGACCTCCTTACGCAAACACTTGTAGCAGATGGCATGGACGAGAGCCAAGCCAAGCTAAAAAGCGCCGAACAGTTTGCCGTAGAGTGTGCTATTACTAAAGTTCATAGCTCAGAAGTTCTTGATTTTGTGGTAGATGAGGGCGTTCAAATTTATGGCGGTATGGGTTTTTCGGCCGATGCCCCCATGGAGCGCGCCTACCGTGATGCACGTATTTCGCGTATATATGAGGGGACAAACGAAATCAACCGTATGCTTCTGGTGGGTATGCTCGTTAAGCGTGCTATGAAAGGCGAACTTGACCTCATGGGGCCTGCAATGGCCGTAGGTAAGGAGCTATTAGGCATTCCTGACCTAAACCAGCCCGACCTTTCTCTGCCTTTGGCCGAAGAAAAAATACTTATAAGAAATCTCAAAAAGGCTGTTTTGATGATTGCTGGCAAGTCCGTACAAACTCTTGGTATGGCATTTGAGAACGAACAAGAGCTACTCATGGCCTTAGCAGACCTTATTATTGAATGTTATGTTTGTGAGTCTGCTTGTTTGCGAACCGAAAAACTTATATCTTTGCACGGAGTTTCTGCGGTGCAGGGTCAAATTCAAATGACGCAACTTTACGTTCGTCAGGCGCTTAATTTGGCCAATATACAGGGCAGAGAGGCAATATGCGCCTTCGCAAAAGGCGATGAGCTACAAATCATGCTCTTGGGCTTGAAGCGCTTTACAAAATACAGCGCCCTCAATACCAAGGATTTGCGCAGGGCAGTAGCCAAGCAAGTGATTGCAGCTAATGCGTACTGTTTTTAAGGTCTTAGTGTTTATGTGTGTTTGAAGGTGAGGATAATGTGAAAACAAAGTCCAAAATCCTGTAAATTGACTCAGCTCAAAACTTTAGTTTTGGGCTGTTTTGTTTCTTGAGACTGGTTTTAGGCATTTTCACGTAGTTTTTTATGCTGTTCTTTCTAAAATTACGCTGTTTGCAACTAGGTCGTTTGGTAGCAGACTTGGGCATTTTGCGGTGCATGATATGGCTTTTTTTTGGCGGGGCGTTGTTGTTTCAAGCAGCAGCCTTTTTGCGTGGACAACCTTTGGCTGGGCTAGCAATAGGCTGTTTGCCCGCACTATGGCATTGGCAGCGTCAGGACTTAGCATTTTTACAGGTATTGTTGCCAAATTTCCGTTTGGCGCTTGTGCTGGAGTATGCGTGCCTTAATCTGCCTATTTTGGCCTTTATGCTCTTTATCGGCGCGTATCCGGTGGCCTTGGGCATAACAGTTTTGACGGCAATCTTACCTCTTATTCCCAGCTTCAGCGCGTTTCAATTTCCTCAAAAAAAGCAAAAAAGGGGAGCAAATTGGTGGCTCAGGCTCAACTTTGAAGCTTGGGTGGGTATTAGGCGTTTTTGGCCAGAATTGGTCTTGGTTTATATCTTGATGCTCCTTACTCTGCATTTTGAAGCCAGTTTGTTTGTTGGTTTGGTTATTCTAACTGTGTTTTTGGGCAAGCACTACAATTATCAAGAAGATTACTGGGTCTTTCAGAAACGATTTGAGAGAAGCCAGATAACAAGTTTAGTAGGACGACAACTGTTCTTTTTACAGATATTTTTTGCACCAGCCAGGCTTTGTTTTCTGTTTCACCATGCCGATATTTGGTACTTGCTGCTTCCTGAAATGCTTTTTACGAGTGTGCTCATGGCTTTTGCAGTGGTTTATAAATATTCGGTGTTTTGGCCAGACCCACGCGAAACAGTCAGCAATTCCTTGCCCATGTCTTTGTTTTTAATGGGGCTTTGTGTTCCTTTTTTTATTCCTGTGTGTCTTTGGCAACTGATAGTACGCTGGCAGAAAGCCCGTTACAGGATTCGGTTATTAACAGAGACAGTCTGAAGGCGTTTTGCGAAATGTTTTTGATTTTTATTGGCTAAGTTGCGTATGACCCAATGGTCGTCCCTTAAAAAGTTTGCATAAGAACAAGTACATCAATTGATTGATATGTTCTGTCTGCTTTAGGAATATCCTCATGATTTTGGGTGGCTTTTCTCTAATTCACTCTCTTAAAAAGCATAGTAGCACAGAAAATATCACCCTCTGACCTTTGCGCCATTCGCTTTTGTCTGATGCAAGGCATGGCAGGCCGCAAAAAGCCCTTGAGGTTTTGCCAGTTATATGACAAGATAGGCTAAAAACTAGGAAATTTTAAAGATGAAATGCCTGTTTAATTTTCTGACAATAAATACTTTAGATATTTTTTAGAGGAAGGCTAGATAGATTTTAAAGGGCGGCCAAATAATAAACACCGCTTTCGCAAAATCTATTCACCCACCATCACGAAAGCGCCCCAATAATAAGGCTCTGGAAAGCGCTTTTTGAGGTTCATCTGGGCGGTTTTAAAGGCTTCGCGCTTGCTTTGGCCTTTCAAGAGGGCGGTGTAAAATTCTGTCATTAGCGTTTGCGTCGCATCGTCGTCCACTTTCCAGAGGCTCATCAGCACGGACTTTGCGCCCGCTTGCTGAAAGGCGCGTTGGAGGCCAAAAACGCCCTCGCCCGCTTGTATATCCCCTAGGCCTGTTTCGCAAGCAGACATCACTACGAGTTCTGTATTGTCAAGCGTCAAATTCATGACTTCTTCAGCTGTCAAAATGCCATCTTCTTTGTCCGGGTTGGGTTTTTGACAGCCCGCCAGCAGCAAACCAGAGCGCATAAAAGGATTTTTCAAGAGGTTTCTGTTCATGGCGCTTTGTATATCATTGACTTCCGCCTCCTTGATTTCGGGGATAAAGAAACCATGCGTAGCCACGTGCAAAATGGTGGGGCTTTTGAGGTTTTTAACGGCCTCTTCGGTGGCGTTTTCGGCCAAAAGTAGGTTTACCTTGAGCTTTCTTTTGTTGAAAAGCGCAAAAATTTCTTCTACTTCTTTCCGCGTGCCAGGTAAAATTGATACTGAACCAGCCACTCCTACGGCAGATTGCACACTAGAAAAGCCTGCAGCACGGTCGCGGTTTTGTTGGATAGGATTGCCATTCTCTGCTCCATATATAGGATAGCCAAGTAAGTAAGCCTGATAACTTTGATAGCTTCCTGTCAAATCTTTGTTTCTTTTGTTCAGTTCAATCAAATCCCGACTGCTACTAATGAGCTGGATATTAGCTTCTTCTAAAACAAATTCCTTCGTTTTAGAATTTTTTAGTGTGTTCAGGCTAAGTTGATGAAAGACCCCGTCTGGCGAAAAATAGATTTTTTTGAAGCCTTTGGGGTTTAAAACCAATAACTTATCAGCTATTGGTTTCCAAAAGACATCATAAGAAACCGTGTCGTTAATTTTGAACTCAATGCAATTTTTGTAGTACTTTAAAAATTGACCTTCTAGCTCATTGACATTAGAAAAGACAAAGAAAGCAGGATGGTTTTCTGTTTGGGTGGTCAGAAAAAGAGCAATGTAGGCTGAATCCGCTTTTATGATTTCAATAGCCACCTCATTTTTAAGCAATTTATTCTTAACTTCTTGCCACCTGTATATTTTGGTTTGCACATTCTGGCCAAATAACGCTGATTTTTTAGATAAGCTCTTTTCCAAATCATTCATTTGTGTTTTCATGCTTTGGAGGTCTAGATTCTGCTTTTTTTGTTCTTCTGGCGATAGTTGGCTGAGCTTGGTATAAGTTTCGCGTTGTTTTTTCCAGTTGTTGTATTGATTAATCAGAACGGTATCTTGGCTGTCCAGAATGGCACTTTTCATTTTTTGAGTAGAAGAAAAAATAATCCCTTTCGTAAAGAGGCTCTGGTTGTAGAGGTCTGCCATGATAGTGGGTTTTTCGGCTACATACACTTGGGCGAGGTCTGCTATGCTACTAAAAAAATGACTAACAGACTGCCAATAGACCTGTTTTTCTTGTTCCGAAAAAAGCGGGAATAAATCTTTTATTTGAGCGTATTTGTTCTGAGCTGCTTCTAGATAAAGAGACTGTGCTTTGTCATAGGCCCCTTGATAATGGTAAGAACTTGCCAAATTATGGCACGAGAAGGCGTATTCGGGGTGGCCTTTGCCCAAGGTTTCTTCTCTGATGCTCTTGCCCTCTATGTAAAGTGGCTCTGCTTTGTCATAAAAGCCCTGCTCTTTGTAAAGATTCGCTAAATTATTGCATAGACTTGCATACTCTGGGTGCTTTTTGCCTAGAGTGCCCTGCTCCCATACTTTTTGTGCTTCTTTATAAAAAGCTTCTGCCTTAATATAAAGACCTTGTTTTTTGTATAAACTCGCCAAATTATTACAGGAGCTTGCATAATTTTGATGTCTTTTGCCAAAAGCCTCCTCCCTGATATTCTTGGCTTCTAAGTAAAGCGCCTCAGCCTTGTCATAAATGCCTTGGTAGGCGTACAAAATGGCTAAATTATTACAAGCGTGTGTGTAGTCGGGGTGGCCTTTGCCCAATACTTCTTGTTGAATATTCTTTGCTTCCCAATAAAGCGGTTCCGCTTTCGTGTAAAGCCCTTGACTGAGGTATAAATTTGCTAAATTGTTACAAGAATTGGCATAATCAGGATGCTTTTTACCCAAGGCTTCCTCACGCAAACTTTTTGCTTCCAAATAAAGTGGTTCCGCCTTGTCATAAAAGCCCTGTGCATGATGCAAAATTGCTAAATTATTGCAAGAGGTCGCGTAGTCGGGGTGCTTTTTTCCCAATACCTCGCCGCGTATATTCTTAGCTTCTTTGTAAAGCGGTTCGGCCTTATTGTAAAGCCCCTGCGCGCGATATAGAATAGCTAAATTATTGCAGGAGGTCGCGTAGTCGGGGTGTTTTTGCCCCAGAGCCTCACTGCGTATATTTTTAGCTTCCAAATAAAGCGGCTCGGCCTTATCATAAAGCCCCTGGTCGCGGTGCAGAATTGCCAAGCTATTGCACGAACTCGCATAAAGTAGGTGTTTTTTGCCAAGATAAGTTTCTCTAATTTGTTTGGTTTCTTGCCAAAGCGCCTCTGACCTGCTGTAAGTTCCTGAATAATAAGCCACTAGACCTAAGTTAAATGCTACCTTCGCATAGCTTGTGTCTTTACCATGCAAGGCTTCTACTTGATTGAGAGCTAACTGTAAAACAGAGTCGGCCACTTTAAATTTCTGTTGCTTGGTTAGGATTTGGCCTAAGCTATCTAGAGTTTGCCAAGTTTGGGCATGGGCTATATTACCACCTAAATACCCAATAATCAAAAGAATACAAATAATTCTCATAGCAGTAGTTATTTTGAGTTTGGTATTTTTTTAGTGTACTTATTACATATCAAGCACAAAAATCGTACAAGGTTTTTGTACTTGTTTCTGATAAGCAAAAGACTCCTTACAAAAAGCATTTTGTGTCAGAACTATAATGGACAAACCTCGTAAGGCTTGGTCAGTTCACTTTCTGGAATAGTCCGGCTCTAAGAGTTATCAATACTTTATTTATTTTTCTGATAATAAATGAGTTAGGTATTCTGTCAGTAAAGGCTACTGACAATAAAAGGCATCTTTTTTGATGCAAATTATCTTGATAGCTTGTTTTTCTTAAAAAATATGTTTTCATTTGTGGCATTAAGGAACGATTCGGGCTTGTGCGTGCTGACAATTTGTTGTTGTAGCTCTTACAAACAGTTCATTCTAGCGCCATAGCGCACTTCTTGTTTAGCAGAATGATTACAGCCCGTAAGAAAAGTGCCAGAGGAGAGTTGATAGAAGTTCAGATGCTGGAAGTTTAGTTTTAGGGCTTCCCTTACAAAAACAGCCTTTTAGAACGTTTTGGAACACCTTATAGATATACAATCTTATTGATTTGCGGTTTTTATGATGAAAAGAAACAAAGAGGTTACGCTGCCTTTGCCTTTTGAATACAATACAGAACGTGAGAGTGTCCTTCTCAAAGAATACGGGCGCATTATGCAGAAGATGGCCAAACATATACTTACCATAGAAGACCATCATAAACGAACTCAAGCTGCACATAGCATTATTGGCCTTATCAAGATGCTGATACCGACCATAAAGGATACAGCGGAGAATAACCAACGCCTTTGGGACCACCTTTACGCTCTTACCAATATGCAACTAGATGTAGATTGCCCCTACGAAGTGCAAGAGGTGCGTATGGAAGAGCGCAAGCCCCAGCGCCTTGACCCTACCAAAAAGCAACTCAAATTTCGCCACTATGGTCGTAATTTAGACATTCTGATAGAACACGCCTGTGAACAAACCGACCGCATGGAGCAGCTTAGCATAGTTTCCTACATAGGGCGTTTGATGAAAACATATTATGCCTCATGGAGCAGGGATGGCGTAGATGATGAAACCATTATTGAGCATATTTTGGAAATGTCTAATGGCACAATTCAAATTGACATGGAAACCGTCAAGCAGTATAATATGTTCAGTACTTTGGGGCAGGCAGCGCAAAATAGTGAGCAGTTGCAGGCAAGTCAGCGTAAAAATCAGCAACAACTACGCCAGCGCAGCAATCACAAAAAAGGGGGCTTTCAGCAACCCTATAACGGCCCTTTGCCACCGCGCCATAAAAAGAAGAACTTTAATCCCAATGGCAAAAAGCGCATTTGATAATTGCTCTTTGGGTTATTTTTAAGCTATTGGCCAAAGTAAAATGCCTCTTAAACAGGTATTTACGCAGTAGTCCCATAAGAAATAACAATACTTTAAATGTATTTTAAGGGCTTTTGGATTTTATTGAAAAAAAAGGATACAACAAAATTACTGGCGGTAAGAACAAAGCAGTCATAGCAGCAACTGAAATAAAATAACTCCATGCGGCTGTATAAAGCGTTATCATGGTAGCTCCCAACGGCCAAAATACACCAATCAGAATAACTGCTCCGTATGCCCATTTTTCTTTTTTTGCAAGGGCATACTTTGTTACTAAAAAGAGTAGTATCATAGTTAAAACACTGAGCCATGTAAACATTAAAAAAATAAGATTGAAGGCAGGTCTTGCTATATCTGGTAGCGTTGTTGTGCCGTATAAATCTTTCCAAATCATAGCGTCCAGGCCATTCCAAGGGTCAAAACTGATAAAAAACATCAGCACAAAACACATTCCTGCACCCAAACAGGCAATTATTTTCAAATAGCTTATAGTTGCATGAAACACTCTTTCAGACATACTTTACACTTTCTCTGCGATACAAAATTACTTGGCAAAAAGACTACTATCTTTATTACAAAATTTCAGTGCGAGACTGCACTCAGAGCCGAATGCCAACAAACAAGACATCATCAGTTTGTTTGTATTTGTCGCGCCAGGCCATATGCTCTTGCTCAACAATTTCGTTCTGGCGCTCCATAGGCAAATAATGAATGCGTTGCAAGAGCGCACGAACGCGCTTACCTGTGTATTTAAAGTTATTGGGGCCGCCGAATTGGTCTTGGTAGCCGTCCGTAAAGATATAAAAAATATCGTTATCGGCGTAACGTATAACTGTTGTTGGATAGTTCTTTTCTTCTCTAAAATGAGACCCGCCAACAGGAAACTTGCTGCCCTTGTGAACGATTACATCATTGGTACCATGAGGAATGTAATAAAGCGGGGACTTTGCACCTGCAAAATGCAATTCTTTGCTGGCCGCATGAATGACACATAGTGAAACGTCCATGCCGTCATTACGGTTATTGTTCTCATATTCGCCAGTATGCAGGGTGGAACGGACTTTTTCATCTAATTTTTTGAGAATGAGGCTAGGGTCAACGATGTCGTTCTCAATGACAATCTGATTGAGTAAGTCATTGCCCATCATGGTCATAAATGCCCCAGGCACGCCGTGTCCGGTACAATCTACGGCCGCAATCACTTTAGAACCATTGACTTCGCCATACCAATAAAAGTCGCCGCTGACAATATCACGTGGCTTATACAGAATGAAGGCTTCACGAAAACTCTGAACAACCAGTTTAGCATCAGAAAAAATGGCTTCTTGTATGCGCTGTGCATATTTGATACTGTGCATTAAGTTTGTATTGACCGTGCTTACTTCTTCGTAACTCTGCGCATTGGCGAGAGCGATAGAGGTAAAAGAGGCAAGCGTTTCCATGATTTCAAGGTGTTGTGCGGTATAAGCATTTTTTTCAAAGCTTTGTGCAGTTACCACTCCAAGGACATGCCCACCAAATATAAGCGGTACAAATATGGCAGAGTAAGAACTTTCGCCTGAAATAACTTCATATTTTTGTATGTAGCGCTGATACTCAATTGTGATGTCATTTATAAGTATGTTCTCTTTGTTTTTTATACACCAAACCGAAAAATTATTAGGATTTTCCATACTCACGCGCTCTATGGGCAGGCGCACGTCTCGCTCAATGTTATAGCGATACTCTACCATGTTCTGTTCTGGCAGGTGTACGTCTATGCCAAAAAAAGAAGCATCCATGAGTTCGTGTACGTGTTTGTATAGGATTTTAAAAATATCTTCTACATTAAGTGTAGAGGTAATATCCTGACCAATAGAGCTTAAAATTTCTACGCTTTTATAGGATTTTTCAAGCTCTTTGGCTTTTTGTTCTATTTCAATAGTGCGCTCTGCAACTTTGTTTTCAAGTTGTTCGGTCAGTTCTTGCTGTGCTTTGAATGCCTCTTGTTGTGCTTCGGCTTTCTCGCGGCGCAGTTCTTTGAGCCTTATGCCTAGAGCAAAAGACAATATAACTACCTGAGTGGCAGCACCAAACTGTGCGCTATATTCCGTCCAGAAAGAGATTTGGACAGCACCGACCGACTTGAAAATGTTAATCAAATAACCTAAGCCATAGACCAAAAAAGCCACCAAAAAATACCTTGCAGCCACATTACCAGCAGCTACACCCATGATGCCAGTTACTATGAGCATGATGGCCATAACCGCCGAGGGGACAGTAACGCAATAGAAGGCATATTGATAGGGCAGAAGACAACTGACAATTCCTACAATAGCTTGCAAAATGGCTGCCCAGAATAGAATTTTGTGTGCCTGAGGAAACAGTAACTTGGTGTCTAAGAAATGCCTACAAAATAAAGACAACCAAAAACCGAGTGCTGCAAGGAGTATCGGGAAGATGTTATTCTGCACCCAAATCTGGTCGCGCCACAAATACTCATAGGCATGGCCGTTCAGTGCAGCAATGAGCAGCAAAGAAAATAGCATAGCCAAGACGTAGTAAAGATAACTCCTGTTCCATGAGCTAAAAAAGAGAAAAGCATCGCTAAGAATTATAAGAAAGATAATTCCATAAATGATACCAAATATAAACTGCGATTGGTGGTTATGTTCTTCAAAAGCTGCTGGTTGCCAAAGCGTCATTGGCATCTGCATTTGGCTATTTGTGCTAACTACGCGCATATAAAACACACGCGACTCCCATGGCGGAACTTTTAAATTAAAAAGCAAATGCCTATTTCGGAACTCACGACCGCTGAAAAGGTATTTGTCCCCGCCTGATTTAACCATCCAGCGGTTATTTTCTTTGTAGTAGAACTCCACGCTGTCCAACATTGGAAAATTAATTTCCAGCATAAAATTATCTTGTACAGTCGTTTCGTTTTTAACCTGAAAGCGCAACCAATACGCCGACTCAGAAAAACCAAAATTGGGGTTTTCTTGATTAGATTGCTTGAACTTTTTGCTAAAGTCTTTGGCTATAACCTCATAAATTGTTTTGGCGTGGCTTGCATCTTCATAAATACTCAAATACTTACCCATAAGGTACTGCGGCGTTTCGTCCGTCAAAACAATTTGCTTTCCATCTTTGGCATAAACCGCACCATGGCCTGCATACATCATAAATGCACACAAAACAAGGGCTGTATGGCCTAAAAGGGTTGCTGTGAAGCGAATCATTCTATGTAGCAAAGGGTTCGACAAGCTGTTTTTTCGGTTTTTGAAGGAGTTTTTACTCTTTCATCAAATATAGTTGTTCAATATTAAACAATAAAGTTGCCAAAATCAATTTTAAGGAATTTAATTGGCAAAAAAAACATTTTTACGCGAATTGTCCAAGCAGAAAGCCACACTTTTCTAAACAGATTGTAAGCCTTTTGATAAAGAGAAATCGTTTTCAGCGATGTTTACCGCTCTTGATAATTTTTTCTGTATAAATCTGATAATCAAAATCCTCATCTTTTTTAAGATAAACACCCAGCTCAGGGTTGATATAGATTTTTTGATACGCTCTTGCATTCGTGCTAACCACTTGCTGGGCATTTAATTTTTCGTTTAGCTGCGCTTGCGAAGTAATTGGCACTTCTTTCGGAACACCGTCTTGGCGCTCTGTAAAGTAAAGTGTAATGGCCTCTGAGGGTTTTGCATAGCTGTTGTGGTAGCAGACCGCCGCATAAAGATTTTCCTGAAAATAAGCATACAAAGACCTATTAGGGGACTTATGAAGATAGAAATGAAAACCTGTGTAGTCAAAAGCAATATTTTCAAAGCTAGATTTTTGAAAGTTCGTGAGCGACTCACCGTCCGTTATGAGCAAATTGCCATCGTTGCTGTTTTGAGAATGGAGCGTTTCGGCAGCGGCAGATTGCGAAGCGGCACGAAAAATTGTGTTTAAGTCTGGTTCTTTAACGTCAAAATCTTCCTGGGTGCGGGGGCTACAAAAATAGAGATGCCGCTGGTTGTGTAGCCAGTCTTCATAAGAAAGTTCTGTTTTAAGCGCTTGGCTTATAAAAAGTCTGTATTTGGTCATGTTGCGAATAACTGAATGGGCATATTTACCCGCTCCTCCTTGGTAGCGCCTGATGGCAGTAAATGCTTTATCGGCCTTAAAATCATGCCCATAACGCAAAAAGTCATACACAAAGGCTACTGTATTACGAATCAACTCTGCTTGTGTGTAACCTATAATGCCATGCCGCAGTTGGGCTTTGGAATCTTTGTAAAGATAAATTGTTTGGCTAAAAACGTCTTTGTATTTAGGCGTTTGTAACAAGTATTTGGCCGTTGGAAAATAAAGCTGACACATACCAATAGACTGGCCTCCGTCACCAACCACACCCGCACAAAAATAGCTCTCACGACAAAGAATAGCCATAACTACCTCTGGAGTGGGAATGCGATGAAATTGTGGTATGTCTTTTTTTTGCTCCTCTTGGCAGCGTTTGTGGTATTCCAAAATAAGCGCATAGAGCAAGTCCACATTGGGAAGATAGGCAATGGGTTTGTAATTTTTTATCAGATTGATTTCATGCGGCTTAGAAGCATAATGCACCAAAGAAAGTGGCAAGCGCAAGCCGCTCGGCACTGCCTCTTCGGCCATTTTCTTTTCGTAAAAGGCTATTTTATTGATGATAATCTGGCGTGTGGCGGGGTCTATTTTTTTTGCGTTTCTTATTTGCCAAAACAAACTTTCTGCTTGCCTATCAAAACTTATTGTGCTTTGAGCAAGGACGGATAAAGCCGAATAACCTATAAAAAAAGCAGTAAGTACGCCTAAAATAGCTTTTCCGATAAAAAATTTGCGTCTGTTAAATTGTTGCATTTGGCTGATACTTGTTGTTATAATTGGCCTTAAAAATCAAAAAAAATGCCATAAAAGTTATATAAAACAAAAGCAGCTTATAATGAAGAACTTAATATTCAATATTTTGGACTAATGCCGCTTTTTAGGAGATAAAGTTATGCGTGCACTCGGTAAAAAAGCAAAGGCCACCCCACTAAAGGGGCAGCCTTTGACTTGAGGTTATTAATTCGACCGACCTAGCGATTTTTGAGCAAGTCGCGTATTTCGGTCAGGAGTACTTCTTCTTTTGTTGGGCCTGGTGGCGGTGGTGGTGCAGCAGCCTCTTGCTTCTTGAGCGAGCTAATCATACGTACCATCATGAAAATCACGAATGCGATGATAACAAAATCAATCGTATTCTGAATAAACGTACCATAGTTCATCGTTACAGCTGCAACTTCTTCTTTTCCGTCTGCTGCCATCACAGCATCTTTCAAGACCAGCTTCATGTCCTTGAAGCCTTTGCCAGTAATAAGCCCAATGACAGGCATGAAAATGTCGTTCACCAAAGACGACACAATTTTACCAAATGCGCCGCCAATGATGACACCCACGGCGAGGTCCATCACATTTCCCTTGACTGCAAAATCGCGAAAATCTTTCAGAAATCCCATAGAATTAAATGTTTTTTAGGGTTAATAACAGATTATAGTTGAAAGCACTTGCCGCAATAATGCTAAGTGTTTTTTTATTTAGCAAATTTATATTCAATTTTGTTTGATAAAAAAATAAATATTTTAAACAAAAAGAAGATTTAGGGTATAAAACAGAAGCAATTGTTTTTGCGAACAAGATGATTAAAAGCAAGTTTGTCCTTCTTATGCTTGTTTCTAACTCTTTATAATCTTATCAGTCGTTTTGCCGGTGGTATAATACTGGTAGGAAAAAGTAATACTTTCTATAACAATCTCGTTTTCGGTAGAATTGAAATCAGAAATCTCCCACTTGACGGGCATAGCCCCTACAACCGACCAGCGCATAAGGCTCTCATATTCCTCTTTTCCGGCATCTTTCACACCTACGAGGTCCAGCGAAATATCGCCCATTTTGTATTTTTGCTGTTCTAAAACTTCTTTGCACCAGTCAGTTAGAGCAGAACCAGAGGTTACAAGGCCGCGCTTTAATACAATCTCTTGGTTTTTGACACGCTTAGGTAGTTTATGTACAAATCGGTTTTCGCCGCCCTCTTCCACGTCTTCGGTTTCAAGCTCCAGGCTAAGGCCAGTAACCTCTTTGAACTGATTGTCTATGCGGGGTAGTTCGCCTGCTTTGCCTATCGTAACAATAAAACAAAAACCAACAGGCGGGTAATAAACACCTGTATTTTTTGTAGCAGCACTTTTTTTAGTTGTTTTGCTGGGTGCATTCGTTGTGTTGTTTGCTTTGGGTGCGGGCGGCGCTGGCTTACTGGCTGCTGTTGAGGATTTAGCTGTTCCTCCTGTAGTTTTTGGCTTGGCGCTAGGCGTGGCTGTCTTCTTGGGTGTATTTTTGGCGGAAGCAGCCTGAACTTTTTTACGCTTGCTAGAGGGGGTAGGCATGGTAGAAATACATGGTTGGTAGTTATGCGCAATAAGATTCCGAATTTTAGGTAAAAAAAAGAAACCGTCCAAAAAATAACAAGATTTTTTGGACGGTAAACAACCAGATTGACCTAGATACGCCGCTCTTGCTTTGCAAAAAAACGATAGGCCACCCCAAAACTAAACTGGCCTGACAAAAAAGGCTGCTCTGACCCATCATAGTTGTAAGGTTTAGGCTTTTTGTAATCGCCACCATAAGAGGCATCTATTTGCAGATAGTTGAACGGTCTGAGCGTCAAACCTATATTCCAGAACATTGGACTGGAGAAGCCGCCAACTTCAGCGAATTGCAATAAATCATCGTTTGTATAGGTTTCTGCAAAAACAGAGATAGGCTTAAAAGGAGTATAACGCAAACCTAGACTATAAAAAAGACCCATATCGTTTCTGCTTCCACATAAAAATGTGGCACCAAGATTATAAAAAAGATGAAAATGCTTGTTCAACTCATTTTGTCCTGCAAGTCTGTTCGTTATGATGCGTGTAGTTGTTTGGTGCTTTTCAGAGGCTATTTGCGGCAAACTGAGTTCCGAGAGCAAGGCAAGTGCTGGCCGAGCACCTACATTCTTGCTGATGTTTGCCTTCAAACCGAGCCGTAGAGGCCAAAAACCCGTCGGTATCTTTTCTGGTGTGGGTTGCTCTGAGCCGCAGAAACCAGGGAGAGTTGTAGTTTCACGATTACCCAAATCGCTGCTTAGGCGTATTTCTACGCGCTCATGTATCGCATAGCGTAGCAGTAGCGCACTGTATGTAGTGGCATGGGTGCTCGCATACATAAACTGATAATCTCGTACCGCTTGCCGCTCTTGGCTGAAGCCCCATTCAAGTTGCAGGGTGCGTCTTGGTGTAACAAAAGGAGATTCGGAAGCTCCAGCGCGGTCGCTAGAGAATGAATTGGCAGCGCTTTCGGCTGTTTGGGCATAAGCACACCAACTCGAGGCCAGTACGCATAGAATCAAAAAGGATATTATTTTCATGGTGGAATGGAATTTTAGGCAGTTAAATAGCCTGATAAACAGATAAATGTTATGCAAGAAAACAAAAAAAGATTTTATCCCAAAGGAAGTGCTAATTTTTTTATGGCGAGCACGCCTTCAGTATCACCTGCGTTTCGCATCAGAACAAAAAATTTGGTCATGTTGCCCTTTTTTAAGATATTTGCGCTTATGTACTTAGAAAGCCTTGTTTTGCGCCATTTCAAAAATCATCAACAGCAGGAACTGCATTTTAGTAAGCGCATTAACTGTCTGGTGGGTATGAATGGTGTCGGAAAAACCAATTTGCTAGATGCTATTCATTATTGCTGTATCGGCAAAAGTGCCTTTAATAGCCTAGACACACAAAATATACAACATGGCGAGCAGTTTTTTAGCCTCAAGGCCAGTGTACGAAAGCAAGAGGAAATTTTTGAGATAATCTGTGCTTTGCAACAGGGCAAATCCAAAGTGTTGAAGTGTAACCAGTATGAATATACGCGCCTAAGCGAACATTTTGGCCTTTTTCCGTTGGTGCTTATTTGCCCTGATGACACTGACCTTATCCGTGAAGGCAGCGACTATAGGCGAAAATTTTTTGATTTTACGCTTGCTCAGATGAATGCCACTTTTCTGGGGTACTTATATACTTACAGCAATTTGCTCAAAAGCCGCAATGCTCACCTCAAGCAGGCCAATGAGGCGGCACAAATAGACTGGGCGCTGCTGGATACTTATGATGCCCAAATGCTGCCGCTGGCTCGCCAGATAGCCAAAATGCGCCGCGATTTTTGCCAAGAAATCAGCAAAGTTTTTGCCGAAAACTATGCTTTTTTGACCGAAGAGCGCGAACAGACAACGCTTACCTATCAGTCAGAGGCTCTGAATACAGACTTTGAACAGCGCTATCGTGCTCATTTACAGCAAGATATTTTTTTGAAAAGGACGGACTTTGGTGTTCATAAAGACGATTTTAAATTTGAGATTGGTGGACATTCCATCAAAAAATTTGGCTCCCAGGGGCAGCAAAAGTCTTATATCATTGCGCTCAAGCTGGCTCAGTTCAAACTACTACAGAAGCATTTAAAGGTTACACCTCTTCTTCTTCTGGACGATATTTTTGATAAATTAGACAGCATTAGAACGGCCAAATTACTTTCTCTGCTTTCTGATGATACTTTTACACAGGTCTTTATTACTGATGCGAACCCTAAGCGAATAACAGAACTACTCAGGTCTGTTTGTTTGATAGATTGGGCAGAAATATTTGAACTGAGCCAGGCTGAAAATCTATCAGCTCAATAGTTTGATAATGAAATAAATAAATGATTTCTTTTTTTTTGTTAAATAGAAACAAAATCTTTTTTCAAAAATATTTGGTTTCTATTTTGCAAGGCTATTTATTTATAGCGGACTTTGCTGATAAAACACCATGTATGTTTTGCAAAAACAGCAATTTTTTAGGCAAAATACGATGTAACATTTTAATAAAAATTTACTAGTTTTGCGTCCTAGAAAATCAACTTTGCTTGAAAGACCCAAGCAGTATTCAAAACATGAACTTAGTGGCTTATGTACACAACCTTGAGGTAATAAATAATGACTACAATTAGTAATTTTCGTAAAAATTGGATAAAAGTTACGCTGCTTGTTGCTAGTTCCATGACCGTTATGGCAGGCGCTACCATTGCCCCCGCTCTACCGCAAATTAGCAAGCAGTTTAGCCAAGTGCCTGATATTGTCTTTCTTTCTAAGCTCATTCTGACCATACCTGGCTTTTTTATTGCCTTTACAGCCCCTATTGCAGGTTTTGTTATAGACAAACTGGGACGAAAAATGATGATGATATGCGGCCTTATATTTTATGGTTTATCGGGTTCTACTGGTCTTTTTTTAGATGATGTCTATAGTATTCTAATAGGTCGTGCATTTTTGGGCTTGAGTGTAGGTGCTATCATGACCACCACATCTACCCTACTAGGAGACTATTTGGCGGGTGAAGAACGCGCTAAGTTTGTGGGTTTTCAAGGTGGTTTTATTGCGGCTGGCGGTGTATTTTTTGTCCTTCTTGGTGGTTATCTGGCTGATTATAGCTGGCGCTACCCTTTCGCACTTTATCTAACCTCTATAGCCCTAGCACCAGTGGCTTATTTTGCACTCTATGAGCCAGACCGTACACGTGTAGCAACCCCAGTGGTGGGTGGCGAAGACCCAGCAGAAGACGTAACCTATCCTAAGCAAACGGTTTGGTTTATCTATTTTTTGGCTTTTTTGGTTATGGCCACTTTCTATATGATTCCCTCCCAGCTTCCGTTCTGGCTCAAGGAGTTAGGGGTAGTAAACAACAATTTGGAGAGCGGAATCGTTATTGCTGTTGCCAATTTGGCGGGTGCTGTAGCCTCTTTTAACCACAATAGACTCAAAAAAGTAATGGACTACGAGAGCATTTATGGTATCATATTCTTGGCTATGGCTTCAGGTATGTCTATCATCAGCGTGGCCGATACTTACTTAATGATAGTGGCTGGTGCGATAGTGGCGGGTTTAGGGACTGGCCTAACCATGCCGAACACTAATCTTTGGCTGATGTCCGTAGCGCCCGTACAATTGCGCGGACGCATTATGGGCGGTGTAAGCGCTGCTATTTTTATTGGGCAGTTCGCTTCGCCTATTATCTCCCAGCCTATTAGTGAGTTTGGTGGTTTAGGCACAATGTATGCCGTTTTTGGTGGTGCTATGATTGTTTTTGCCGTAGGATTTATGATTAATAACCTTGTAAAAATGTTAAAGTAAGACTAGCAAAGTGTTAAAAAATAAAAAAAAATGAACGTTTGAACCAAAAATCTATGAACGGAATGTTTTTTGTAACTAAACCTTTGCACTAGCAGTGAGTAAGAAAATCTGCATAAAAACTATTACCTAAAAACAAAAAATATGGAACGCCTGTTCCCAAAGTGTATCAGAATATTTCAGTTGGGTCTAATCATTCAATTATTGTCAGTTTTTGTGGTTTGTGCACAACAAACAAAAATGCAGAACACAACGACCACAGCCCAACAGAACGCAACTGATGCAAAAAAACAGTTGGAAAACGACGAGGAGTTTGTTTGGGTGGAAGACCCCAATCAAAAGCCACAAATTTGGGCTTATTTGAAAAAGAACCCACACGATTCCATAGCATGGGCACGCTACAACGGTATGCCATGGAGCAAACTGACTCCTGAACTGCGCGTCAGAACAAAGTTAATTATGCAAACACTTTGGGGAAGGCTCAAAGTAGAGCAAAAAAGCAACCCAATTAAAACAGATACGCAAACGCCTAAAGAGGATTTTACAGAAATACTGCGTCGCCCTGCCGTCAGGTCTTTCATAGCAGAGCTTGAAGAAGTGATGTTATCAGAACCACTCGAAATGGAAGAACTGAAGGAAAACCCGTTTGAAAATTTCTTTATCATAGAAGAATATTATACCGAAGCCTTTAAGGAGTTCAGTGAAACCTACATGAGCTACAACCAAAAATATCCGCAGGGTGGTTTCAGTGAGGCACGCTGGATAGAAGAGCATGACAAAAAACTACGCGCACTCAAGAAACAGAAGTTGGAGAGTATAAAGCTTGATTTCCTCCGAGCGCAGGCCAGTAAAAGTAACAGTACCGCAAGTGCAAAATAAATATGGTTCTGTACACTTCAGCGCCCCAAAAATACAAACTAGGACTTCATGTTTTATTGTAGCCTGCTTGGTCATGTTCAGCCATACGACAAAAAAAAACATATCTGCATTGGCATAAAATATTATTCTGCGCCGAACTAAAAAACTAGGCCACACCTACTAAAATGCCTGTTGTATTCTATCCTAGAAGACAATACTCTGCTCTTTTGTAGCTGCAACATGGGCTAGGTGTTACAAAATGGCTTTTTATTGAATAAAACGCTATTTTTTTTCTTAAAATTTGGAACATAGAAAAAAAAAACAGACTTTTACAAATCTCTATTCATTAATACTACAAAGAGAACTGCCACAATGACCGGTAAAGCAAATAAAAAAATACTAATCATTGATGACGAGAAATTCATCAGAAATGCCCTAAAGGATATTCTTGAGTATGAAAAGTACAAAATAGATGAAGCCAAAGATGGCGTTGAAGGCTTGGATATGTTTGCGCAAAATGATTATGATGTAGTCCTCTGCGACATCAAAATGCCTAAAATGGACGGACTTGAAGTACTTGAGAAGGCTATGGATTTAGGCAAAGAGGCTCAGTTTATTATGATTTCGGCGCATGGCAACATAGAAACAGCCGTTGAAGCCACCAAAAAAGGGGCCTTTGATTTTATTGAAAAACCACCAGATTTAAACCGTCTTCTCCTTACTATACGCAATGCAATGGAAAAATCTTCTTTGGTAGCGGATAACAAGGTACTGAAAAAGAAGATCGCTAAAAATATTGAAATGATTGGCAACTCTGAAGCCATACAGCGGATTAAAGATGCCATAGAGAAAGTAGCCCCCACAGAAGCACGTGTACTCGTTACGGGTTCTAATGGTTCAGGTAAAGAGCTGGTAGCGAAATGGATACACGCTAAAAGCAATCGTTCCGCGGGTGCACTTGTAGAGGTAAACTGTGCTGCTATTCCTTCAGAACTCATAGAAAGTGAGTTGTTTGGCCACGAAAAAGGCTCGTTTACTTCAGCAGTCAAGCAGCGCATCGGTAAGTTTGAGCAGGCAGACGGTGGCACACTTTTTCTCGACGAAATTGGTGATATGAGCCTTTCGGCACAGGCCAAGGTGTTGCGTGCACTCCAAGAAAATAAAATCACTCGCGTAGGTGGTGAAAAGGAACTTAAAGTGAATGTACGTATTGTGGCTGCCACAAACAAAGACTTGCGCGAGGAGATAAAACAAGGTCGCTTTCGGGAAGACCTTTATCATCGACTGAGCGTTTTCTTGATACACGTGCCAGCCCTCAACGAACGCCTTGATGATATTCCTCTCCTTGCAGACCACTTCCTTGCTGAGGTGGCCAAAGAATATGGCCAACCCCGAAAGCAATGCACCTCTGGGGCTATCAGGGCCTTACAAGCCAGGAACTGGACAGGCAACATACGTGAACTCCGCAACGTTATGGAGCGCCTTGTCATTATGTCGGGCAACGATATTACCGAGCAAGACGTTTTGAAATACGCCTAAAAATACTCCTGTCAGGAGATGAAAAAGGTGCTGTTTGTTTGGTTTTAATCACTCAGCATCTTTTTCATAATCAATCAGGCCAATAATAGTCTGACCACTATCCGTCCAACTCACTTTTTAAAGCCAACAAAAGTGCTTCTGTGCGCTGTTTGCCTATTAGCGCGTGCAAATCGGCTTCGGGTGCGTTCTTCATTTTTTTGATGCTTTTGTACTCTGCCATTAGTTTGTCGCGGCTCTGCTTGCCCAAGCCAGGAATATCCTCAAGGATAGAGGAAAAAGAATTTTTGCTGCGTTTTTCGCGGTGAAAAGTAATGGCAAAACGGTGTGTTTCGTCCCGAATACGTTGAATAAATAACAAGGCCGCTGATTTTTTGGCTATAGCCAGCGGCAGCGTATCATCGGGGTAATAAATCTCTTCCAAGCGCTTTGCAATGCTGACAATAGGTACTTTTCCATAAACACCCGCATCTTTGAGGGCATCGACGGCAGCCGATAACTGCCCCTTTCCGCCATCAATGATGATGAGTTTTGGCAACTCTGCACCTTCGTCGTGTAGGCGTTTGTAGCGGCGGCTCACAATCTCGTACATAGAAGCAAAATCATCTATCCCCTCCACGGTTTTGATGTTGAATCTTCGGTAATCTTTTTTACTGGGTAAGCCATTCTTGAAGCAGACCATAGCAGCTACTGCATTGGTGCCCTGTAAATTAGAATTATCAAAACACTCAATGTGCGTGGGCAATTCGGATAGTTGTAGTTCTTTTTGTAGGCTTTCCAATACCTTGTTTTGGGCACTTTGTTTTTCGCCTTTCTGCTCGCTTTTTCGCCGCTGCTCTTCGCGCCTGAAGTAGTCTAAATTCTTAATAGAGAGTTCCAAAAGGCCACGCAAATCGCCAATTTTGGGGGTAGAAATTTCTATACCTTGCAGTTTGAAATCTAGTTCTACGTTCGTGATAATACGCTTGGCCTCTGAGTTGAAGCGGTTTCGGTATTCAAAAATGATTTGTGGTAAAATTTCGGCATTATCTTGTTCTATTTTTTTCTTAAAAGCCTCGTTCTGAGCTTGAATGATGCAGCCATCTTCTATACGCAAATAGTTGAGGTAGGTCGTGTCGTCTATCGTTTCAATGCAATAAACTTCCAAGTCGCTGATAGTGGCATTCGTAACCAAAGACTTGGCCTGGTAGTCGTTGAGCGCTTCTAGACGGCGCTTAAAGCCCTGGGCTTTTTCAAAGGCCAGAACTTCGGCGGCTTGCTGCATTTTTTCTTTGAAGTATTGCTTGGCAAGGGTTAGTTTACCCTTCAAGATATGCCTTATCTGTTCTATATCAAGCATATAGTCTTCGTGTGTTTGCAAACCTTCACAAGGCCCTTTGCAGTTTTTGATGTGATACTCCAAGCAAAGTTTGTAGCGCTTCATTTGCACGTTCTTAGGCGTAAGCGCAAAGACGCAAGAGCGTACCTGAAAGTGCTTTTGTATGAGTTCCAATAGCGCATATTGCATACGTCCATTGGTATAAGGCCCGTAATAGTCAGCAGCTTTGCTTCGGGTTTCGCGGGTAGAAAACACACGCGGAAAAGGCTCTTTGGTAATGCAAATGTAAGGGTACATTTTGCCATCTTTCAAAAGAATGTTATAATGAGGCTGATGCTGTTTGATGAGATTGTTCTCCAACAGCAAGGCATCAATTTCTGTATTGACGACCAGAAAATCAAAGTCGCGGATTTCCTTAACCAATTGTCGTGTTTTGGGGTCTTCGTGGCGCTTGGCAAAATAGCTGGCTACTCTTTTTCGCAAATTTTTGGCCTTTCCAACGTAAATAATGTTATTTTCTTTGTTCTTGTGCTTGTAAATGCCGGGCAGTTCGGGCAGGTTTCGCACTTTCTCTTTGAGCAGCTCCTGCCAGTCAGCAGCGGGCGATGTAGTCGTCATACTCTTTAAATATTACCCTTTGAGTTTTATAATGGCTAAATGGATAGCTTTTTAGCGGTTTTCAAAAATATTTCTTGCATTTGAAAAACAAAAAAAAGGCCGCCCAATGTTATCAAGAACGGCCTTTTTTAGAACTCACCAAACTAATCTAAACCCAACGGAATGAGCGGCGTGGAAGTTTTTTTGTACTGCGCCTTGAATGCGTCCTTAAAAGCTTGTACTTCTTCAGGAGTTGCTGCCTTGTACTTGTCCTTTGATTTGTTTTCTTCTAATTTTTTCATAAACTCCTCGTCCGAGCAAAGCAATTTGGTATCGCGGTTATTGTATTCCAAATAGAGCCAACGGTTTTCATTAAACTCCAAGTAGACATACATGGTTTTGTTGTTATCCTCCATTGGAATTTCAATCATACCCGTTACCTTGGCATCAACGTCTGTTTTGAGGATATTGGCCAAGCCAAGGTCTCCCACGCTATAAAACGCCTTGCGCTCTGGCGACCAGTTCATGGTTACGTCCGAGAAAACGAGCTTGCGGTCGCCGAAGTAGTCCGAAAAAGAATGACGGCCTGGGTCAAAGCGGCGCTTGAAGTTGTCCACGTCTTTTTTGTCCAAAAATTCACCTATTTTGTAGTGCGTAGAAATGTTATTTTTAACAGTTCTTTCATACTCTTTGCGGTTTTCAAGCATGAAGTCTTCAATCTGCTTGCCCCAATAGCGGAATACCTCGCCTTCTCCCTCCGTGCCTATGGCTAGCATGGTGTTGATGGTGTATTTGTTTTCTTTGATACGGCCAGAGCCTAAGCCCGATGCAAGGACGTTAAAGCGCTCTACGGGGTCTAGGAGTTTGAATTTTCCTTCATAGTCAATCACGCCTGTTTCTTTGGAATATTCAAAGCGGTTGCCGTTGTATTGGGTACCTGCTTTTTTCTCCTTAGGCATGATGATGTTCTTCCGAGCCACGCCGTCGGTTTCCAAGTTACCAGCACCCTCGAATATCTGAAAATCAGTTTTGTTCCGTATTTTTTCAATGAGTGGTGCATAAAACTCACGATTGTCTTTGTCTAGATAAAGCCCCACAACGAGTTCTGCACCATTGACTTTACCGCCACCTACATTGATTTCGCCTGAACCCACAAGCGGCAACCATGGTGCGTCGGGGCCGTCCAATGAAAGCCTGAACTCGCCTTTGAACTGCAACTGTGGCTTCCAAGCAAACATAGTAGCCTGTCCGCGGAATTGACGACCTTCGGACACCAAAAAGCCTTTGCTTTCCGGAATTTCTACGGTTGAGAACGTGCCAGGCTTATTGGCAATGGCATTGACGAGCGGGCCGTTTTTAATATCATCGGGCAGGGAATCAAGTTTTACGAGTGCGTTTTCAAAGTTATCAAACTTCAGCGCTTCTTTTTTGGCTGTACCATTGTCATACTCATAAATAGCCTCTCCACTAAAGAATATTTTGGAATGCACCATGATAGTTCCTTGCTTGAGGTGGTAATAAGCCGTTGTGCCGTTTACGTCCAATTCCGCGTTGCGCAGCATATCCATAGCACCATCTTTACGGATAGTAACCTCGCCCTTGTCAGGAATAATTTTGGAATCCACTGACCAGATATAAGGCACACCACCTATGTTAAGAAGATTCTCTTTGATGTTGTATTTACCATAAGTAGCCGCAAAAGATACACCGTTGGTGCTGTCCGTACTAGAGAAACCCTGGAATGCACTTGTTTGGCTCTCATCTACTTTAAACTCCAGAATGTCTTTGTCTATGAGCCATGTGCCTTTGGCCAATGAAGTTTCGTATTTGGCATAAGGAAACTCAAAGGCTTTTTTGCCTGATACTTCTGATTCCATTTCTGCTACCTTGCCGTTCATGTCATAGTTAATTTTTACATCGCGAGCCGTAACAGCATCAATATTTTTGTTATCGGATTTCACTTTGATATTAGCATGATTGGCATTAAACTTCTCTTCACGGAAATTGAAGGTTTCAGAGTTCATAACCGCGTCCTCGGTTTCAAAACGGCCATTGCCACGCAAACCATCTGGAGTAAGGCCAAGTGTTCCTCTAAACTTTGTAGAATCATGCAGATTTTTGTTTTTGAGGTTGGTGAACATATCAAATGATGTGGACTTGGTGGTAAACATCATGTCATTCTTTTTTACGTCCCAGTTTAGCTCATAGTCTTGCATTTCAGTACCTGGATAACGCACACCGTTCGCAATGGTATCGTTTCGGATAGTAGCCTTCGTGAAGGTAGAGTTTTTATCGCGTGCTTCTTTGCCGTTGGCCTTCACACTATCCGGATAGAACACAAAGTCATCAGACTGAACATCGGCGGCCAGATACTTGATGGTAGCGGGATTTTTGACCATTCCAGCTGCATTTTTGGGGTCTTTCGGAATAGCACGAATGCCTTTCGCGTCCACTGTTACGTTGGCGCTCATCAGCTTGCCCTTGCCTTCATAAAGCGAGTACCCGGAGTCCGGAATGGCGTGTGTAAAGCCCAAGGAACGGTCTTTTTCGTTAAAATGTATCTTTTCCTCAAAATCAGGCATTATCCCGCTTGTTTTGAATGTTCCTCCAAAGTACAACTCGCTGGGGTTTCGCCTATCCATTTTGTCCAGCGTGAAAGCGTCCATTTCAAACTTTACTTGCTCGCTATAAGCCCCATCTAAGATACTTTTCTTCTCAAAAGTAACCAAACCACCCTCCGAAGCCGCCAAAATAGGATAGTTCTCTACTTCGCGGCGGGTAGATGTGCCAGATTTATTTTTGGGGTGGTTCAAGTAATAAACCGCCGAAAAGTTACGGAAGGTGTTGTCCACCATCATAGGTTTGCCCGTGGAGTCCACCTTTCGGAAAATATTTTTGATTTCGCCTGTGCGTTTGTCTTTGATGGTATCCATGACGTACATCTGCATGGAGTCCACCATCTTCATTTCTACTTTGAAAGAGTCGTAATGAAACTTAAAAGGTTCTTTTTGGCAATGAAAGTCAAATATTTTGCCGTCCATTTTTCCTTTGAACTCCATATCCAAGCCTTTTTTGATAATCACAATGCTGTCGCTGGGTGTGGCCGAAATAGTAAGCAGCGGGGTTTGGCTCAAACGCATGGCCACTACGCCACGCACTACCATATCGCCTTTTTTGAAGTTCATGCCCATATTATTCAAGGAAGCAGCCTGGGATACAATCCTGATGCGGTCATAATCACTGGTGCGGTTGTTGGCGCGTGTATAAAGTAAGCCCTTGCGCTGTATGCGTACCCAGTCAAATTCAGGTTCATAAGTAACGTAGCCGCGCTCATGTAGCCCCCACATGGAAGTTCGCACCGTGTTGGGGTCTAGCTTGAAATTAGTGGCCAAATCTCGGCTTGCAAACTCCACTGATGGTTTTTCAAGCATACGGTGGTAGCCCACTGCCGACAACAATGGATTGAATTTGTAAATACCTTGCAAACGCGCCAAACGAGATTGGTCAAAATAGTTGTAGGACTCAATAAAGGCGGGAACGGCATTTCGGCCTCTCATAACGCTAATGGCGAGGGTGTCGTCTTTGGGGCTGAACTTTAAGAAGTCTGCATCTATTTCTATTTTGTGGTAGGTGTCTAAGAAAGTACTTTGCTTGAGGTCGTCCGATTTGCGAGCTGTGAGCTTGAGACTGTCTGTACTCATGCGTATAATCATGCCCCTATGCACCATAGAGTCTTGCATATTGTTCATGTAAATGACCACCTCGGCAAAGGGGTTGCGGATTTCTTTTTCTCTAAACTCAAATTGCTTTTTTGAGCGCAGGCGCATACGCACGGAGTCGCCAAGTTTAACGGTGATGGTAGAGAAGCCTGTAGAGAAAGATTCATTAGAAACTCTTGCGCCTCTCATAGAAAAGCCACCCGTAAAAGTGAGGTCTTTGGCAAAATCTTTAACTCTGAGGTCTGCTCTATAGGATTTAAAGGAGGGCAAGAAACGTTCGGCGCGCTTAGAGAGCTTGACGCTGGCGTATTCCAATTCGCCATTGACAGCAGAATCCAGCTTGTCTGGATAAATCATTTTGACGTTCTTGGCCTTAAACTGAGGCTTACTGATTTTGAAATTGAACTTATCAAGTTCTGCATAAGCCTTGCCAGCGGGAATGCCCACCGAAGACCAGTCAAAAGTACCGCCTTTACCCGAAAACATACCACCTTGCCCACCTGCATAAATGACGTTACCATTCGTGTTTTTAATTTCCACCGGGAGGGAATCATTTTGGCTGCGCATTTCAAGCGTAACGCCCTCTAAGGCTATGTAAGGCCCTTCGGTACGGAGAGTGTCTTCGGCTTCTTCGCTATAAGATGACAGATTTTTTCGGATAGAGTTGGGGTACTTTTCTGTTACAGTCTTTTTTGTAATAACAGGCTCTTCTACCATAGAGCCGCCGTCTGTGCCCCAGTCGTCGCTGCTAGCGCTTTCATCGGGGTCTCCCCAATCACCTTCGGTAGCCCAAGGGTCTTTGCTAGGTTCACTAGAGTCGCTTGTTTCGGCGGCCTCGTCGCCCCAGCCTTCATAGCCCGCGTCTGCATCGTCGGTAGGTATATCTTTTCCAATTTCTGTTACGACGGTGTCGGGCGGGGTGGTGCTTTCTATAGCCTCAAAATCGCCCTCGTCCACAGGTTCTACTTTTGAAGGTGCTTTGTATTTAAAGGACACACGCCCCTGCTTGACGTAGAGTGAGTTTACTTCTTTGAAGCGATAAATGGCGCGGTCTTCGGCATAAGTGCGGACAGAGTTAAAAAAGGGTGTATTGACGGCTGGTGAGCTACTTTGCACGGCACTGAGGCTCACATTCAGCAAATCGGTGAGGTCATTGTCGCGAACAACTCCTTTTTTGTAGCCCAAAATAACTGCGCCAAAAAAGTCCTCAAATTGTGGAGCAGCACGATAGCCCTTTTCGTACATGAGCTTACTGGTTTTATAAAAAGTGCTTTTTTGTTCCGCACTTAGGCTGCTCAGAACACCCGAAAACTCTGCCGAAACCGACGTTGAAAGTGGTGTACGTGCTCGTGCCATAAGAGTTTGTGCATCGGCTACAAAGTTTTCTTCCTTGACAAATAGCTTGGACGTTTCTTGGGCATAAACAAGAGCATAACTAACCAAAACAGTTAAAATAGCAAGGCCAATGCGTTTTAACAACAACAAAATAGATGTGCAATGGTTTAAAAGCATAGTTTATGGGTGGGTAAGAATGGTAAATGAGACTTTGATTTTTATTTTATGAAAAAAAACTAGGGCAGCACAAAAGCTCTTAAATCACCCAAACGTTGTTTTTCTGCATAATGATAAACACCAAGTATGCTTGGTTGCAAAAATAATCTTTTTTTTCAAAAAATAGATACTATTGGCATTTATCACAAATACCTTTGGCAGAAAGCCTCAGTTCTTGTACTCTAAAACCTTCAGGGAGGCTAATAGGTGGTAACTTGAAGCTATGCAAGCAAAATGTGCTTTGGCAGCGTTCGCAGTTAAAATGCAAGTGGTCGTCTTGGTGTTGGTGGTCGGTGCAGGTATTCTGGCATAGCGCATATTTTATGCTGGCGCTCTCGTCCACAATACGATGAATGAGTCCTACTTCTTCAAAGGATTTTAAGGTTCTATATAAGGTAACTCTGTCAAAGTCAAGCCCTAATAGTTTTTCTATATCCTGATGCGCTATGGCACTAGGCGTTTTGAGGAACATTTGAAGAATATCGCTGCGGAAGCTCGTTCGGCGGAGCTTATGTTTGCGCAAAAGATGGTCTATCGTGGCTGGGTATGTCATAGCATGGGTGTAGAGTCTCAGGAATGCCCAAGGTGCGTTCTGACTGGCTATAAGTGGTTACAAAGATAGATGTTTTTTTGATATTTTGAGGCAACCTTTATTTTATTTTACCTTTGCGAGCATAAGTTATTTGATTTCATTCTTTAATCCCATACAATCAAATATTTAATGCCATTAACGTTGCTACTTTTATTAGCGGCGGACTGCAAGAAAGACCCTTGTATTGAAGTCAGGTTTTCCGCATCAAAATTTAGGATAATAATTTCAAGAGATAGAGGTTGTCTTGGTGGGCTTTTTTTTGTTTTCTTTTTATACTTAGTCTTTCCTTAAAATATATCTAAGGTTTTTGTTTAATTCACTGGAAACAAACGCCTTAGGTATATTTTAAGGGACGACTATTTAGCCTTTCTGGTCGTTTTGGCGCGAGTACGCCGCGCAACTGCTCTTGCTTTATCCATACGTGCTTTGCGTTGTGGTTTTCTTTTGGGTTTGGTTAGGCTCTTTTTTTTTGTTATTTTATATAGCACAAAAATCATGGTGCCTAGCCAAACAAACCCACCCAAGCCCCATGCAGCCTGTACAAACACTTGCGACCACTCAGCCCAGTCAAAATCAGTTTGGCAAAAGACCAGAAATAGGCCGCCCAATAAAACAGCCAAAAGTAGGTTTCGCAATAATTTCCAATCAAGACTAAAACTGCTTAACTTACGAAAAAGACCATAGAACACTCCGACAATTACCCAAAGCTGAAACTTTTGACGCGACGCATAAGCAAAGGGTGGCAAGGCAAAAAGGTCTTTATGGCGTGTGTATTTGCCATGATAAATCAGTTCTTGGTGTGTGTTGTTGGTATAATTAGAAAGCCAGAGATAAGGCGCACGTTCTAAGTCTGCATACGATTTAAGTTGCTTGTAAGCCTCTTCCATTTTGAGGCTGTCGCTCTGTGGCCGTTTGCACTCCAGCACAATCAAAGGCCTATTTTGGCTATCCGTAACTAAAATGTCGGCGCGTTTATAGCCGCTTCCCACTTTTATCTTGTGTTCAATCCTAATTTGCGCAAAGGGATAGCCCAGCTCAACCGTAAGGCGCATATAAGCCCAAACACGCACTTTCTCTTCGTCTGTAAGGCGCAAACGGACGTTGTTATGTTTATAGACAACGTAAATTCTATCCTCTTCATTTTCAATACGAATGAGCTTGAGCTTAATGGCTTCTTGAACGTGTTTGTCCAGAGCAAGAATATGAGGGTTTGGGGCTTTCAATCAGAATATCATTGGTGAGGTGCAAAATTAGTTAAGAAATACTCATTTTTTCAACAAACTCATTAAAAACAAAATCTTATCCAGCTTCAGACTAAAAGCATTTGGATACTGCTGAGCTTTTTTATGCTTTAGCTGCAAACATTTAGTTATTCGATATCAATATCGCGTCTTTTTAATTTGATTTTAAGGATTTTACCTATTTTTTACTAAAATTTGTTAAAAAAATATGCTAAAAAATTTGGTAGTTATTAAACGACCTCCTACCTTTGCAGCATCAAATAAGGGTAATCGACATCTTTTCACACACGCAACACCTTATTTGCTGCTTAATGCACAGGAGTGGTAGTTCAGTCGGTTAGAATACCTGCCTGTCACGCAGGGGGTCGCGGGTTCGAGTCCCGTCCATTCCGCAAGACTAATAAAGCCTTTCAGTTTCTGAGAGGCTTTTTTTATTGGCAGGCCCCATGCTGCCAAAGAACGTAGGTTAGCCTTGATTTTCTACCTTATTCTGCTGTAAATAACCAATATTTTTGTTTCCATTATGTATTGGTTTTTGGCTTAGAAATTTGCTTTTGTGTTTTAAAATCCCTATCTTTGACTGATGTTGGAGTTTTAACCAATAAAAAAAAAATATCTGAACATGAAGCAAAAAAACGAACAGACCGAGGCGCTTAAATCTATTTTTCATTTGGCAGAGGACAACTTTGACCTTTTGGAATCCAAACAAAAAAGAAAGCTCCTTTCTAAGGAAGAAAAGGCTATTCCGTCAGAAGTTCTTTTTCGTCATTTTCAAGTCATTGCCCAGCATATTGAGCTAGATGCAGACCGTTATAACCTGAACAAGCTCCACTATTTTAAGAATAAACTGCAACGCAACGCCAATGCGCCTATACAACGTGTAGAACAGCTTTTAATGAATGCTTGGAATACTGAATATTTATTGCTCTTTAATACGCAGCAGCACGAGCAGCACTCTAACTATATGCGCCTGGCCTTGCATTGGGCTTTTGCACAAGCCTATTACAGCGCTTATTTGGCTATGTTTGCAGCTTATACGGCCAAGGGCATTGTGTGTAGAACCCACGAGGCACTTATCAAACAATTTGCTTCGCACATTACAAACGACTGCTACCCTGCTGGTGTATCCTATTATGCAGATGGCGAAAAGGGGAACTACAAATTTTATGGCATTGCCAACTATATAGAAAATTATAAAAAAAGTGCGGCAGAGCTTGTTCAAACTCCTGCCGACTGCGCTGCCCAAATTGCTATGTTGCTGAAAAGTACACGCGACGAAAGTTCTGAATTTGTAAAAAAAGAACGCCAATCTCGCGGACAAACTGCATTGAAAACAAAAGATGGAGATATTCGCAAGAAGTTCGGGCCAGAGCAGTGGGCTGTTGTGGCCGAAAAAGTAGGACTGACTACACTCTATGATTTCCTCTACAGAATGCGCTTGAAGGCCAACTACCAAGATGTACGAACCTTTATCAATGCAGATGTGGACTTTCAGGCCTTCCATAAAGCCATTTACAGCACAGTCTCTTATCTTAATTTCATTCACGAAAGCTATACTACCAAGCATATTGGGCAAGCAGAAATGCAGCGCATCGTTCAAGAGTTTTCCGAAGCCACCGAGTCTAATTTTGTGCAAAACCGCTTTGAACGCATGATTAAGCCACTTTTATGACAGCCGTTACGTCTATTTTTTGTGCATCAGTTAAATTCTGTCCTCTTGCAGAAAATAAAATTATTTTGTTTAATTTTTCTTAAACAAAAATAAGGCAATCTAGTTTTTGGAATTGTTTATGACACGATGTTTTACTAGAAATGGACAAATTTATCTTCCTTAGTCAGAATAAGAAAATGGTTAAGCAATCCAAATTCAGCAAGCAGGAGGACTTAGAAGCCTTCATCAAAGCGTATTTGCACATGAGCGATGCACATTACTGCCAAGTGCTGGCCAGCCTCAGTGCCCATGAACGCAGTAACTTGGCTGCTTCAATAACAGCAAACATGAAAAGAATTATTGACAAACGACGAAAGTAAGAGTACGAGCGCTTTTTTTACTCGCCAGCATCACAATCTACTACTAGTAAAGCCCTTATAAATATTTTATGGGGGCTTTTGTTTTTAATTATTGATACAATTTGATGGGTTTGAGGCAGCGGTAGTCAGGCGAGTCTTAGGGCATTTTCAATCCGATTTGGAAAAAATATAAAAAACATTTCAAAAAGATATTGGAATTTAAAAAAACAAGCGTACCTTTGCACCGTCAAATAAATAAGTAGTAATAAGGGGGAATACCAAAGCGGCCAACTGGGAAGGACTGTAAATCCTTTGACTTATGTCTTCGTAGGTTCGAATCCTGCTTCCCCCACCAAGTTTTATTAAAACTGAATGAGTACGAATCAGTTGTTTCAGTTATTATTGTAACGACAAGTCCGTTTGTTGTTATTGTTATGCGGGAGTAGCTCAGTTGGTAGAGCGACAGCCTTCCAAGCTGTAGGTCGCGGGTTCGAGCCTCGTCTCCCGCTCAGATTGAGCGTTCTTTCCGTTTATGAATCAAAAAGAGATATACCGCGGCAGAAAAGGCTTAAAAGCCAATCACCTCGTTGCTAGCCGACGTAGCTCAGTGGTAGAGTGCTTCCTTGGTAAGGAAGAGGTCGTGGGTTCAATCCCCATCGTTGGCTCTAATACCTTTTTGTGCAGTTATGGTTCCGTAAAATCTAGCCTTTGTGGCCTTGCTACAAGGGTTTTCTCTGAAAAAGTTTTCTAACCATTAATTTTTGCTAAAGAAATGGCAAAGGAGAAATTCGTTAAGAATAAGCCCCACGTAAACATTGGCACTATTGGTCACGTTGACCACGGCAAAACTACATTGACCGCTGCCATCACAACTGTATTGGCCAACAAAGGGCTTGCGCAATTGCGTAGCTTTGACTCTATTGATAACGCCCCTGAAGAAAAAGAAAGAGGTATTACTATCAATACGGCTCACGTTGAATATGAAACAGTAAACCGCCACTACGCACACGTTGATTGCCCTGGCCACGCTGACTATGTAAAAAACATGGTTACTGGTGCTGCCCAAATGGACGGCGCTATCCTTGTTGTGGCTGCTACAGACGGCCCTATGCCACAAACTCGTGAGCACATTCTGTTGGCACGCCAAGTAGGCGTTCCTGCTATTGTTGTGTTTATGAACAAAGTGGATATGGTGGACGATACTGAGCTCCTCGACCTCGTTGAAATGGAGATTCGCGAGCTCTTGAGCTTCTATGGCTTTGATGGCGACGCTATCCCTGTCGTTCGTGGTTCAGCTCTTGGCGGGTTGAACGGCGAGCCTAGCTGGGTTTCTACTATTGAAACGTTGATGTCTGAAGTAGATAGTTTCATTCCAATTCCGGAACGTATTACTGATAAGCCTTTCTTGATGCCTGTTGAAGACGTGTTCTCTATCACTGGCCGTGGTACGGTTGCTACTGGTCGTATTGAGCGCGGTATTGTAAACGTTGGCGAAGCAGTTGAAATTTTGGGCTTAGGCGAAGCGCCTCTCAAATCAACTGTAACAGGTGTGGAAATGTTCCGTAAATTGTTGGATAGCGGTGAAGCTGGCGACAACGTTGGTCTTCTCCTCCGTGGTATTGAAAAAGAAGCTATCCGTCGCGGTATGGTTATTGCTAAGCCGGGTACTATCAAAACTCACGTGAAGTTTAAGTGCGAAGTTTACGTTTTGAAGAAAGAAGAAGGTGGTCGCCACACTCCATTCTTCAAAGGCTATACGCCGCAGTTCTACTTCCGTACAACAGACGTAACTGGTGCAGTACAACTTCCTGAAAACGTAGAAATGGTTATGCCTGGCGATAATATCTCTATTGAGGTACACCTCCAGAAGCCAATCGCTATGGACAAGGGCTTGCGTTTTGCGATTCGCGAAGGCGGTCGTACAGTAGGCGCTGGTCAGGTTACTGAAATTGTTGAGTAATTTCAACAGGGCCTAGTCCCACCTAAATAAAAAAAAGAGGCTAGTCGTAAGATTTTAGCCTCTTTTTCTTGTCCGAAGACAATACCTAATAGTCTTCCCTTAAAATACATCTAGAGTGCTTGTTGTCAGAAAATTAAACAAGAACTTCATCTTCAAAACATCTTAGTTTTTAACCCACTTTGTCAGATAACTGGCAAAATCAAGTGAGGGTGTTTCTAAAACAGGCAGGTCATAAGAAGACATTTATTGGAAATATCTTATAAAACCTTTTGAAGAGAGGGCTAGTTGTGTAAATTCAGCTCTGTGGCCAGAAGATAAAGGACTGCCATGCGGATGGCAACGCCGTTTTCTACTTGGTCTAGTATAATAGAGTGTTCACTATCGGCAGCATCTGAACTCAATTCTACACCTCTGTTGATAGGGCCAGGGTGCATGAGTACAATAGGCTTGGCTAGAGCATCTAGCATGGCTTTATTGATGCCGTAATGCAGCGCATACTCGCGAAGAGAAGGTATGTCTTGAACAGAGGAGTCTTGGCGCTCTAGTTGTATTCGCAAGACATTGGCCACATCGCACCAAGCCAAAGCTTTTTTGAGTTGATATTCTACCAAAACGCCTAGTGAGGCGATGTAGGGGGGGATAAGGGTAGGTGGGCCGCATACCATCACCTCTGCACCTAATTTTTTGAGCGCAAAGATATTGGAAAGCGCCACTCTTGAGTGCCAGATATCGCCAATGATAGCCACACGAACGCCGTAGAGTTCTTTTCCAAGTCGTTCGCGCATAGAGTAAGCATCAAGTAAGGCTTGCGTAGGATGCTCGTGTGTGCCATCGCCCGCATTCACAACCACGCAGGGTACGCGCTGCGCGAGATAGTGCGGCGCTCCAGGGCTGGAATGCCGCATGACTATCATATCTACTTTCATTGCCAAAATATTCTTGGCAGTATCCAGTAAAGTTTCACCCTTCTTGACGGAGCTAGTGGCAGCAGAAAAACTGACAACATCTGCCGAAAGGCGCTTGGCGGCCAACTCAAAAGAGAGGCGAGTACGGGTAGAATTTTCAAAAAATAGATTAGCAACAGTTATATCGCGCAGAGATGGCACTTTTTTGATGGGCCTGTTCAGAACTCCCTTAAATTCTTCAGCGGTTTCAAAAATCCGCAAAATATCTTCTTTTTGTAGGTCTTTGATGCCCAAAAGATGCTTGGTACTGAGCGCAGACATAAGTTTGATGCTTTTCGTGAGAGAACTTACACTTTCATTTTTTTCTTTTTACCACTTTTGGAGTACTTGAACCAGTCCCCGGTTTTTTTGCCTTCAACAAAAGCACCTTCATTTAATAAAGCACCTTTTTCGTTATAAAAATACCAGTAGCCGTCCTCTTTACCATTTTTGTAAGCGCCTTTTTGGAGAGACGTACCGTCAGGATTATTGACTTCAAAAGTGCCATCTAACTGGCCGCCGCGGTAGTAAGCCTTTTGTTGAAGTTTTCCGTCTGCAAAATAGTGTAACCAGAGACCTTCGTAAAGGTCATTTTTATAAATTCCTAGTTTTTTCATGCTGCCGTCTGGATAGTAAGTGTAGGCAGAGTCTTGCTTAGCGCCATTTGCCCAAATTTCGCGGCGTTCAAGAATACCGTTCTGGTCATAATACTTAGCCACACCGTCCAGAATATCGTCTTTGTACTTTTCAAAAGCCATTACTTTGGCGCTTGGGTAATAGTAAAACCAGTAGCCTTGCTTTTTGCCATCTACTTTACGTCCTTCGGCTTTTACAACACCGTTTGGGTGCATTTCTTTGGCTTTTTCTTCGCCCTGCGCCAGAACTGCCTGCGCCTGCCAGCCCCAAAGCAGCCATAAAGCGCAAGAGCATATAATTTGTTGGAAAATCTGTTTCATAAACGTTGCTTTTGGCGGATTAAAACTAATGGCAAAATTATTTAAAAAATTAGTATTCGCTAAGGTTTTGTGGCCTAAAATATTAAAACCTTTTAGAAAAAGAGATATATATTGCCTAATATATTGATTTAAAGCGTTTTAATATTTAACCATAGCCCTAACTTATTCTATTCTTTATTGTTTGAAACCGAAGTGTACATAGAATGCGGTGCAGCATTATCTAAAATGGGATAAAAAGTTTGTGTTTTTATAAAAAGCATTTAACTTTGCGCCGCAAATCTGAAAAAAGGGTTGTTAGCTCAGCTGGTTTAGAGCACCACCTTGACAGGGTGGGGGTCGTTGGTTCGAATCCAATACAACCCATTTTTTGAAATTTACGTTGATTGAATCTGCAAATTGATTTTTCATTAACAAATCATTTAATAAATATTAAAAAATAGGTTTTGGTATTTTTTTAATACAAAAAGTTACTAGAGTGCTTTTAGGATTGTTTTTTTTGAATAAAACAAAGAATTTTAAATTAAAGCACAATAAATTTGTTAATGAAAATTAAATAAAAAAGTGCTAAAAATTTTGGAGATGATTTTTTTAGCCTTACCTTTGCAACGGTTTAACGACCAACTCCCCTTTTGAAAATTGAATCATATCATTTTAAACATTCAAAATCCAATGAAAAAAGTATTTGCTCTTGCTCTCGTTGCTGGTATGTTCGTATTCGCGTCTTGCGGTGGCAAAACTGGCGAAGCTGTTGATTCTGCTACTGATTCTGCTGTTGATACAGCTGAGTCTGCTGTTGAGTCTGCTGTTGAATCTGCTACTTCTGCAGACTCTACTGCTGGTTCTGCTGCTGAGTCTGCTGCTACTTCTTCTGGCAACTAATTCGAAGCGAATTAAGACAATGTTTTGTGCCCTGGTTGCCCAACCATTTTAAAAAAGTACAAAGCCAATATATCTAAAGAAACCGCACAATCTTGTACGGTTTCTTTTTTTATGGCACTCATCTAGTAAAATTATGGCCTACCAGAGTGCCCAGTTGCCCTTGTTGTAGTAGGTATGCAAAACAGGATTGTGTATGGTATTGATTTCTACACTATCTTGGCGCGGGGCTAGGTCTTTACCAAAAGAGGTTATCAACTGCATGGACTCGTTATTGAGCCAGCGTGTTTGAACATTTTTGAACTCCATTCTTTGAAGTATTGGCTTGAGTTGCGCTTGAGGAATATACTTACTACCAATAACCCAGCCCCATTCTCCCATAGTTAGAACTTGGTTGTGTAGGGGGAGCGTGCTGAAACCTGCCGCGTTGAGTGTGCGCTGTATGCACTTGAAAGCATCAGGCGCATAATAAGGACTCCCCGACTGTGTTATGAGCACCCCCTCCGGACGAAGTTGTTTTTGGCAGAGCTTGAAAAATTCTAAGGAATACAAACGGCTCAAATCAGCGTTTTGAGGGTCAGGGAAGTCAATTATCATGACATCAAAATAATCTAATGTTTTGGCTAAATAGCTGTAAGCATCTTGGTTGATTATTTTTACTTTGGGGTCATGGAGTGCGTCTTGGTTCGCTTCTCTCAATACGGGGTGCTCCAAACCTAGCTTGGTCATATCGGGGTCTAAGTCCACCAAGGTTATGAGCCGAACGTTCTCATATTTAAGTACTTCACGAACAGCGCAGCCATCTCCACCACCCAAAACGAGTACATGATGTGGAGTCTTGGTCAGATTCATAACAGGGTGTACAAGCGGTTCATGGTAGAGCCACTCATCAACGGTGCTGAGCTGCTGATGGTTGTTCAGATAAAGCCAATGTTTATCTTTCCATTCTGTAATGACAATTTGTTGATAGCGAGTTAGCTTTTCAAAAATGACTTTATCTGTATAACGTTTTTGTTCGCCATAAAGAATGATGTCTTTGGCAGTATAAAGTCCTAAAAATAAAATAGATGCCACTAATATACAAAACACAACCATTTTGTTCAGCCATGTTTTGTCTATCAGTTCGCGCAGTTGATACAGCAGCACCGCAGCCACAGCAAAATTGACAATACCAAGCACAAAAGGTGTGTACGTTAAACCCAAATAGGGTACACCCACAAATGCAAAAAATAATCCACCAATCAAGCTGCCATAATAGTCTTTTTCCATGACGCTGGAAATATTAACTTTGAGCGCTTCATAGGAATTATTGATGCGCATGACGAGGGGAATTTCCATACCAATAAGCAAACCTATACCTATACTCATGCTGTAAATCAAGAGAAATAGGTAGTCCGTATGAGCAGCGCCTATGTAGGTTAGCGAAGCACTAAAAGCGCTTAAAATTGACAAAACGAACTCAGAAATTATAAATTTTTCAAGAAGGTGGTCGTCTATATGTTTGCTGATACGGCTACCCAAGCCCATAGCGAAGAGCATTAAAGAAAGCACCATAGTCCATTGGAAAACAGAATCGCCGAGGAAGTAAGTGGCCAAAGTAGAAAGAATATACTCTGCCACAATACCAGCAAGACCTGTGGCAAAGAGCGCGAGTTTTAAGATATAGGATTGACGGGCGCTTTTGGCATCAAGTTTTTGGGAGTTGTCTGTTTCTTCAAATGGACTGTTGAGGTCGGCCATAATGGTCTGGAATCGGCTTTTGGGCTAGAATAGAGCCACAAAGCTACATCATATTTTTTAGAATACCTCCAGTTTGAGGCCATCGTAAGCAATCTGTACGTTTGGCGGAAGGCCAGCGGCAGTATTCTGGTGCGTTCCCATTTTATGGCTCAAATGGGTCAGGTAGCACATTCTAGGGTTCAGTTCTTGGGCTAGAGCAACGGCTTCGCTTAGGGTAAGGTGCGCCAGATGCTCGGTATGTTGTAAGGCGTTCAACACCAACACATCAAGCCCTTTTAGTTTTTCTTTTTCGGCTTCGCTAATGCTTTTGGCATCAGTGATGTAGGCAAAATTGCCCACCCGGTAGCCAAAAATAGGCAATTTGTAATGTAGCACCTCGACGGGAGTAATGGGCAAGCCGTTGATGAAAAATATTTTATTATCAACAATATGAGTTTCTACAGACGGAATGCCAGGGTATTTGTGCTCGGCAAATATATAAGCAAACTCACGCTTTATCTGCTCTAGAACGTGCTTTCTACCATAAATGGGCATATCTTTTTTTTGCAAAAAGTTGAACGAGCGCACGTCGTCTAGGCCGGCCGTATGGTCTTTGTGTTCGTGCGTAAAGAGAACCGCATCTAGCCTAGAAACCTTCTCTCTTAGCATTTGAAAACGAAAATCAGGCCCTGTATCTATCACGAAATGAGCTTGCTGGCTTTCTACGAGCAGGGCGCTGCGTGTACGGTTGTCGCGGGGGTCTGCCGAAGCACAAACCTCACATTGGCAGCCAATAACAGGAACTCCCTGCGAAGTGCCTGTTCCCAGAAAAGTAACTTTTATGGCTGCTGAAGTCATAACAAAGCGATTGATTGTTGGCACACCAAAGGCATTTTTTTTGTAAAAAGAGAGCCAAAGTTACTCTTTTTTTCCCATGTAGTCCAAATAGTCTATGATTTTATCAAGGTCTGCATCATTGAGATAACGTGAGGCAGGCATTTTAGTATTTGGACGCAGTTTTGTAGGGTCTTTGATAAAATTTATGAGTTCTTTTCGCTCCCAACGGCTCAATATGTTGTTTGGTGCACTGAGGTCTGGGCCTATGTTGCCGCCTACATTTTTAACAGAATGACAAGACATACAGTTATTCTTGAATAAGAAAAAACCTTCACCATAGGTTTTGGAATTTTTGGGGTAAGATGCGCCATAGGCAAGTTGATTAGGAACAATCTCTATAGTCATGAGGTTATATGGCCATGGATACTCGCGTACATTTTGAGCATCGGGCTGAGTCCAAACCATGTAAAAGGGCTTAGGCGATATCAGTTTGCCGGTTTGTTCACGGACTTTCTCCCAGTCGCCACCATCTGGGCTGCTGCGGTCATGGACAGCCACAAAAGGATTTTTTGCTAAAATTTCAGCAAGACCAATGCTAGAAGTATAGCCATCAGTGCAGATAAAAATGACTTGGGTCTGGTTAGGCACAAAGATTTTATAATTGACGAGGGAGTCTAAAAAGTCTTTGAGATAGAAGCCCTCAAATACTTTGCTTTTACCATAAAGCGGGTCTTTAGGAAGTGTGAGCCTTTGCAGGGTAGGCAGCTTATTTTGCTCTTTTAGCTCTGTTAGCACAAAACTTAGGCTTACTTGCCCAGGAGTTGACTCAGAGTTCTTATGCAACACATCGTCTTTGCGGATATGTGAATGACAAGCCTCTAAAACATACATACAGCAGCAGAATAGCAGTAAGCGGATAGCTTTCATAAAAATTTAGGATTGCTAAGTACTAAATGGGTTCGTTTAGGCGCTTTTCAGCAGCAATTAATCTTTCATACAACGTTTAATCGTTTGTGTGAGGCATTTTACCTACAAGGGCTATTCAAAACGGATGATCTTGTTTTGACGCTTTTGTATAGATTAGACCGCTTGCTTTGTTAGCTCAATCAAACCTATGATTTATTGAAAATCTGTACGTTTTTTTAAACTTATAGGTTTATCTATCATAGTTTTGATACAAAATGCTCTCGCAAGAAGGTTGTTAGAGCAAACGTCTCATTTCTACTATGACAAATTACGCGCCAGAGCCATTTTTTTTTTATTTTTTTGAAAGCAATGCTACTTTATGTCTCAAGACGACTAGACCAAAAAAGAAAACAACTCTTGATTTTAAAAACGTGTTTTTAGAGAGAAATAGCGCTTTAGATGCGTTTTTGCAAGTACAAGAGGGTTAGAACAGGGAAGGCTGCCCAAGATTTTTTAAGCCTAATGTGTGTTGTAACGCACAAAAAGAGCTACCTTTGCTCTTTGAGCGGCCTGAGCCGTCTATTCTAGACAGACCTCCTTACTCCATTTGCTTTGAAAGAAGACTATATTTTCGGCGTACACCCCATTTCTGAGGCCATTTTGGCAGGAAAAACCATAGATAAGGTGTTGATGAGTCGTTTGGCCGAAGGCGATACGAGCTATAAGCCTCTTATTAAACTTATCCGTGAAAATTCTCTGACTCTTACCTATGTACCTTCAGAAAAGCTAGACCGCATCACACGCAAAAATCACCAAGGCGTAGTGGCTTATCTTTCGCCTGTTCAGTTCGCTGATATTGAAGATGTCATAGACAATGCCTTTGTAAGTGGTAGAATCCCATTTATTTTGGCACTAGACCGCATTACCGACGTGCGTAATTTTGGGGCTATGGTGCGCTCTGCCGAGTGTGCGGGTGCAGATGCCATTCTGGTTCCTACCAAAGGAAGCGCCCAGATTGGGAGCGATGCTGTCAAGACCTCAGCAGGCGCGCTTCATCACCTACCCGTGTGTAAAACAACCAACTTAGCGGCTATGCTGCGCAAGTTGAAAAGTGCTGGTTTGCGTATTGTGGCTTGTTCAGACCACAGCTCCTTGCAACTCCATGAAGGCGATTTTTCTGACGAGCCAATTGTGCTAGTCATTGGGTCGGAGGAAGATGGCATCTCTGACGACGTGCTGCGCATGGCGGATACCAGCATCAAGATACCTATGTATGGACAAATTGCGTCTTTGAATGCTTCTGTAGCCTGTGGTATAGCGCTTTATGAGATAGTAAGACGTAGAAATAGCCTATAAATTTCGTTCTTTATGTCTAAGCTAACGCAATCTATTTCCTTCCAGTTACTTGCTCTAAGTGTGGTTTTGTGTTTTATGGCTCTGTTGCTGAGTCAATGCAAGCCGCTCGATGAGCAACTCGGTGCAGATAGACGCTTAGAAGTATCATCAGATAGTGTATTTTTTGATACGCTGGTGTCCGAGTGGCCTAGTTTTACGCGGAACGTGCGGGTGCGCAATACCGGCAATACCGCTGTTATGTTACGTTCCATACAACTCCGAAACAGCAATTCACCTTATTCTTTGGTCATTAACGGCTACAAAACCAATAGCCTCAAAAATATAAGGCTGCTCGGCAAAGACAGTCTATTGATTCAAGTGAGCCTAAAAGCACCAAAGAATGGCAGTGATAACCCACAGCAACTACTTGATTATATTGACATTAACCAAGAAAGCGAGCGCAATACCGTAGTGCTTTCCGCTTGGGCGCAAGATGTATCCGTACTAGAAAACATAGAGCTCCCCTGCAATACCGTTTTTAGCGGGGCCAAGCCCTATCGCATCAAAGGAGACGTACTGGTACCCGAAGGCTGCACCCTGACCATAGAGGCAGGTGTAACCTTACTTTTTGATGCAAAGGCTCGCCTTCTTGTTGGTGGGCAGCTCAAAGCCTTAGGCACACCCGAAAAACCTATTCTGATGACGGGGACACGCACCGAAGATGCTTATGCAGAAGCACCAGGACAATGGGTAGGCCTTATTTTTGGTTCAAGAAGCCAAGGCTCACGACTAGAGTCCACTATTATTAAAAACTCCGAGAGCGGCATTTATATCGGTATTAATGATGCTAACAGCGAGCAAGACCTTGTCTTAGACAAATGCCAAATCCGCAATGTTTCTACGATAGGCTTAACTGCTTTTGATGCTGATTTAGTGATAATTAATTCAGAGTTTTATAATTGCTTGGAGCATTCTATCATTTGTGCAGCGGGCGGCAATTACAAATTTTACAATAATACTTTCGCGAATTACGGCTCATTTTTCTTTGAAAAACCCGCTGTTGTGATGTTAGCGGCTCTGGATGAAGAGAATAAAAACGCCTTGCGCATAGAACTTCTGAACAACGTCATCACAGGCGTTAGTCAAGGTGGGAACGAGTTGTTTATTCAGCCAGATGCCTCTTTGCCATTTGAGGCACTTATTAAGAATAACTACATCAGAACCTTTCAAACAGCTTTGGATACAGGCGGCAATATCATAAACAAGGACCTTAAATTTGTCAATACGGCTAACCGCCTACTACAACCAGACTCCCTGAGTGTTTTGATAGATGCTGCCATGCCGCTACCTTTTATCAAAGATGATTTGACGGGGCAACTGCGCGACGCAAAGCCTGATATTGGTGCTTATGAGCGCAAAAAACGCTGACCTAGAGCATTAAAGCTCCTTTTTGGAAATCAAAGCGCATACCGCGAGTTAGGGAAAGCATCTCCACGGGGCCTATGGCTATAGGTTCATCTTCTTCAAGATGCGCAAAATTATTGAGGGTGATAGCGCCCTTAATTTGCATAATGGTAACGTGCTCTGAACCAACTACTTCAAAGTATTTGCCCTCCCTTATGCAAACTCCCGTGTCTTCGCTCAAGCCCACACCAATTTTATGCGGACTGTGCGCCAAGGCTTGAAGCAAACGACTATAACGACCACGACGCACAAAATGAGAATCAATGACGAGACGCGGACTCAAAGAAAGTCCTTCTCCTATGGGGATATGATTTTTGAGCAAACCAAAACTGCTGTTACCGCCTTGAATCATGACTTCAGACATGGCCATAGCCCCCGCACTTGTACCTGCCACAATAAAGTTTTCTTCTTGTTGATAGCGGCTTCTGATGATATCCAACATTTCTGTTTCAAGGAAAGCCGCCGTTATCTTGGATTGGTCCCCGCCTGAAAACATAAGTATATCGGCTTCGCGGATACGCTTGAGATAGGTCGTTTTGAGGCAATCTTCCTTGTCTTTGATGTTCAATACGCCCACTTTATGACCCAAAGAGGCAAAAGCGGCGGTGTAGTCTTGCCCTACTTCACGTGGTACACTAGAAGCCGTAGGAATAATCTCGATGCTGGGTTTAGAAAGCCCCGATATTTTTAGGATATTGGCTAAAACGCCTTGCTTGTAAAAATCCAACCTATAAACGCGAGCTTTGCGCATAGCTTCGCTGTTGCGGTCTTCGCTACCACCTATAGGAATGAGAATGCCTTTTGGAGATGTACTCATGCTGCTTGCTTTGAGGTAAGATATGCACGTTCAAATGTAGGCAATAATTATTCTGAAAACAGAAAAACGTTCTATTTTTGTTTTACAAAATAATAACCACCCTCTGTAGCCCCCCAAACTTGGTCCCCCTTATCATCAAAGCCTCTATCCCAGCTCACTAATAATTTTTTCTGGACAGTAACTTCAGCAGTAGCATACTTAGCACCGCTTCTTTCGGAAGCACACGTCTGCCTGCCTGTGCTGCCTTTAAAACCCTTACCCTCTTTTTTGAGTCGTACCTCGCAGCCATCTCTTAGCTCTAGTGAGTCTGGTGTTAATTCACTGAGTGGCTTAGCTTTTTTATGTGCGCCTGCAAAGCGCATTGGGTTCTCAAAAGTGTAAACTTCACTGACAAATTCGCCATCTTTTTCATAAACTTTATAAACACGCTGACGATAGGGGCGCTCTATGGCTGCTGTAACGGCTTGCTCTACATAAAGCCAATGCTCGCCCTTACGTTTTGTCCATATGCGCTTCATATTCAGCGTAATATCAAAATAATTTGTATCTTTTTTGGCTTGTGTCCCATTATTGAAGCGGCCTTCCATGTAGCTTACTAAGCGCTTGAGGTCTTTTGAAGCAGCCTGTGCCATGAGGTTTTGAGAGGCATTGAGGCAAGCACCAAACCCAAAAAAGAAAACTGTAAGAAGAATAACTCTGGAGTAGAACATCTGTAAAATATAAGGTTTTAAGGTCGCTTGTACGATACAATCCAGTAATCGGGCGCGGTTCTAGATTGGAAAAACAAATGATAAAAAAAAGGGCAAAAAGCCCTTTTTTAAAAGAGCGGGAAACGAGACTCGAACCCGCGACCTCAACCTTGGCAAGGTTGCGCTCTACCAACTGAGCTATTCCCGCAATCAAACTATTTTCAGGTGCCTAGGACGGGAATCGAACCCGTACGGCTTATTCAGCCACAGGATTTTAAGTCCTGCGTGTCTACCAATTCCACCACCTGGGCAATGACTTCCACTCACCACTTTTGGTCAATGTATGCTACAAAAGCTCTTGCTTCGTATCAACAAGAGCGGGAAACGAGACTCGAACCCGCGACCTCAACCTTGGCAAGGTTGCGCTCTACCAACTGAGCTATTCCCGCATATTTGTACTATTTACAATAACACTTGTTGTTATTACGGCTGCAAAGGTAAGGTTATTTTTTTTAAGTGCAAATTTTTTTTAATAAAAAAGATAAATTTCCAAAAGACTCTGTTCCCTTTTCCTTCAAATTTACCAGTGCTACTTAAACCGTAGAGAGTTGTTGTCTTCTTCTGATTCTTCAGAATGGTCTTGGCGTGGCCTCCCGCTATCAAAATTAAACATTAAGGTAAATCGTAATGTGTTTGCCAATGGATTGGTGCCTGTGCTGCCTGTTGCAAGCAAGTAAGAAAAATCTACATTGAGTTGTTGGTAGCGTAAACCCGCGCCCAAAGTAATAAAATTGCGATTGCCTTTGGTAGGGTGCTCATAAAAATAGCCCGCACGCAAAGCAAACAGGTTATTGTACCAATATTCTAAGCCAAAACAATAATTGATTTCGTTAAATTCTTCACGCGCACCGCCCTGTGCATCAGCAAAAGAAGAAAATAGGCTTGTAAAAATTCCCTGCTGCTTCCAGCTGTTCGTGGTATCTGCGGGGTCGGGAGTGGGCACAAGAAGTTTGTTGATATCTAAAGCGAAAGTTACAGAATTGGTTGCGTCCAAATCATGGGTATAGGCAGCGCCTAGGCGTAGGTTTGTGGGCAAAAAATCTGGCTCGGTGGGGTCGCCATACACCATTTTTGTCCCTATGTTTGAGATATTTCCACCAAAAGAGATGCGCCCAGTCTTAGCGCCCATTTGGGTTTGTTCGGAATAATATGCGGACAAATCCACCGATGCAGCCGCGCCTGGTTTTATGTTTGCTGGGTCTGTTCCACCAAAGTCAGCAGAAAGGTCAGAGTAAATAAAGCGTCCTGAGCCAGCTATGCTAAAATTGGGCGAAAGCTGCATGGCAAAAGTGCCGTCAAAATTGAACTCCCTTGGCCGAGCTGTACCCAGATAAACTCCACCTTTATCAACAAAGTCCACCGAACCTTGGTCAAAATACCGCATGGCTAAGCCCAAACTTTGACGCTTGTTCAAGCGATAATAGCTGCTGAGGCTCGTCATGCCCATACCAGCGCCTAAGTTACCTAGCCAAGGCACATAAGTTATGGATAGACCCAGTTTAGGTTTAATGAAAGCTAATTTGGACGGATTAAAAAAAGTACAGTTGGCATCTGGCGAAATGGCAACGCCCGCATCGCCCATACCAGCAGAACGCGAGTCGGGCACTACAAGCAGATAGGGCACTGCTGTTGTTATGGCTTTGCGGCTGATGCCTAAATTAAGCTGCTGCGCAAAGGCCTTAGGGCTGAAAAAGTTAAGTAAAAGAAAGCTAAGGATACTAAAAAGCAATAGACGAGTAGAGTTTTTTCTCATGTGGACGAATAGGGGCGTGGGGTGTAACATCATGTTATATATTGAGGATAAAACGGCAAATAATTTATAAAATGCGTTAATGCAAAAAAATAGCCAATTTTTTATACTAAAACCTAACAAAGTACCATAACTAGGCCTGAAAGCACTTTTATTGCCGTCCACAAAACAAAAACCCTGAAACATTAAAAAGCATCAGGGTTACTTGTTTGTCTATTAATAGCTCCAAGCCTAGTGGTGGTCTTCAGCTACGGCTTGTGAAATAAAGAGTGTTGAGAGTAACGTAAAAACATAAGCCTGCAAAGCTGCCACAAAAAGCTCAAGGAAGGTCATCGGAATCAAAAACAAGGTTACTGGTACACCAATCAACCATTGCTTGAACAAGAATATCAGACACACCAAGCTCAAAATGATGGTGTGGCCAGCTGTAATGTTGGCAAATAAACGAATCATTAGGGCAAAAGGCTTGGTAAGAATGCCAATAATCTCTACTAGAGTAACGATAGGAAGCAACCAAAGCGGTACACCTGGCATGGCAAAAATATGTCCCCAATAATGCCTATTGCCCGAAAAGTTTGTTATCAGCATCGTGAAAACAGCCAAAGTGAGCGTGAAAGCAATGTTACCAGAAGCATTTGCGCCAGTAGGAATTAATCCGAGCAAATTGTTTATCCAAATAAAGAAGAAGACGGTCAGGATATAAGGCAAATAGGTTTTGTATTTGTGTTCGCCTAAAATTGGGCGCGCCACTTCGTCCTTAATGTAAACCACCAGGGCCTCCATAACGTTTTGCATACCTTTGGGTGCAGTATTGTCTTGCTTTTTGTAGGCACTAGCAGCCGAAGTGAACAATAACAGCAAGATAATGGCAGCAAGCATCAAAGAAGCGACGTTTTTGGTAATAGAAAAATCGAGGGGGCCTAAATTTTTACCTTCAGCATCTACACGCACAGCACCGCTAGCATCTGCATAGTATATATGCTCGTGCTCAATCTTGAAATAATTTCCATTTACTTCAGCCACGTGATTGGGGGTGTGAAAAGCAGAAGATGAGAACAGCGCCAATCCATTATCTGTCCACAATATGATGGGTAGAGGGATAGAAACATGATGTTCTGAGCCGTCATCGTTGGTAGTGGTGATGATATGCCACTCGTGTGCGTCCAGAACGTGGTGCATGATGGTACTAGACACATCAAAGGTTTGGTCGCTTTCGCCAGCATCGCTAGCTTGTGCCGTGAGTGTCCCCACAAACAGCAACACCGTCATTAACAGCGCTTTAATCATTGGTATTGAACGTAAAAACATGGCTATTGGCCTGTGTTTGATGAATTGCGCCGCAAGATAGCCAGTAAAGACACAATTTCAAAACATAAGTAGGAAAAATAAATTCCAAAGGCTGTTAAGGCAAAAAGAATAGGCTCATGGTTTACAAAGTACAAGTAAGCCATTATGCCCCCCAAAGCTGTAAAGAGGCGTATGCTCATGCCGCCCATCACTCCATTAGAAAACTGCTCGGTGTTCAGCGTCTTCATAGTCAGCCAAAACGTAAGCAGAGTAAGCAAAAAGGCCGTGAGTTGAATGTAGAAGGCGTGAACGTGCAAATAACTTGGATTTAGCCACCAAAGGGCATACAATAGCGCCGCCATCACTGCGGAGAGTACCGTAATTCTTATGCTAAAATTGAGCATTATTTCATTTTTTGAAATTTTCTATACAATAATTTAGATGCAAAGATAAGCATTTTTGAAGTAAAACAATACCTCAGCACAACAGATTGGAAGTTATTGCATCAAAACAGCCTATACCATTTCTTGGCTGCATTGATTTCAAAACATATTATTTAATTTTTTGAGTTTTACTGCATTTTTTTGTATTGTTTTTTTACTTTTGTGGACACGCAAATTACGATTACCAACTCTATCCGTCCAAAACAACAAAACCCATGACAAAGCGAATCCTTTTGATGTTCATTTTTTGCTTGGCTGCCCTTTGGGTCAAGGCTGCCGACATTGTTTTAACTGGTGTTTACAGTGGCTCGTCCAATCTGTTTGTGCAATGCAGTGGCGCTGGGCTTAAAGAAAACTGCATCACAAGCATTGAAGTAAATGGGAAAAAAGTGCAGTTCTCTAAGGCATTGGCTTTTGAAATTGACCTTAAAACCACCGTTAAAGCCAACGAGCAAGTAACCGTTAAAATTACGTACGGGGCTAACTGTGTCGCCAAAGTTATCAATCCTCAAATTATTAAAAGCCAAGAGAGCTTTTCCTTCGTCAGTGTGAATGTGGCGGCTGATAACATTACTTGGGTGGCAAAAGGCGAAAAACGCTTCGGGCAATACATTGTGCAGGTCTTTAAGGGCAATGCGTGGGCTGATGAGCAGGGAGTGTCTTGCCGAGGTGTGGGCGGTAGCCAAAGTTATTCCGTAAAAGTAAGCCACAAAACAGGCGTTAATAAATATCGTGTTAAGTACATTGAAACAGGCGGTAAAACGATTTTGTCTGGTGAGGGTGCTTTCACCTCTCAAACCGACAATATTACCTTTTACCCACAACGCGTAACTGCCAAAATAACTTTTTCCCAGAAAGTAAAATTCAAAATTTTAGATACCGCCAACAAAGTTTTGAAGGAAGGCGATGCACTTTCTGTTGATTGTTCAGACCTCCCCATGGGCGTTTATACACTTGAGTTTGCTGGCCAAAAAGAAAAATTTTTCAAAAAATAAACGCCAATCTTTTTCTGTTGATACTTCAACGAAAAGGGTCTTTGAATATGCAGCAGCCTTTTAGCCAATCTATTGCGGACAATCTTAGCCAAGAAATGCTTTGGGTGGAAGATATTGTCCAAACGCGCCTGTCTGCTTACTTCAAAAACGCGGCTTTTCCGCTTCAGTTGCAGCGTCCGCGTTTCAAAGAGGAAGAAAGCCCATTTTCGCAAGTGGTGAGCCAATACAAACTGACTCTGGAAGAGCGTTTTATATTGGCTTTTTCGCTTGTACCGCAATTAAAGCCACAAATGCTCGATATTTTTTTTACAAAGAACACAGTTTTTGAGCGCGGTTTTTCAGAGTTTGGCGGTATAAAAGGCATTAATCATGGTGGTTTTTTGCCTACCGCCGAAACCGCTATCTTCTTGCTTTCAGGGCTCAATTTGCAGAGGCGCTTACAAACCATGCCTCTGTTTAGTGGCGAGAGTACGTTGATTAGAGAGCGTATTCTGGACGTAGAAGCGGGTCTGCGCGGCGAGCCTCTGCTATCTGCGCCTTTGCGCGTTACGGAAGACTTCCTGAACTTACTGCTCTTTGGCCGCCCGTATCGCCCCGATTACAGCAGCACCTTCCCTGCCAAAAGGCTTGAAACTGGCCTGAATTGGCCTGATTTGATTGTAGAGCCTGAAGTGGCCGAAGAGTTACAAAACATACGCGCTTGGGTAAAACACAACAAGCAAATGCAAGAACTGGGGCTTTATGAAAAAGTAAAAAGAGGTTACAGGGCGCTTTTTTATGGCCCACCCGGCACTGGTAAAACACTAGCAGCCTCTCTACTCGGCAAAATTGAAGGACTAGACGTTTACCGAATAGACCTCTCCATGATTGTTTCCAAATATATAGGTGAAACCGAAAAAAATCTGGCAGGAGTTTTTGATAAGGCCGAAAATAAAAACTGGATATTGTTTTTTGATGAAGCCGACGCACTCTTTGGCAAAAGAACCAGCACAAAGGATTCTAAAGACCGACACGCTAATCAAGAAGTGGCCTATCTTTTGCAGCGCATTGAGGACTTCCCAGGCTTAGTCATTTTGGCTACTAACCTCAAAGGGAACTTGGACGAAGCATTTTCAAGGCGCTTCCAAACCATGCTTTATTTCCCAGTGCCTACGTCTGCTTTGCGTCAGCAGATTTGGGCAAACGCTTTTAATATCAGAGGTTTTATACAAGAACCAGATATTGATTGGGAAGAAGTAGCAAAACAATATGAACTAACAGGCGGCGCAATTACCAACGTGCTGCGTTACTGTGTGTTACAGGCACTTAAAAATGACCGCAAACGCATCAGTAAACAAGATTTGATGCGCGGAGCACGCAACGAACTTTATAAAGAAGGAAAAACAACTGTATAGGATTTGAAAATGGATTTATTCAAATGGGCACTCAAAATCAGTATTCTAGCTTGTGTCCTGCTTACTTTTACTTATACCGACACCGCAGACGTTCATCAAAAAGTAGCCCAACAATCTACTCGACCAGATTCTGCTGCTTTGCGGCAACAAGCTGTTTTGGAGGCAGTTGCAACCATGGACAGCATTCTGGCCAAAGCGGACTCGGGGAAGGTTTCTGCCCCTAAAGATACGGCTCATTTTACCGAAAAGGATTTTTTTGAGGCCGTTCTCAAGTTGCCGTCTCGCAGCGAAGAAGACACCACACGCCGCGTTCTAGTTACAGGCGACTCTATGGGTGATGGCATCTTTTTAGCACTCCGCAAATTGCGCAAAAAACTCGGCTATAAAGTAGATTATGCGCCTTGGTATGGCTCTAAGACCTCTGACTGGGGCAATTCTCAAAAGCTAAAAGCCTATATTGACAAGTATAAACCAGACTTTGTCGTGTTTCTGCTAGGCGCAAATGAACTATTTGTCCCTGTTACAAAGAAGCGTTCTGCTGATGTTAAGCGCGTAGTGGATATGCTCAAGGGTACGGATTACGTGTGGGTGGGGCCACCCAACTGGAAAAAAGACTGGGGAACGGACTCTATGATACACGCCAGCGTTGGCTCTGCACGGTATTTTGTGTCTAAAAACCTCAAGTTAGAACGCCGTCCGGACGGGGCGCACCCTTCCTTTAAAGCCTCTGAGGTATGGCTTGACACTATTTTGCGTTGGGTTAATAAAAATCCAAATATTCAATTCAAATTTTTGCCTCAAAAGGAGAATGCAGAGGTGAAAAACAAAAAAAAGGGCACTGCACTGCCCTAATAAGCAGAACGCTGGAAAAACAAGCTATGGCAAACTTTGCTCTCCGAAAAGTTGGTTGTCATTCTTTGTTCTTGGAAATAGGGATACTTATTTAGTTGTCCTTTAAAAAATATCTAGTCTTTCTTTAAAGTGTATTTAAGGCATTTATTGTCAGAAAATTAACCAATATTTTTATCTTTAAAATCTACTAGTTTTTAGCCTATTTTGTCAAATAACTGGCAAAACCTCAACGCTTCTTGCGGCCTGCACTGCCTCGCATCAGACAAAAGCGAATGGCTCAAAGGTCAGAGGGTAAGATTTTCTTGTGCTACTCTGTTTTGTAAGAGATTGAATCAAAGAAAAAGCCATTCGCTGGTTTAGATGAAAAATAACTTTTTCATCTAAATTGGCCTTTTGCGAGGCTTGATTTTTTTGCTATGCCCTACGGTCGGAACTTTCAGCTCGCGCTTCTGTTCTGCATCAAGGCAAAAAGTAGAGAGAAAAAGCTACCCAAAAGCATGAGGGTGTTCCTAAAGCAGATAAATCATATCAATCAACTGATTTGCTTGTTCTTACTTTTTAAGGGAAGACTATTTACACTCTATAATTATTTAATATTCTTTATTTATTTTAGTTATTTTTTGTTTTTTTAAAATTATTCTGTAGCGCAGATGCAGTTGTTATTGGGTAGCATGAAAATTTAGTGTGTAAAATAATTGCAAACGAAAAATTTGGGTCGTATTTTGCGGCGTTGAAGGTTCTATGAAAATGTTTTGACCCAGAGCTTTTGCAATAGTCAAAGACTTTTAACTCTTAAATATCTAAATAGAATGAGCGGCAAAATTGTTCCACCTTATGTCAAACCAGTTTTGGTTTTAACGATAGTTAATGTAAGTATATTCATTATCCGAAACTTGGTGGTGGGGACACCAATCCATGACATAGTGGCCATAAACCTCTTCCATGGATTCGTCCCGTTGCTGCTCGCTTATCTTATCAACTTGTTTTATGATAAGTTAAATGGAATATGGTTTTGGATAGTATCGATGGTTTGGGTGTTGTTTTATCCTAACTCACCTTATATGATTAGCACTTTAAAGCATATAGGGCAAAGTGCGGAAAATATACAAAATTATGATGATTTGATAATGTTTACGCTAGCCATGCTTTCTTTCTATTATGGCTATTTGTCGTTACAGATTATGTATGACCTTTACGCCAAGAGAATTGCCAAGAAGTATGTTAATTGGGTTATGGTATTTGTTTTACTTCTAAGCAGTTTAGGCTATTATATGGGCAGAGTTTTATTTTTGTACTCAGAAAATTTCTTTACTGAGCCAGTAAAAGTGATAAAACTAGTTCTATCTCACTTGTTCCCTATCGGGCAGAGCTTGTCTGCCTATGCGCTTATATTTTTGTTTGCAATAGTGCAATTTTTATTGATTTATATGTTCCGAAACTCTAATGTAGAGCCTGCTGATACATCAAACCCCAACACTTAGTTTATGAGCATATTAACGCGAATCTCGACTTTGTTCTTCTCTATGTTGGCTCTGGTCGTATTACCTTGGTTAGGCTCTTGGATACATTTTGATTTTAATTTCCCACCTAACTTTTTTAGCTATCCACCCCTAAAGGCGCTCCCCACAGCACCGTTTAATTGGTATGTATTTGGCTTTGTAGCAGTTTGTTGTGTGGGCGTGGCAATGATTTATATATTTCCACGTTTGTTTGGATTCAAGTTAGTACAACCTAATGCCCCCTTACCTAAGACTAAATTTCCCATCTGGTTTTGGATAGGTCTGTTCTTTTGGGGCAGTGCGGTTATCTTGCTTTGGACAAAAGCTACAAGCCCTATATGGTATTTACATTGGTCTGATTTGCCGCTTTTTTGGGGAGCTGTTCTCATGTTAGATGGCTGGGCATATTCACGTTCTGGCGGTAAATCTTTGTTGAGCGTTGTGCCACAGGAAGTTATAGGTATTGGTGTTTCATCTGTTTCTGGTTGGATGCTTTTTGAATTTTTGAATTTTTTTGTTGATGACCTATGGTACTATCCTAAAGGGGATATTATTCCGCAAGAACAGTTTTTGCTTTATGCTATGCTCATATCCTCTGGGCTTTTACCTTTAGCGTTTGAATGGTATTGTATTTTTAATACATTTCCTAAATTTCAGGTTCGTTTTTCGTCAGGAGTTAAAATTATATTTCCTGAAAACCTCAAAATACCATTATTAGTATTGGCGTTTTTGGGTTCATTTGCTGGTGGCTTGTTTCCTAATGAATTGTTTTTTACCCTTTGGCTAACACCGCCCATCATCTTGGCGATTGTTTTGGATAAAATAGGTGTATGGACACCATTTAAGCCAATCGGTCAGGGCAACTGGTCGCCTATTTTGCTTTTTGCCCTTACTTATTTGGCCGCTGGCTTTACCTTAGAGTGCCAAAATTACTTTAGCGCAACACAGGTAGGTGAACTCTTTACGGAAGCCCCAGCTTATTGGAAATATAATTTACCTTACATAAATCGCTTTCACTTGTTCGAGATGCCCATACTTGGTTATTCTGGCTATTTAACCTTCTCCATATATGTTTGGTTGTGGTGGATTGCTTTTGCGACGCTTCTGGGCATACCATCTAAATTTTACAAAGGCATTCCTTTTGAGCAAAAAGATTGATTTATATATCTATCGAGTATAGCCAGAAGGCAAACTATCAATAATTACAGCATAACTACTACATAGATGAGATTGTTCTTTTTATTTATTTTGTTATCATTTGCTCTACCAGATTTATATGCTCAAGATGACGACGTAGTTTGGACACCTGGTAGCAAAAAGATAAATATCAATCATAAAGTTGTATTTGCTGAAGATAAAGATGGGACTATATCTTTTGAGGATGTTTCCTCCGAGGCTATGCAGAGGAGCTTCACTCATACGGGTAAGCCTGTCCTTAATTTTGGATTTACCGAATCTTTTCATTGGATAAAATTTGATGTAAATAACTCGTCTAGCGAAGAAATTGTGTTGGAAATCGCTCATGCTTTTCTTCCCGTAGCTGATTTATACTATACAGATGATACAGGTAAGGTTATTTGCAGTAAGTCTGGCTATAAAATCCCTGTAGAAGAGAAACCCGTAAAGTCGCACTATCAAGTATTTCCTCTTCCCAAAGGGATAAAAACTGTTTACATAAAACTTTTGTCAAATTCACATCCTTTGGTTTTTAATATCTGGGAGAAGGAGTATTATAGTGTAGAAAGTAGTAAACTTAAAATGACCTACGGTTTTTACACAGGTTTCATGAGTTTTATCATTGTTTTGAGTATCTTCTTTGCTATATCGCTCCGGAACTTGTTGCATTTATTTTATGCTCTTGTTGCATTTTTGTATATGTGCTACGCTGCACTAGTGATGGACGGTTTCATTGTTTATTGGCTTAACCTTGATTTAATGTTTTGTTATGTAACAGTTCCAGCTGTTGGAGTAGCAGTGCAAACTGCATATAGCATTGTTTTTCTTGACTTAAAGCGTTTTGCCCCCAAATTGAGCAAGATAATCTGGGGATTTGTGCTTTATTTTTCACTCTATGCTATAGCTCGTTTTTTTATGCCCTTGGTTGTTGTCTTAGGTATTAACACAGTCCATGCGCTGATTTCATTTTTTCTAATGGGTTATGTAGGCTATCAAGCTCGCAAGAAAGGCAATAAAGTTGGTTATTATTTTGCTGCGGCTTATCTTATATATTTTCTTCTAGTCTTGACAGAGGCTACTTATATCCAAACTGGTACTCCACCTTATTTTACAGGATTAAGTCATACAACAGTAGCTACTTTTGTAGAGGCTTTCTTGTTATCTTTTCTGCTCTCTAAACGCTTTGAATGGGAAAAAGCAGAGTCGGAAGAAGCCAAACAGATAGCCCAAAAGGCTCTTTTAGAGAAAACACTTGAGAATGAAAAGATGGTACGTGAGCAAAACATTGTGTTAGAACAAAAAGTAACCGAACGTACCGAGCAACTGACGCGCCAATCCAAAGAGCTGGCTCAAATGAATGATGAAATACAACAACAAAGCGAGGAAATTTCACAACACAATGAGGAACTGCAAGTTATCAATGATAAATTAGAAAAACAGCATCAGTTGTTAGAAGAACTCTACAACGATATGCAGGCATCTATTACTTATGCACTACGCATTCAAACCGCAATTTTACCTAGCGGAGACATTCTGGCAAAAATTTTCCGCAGCCATTTTGTGTTTTTCCGCCCTCGCGACATCGTCAGCGGAGATTTCTACTGGTCTGCCCCACTAGAAGTTGATGGAAGTCGGCAATATGTGTTCGTTACTGCGGACTGTACTGGGCACGGCGTTCCGGGTGCTTTTATGAGCCTAATCTGCGCCAATTTACTGAACCAAACCGTTATCGAGCGCCATATCTGCGAGACAGATGCTATTCTTACGTCTTTGGACAACAGCCTTCGTCGTTTCTTGAATAAAGATATGAGGGAGAACCACGACGGCATGGACTGCGCTATTTTTGTCATTAATCACCAAAGCCAAACGCTCTCCTTCACAGGTGCCAAAAGACCTCTGATTTACTTCCAAAACGGTGAAATGCAGGAAATAAAAGGCGACAGCAAGAGTATTGGGGGGCATTACCGCGAAAAATCAACATTCAGCAAGCATACGATTAGTTTTGAGCAACCCACAAACTTTTATGCTTTCACGGACGGTTATACCGACCAAATGAGCTCAGACAATGTACGCAAAAAGTTTATGACTCGCAATCTAAGGCTTCTTATCCAAGAAGTCCAACCACTCTCCCTGTCCGAACAAGGCGAAATCATCAAGGAGCGTTTCATGGCTTGGCGCGGCCAGAGTTCACAATTAGACGACGTGTTGGTAGTGGGTTTTTCGCTTTAAACACAGCACTGTTTTTTTTAGAGCTATTACCACGGGCGCAGTTTGTGTGGCTGCCGCTTATGCCCAAAGCAAAAAAATGCGCTTCATTTTCTGATTTTTGAGGCTTTGACCCATAACATTGCATTCATTGCTTGAGTTCACCAGGCATTATTTTTTTTACAGAGCGTTTCATACAAATTGCTTATCTCTTCAATTCATCTTTGAAACTTTTACACATTATACTTACCTTTGTGCGCCCAGAGCGGCGTTTTCTGATATAAAATGTATAACGACAATGCGCTTGTTCAAAAAAAACTTATTCTCTGTTTGTTTGCTTATTACTATCTTTTCATTCGCAAGCTGCAAATCTACTAATACGCTTACTATCAGAAAAATAAAAGCTGATTACCCGCTTTACTTTGGCTCGGCTGCTTTTGTAGATAAGGACAGCGTTGTGTTTGCTGGGTTTTCCAAAAAACTCAATGAGGAACACATACTGGCCGATTTTTTTGAGAAAGACCAACTCTTTGTCAATTATCTTCTAAACCGCGCCACAGCCAAAGAGTTTAACTGCAAGCCCTATCTAGCAACAACCGATTCGCTCGGTATGCAAAATGATTATATTGCCTTTTTGCGTCAGGATACTGTTTTTGAAAAAACCTTTCTGAGCGCCGTTCATACATTTTTAAGTGCCAAAAAAGGCCGTATTAAGGGCTTTAAGCCGCTGCCATCTATCAATATTTCAGACGACAGTTTGGCCACTTTGGCGGCGCGTTTCTTCTATGCCAACAATATACAAGGCGATAATATTCGCTACCAAGTGCTTAACTTTCATGCCAGCGGTCATCGCCGTTTTTATTCAGCTAATGCCTGCGTTTTAATAGAAGCATTTATCTATGCTGTACTTACCGAAAACATCTATAATCCGCTATATCCTTTTAGAGCGGAGTTAGAAACTAATATGAAAAATATTTCTTTGCTCAAGACAAACCTCTCGGACGATAAATTACTGCTGTATGCTCGCCAAGAAATGTATAATAGAATGGCAATAAGTTCATACATAAGAAGTTTATTATTAGACCTTTATATGGCGAAAAAGCACGTCTATGGCTTCGCTATTACGAAATAATGCCATGCAAGAGGACACCCACGAGCATTTTGCTTTACAATGGTACGGCAAAGAGCAGGCTAAAACAGAAGCCTTTAGCGATTGCAAGCATCAAATAATTTTTGAGGCAGAAAAAAGCCTTTGGGCAGAACAAAACGAACATATTTTATTAGAAGCAGACAATCTCGTTGGCTTAAAATTACTTCATGCAAACTACGAAGGCCGAATCAAACTGATTTACATTGACCCGCCTTATAACACAGGCGAAGAGCAACTGTATGGCTATTCTGACAAATTTGTTGGTAAAAAGGAACTCGGTAACAACTCAAAAAAGCAGAGTTACGCACTTTCGCAGGCTGCATGGCTTTCCATGATGTATCCGCGTATGTTGCGCGCACGCGATTTAATGACGAAAAATGGTGTTCTGGCAGTCAGTATAGATAATCGCGAAGTTTTTCAATTAAAACTCATGCTTGATGAAATCTTTGGTCATGAAAACTTTATTGGTGAACTGATTTGGGTGAACCGCACCTCTCCCAATGATACCAAGCTGAACTTTGCCACAACGCACGAATACGTCCTTTTTTATGCCAAACACAAACAAAACGTGCGTTTTGAGGGCTTAGATAAGGATTTGAGCCAATACAAGAACCCCGACAACGACCCCAAAGGCCCTTGGATGGCAGATAATCCTTCCGCAGCAAGCGGTACTACGTCCTACCGTTTTCCGATAAAGAATCCATACACCGGCGAGGATAGATTCCCGCCCAAGGGGCGTTTTTGGGCATTTTCGCCACAGCGCGTAGCCGAATGGACAGAAAGCGGCAAAATGAAGTTTCATAATCAGGCAGGAAAAGGCTTTTTGTTAAAGAAGTATTTGCACGAACTTAAAAGCAGTCAAAAAGCACTTGATTCAGTCCTTGTTGGTATTTTGACGGCCGAAGGCACACGCGAACTCAAAAGCCTTTATGAAGAAGGTGCGCCCTTCAAATACCCAAAACCTACCGCACTTGTCAAACTGCTCATACAGCAACTTTGCGGGCCTGAAGACTGGGTCTTGGACTTTTTTGCAGGCTCTGGTAGCACCGCACAAGCCGTTTTGGACTATAACAGTGAAGCAAAAAGTCATGTCAAGTTTATCTGTGTGCAGTCTGCCGAACCCTATAATGCCCAGAACAAAGCCTATGCCGCGCAATTCCAGACGGTAGCCGACCTCACTAGAGACCGCATAACGCGTGTGTGTGAGCGAATTAATGCAGAAACGGGCAGCCAACTTGGCTTTAAGTACTGGACGGCAGCTGCTATCAAAGTTAGCAACGAAAAGTGAGTAGCAGTAGTACTTTCCAAACGGAAGGTCTGGCCTAATTTTTGTCTAGAGTAAACTCCCTTTAATCGCTCAAAAAGAGCAATTGAACGAATCTGGTTTGTTTTAATGAAAGCGCTTCCAACGATTTGGCTGGTATCTGGGTCATTGTAACGTAGGCAAGCAAACCTGAAAAACTGAGTCAATTCAAACCAAAACTAACAAAAGCCATGAAAAGTATTTCCTTAAACTTATTAGCGCTGCTCGCTATTCTCTTCAATTTTAGTGCCTGCGACAGCCACCTGGTCTATGAAAACGGCCAGAATCCAAAATTATCTGTTTTTTACAAAGACCTCAATGCCTCTGAAATGCCCGCCATTGATTTTGAAATGGTGCGCGTCAATAAACAAATAGAGCGTATTATTGTTCTCAAAAATACAGGGGAAGGCAAGTTGCGTATAGGTTCACTCAATACAGACCATGCTTTTTTTACCGTAGGTAAACCCAGCAAAAACGAACTTAGCCCAGGCGAAAGCTGCGAAGCAAAAGTGTTGTTTAAGCCCACAAAATGGGGACTTTATAGCTCAAACTTGAGTATCATTAGCAGCGACCCTGCCCAGCGCCAAGTTGTATTCACGATTAAAGGCCAAAGCACACAAGCCCCTGGTTTGAGCTTCGGTAGCATTACTGCACCAGAGGGCTATAACACCGTTAAGTTTGATTTTGACGGCAAAGGAACAAAGTTTTTGACCGAAATAGCAACGGACGACCCTGACCACGCGATTACAAAAGGAGCAAGTTTATATCTAACTGCCACTTTCAGTGATGGCAAAGTACACGAAATCGTCAAAAAAGGAAGCGGTACAGAAGCCAATGGCCTCATGCTCTCCAACAAAGGCGACAAAGTGTCTTTCTTTACATCTATGCGTTTTGGTATGAGTACACACATAGACTTTAAGCTATACATGGTTTTGGAGTCGGGCGAAAAAACCCCTATTTTGGAATACCGATTCATAAGACCAGCTGATGCCAATTAGAGTTTTGACGCGCCATGAACAACAAAAAACCTCAGAAAATTAGCTAATTTTCTGAGGTTTTTTGTTGTTACGAAACGCGCATTAAAAGACTACTGACCTTGCGCTAGCGTATAACCGCGCTGGCCGTCAAAATTACAGAGATTTTCTGTTTTGATAAAGTCCAAGCCTGCTTTCTGAACGTTAGAGAGGAGCTCCAAAATGTCATTGTGCGTGATGCTTTGCCCATTTGGCTGCTCAAAGCGGCAGCGCCAGTGGTCTGTACAGAAGGTTTCTGCATGGCCATTAGGATACACTTTTACGCCACGGTTACTGACTACTACAAGCCTGAGTTGTGCTGTACCGCAAGCCTCAATCTTAGGGCCAATGACGTTGGCTTCGCCGTCCCAGTTCAAAAATACATCAACGCCAACGAGGTCTTTCTTGTATCGTGGACGATTGGTAATTTTGATGTCTATTTTTTTGCTTTCCTTCGGATAATCAGCGGCTTTGAGTTTGCCTGGTTTCTGGCCAATGCGCTCAATAACTGCCTTTGCAAAGTCGCTAGTACTTACTTTGACTTTGCTTTCGCCCTCTTTGTAAACGTCGTAGGTATGAATGCCGTCCTCCAAGGTTTTGAGCCAAGCATTATGTACTTTCGTTGCAATGCCACCTTGTCCAATATGGTTCAGCATCATAACAGCTCCCAGAAGCAAGCCAGAAGGATTTGCTAGATTCTGACCAGCTCGACGCGGAGCAGAACCATGTATAGCCTCAAACATGGCACAGCTAGCGCCAATGTTGGCAGAACCAGCCAGGCCAACAGAACCAGTAATTTGAGCGGCTACGTCTGACAGAATATCTCCATAAAGGTTTGGCATGACAATCACGTCAAAGGCATTGGGTGTGTCCGCCAATTTGGCTGCACCAATATCTACAATCCAGTGTTCTTGTTCAATTTCAGGATACTCTGCACCAATTTCATCAAAAACTTGATGGAAAAGACCATCAGTCATTTTCATGATATTGTCCTTCGTAAAGCAAGTAACTTTCTTACGGCCATTGTTTTTGGCGTACTCAAAGGCATAGCGTACAATTTTTTCACAACCAGGGCGAGAAATAATCTTTAAGCACTGATACACTTCGCTGGTTTGGCGATGTTCTATACCTGCATACAAATCTTCTTCGTTTTCGCGGACAATGACTACGTCCATATCCGGGTGTTTGGTATTCACGTATGGGTGGTATGACACACAGGGACGCACGTTCGCATAAAGACCCAATGTTTTACGAGTGGTTACATTCAAACTTTTATAACCGCTACCTTGTGGCGTGGTGATGGGTGCTTTCAAAAAGACCTTAGTGCGGCGCAGAGAGTCCCATGCGCTCTCTTCAATGCCCGCCGAAAGACCTCTCAAATACACTTTTTCACCAATTTCGATAACTTCAATATCAATTTCTGCACCAGCGGCCAGAATGATGTCTAGGGTAGCTTGCATGATTTCGGGGCCTATGCCGTCGCCGTAAGCCACTGTAATTGGGGTTTTTGCCATGACCTTTTCAGAGTAAAAAGATTTTTTTTAAATCCTTGATTAAACGTAAAATAACAACTAAAATATCGTGTTTGGGGCACTGCTTACGTAGCAGACCTCAACAGAACCAACCATGTAACCAAAAAAGGCCTTATTTTGTTTAGACTTTTAATAAAAAAGTACAAAATTACTACGCAAAACCATGAACAAAAATTTGGGTATCTTGAAAAACAAAACAGACACACCAAAAGTCAATGATGTGTCTGTTTCTACTGACAAGCAAAACAAGCCTATGGCTATTTTACCTTCTTGATGACATACAAATATGTAATACCATTGTACTTAATTTGTAGCACTAAATTTCGCAATACCATCCCTTTAGAGTCTTTCTCTTCATAGAAACCATGCACTTTGGTAGGCTCTGACTTAAATTCTTCCAAAACAACACCTTCTAATTTAGAACCTCCGTAGGTCTGTGGCGGCACTGTCAAGAAACAACCATTGCCACCAACTTTTACAATTTTCGTTTTAAATACCAAAGGAGGAGTGTCTGATTCGCTGCGTTGCTTGAAGGTAAATTCTTTCGCACCGCTCAACTCAATGTCTGCTATCATGGTATCGAGGGCTACACCAACATAGGTGCGCGTCCCTTCAAAAATGCCAGGTATTACCTTTTCAAAATCTGGCGTAGTATCGATGACTGTCTTTTTACAGCTTCCTAAAAGCAGCAGAAAAGCGAGTAGCAGGCTTAGATTAAAAATTGTTCGCATGGGTATATAATTTTTTGATTTTCAGAAATTTTGCATAATTAAGATGAAAGCACACTTAAAAGACCTAAAAAGTCCTTAAAAGGTTGCAGAACTGCAAAGATATGGCGTTTTTTTGAAACCTCAAAAAACTATCAGCGCAATTTGTGGCGGGCTATTTGGCCAAAAACTGCTTTAACTCCTCCGTGAATGATAGGGCATTCATGCACTTAAAATGCTCTTCAGGACAACTTGCATAACCAATTTTGGAGCAGGGACGGCATTTTAGCTGCTTGTTCTCTAAGTTAAAATGTGGTGATTGATAAGGATACATACCGAGTTCAGGTGTTGTGTTGCCCCAAATAGCCACTATTTTTTTTCCAAAGGCAGCTGCAACGTGCATCATAGCGGTATCATGTGTCCATACCTGTTCGGCTAGGCGCACCACCGCCGCTGCTTGGTTCAAGTTCCAAAGGCCGCAACCGTGCATGACGAGCGCATGAGGCTTTTGGTTTCTGAGTGCTTTCACGACGTATTCGGCTACCTCTCGGTCTTCGCGCCCACCCAAAAAGATGAGCGGCCTATCTATTTTCAGGCTTAGTTCAATGATTTTGGAACTTGGGAGGCGTTTAGTTGCGTGTTGGCCACCTATCGCAAAGGCCACAAAACCCTGCTGAAAGGGGTCAGGAAAATCCTGAAAGGTTAAATTGTCTTTTTCTGGAACGAAATAGTCCAAACCTTTTCCGTCTGGTCTAATACCGAGTTTAGCAGCTGTAGCCATATAGCGCTCCACGATGTGTTGCTTTGGCATGGGCATTTTGAATTTAACATAAAGCCATTTGCGCCAATTGAGTTTATCAAAAGAGGCAGAAGGCCGTCCCAGATGCCATTTGAGGCGAAAGCTGCGTAAATTGTGGTGTAAGTCTAGCACAAAATCGAATTTTTCGGCTTTGAGCTGCCTGAGCAAATCAGAAAAATTTTTATCAAGACAATGCACGCTATGCACGTAAGGATTATCTTTTAAAATATTTTCAAACTGTTTTTTGGTACAAAAATGAACTTCTGCTTGCGGGAGTTGGGCAGCAAGCGCCCGCAGCACAGGCGTAGTAAGGACAATGTCGCCGATGGAAGAGAACCTGACCACGAGTATTTTTTTCATAGCTTAAATTTGCAAATGATAGTGCCCTTCCAGCACCATTTGGGTTTTCCCTTTCACCAAAACGTGAGGCACTTCTTGACACTCCAACTGCAAGTAACCACTGCGCTCCGAAGCCTGATAGGCTATCAACTGGTTTTTTTTGAGCCTCTCTGCCCAATAAGCGGCTAAAAGTGTATGGGTGGCTGCCGATACTGCATCTTCATCAATATTTATCCAAGGACAAAAAACGCGTGAAGAAAAATCTTCAATCCTTTGTTTGTCATTCACTTGAGTCGTTAATACAACACGCAAAAGAGGTAAATGAGGATAGTTTTTTAAAGCCCAAAAGTTTGGTTTTGCTTCTTTGAGCGCTTCGGCTTGCGGCAATTCTACTATGAGCGTTTGGCGGCTGGGCGCGTAGGCGGCATCTGAATAAGTTGTTATGCCCAAAAGCGCTTGTAAGTCAGGATTTAGGCTATGTTTCTCTAGGGGAGCGCTTTGGAGAAGCATACTTACCTGCTGGCTTTGTGTTTGAAAAAAACAAAGAATATTGCCATATAAAGTTTTGAATGTAAGTGGATTGCTTTTATTTTGGTAATGCTTGAACAGAACAGCCGCTGCACCTAGCGTGGCATGACCACACATTTTTATTTCTTGTTCTGGCATAAACCAACGCAAATTGAAAACACTGGCTAAGGTGAAGTCTTTGTGGTCTTGTGGGTAGAAAAAAGCAGCCTCTGCCGTAGGCATTTCGGCAGTAATTTTCCCATAAAAGCCATCGTTGGGCAGAGCCTCATTTAAAGCAAGAATACTGGCGGGATTTCCGCAAAACTGCTTATCCGAGAAGGCTGATATGACAAAGAAAGGCAAACGCATTGCTGGGCTGGGGTAAGTATATAGAATGGAGTGCAAATTTAGCGTCTTTTGAGCAATTAACTACAGGTCTGCCCTAATTCTTGCACTAAGTTTGTCCAAAGATGAGCTTCCGCATTACAAATTGTTTCTAGTAAGATAAAGTCTTGAGGGTTTTGCTCAAATCATGCAGCATCAAAGAAAGGACACAGAATGTTTTTGGATTGCTTGGTGCTTACCCCAAATCCAAGCACCGGAATACGCAAGCGTAGCGCTCCTGACGTGCAGTCATAGAGTTACATTCTGTCTATTTTCTAGTCCAATATCCATTCCACTTTGCTCTCAAGCGCCTCGCGTGTAGAATTGGGCTTGTGCCCCTCGGCAGGTACGCCTATGTAGAATAGCCCTAAAATTTTATCTGCTGCCCTAAGCCCAAACTCTTCTTTGAGTTCGTCAGAGTAAACTATTGCACCGCTGCTCCAATAGCCACCCAAGCCACGAGCAGTCAGGCTCAAATAAATATTTTGAGCCGCACAAGCTACTGCCTCTATTTCTTCTATTTCAGGAATCTTAGGGTTGCTGCCCCGCCTCATACAAAGCGCAATGACGTGCGAACTTTGAGCGGCACGTTCTATATGCTTTTGGTATTTGCTTTCCTTAAAATCAACTTCTGCTGTGATTTTGCGGTATATTTCTGCCAATATTCTGCCCAAACGATTCTTACCTTCTGCACCAAAGACCAGAAACAGCCAAGGCTGGGTCATGCCGTGGGTGGGTGCCCAGCGCGCATTTTCCAGAATTTCTTGAATCGTTTGGTCTGCAATTTTGTCTGTGCTAAAGTTTTGTGGAAAAACGCTACGCCTGCTGCGCATGAGGCGGTCTATGTCTTCGTGGTTAAATTCTGGCTCTGACACTTTCAGTTGTTACGGTTTATTAGGAGTTAGTTTTTGCGGACGGGCCCCATGCTCTCATCAACGCCCTCTACGGTTCCACTGAGGTAGAGTGCAGTACTTGCTTCTTTGGTATTGGCAACAATGATGATTGGCTTTTGCATTTTGCCTCGCTTATTGTTGCTATCAAAGGTTACTGTAATAGTGCCGCCGTCTCCTGGCTCGATAGCACTTTTTGGATATTCGGGCTTGGTGCAGCCGCAGGTAACTTTTGCGTCCTCAATAATGAGTGGTGTTTTGCCAATATTTTTAAACTTGTACGTAAAGGTAATTTTTTCACCTTCTTGGATAGTGCCAAAGTTATGCTCCATTTTATCAAATTCAAAAACAGGCATATCAGCAGTATCTACTGCGCTTTTGGGCAGTTTTTCGGCCAAAACAGTTCCAGAGTCTAACAAAATACCATTTGTGGTTTCAGCAGTACCGTCTTTCCCTTCCAAACTGATACAGGCAACAATTAGAAAGGGCATAATGCCTACAAAACAATAAATAAGGAAGGACTTTTTCATAATCATTGAAAGATTCCAGTTTAACTAAACTAATGAGAAGATTTTTGGCGTAACAAATTATTTTTGCATACGCATTTGTAGTAGTAAGTCTTCAACGTCTGAGAGAAGCTGCTCTGCTTTTTCTTTGACTTCCGAAATCACTTTTTGGCCTTCCTCTTGGGCAGAATTTTGAGGTTCGTCCTGCGTGCGTGCAAGTTTTTCAACAGAGGCTCGGAGTTTGGCTACAGCGCTGTCTAACCTAAAACTGAGGCTATCGCGGGTGTTTTTGCCGCTGTCGGGCGCATACAAAATGCCTGCTAGCGCACCAAGGGCAGCCCCACCCAAAAAGGTCATGAGATAAGGCGTATTGTTTTGATTCTGATTGCTCATGGGCTGTTCTGAATTAAGATTTTATCTCTATTAACTCAACTTTATATCAATTACGATAAAACGCAACTTTGCGTTCTATTTCAACGGCAAATATCGTAAAGTATTTTGAAAAACATACTTGAAAACATCAAAATAAAGGGTTTTTAGCCTTAAAATATCCGATTTTTTCTGTTTTAACTCCTCTTTTTTGTAGCTTGGAGGCACTAAGGTCATAAATTTTTGAAGGATTCTAGGCTAAAAGTGTATTCTACATATTCAAAACAAATACGCAAGCAAAATGTTAAGTATTCGTTTTAATCTCTAGTTTTGCGCAAAGATAATACGCAAGGATAACAACAGCAATCCATGAAACATATTTTACAAATTACTTTGGGTCTTTGGCTCGTCTTATTCTCTTTATCTCTCTTTGCCCAAGTAGGCATCAATCAGTCTGGAGCAAGCCCAGAAGCCAGCGCTATGTTAGATGTTACATCTACCAGCAAAGGCATATTGATTCCACGTATGACGCTTCTAGAGCGCAACGCTATTGCTTCACCAGCCACCAGCCTATTGATTTATCAAACAGATAGCACGCCTGGGTTCTACTTTTACAATGGCTCTGCCTGGGTGCCACTTGGCGGTGGTGGGCCTACCTATTATCGCGCTATTGGGACAACAGACACCAACCGTCCTTCTAGTTTTACAACAGCCTCTTTTTTGCCCTTAGCGGATATGAGCCTCACATTCACACCCAAAAGTGCAATCGTCTATGTAACATTCACAGCCACAGGCAGCCTCAGCCCAAGTTGCACAGGTTTCGGCCAAAACAGAGCCACTTTTATCATCAGAAGAGATGGCGTACAGGTAGGCAATCGTTTTATGAACGAAACTGTTTACTTTAATTCGGAAGGCGGCATAGAGTATTTGCCTCAGTCCTACAACATTAGTTACACCTACCCCGTAACGGTTACACCAGGTGTTTCAACCACGATTGACGTACAGTGGCATAGCTTTGGTACTTGTGGGGCTGGTCTTACGAACAACCCAGCTACTTCCAATAATCATAACAGAACGCTTGTTATCGTAGACCCTTAGTATTGAGGCATTTTTTTTGAATTATTTACATCACTCGAACTATCTCAGCTTTTTAAAGAAGTCTTTGAGTAATAGGCTCGCTTCTGTTTCTAAGAGGCCGCTTTCTACTTTCGTTTTAGGGTGCAGTAGGCTGGGTTCGTAGCGTGCAAAACCGCGCTTGGGGTCGCTTGTCGCATAAATAAGCTGACCTACCTGCGCCCAAAAAATTCCACCAGCGCACATGGGGCATGGCTCCAAGGTTACATAAAGTGTGCATTCAGAAAGATACTTACTGCCAAGTTTTGCAGATGCAGAAGTGAGTGCTTGCATTTCGGCATGAGCGGTGGAGTCGCATAACTTTTCGCACATATTTCGTGCTTTTGCAATCACTTTGCCGTTCCAAGTTATCACAGCTCCCACCGGAATTTCGCCTTCTTGAAAGGCCAAAAAAGCCTCTTTCAAAGCAATTTCCATAAAAAACGCATGATTTTGCGCTAATAAATTGTGCATTTTTTACTTTTTTTTACTTACATACTTTTTTTTGCAAAATTGCATTAAAAATCAAATACAGTCTTTACAAACATCAAAATTTAACCGAAGAGTTAATAGGATTTGTCGAAGAAATTATTTTTTTTACCGAAAAAAACAGACTGTTTGTCGAATGTGGCATAGTTATTGAATTATTGTAAAAAGTTTCTAAATATTTTATGAAATATTTGGAAGTTCAAAAAAAGACAATTTACTTTGCTAAAATTATTTATTAATTACAACTTTTACAAGTTAAACCAAATCAGTATCCATACTAACATTCTACTTTGCACGTTTAAATGATGCTACTGAGATGAAAAGACATGAAGCCAGTGATAGCGAACTCGTAAACGGATACCGTCAAGGCGATGAGCAGGCGTTTGTTCAGTTGGTAAGCCGCCACAAAAATAAGATATATACCGCAATTTACCTAATTGTGAAAGACCAATTTGTGGCAGAAGACTTACTACAAGAGACGTTTATCAAGGTTATTGATACCATTCGTTCGGGCAAATACATAGAGGAAGGCAAGTTTTTACCTTGGGTTTCTCGTATTGCACACAACTTGGCCATTGACCATTTCAGAAAGCATAAGCGTTATCCAACGGTTGTTTTAGAGGACGGCAGCGTCGTTTTTAACAGCTTAGAGCTTGCAGAGGAGTCGTTCGAGGATCAGCAAATTAAGGCCGAAACTTACGCTCATTTGCGCGAATGCGTGAAAAGGCTTCCTAAGCCGCAGAGAGAGGTACTTATTATGAGGCATTACTTCAAAATGAGTTTCCAAGAAATTTCTGATGCAACAGGGGTTAGTATTAACACAGCACTCGGCAGAATGCGGTATGCGCTTATCAATTTACGCAAATTGTTAAGTAAAAGTCATAGGCCGTATGCAGAAAATCAAGAACATTTTAACGCCGTCTCAGCTTGAGAACTTGTTAAGTTTTGTTTACCAAGTTGCTCCACCTGCTGTAGAACAAGAAATAGAGGGGCTTATTCAACATAGCGAAGCCCTGCGCGATGAGTTCTATGACCTCATTCGTATCAAAAAAGAGCTTGACGCGTCGCTGATGTCTCCCTCCGAAAGCACTATAGCAAACATATTGCGCTACTCTCGCCTGCCAAAACCTATTATGATTTAAGAATATAAACGACTTTTTTTACAGTGATCCTTTCCTACTAAAAACACAAAAAGCCGCTCTTGTAGCGGTTTTTTTGTGTTTACTTCAAATGCCGTGTATCTATTTTTCCTACACAACAAAAAATTAGTTGCTTTCTTTTTTAGATATAAATTTAATGTTACATTTGATGTATCTTTTGGTTCACAAATCATTCAAAACATGGTACTTTCAAAGTGTTTTTACGCAGCAGCTTTTTTGTCTGCAAGCCTCTTGTCTGTTTCAGAAGCGGCTTGGGCGGGCGGCTATCAGGTTAATTTGCAAGGACAAAGGCAAATAGGTATGGGCAACACAGGCGTAGCCTTCACAAATGATGCTTCATCTATCTTCTTTAACCCAGGCGCGGTAGCACGTATGCCAAAAAGTGGTGTGGTGCTAGGAGGCAGTTTTATCTTTTCAAAGGTGAAATATCTCTCTGCAACTACCAATACCGTACACGAGACAGAGTCGCCCACGGGGACACCCTTCGCACTTTATGCAGCCTACAAAATCAACGACAAGATGGCTGCTGGCCTGGGAGTTTATACCCCGTTTGGCTCTTCGGTTAAATGGACAGACGGCTGGGAAGGTCGCTATGCACTGGAAAGCATAAAACTTCAGGCTATCACGGTGCAGCCTACTTTCAGTTATAAAATCAACGATATGATTTCGGTGGGTGCTGGCCTAACTTATACTTTTGGCTCGGTAGCACTCACTCGCGGAGTACCGCTCACAGCCGCAGATGGTAGCCTGAGCCGCGTTACGCTTGAGGGGAAAGGAAGCGGTATTGGCTTTAATTTGGGTGTTTCGGCAGAGTTGAACGAAAAACTGAGCATTGGTGCTTCTTATCGCTCGGCTTCGGCAGTGGGGGTACAAAATGGTTCTGCCACTTTTACTGTACCTGGCAGCGTAGCTTCCAACTTCCCAAATGCCAACTTCGAGGCTTCGCTTCCGTTGCCTTCAGTTATTTCTTTGGGAGCGGCTTATCGTCCTTCGGAAAAATTATTGGTTTCTGCGGAAGTAAACTACGTGGGCTGGAGTGCTTACAAGGAGTTGAAGTTTAAGTATGATACACTTATCGCTGGCAGTTCGGAGTCCGTTTCTAAACGCAACTATAAAAACGCTTTCATCTTTAAACTTGGTTTGGAATATGCCATCAAGGAAAACTTGTTTGTGCGTGCAGGAACATACTTTGACCAAAGCCCCGTGCCCGACGGTTATATGACTGCCGAAACTCCTGACTCTAACACATTAGGTTATTCTTTTGGTATTGGCTACAAAATTGGTGAGGCTATTAACATTGATGCGTCTGTTTTATTTGTGGACAGAGCCAAGCGCGAAAACGTGGCCGCACCAGATGCCAACACACTCTCTGGTACTTTCCATGCCGGAGCTGTTATACCTGGCATTTCGGTAGGTATTAATTTCTAGTCAATTTTTACAAACACAATCATTCAACATTTTATTTTCATTCAGCAAGTTAAAAACGAAGTATTTATGAAAATGTCTTTCTTTTATAAAAAAATAGCGTCTTGGCAGCTCAAAGCCGTTTGGGTGGCCTCTTTGGCCTTTGCCGTGGCGGCTTGTGAGCCTAAACTCGAAGCTCCTAGTCCTTCTGCCGGCACAGCCGATTTTTCCAAGTATGTAGCCATTGGTAACTCCTTAACCGCTGGTTTTTCGGACGGCGCACTCTACTTAGAAGGTCAGCAAACATCTTATGCTTATTTGTTGGCACAGCAAATGAAGCTGGCTGGTGGTGGCGAATTTACTGTACCCTTCGTGCCTGCTGGCAATGGCATTGGCGGCGGTGGTGGCGGCAAACTCGTTTTGGGTAAAATTGGAGGCAGCTTAGTGCCTATCCCTACCCCTGGCGATACCACAGCCCTCCGCTATATTGGCGACAAAGGCCCTTATAACAACATGGCAGTACCTGGCGCTAAGGCTATCCATTTGCCAGTTAATGGCTATGGTTCTGCTCTTGGCAATCCTTTTTTCCGCCGTTTTGCCTCTAAAGCAACCGCTAGCATCATTGAAGACGCTGCCGCTCAAAAACCCACTTTCTTTACGCTTTGGATTGGTAACAACGACGTACTTGGTTATGCCTCTAATGGCGGAGCAAGTGATGATGTAACGCCCATAGCACTTTTTGACCGTGCCATAGACGCTTCCATAGCTGGTCTCAAAGCAAGTAACCCCAACTTAAAAGGCGCTATTGCGACTATTCCTAATATTCTGAAAGCCCCTTACTTCACCACCATTCCTTACAATGCTGTGGACATAAGCGCTGCACAAGCCGAGGCACTCAACGCTGGCCTCCGCGGAGCAGTTGCATCTGGCGCAAAGCCAAAGGTGGAAGCAGGCGTAAAAGCTGCCGTTGAAGTAGGTGTGAGAGCAAAAGTTACTGAGGCCGTCAAAGCCCAAGTAACCACGGAAGTAACTGCCGCGGTGCGTGCTGACGTAAAAGCAAAAGCAATAGCAGCGGGGCAGTCCGAAGCCGATGCTGAAGCGACTGCTGATGCTTTTGTCAAGAGTAAAGATGGACAAAAAACCATAGAGAATTTGGTAAACGACCAAATGAAATCTGCCGAGTTTAAAGCTCTGATTGACTCTAATACTGCTGCTCAAATGACAAGCCCTGAGGTAAAAGCGCTTGTAGATGCCAAAGTGAAAGAAGAGTTAGACAAGCTCCTTGTCGGTTTGCCTACTTTTGTGGCAGGTAAAAATCCATTCCTGATAGAGGATAAAAAGAATCCACTCGGTTTCCGTCAGGCCAAAGCGGGCGAGCTGATTTTGCTACCTGCTTTGCTAACTATCCGCGACCCTAAATTTGTACCCGCTACGCCGCTCCCAAACAACTTGGTGTTATCTGAAGATGAGGTAATAAAGGTGGTAAATGGCATAACAGCCTACAACAACAAACTTAAAAAAGTAGCAGACGAAAACAATTACGCTTTTGTAGATATTGCGGCTTTTCTTGACAATGTGGCTACTGGTTATAGCTTTAATGGCGTTACCTATAGCACTACTTTTGTAACGGGTGGAGCTTTTAGTTTGGACGGTTTACACCTAACAGACCGAGGTGCAGCCCTGATTACCAATGAGTTCGTAAAGGCTATCAACGCCAAGTACAAGTCGTCTCTGAACGCCGTTGATGCCAACCAATACCTGGGCATTAAATTCCCTCAATAAAAATAAAAAAAAATGTGCGTTCCACACAACAAAAGTATATACCTGTTCGTTATATCAATGGAATGTAATCTTTTTTTGGCATAACACATTAAATATCCGTTTCCTTTTGGGGAACGGATATTTTTTTGTCTAATTTTTTTACGCGTTTAGGTACAGTTTCAAGATTAGCCTTGAGCGTGAGAGGCGCAGCTTACTCCTGTTGCTATGCTCATTTCACAAAACAGGTTTAAAAAAACTTCAATATGCCATTCAGCTGCTTGTGCATCTGAGCGAGGGACTCTAGCAGTAAGTCCGCCTCTGAGGGTTTAGGGGTTGCGTCTGGTGCTATGTAAATTGTCTTCATTCCCGCATTTTTCCCAAATTGCATATCAGTGAGGCTGTCGCCCACCATCAGAGAGCGCTCCAAGCTGAGGTCAGGGAAGTCTTTTTTTGCCTGTAATGCCATGCCAATATTGGGTTTACGAAGCGGAGAATCTGCTGCTGCCAGGGCGGGCGCAAAATAGATGGCATCAAAAAAAAAGTTGAGTTCTTGCTGCATTTTTTCATGCAAAAGCAATAAATCATACTCGCTCATAAGCCCTTTGCCTATACCTTGTTGGTTGGTTACCACCACAATAGGATAAAAGTGGGTTTTAAAAGCGCTAAGGGCTTCTTGTACACCACCCAAAAGGGTCATTTCCGACCAGTTACGCACGTAAGCATTCGGTAATTTTTTGTTGATAACACCGTCTCTGTCCAAAAAAAGTGCAATGTTTGGGTTCATAAATATTTCTAAAATAGGTTCGTACTTATTGAATAGCTAGACAAAACAAGTGCTTAAAAAAGCATTCTGCAAATAAACAGGCCGCATTTTTTCTAAATATTTCAGGATTTTTATATGGCTTGCACGATAAAAACACCTCACAAAGTTTTTGAGGCTCTGTGAGGTGTTTTTGTTTATCAAGAAATCAAATTTTTCTTATTCCACTGCTAAGCGCATGATGTCTGTTTGCTCGCCGTTGTGGATATGCACCATGTAGATACCTGGGCTAAGACTGCTGATGTCTAGCTGAGTGTCGCGGCTTTGGCTCTGAAGGCTGAGGCGCTCTGTTCCCAGCACGTCCAACACACGAATCTGTAAACCATTCGGACTGATGGCGATTTCGTCCAGCAGCTTCACGCTCACCTGATTATGGGCAGGGTTAGGCGCAAGGGCAGCTATGCGGCCACCGGGAAAACCAAAGATAGTACAAGGAACAACTTGTATCTGGAGTGAATTGGAATAATATGAGATACCGCAGTCATTAACACCACGTGCTACTACATGATATTGTTCATACTCAAGAGAAGAGACTGGCAGTAACCACGAACCCACGACACTCGTGGACGTACCTGTGGTTGTTCTTATGATTTTCCATTCATAAACCTCAGAAGCATCAGAAGCATTTGTAACGAATACAAAACCAGTATTTTTGCACGGTTTATTAGTAGAGCCTCCAACAGTAAAAGGTATATTTGCTGTTGCTATGATAGGCACTTTGGGTCTTCCCACCCAAAATTTGTATTCATGTACACTTGTACCACAAATGCTAGAATACATCTGCAACTTAACAGTTATCTCACCGCTATAGGTAGGGTTGCTATTAGTGAGAATGGCTGTAGGACTGCCTGTAGTGATACTTAATCCAGAAATACCAACAGGATCTATACTCCAGCTATAATTGACATCTGAGTAGCTGGCTGCTGCTAAAGTTCTGCTTGAACCAGAGCACAAAATTCTGGAGCCGCCCGTGATGTTTACCATTGGGTTAGAGAGCTGCGCAACACAGCCACCAGAACCCAAGAAATTTGGCCCACGCGTAGAGGCCTGACATCTCATGCGCTGCGCCTGCTCTTTGGTAAACATACGGTGGCATGACTGAACATCCATGAGGTTTTCGTCCATGTCTACATAGTCAATATCTTCATCAACACATTCATTACCACCACAGGTAAGAATGAGAAATTCCGAAAAGGTGGGCTTAGCAGGATATTTATCCCTAGGAGTGTCTTTGCAAAGATCGCCTTTTTGGTAATCACAATCAGAGTAACAACCGTGCCTGTATGTGTCATACAAGCCAAGCCAATGCCCTATTTGATGAGCTAGAGTGTGTCTACCAAGGTTTATGCCTTCTGGTGTTTCGTAGTCTCCGTACTCTCCTTCTAGAATAGCGCCACGATCAACTATTACACCAGAAAACTGAGGAAAATAATAATCCAACCATGGTGGGGTACCTGAACCCCAGTTTCTTTTTAAATTTCCTACCCAGATATTTAAATAATCACCTCTGGGCCAAGCTTCGCTGCCGCCCTCTAAACTTCTTTTTATGCTTACAGAATCAGGGAAGGGCACTTCTACGTTATCAAAAGCAGCTTCAACATACTCTGCTTCCCATGCATCATTGCTAGCATCAATATCAACTATAGGATCACCATCAGAGTAGTTACTGCCATTTCCAGATGTCCTTTCAATACCGCTATGCGGATAACCATAGGGACTTACAGCTGCCAGCACAAATTTGATTTTGGTATCGCCAGCAAAAAAAGGCAGAAATACGGGAGAAATAAATGCAGCATCAGGGTGTGTGCCGTCAAAATACTGGTTGAGTTCCTTTAGTGCAGCATGAATATGTGCATCTGTTACATCTTGTACGCCTACTAGGTGGAAAACGACAGGAATGGTGAAGCCGTCTTGATTAGAGCAGTCTGTATAGGGATTGACGCAATCTGTATCTATTCTCCCATTTTTACCGAACCTTGATTGTTCGGCTGGGTCAGGGCAGGAATTAGACCCATAAGAACTAACATTAACCTCAGCTTTGCTTTGGGCTAATACCCCCCCCTAACAATAAGCATGCCAATAATTGCTATGACTGCTAAACTATTTTTAAATTGTATCATTTGTTTTTTATTTAAAAGTGAATTAATTATTTGATGATGGGCTTAAAAAGCGTGTAATTAGCAGTAGCACTACCATTAGAGATGTAGTTGTAATCCCAGACTAAAGTTTGTTTGTCTTTGCACAAATAGATGTAAACTGGCCGCCTTATCTCATTGCCAGTAAGATAGTCTTTGTCTGAGATGACCCAGTACGCGCCAAATTTGCCGATAGGTGTTAGAACCAGAAAGTATTTCAAAACAGTTAGTTTGTCCGAGAAAATTTCGCCATTAGATTTTTTTATTACTTGACGAGAGTAAATGCTATCATTGTCTCGATATTCACACGTCCAGATTCTTAAACTATCTGCATACTCGAATTCCCCATCTGACCAAGTGGATTTTTTATACTTTCCATAGCACTGCCACTTATTGGCCATAAGTGCGGCTTTTACGTCTTCTAGCTTATTGAAGTCTGCCGCATCAACTTCCCTGCAAAAGGCGGTGTCGGTATAGACCCAGACCTTTTCATTACTTTTTTTGCAGCCGCTGCTCATAGCCAACACAGCCGCCAGCACCCACGGCAGCAGCCAGTAGGGTTTTAGGGTTTTCATCATAAAATTTGGAGTTTAATTTGAAATAAAAAAGAGTAGTGGGATTGTACTATGCTGCAAGATAAGACCGCAAAGTTAAGGGTTCTCTATATACTAAACTCAAAAAGACCTGTCTTTTGTTCAGAATGAAAGCACTTTCTTGGAAAATTGATATTAAAATTGTAATTTTAATCAAAAAATCATTAAAAAATGATATTAGCTATCATAAGGAGTAGGCTAAATTATCAGAAATGGTCGGACTGAACAGCCAATATTTTGATGCGGAAGCCCTAAGGATTTTATGGCGCATAATAAAATATCAAAATAAAGCCCTTATCTTTGGCTTTTGGGAAATAAAATGCCTCTTAATTTTGCGTTTTTGATGGCCTAGTGCTAATTTCCCTTCTTTCTAAGAATAATATATCAAAACGAATCGTATAAAAAATGGACGTTCTTTTGGGTTTGCAGTGGGGTGATGAGGGCAAAGGTAAGGTAGTAGATGTTCTCGCACCGAATTATGATGTGGTTGCAAGGTTTCAGGGAGGCCCCAACGCAGGACATACCCTCGTTTTTGATGACAAGAAGCACGTTCTTCATCAAATTCCGTCAGGAATCTTCCGTCCCGAAACCCTTAATGTTATTGGCAACGGCGTAGTTATTTGTCCTATAAAGCTCCGTGCGGAAATAGAATCCTTGCAAGAGCGTGGTATTGATGCGCTCAGCAACTTGGTTTTGTCTAAAAGAACACAAATTATTTTGCCTACGCACCGCGCCCTTGATGCTGCCTACGAAAATGCAAAAGGGCAGGCTAAGATAGGCTCTACACTCAAGGGTATTGGCCCAGCTTACCAAGACAAATATGGCCGAAATGGTTTCAGAGTAGGCGATTTGTTGCGCAAAGACTTTAAAGAACGCTATGAACAACTTAAAAGTGCGCATTGGAAAATTTTAGAGTTTTTGGGTGCAAGCCCAGACTTAGAAGCTGAAGAGAAGACCTTTCTTGAAGCCGTAGAATTTCTTAAAAAAGTGCAATTAGCAGATACTGAAATTCTTCTCAATGAAGCACTTGCAGATGGGCAGCGCTTACTGGCTGAAGGTGCGCAAGGTTCACTTTTGGATATTGATTTTGGCTCTTATCCTTTTGTAACAAGTTCTAGTACTTGTATTGCAGGGGCCTGCTCAGGACTGGGTGTGCCTCCACGTCGCGTAGGTGAGGTTTTTGGCATCTTCAAAGCCTATTGCACACGGGTTGGTAGCGGCCCTTTTCCTACCGAGCTGCACGACAACACGGGCGAGCTTTTGCGCCAGCACGGACACGAGTTTGGTTCTACGACAGGCCGTCCGAGGCGTTGCGGCTGGTTAGATTTGGTTGCTCTCAAATACGCCGTTATGCTCAATGGCGTTACGCAGCTTTTTATGATGAAGGCAGACGTGCTCTCGCACTTTGATGCTGTTCAGATTTGTATAGCCTACAAACTGCCTGATGGTACTTTGGTTCAGACAATGCCTTATGAAGTCAGTCAGCATGATGATATTCAGCCTGTTTATAAAACGTTCAAAGGCTGGGGGCTTTTACCCGAAAGTTTATCTTGGAAGCAGAATATGCCCGATGAACTCGAAGACTATATGGCTTTTATAACTGCCGAAACGGGCGTGCCTATCAGCATATTGTCTTATGGCCCAGACCGCAGCCAGACCGCTTTTAACCAAAACGTTTTATGTAAATAGTTCTGATAATGAAATACTTAAACGGAGTTTTTTATGGCAATACAATTCTAGAATGGCTTATTGCCTTCGGTATCGTACTGGCTTCGTTTGTTGTGGGCAGAATCGTTTACTGGTTTTTTGACCGCGTGGCTAAGCGCTATGCAGCAAAAACAGCTACCACGTTGGACGACCTTGTTATAGATATGATAGAAGAACCTATCATGTTGATACTTATAATATTAGGCGTAAAAATAGCTTTTGCTTATCTGCATTTAAGCCACAAAGTATTTGTCTTCATTAAAGGGCTTTTCTATCTGTCTATGGCATTGGCCGTAGCGTGGCTGATTATCAGGCTCTTATCGGTTATAATAGACGAGGTAATTTTGCATAAAAGTCGGCGTGAGAGCATACCGCTTTCAAAAAAGGCTGTGCCTATTATCAAAAGCGTTTTGGTCTTTGCAATATGGATTTCAGCTATCATCATAGGGCTTTCTAATGCGGGTTATGACGTATTCCCCCTGCTGACTGGCCTCAGTATTGGTGGCTTGGCATTAGCCTTTGCCATTAGAAATACACTAGCGAACATTCTGGGCGGTATTACTTTGATATTCAACCGTTCTTTTGATACACTTGACCACATTCGCGTAGGCGCTTATGAGGGTGAAGTGGAAGAAATCAATTTCAGTACCACACAAATAAAATTGCCAGGGGGCGAAAGGGCTATTTTTCCGAACAAATACTTTACGGATAAGGAAGTCCTTAACTTGAGTGCGGCCAACTTGTCATCCTCTAGTTTTGATTTAAATCTGGCCATTGATACCCCTCCAGAGCGCATAGAAGCAATTATTGAGCTGCTAAAAAAACTGCCTGCCGAAGTAGAAAAAGCCGAACCCGAAGGCAAAGCATACATTTTCACTTTTTCGGATAGTTCCGTACATATCAAGTTTATTTACTTTACTGGCCGCGATAACGACTTCTGGAGCGTGCATTCGCAGATGGGACTCAGACTACTTAAATTCATTAAAGAACAAGATTTGAAGCTTTCTGCCAAAATCCTTAAACCCAAAGTTAGCAAGTAAAAATGGTAAATTCACCCGTCATTCAAAAGGAACTCTAGAAATAATATTTTGCTTATTCTTTTTATAGTCGTTATTGCTACTCAAATGCCTAAAATCATGCGTTTCAGACAAAAGCGAATGGCTTTATCTTTTTGCTACGCCCTACGCTCGGAACTTTCAGTTCTGCATCAAGGCAAAAAGTAGAGAGCAAAAGCTACCCAAAATCATAAGGGTGTTCCTAAAGCAGATAAATCATATCAATCAATTGAGGTGCTTGTTCTTGTCCAGACTTTTTCGGGGACGGCTTATTTAGTCTCAAGAGTTGGCAAGTATAAAAAACATATCTAACTTTGTGCTCCAAGACAAATGTAGGCTGTTTTATGCTTGCAGAGGAATCATGGATACGCATTACCTCATAAAACAAACTTTCATGAAGGAGAATAACCTTATGAAATCAAAGAAAGATGAAGTACTAGACACTGGCCCCTTTTACCATGGAACAAAGGCCGACTTGAGAATTGGCGATTGGCTTACAGCTGGATTTAAATCCAATTACAATGCGGAAGTAGTTATGAACCATGTTTATTTTACTGCCTCAGTGAATGGCGCGGGACTTGCGGCTGAAATTATACCAGGTGATAGAGCTGCAAGGGTTTATATTGTAGAGCCGATTGGAAATTTTGAAAATGACCCTAATGTAACGGACAAAAAATTTAAGGGAAATCCGACACGGTCATACCGTAGCAAAGAACCCTTGAAAATTCTTGGTGAAGTAACTGATTGGGTAAGGCTGACAGACGAGCAACTTAAAGAATGGCAAGAGAGATTGGCGAAATTAAGGGCAGAAAACGCTGAAATTATAAACTGAATAGTGGGCAGATGAAACTTTTATGCTTGAGGGCAGTAGCGTGATAACAGGGTAACTAACTTTCTTGCATTATGATTGAGAAAAGCTGGCTATGTGCTAAATTTTGGACTTTTGTACTATTTTTCCCCGCCTTTGCCAAGCCCTGTCCGTTGGTGGTAAGTATAACAGACAGCAGTAAAAACGAGATAAGCAATGCAAAATTTATTGTTTGACTTTATATCCAAATACATTTCTCTAACAGAAGAGGAAGCGAAGGCAATACTTTCGTTAGATATATTCCGCTCTATCAAGAAAGGGACGACTTTACTCAAACAAGGACAAAAATCTAAAAATAGCTATTTTGTTCTGAAAGGGTGTGTGCGGAAATATTACATCATAGATGGTGAAGAAAAAACGACTGCTTTCTATACAGAAATGGAAGGTTTGACACCTCATTGTGCAATAAGCGATGCACCGTCTGAGTATTTTATTAGTTGCATAGAAGACTCTATTCTTACTGTTTCAAATCCTGATATGGGAGTAGAAATAAATAGTAAATTTCCTAAATTTGAAATCATGTGTAGAATATTGTCCGAAGAACTTCTGGCAAAGCAGCAAATTAATTTTGACGAGTTTAAGACTTCCTCCCCTGAACAACGGTATCTAAACTTATTACAAAAACAACCAGACCTTATTCAACGTGTGCCACAACACCAACTAGCAAGCTATTTAGGCATTAAGCCACAATCGTTAAGCAGACTAAGAGCAAGAATTTTGGAAAAGAATAAGCCTTAAAAGCTATTTCTTAACTTAAGTGAACGAGTTGAAACACCCCGCCAAGCTACTTTTGCAGTATCGTTCAACTTAAACAACGGAAAAAATGCAAAAGAAAATCTTATTCATTGGTTTTGCCTTGATGATGACAAGTACACTCCATCTCAAAGCACAATATGCTCAAACAGACAGCACTTATAAAAAGTGGTTCGTAGGAACTTCTTTGTTTGTGTTGTTGGGTAATCTTGACCAAGAAAACCCACCCAACTTTGCTCAGCTCAATATAGGCTATCGGATAACTGGAAAAGATGTCGTAACAGTGGCCCCAAAAACATGGCGATACGCCTGGCCAAATGGGATTCACCCATTTTTAAACAAAGCATACAAAAAGCCGGAAGAAAAGTTTCCTGGCTACGTTCGTGAGTATGGTATAACAGCTTCTTACACAAGATTTTTATGGAAAGGTTTATACGCCCAACTTGATGTAATGCCTACCTGGCAAATTTTTGTGAACGACAATCGGAAGAAAATTGACGATGGTTTTCAGATTTTCAATTCGTACCGTGTTGGCTATCACATCAAACTCTTTAAAGACAAATTTTTCTTTCAGCCATCAATATGTATGACCCACCGTGCCTATCACACACAATTACCCGATGGATTTAAACAACTTGATGATAAATGGTCTAAGTTTGTCTTTCCAGAGCCAGGGCTTAATGTTGGGTTTAATTTTTGATGACTTGTCGGTGAATAACAATGAAAATTAGTATCAAAAGCACAATAGATTTTTTTTCAAAAGTGCCAAGTAAACTTTTTCTAATTGACGGTTTGGGGGCAGCAATGACAACCGTCTCTTTGTTTTTGGTTCTAAGGCCTTACTACACTTGCTTTGGTATGCCAGCAAATGTTTTAACTTATTTGGCGGCGATTGCTTGGGTTTATTGTGCTTATTCTATGTCTTGTTACTTTGTGCAGCCAGACTATTGGAAACCCTATTTAAGAATCATAGCCATTAGCAATTTTTTGTATTGTATCGGGATAATGGCATTGTTGTATACTTATTACAACGCCTTAACACCAATAGGAGTGGCCTATTTTTCGGCTGAAATGCTTATCATAATCTTTTTGGCCTGCCTAGAGCTAAAAGTGGCTAATGGGTTTGGAAGCAAGAAAACAGGCAAATCATAAGAGTCAATTTATCAGATAGGTCTTAGAAAGACTTTTTAAGAAACGAGTGCTGAGCAAGATGCCAATGGGTATAATTGTGAAGTTTTTTTAATGATTTTTTTTAAAAAAAATCAAGTTAAAGTTTGGAAGTATCAAAAAATACAGCGACCTTTGCAACGTCAAAATGAAAGAGTGCTATATTCATCTTGACTATTGCAAAATGCGCCGTTCATCTAGGGGTTAGGATGCCACCCTTTCACGGTGGAAACACGGGTTCGATTCCCGTACGGCGTACTTCAAAACACACTATTCCGATGGTGTGTTTTTTTTTGTTATCTGTGGGGAAGAGAGGCTCAGTCGTATTGCAATTTTCCGATGAGGCTCTTTGCTTTGTCAAGTCAAAAACTGGCTTCTTCTACTACATCAAGCCTGCTTTTGTAGTAAACTTTAACTCAAGTAGTAAAAAAAAAAGAAAGAATCATTTGATTAAAAATGAGTTTTTCTTTTTTCATTAAAAACAACTCAAAATCATTTTTTGGGCTGGAGTATCATAACTATGTCTTCCCTTAAAATACATCTAACATATTTACTGTCAGCAAATTAAACAAGCACTTCATCTTCAAAATATCTTATTTTTTAGCTTATTTTATCAAATAACTGGCAAAACCTCAACGCTTCTTGCGGCCTGCACTGCCTCGCATCAGGCAAAGGCGAATGGCTCAAATGTCAGAGGGTGAGATTTTCTGTGCTACTATGTTTTGTAAGAAAGTGAATCAAAGAAAAAGCCATTCGCTGGTTTAGATGAAAAAAGCAGCCTGTTTTTTCATCTAAATTGGCCTTTTGCGAGGCTTGATTTTTTTGCTATGCCCTAGGGTCGGAACTTTCAGTTCTGCATCAAGGCAAAAAGTAGAGAAGTCTATCAAAGGCCGTCAAGGTGCTCCAAAAATAGGTAAACTATCCTCCTTAAATTTAGCTTACATCTGTTGATGTGTACTTTTTAAGGGAAGGCATAGTTAAGAGGTAAAATACACCGAGCAGCGTGCATTACCTTTTAAAACAAAAAAAAAGAATGAATCAAGGTATCAAGCCAGATTCATTCTTTTTTGCGTATTTAGATGACAACCGGCCTTACTTAGGCTGGAACGTCATTACTACCGTAATATCAGGTCCCTTAGTTGGGACTTTTTTGTACTTGAACGTGAAGCCCAAAGAACTAGCACTAGGTGCACCTGTAACAGGAACTGAAACAACTGTGCTACCAGATTTGAAAGTAAGCTCAGTCATCGCTGCATTAATTTCCCAAGTGCCAGATGTTGCGCCTACCGGATTGAAAGGCAGACCACCTGTTACATAAGAGAAAGTAGTTGGCTTAGCGGCAGTACCATCAGCACCATCATAATTGAAAGTCATTTGAGCTTTGCTGAAGTCTAATGTTGTAGGCGCACCGTCTTCTGTCAAAGATTTGATTATCCATGTCTTAGACGGTTTTCCATCAGCACTCTTGGCAAGAAACTGAATGATACCGTCCTTTTGTGGCTCATCTGGATCAGGTTGACAATCGCAACGGACGAATACAACAGAAAGCAATACGCATACTAAAAAAAGGCGTTGGAATAATTTCATTTTTTTTAACAGATTAAGAAGTTAGAAAGAGTTTAAACAAAGATTTTGAATAGTTTTGACGTGTAAATTTAGAGTTGATTTTGTAAAAGAACAAACAAATAGTCAATTTTTTTTATACTTTATAAGCATGAATAGGCAAAATATGCTTGCAGGTGCTGTATTCTGCCTCAATATTTGAGCTTATCACTAAAATTCTTTGTTTGTCCATATTGTTTAGCAAACCAAGAAACCAGTCAAAATTTGTTTTATCCAAGTTGGTACTCGGCTCATCTAGCAGAAGCAGAGGCGTTTTTTCGGCAAAGGCCAGCGCTAATTTTACTTTTTGCTTCATGCCCGAGGAGTAGAACTGTATGGGCTTATGCGCCACTTGTTCTAGCCCCAAATTCGCCAAAAACTCGCTTTTGTTCCAGCGCAGCGCCTTAAAGTTTGCATAAAAATCGTAGAGTTCTTGCAAGCTAAAAGCCTCTGGGAGTTCTGTGTAGGGTGCAGCAAAGGCTACCAAATTGCCTATTTCAGGGTCTTTGAGGGCTTTTTGCTGAGGCATTTGCCAAAATTGTACAGCGCCTTCGGTAGGCTCTAGCCAGGTGCTGAGTACTTTTAGTAAAGTACTTTTGCCGCTACCATTTGCGCCCACAATGGCATAGTGCTGCCCATGTACGAACTCGTAGCTAAACTTTCTGAATATCCACTCTCGGCCAAAACGTTTGCCTAGGTTCTCAGTTGAAATTTTCACTTCATACATAAAGACAGATTTTATACGCAAAACGCTGCATCTGTTTGTTATTTTTTTTACAGATGCAGCGTCTGGATAAAAAAGCAAGGGGTCTTACTTATTTTTTCAGTTCTATAAAGGGATTGATTTCTACGTCCACAGGAAAAGGGAAAGGATCTACCTTAATTTTTGTAGTGCCTTTTGAGTTCATTTTAAGAGAGTTTCCCGTCAGTTCAGTAATGGTGAAGGTCTGGAGAGCGTCTATGGTAGCTGGCTCAAGTTCAAATTCACCGCCCGTGAAGCCTTCGGGGTCAATCAGACCGCTCATTTTCATTTTGGTGTCGTTTTCCAACAACTCCCAAGTGCCTTCGCGTTTTTCTATATTGCCATCATCATCTTTTGTGGTAATGACGAGTTTTTTATCTGCTTTAAACTCAAGGAGAGGTTTTTCTGCTGTGGGGTCTGTGTCGGCTGTATCAGTAGGAAAATCCTGACCCGCTACTTTTATTTTGAAGTCAAATTTATTTAAAGTCCAGATACCTATCATTTTTTCAGCTACGGTAGGTTCTGCTTTTTTGCAGGCGGAGAAAGAAATAGCTACCACAGCCAGAATAGCCCAGAAGCAATGCAACGTTTTTTTCATAAATTTAGCTTGAATTGAAAATTAAAGAAGAAGACTAGTCGGTAAAAAAACGGTTATTTGTCAATAATCAGATGCAAAGATAAACAAAAAGTTGCTTGCAAAAAAAAAAATATTTTGCGGAGGCAGGTGTTGCTCTTACGATTTAGCGCGGCGTGTGGCCTCCTGTGCGGCTTTCCAGTCCGCAGCGCTCAATGTACTCAGAAAATTAAATTGACCGCCTCCTTGTAGCCATTCGCCACCGTCCACCGTCAGCACTTCGCCATTGATGAACCCGGCAAAATCAGACAGTAAAAAAGCGGCAATAGCTGCCAGTTCTGCTGCCTCGCCCACACGCGCCAAAGGGATACGGCTCTTAAAGTCCATCAGTTTTTGCACACTTTCAGGAAAAAGCCGCTCCCACGCGCCTTTGGTAGGAAAAGCGCCAGGAGCCAGCGCATTGGTGCGTATGCCGAACTTGCCCCATTCTACGGCTAGCGATTTCGTAAGCGCGACCACTGCCGCCTTCGCACAGGCCGAAGGAACAACAAAGGCTGAGCCTGTATGAGCGTAGGTGGTTGCAATATTCAAAACATCTGCTTTTTGCCTATTTTCTAACCAATATTTTCCAAAGACAAGGGTGCAGTTGTATGTTCCTTTCAGCACAATGTCCACGACGGTATCAAAAGCGCGGTGCGATAGCAAACCTGTGGGGCTGATGAAATTTCCTGCCGCATTGTTGATGAGTTTGTCCACGCGCCCTAGCTGCACAAGGCTCTCCTGCAAAACCGTTTCTACTTGCTCATAGTGGCGTACATCGGCTTCTATGGCCAGTACTTTGGCCTGATACTGCTCGCCCAAATGCGCAGCAACTTCAGCATTGCGGGCTTGGTTTCGGCCTACAATGACCACATTGGCCCCCAAGCGCAGGCATTCATGGGAAAAGGCGAGCCCAAGCCCAGTGCCGCCGCCAGTTATGACGACGGTCTGGTCAGTAAAGGTGCGCTCTGGCAAAAAGGAATAATTCTTCTGTATGCTCATCGCGACTTTTATCTCAAAGCTATTTTGAAAGAGAGCGTTTTTCCTGCTCCACCCACTAAGGCGTAGGAGAGGTCAGTTTCAGTGAATGTAAGCAAATTGTAATTGTATTTCTCTTTGCCAATTTCTACATCAAGGCAGCCTGCACTTTTTTCTTTATCCACCTTATCCGCATAACCTTCGCACGTAGGATTGTATTTGTAAGTGCCCTCATTTTGCAGTTTGCCGTTCGTGTATTCTTTGAAAACTCCCGCGTCCAGAAATTCTATAGTATAATTGGGGTCATCGGTAGAAGCCCATTTACCCATAATACGGTCTTCAGGCGCTAAATAATCTTCCATAGGCTCGCCAGAATCAGCAGCACTTTCTACAACTATTTCGCTGGTGGCGGGGCTATCTATGCTGGTGCTTGGTGCCCCACAGCCCCAAATCGTCAGGGAGAGAAGGAGTAAAATATTGTATTTAAGCATTTTTATTGTTTTTTGTGAGTCAATGCGGCAAGTTAAATATTTCTTTGAAAGTCGCAAAGGAAATCAGCCAGTTTTGTGCAAAGTCTCAAATGAGAAATGAAAGTTACCCATTGTTAAAAAGCACCCTCTGTTTCATTTACTCCCCCACCATCACAAAAGCGCCCCAGTAGTAAGGCTCTGGGAAGCGCTTTTTGAGGTTCATTTGGGCTGTTTTGAAGGCTTGGCGCTTGCTTTGGCCTTTGAGCAGGGCGGTATAAAATTCGGTCATCAGTGTTTGGGTAGCCTCATCATCTACTTTCCAGAGGCTCATCAGCACGGATTTTGCACCCGCTTGCTGAAAAGCGCGTTGCAAACCAAAAACGCCCTCGCCCGCCTGTATATCGCCTAAGCCCGTTTCGCAAGCAGATAGCACGACGAGTTCCGTATTATCCAAAGTCAAATTCATCACTTCTTCTGCTGTTAAAATGCCGTCTTCTTTGTCTGGGTTGGGTTTTTGGCAGCCAGCCAGCAACAAACCAGAGCGCAGGAAAGGGTTTTTCAAAAGATTGCGGTTCATGGCTGTTTGCATATCTTGCACTTCAGAATCCTTGATTTCGGGAATGAAGAAACCATGCGTGGCCACGTGCAAAATCGTTGGGCTTTTGAGGTTTTTGACGGCTTCTTCGGTGGCGTTTTCGGCCAAAAGCAAGTTTACTTTCAGCTTTTTTTGATTGAACAAACCAAACACATTTTCCACTTCTTTCTTCGTGCCAGGCAGCAAAGAAACCGAACCCGCCACACCCACAGCAGACTGCATACCTGAAAAGCCAAGTGAGCGGTCGCGCTTTTTTTCTGGCTCTTTTTCTGTATTCTCAGCCCCATAAATGGGATAACCGAGCAGGTGCGCCTGATAATTCTCGTAGTTTTGGCTCAAATCGCGACTTTTTTTATTCAATTCAATCAAGTCGCGGCTGCTGCCAATGAGCTGAATATTGGCTTCTTCTAAAAGAAATTTGCCTGTTTTAGTATTTTTGAGGGTATTCAGGCTGAGTTGATGAAAAACACCATCTGGCGACAAATAAATTTTCTTGAAGCCTTTTTTGTTCAAAGTCAATAACTTATCGGCTATTGGCTTCCAGAAGGCGTTGTAGGAAACCGTATCTTCTATCTTAAATTCAATGCAATTTTTGTAATATTTCAAGAATTTATCTTCAAGGTCTTTAATGTTCTTGAAAACATAAAAAACAGGATAATTTTCCGTCTGGGCAGTTAGGAAGAGGACAATGTAGGCAGAATCAGCCTTGATAATTTCTATAACCGCTTCATTTTTAGCTAATTTAGCTTGTACTTCCTGCCACTTGTAAGATTTTGTTTGCACGTTCTGACCAAAAAGGGCGGACTTTTTAGAAAGGTCTTTTTCCAAGTCATTGATTTGGTTTTTCATTCCTTCCAAGTCCAGATTTTGCTTTTTTTGTTCTTCAAGGGGCAGTTGGTAGAGTTTGGTGTAGCTCTCACGTTGTTTTTTCCAGTTGTTGAATTGGTTAATCAAAACTGTATCTCCGCTGTTTAGAATGGTATTTTTTATTTTTTGGGTGGAGGAGAAAATGATGCCTTTGGTGAAGAGAGCCTGATTGTAAAGCGCCATGACGTTGCTAGGTGCTCTTGCTGCATCATTAATTAAAATCTGATTGAGGGCATCAAAATAATGCAAGACGGTTTGCCAGTAAGCTAATTTTTCTTGCTCTGAGAACAGGGGGAATAAGTTATTTATCTCATCTTTAATGATAGAAGTTGATTCAATTATCAAAGGAGTTGCTTTGTCATAAAAACGCTGCGTAAAGTTTATCGTTGCCAAATTATAACATGATGCAGCATACTTCGGGTGTTTTTTACCCAGAGCTTCCTCTACAATCTGTTGGGCTTCCAAATCCATAACAGTTGCTTTATCATAAAGTTTTTGTGATAAATACAGATTGGCTAGATTACTGCAAACCAGGGCATAATCCGTGTGCTTTTTACCTAAAATTTCTTCCCAAATCCTTCCTGCTTCTGTATAAAACAACTCTGCTTTTTCATACAACAGCTTACTGGCATATAGGTTACCAAGATTATTGCATAAACGCGCATATTCAGGGTGTTTTTTACCCCATATCTCTTCAGTAATAGTTTTGGCTTCAAGTAAAAGCACTTCGGCATTCGCATAAAGTTTTTGTTTCCGATACACAATGGCCAAGTTATTACACGTCCGCGCATAATCAGGGTGCTTTTTGCCTACTGTTTCTTCGTAAATACGCTTTGCTTCTAAATAAAGTAGCTCAGCTTTCTCATAAAGCCCTTGTATGCTGTATATTGTTGCCAAATTATAGCAGGATAAAGCATATTCAGGATGTGTTTTACCCAGAGTAGATTCTCTAATCTGTTTGGCTTCTAGATGAAAAGCTTCCGCTTTATCGTAGAGGCCTTGTACGTTATACAAAATGCCTAAATTGTTGCAGGAACCAGCATAGTCAGGATGGTTTTTTCCTAAAACATCTTCTCTAATTTTTTTAGCTTCTAGATAGAGCGGTTCGGCTTTATCATACAAGCCTTGCATTTCGTACAAGAAGCCCAAACCGTTGCATGAACGCGCATAGAGCAGGTGTTTTTTGCCAAGCGCCCTCTCTCTAATCTGCTTGGCGGCTAGCCAGAGCGGCTCTGTTTTTTTATAAGCACCAGACTGGTTATAAACCTGCCCTAAAGCATAGGCTACTTTAGCATAATTTGTATCCAGGCCGTGTAGTTCTTCCACTTTTTTGAGAGCCATTTGCAGAACAGAGTCGGCGGCCTTCAATTTTTTTTGCTTAGTAAAAACGTGCCCCAGACTATCCAGTTGCTGCCAAGACTGGGCCTTTGCTACATTGCCAACAACTGTAGCACCTACTAGAATTAAGAGAGTAAAAAGCAAATGTATCATTTTAAGCGAATTTCATGTAAGAAGTTGTATCAAACATTAAAGAGTTTTCAATGCAAACAGTACATGAATTGAACCAAATATTTTTGGTCAGCGCAAGGATTCTAAAATTTCGCTAGCTGCCCGCTCCGCAGATGCCCATGCTCCTTGCACAGTTCCGAACAAAAAACGGTCGGTGGCTTCACCAGCCCAGAAAATACGCCGACCGCTAGGCAAAGCGAGTGCACGCCTGTATCTATGCGCCTGCACACTTGGATAGCTGTAAAGCCCTTGAATATACGGACTCCCCCCCCAATTCACGTCCAATGATTTTTCAAAAAGTGGTTTGAGTTGGGTTTCTAAATCCAAGCCGAAGGCAGAGGCCAACTCTGCCAAAAGCAAAGATACTAATAACTCTTCTGGCTCTGGTCTATCCAAAATAAACGCGGTCAGAACGGCTTGTTGGCTATTTTTACCTTTGCCCTCTACCCAATATTCTTGTGCTACGCTTCCACCCGTAATTTCTGCTAGGCTCGGCGGCCAAAATTTTTGTTTAAATTTTAAAAAAATCTTCCGTCCCTTGCCCATTTTTAGAGTTGTTATAGCTGTTTGTTTGTTTTCGGACAATGGTGGCACAAACTGAATAAAATTTTGCTGGAGCAGCGCCAAAGACACCGTTACTACTGCTGCCTCGGCTTCAAAAATTTCGCCTTGCTCTGTAATAAGGCGCACGCCGCTTTCGTGTTGCTCAACAAGCCTAACCACTTTTTTATAGCGCAAAGAGGCCTGAACAGCCGTAAAATCTGGCGCTAAGAGTTCCGAAAAAGGCCTTTTTAATCTAAAATTTTTAGCGCCATCTGGCCAGTTTTGAGAGCTAAGCGCCATGTTACTCATGTCCACATCTTTCAAAGATGCTCCGTAAGCCCCCACCAAAGCAGCATAAAATGGCCAATAAGCATTCGGCACATGGTGCTTTCGTAAAAAATCAGCAACCGAGCTAATGCTTTCTTCTGCTTCGTAATAGTGATAGGCCTCTCTAAATTCTAAAAAATCTTTGAAGCATGGGTCTTGGAGCAGGCTCTTGTGGTTCTTTAATTTCCCCTGAAAAATATATTGAAAACTGCCTTCTACTTCTGAAAAAGGGATATTTTGAGCTTGGGCAGAATGCGCCAGAAGAGAGAGTTCGCCGTGAATAAAACAAGCGCCAGCTTCCACCGGAAAGTCTGCAAACTCAGTTATGCTCCATACACGCCCACCCACCCGCTCGCTGGCTTCCAAAATCTCTACCTCTATACTGTTATCTAGCAGCAACTTGGCTACGCGCAAGCCCGCCGCACCAGCACCTACAACAAGTACTTTAGGCATAGCTCGCTACTTTGGTGTTGGTTTTGTGTCCAGAGCATCTAAGTATTCTGCAGCGCGCCGCAAATGCGGGATAACAATAGTGCCACCAATCAAATTGGCAATGGCCATAGCCTCGTAAATTTCCGCGTTGCTCAGCCCTGCTTTTTTGGACTCCTCAAGGTGGTATTTGATGCAATCATCACAACGCAAAACCATAGAACAAGCCAAACCAATTAATTCCTTAGTTTTTTTGCTCAGAATGCCCTCTTGGTAGGCATTGGTGTCTAAGTTAAAAATACGTTTGATGATGAGATTGTCCGCCGCCATGATTTTTTCGTTCATTTGGCTGCGATAGGCATTAAAATCTTCTACTAAGTTGCTCATATATAGTGTTTTTGTTATTTAACAGAGGCGCTTTCCGTGGTCTTTTATGAATCTAAGCGCTTTTTGTGAGCAATTATAGGCAGTTTCTGCTTATCTCGCAAATTGTTTGAGTTACTATCGTACTGATAACCATAACATTTTTTTATGACTATTCGTATAACAAAGCAGTTCTTAACATAAAAACAAAAATGGAACCTATTTTGAAAAAGCGCCTGATAACAGCTGGTTCGGTTGTTTTAGGGCTTTTTGTGCTTAATTTCTTTATCACTTTCACGCGTATTGAAGCGGGTTATGTGGGTATCAAGGTCAATTTATTTGGCTCTGAGCGGGGCGTTCAGGACATTACGGAAGTAGCGGGCTGGGTGGTTTATAGTCCTCTCTCTTCGCGCATTTATCAGTTTCCAACGTTTATTCAACACAAAGTATGGACAGCCGATATTCAAGAAGATAGCCCCGTCAATGAAGAGTTTACGGTTACCACCAAAGATGGTTTGAGCGTTTCTTTTGACGTAGGTTTGGACTACCGCGTTATCCAAGAAAAAGTGGCTCAAATTTTTAGCACTTACCGCCGTGATTTACCGCAAATTACCAACGAGTTTATTCGTACGACTGTCAGGAATGGCTACAACACTGTTGCTTCTACTTATTCTGCCGAAGAGTTGGTGTCTAAGCGCGCGGCCTATGAAGCCGAAGTTCGCAAGCAACTTGTTGCAACGCTCAAAGAATCTGGCTTTGATGTAGCACAAATTGCCATTATTGGCAAAGTGAGGCTACCCAAGCAAATAGAAGAGGCTATTAACTCCAAGATTCAGGCCGTACAAGACGCTATGCGTACAGAAAATGAAAAGCAACGCATTGTTGCCGAAGCGAGTAAAAACATTGAACAGGCCAGAGGAGAGGCTGAAGCAACGCGCATAAAATCGGAGGCTGAAGCTGCTGCAAACATTGCCGTTTCTAAAACCCTGAACCCACTGCTCGTGCAGAAACTCTATATTGAAAAATGGGACGGCAAAATGCCTATTTACGGCACCGTACCGCAACTGATGATGCCCGTGAAATAACACAAATGGCCTAGTGCAAAGTTGGATAGCGTGTTTGTGAGTAACTTACTTGCAGCACGCTATTTTTTTGAATGTTACCTCTTGGCAGTATTGCTCATCATAACCACGAATCCTTTAGGTTTTAGGCATAAAAAAACGCACATTCAAAGATAATGCTTATTTTTGAGCGAATATTAAGGCATTCTACTCTAATTTTAAACATTTAGCTATATTTTATGTGTGGCATTCTTGGAGCTTGGGGCTGGACAAACGCAGAGCGTTTTGAAGAGGCATTACGTAAATTGGCGCACCGTGGGCCAGACGGACAAGGACTTTGGCAAAATAAAGACGCTGGTATTTTACTTGGGCACAGGCGCTTGTCTATTTTGGACACCTCGGCTTTGGCAGACCAGCCCATGCGTTATGGTGGGCGAGTGATGGTTTTCAATGGTGAAATTTATAATTTTCTGGAAGTCAAGCAACAGTTGCTTCATAAAGGCTATCAGTTTATGACAGGTTCTGATACTGAGGTAGTTTTAGCGGCTTATGACGCATGGGGCGAAGCTTGTGTGCATCAGTTCAACGGTATGTGGGCGCTAGCAATATGGGATACACATAAAAAACAACTTTTTTTGAGCCGTGACCGCTTCGGCAAAAAACCGCTGTTTTATACATTTGTGGGCGAGGCGCTTGTTTTTGGCTCTGAAATGAAAGCCCTTATGCCCTTTATGAGTAATCCTCTGCCTCACCCCGCACTTAAAAGTCGTTTTAGTGCGCGGCTTATGCAATATGAGAATGAAGAGGACTGTCTTATTGAAGGAATCAAACGCTTTCCGGCTGGGTCCTCGGCAGTGGTAACTATTGCGGATTTCGCACGCCGCCAAATTTTCCCTTCAAAGTATTGGTTTCCGCTGGCTCATTTGCCCAAAGTGGCGAACAACTATGAAGAGCAAGTAGAGGAGTTTCGGGCGCTTTTTATGGATGCAGTACGTATGCGTATGCGTGCCGACGTACCTGTAGGAACAGCCCTCAGTGGCGGTATTGACTCTTCGGCTGTAGCTTGCGCCATGCACCACATTGCCAACAGTTCTACAGATATGCGCATAGCCAAAGATTGGCAAAAAGCATTTGTAGGCACATTTGAAGGCACTATTTTAGATGAAACCGTCTATGCTAAAGCGGTTGTGGACAAAATTCAGGCTGATGCTACTTACATCAGTATGGATCCCGCTAAAGGCATAGAGAACCTGCATCAGTATCTTTATTACTTTGAGGAACTATACCTCACAAGCCCGATTCCCATGATTGAGGTTTATCGTGCTATTGCTCGCGCAGGCGTAAAAGTATCTATTGATGGGCACGGTGCAGATGAGTTGCTGTCTGGTTATGGGCATACACTCCATGCCCTTAAAGATTGCACTTTTGACAGAGATTATGTCCATCATATCCTGAGCCTTAATGGTATTGATGACCGTTCTCTTGGCAAATATTTAAATGTTCTGGTTGATTTGTGTGGGGGGCGCAAGGGTTTTTTTAACTTTGCTTTGCAAAAGTTAATGGGCTTGCATCGTGAGAATACCAGCAAAGGGGAGTTCGGTTATTTCAATCAAGCTCTTTTTGTCATTTACAATCAAAGTATTTTGCCCACACTTTTGCGCAACTACGACCGCTATGCCATGGCTGCAAGTGTGGAGGTGCGAATGCCATTTATGGACTATCGTCTGGCTACTTATGCTTTTGCACTGCCCTGGCAGAGCAAAATTCCGTTAGGAAAGCCTTATACCAAGAGCATCGTTAGGGACGCACTCGGCGACTTGATGCCTGATTTGGTGCGTTATAGGCAATCTAAAGTGGGTTTCAATACGCCTATTCTAGAATGGATGAGAGGCGGCTGGAAGAGCTTTTTGCAAGACACCCTCCATACACAAGATTTCAAAAACTGTGCTTTGATAGAGGCTGGTTCCATTAAAGCAAATTTTGAAGCCTTACAGAACAATCCAAACGCCACTTATTACGAAGCCGAAAAGATTTGGGCAGATATGATGCCTTATTTCTGGCAAAAGTCTATGTTTGGCTAGAATTTATCAAGATTATTTGGTATTCAATATACAAAACTCATGCGTAAAGGATTGTTGCTTTTTAGTTTATTTTTCTTGCACACTTTTGTTTATGGACAAACTTGGCAGCAACTAGATAGCCTGGGCTTAGCTTTGACTGCGCAGAATCTGTTTAATGAAGCGGATTCCATTTTTAAAATTGCTCTCAAAGAAGCAGAAGCGCAGCATGGCGCTGACACCAGTTATGCAAAGGTTTCTTATAATCTTGGAAGGGTTTATTACTTTTTGGGTAGCTATGATAAGGCAGAGAAGCTTTGGGTAACTGCCAAGCAAATTAGAGAGCAATACCATGGAAAAAGGCATTTTATCTATGCTAAATCCTGCAATGCCTTGGGCATAGTATATCAAAAACAAGGGCTTTACGAAAAAGCTGAACCATTTTATTTGGAAGCTAAAGAGATATGGGCTGAGCTGCTAGGCGAAAAGCATCCAGACTATGCTAGCGCTTGCAACAACCTGGCGAGTTTGTATATGCTATTGGGCTTTTATGACAAGGCAGAATCGCTTTACTTGGAAACCAAAAGTATATTTGAAGAAACTTTGGGCAAGAATCATCCAAGTTACGCCAGCTTATGCAACAATTTGGCAAGCCTCTATAATGAACTTGGCCTCTACGATAAAGCCGAACTAATCTATTTGGAAGGCAAAGCCATACAAGAACATATTTTTGGGAATAAACATCCTGACTACGCCAACTCTTGCCAAAATTTAGCCATTTTGTATCGTACGCAAGGGAAGTATGACAAGGTAGAACCGCTTTACTTAGAAGCAAAAGGAATAATTGTCAATGTCTTTGGAAAAAAACACCCCAAATATGCCAGTTTGTGCAATAATCTTGCGGTCTTGTATGCGAGTCAAAAAGTTTATGATAAAGCAGAAGCACTTTTTTTTGAGGCAAGCGGCATATTGGAAAGCATTTCGGACAAAAAAAGCCCTGAATATACAAACTCATGCAATAATTTAGCACAGTTATATGCTGACAATGGCTTTTATGACAAGGCAGAGTTGTTTCACATAGAGGCCAAGAATATTATAGCAGAAATCTTTGGTAAAAATCATCCAGATTATGCAAATTCTTGTAATAACCTAGCCAATTTATATCAGCAACAGACGTTTTATGAAAAAGCAGAACCGCTTTATTTTGAGGCCATTCAAAATAAATGCGAAGAAATAAAAACGTTGTTTCCTAGCTTCTCGGAACAAGAAAAAATAGCTTACTGGCAGGCCGTTCGCGTCTATTTTAATAGTTTTTCACTCTTTGCCAAAAACTATTCAGAACAAAAGCCTACCATCATGGCAGACCTTTATAACCAGACCCTTTTTACGAAGGGAATCATTTTTTCTTCGTCACAGAGAATAAAAGAAGCTATTTTGAACAGTGCCGACACCGTTTTGATAAATAAATTTAACGATTGGAAAAAAAGACGCATTACTTACAATAAACTGTATCTGTTACCGCTTGAGGTACAAAAAGAACAAAATCTCGATTTGAAGAGTATCAAAAATGAAATCAATGACTTAGAAAAAGAGCTCTCTAAAAAATCCGAGCTTTTTGGCCAGAGTATTCAAACAAAGTCCTACAAATGGCAAGATGTAAAAGCGGAGCTCACTAAAGATGAAGTCCTTATTGAAATAGTAAAAACAGGCTCGGCTTATATAGCTCTCTTCCTGACCGCCCAAACAGAAAGCTATCCAACATTTTGTGTTTTTGAATCTGCACAAGATTTGGAGGGTGCGTATCTCAACTTTTACAGAAACTGCATCAATTTTAAAATAGAGGACACTGTTTCATACACAACTTTCTGGAAACCTATCGCTGACAAGCTCCAGGTTTTGAACAAAAAAGGCTTCAAAAAAATCTATTTTTCGCCAGATGGTGTTTTCCATCAACTCAGCCTGAATACTTTGAGAAATCCTAAAACTGACCAGTTTCTTTTGGAAGAGGCCAGTATTCAGCTCATTGGTAGTAGCCGCGACTTGATTGAACTCAGTAAGAAGAGTCGTGCTCTAAATCAAAACTACAACAATTACCAGGCTCACCTGTTGGGCTATCCAACTTACGGTTCTAGGTCTATTGAACCTACCAACAACTCCATTCGCACAGCAAGTTTTTCGCGGGTTCAGTCTGCTGTTGGTATGGCAGGTTCGGTAGCCTTACTGCCTGGTACGAAAAAAGAAGTTGAAAACATATTCGCTCTCTTTAAAGAAAAAAAGTTGAACGTCAACTTGCTCTTGGCCGAAAATGCTACGGAAGAAGCAGTTAAAAACCTAAAAAGCCCAACAATTTTGCACGTGGCCACACACGGCTTTTTTATGCCTGAGATAGCCGAAAACGAGGTTAAAGATATACAAACAGCAATGAATAGAACCTTGTTGAAAAATCCATTCATGCGCTCAGGTCTTTTGTTAGCAGGCAGTCAAATGCCTGTTGTTAAAGAAGAAGACGGTATTTTGACGGCTGAAGAGGTTATGAACTTGACTTTAGATAACACCGAACTCGTTGTGATGTCTGCCTGCGAAACGGGCTTGGGCGATGTTCAAACTGGCGAGGGGGTTTTTGGTCTGCAGCGCGCCTTCCAGCAAGCGGGCGCAAAGTCTGTGCTTATGAGCCTCTGGAAGGTGGACGACGAGGCCACACAAACGCTTATGACCGCGTTTTACACCGCTCTGCTCAAAGGCCAAAGCAAGCGCCATGCCTTCAAAACTGCCCAACTAAAACTCAAAAAACGCTTTCCTGAACCCTATTACTGGGGGGCTTTTGTTTTGGTGGGGGAATAAAGCCGAAAGCTTGTTTCCTAAAAGCACGCTGACTATCTTGCTCTTTTAGGGTCTTCAGATGAATGAAAGAAATGAATAGCGATGAGATAAAAAAAGTCAATTATTTTTGCAACCAGATTATCACCTGCCTGTCTAATCAACTATATGGGCAATGAAAACAATCATTTTTCTGATAGAGAGCTAATAGCTAAAATTTTGGGTGGCAACACGCAGGCTTTTGCTGTGGTGGTAAAAGATACAGAAAAATTGGTAACACAGATTGTGCGAAAAATGACAACCAACGCAGACGACCAAAAAGACCTTGTGCAGAATATTTATCTCAAAGCCTATCAAAATTTGTCGTCTTTTCAACTCAAATCTAAATTATCTACTTGGATTGGCAACATTGCCTACAATACAACTGTCAATTATCTTCAAAAACAGAAAATTCCTATCCTTGAACTCGATACAAAGCTGGAAACGAAGTTTGCACTAACCGAAAATCCAGAATCAGAGGCTATCAGAGCAGAAACTTTGGAAATTATTCAGGCAGAGATAGACAAATTGCCCCCTTTATACAAAACCTTAATTACGCTGTACCATTTGGAAGAATTGCCAAACAAAGAAATTGCAGCCATTACTAATTTGCCCGAAGGCACTATCAAAAGTTATTTGGCGAGGGCAAGGAAAATTTTAAAAGACAATATAAGGTATTTTTAAAGATGACATCTTTTCGAGAGATGTCATCTCTAACAACGCCTTTTTAAAACAACAAGCACTTATGAAAAACGAACATCTGACCGAAGAAACTTTGCAAGCATTTCTGTTGAAAGAAACGCAAGAAGACGGCATAGCCACGCACCTGCTGGCGTGTGAAAACTGTCGGGCAAGGTTTGAAAATTATCAGCACTTGGTGGCTGAGATTCAAAAAATAGCACCCGAAACTTTTTCGTTTGACGTTACAACAGTGGTGATGGACAAAATTGTGAGTTATGAAAGAAAAGAAAGCAGCAAACAAGAGCTAATTTTGTGGGGAGTTTTGATTTTATTATTGCTTGTCATTTTGGGTTTTTCTCTGCCTTTTGTGCCTCAAATTTTTAGTATTTTCTCTGCCATGCCCTTGTTTAGCAATTTTTTGTTATTTGGCACAAGTATTTTTGTTTTGGTATTTTTGATAGCCGATATATACAAAGCACACAAAATCGAGGAGAAAAAAATATTTGGAAATAATTTGCAACCAACTATTCACTTGCCTGTCCAATGAAGTAACAATTTAGGGTATTTTGCAGGCAAAAGCCTACAATACAAAATCATTCAAAACAGCATTACAATGGGAAAAATAATCATAAGTTTTTTGGTCTGCTTTGCCACCGCTGCCAATGTTGTTGCACAAAGCAACACAACCGCAGCCACTCCATCGCAGGCAGTGGAGGTTTTGCCAGCAGAACAAATAGTTGGCGTTGGACTTCCTATTTTGTTTATCAGTTTTTTGGTCTTTATGCTCACTTCTCTGGTCAAGTATTTTTTGGATTTCCGATTAAAAAGCAAACTCATAGAGAGAGGAATGTCCGAACAATTATCTGCCTATTTGTTGAGCCAATACGACAAAAACAATCACAAGGAGGTTGTCAAGCTGGCTATTTTGTGTTGTGGCATGGGTGTGGGCTTGACAATGGTGTACCTCACTGCCCCCGTTCACATTCATTCCTTAGCTATCATGGCTTTTAGCCTTGCTTTGAGTTATTTGGCTTATTTTTTCTATCTGCGAAGGTAAAACACACAGATTTTAAACATCAATTTTTCTCACAAATTTTAAAACTTCACTTCGTAAGGCAGGTAGCGTATTGCTCAAAAAAACACTTATATTCTTTTATTTATTTAATTTTAAAATTGCAAAAACAATGAAATATACATTCATATTGGTAGCACTTTTAGCTACTCAACTCGTATTCGGACAAGGCAAGCAGGTGGCTGCCAATGAAAATCCAGTTTCTGGCGTGGTTTCCACCCCAAATGTAGAGGCAGCAATCGATGCCATTTTTCAACAGGCGTATCCCGCCAGTTCGCCAGGGGCAACAGTTTTGATTGCCAAAGACGACAAAATTATTTACAGAAAGGCTTTTGGCATGGCAAATTTGGAACTGAAAGTGCCAATGCAGCCCGAAAATGTATTAAAGTTAGCTTCCATTACCAAACAATTTACAAGTGTGGCAATTTTGATGTTGCTGGAACAAGGCAAATTGAGTTTGCAAGACCCTCTGTCAAAATATATTGCTGATTATCCAAGAGGAAATGAAATTACGATTCATCATTTGCTCAATCATACATCTGGTGTTAAAAGTTACACCAATTTGCCCGAATTTAGAGATAAAATGAGGTTGGATATTACCCCCGAAGAACTTATTAATAGTTTCAAAAGCCTGCCATTAGAATTTAATCCCAACGAAAAGTATGCGTATAGCAATTCGGGCTATGTTCTTTTGGGCTATATCATCGAAAAAACATCAGCAATGAGCTATGAAGATTTTATCCAAAAAAACATCTTTGATAAACTCGGCATGAAAAATTCGTATTATGCAAACAATTACAAGATTATTCCAAACAAAGCAAATGGTTATCAACTTTATGAGGGCAACTACGAAAATCCCGAATATTTAAGTAGCACTGTTTTATACGCTGCTGGTTCGTTGCTGTCCACCATTGACGATATGTTTTTGTGGCACAAGGCTATTCGCCAAAACACCTTAATTACTGAAAAAAGCAAGCAACTTGCTTTTACAAACCATGCGTTGGCTAACGGAAAAAATAGCAATTATGGCTATGGTTGGTTTATAAACGAATTGGCGGGCAAGGCAACAGTCGAGCATACTGGCGGCATCGATGGCTTTGCTACCTCTGGTATTTATGTGCCAGATAGCAACAGCTATGCCATTGTATTGAGTAATGCAGAAGACGGCAAAGGCCCCGAAGTCTATAATCTCAAAGCAATGGCTATGGTTTTGGGCAAGCCAATGACAGACAAAGTAACGACAAAACTCTCGGAAAAACAGCTAAAACAATGGGTGGGTGCTTACCAATTTGAGGAGGCTGTTCGGTTTATCACTTACGACAATGGCGTGCTTTACAGTATGCGTGAGGGTGGTCGTCCTCTTATACTCTTGCCTGTTTCGGAAAACGAATTTAAGTTTGAAAACAGCTTTACAACCTATAAGTTTTCGGTAAAAGATGGCAAAAAACAAGTGCTGTATGCAGACCGTATCAAAAAAAGTGTGGGTACAGAAACAGATAAAAAGCCAGCATCAGAGAGAGAAACTATCTCTTTGACACCCGAAATTCTTATTAAATACGTTGGTGTTTATGAACTACAACCCTCTTTTCAGATTGAGATAGAAATGGAAAATGACCGTCTTTTTGCAAAGGCTATGGGACAGCCCGCAGTTGAACTTTTTGCTCAAACCGAGAACAGTTTCTTTATCAAAGAGATGGGTGCGCAAATTGTTTTTAATTTAGGCAGTAACGGCATGGTGGAAAGCCTTAGTTTTGCTCAGGGAGGTAACAAAATGGTAGGAAAGAAAATCAAATAACAAGAAACAATTTTAACACAAAACGGCAGGTAACACTGTATTTGGCAACAGTGGGAAACACGGCTATAAACTCAACATCTGTAATTCTTTCAGTTTGTATAAATCCTGGACTGCCGTTTTTCAAATGCCTCAAACCATTAGAGGCAACTTTAGTTGAATATCAGTTATAAACAAAATAAGCATAAAAAATGGACTATAAAAGCATAGCTAAAGAAATCATTGAGCTTAAAAAAGCGGACTTAACTTTGAGAGACAAACTTGCGCAAAGTGGGCAACTTAGCGAAGGTTATCATGAAAAAATGAAAGAGTTACACAACAAAAATGCTAAAACCCTAAACAACATAATAGACAAAATTGGTTATCCGACCACAGACAAAGTTGGCAAAGAAGCAAACGAAGCCACTTGGTTGGTCATACAACATTCTATTGGACAACCTAAATTTATGAAAAAGTGCGCAAAGCTATTGAAAAGAGCAGTTAGTGAAAATAAAGCAGAACCAAAAGATTTAGCATATTTGACCGACAGAATAGCCGTGTTTGAAGAAAAACCTCAGCTTTACGGAACGCAGTTTGATTGGGACGAAAACGGAAAATTAAGCCCAAATCCATTCGACGACTTAGCCAAAGTAAACAAAAGAAGAAAATCAATTGGACTTCATACTCTAGAAGAACAAATACAAATAATAAGAAGGCAAGCAAAAAATGAAAATCAATCACCACCGAAAGACTTTGAACAAAGAAGGCAGGAAATTGAACAATGGAAAAAAAATGTTGGATGGAAAAAATAAAAGCAGCCACTAACGTCCGTTTGGTAATATGGCGGCAGCTTGCAGCTACGAGATTGTCTATGACAGGAGCAGCATCAGGAATTTTGTTCTAATTTTGCGCTCCGTTTTCAGACTACTTTTTTTGTAAATCATTGCCCTATGAAGTATTAAAACATCAATTTGTAAAGGAATTATGCACCACCTAAAAATTACCGTTGTTTGGAAATGGTTATTCAAGACAAAATACATGACCAATATGGTTGCACTAGCCATTTTTCCGATTATTTTCTTAAAAGATGAAATGTATAAACAGGACGCACGCCTGCTTAATCATGAACGCATACACTTTGCGCAAACGCTGGAGTTATTCATTCTTCCTTTTTATGCTTGGTATCTTTGGGAGTATTTTAAAAGGCGCAGACGAGGTTTATCGCACTGGGACGCTTATCGCCAAAATCCGTTTGAGGCAGAAGCCTACGCCAACGATAGGGATTATGGCTACCTTAACAAACGCAAGTTTTGGGCTTTCTTAAACTATTTTTGAGCGATTTCAAGCGGCTCAAGCCAAAGCAAACGCTGCTCATTATTCATGAGTTTGGCAGCCAACAAAACAGCCAATCCTCCTTCCTGAACCTGCGTCCTTTTACGAACATCTGCTACCGAAAGCGGAGTATTACGCAGCAAAACACTGGCCTTGATAGGCAAAAAAGGACTTTTCTCTACTTTTAAAACGCCTTTGAGTAGGTAAATGCGCCCAGGAAAGCTATGATGCAGTATTTCGCTTGTGTAAATGTGTGTGTGTGTGTGCAGTTTTGCTAACCCGTATGCTGCCGCAATAGTTTTGAATGCGCCCGCTTTCATAATGGCAGGGTTCGGGTCGTAAATATACTTCTGTGGAGCAGAAACTGATACAGGCGCAAGGTTTTTCTCTGCCTCTCGTTCAAAATCAAAGGATTGCACTTCATCTTCGTTCAGAATGTTCAAGGTGCTGCAATGCCCATGCTGAACATTCTGACCGCACAGATACAAAACCTCCTTACATTCATTTTTGAGAGCAATAACCAGAACTTCGGTAGGAGAGTTAAGTTCGGCCATTGCCTCCGATATATCCAAAAACGTAGCCGCTTTAATCAAAAGCAATTCACAGCGGCTCAGTAAATTGGGCAACATTTCTACTACATTGGGGCTGCAATCGCTAAAATGAAAGGCTTTTCGGCCAGTCTCATGGCGGCGGGCAGGGTCTATATAAATCAAATTGGCCTTAACGTGGGTATATTCAGCTAAAAAAACGCTGGCATCGCCCTCATAAAAAGTACAGTTGTCAATGCTTAATGCCTCAAAATTGGCCCTAACATGGCTGATAAGCTCTTGCTGACGCTCTACGGCATATACTTGCTCAAATAGCTCTGCCCAGTATGACGTATCCACACCCAAACCCATGGTAAGGTCTATACAAATACTCTTTTGAGCAAGCCTATTTTGAATAAAGCGGGCTTTAGCCCGTGCTGTGAGCCAAGAAGAGCACTGTTCGGCACTCAAACTGTTCTGAAAGCGCAGGCTCGGGTTTCTGGCCCACTCGGGGTGCTTATCAAACAGTTTTTGACGGGTCAGCAGCTCTTGGAGCAGTGATGGATAATGAGATAACTTCGCATATTTTAGCATCAAATCGTTGATGTTGGCGTACCAGTTTGCCTCTATAAAGTTCCAGTCGCTTTCAGACAAAGCGCTTATTCCCATAGCCTAAACCTTAACCGTTGTAAAAATAGCCTCACTTTTAAGGAAACCTCTGGCAAATTCTAGAACTATATCTTTGCCACTGAGTAGCTTAAAGTCTGCCTTCTGGTCAATGGCAATAGGCTCAATATTCACAATTTCCATAAAGCGACCGTTCACGTGTTTAAAGGCATGAAAACAGCGCAGGTCGCCCACATCTGCCACCATAAAATAGCGAACCGGGCGATGCAAATTCGTGTTTTCTAATTTGTCTTTGATGTTGATGGCTATATCCATGACATACTTTTTGCCCGAATAAGTAACCAAAACATCAGACAAAATAAGGTCATAAAAACGCTCCTTTTTATTCAGAGGAATGCTCTCGTAGGTTTCTATGTTAGCTGTTTTATAGGATTCTGAGGCAATGGCTTCTAAGCCTTTCAGAATAGAGGCAAATGTATAGCGTCTTACGGTCTGTTTTTCTTCGTCGTGTGGCACATAGCCAGACTCTACCAGAATGGTACTATAGCCAGATTTTTGAAAGGAATCCCCAAAGCAGCGTGGCGCAAAGTCATCGGCATATTTAGCCGTTTGTGCGCCTATAATCGGTTTTAAAGACTCCACTATACAGGCAATAACAGCCATGGCGTTTTTGCGTGTGGGGGTATAAGTGCGTTCTTCGTTGGCAGCAGGCGCTAAAAAGGCCATAGCAACAGGCTCTGCCGTATTTCCTACGGCATAATAGCGGCTCTGGTCGTGCAAATTGAACGCAAAATGAGGTTTAAATTGATGCGCAAAGTCATGCAAAATTTTGGATTCTGGCGAGCTTAAACTCTGATAGTCTCTGTTCAGGTCAATATCCAAGGCATTGCGTCGCTGAAACACCTCTGCCCCATCAGGATTGAGCATAGGTATAAAAACCAATGTTAGCTTGCTGAAAATAAGCTCTCTAATAGGCTGATAGCTATCATTTCTATCCGACAAAAAATTAAAAATATCAAACAAGGTCATGGTGGCTGTAGGCTCATCGCCGTGCATTTGAGACCAAAGCAGCACTTTGATAGGGCCTTTACCACAGGTAAACGAATAAATAGAGCGGTCTTGTGCGGACGACCCCATTTTGGTAATCTTGAACGGACTTTGCGGATTGTTATGAAACTCTATGAGGGTAAAAAGGTCTCTAAACTTGAAAAAGCGGTGTCGCAAAGAAGGCTCTTCGTAACGTTCAAAATCTTGTAGGAGCTGCTGTGTTAACATTTTTTGGAAGATAGATTGCCGTTTTAGAGAGAAACGTATTGGCAATAATGCAACGTGTTTTTGAATTTTGCAAAAAAAAAAGCCACTTTTTAGATAGTTCAAACATAAAATTTTAATTTTGGGCTTTGAAACGAATAAAATTCTATGGCTACAAAGCAATCTTGGCGTGTTATTGGCAATTTTTACGTACTGAGCACGCTGGCTTTTGCGCTCTGGATGCTTTTCTTTGATGGCAATGACCTGATGAATCAGTACAAACTGAAACAAGAAAAAGCGGATTTGCAATCTCAAAAAGATTTTTATAGCGAAGAGATTAGTAAAATCAAAGTGGAACTACGCGCTCTCAAACAATCGCCCTACCTTTTGGAGCGTATTGCACGCGAAAAACACCTCATGCGCCGCGAAGGCGAAGATGTTTACATAATACCTTCTGAGGTCTTACCAAATCCCTCTTTAGGCAAAAAGCCTGAATAATTCAGTTGAAAACCGAAAACAAAAAAAACGTTTTTGCGTTTTTGTGAAGTATTGTTGCAGTAGGCAAACACGTACCACTCAAAATTAATTAAAATAGCAAGCCCCACATAATTTTGGATACGCTCTTTTACAGTCAGGGAAAGTTGTTGTTAAGCGGTGAGTACTTCGTACTCGATGGCGCAACCGCTTTGGCCGTACCAACGCGCCTCGGTCAGCGCCTAAAGGTTACATACAGCCAGTCAGCGAAAAAGATTTTGCACTGGAAAAGCTATGATAGCAACGGTCAGCTTTGGTTTGAGGCAGTTTTTGATGGCGAAAATTTTGATTGCTTAGAAAAATATGCAGAACAAAAGTCTCTCGTTCTAGAAAAGGTCTTGAAAGTAGCAAAAAAACTCGCTGTTAATTTTTTAAAAGATAAAGAATCTGTTCTTGTAGAAACTTACTTAGAATTTCCACGCCTCTGGGGGCTTGGCTCTAGCTCCACGCTCATACACAGTGTAGCCAAATGGGCAGGTGTGAATCCATTTGAACTATTGGCCAAAACCTTTGGTGGTTCAGGTTATGATGTAGCTTGTGCAGATTCTGACGGCCCTATTTTCTATGAAAAGCATCCTGAAGGCCAGCAAACAACAGAAGCACTCTTTGACCCTCCTTTCAAAAAACAGCTATACTTTGTCTATTTAGGGCAGAAGCAGTCTTCGGCTGATGGCATCAGTTATTACAAGGCTATTCAAAAAATTACCCGTAAAAAAGAAAAATTGGTTCAGAAGATAACAAAAATATCCAAAAAATTTGTTAAAGTAAGAATTTTAAATGATTTTGAAGATTTACTCAATAAGCACGAACAACTTATTGCAGAAAGTTTGCAACTCACTAAAGTTAAGGACTTGTATTTTCAAGATTATTGGGGACAGGTGAAATCTTTGGGAGCATGGGGCGGAGACTTTGTGCTCGTAACAAGCGCACGCAGTGAAGCAGAAACACGTCAATATTTCTTAGAAAAAGGCTTTGAGGTCTTTGTTCCTTATCAGGAAATGGTCAAAACTCGCTCGGAAGACTAATTCCGCCAAACTGTTTTGACGGCCAAAAATTCTTTGATGCCAAATTCGCCTAGCTCACGGCCATAACCTGAATCTTTTACGCCGCCAAAGGGCAAGCGTTTGTCCGAGCGCATGAGCGTGTTGGTGTAAACCGAGCCAGCCTTTATCTGTTCTTCAAAAAATGTAAGCCTTTGCTCTTCTTGGCCAAAAACCGTAGAGCCAAGTCCAAACCGCGTATCGTTTGCTAAAGATACCGCTTCTAAGTCTGTTTTAAAGGTCTGAACGGCAAGCGCAGGGCCAAATATCTCTTCTTCGTAGAGTGGCATACCTTTTCGGACATTCACCCAAATACTCGGCTCAAATGCCCAGCCTTGCTGCTTTCCACCAGCCAAGCGCTCTGCCCCAAGTTTTTGACTTTTAAGTAGTTGAAAGGATAGCTTCTCTGCCAAGTCCGCTCGCGCCAGAGGGCCTATATCGGTGCTGTCGTGGAGTGGATTTCCTAACTTCAGAGCAGCAAAATTTTTCTTGAGCAAAGCCAAAAATACATCTGCTACGGTCTCTTGCACGAGCAAGCGCTTGGCCGCCACACAGCTTTGGCCAGCATTCTGGCAGCGTGAGAGCGTCAGAACTCTGGCTGCTTCTTCTAAGTTGGCATCATCACACACCACAAAAGGGTCGCTACCGCCAAGTTCAAGAATTGTTTTTTTGAGATAACTCCCAGCCAAACCTGCCACAACTCGCCCCGTGGTGTCGCTACCAGTAAAAGCGACCGTGCCTATGCTTTTATCTGCAATAACCTGTTCAATCTGCTTATTTTCAAGAATTAAGCTCTGAAAAACGCCTTCGGGGAAGCCTGCATCTAGCATATTTTCTTCTAACAAAATACCACAATTACTCACGTTTGGGGCGTGTTTGAGCAAAACCGTGTTGCCCGCTGCAAGCGCTGGTACGGCAAAGCGTATGACCTGCCAGAGCGGAAAATTCCAGGGCATAATACCCAAAACCCCACCCTGAGGCTCAAAACATACCTTTACCTGGCTTGGCGAATAATTTTCATAAAGACGCTCCTCTAAAAAACGCGGTAACTCCGCAGCATAATACTGACATAAATCTACCGACTTGATTACTTCAGAAATAGCCTGCTTCCAGGGCTTGCCCATACTGAGGACGATGGCTTCGCACCAGTTTTTTTCATTTTTTTGAATTTCTGCTGCAAGTTTATTCAAGAGTATGGCGCGGTCTTCTATACGACCAAAATTCCATTCTGCTTGTATAATTGCTGATTTTTTGAGTTTTTTAGTCAATTCTTGCTCTGTATGAGTAGGTATTTCTTGGAAAATATCTTGTGTGTATGGGTTAATTAGGCTTATCATGCTTGCAAAAGGCTAAACAATTATAGTGCATAAACGCAGTGAAGCGGTTTATGTTTTAAGATGATTCAAAACGATGCGCATATTATTGCTTCAGAACTCAATGCAGAATACAAAAAAAATGATACCTTGCTGAAAAGATGGGGTAACAACCAGAATTTTAATGATTAGTCAGTTAAAATAGAGCCATTTATGCAGCAGATTCATCTGATATTCTGGGCAGTTCGCAGCTTGATTAAAAACTGGCGACTGCCACAGTTTTCCACTCGCAAAGAGCTAGAAGCATGGCAAAAAAAGCAAATAGAAGCTCATTTAAAACATTTGGCGCAGCGTTCAGCATGGGTCAAGGAGCAACTTGCACAAAACTCGGATTGGACACAATGGCCTTCTATGGATAAAACCCAAATGCTCAAGCATTTTAATCGCCTCAATACCGCTAATTTAGACTTGGAGCAGGTACAGAAAACAGCCGAAGAAGCCGAAAAAATAAGGCACTTTAAGCAGACGCTACGTGGCTATACCGTTGGGCTTTCATCGGGTACAAGCGGGCAGCGTGGTGTCTTTGTGGTTTCCGTGCGGGAGCGAGCCGAATGGGTGGCCTACGTGCTGAGGACACTCCTCCCATTAAAACTTAAACAGCAAAAAGTAGCCTTTTTTTTACGTGCTAACAGCAATCTATATGAGTCCGTAAAATCCTATTTTTTTAATTTTTGCTTTTTTGACCTTAAAGAGCCTATTTCTATGCTCATGCAGCAGTTAGAATCATTCAGGCCTGATGTCCTTGTGGCCCCCTCTTCGGTGTTGTTACACATAGCCCAGCAGCAGCATAAAAAGCCCTTTTTGAGCCCAAAACGCATTATCTCTGTGGCCGAAGTTCTTGAAAAACAAGACGAAACTTTCATTCAAAAAACATTCGGACAAATTGTTCATCAAGCCTACCAATGCACAGAGGGTTTTTTAGCCTCTACTTGTTCGGCAGGAAGGTTACACTTTCATGAGGACATTGTCCAAATTGAAAAACAATATCTGGACGAAACCAAAACCAAGTACCACCCCATCATCACAGACTTTAGGCGCTCTACGCAACCTATTCTACGCTATGTTTTGAACGACATCATACACGAAAGTACTGAAAAGTGCCCTTGCGGAAGTGTTTTTGAGGTTATCAGTCAAATTGAAGGCCGTTCAGATGATGTATTCGTCTTCGCAAATACTCAAAAACTCTTCCCTGATACGCTTCGGCAATTTATTTACACCTTACCAAACCCGCCCGATGACTACCGTCTCCTACAAGTTTCTCCGCAAATCATTCATGCGCATTTGATTTTTGAGGAGCACAAAGAATCGGGCATGATGGCTTTTTTAACGGCTTTGGAGGCCACTCTCAAGGAAAAAAAAATTAATGAAGTTGTGATAAAAACACACGACTTTCTACCCCCAGAAGCACCAGAACAAAAACTGCGACGAATCAAGCGACTTTTCTAACAAAAACACAAAAAGTAAAGCCCTGCGAAGCACTATAACCGAGCAAGGCTTTAATAATTGAGTAGCTTTTGGTGTTTCTATTTTTCTTTCAACCCATCTGTTTTCCACTTCCTAATCAAATCCACTTCAGCGGTGGTAAGGTCATTGGTGCCAGGTGGCATAGTTTTGTTGGCGGTTGTGCGAATAATATCTTCTACCCAGGTTTTGGTATCAGCATACTTGCGCCAATCTTGGCCGCGTGAACCCTGTGTGCCTGTCGTATGGCAGCTTGCGCATTTGCCTACCAAAAGTGGACGTATATCGGCCTCAAAGGTAGTAGTCTTTGTGCTAGTACCTGGCTTTACAACGACCCTAAGAGCATCTGCAAAGGTCTTAGAAGAAGCAGAGTTGGCAGCCGTTACGCTCACCTTATATGTACCCTCGGCCGCATCTGTTGCCACGCTAACTACGCCTGTGCTGGTATTAATGCTAATTTTACCTTTGGCATCGGGTGTGCTGGTCATGCTGAACGTAAAGGGAGATGTTCCGCTTAGTTTAGGTGCAACCGAGCTAATAGCTGTTCCAACTGTGGTTTCAAGGCTATTGGGGCTATAGCTGAGCGCGCTAGGTGCTTCTGTACCTTTCGTAACTGTGATGGTGAAAATCTTGTCAAAAGTAGCTGAGCCAGCACTGTTACTTGCAGTAACGCTTAACTGATATGTGCCTACTTCTAGCTTGTCTGTCGCCGAAATAACGCCTGTTGAACTGTTGATGGTGAGCTGTCCTTTGCCGTCTGGGCTTGCGCTAAGTGCATAGCTCATTGGTAACTTACCCTTGATGGTGGGGGAGGCAGATGCGCCCGCTTTGCCAAAAGCCAGTTCCAAAGAGGCAGGGCTATAAAGGAGCAAAGAAGGTTTTTCGTCAGCAGGTGGTGGTGGGTTCACCGGGTCGCTACCACAGGAAAACACCCATAATGCGCTTATTATGAGTAGAATGTAAATAGAAACTTTTTTCATTTTTCTTTGATTTAGCAAGTAAATAGTGTACCTAATACAATAGAGAATAAACCATGTGTATCAAACAATTTTTCACACGTTTTGTTATCAACCAAAATGTAAATTCTATATTGATTGAGATGCACGCACAAAGATAGAGAATTAAGCTATAATACAAAAAAATGTAGATACTCTGCCATGAAGGAGCAGAGATAAAGTTTTAACTCCTGTTTAAACCATATTTCTGCAATAGATTCTTTTTAAAGTGCAATAAAAAAAATATTATTTTGTCTTTTTATAATAAAACAATGATTAATTTTGCGAATCGTTATAAACGCAAAAGAATGCGTAATAACATGGCTTAGTTCTTGTATTTTCTTTCAAAAGAAATAACGCACTAGCTAACAATAACATTACTAAAAGAATGGCGCAAAGTTTAATGCGCTAAATACGACTATAATTAAGACCGTTCTTAGGATATTCTAACACTAGCACACCGTTTACGCTACCTAAGCAGCACAAGGGCTAAAATGCCTCTTTGATAATTTGTACTGTTCAGGAGTCTTTCTTACTAAAATGCAATTTATCGTTTATCTTTAAAACACTTGGCTAATGAAACAAATTCTTACCTTTTTCTGGATTTGTGTATTCGTCATCTTTGTAGGGGGAGTTGGGGGGCGTGAAGCCAACGCCCAAATATTCCTGCAAGGGACTTATACAGAAGTCGGTATTCACGCTTCAGGCTCTTTTGGTAGCGGCGCAACAGCACCTGCTGGCTTCCACCCGCGGCCTGCTGGTTCTAGTTTGGGCTTTGTCTGCGACTGGCAGAAAGACGGCTGGGGAGCTGGCACTTCGCACGGGCCAGGCCCCACACTCTTTAATTACATGGGGGACTATTTCGTTCCCGGCTCACCCGAAGAGGGGTGGGGCGTAGAATGGGGACTAGGTGCTAGTGCTGTCAATCGCAATAATTTTGGCATGATGGGCACATTCAACATTCCTGCTACGCTACACGTTAATGAAAGCACACCAGACCAAAAAGTAGCCCGCTGGCGCGGAACCGCCACGGGTGGCGCAGGGCAATCCCTCTTGGTAGAGCAAACAGTGCGTTTGGACAAAGATAGTCTCTATTTTGTTGTCGAAATGGTGCTCAAAAATACTGGTACGGTTACTCTGCAATCGGTTGAGTACTTCAGAAATGTAGATCCAGACAACGAGCAGCCTTGGAGTACTAATTTTACAACAAGTAATTTCGTGCGTCGCCAACCAGGCTTTCCTAGCATTGCAGCCAACCCCGACACAGCCATCGTTTATGCACGTGGCTTGCTTACAAACGTGCCACTTGTATTAGGTGCGATTGACAAACGTGCAAGGGTTTTTACAGGAGGCTTTTCTAACCGCGACCCCGACGGCATCTATGACCCAAATCAAGCACCCAATGAATCTACCCCGGTAGTGGCAGACCAAGCCATTGCTTTGGCGTTTAGGGTAGGCGATATAAAACCAGATTCCTGTGTTACTTTCACTTATTTCTATGCACTCGCTGAAATCAACTTGGCTGGTTTTGGTTTGAAGTTGAAACCTGCTTTTGGCAATGGCGGCATAGTAGTAGATGGCAACGCCCCGCTTGAACCAGTTTGCGTTAATGAAAAGGTTACTTTTACAGATTATAGCACAGGCGTAGGCGATGCAGCTGTTGTTTCTCAACAATGGGACTTTGAAGACGATGGCATTTTTGATGCAACAGGTTCGCCTATCGACCATGTTTACACCACGCCTGGTTTCTATACCATACGGTCTTTAACGCGGCTTTGCAATGGCGATACCAGCCACTTGGTAAAGAAGCTGACAGTGAACGCAGCCCCTGAAGCTGGCTTCAGAATGATGAACGCCAATTATTCAATGACCCCGCCTGTTGTTTGTATCAATGACCCCGTAGAATTCAACGATACATCTAAGGTAAGTACATTTAATAGTGCAGTGATTGATGAATGGAAGTGGGATTTTGGCGATGGAGGTACTTCAGTCCTGCCAGACCCTGTGTATACTTACTCTGCCATAGGAACTTATGAGGTTACGCTAATCGTAAAAACAAACCGAGGCTGTAAAGATACTGTCAAACAAATGGTCAGAATATTAGGAGCATTAGACACCGAAATAGGGCCAGACCACACCCTCTGCGATAGCACAGCAAGTATTACACTAAATGCCTTTGATGCAGTCAATCCCGTTACTACTACCTACCAATGGTTTAGGAATGGCATACCTATACCAGGCCCTCTGGGGACAGCGCCTACCTTCTCACCTACCGCAGTAGACCACTCTATAGGCCATACGACGACCACCTTTGTCTATTCGGTGCGCGTTTTTGACCCAGTAGGAGGCTGCGAAAAGTTTGATACAACCAGAGTTACTTTCAAACCAAGGCCTTATGCTATCAAATCAGCAGCGGCGGCGGCTTATGTCTGTGGGGACGAGTTTGTACGAATAAGAGTACTGAACTCTGAGCCTGGTGTTTTTTATACCATGTATATCCTGCCAGGTATGTTCCCCTACGGTGGCTCTTTCCCAGGTACGGGTGCTGATATAAATATATCCTCATGGGCATCAATCACTGGCACATCAAAATTTATCGTTCGTGCCCAAAATTTCGGCACCGGCTGCGAGCGCTACCTCCCCGACACAATTACAATAACCCACCACCCACTTCCTTCGGCGGATATTTTAGGTGGCGGTGAGGTTTGTTTTGGTGATAGCATTCGTGTCCGTGTTAATTTGACGGGAACAGCGCCTTTTAGCATTACTTATACGGCGAATG